>JBAQDE010000051.1:0-56269 GCA_049294595.1 Rhodoferax sp. | reverse complement strand
TGCCGGCCTGATCGGCATCAATGGTGCATGTGCCAGCCGTGACAAAGGTCAGTGCGCCGCCACTGGTGATGGTGCACACACCAGTGGTGCTGGAGCTGAAGGTCACGGTCAACCCCGACGTGGAACTGGCACTCAGCGTGGGTGCGGTTCCGAAGTTCTGTGCGCCGGGGTTGGCGAAGGTAATGGTCTGATTGGCCTTGGGCGTCGCGCTATTGGAGGCCGCGGATGCACTGCCGGTGCCGGCAGAGTTGGTTGCTGTCACGGTGAAGGTGTAAGCCGTGCCATTGGTCAGGCCCGTAACCGTGCAAGGCGAAGCGGTGCAACCCGAACTGTTCAACCCGGTGGGGTTGGAGGTGGCCGTGTAACCGGTGATGGCAGCGCCACCGTTGGAACCAGGGGCCGAGAATGTCACAGAAACCTGTGTGTCCCCGGCTGAGGCAGTACCAATTGTGGGCGCACCCGGCACAACCGCACTGACACTGAATGACTGAGGTACCGATGTGGCCGCAGCGTAAGTTGCATTGCCGGCCTGGTCGGCGTTGATGGTGCAAGTGCCGGTGGTAACGAACGTCAAAGCGCCACCACTGGTGATCGTGCACACGCCGGTAGTGCTGGAGGTGAACGTCGGCGTCAGGCCGGAGGTCGATGTGGCGGACAACGTGGGGGTCGTGCCAAAGTTCTGTGGGCCGGGATTGTTGAAGGTGATGGTTTGCGGGCACTTGCTGGTGGTGAACGTGGCATCACCGCCGTTGGAGGTGCCTGCGCTATTAACGCCATTGACCCTGAAGTGATAGGTTGTGTTGCAACTCAGACCAGCAAGCGTCACTGCAACGGCCGTGCTGCCCGATCCATTTGTGACGGTGCCGCCAGTCGTCGCCGCAACGTTGGTGCCATAACCCGCCGTTGTGCCGTAATCAAAGGTGACGGTTGTATCGGAACCGTTGTCGTTGATCGTGCCGTTCAGAGTCGCTCCGGTGGCGGTCACACTGCTGGCCGAGCCTGTCGTGGCGGTTGGGGGAGGTATGACCGCGTTGTCGATCCCGATGTTATTGAGGGCAATCCACATCTGCCCGCCCGACTGCGGAGTAATGCGAACCTCGTCGACGTTGTTGAAAATTGATGCGGTCAAAGCACCGGAGCTGTTAAATGTGAACTCCCACGGACCGACATTCGTCGTTAAATTCACGGAACCGGTGCTGACAGTGTTTCGGAAGCCCTCAACGTTGATATTGGCGCCGCCGTAGTCAACGACAAATATGGACTTGAACCAGAATGGTACGGTTGTGCTGCTGCTTTTGATGGTGATCAAAGACGAAGGCGTGCTATTGCCATAGTCAGAAGCAATTGCATTCTGAGTGTAGGGTGTCTCCAGGGTCCACGGTTGTCCCAGGTTGCTGGAAATTTGAATCGTGATGCCTGGAATGTCCGTAGATCCACCCATGCCGTCGGTAACTGTGGCGACCCCCGGGCTTGAGCTGAAAGTCATCGTCCCTGCAGCGAGCAATGATGGGTAGGACTGACTAACCAAACCGGCCGTGGTAATTTTTCCACTTCGATACTCCAAAACCCAGTCGCCACCCAATGCGGTTGGCCCTGTGGGATTGGTGGATGCCGCCACATTGGCACCCGTTGCATCAGCCAGCGCCGCGACAAGGGTTGGTCCGTTTGTGCCGGCAGCAATGTCGCAGCCGTACAGAAGGATTTCACCACCGGGTTTCAAGGCCCTGCCAATGGTGCCGAGTACGTCCGAGTAGTGGGGCAAGTTTTCAGGCGTCAATGACAAAGTGCCCAATTGCAGTGTTGCGCTGGCGCCGTGGGAGACGAGGTGAATGGCGTCCACGGGTGCGTGCCCCATCAAAAGCCGCGCGATTTCCTGTAGCCCATTGGCACCAGGATCCAAGATGAATTTTTGTGTTGAGGGATTGAAATCACGTACCAGGCTTGGGTAGTCTGTCACGTCGCCTTCGATAAACACGACTTCCCGTCGTTGAGTGTTGTCGTCCGGCCGCTGAGCGGCGTATGAGTTCACCGGCCACGCGATGCCTATCAATGTGAGTAGAAGGAGGAAGACAAGCGCGAGCCTTCGGTTGATTGTCGTCAGTGGATTTGTGACAGCATGTTGATAGTGGGCAGTTGACATTGCGTTCTGCTTTCTTGCTTGAGTAGCTACTGGGCGTGCGAATTAGACGGGCATCGGACGGACGCAGGGGTGACTGAACAAAATATACACCGGTCTCGATTGCGTCTCGGCTGAGGCTTGAGTCGAGCGGATGAGCTGTATCGGGGGGCGTTGAATGTGGTGCCGACCTATGGGCCAGGACAAAGAGCTCCCTGTGTGCAGTCAATGCAATGGCCCTTGCGCAAACCCGTACAAGCGCTCTGGCGGCAGCCGGGCCAGCAGGGCAGGGTTGGACGCGGTTCCGACAATGGCGAACTCCGGCTGTCCCGTGTCGTGCCGCTGGGTGCGGGCCACCGGGTGGCCGGCGGTATCGGTGATGCTGGCGACGATGGGGGCGCGGGCATTGGCGGTGCGTTGCACCACCACGCCCAGTTCGCCGGACGCCAGTTTGACGAAATCGCCTGGCGGGTAGATGCCGAACTCCTTGATCAGCGCGTTGGATAGCGGGCCACCGTGGTCATCCTGGTAGACCTGGCGCACGGCTTCCTGTGGGGTCACGGCAGGGCGCAGCACGCGCGGTGTGATCTTGGACATGAACACATCGCACACGCGCAGCGCCTGCGCCATGTCGCAAATGGTGGTGATGCCCAAAGGGTATCCGCTGCCATCGGCGTGTTCGTGGTGCTGGGCCACGGCTTGCAGCCAGTCGGCGTCCGTGATGCCACGCTGCTGCAGGCGCTCCACCGCCAATTCGGGGTGTTTGTGGAGTTCGGCGCGCTGGCGGTCGCGCATGGGCACGTCCTGGGCGGCCATCTGGCCCTGCAGTTCGAAGATGCTCAGGTTCATCGTCAGCGCGGCCTTGAGCAGCGTGCGTGTGCGCGCCGCAGGCCAATGCAGGTGGCGCGTCAGCAGCACACACAGCACGCCGGTGTGCAGCGCATGCGCGTAGCCGTAGTAATAGTTCTGGGCATGGTCCTGGCGCACGCTGCGGTAGATGGCAATATCCGGGCTGCTGTCGACGAGCGCCAGCACATGGCCGGCGAACTGGTCCAACTCGGCGCCGAAGTCCCGGGCGCCATCGGCGTGCGCATGGGCCGCTGGGTCAGCCATCAGGTTCTTGAGCGCCTGCGGGGTCTGCTCCCACAGGCCAAACAGGTTGGGCGGCGCAGCCACCGTGGGAGCCGCCGGGGGCTGCTCCTCGCGCGCGGCGGCGCGAATTTCCTCCACATCCACAAAAGCGCCGCGCTCCAGCAACTCTTCCAACTGGTGCTCGTTCAGGATGAAGTGCCCCTTGGAGAGCAGCAGCTGGCCAGCCTCGTCCCGCACGTTCCACGGCAGCGGCGCACCGAGGTGCACTTTGGAGCGGGGCAAGCGCAGGACCTTCACGGGTGGCGGCCTCCAGGCAGCAGGATGGTGCCCGCAGTGTAGTCACACTGCGTCCATTTTGAAAGTAAAAAAAGAAAAGCGCTACCAATTTGGTAGCGCTTTTGTTAATAATGACGAGGGCTAGAGCCTCGTTTGCCTCAGAATGATCAGGCCAGCAGCGCGTTCACCCGCTTCACATACGCAGCCGGGTCGGCCGGCATGCCACCCTCAGCCAGCAGGGCCTGGTCAAACAGGATGTGGGCCAGGTCGTTGAAATGCACCGAGCCGTCCAGCTTCTTGACCAGCGGGTGCTCGGCGTTCACTTCCAGCACCGGCTTCACTTCGGGCGCAGCCTGGCCGGCCTGCTTGAGCATGCGGGCCAGCTGGGTGCTCATGCCGTCGTCCTTGACCACCAGGCAGGCAGGGCTGTCGACCAGGCGGGTGGTGACGCGCACGTCTTCGGCCTTGTCCTTCAGCGCTTCCTTGAGCTTGGCCAGCAGGGGCTTGAGGGTCTCGGCGGCTTCCTCGGCGGCCTTTTTCTCGGCTTCGTCCTGCAGCTTGCCCAGGTCTGCCGCGCCCTTGGCCACGCTTTGCAGCGGCGTGCCGTCAAATTCGTGCACAAAGTTCAGCGCCCACTCGTCGACGCGGTCGGTCATCAAGAGGACCTCGATGCCCTTCTTCTTGAACACTTCGAGCTGCGGGCTGTTCTTGGCTGCCGCCAGGGTATCTGCGGTGATGTAGTAGATGGCCTCCTGGCCTTCCTTCATGCGCGCCTTGTAGTCGGCAAAGCCCACGGTGGCAGCGTCGCTGCTGGTGGATGCAAAGCGCAGCAGCTTGCACAGGCGCTCCTTGTTGGCGAAGTCTTCGCCCAGGCCTTCCTTCAGCACGGCGCCAAATTCGCTGTAGAACTTGGTGAACTTGCCTTCCTTGGCCTTGTCTTCCTCGGACAGCACGTCGGTCACTTCGCCCTCAGAGGCGGCGGGCGCCTTGTCGTACTTGGCCAGGTCTTCCAGCATGGACAGCACGCGCTTGGTGCAGCCGTCGCGGATGGCCTTGACGTCGCGGCTCTCCTGCAGCAGTTCACGGCTCACGTTCAGCGGCAGGTCGGCACTGTCCACCACGCCCTTGACGAAGCGCAGGTAGGTCGGCAGCAGGGCTTCGGCATCGTCCATGATGAAGACGCGCTTGACGTAGAGCTTCAATCCACCCTTTTTCTCGCGGTTCCACAGGTCCATCGGCGCCTTGGAGGGCAGGTACAGCAGTTGGGTGTACTCGGTGCTGCCTTCCACGCGGTTGTGGGTGTGGGCCAGCGGGGCTTCGAAGTCGTGGCTGATCTGTTTGTAGAAGTCGTCGTATTGCTCTTGTGTGACGTCCTTCTTGGCGCGGCTCCAGATGGCGTTGGCCTTGTTGACGGTTTCCCACTCGCCGGTCTTGACCATGCCACCGGGCTGGCGGCCGCCGTTTTCATCGGCCGGATTGATTGGCTCGCCGTCTTTCCACTCTTCCTTCTCCATCAGGATGGGCAGGCTGATGTGGTCGGAATACTTGCTGATGATGTTCTTGACCTTCCAGGCCTGGGCGTAGTCCAGGGCGTCCTCGCGCAGGTGCAGGATCACGCTGGTTCCGCGTTGGGCGCGCGTGATGGTCTCGACTTCGAAGTCGCCTGAACCGCCGCTGACCCAGCGCACGCCCTCGGATTCCTTCATGCCGGCACGGCGCGACTCGACGGTGATCTTGTCGGCGACGATGAAACCGGAGTAGAAGCCCACTCCGAACTGGCCGATGAGCTGGGAGTCGGCCTTCTGGTCACCGCTCAGCTTGGAAACGAAATCCTTGGTGCCGCTCTTGGCGATGGTGCCCAGATGGTCGATGGCCTCCTGTGCGCTCATGCCGATGCCGTTGTCGGTGATGGTCAGCGTCTTGGCATCCTTGTCGAAGGTGACCTTGACCTTCAGCTCGGAATCGCTCTCGTACAGGCCGCTGTCGTTGATGGCCTCAAAGCGCAGCTTGTCGCAGGCGTCCGACGCGTTGGAGATCAGTTCGCGCAGGAAAATTTCCTTGTTGGAATACAGCGAGTGGGTAACCAGGTGCAGCAACTGGGCCACTTCGGCCTGGAAGGAAAGGGTTTGCTTGCTCATAGGGAGTGAAACTTTCGGTAGAACATCAACTAAAACAGAATCGTGCCGCACAACGCTGCTGCGCCGCGCGGGAAACCCTCAATTATGGGCGATGGGGGGCATTTCAAGACCCCGGTTTTGCTGCGGGCCTGCAGCTACTTCAACCAGTTCAGCAGCTGTTGCGTGACCACCGGGCTGTACAGCAACTCCATGTGGTGGGTGCGGTACACAATTGTCTGCGCGTACTTGGCAAATGCCAACTGGTGGCGCGGGTCGTCATGCTGGCCGAGCGCGCTGGCCAGTGGCACCAGCCCGTCGCCCACCACGCGGTCAGCCAACGGGCTGCGCTGGGCGGCAGCCGTTGCGGCCACCGTGAAACAGGCCACTCCCTCGGGCAGCGGCAGCGGCTCGCGCCGGTCGGGCTTGCGCCGGAAACGGTCGTGTCCGTGCCAATCGGCATCCAGCACAAAGCCGTAGCGCAGGTCGGTGATGCCGGCACTGCGCAACTGGCCCAGTTTGGCAAAGGGTTTGCTGAACGGTGTGGCGCCCAGGATCACATCCACCCAGTTGCCCGCGCGTTCCAACGGCGCGCCATGGTGCGGCGTGCCCAGGAAAACGATATTTCTTAACTGGCCCGGCCATTGCAAGCCTCCTTGCTGGGCGACGTGCACCGCGCTGCGGATCACCAGACCCCCCATGCTGTGCACGAGCACGGTGAGTTCCTGCACCGGCACCGGCCAATGGGCCAGCAGTTGCTCCAGCAGCAGGGCCAGTTCCTGGCCGTTCTGCGAGGTGTGCAGACCGGTGTTGTAGCGCAAATGAATAGGGGTGTAGCCGCGCTCTGCCGCCAGCACGGCGGCGTGGTTGGCAACCGGTTTTCCGTCTTCGCGGGGCGGGGCGATCCATTGCAGGTCGTTCATGCACAGACCATGGATCAGCAGCAGGACTTTTCCCGTGGCTTGCGGCATGGCGGGCATCGTGTGGGGGGCGAGCTCCTGACCCTGGTAGCGCAGCGTCATCGGCGTGGCCAGCGGGTTGTGGGTCTGCGCCAGCCGGTCGCCCAGCACGCCATTCAGGGCGGCCAGCACGGCCTCGCGCTCAGGCGTCTCGGGAGGCGCGTCCACCAGGGATTCCAGCAGCGGCTCCAGCTTGGTGAAGGCGGCTTCGAGCCCCTTGCCCACCAGCTCGGTCACGCCATGCACGGTGCGGTAGACAAAACCGGTGATGCCGCGGGTCTTGGCTTTGTCGGCGCCGGAGACACCCATGCTGCTCCACACCGCCTGGTGCACGCCCTCGGCCATGGTGGCGACACCGCGGGTGGCCTGGGTGGCCAGTTGCGCCACTGCGCGCAGGTCGGAGGCTCGCAGGTGGTTCAGGGGTTTGGCCATCAGAACTTTTCGTGGGGCGCCAGGTAGCGCCATTGGCCGACCGGCAGGTTGCCGAGCATGACCTTGCCGACGCGCACGCGCTTGAGGCCCACCACCTTCAGGCCGACCAGCTCGCACATGCGGCGGATCTGGCGCTTTTTGCCCTCGGTCAGTACAAAGCGTAGCTGTTCGGGGTTTTGCCACTCGACCTTGGCGGGTTTCAGCGCCTGACCGTCCAGGCTCAGGCCATGGCGCAGCAGGCGCAACTTGTCGGCGGGGAAGACGGACTGCACGTCGGCGCTGATGGGGTCGTCGTCGTCGATGCGGCTGAGCTGGGTGGGGGCTGCCGGCTGCGCCGGTTTGGCAACCGGGCGCCCCCCGTAGGTGGCTGCGGCGGAGTCGGCCGCGGCCGCGTTGGCCACGCCGGTATAGACCACGCGCACCAGGTATTCCTTCTCCATCACCGCGTCTTCGCCAATCAGCTGGCGTGCCACGCGGCCGTCCTGCGTCAGCACCAGCAGACCGGTGGAGTCAATGTCCAGCCGCCCGGCCGGCACCAGGCTCTTGAGCTGGCTCCCGTGGAAAAAAAAGCGGGCGTTGTCGTCCGCCCAGCGGTTTTGCGGCTGGATCAGCGTGATGGCGGGTTGGTGGCCGTCTTCGGCCTGGCCGCTGACGATGCCGATGGGCTTGTTCAGCAGGATGGTGACCTGGTTGGCCTGCGCGCCCTTGGCTTGCTGGGTGACCTCGATGCGCGCGTCCGCAGCCACCTGCATGCCCATTTCGGCGACCTTGCCGTTGACCTTGACCCAGCCCTTGGCGATCCAGTCGTCCGCCTCGCGCCGCGAGGCCAGGCCCAGTTCGGCCATGCGCTTGTTCAGGCGGATGGTGCCGTTGGCCCCGTGCGCTGCCGTGTTGGCCTGCCCGGCGGGGATGGGGGCACGGCTTGCGCTGGTCTTGGCCGCCGGAGGCGGCGCGCGGCGGAACGTGGGGGGCGGTTTGGAATCGGTCATTTGCTATATCTTTTGTAGCTGCTTGCGCCTATTTTACGAGGGCTGCATGCCGCTTGGGGAGCAAGTGTCCGTTGTGGGCCGAGTCCTTGACCGATCAGATCGCCCGATGCTATGCCCTGGCACAGACGGGTGCGGACCATGTCACTGCAAGCGCGGTGGCCGACCGTATCATGCGGGCATGTGTTACTCCGCGCAAATCGAGGCCGAATACCGGAAGTATCAGCGCCTGTACGATGCCAGGATCGACGTGGAGGCTTTTGTTGCGCTGTACTGGAACCGCCTGCAGGATGCGCGCATCAAGATTCCCTTGGCGCTCGATCTGGCGTTCACGACCCCAGAGACCGAGTGGGAGCATGGCATCCGGGTTCTGATTGACCAGTTCAAGGCACAGCAGACCCAGCGGCTGGAGCAAGAACTGTTCAAACAACGCAAGCGGTTGGCCGATGCCGAGCGCACGCTGCAGACTCGCACGACCAAGGCCGCGCTGGAGTCGCGGCGCATTGCCACCGCCAAGACGGAGTGGATACTCGGCAAACTGGCGGATTTGCGACGTACCACCCTGCAGGATGCCGATGCCCGCATCTATCCCGGTCATTACGCGCCGGTCCTGGTGGTGGAGGGTGGTGAACGGGTCATCAAGCCCATGCGTTACCAATGCCGGCCTGCTGGCAAACCCCCTGGATACGACACCCAGTACCCGGGCACGTATAACGCGCGCCGTGACAACCTGCAGGGCTTCTGGAAAGAGCAGTTTGGGTACACCCATGGAATCATGGTGGTGAATGCCTTTTACGAGCATGTGGACGTTGCCGTGCCCGGCGGATGCGGTGAGACGGAGAACCGGGTACTGGAGTTCAAGCCACAGCCGCAGCAGGATATGCTGGTGGCATGCCTGTGGTCGCGCTGGACGGCCCACGGGGAGCCCGAGCTGTATTCCTTTGCCGCCATCACCGATGAACCGCCGCCCGAGGTGGCCGCCGCCGGTCTGGACCGTTGCATCATCCCGATCAAGCCGGAGCACATGGACGCCTGGCTCAACCCCGAACCGGGAAACCTTGCTGCGCTGTATGCCATCCTGGATGACCGGGAGCAGCCCTACTACGAACACCGGATGGCGGCCTGAAGCGTTTGGGGTATTTCCTTTGTTTGCTACTGAAATGGTAGCAATCTATTTATATTCGACGAGGGCTGGAGCCCGATTTATCTAAAAACCATCTGGGTGCGCAGGGCCTGCAGGTTGATGACCCGCAGGCCGCCATATTCCACCTGGATGGCGCCGTGCGCGGCCAGCGCCGTAAGCGCCTCGTTGACCCGCTGGCGCGACAGCCCCACCAGGTAGGCCAGTTCCTGCTGGGTGATGCGCAGCACCTCGCCCACATTCGGGTACAGCACCGGGTTGAACAGCGAGGCCAGACTGCGGGCCACGCGGATGTCGGGGTTGGTCATGCGGTCGATCTCGCGGGCGGCGATGAACTGGCCCAAGCGTTCGTTGAGCTGGTTCATGACAAAGCGGTTGAAGCCGATGGAGTGGTCCAGCAGCCAGTGGAAGGTGTCCACATGCAGGCCGGCCACGCGGCTCTTGCGCAGGGGCTGGATGTTGTAGCGGTAGGTTTCCCGCTTCATGGCCGTGCCCTCGCCAAACCAACCGCCGGGTGGCACACCGGTGAAGGTCATGGTCTGGCCCTCGGCGTTGTCGCTGCTCATCTTCAACAGGCCATCCACCACGCCAAACCAGTAGGTCACCGGGCGTCCCATGCGGCAGATGTATTCCCCAGGGCTGGCGTCGGCAATCTTCAGTTCGCCAAGGGCGCGGTCCCGCTCCAGCGGCGACAGCAGTTGTATCCACGGAATGGCATCCAGTTCGGAGGGCGTGAGGCTGCGGCGACGCTGGTGCAGGGCGGAATCGGAGGGAGTTGGCATGGTCTGTAAGTTGCCTGAAAGTGAAGGGAAAACACCTAGTTCAAAGTGCATGAATTGTCGTCCAAACGACAACCTGACGTCAAATGCCGGCCTAATAATTGCGCCCATACACAGCCCCGTTGTTTGGTATCGGGGTTCGGCACAGGTGACAAGGATTCGGAATGCAAACGACTTTTCCGCGACTACTTCAAAAGCACGCCAGTGAGCGCCCCAATGCGCCCGCGATGCGTGAAAAGGAATACGGTATTTGGCAGTCACTGTCCTGGTCGGACTTGTCTGCCATGGTGCAGCATCTGGCCGCTGGCCTGCACCAGGCCGGCCTGCGCCGGGGCGAGCACATGGTGGTGGTGGGGGCGAATCGCCCACGCCTGTATGCCACCATGCTGGCCGTGCAGTCGCTGGGCGCCATTCCGGTGCCGCTGTACCAGGACGCCGCCGCCGCCGAGTGCGTGTTCCCCATCAACAATGCCGAAGTGCGCTTTGCCTTCGCCGAAGACCAGGAACAGGTCGACAAGCTGTTGGAAATCCGCGAGAGCTGCCCGCAACTGGAGCGCATCTACTTTGATGACCCTCGCGGCCTGCGCAAATATGACGAGCCCTGTCTGGCTTCGCTGGACGAGCTGCAGGCGGCCGGCAAGGTGTTCGTGGGTCTGCATCCCGACTTCTTTGCCAACGAAGTGAACCAGGCCAAGCCCGATGACGTGGGTGCCATGTTCTTCACATCCGGCACCACCGGCAACCCCAAGGGTGTGGTGCACACCCACAATTCGCTGCTCAACCGGGCGCGTGTGGGCGCCGATTTTGACAAGCTGACCGGTTCCGAAGAGGTGCTGGCCTATCTGCCGCCGGCCTGGATTGGCCAGAACATCTTCAGTTACGCCCAATGGTTGGCCTGCGGCTATGTGGTGAACTGCCCCGAGTCGGCCGCAACGGTGACCATCGACCTCAAGGAAATCGGCCCCACGTATTACTTTGCACCGCCCCGCATTTTTGAAGGTCTGCTCACCAGTGTGATGATCCGCATGGAAGATGCTGGCGCCATCAAGCGCGGCATGTTCCACTATTTCATGAGCGTGGCCAAGCGCGTTGGCCCCACCCTGATGGATGGCAAGTCGGTGTCCTTCATGGACCGCGTGCTGTATGGCCTGGGCAACCTGTTTGTCTACGGTCCCTTGCGTAACACGCTGGGCATGAGCCGCGTGCGCGTGGCATACACGGCTGGTGAAGCCATTGGGCCGGACCTGTTTTCGTTCTTCCGTTCCATTGGCATCAATTTGAAGCAGCTCTACGGCTCGACCGAGACTGCCGTGTTTGTCTGCCTGCAGCCGGACCACGAAGCCCGCGCCGACACCGTGGGCGTGCCCTGCGAGGGGGTGGAGATCAAGGTGGCCGACAACGGCGAAATCCTGGTCAAGTCGCCGGGGTTGCTCAAGGAATACTACAAGAACCCGGCCGCCACGGCCGAGGTGCTGACCGAGGGCGGCTGGTACCACACCAGTGACGCCGGCTTCATTGATGCGCACGGCCACCTGAAGATCATCGACCGCGTCAAGGACGTGGGCCGCATCAAGGGTGGCGCCAACGACGGCGCCATGTTCGCGCCCAAGTACGTGGAGAACAAGCTCAAGTTCTTCCAGCACATCAAGGAAGTCGTGGCCTATGGCGACGGTCGGGAGAAGGTGTGCGTGATGATCAACATTGACTTCGACGCGGTGGGCAATTGGGCCGAGCGGCGCAACCTGCCCTACGCCGGTTACACCGATCTGGCGCAAAAGCCCGAGGTCTACCAGCTGATCAAGGAGTGCGTGGAAAAGGTCAATGCCGACCTGAGCGTGGATACGCTGCTGGCTGGCAGCCAGGTCAGCCGCTTCCTGGTGCTGCACAAGGAGCTGGACGCCGACGACGGCGAACTGACCCGCACCAACAAGGTCCGCCGCGGTTTCATTGCCGAGCGCTACGACGTGTTGATTGACGCGCTGTACGGTGGCAAGACCTCCCAATTCATTGAAACCCAGGTCAAGTTTGAAGACGGCCGCACTGGCAAGGTCAGTGCCACGCTGAGAATTGACGATACCAAGACCTTTGCACCTGTGAAGGCGGCAGCATGAGCAACACAACACCCGCAGCAGTGGCACCGGTCGGTGCCCAGAAGAAGATTGGCGACGTCATCCTGGACGTCAAGAACATTTCGCTGAGTTTTGGTGGCGTCAAGGCGCTGACCGATATTTCCTTCAACGTCCGCGAGCACGAGGTGCGCGCCATCATCGGCCCCAATGGCGCTGGCAAGAGTTCGATGCTGAACTGCATCAACGGCGTCTACACGCCGCAGCAGGGCTCCATCACCTTTCGAGGTCAGGCATTCAAACACATGGACAGCCACCAGGTGGCGGTGATGGGCATTGGCCGCACCTTCCAGAACCTGGCACTGTTCAAGGGCATGAGCGTGCTGGACAACATCATGTCCGGGCGCAACCTCAAGATCAAGAGCAACCTCCTGATGCAGGCGCTGCGGATCGGTCCCGCTGAGCGCGAGGAAATCATGCACCGTGAGGCGGTGGAGCGCATCATCGACTTCCTGGAAATCCAGGCCTTTCGCAAGACCCCGGTGGGGCAGTTGCCCTATGGCCTGCAGAAGCGGGTGGACCTGGGTCGTGCGCTGGCGATGGAGCCGCAGGTTCTGTTGCTGGACGAGCCGATGGCTGGCATGAACGTTGAAGAAAAGCAGGACATGTGCCGCTTTGTGCTGGACGTCAATGAGGAATTTGGCACCACCATCGTTCTGATCGAGCACGACATGGGCGTGGTGATGGACATCTCCGACCGTGTGGTGGTGCTGGACTACGGCAAGAAGATCGGGGATGGCACACCGGACGAGGTGCGCAGCAACCCGGATGTGATCAGCGCCTACCTTGGCACAAGCCACTAAGGAACAAGAACATGGCATTCTTTCTAGAGACTCTTTTGGGCGGCCTGATGGCGGGCATGCTCTATTCGCTGGTGGCACTGGGCTTTGTGCTGATTTACAAGGCCTCGGGCGTGTTCAACTTCGCGCAGGGCGCGATGGTGCTGTTCGCGGCCTTGGCCATGGCGCGCTTCTCCGAGTGGATTCCCATCTGGACTGGCATTACCAATCCGATTGCTGCCAACCTGATCGCCTTCGCCATTGCCGGGGCATTGATGTTCGTGGTGGCTTGGGTCATCGAGCGGCTGGTGCTGCGCCATCTGGTGAACCAGGAGGGCACCACCCTGCTGATGGCCACGCTGGGTATCAGCTACTTTCTTGACGGTATCGGCCAGACCATCTTTGGCAGCGACATCTACAAGATTGACGTCGGCATGCCCAAGGAACCCATCATGGCGTTCGAACAGATGTTTGAGGGCGGCATCCTGATCAACAAGGAAGACCTGTATGCGGCCGTGATTGCGGCGGTGCTGGTGGCTTTGCTGAGCGTGTTCTTCCAGAAGACCGCCACCGGCCGTGCGTTGCGCGCCGTGGCCGATGACCACCAGGCGGCGCAGAGTATCGGCATTCCGCTGAACCGCATCTGGGTCATCGTCTGGTGCGTGGCCGGTGTGGTGGCCCTGGTTGCCGGCATGATTTGGGGCAGCAAGCTGGGCGTGCAGTTCTCGCTGACCACCGTGGCCCTGCGCGCGCTGCCGGTGGTGATCCTGGGTGGCCTGACATCGGTGCCAGGCGCCATCGTCGGCGGCTTGATCATCGGCGTGGGTGAGAAGCTGTCCGAGGTGTTTTTGGGCCCCTATGTGGGCGGTGGCATCGAGATCTGGTTTGCCTATGTGCTGGCACTGTTGTTCCTGCTGGTCAGGCCCCAGGGCTTGTTCGGCGAGAAGATCATTGATCGTGTCTGACCTACAACGTATTGAGTAAGCAAAATGTTCTACAGAGAAAACGGCCAATACAAGACCAGCTACCGCGCTGACCAGCAAATCTTTGCCATTGCACAAGACCGCTGGGCCATTCTGGCGCTGATTGCGGCAGCATTTTTGGTGGTACCCCTGTTGGGTTCGGACTATATGTTCCGTGCCATCTTCATTCCCTTCCTGATCATGGCGCTGGCGGCGCTGGGCGTGAACATCCTGGTGGGCTATTGCGGTCAGATTTCGCTGGGTTCCGGCGCCTTCATGGCCGTGGGTGCCTACGCAGCCTTCAACTTCTTCGTGCGCGTTCCTGGCATGCCCTTGCTGGCAGCGCTGGTTTTGGGCGGGTTGTGCTCCAGCGCCTTCGGCATCCTGTTTGGCTTGCCCAGCTTGCGCGTCAAGGGCCTGTATCTGGCCGTGGCCACGCTGGCGGCGCAGTTCTTCAGCGACTGGATGTTCCTGCGCATCAAGTGGTTCACCAACGACGCGCCGTCTGGCTCGGTGTCGGTGTCGGACTTGCAGGTTCTGGGTCTGCCCATCGAAAGCCCCATTTCCAAGTACATCCTGTGCCTGTCGATTCTGGTGGTGATGGCTCTGCTGGCCAAGAACCTGGTGCGCGGTGCGGTGGGGCGCGAGTGGATGGCCATTCGCGACATGGACGTGGCCGCTGCCGTGATTGGTATCCGCCCCATGTATGCCAAGCTCAGCGCGTTCGCCGTGAGTTCCTTCATCGTCGGTGTGGCTGGCGCACTGTGGGGCTTTGTTTACCTGGGTGCCTGGGAGCCGGCGGCATTCTCGGTGGACATGTCATTCCGTTTGTTGTTCATGGTCATCATCGGCGGCATGGGCTCCATCATGGGCAGTTTCTTTGGTGCGGGCTTTATCGTGCTGCTGCCAATTTTCCTGAACCAGTTCCTGCCCCTGCTGGGTCAGCTGTTCGGAGTTGAGATTTCGACGGCGGGTATTTCCCACGCCGAACTGATTATTTTTGGCGCGCTGATTGTGTGGTTCCTGATTGTGGAGCCGCATGGTTTGGCCAAGTTGTGGGCCCTTTCCAAGCAGAAGCTGCGCCTGTGGCCCTTCCCCCATTGATTTTTCGCTGCGTTGTTCGTTCGTTAACCACAGGCATACCAATGCCGACCTTTAGGAGACTTCCATGAAAATTCGCAACATTGTTCTGGCCAGTGTGCTGGCGGCTGCCGGTGCTGGCGCATTCGCGCAGGCCAAGGAGCAGTTCTTTCCGGGTCTGCCTTACCGCACCGGACCCTACGCGCCCAACGGTGTGCCATGGGCGAACGGCTACTCCGACTACCTCAAGCTCACCAACGCACGCGGCGGCATCAACGGTGTCAAGATCATTTACGAAGAGTGCGAAACCGGCTACGACACAGCACGCGGCGTGGAGTGCTATGAGCGCCTGAAGGGCAAGCATGGCGGCGCCACCGTGTTCCAGCCATTGTCCACCGGCATCACCTTTGCATTGACCGAAAAAGCCCCTGGCGACAAGATCCCGCTGATCACCGCCGGCTATGGTCGCAGCGAAAGCCAGGATGGTACCGTTTTCAAGTGGAACTTCCCCTTGGCCGGAACCTACTGGCTGGCAGCCGATGCCCTGGTGCAGACCATTGGCAAGAAGGAAGGTGGCATGGACAAGCTCAAGGGCAAGAAGGTCACCTTGGTGTACCACGATTCCCCGTATGGCAAAGAGCCCATTCCCCTGCTGCAGGAACGTGCTGCGCAACTGGGTTTCAACCTGCAGTTGTTGCCGGTGACAGCTCCTGGCGTGGACCAGAAAGCCGCCTGGCTGCAGGTTCGTCAGGCCAAGCCTGACTACGTGTTGCTGTGGGGCTGGGGTGTGATGAACTCGACCGCACTGAAGGAAGCGCAAGCCACCGGCTATCCCCGTGAAAAGATGTATGGCGTGTGGTGGTCGGGTGCCGAGCCGGACGTGAAGGACGTGGGCGAAGGTGCCAAGGGCTACAACGCGGTGACCATGCAGCACGGTGCCGAGCCACAGTCCGCCGTGGTCAAGGAAATCCTGGAAAAGGTCCACGGCAAGGGCGAAGGCTCCGGACCCAAGGAAGAAGTGGGTCAGGTGCTCTACATGCGCGGTGCCATGAGCGCCATGCTGGCCGTGGAAGGTGTGCGCCGTGCGCAGGAGCGTTTCGGCAAGGGCAAGTGGGTGTCGGGTGAGCAGGCACGTTGGGGTTACGAGAACCTGGCGCTGGACCAGAAGAAGCTTGACGCCCTGGGCTTTGCCGGCGTGATGCGCCCCATCGCCACTACCTGCGCGGACCACATGGGTTCCAACTGGGCACGCGTTCACACCTGGGACGGCAAGAAGTGGAACTTCTCGTCTGACTGGCTGCAGGCCGACGAGATGATTCTGAAGCCCTTGGTCAAGACCACGGCTGCCAAGTACGCGGCCGACAAGAAGCTGACACCGCGCACGCCTGCGGATTGCCAGTCCTGATAGCAACGGCGGCCCTGGCGGGCCGCCAAATGAAAGCCCCGCTATGCCGGGCTTTCATTTGGTTTGAATGGAACTAACACCATGAGTGAAACGAAAAACATTGTTCTCAACGTGAATGGCATCGAGGTCATTTACAACCACGTGATCCTGGTGCTCAAGGGCGTGTCGTTGCAGGTGCCGGAGGGCGGCATCGTGGCCATTCTGGGCGGCAATGGCGCCGGCAAGACCACCACGCTTCGCGCGATTTCCAACCTGCTGGCTGGTGAGCGTGGCGAGGTGACCAAGGGCTCCATTGAGCTGCGTGGAGAGCGCATCGAAAACCTGTCGCCAGCCGATCTGGTGCAACGTGGCGTGGTGCAGGTCATGGAAGGGCGCCACTGTTTTGCCCACCTGACCATCGAGGAAAACCTGCTCACCGGCGGCTACACCCGCAAGAGCGCAACGGAGGTCGCGGCGAACCTGGAAAAGGTCTACAACTACTTTCCCCGTCTGAAGACCCGCCGCACCAGCCAGGCCGCGTACACGTCCGGCGGCGAGCAGCAGATGTGTGCCATTGGCCGCGCGCTGATGGCCAACCCCAGCATGGTGCTGCTCGACGAGCCTTCGATGGGGCTGGCGCCCCAGATTGTGGAAGAGGTGTTCGAGATCGTGAAGGACCTCAATGCCAAGGAAAAGGTCACCTTTCTGCTGGCGGAGCAGAACACCAACATGGCCCTGAAATACGCAGACTACGGCTACATCATGGAGTCGGGTCGCGTGGTGATGGATGGCGCTGCCGAATACCTGCGCACCAACGAGGACGTGAAAGAGTTCTACCTCGGCATGGGTGGCGGCGAACGCAAGAGCTTCAAGGACGTCAAGAGCTACAAGCGCCGCAAGCGCTGGCTGGCCTGACATCCCCGTATCCGTGACCATCACCAACCCTGGATCCCCACCCATGTCCACTTTTTTTGATGCGCTGGAAACGCGCGAACCCGCGCAGCGTGAGGCAGAGCTGATGGCGGCCCTGCCGCTTCAGCTGGCGCATGCACGCCGTGCAGCACCCGCATTTACTGAATCGCTGCAGGGTATTGATGTGGAGCGGGTGGTTGACCGTGCCGCGCTGGCCCGTCTGCCGGTGGTGCGCAAGCATGAGCTGCAGGAGCGCCAGGTTGCCGCCCGCGCGGCCTCTGGCGGAAACGTCTTTGGTGGCTTCAGCGCGGTGGGCGCAGGCGTGGCCATGCCGCGTGTCTTCTCCAGCCCCGGTTCAATCTACGAGCCCGAAGGCACCGCGCGCGATTATTGGCGCATGGCTCGCGCAATTTTTGCGGCGGGTTTTCGCTCGGGTGAGCTGATTCACAACAGTTTCAGCTACCACTTCGTACCGGCTGGCTCCATGATGGAAACCGGCGCCCATGCCATGGGCTGCTCGGTGTTTCCGGGTGGTACCGGTCAGACCGAACAGCAGGTGCAGGCCATGCGCGATCTGCAGCCCGCTGGTTATATCGGTACGCCCAGTTTTCTGAAGATCATTGTGGACAAGGCGGCCGAGATGGGCGTGACGCTGCCCAGCGTGACCAAGGCCATGTTCGGTGGGGAGGCGTTTCCACCAAGCTTGCGCGACTGGTTTCTGGAGCGCGGGATCGATGGATACCAGTGCTACGCCACGGCCGACCTGGGCCTGATTGCCTACGAGACTTCGGCGCGTGAAGGTCTGGTGCTGGACGAGGGCGTGATTGTGGAAATCGTGCGCCCCGGCACTGGCGATCCGGTGGCCGATGGCGAAGTCGGCGAACTGGTGGTGACCACGCTGAACCCGACCTATCCCCTGATCCGCTTTGGCACCGGCGACCTGTCGGCCGTGCTGCCGGGCACCTGCCCGACCGGCCGCACCAATGCCCGCATCAAGGGTTGGATGGGCCGCGCCGACCAGACCACCAAGATTCGCGGCATGTTCGTGCACCCCAAGCAGGTGAACGATATTGCCAAGCGCTTTACCGAGGTGGCGCGCGCGCGTCTGGTGGTGAGTGGGGAAATGGCCAACGACAGCATGACGCTGAAGGTCGAGGTTGCCAACCCGGCTGAAGGGCTGGCAGCGCGCATTGGCGAGGCCATCCGCGATGTCACCAAGCTGCGTGGTCAGGTCGAAGTGGTGGCCGTGGGCAGCCTGCCCAATGACGGCAAGATCATCGAAGACGCCCGCAGCTACAAGTAAGGGGGGTGCGGCCGCAGGCTACACGCCCCAGACAATTTCCGTGTCGGCCTGGTGGCAGCGCTGCAGCATGTCGATGAAGGGCACGGCGCGCTGGCGCAGGGTGATCAAGTCGGTACGCGACAGTGTCTCGCCAGTCGCCTGAGCCTCCTGCAGGCGTTTTTGCACCGTCTCCTCTTCCTGGGCCACTGCGCGCTCAATCGCCGCGATGGCCGCAGGCATTTCCGCTGGCAGCAAAATGCCTTTAGCCGGGGCTGCAGAGTCGTCCTTTCCGATCAGTTTCAGAATTTGGCGCCCATTGGGCTCCAGCATGATCAGGTCACCGGTGACTTTGGATTTGAATTTGTATAGCATGATGCTTCCCAGTATGAACCCAATCCACCAAAGGTCCTAGGAGCACAGCATTGGCCAATTTGCAAATTCGACGTGAACACTCCCTCACTCTGGCGGCGGCGCGCAAAATTGCCTATTCATGGGCGGAACAGGTCGAGGCCGAGTTCGGCATGGAATGCACGTACGAGGAGGGGGCCAGTGAAGACTGGGTCCGCTTCACCCGGTCCGGGGTCAATGGGGTTCTGCATGTCACCGCGGATCATTTTGACCTGGATGCCCAGCTGGGCTTTTTGCTGGGCGCCTTCAAAGGCCGTATCGAGGCGGAAATCGTCAAGAACCTGGATGACCTGCTGGCACCCAAGGCGGCCCGCAAGAAGCCGGCTGCCAAAAAACAATAGCACCCGAAGATGCTATTGTTTTAATAGCTGCATACGAAGATTTGACGAGGGCGCGGGCTGAATTTAGCTCAAAGACTCAATCAGGTCCACGTACTGCTGCATGGCGGCCTTGCTGTCAGTGCCCTTGAGTCCATTCCAGGCGTCCCATTTGGCGCGCCCCACCATGTCGACAAAGCCCGGTTTCTTTTCCGTGTTGTCGCCCACGCTGGCCTGCTTGTAGAGGGCATAAATCTTTAGCAGCGTGGCGTTGTCGGGACGCTCAGTGAGATTCTTGGAGTTGGCAACGGCGGCTTCAAATTTTTTCTTCAGATCGGACATGGAATACTCCGGTGTAGTTGGAACAAGTGAGGGTCTGGGGCGAATACCCAACGGGCTGGGATATTTGTCCGGTATCTTACGGTGCGTTCGGGCCGAAGAATAGTACAGTAGTCCCAACGTGGCGCATCTGCCGGCGCCAACTGCGGCATTCTGCCCCCCCGTGTTTTCCGTCCTGGAGCATCTATGGTCACCCGAGTGATTACCAAAAAAACGGGCCAACCCGCCAAGCGCCGCGCCGCGGCCAAGCCGGCGCCGGAAGTAGTGGACGCACACGCAAACGAAAAGGCGCACCCCAGCGCGGCCCACGTCATCCAGGACAATGTGACCCATGCCCTGGCCGGTGCCCTGGGGCTCTATGGGGAGCGCATGAGCAAGGTGGATACGGCCTGGCTGCGCATGGATTCGCCATCCAATCTGATGATGATCGTGGGGGTCTGGGTGCTTCATCCCGGCGTCCGTTATGAAGACCTGTGCCAGCGCATCGAGGACCGCCTGCTGAAGTACCCGCGCTTCATCCAGTGCGCAGTCGAAGACGCCGCTGGCGCCACCTGGGTGGATGACCCGGCATTTGACCTGGCCAACCATGTGGTGATCGAGAAGTTGGCGAAGAAGCCGCCCGGGCGCGAACAGGAGGCCCTGCAGGATCGCCTGGCCGAACTTACCATGCAGCCGTTGGACAAGCAGCACCCGCTATGGCAGTTCCATTTGGTACAGAACTACAAGGGCGGCTCGGCGATGATGGTGCGCATCCACCATTGCATTGCCGACGGTATTGCATTGATCGCCGTGACCCAGTCCCTGGTGGACGGCGGATCGGCGCCACCGGTGCGTACCCATCGCGGACCCTACAAGGACGGCCTGGAGGGAGCCGAGGACTGGATTGCCGACGCGCTGCTCAAGCCGCTGACCAATATGACCGTCAAGGCCCTGGGCGCGGCGGGCGAGGGAGCGGTGCGCTCCATGGGGCTACTCATGGAGCCGCAGAAGGGCGTGGAGAAAGGCGTGCACAGCTCCGTGGATATGGCCAAGCTGGCGTACCAGGCCGTGTCCGATCTGGCCGCGCTGGCTCTCATGGCGGACGACTCCCCCACGCGGCTGAAAGGCCTGCCGGGACATGCCAAGCGTGTGGCGTGGTGCCCCCCAGTCCCGCTGGCCAACGTCAAGGCCGTGGGCAAGGCGCTGAACTGCTCCATCAACGACGTGCTGCTCAGCAGCGTGGCCGGTGCCATTGGCCAGTACCTCAAGGCGCATGGTGATGCGGTGGAAGGCAAGGAAATCCGCGCCATGGTCCCGGTCAACTTGCGCGAGGCGGGCAAGGCGCACCAACTGGGAAACCAGTTCGGGTTGGCGCCACTGGTGCTGCCCATAGGCATCGAGAACCCGATCGAACGGGTCTACGAAGTGCGCCGGCGCATGCTGGGGCTCAAAGGCAGCATGCAGCCCCTGCTGGCGTTTGGTTTGCTGGCGGTTGCGGGGCTGCTGGTCAAACCGTTGCAGGACGCCATGCTGGGCCTGTTCTCGAAGAAGACCACCGCTGTCATGACCAATGTGCCGGGCCCGCGCGAGAAGCTGAAATTCCTGGGTGCCACGGTGGAGGAGAACCTGTTTTGGGTGCCGCAAAGCGGGACGGTGGGCCTGGGTGTTTCGATCCTGAGCTATGGTGGCGGTGTGCAGTTTGGTGTGGTCTCGGATTCCGACCTCTGCCCGGACCCGCAAAAAATCATCAACCTGTTTGAGCCGGAGTTCTCCAAACTGGCGACCGTGACCCTGATGCTTCCCTGGGGAGAGACGGGCTAGTTGACCATCTAGCTTGCCAATTCGGTTTGCGCCATTTCCACATCCAGCCGGCCAGTGGCATCCAGGGCCGGCAGAGAGGAGGCCTGTTCGTAGTAGCGCGTGGCCTCTGCCATGCGCTTGTCCCCCTCCAGAATCACCAGGGCATTGGCGTATTCGATGCGGGCAATGGCGGAATGGGGTGCGAGACTGAGTGCCCGCTCGAACAGGTTCAGGCTGGTTTCCTTCTTGGCGCCATAGGTCATGTTGGCAATCAGGGCGCCCACCTTGTCGATGACCTCGGCATGGAACGCCCCCAGCGCAACGTGCGCATCCGCATGCTTGGGCTGCAGGGCGATGGTTTTCTCCAGGGCCGACTTCACCTTGCCACCCAGGCCTTGCGCCAGCGCCTTGGCCACGCTGATGCCCTGGCTATAGCGCCCCAGGGCATAGGCCTGCCAGTAAAACGCATTGGCGTTGACAGGCTCCGCTGCCGCCTGTGCGGCAGCACGTTCGGCCACCTGCAAAAACAGGTTCTGGCGATTTTTCTCTTTCGGCTCCAGATAGTTGGCGTAGATGCAGGTGGCCTTGTTGGCAACGGTGGCGCCCTGGGGGCCTGACTGCAACCCCAATTCGGCGGCCTTCTGGAACTCACCTCCGTGGAACAACGCCCACGCCGTCAGCACCTTGTCGTCCTGCGGCAGTGGCTCCAGGTCACCGGCATGCAACTGGGGCCAGTGCTTCTTGGTGCGTGGCACATCAAACGCGTACTCGCCTCGGTAATGGAAGGGGGTCCATGGTGTCATGGCGGGTCTCCTGATGTTCATGTGTCTGCCTACTGCACCGGTTTGCTGTGGCGACTTTGTTCTTGTGTTGCGGGGTTAAGTGGCCGGTGTCGGGTTGTACGCTCCTACCAGTTTGAGCAAATGCGTTCGCTGGTCTGTTTCCAGGTAGGGGACCAACAGGTTCAATACATGGTGCGCGCCGCGCAGCAGGGCCGCTTGTGCGCTGTCAGGTTCCAGCGCATTGCGCGGGTCCTTCACGTACTCAAAACTCAGCCAGTAGGTCAGCACTACCACCATGCTGGTCGCAGTGGGCTCCATTTCACGCGAATCGATGCGCACAGCGCCGGAGCGGTTCATGCTGTCGAGCATGGCTTTGACCGAGCGGGTCTTGTTCTTCAGCACCCACTGGAAGTGGGTTTCCAGCCGGCGGTTCTTGCTCAGCAGGTCGTTCAGGTCGCGGTAGAGGAAGCGGTATTGCCAGATCAACTCGAACA
The DNA here is from genome assembly GCA_049294595.1 of Rhodoferax sp. Classification (GTDB taxonomy): domain Bacteria; phylum Pseudomonadota; class Gammaproteobacteria; order Burkholderiales; family Burkholderiaceae_C; genus Allorhodoferax. The sequence continues at coordinate 33,730 of JBAQDE010000051.1, read as the reverse complement.
GCGTGTGCATGAAGAACCAGGCGTCTTCCACATCCCGAACACTGTCGCTGGCATTGAGCAGCTCGTTGAGCGACTTCTCATAGCGGTCAAACAGCGAGTTGATCAGTTCGTCCTTGGCCGGATAGTGGTAGTACAGATTGCCTGGGCTGATACCGAGTTCGGCCGAAATCAGCGTGGTCGAGACATTCGGCTCGCCAAAGCGGTTGAACAGCTCCAGCGTCACTTCGAGAATGCGTTCAGCAGTGCGGCGGGGGGCTTTCTTGACCATGGGCTTGCTCAGTGGGCCGGCCGGCGCGCAGCCGCGGCTACGGTTTCACCCAGGTCGTCCATGACTTCCTGCAGGGTCGCAATGGCCCGCCCAATACGGGTCGGCGCCTTGGGTGGCGCGCAGAGATGGCGCTTGGGGTCGTCCAGCACCTCGTGGTTCAGGCTGATGCCATGTCGCGCCAGCTTGGCTGACAGGCCGGTCTTGCGCGAGCGCAGCATCTGGCGCGTCTGCTGGTAGGCGTGTTCAGCCAGGTGGCGCCGCTGCGCGTAGCTGAAGGTATTGGCCAGGTACAGCTCCGGGTCACGGTGGTCGGGCTCGATCAGCACGATGTCAGTATGGGGGTAGGCATGGGTGTAGTGCTTCATGCCCAGTTCCATGCGGGAGTGGATCATCGAGCGGAAGGTCTGACTCAGCACGGAGGGCAGGCCGCCGTCCACAATGCGCGGAATCTCGCGCTTGTGTGCCGGCAGGCCGCGTTGCATGACCTTGGCAACCTGTGGTGCCGTGGCATCAAACGGTACCAGCGGGTTCAGGCAGATCATCAGGTCCACCTCGTCTTCCAGTGCCACCGATGCGTGCATGGTCTTCTTCAGTGCGCCGTCCACGTAGAACTGGCCGCCAATTTCCACCGGGGGAAACAGGCCGGGCAGCGCCGAACTGGCCTGCACCGCCTGGGAGATTGGTACATCGTCCCAGCCAGGCCGGCCAAAGGGTGCGGACTCGCCGCTGTCCAGGTTGGTGGCCACCAGGGTGAGCTTCGCCTTGAGCTGGCGGAAATCGTTGGTGCGGCCCTGGCGGCTGAACAGGCGGGCCAATTGGGTGTCGACAGCCTGATTGGAAAAGACCCCGGTGGGCAGGCCAGGGCTCAGTCGCTCCAGTGCGTTCATGACGGACTTGCGGCCCAGGGTCAGATGCCAAAGCGCCGACAACACCAGGCCCGGCAACATCACGCCGCGGCGCATGAATTCGTCGTAGGCAGGGGTCATCAACCAGGATGGGTCAAAGGTCTCGGAGGGTTCGCTGTCGTTCTCTATGAAGGACGCGCACAGCTCTCGCGGTGAGATCCCATTGGCCAGTGCGGCAACGATGAATCCACCCGCGGACACGCCGACATAGTGGTCCAGCTGGGTGAAGTCCAAACCGTTGAGGGACTCCTCCAGCGCACACATGGCGCCCACCTCGTAGATCGCTCCCAACGGGCCGCCGCCAGCCAGCGCCAATGCGATTTTGGGGGGCGTATTTGTATTCGCGTTCATAGGTCCAAAGTGTAGAGGGCGATGCGGGTCAAATTTGCTGCATTGCAATACGCTCGCCGTGTGCGATCACACAGAAAAAAGGGGCGCCTGTGCGCCCCTTTCCACAACCCGCCAAGGGGCCAATTATTCGGTTTTCGGCGCTGCTGCTTCGATCACCACAGCGGGTTGTGCCGTCTTGCGTGCGGGGGCTGCGCGCTTGCTGGCGGCCTTCTTGGCAGGCGCCTTGGCGACGGGTGCCGGTGCAACAGTCTTTCTGGCCTTGGGAGCGGCGGGCTTACTGGCCTTGGGTGCCGGCGTGGCTTCGGCTTTGGGCGCCGGGGCCTTGGCTGACAGTTTCTGCACCGCCTTGTTCAGATCGTCAATGCGCGCAATCAGCGCGTTCACATCCTTGGCTGATGGGACGCCCAACTTGTTCAGTGCCTTGGCAACGCGCTCTTCGAAAATGTTTTCCAGCTTGTCCCACTGGCCCGAAGCCTTGGAGCTGATATCGGTTGCCATGGTGGACATCTTGTTGGTGGCTTCGGAGATTCGCTCCTCGGCAACGGCCTGGGTCTTGCGCTGGATGGCAACGCCTTCCTTGACCAGTGCCTCAAAGGCCTTGGAACCTTCTGCTTGGGCCCGCGTGAAAGCGCCCAGACCGGCTTGCCAGATTTGCTGTGCTGAGTCCTTCACCGATCCGGTCAATGCGGCATGGGCAGCCTTTGTTGAGTTGGTTTTTTGCAGTTTTTTGACCATGGAATGCTCCAGAAAGAAATGGGTTGTGGGCGGGCACGCACACCGCGTGTCCAGACATGGGCAGTACTGTACGCGCAGTCGGATGTGGGGTGTAGGTGGAAGCTCCTAACTTGCCAGGGAGTCCCCGGTCCCGACGGTCGGCCATCGGCGAACGCCGGTGCATGTGGACTTGCACCGTTAAACTACGTCTCGTGACTTTTCTCCAACGCTCGTACATTCCCATCCACAGCCGCTCCCTGCTCTGGCAATTTGCCAGACGCGACGTACTGGGCCGCTACCGTGGTTCATTGCTGGGGCTGACCTGGTCCTTCCTGACACCGCTGCTGATGCTGGCGGTGTATTCCTTTGTGTTTGTGGGCGTCTTCCGGGCCAGTTGGCCGGGCACGCCCAAGGGCAGCGGGGTGGAGTTTGCCCTGCAGGTTTTCGCGGGCCTGCTGGTTTTCAATCTCTTTGCGGAAGTAGCCAACCGGGCACCGAATCTGGTCGTCGAGCAGCCCAATCTGGTCAAGAAGGTCATCTTCCCCGTGGAACTGCTGGCATGGGTCACGGTCCTCTCGGGTCTGTTCCATCTGCTGATCAGTTCTGCCACCCTGCTGGTGGTTCTGCTGATCGCCCGGGGTGGTCTGCCGATCACTGCGCTGGCATTGCCCCTGGTGCTGTTGCCGTTCCTGCCCATCTTGTTGGGACTGGGTTGGTTTTTGTCGGCCATCGGGGTTTTTGTGCGCGACGTCAGTCCCGTGATGAGCATGCTGGTCAGTCTGATCATGTTCCTGTCGCCGGTCTTCTATTCCGTTTCCAGTCTGGACCCGGAAATCCGTTTTTGGATGAACCTGAACCCTTTGACGCTCATCATCGAACAGGTGCGTGCCGTGTTGTTGATGGGGCAGTGGCCGGCGTGGGAGGCCCTGGGCCTGTATGGCCTGGTGGCTTGCGGGTTTGCCGTATTGGGCGGCACCTTCTTTCAGTTGACTCGCAAGGGCTTCTCCGATGTCCTCTGATCTCGCCATCCACGCGCAGCAACTGGGTAAGGTATTCCAGCTCTATGAGCGCCCGATCGACCGTCTCAAGCAGATGCTGATGCGTGGTCGGCGACGCTACTTCAGGGAGTTTTCCGCCCTGCACGACGTCAACTTCGAGCTCAAGAAGGGCGAGGTGCTGGGCCTGGTGGGCCGCAATGGTGCCGGCAAATCCACGCTGCTGCAGCTGATTTGCGGCACGCTCAACCCCACCGGTGGGCGGGTCGTGGTGCAAGGTCGTGTTGCCGCGCTGCTGGAGCTCGGTGCTGGGTTCAACCCGGAATTCACGGGGCGGGAAAACATCTACCTGAACGCCTCCATCCTCGGGCTGAGCAAGGACGAAATCGACGCGCGCTATGACTCCATCGTGGAGTTCTCCGGAATTGCCGACTTCATTCACCAGCCGGTCAAGACCTACTCCAGCGGCATGTACGTGCGCCTGGCGTTTTCGATTGCCACCAGCGTGGACCCCGACATCCTGGTGATTGACGAGGCCCTGTCGGTGGGTGACGGAGCATTTGCCCGCAAGTCGTTCGACCGGATCATGCGCCTGAAGGAAAAGGGCGCAACCATTCTGTTTTGTTCGCACTCCGTCTACCAGATCGAGGCCCTGTGCACCCGGGCCCTGTGGCTGGAAAAAGGCGTTGTCCAGCTCATCGGAGACCCGGCGACGGTTGTAGCCCGCTACCAGAATTTTCTGGACATCGAGTCCACGCCAGCGACTGCCGCGCCGGCGGACCACAGCCTGGCACCCGCACCCACCGGAACGGCCCGCATCCTGGGCGTGCAGACGCAGGTCGATGAGACGGTTGGCAATTCCCTGACCGTGCGCAGCTCCGAGCAGACACTGACGGTCACCATGGGCTTTGCCTCCGATCCGCAATTGCCCCCGCCGGTGGTCGCCATCTCCATCCATTCGGCCGATGGCCGCTGGATCGCCAGCAGCAGCACGCAGGCCGCCGGTCTGGTGCTGGACCGCGATGCATCGGGGCGTGGCTCGGCCACCATCGAGTTCCCCAAGATTCCCCTGCTGAAGGGCGAGTACTTCATCGGTGCCTATCTGCTGAGCGAAAACGGCATCCACGTCTATGACGGCGCGGCCAATGTGGCGACCCTGCACTTCAGCCAGAAGACGCTGGAGCAGGGGGTGGTCACCCTGCCGCACGGCTGGCGTTACGCCGCCGGGGCCGGCAGCTCAACCGGTGGCGTGCCCCAGGTCGGCTACTGACGGCGGGTCAGCCTTCCATCCCGCGCCGCATCCGCCACTGCTTCACCAACGCATAAATCGCCGGAATCACCGCCAGCGTCAGTACGGTGGATGACACCATGCCGCCGACCATGGGCGCGGCGATGCGGCTCATGACTTCGGAACCGGTGCCCGTTCCCCACAGAATGGGCAGCAGACCGGCCATGATGGCCACCACCGTCATCATCTTGGGGCGCACCCGTTCGACCGCGCCTTCCATCACCGCCGCATAGAGGTCGCCCACGTCAGGCTGGCGGCCGACGGCGCGGCACCGCGTCTTGGCTGCCTCCCAGGCGTGGTCCAGGTAGATCAGCATGATGACGCCGGTCTCGGCTGCCACCCCGGCCAGCGCGATGAAGCCCACCGCCACCGCCACCGACAGGTTGTAGCCCAGCCACCACATCAGCCAGACGCCGCCGACGAGCGCAAACGGCACCGAGAGCATGACGATCAGCGTCTCGGTGATGCGCCGGAAGTTCAGGTACAGCAGCAGGAAGATGGACAGCAGCGTGACCGGTATCACCACCTTCATCTTCTCCATCGCGCGCTCCATGTACTCAAACTGGCCACTCCAGGTCACGTAGTAGCCACTGGGAAACTGCACCTGATCGGCCACTGCTTTCTTGGCGTCCGCCACATAGCCACCGATGTCCCGGTCGCGGATGTCCACATAGATGTAGGCCGACAGCAGCGCGTTCTCGGTGCGGATGCCGGGCGCGCCCTTGGCCACCACGACACGGGCCAGTTGCCCCAGCGGCACCATGGCGCCATCCATGGTCGGGATCAGCACCTCGCGGGCAATCTGCTGCGGGTCGCTGCGCAGTTCGCGCGGGTAGCGCACGGTCACCCCATAGCGCTCGCGCCCCTCCACCGTGGTGGTGACCATTTCGCCACCCAGTGCCGTTCCCACCACGTCCAAAAGATCGCCCACCGCCAGGCCATAGCGGGCCAGTTGCTCGCGGTCCGGCTCGATGTTCAGGTAGAAGCCGCCGGTGATGCGCTCGGCAAAGGCGCTGCTGGTGCCGGGCACGGCTTTGACCACGGCCTCGATCTGCTTGGCCAGCTTCTCCATTTCATCCAGATCCTTGCCGAACACCTTGATGCCAATGGGTGTGCGGATGCCGGTGGACAGCATGTCGATGCGCGCCTTGATGGGCATGGTCCAGGAGTTCGCCACGCCTGGGAACTGCAGCGCCGTGTCCATCTCGGCAATCAGCTTGTCGGTGGTCAGTCCGGCACGCCATTCGCTTTCGGGCTTGAGGTTGATGACAGTCTCAAACATCTCGGTCGGTGCCGGGTCGGTGGCCGTGTTGGCGCGTCCGGCCTTGCCGAAAACCGAGGCCACCTCGGGGAAGCTCTTGATGATCTTGTCCTGCGTCTGCAGCAACTCGGCGGCCTTGGTGATGGACATGCCGGGCAGCGATGTCGGCATGTAGAGCAGGCTGCCTTCATTGAGCGTGGGCATGAACTCCGAGCCCAGCCGGGAGGCCGGGTACCAGGATGCGGCCAGCACCAGCAGCGCAACCAGGATGGTGGTCTTCTTCCAGCGCATCACGCCGGTGATGATGGGTCGGTAGGCCCAGATCAGCGCGCGGTTCACCGGGTTCCTGGCCTCGGGCAGGATCTTGCCGCGGATGAAGACCAGCATCAACACCGGCACCAGCGTGACCGACAGCAGGGCCGCACTGGCCATGGAGAAGGTTTTCGTATAGGCCAGCGGCGAGAACAGCCGCCCCTCTTGCCCTTCCAGGCTGAAGACGGGCAGGAACGACACAGTGATGATCAGCAGCGAGAAGAACAGCGCCGGCCCCACTTCCTTGCAGGCCGCCAGCATGGCGTCGAAGCGCTCGCGGGTGGTGTGCTGGGGCGGCAGCCGCTCCAGGTGCTTGTGGGCGTTTTCTATCATCACAATGGCCGCATCGATCATGGCGCCAATGGCAATGGCAATGCCGCCCAGGCTCATCAGGTTGGAACTCATGCCCAGGAGGCGCATGGCGATGAAGGCCATCAGAATGCCCACCGGCAGCATCAGGATGGCGACCAGCGCACTGCGCACATGCAGCAGAAAGACCATGCACACCACCGCCACGATGAGCGACTCTTCCAGCAGCGTGCGCTGCAGCGTCTGGATGGCGCGGTGGATCAGCTCCGAGCGGTCGTACACCGTCTCCACCGTCACGCCGGCCGGCAAGCCGGGGCCGATTTCAGCGATCTTGGTCTTCAGGTTGGAGATCACCTCCAGCGCGTTCTGTCCGTAGCGGGCCATGGCGATGCCGGAAACCACTTCGCCCTCGCCATTCAGCTCGGTGAGTCCCCGCCGCTCGTCCGGCGTCAGCTCGACCCGGGCAATGTCGCGGATCAGCACCGGCGTGCCCTTGTCGCTCTTGACGACCAGCATCTCGATGTCGGCCTTGCCGCGCAGATAGCCCTTGCCACGCACCATGTACTCGGTCTCTGCCATCTCCACGGCGCGACCGCCCACATCGCGGTTGGAGTCGCGAATCACCTGCGCCACCTTCATCAGCGGCACGTTGTAGGCGCGCAGCTTGACCGGGTCCACCGTCACCTGGTAGGTCTGCACAAAGCCGCCAATGGACGCCACCTCGGCCACGCCATGCGCCTTGGTCAGCTGGTAGCGCACATACCAGTCCTGGATGCTGCGCAGCTCGGCCAGCGTCTTGTCCTTGGCCAGCAGTGCGTACTGGTAGACCCAGCCCACGCCCGTCGCGTCGGGCCCGATCTGTGGAGTGATCCCCTTGGGCATGCGCCCCGAGGCAAAGTTCAGGTATTCCAGCACCCGCGAGCGGGCCCAATAAATGTCGGTGCCATCTTCAAAGATGATGTAGACAAAGGACGCGCCAAAGAACGAGAAGCCCCGCACCACCTTGGATTTGGGCACCGACAGCATGGCGGTCGTCAGCGGGTAGGTGACCTGGTCCTCCACCACCTGCGGAGCCTGGCCGGGGTATTCGGTGTAGACGATGACCTGCACGTCCGACAGGTCGGGCAGGGCGTCGATCGGTGTGCGCAGCACGGCAAAGATGCCAGCGAGCACGATGAACAGGGTGGCCAGGAGGACCAGGAAGCGGTTGTTGCCGGACCAAGTGATCAGACTGTTAAGCATTGGATTTCTTCTCCTTTGCTTCAATTTCCCCCCTCACCCCCCGCCCTGTCGCCCCCGCCGGGGCGAAAGGGAGCTGAACCGCCATATGTGGCCAACGCTGTTGAGGTGTGGAGTTCCATCGCCACGGCCAACGCGAGTTGCATGAGGAAACTGCGGTACTTCGCAACGACGTGTTGGCCCACCGAGTGGAACTCGCCCCCAACAAAGCGTTGGCCAAATCGGCTGTTAGGCCCCCTTTCGCCCCGGCGGGGGGGAGAGGGCGGGGGGAGAGGAGGGGAAGTGAGGAAGCTTGCAAATGGAAATTCATTTGGACCCTGCAACCTTCTGAACCGAAATGGCCGTAATCACCCACTCTCCCTGCGCCCGCTCCACAAATTCAAATGCCACCCTGGAACCGGGCTTCAACCCCTGGACCAGCGCCGCGTTGGCCAGCTTGAATTCCATGGTCATGGCCGGCCACTTCAGGCTGGGCACCGGTCCGTGGCTGAGGTTGACGGTCAGATCCTTGGCATCGATGCTGTCCACGGTACCGGTGGCATGGTGGCTGATGGTTGCTATTAATTTGGTAGCTACATTCGAAGATTCGACGAGGGCCGGAGGCATATTTGATGCGGAACCCATGCCGCCAATGGCCGCCTGCAGGTTGCTTTCCGCGTCGATCAGGAAGTTGGCGGCGGTCACCACCTGCTCACCTTCCTTCAGTCCCTCGCGCACCACCACATGGTCATCGCTGCGCTCCCCCAACTTCACCGTGCGGGGCTCAAAGCGGCCGGCGCCGAGCTGCACCAGCACGATCTGGCGGGTGCCGCTGTCAATCACTGCCGACACCGGTACCGTCAGCGCCTGGCCACGGCCGGACACGGGTAGCTCCACCTGGGCAAACATGGCCGGTTTGAGCAGCAGCCCCGGGTTCGCCAGCTCCACCCGTACCGGCACGGTACGGCTCTGCGCATTCAGTGTGGGGTAGACGTAGGTGACCTTGCGTTCAAACACCTGGTCGGGGTAGGCATTGATCGTGATCCTGGCCTTGGCGCCATTCTTGACCAGACCGATGTCCTGCTCAAACACGTCTGCCACCACCCACACCGCCGAAAGGTCGGACACCTGGTACAGCACCTCGCCGGGCATGAAGCGCATGCCCTGCACGGCCTTCTTTTCGGTCACGATGCCCGATGCGGGCGAGCGGAAGGTCAGTGTGCGTCTGGTCTCGCCGGAGGCCACCAGCGCCTTCACCTGCTCCTCGGAAATGTCCCAGTTCTTGAGCCGTTGCAGGCTGGATTCCACCAGCCGGCCCATGCCCAGCTGGGCCGGGCTATCCATCCCCTTGAGCGATGCCACGCCCTGCGCGGCAATGGCGTACTCGCGCTGCACCGAGACCAGCTCCGGGCTGTACACCTCGAACAGCGGCTGACCCTTGGCCACCGGTTGTCCGGTCACGTTGACGTGCAGGCGTTCCACATAGCCCTCGAATTTGGGCGCGATCATGAACTGGCGCCGCTCGTCGGGCTCCACCCGGCCGGCCGCGCGGATGCTGCGGTCCAGGCTGCGCAACTGGACCGCCTCGGTGCGCACGCCCAGCTTTTGCACCTTGTCGGTACTGATCTTGATTTGGTTGTTGGATGTGGGTTCGTCGGCCGCCTCGCCTTCATACACCGCGATGTAGTCCATGCCCATGGGGTCTTTCTTGGGCACCGGCGACGTGTCGGGCAGGCCCATGGGGTTGCGGTAGTACAGCAGTTTGGGTTGCTTGGCGCCGGGCTGCGCGCTGGAGGTTGCAGGCGTGACTGCGCCGGGCGCTTGCGCGGTATGGGCGGATTGGCCCAGCCAGTAACCGGCTCCCACGGCGGCTGCCAGGGCAACCACCCCCACAGCCATGGCTGCACTGGATTTCATACATCTTCTCCCAGGAGGCGTTCAATTTCGGCCAGGCGCATCTGTGCATCCACCTGGGCCTTGAGCTGGCTCAAGCGGGCCTGGCGGATCTGCCGCTGTGCGTCGAGCAGGGTGGCAAAGTCGGCCTTGCCGTTTTCATAGGCGGCCAGCGCGGCGCGCCAGGTCAAATCGGTTTGGGGCAGCAGGCTGTAAACCACCAGGTGCTCGGTCTGCTGCGCCGCCTGTAGGGCGCTGAGGTTGTCGGCCAGGTCAGCCAGCGACTGGTTGGCCGCGGCTTCCTGGCGCGCGCGCGCGGCAGCCAGCATGGCCTCGGACTCGCGCTCCTGCGACTGCAGCACGGTGTCGCGGATCGGCAGGTTCAGTTCCAGCATCAGGCCCCATTCCTTGACCGCGCTTTGCCGCTGCATAGCAGTGATACCGACCGTGAAGTCCGGGTAGCGGCTCTTGTAGGCCAGGTCGCGTGCCTTCTCTGCGGCCCGGATGCGGGTGGATTCCACCAGCAGCTGCGGGTTGGCGGCACGCAGGCGCTCGGCCAGCGCAGCAAACTCCAGCCGGGCCGGGTCCGGCAGTGGGCGCAGGCCCTCGGGTGCGGCCAGCGCGGCATCCGCCGGGCGGGCCAGCAGCAGGTTCAGCCGCGTCTGGGTTTGCCGCCACTCGTTGGCCAGCGCCACCAGCTCGCTGCGCATGGCGGTGTGCTCCACGTGGATGCGGGTGATGTCCTGCTGCGCCGCCAGACCGCCGGCATAGCGCACCTGCAGCACCTTCTCCAGCTGCAGCATCAGGTCCAGCGACTCGCCCACCAGGCGCTGGCTGCCCTGGATCAGGTAGCGCTGCGCAAACACCGTCTTGATGCGCGCCGCCAGCTCGGCGGCGGTGAATCGGGCGCGGCCCTGCGCTGCGTCCGCCTCCAGGGTCGCAATGTCGCGCTTGAGCGCGCGCTTGCCGGACCACGGTAGGTCCTGCGTCAGGGTGTAGGCGGTGGCGCCCACATCGGAGGGAAACAGCGCCACGCCCTGTTCGCCGGATTTGGTGATGTCCTGTAACTCCACCTTGAAGCGCGGGTCCATCAGGGCACCGGCGGGCAGCACCCGTTCCGATGCGGCCTGGGCTTCATGGCGCATGCCCGCATATTCGGGGTTGCGCTCGCGTGCCAGTGCCAGCAAGCCCTCAATCCGGGCGCCGGGGACCGTGTCAGGAACGGGATTGGTGGTCTGGGCGCCAACGGCGCCATGCAGGGCCAGGGCCAGGATGGCAGCGGCGCAGAGCGGGCGTTGCATGGCAGCCTACCGGATGCCGTCGAACCGGATCACGGTCATGCCATCGCCCGCCGGGTCGACCGCGAAGCGGACCTTTTGGCCCACCTTCAGTTGGTCCAGCCAGGCCGGATTCTTCACGCGGTAGACCATGGTCATGGCCGGCATGCCGTTGGCGAGCGCCCCGTGTGCCAGCGACACCTTGCCGGCGGCCTTGTCGATCTTCTTCACCGTGGCATCCTCCAGGGCCACTGGGGCTGACGCTGCCGGCTTGGCTTGCATGTGGGCGCTATGGTCAACTTGTGCCAGACTGGGGGCGGACAAGCCGGCCAGCCCCAGCGTGAGGGTCAGGGCGGTGAGGATGCGGTGTGTCATGAACGGGGCCTCTGGAGGAAATACGATGGCCGGAGCATGCGGCCTCCCGCCCGACAGGAAGTTGACCCGGAGATTACATTTTCGTCAGCTTGGTGGCCTGTCCCACAGACAGCTATTGTTGTTATAGCGAACAATTCAATATTTACGAGGGCTGTGGCCTTATTTCATGAAGAATCATTTGGCTGACCTGGGGCGTGTTGCCGGGCTGTTTGGCCTGCTGGCGTTGCTGGTGTGGGCGATGGACGTTGAGGCCGCACCCGCCACCGGCGCGGCCGCGCTGCTGGGCAAGCGCGCCGAGTTCCAGACGCAGTTGCAGGCCCAGCCGTTTGGCGAGCCGCTGGTGCTGGTCTCGCGCGAAGACGGCAAGCGGCTGGAGGGCGATGTCTACGCCGAACTGGCCCAGCCGTTTGCGCGGGTCGGCACGGTGCTCAGCGCTGGCGAATCGGTGTGTGGCCTGCTGTTCCTGCATCTCAATGTGCGCTCCTGCCAAGCCAGCCCGGCAGCGGGTGGCGAGCAGCTGACCGTGGCCGCCGGACCCAAGCAGGGCGCCAATGCCGCCACGGTCTACTCCATGGTCTACAGCCTGCGGGTCGAGTCGCGCACCGCCGACTACCTGCGCGTGACACTGGCCGCCGCCAGCGGGCCGCTGTCCACTTCCGACTACCGCATCGTGTTCGAGGCCACGCCGCTGGACGACCAGCGCACGTTCCTGCACTTCGGTTATGGCTACACCATCAGTTCACTGGCCAAGATGGCGATGAACCTGTACCTGGCTACCGCCGGTCGCACCAAGATCGGCTTCACCGTGCTGGGCAAGGACCCGGACGGCCGCGCGCAGCACGTGCAGGGCGAGCGCGGTTCGCTGGAGCGCAACGTCATGCGCAACTACCTGGCGCTGCAGGCCTATGCCAGCGTGCAGACCGGCACGCCCCAGGCGCAGACCGAGGCGCGTCTGCGGGCCTGGTTTGCGCTGACCGAGCGGCACTCCGCGCAACTGCACGAACTGGACCTGGAGCAGTACCTGCAGGAAAAGCACGCCGACCTGGCGCGTATGGCGGCGCCGGGCTCCTAGCGGCAACGCTCAGGGCTGCGGTGGCAGGCCGGTGGTGCCGGTCGTCTTGATGGCCTGGAGGCGGCTCTCCAGCTCCTGGCGCAGCTTCTTGCGCAGGCCGGCCTGCTCGTAGCGCCGTCGGGCATCGTCGGTGGCAGGCTGCAGCGGTGGCACAGCCACCGGGTGGCGGTCATCGTCCACCGCCACCATCGTGAAGAAGCAGCTGTTGACGTGGCGCTTTTGCTGGCTGCGGATGTTCTCCGCCACAACCTTGATGCCCACCTCCATCGACGAGGTTCCCGTGTGGTTGACGCTGGCCATGAAGGTCACCAGTTCTCCCACATGGATGGGCTGGCGAAACATGACCTGGTCCACGCTGACCGTGACCACATAGCGCGCGGCATAGCGGCTGGCACAGGCGTAGGCCACCTGGTCCAGAAACTTCAGCACGGTGCCGCCATGCACGTTGCCGGCAAAGTTGGCCATGTCCGGGGTCATCAGCACGGTCATGCTGAGTTCGTGGGTGGGGGTTTGCATGGGGCGGACTGTAGCGCATCAGGGCGTGACCAGCCCATCCATGCGCACCACCTCGAAACTGGAGCCCTTGACGCTGCCCAGCTCGGAGACCAGTTTGTCGTTGTTCCAGCGTGCGTCCGGTGCACCGCTGACATACCAGTTGGAGCCGTTGTCGGCCACCAGCATGCCGTAGGTCTTCATGGCCTGCAGGATGGCTTTGCTCTCGGTGCTGAAGCTGCTGGGGATCACATAGCTGGCCTTCAGGCGCACCCGCATGCCCATGGGGGGCAGGTTGGCGCTGGTGTTGCTACTGGCCCAGTGCGTGGCCGGCGGCACATAGGCCCGGCGGGTGCTGGCCACGGTAAAGCGAAAGGCGTGGCGAATCACCCCGCTGGCGGCCTCGTCATAGCGCACCAGGCCGGGGAAGATCGGCAGGCCGGCCGCGTCGGCGCTGGTCCAGCCCGGCTGCCCGCCGGGGCGCACGGTGTTGGCGTCCAGGTGGAAGACGGCGCCGCCGCTGGCCTTCCAGCTGCCATCGGCCTGCGGGTAGGCATTGCCCATCTCGTAGAGGCGGTTGGCATCGCGGTCGATCACCAGCACATGGCGGTCGCCACCAAAGGCCGCGCCACTGGTCTGCGCGCCTTCAATCGGCGCATTGCCGGGTACCGGGTAGGGACCGGGGTCGCTCTCGTCGCCATAGTCGGTGAACGTGATGGCCACCTTGGGCTGGCCGCTGGCCACCACCACGTAGGGAATGCCAATCGGTGCGCCGTCGTACAGGCCGGAGCCAAAATCCGGGTGCAGGCCGCGCGTGAGGCCGATGCTGGCAATCAGCGCGTCGGAGTTGGCATCGACGGCCGCACCGGAGATGTCGGTGTTCCAGGCGTTGCCGGCCGGGAAGGGCAGAGCGCCATTCAGGCTGGCCCCCGGGCCCAGGCTGGCGCCCGCCAGGTTGCCGTAGCTTGCGCCCGTGTTGCCGGTGCTGGCGCTGAGCAGCGCATACGAATGGATGGTGACGCGGACATTGTTGTAGGTGCTGCCCTGGTAGGCGATGGAACCCAGCGTTAGCAGTTGGGTGAGGGCGTCAAAGGTGTTGGCACCCGGTGCACCGCCATCCACACCCAGCAGGGAATACGAGGGCACCGTCGCCCGGACCTGGCTGTAGGTGGTGCCACCCATGGACACCGTGTCGAGGGAAATCAGATTGCTGGCCGGATCAAAGGAGTCAACGGCGCCGGCCGGAAAGGTGGGGTACAGCAGCGCCAGGGCTGCTGCGGTTGCAGTGCGTGCCAGTGACTGTCTTGCCAGCATAGGGATCTTTCGGGAATGGACATGCCCGTCGATCTTGCCAGTCACAGGCCCGGCAGGGGCCGGCTTTTACCTGGCGTTACCAAAATGGGGCGCCAGCCCGAAGTCCTCATCCACCGCAGCACCGGGAAGGTGAAAGCGCACCGGGCCATCCGGACGGGCGTGCACATACTGGTAGACCATGGGGTCGGTGCTGTTGCGCACCGCATCCGGCGTGCCCTCCATGGCCACCTTACCATTGGCCAGCACGATCACGTGGTCGGCAATCTCCAGCGTGTGCTTGAGTTCGTGCGAGACAAACACGCTGGTCAGGCCCATGGAGTCGTTGAGCTGGCGGATCAGCCGCGCCGCGGTCTTCAGCGAGATCGGGTCCAGGCCGGAGAACGGCTCGTCGTACATCACCAGTTCGGGGTCCAGCGCAATCGCGCGGGCCAGCGCAATGCGCCGGGCCATGCCGCCGGAGACTTCGCTGGGGAACAGGTCGCGTGCACCGCGCAGGCCCACGGCATTGAGTTTCATGAGCACGATGTCGCGGATCAGCGGCTCGGGCAGGTCGGTGTGCTCGCGCAGCGGAAAGGCCACGTTGTCAAACACGCTCAGGTCGGCAAACAGCGCGCCAAACTGGAACAGCATGCCCATGCGCCGGCGCGCGGCGTAGAGCTGCGTGTGGTTCATCTGGCCCACATCCTGGCCATCAAACAGCATGGCGCCCATTTGGGCCCGTTGCTCGCCGCCCATCAGGCGCAGCGCGGTGGTCTTGCCGGCGCCCATGGGGCCGATCACTGCGGTGACCTTGCCCCGGGGAATGGAAAAGTCAATGCCATCGAGCACGCAGTGGTCTCCGTAGCTGAAACGCAGGTTGCGGAATTCGACAAGGGAAGGGGAGGTGGGGGTATCGGCCATGGATTCAGAAGCCGCACTGCTTGCGGCGCTCCAATGATAGGGGATTCGCCGCGTTTTCGTTGCGCGCAGCGTCTATGCTCGGCTGTCTGCCAAACCGAATCCCCATGGACCACAATATTTCCCTGATCACCACCCTGGTTGCCGCTTTCGGCGCGGCCCTCGTCCTGGGTTTTTTGGCGGAGCGCATCCGCGTGCCGGCCCTGGTGGGCTACCTGCTGGCAGGCATCCTGATCGGCCCGGCCACCCCCGGCTTTGTGGCCGATGTGCAGATCGCTTCCCAGCTATCCGAGATCGGCATCATGCTGCTGATGTTTGGCGTCGGGCTGCACTTTTCGTCCGATGACCTGCTGGCGGTCAAGCGGATCGCGGTGTCGGGTGCGGTGGTGCAGATGGGCAGTGTCACGCTGCTGGGCACGGCCCTGGCCGGGTGGTGGGGTTGGAGCCTGGGCGGCGCCCTGGTTTTCGGCGTGTCAATGGCCTGCGCCAGCACTGTGGTGCTGCTCAAGTCGCTGGAGGCGCGGGGCCAGCTCAACACCATGAACGGGCGCATCGCGGTGGGCTGGCTGGTGGTTCAGGATCTAGTCACGGTGCTGGTCCTGGTGTTGCTGCCGCCGCTGGCGGGCGTGCTGGGCGGGTCGGCCGCGCCGCTGGCGGGTGCCAAGCCCCTGTGGGTGAGCATTGGGCAGACCCTGCTGCAGGTTTCGGCCTTCATTGCACTGATGCTGGTGGTCGGGCGCCGGGCGCTGCCCTGGCTGCTGTGGCAGGTGGCGCGCACCGGCTCGCGCGAGCTGTTCACCTTGAGCGTGGTTGCCAGCGCCATCGGCATCGCCTACGGCGCCTCGGCGCTGTTCAGCGTGTCGTTTGCGCTGGGCGCCTTCTTTGCCGGCACCGTGATGCGCGAGTCCGAGTTCAGCCACCGCGCGGCCGAAGAGACGCTGCCGCTGCGCGACGCGTTCTCGGTGCTGTTCTTCGTGTCGGTGGGCATGGTGGTGAATCCCATGGTGTTGGTCGATCAGCCCTTGCGCGTGCTGGGGGCGGTCACCATCATCATGCTGGGCAACGCGGCGGCCGCGCTGGCCGTGGTGGTGGCCCTGCGCTACCCGCTGAAGACGGCCCTGTCGATTGCGGCCAGCCTGGGCCAGATCGGGGAGTTCTCCATCATCCTGGCCGGTCTGGGCGTCTCGCTGGGCCTGTTGCCGGCGGAGGGCATGAGCCTGGTGCTGGCCGGGGTGCTGATCTCGATTGCGGCGAACTCCTTCCTGCTCGCCGGTGTGGAGCCGCTGCGGCGCTGGGTGTTGCAGCGCTCGGAGCTGGCGCGCCGTCTGGACCAACGACCGGACCCGTTTGCCGAGCTGCCCATGAGCACCGAGCGCAAATACCTCGAAGGACAGGTGGTGCTGGTCGGCTATGGCCGGGTGGGGCGGCGCATTGCCAAGGCGCTGGATGTGCGGGCCATCCCCTATGTCGTGGTGGAGCAGAACCGTGAACTGGTCGAGGAATTGCGCAAGGCCCAAATGGCCTCGGTGTCCGGCAATGCTGCCGACCCGGAGGTACTGGTGCAGGCCCACATCGCCCGGGCGGCCATGCTGGTGATTGCCACGCCGGACGCGGTCAATGTGCGCCACGTGGCCGACATTGCCCGCACGTTGAATCCGGGCATCGAGATCGTGCTGCGCACGCACGGCGAGGTGGAGTCCCAGTTGCTGCGCAACGACTCCGTCGGCACGGTGTTCTTTGGCGAGGAAGAGCTGGCCAAGGGCATGACCGCGCATGTGCTGCAGCGTTTTGCGCCGCGGGACGAGTCGGTGTAGCGGTTCTGAAATCTACAATCCCCACATGCTGCGCTACCTCACCATTCCTGTCACGCCCTTCCAACAAAACTGTTCCCTGGTCTGGTGCGACCAGACCCAGGAGGCCGCGGTCATCGACCCCGGTGGCGATCTGGAGCGGATTCTGGCCGAGGTGCAGCGACTGGGCCTGAAACTCACGCAGATCTGGCTTACCCACGCCCACATCGACCATGCCGGTGGCACCGGCGAGCTGGCCCGGCGGCTGCAGCTGCCCATCATCGGCCCGCACACGGGTGACCAGTTCTGGATCGACGGCCTGCCGCAGCAAAGCCAGATGTTCGGATTCCCACCGGCGCAGGCCTTCACGCCCACGCGCTGGCTGCAGGATGGCGACACGGTGCGCGTGGGACAGAGTGAACTGACGGTTCGGCATTGCCCCGGCCACACGCCGGGCCACGTGGTGTTCTATTCGGCAGAGGCGCAGCGCGCCTTTGTCGGCGATGTGCTGTTTGCCGGCTCGATCGGCCGCACCGATTTCCCCCAGGGCGACCACGACACCCTGATTGCCAGCATCACCCAGCGCCTGTGGCCCATGGGCAATGACACCGTGTTCATCCCCGGTCACGGCCCGGAAAGCACGTTCGGCCGCGAGCGGCGCAGCAACCCCTATGTCGCGGATACCTGATGCGGCACAATCGCCGCAGTCCCTTTCTACGCTTTTGATCATGTCTGAAACCACCTCCATTGCCCCGCGCGACAAGGCCGACATCCTGGCCCAGGCCCTGCCCTATATCCGCAAGTTCCATGGCAAGACCATGGTCATCAAGTACGGCGGCAACGCCATGACCGAACCGGCCCTGCAAAAGGCCTTTGCCGAGGACGTGGTGCTGCTGAAGCTGGTCGGCATCAACCCGGTGGTGGTGCACGGCGGCGGCCCGCAGATCGAGGGCCTGCTCAAGCGCCTGGGCAAGAAGGGCGAGTTCATCCAGGGCATGCGCGTGACCGATGCCGAAACCATGGAAGTCGTGGAATGGGTGCTGGGCGGCGAGGTGCAGCAGGACATCGTCGGCCTGATCAACCAGGCCGGTGGCAAGGCCGTGGGCCTGACCGGGCGCGATGGCGGCATGATCCGCGCGCAAAAACTCAAGATGCTGGACAACGCCGACCCCAGCATCGAGCACGATGTGGGCCAGGTGGGTGACATCGTCAGCATTGACCCCAGCGTGGTCAAGGCCCTGCAGGATGATGCCTTCATCCCGGTGGTCAGCCCCATCGGTTTTGGCGAGGCCAACGAGAGCTACAACATCAACGCCGACGTCGTGGCCGCCAAGCTGGCTACTGTGCTGAAGGCCGAAAAGCTGATGATGCTGACCAACATCAGCGGCGTGCTGAACAAGGAAGGTGAACTGCTGACCGACCTGACGGCGCGGCGCATCGACGAGCTGTTTGCCGACGGCACGATTTCCGGCGGCATGCTGCCCAAGATCGCTGGCGCGCTGGATGCGGCCAAGAGCGGGGTCAACTCGGTGCACATCATCGACGGGCGCGTGCCCCACGTGCTGCTGCTGGAGATCCTGACCGACCAGGCTTTCGGCACCATGATCAGATCGCATTGAGTGCGCTATTGATTTAATAGCTACTCACGCATATTCTACGAGGGCTGGAGGCTAAAATCATGCGACTCCTGTTGGTGGAAGACGATGTCATGGTGGCCAGCGGCATCAAGCTGGGCCTGGCCGGTGCCGGCTATGCGGTGGACTGGGTGGGCAGCGCCGAGCGCGCCATCGAGGTCACCCGATCCGAGGCTTTTGACCTGGCGGTGATCGACATCGGCCTGCCCGGCATGGACGGGCTGGCCCTGACCCAGGCCCTGCGCAAGGAGGGCCACACCATGCCGGTGCTGATCCTGACCGCGCGCGATGCGCTGCAGGACCGGGTGCAGGGGCTGGACGTGGGCGGCGACGACTACATGGTCAAACCCTTCGAGCTGCCGGAACTGCTGGCCCGCCTGCGCGCGCTCTTGCGCCGATCGCAAGCCGCCACCTCGGCCACGCTCAGCTTTGGGCCGCTGGAGCTGGACACCGCGCTGCGCCAGGCCTGCATCCGTCCGACTGGCGCGGCCGGCATGGTGGTGCCCATCGAACTCGGCCCGCGCGAGTGGACCGTCATGGAGTACCTGATGCTGCAGGCCCCCAAGCCCGCCAACAAGGACAAGCTGCTGCAGGCCCTGACCGGCTGGGACAAGGAGATCACCCCGAATGCGGTGGAGGTCTATATCTCGCGGCTGCGCGGCAAGCTGGAGCCCCACGGACTGGCGCTGCGCTCGATCCGCGGTTTTGGCTACCGGCTGGAACTGCTGCCCCCGGTGGCGGACGCCGACACCCAAGCCGGAGCCTGAGCTTGCCGGCGCGTCTGGGCATGGCCTCGGGCTTGCAGCGGCGCTTGCTGCTGTTGCTGCTGGCGCCCCTGTTCCTGCTGGCGATTCTCAACACCTGGTTTGACTTTCGTTCGGCCGATAGCGCCGCTCTGCAGCAGGACCGGCAGTTGCTGAGTCTGGTGCCGCTCCTGTCCGGTTCGGTGGTGGCGCGCGGTGCCACGGATGCCGACCCGCCCGTGATGCTCACCGCCCCACCCATCGAAGATTTTCTCAACGCCCGCCCGGGCCTGTCGGCGTTTGCGCTGGTGGGGCGCGAGGGCAGCGTGCTGCTGGGCGACAGCTGGCTCAGCGGCATGCCGCCGGCCACCGCCGAGCCCGAGTTTTACAGCCAGGAGTTTGACGGTGTGACCTACCGCATCGTCAGTCAGCGCATGAACACCGCCGCCGGCGAACTCGTGCTGCGTCTGGCCGATGGGTCGGAC
This sequence comes from Rhodoferax sp., assembly GCA_049294595.1. Lineage (GTDB taxonomy): Bacteria > Pseudomonadota > Gammaproteobacteria > Burkholderiales > Burkholderiaceae_C > Allorhodoferax. The sequence continues at coordinate 14,137 of JBAQDE010000051.1, read as the reverse complement.
CCGCGCCAGCAGTGGTTGCGCCTGTTGTGGCTCAAGGTGGCATTGCCCAATCTGGTGTTGGTGGTGGCGGCCTTCTTTGCTGTCAACTGGTCGGTGAACCGCGCACTGCGCCCGTTGCTGGAACTCAAGGAAGCGGTGGAGCGGCGCTCTCCGCGCGATTTATCGGCGCTGGACGTGGAGGAAGTGCCTGAAGAGGTGCGCCCGCTCGTGCTGTCGCTGAACCGGCTGTTCGACCTGGTCAACGCGCAGGCCGAAAGCCAGCGCCGCTTTGTGGCCGATGCCGCCCACCAGTTGCGTACGCCGCTGGCCGGTCTGCAGGCCCAGGTGGAGGCCTGGGCCCAGGCCGTGAGCAGCACAGCCGCACTGGCCGACCCGGATCGGGTCTATCAGGAAAACTCACCTCCAGCCCTCGTGGATATTGAGCATACTGCTATCACTTTGGAAGCGGGCCAGGTGTTCAAGTTGCGCCAGGCAGTGCGTCGCACGTCGCAGTTGGCCAACCAGTTGCTGGCCCTCTCGCGGGCCGACGCCCGCAGTGCACATACCCAGCCGATGCAGCGGGTGGACCTGCAGGAGCTGTGCGAGGCCATGCTGGAGGCCCACCTGGATGCCGCCACTGCCAAGGACATCGACCTGGGGCTGGAGGTGGCTGAGGCCCACACCAGCGGCCATGCCTGGCTGCTGCGCGAGCTGCTGGGTAATCTGGTCGACAACGCCATCCGTTACACGCCCCAGGGCGGGCGCGTCACGCTGCGCAGTGGCTGGTGTGCTGCGCCCGATGGCGTGGGGGAGCAGCCGTTTCTGGAGGTGGAAGACAACGGTCCGGGCGTGCCGGTGGGTGAACGCCAGCGCATGCTGGAACGCTTCTACCGGATTGCCGGAACGGTGGGCGAAGGCACCGGCCTGGGCCTGGCAATTGCCGACGAAATTGCCCGTGTGCATAACAGCCAGTTGCAGGTGCTGGAGGGGCGCGATGGACGGGGTCTGCGCATCCGGGTGTGCCTGCCAGCCTAGGTAAAACCCTTGCAGGGGCTGTGCGAGAATCCTTCATCCCCTTCGCTTTGCGCACCATGCCAGACGCCCTGAACCACTCGACTGACGCCCCAGACCACGTGCCCCAGGAGCAGGAGCCGCAGGCCCCGGCCACCGCGGTGCGCAAGCGCCCCAAGCCGGGCGAGCGCCGGGTGCAGATTCTGCAGGCCCTGGCCAGCATGCTGGAGCAGCCCGGCGGCGAGCGCATCACCACCGCAGCGCTGGCGGCACGGCTGGACGTCAGCGAAGCCGCCCTGTACCGTCACTTTGCCAGCAAGGCACAGATGTTCGAAGGCCTGATCGAGTTCATCGAGCAGTCGGTGTTCTCGCTCATCAACCAGATCGTCGAGCGTGAGCAGAGCGCCGTGGCCGGTCTGGCAGACCAGGGTCCGCGCCAGGCCGCCAAGGTCATTGCCATGCTGGTGCAGTTTGCCGAGAAGAATCCCGGCATGGCCCGCGTCATGGTGGGCGATGCGCTGGTGTTCGAGAACGACCGCCTCCAACAGCGTATGAACCAGTTCTTCGACAAGATCGAGGCCACGCTCAAGCAGTGCCTGCGCGATGGCGCGTTGTCCGCTGCTTCGGCCACGCCGACGGTGGACGCCCAGGTGCGCGCCTCGGTGTTGATGGCGTTTGCCGGCGGACGCCTGCAGCGCTTCGTGCGCTCGGGCTACAAGCGTGCGCCGTCCGAACACCTGGACGCCAGCCTGCGCCTGCTGCTGGGGTAAACCCTCCCTTCGGTTAGAAGCAAACCTCTAGAAACCAAAAAAATTTCCGGGGTGGCATGGAAATGCTGCAAAATAGCACGATCGTTCTATTTTGCAGTGCCTTGTATCCATGTCCATTGCCTCACTTTCTGCCAAGCTGATCCGCAAGACCCGGCCAAAAGCCACGGGTGCCGCAGCCGCGGGCAAGGCCCCCTCCGGGCGCGCCCTGCAAAAGGGCCAGCAAACCAAGATGGCCATCGTGGATGCTGCCCTCGGTCTGGCCACGCAGCTCGGGCTCGAGGGGCTGAGCATCGGCGCCCTGGCAGAGGCCACCCACATGAGCAAGTCCGGCGTATTCGCCCACTTTGGCTCGCGGGAAGAGCTGCAGATTTCGGTCATCCACCAGTACTTTGCGCTGTTCGAACGCGATGTCTTCTATGCCGCCATGGAGCAGCCACGCGGCCTGCCGCGCGTGAAAGCCTTGTTTGCCAACTGGATGAAACTGGTGGCCGAGGAGATCCAGGCTGGCTGCATCTTCATCAGTGGCGCCGTGGACTTTGACGACCGTCCCGGCCCGGTGCGCGATGCGCTGGCCGCCTCGGTGCAGACCTGGCTGGGTGCCGTCAACCGCGCCATCGTGCAGGCGCGCGACTGCGGCCACCTGCGTTCCGACGTCGATGAAGAACAGATGGCCTTCGAGATCCACGGCCTGATCCTGGCCCTGCACTATGAAGCCCGCTTCCTGAAAAAACCCGGCTCGGTGGACCGTGCCAACACCGGCTTTGAAAACATTCTCGTGCGCTACGGCGCAGCTTCCCTTACCTGATCCGCTGTTCAACAAGGAGTAACCAGCATGCCTACCTATAACCCCCCTCTGCGTGACATGCAGTTTGTGATGCACGAAGTGCTCAATGTGGTTGAGGATTTCAAGCAGATCCCCAAGCACGCGGAAATCGATGCCGACACCATCAACGCGGTGCTCGAAGAAGGCGGCAAGTTCGCCTCCGAGGTCATCTTCCCGATCAACCAGTCGGGTGATGCCGAGGGCTGCACGCTGGACCCGGTGACCCATGCCGTGACCACTCCCAAGGGCTTCAAGGAAGCCTACAAGACCTACATCGAAGGCGGCTGGGCGGCACTGGGCTGCGACCCTGAGTACGGCGGCCAGGGCCTGCCCTTCGTGGTCAACAGCATGTTCTACGAAATGCTCAACAGCGCCAACCAGGCCTGGACCATGTACCCCGGCCTGACTCACGGAGCCTACGCCGCGCTGGAAACCCATGGCACGCCCGAGCAGAAAGCCACCTACCTGAACAAGATGACCAGCGGTGAGTGGACCGGCACCATGTGCCTGACCGAACCCCATTGCGGCACCGACCTGGGCCTGATGCGCACCAAGGCCGAGCCGCAAGCCGATGGCACCTACAAGATCACCGGCAACAAGATCTTCATCAGCGCCGGCGAGCACGACATGTCCGACAACATCATCCACCTGGTGCTGGCCCGCCTGCCCGATGCGCCTCCCGGCATCAAGGGCGTGAGCTTGTTCATCGTGCCCAAGTTCAATGTCAACAAGGACGGGTCCTTGGGTTCGCGCAACGGCATCTACTGCGGCGGCCTGGAGCACAAGATGGGCATCAAGGCCAACGCCACTGCCCAGATCGTGATGGAAGACGCTATCGGCACCATGGTCGGCCAGCCCAACAAGGGCATGCAGGGCATGTTCGTGATGATGAACGCCGCCCGCCTGGGCGTGGGCAACCAGTCGCTGGGCCTGACCGAAGTGGCCTACCAGAATGCCCTGGCCTACGCCAAGGACCGCATCCAGATGCGCAGCCTGTCCGGTCCGAAAGCCAAGGACAAGGCGGCCGATCCCATCATCGTGCACCCCGACGTGCGCAAGATGCTGCTCACCGCCAAGGCCTATGCCGAAGGTGGCCGCGCGTTGCAGGGCTTCTGCTCCATGCTGCTGGAAAAAGAGCACTACCACCCCGATGAAAAGGTGCGCAAGGACTCCGGCGAACTGCTGGCCCTGCTGACCCCCATCGTCAAGGCCTTCATCACCGACAACGGCCACATCTCCACCAATGCCTGCATGCAGGTGTTCGGCGGCCACGGCTTCATCAAGGAATGGGGCATGGAGCAATTCGTGCGCGACAACCGCATCAACATGATCTACGAAGGCACCAACACCATCCAGTCGCTGGACCTGCTGGGCCGCAAGGTGCTGGGCAACAACGGCGCAACGCTGAAGAAGTTCGGCAAGCTGGTGGGCAAGCTGGTGGAAGAAGAAGGCGTCAACGAAAAGATGGCCGAGTTCATCACCCCCATCGCCATCCTGGGCGACCAGATGACCAAGTTCACCACCGAAATCGGCTTCAAGGGTTTCCAGAACGCCGACGAAGTCGGTGCCGCTGCGGTGGACTACCTGCGGGTGGCGGGGCACCTGGTGTTTGGCTACTTCTGGGCCCGCATGGCACAGGTCGCGCTGCGCGAAATCTCGGCCGGCAACACCGATCCGTTCTACGTTGCCAAGCTGCAGACCGCACGCTTCTACTTTGCCAAGCTGTTCCCCGAGACCGCAACGCTGATGCGCACGGCGCGCGCCGGCTCCAAGGTGCTGATGGACACCGACGCTGCTTTGGCCTAGAGACAAAACCATGCTGCGTAACCTGACTACCCTGGCGCTGGGCGCCGTATGTGCCTCCGCCATGGCGCAAATGACGCCGGTGGGCTTGTGGAAGACCATCGACGACAAGGATGGCACGGTCAAGTCCGAGATCCGCATCGTCGAGAAGAACGGTGTGATCTCCGGCAAGGTCGAGCGCATCCTCGATCCCACCGCCAAGCCCGGGGACACCTGCACGGAGTGCGAGGACGAGCGCAAGGACCAGCCCATTCTGGGCATGGAAGTCCTGCGCGGCCTCAAGAAAGCCAGCGACAAGGATGTCTGGGAGGGCGGCAACATCCTGGACCCCAAGAACGGCAAGATCTACCGCGCAACGGTGACACCGATTGACGGTGGTCAGAAGCTGCAGATGCGCGGCTACATCGCCTTCTTCTACCGAACCCAAACCTGGATTCGCGTCCAGTAACCATTTCCAACAGGAATCAACATGTCCCGTTTTCAAGTCAATAAAGTCGCCGTGCTCGGTGCCGGCGTGATGGGCGCGCAGATCGCCGCCCATCTGGTCAATGTCAAGGTGCCCGTGGTGCTGTTTGACCTGCCCGCCAAGGAAGGCCCCAAGAACGGCATCGTCACCAAGGCCATTGAAGGCCTGAAGAAACTCAAGCCCGCACCGCTGGGCGTGGCCGATGACGCCGTGCTGATCCAGCAGGCCAATTACGAAGAGCACATGTCCGTGCTCGGCGAGTGCGATCTGATCATCGAGGCCATTGCCGAGCGCATGGACTGGAAGCTCGATCTGTACAAGAAGATTGCGCCCTTTGTCGCACCCCACGCCATCGTCGCATCCAACACCTCGGGCCTGTCCATCACCAAGCTGTCGGAAGCGCTGCCGGAAGAAATCAAGCCCCGCTTCTGCGGCATCCACTTCTTCAACCCGCCCCGCTACATGGCACTGGTGGAGTTGATCAACACCCCCACCACGTTGCCCCAGTCGCTGGACGACCTGGAAGCCTTTGTCACCAGCAACCTGGGCAAGGGCGTGGTGCGTGCCAAGGATTCTCCCAACTTCATCGCCAACCGCGTCGGCATCGCGGGCATGCTGGCCACGATGAAGGAAGTGGAAAACTTCGGCCTGACCTATGACGTGGTCGACGACCTGACCGGCAAGAAGCTGGGCCGCGCATCCAGCGGCACCTTCCGTACCGCCGACGTGGTGGGCCTGGACACCATGGCCCACGTCATCAAGACGCTGCAGGACACGCTCAGCATCGAAACCGATCCCTTCTACGGCAGCTTTGCCACACCCGCCGTGCTCAAGGCACTGCTGGAAAAAGGCAACCTGGGCCAGAAGACCAAGGCCGGCTTCTTCAAGAAGGTCGGCCGTGACGTGATGCGCTTCGAGCTGGAGAGCGGCGAGTACGTGGCCGCCGGCCAGAAGGCCGACGAGGTCTATGCCCGCATGTTGAAGAAGCCTGCGGCCGAGCGCCTCAAGCTCCTGCGCAATGCCGAAGGCAAGGAAGGCCAGTTCCTGTGGGCCATCCTGCGCAACAGCTTCCATTACGCCGCCGTGCACCTGGCCTCGATTGCTGACAACGCCCGCGATGTGGACTTCTGCATGCGCTGGGGCTTCGGCATGAAGCAAGGTCCCTTCGAGCTGTGGCAAGAGGCCGGCTGGCTGGAAGTGGCCAATATGGTCCAGGAAGACATCGATGCCGGCAAGGCGCTGTGCAAGGCACCGCTGCCGGACTGGGTCTTCAAGGGCCCGGTGGCGGACGCGGGTGGTGTGCACACACCCGCCGGCTCCTGGAATCCGACCACAGGCCAGTTTGTGGCACCCCGCAGCCTGCCGGTTTATGCCCGCCAGCACTTCCCCGAGGCCGTGCTGGGCGCCAACGCGCCATCGGCTGCCGTTGCCGGCACAACCGTGTTCGAAGACGAATCCATCCGCCTGTGGACACTCGACGATGAAGTGCTGATTGCCAGCATCAAGACCAAGATGCACGCCATCGGCCCCGGTGTGGTCGAAGGTTTGCTGCAAGGCCAGGCACTGGCTGCCAAGGAGTACAAGGGCCTGGTGATCTGGTCCAACGACGAGATGTTCTCCGCCGGTGCCGATCTGCAGTCCATGCTGCCCGCCTTCATGATGGGCGGTGCCGCTGCCATCGGTGGTGCCGAGGAAGAAATGCAGCAGGCCATGCTGAAGCTGCGCTACTCCAATGTCCCGGTCGTGTCCGCCGTGCGCGGCCTGGCCCTGGGCGGTGGCTGCGAGCTGGCCGTGTATTCCAGCCGCCGCGTCGTCGCCATGGAAAGCTACATCGGCCTGGTCGAAGTGGGTGTGGGCCTGGTGCCTGGTGCTGGCGGCCTGACCTACATCGCCCGTCGAGCCGCCGAGAACATGGCCCTCAGCACTTCCAAGGACCTGTTGCCCTTCCTGACCGAAGGCTTCACCGGCGCCGCTATGGCGAAGGTGGGCACCAGCGCGCTGGAGAGCCGCAAGCTGGGCTACCTGCTGGACAGCGATGTCATCGTGCCGCACAAGGACGAGCTGCTGTTTGTTGCCATCAACGAGGCCAAGGCCCTGTTTGCAGGCGGCTACCGCGCACCGCACAAGCGCCTGTTCCCGGTGGCTGGCCGCAGCGGCATTGCCACCATCAAGGCGCAGCTGGTCAACATGCGTGATGGCGGTTTCATCAGCGCGCATGACTTCCATATCGCCGGCCTGATCGCCGAGGTGGTGTGTGGCGGCCATGTGGATGCCGGCACCCTGGTCAGCGAGGAATACCTCATGGCCATGGAACGCAAGGCCTTCTGCAGCCTGCTCAACCATCCCAAGACGCAAGAGCGCATCATGGGCATGATGTCCACCGGCAAGCCAGTTCGCAACTGATATGTCCACGACCGCCCGCCCCAACCGCCTGACGCGCACGCTGGCCCGGCTGAATGCCGTTCCGGCACCGTTGCGCCAGCATGTGCAGAACTGGGTGTTGCGCCGTGCCGTGCCCTTTACCGGCACCGCCCGTCTGGACTTTGCCGTCATGACGCCCGAGAAGGTGGAGATCGCCATTGCCAACCAGCGCCGGGTGCAGAACCACATCCAGGGCGTGCACGCCGCAGCCATGACGTTGCTGGCGGAAACGGCCACCGGCATGGTGGTGGGCATGAATGTGCGCGACGACTGTCTGCCATTGGCCAAGGAACTCAAGGTGCAGTTCAAACGCCGCACCCAGGGCGACATGCGTGCCGTGGCGCATTTGAGCGCGCAGCAGCGCCAGCTGATGCAGAGCCAGGACAAGGGCGAGGTGGTGGTCCCCGTGACCGTGACCGATGCCTCGGGCGAACAGCCCATTGTGTGCGAATTCATCTGGGCCTGGGTGCCGGCCAGGAAGTCGGCAGCCCCCAATCCCTCCAGCGTCCCGGCGTGAGCCCGGGGCCTCTACAGAATCCCAAAGGAGTTACTCCATGAAACAAGTGCAAGACGCCTACATCGTTGCGGCCACCCGTACGCCCATCGGGCGTTCCGGCCGCGGCTACTTCCGCAACACCCGCCCCGACGAGCTGCTGGTGGCCGCCATCCGCAGCGCCATGCTGCAGGTGCCCACGCTGGACCCCAAGGCGATTGAGGATGCCATCATCGGCTGCTCCTTCCCCGAGGGCGAGCAGGGCATGAACATGGCCCGTATCGCCACCGGCCTGGCCTTTACGCATCCCATCGGCGGTGTCACCGTCAACCGCTTCTGCGCGTCCGGTGTGACCGCCATCCAGATGGCCGCCGACCGCATCCGCGTGGGCGAGGCCGACGTGATGATCGCCGGCGGTGCCGAGTCCATGAGCATGGTGCCCATGGGCGGCAACAAGACATCCTTCAACCCGGCCATCTTCGAGCGCGACGAGAACATCGGCATCGCCTACGGCATGGGCCTGACCGCCGAGAAGGTGGCCCAGCAGTGGAAAGTGACCCGTGAGATGCAGGACGCCTTTGCGCTGGAATCGCACCAACGTGCCATCCGTGCGCAGCAGGCCGGCGAGTTCAGCGATGAGATCACCCCCATCGACGTCATCGAACGCACGCCCGACCTGGCCACCGGCGAAGTCCGTACCAAGACCCGCACCGTGAACCTGGACGAAGGCCCGCGCCCCGACACCTCGCTGGAAGGCCTGGCCAAGCTGCGCCCGGTGTTTGCCGCGCGCGGCAGCGTCACGGCTGGCAACAGCTCGCAGACCAGTGACGGCGCCGGCGCCCTGATCCTTGCCAGCGAAAAGGCGGTCAAGCAGTTTGGCCTGACACCGCTGGCGCGCTTCGTGTCCTACGCCGCGCGCGGCGTGCCACCTGAAATCATGGGCATAGGTCCCATCGAGGCGATTCCCGCCGCCCTGCGTTACGCCGGTCTGCAGCACAGCGACATCGACTGGTTCGAGCTGAACGAGGCTTTTGCCGCCCAGTCGCTGGCGGTGGTCAATACGCTCGGCCTAGACCCGTCCAAGGTCAATCCCATGGGCGGCGCCATCGCCCTGGGTCACCCGCTGGGCGCCACAGGTGCTATCCGGGCCGCGACAGTGGTTCACGCCCTGCGTCGCCATAATCTGAAGTACGGCATGGTGACCATGTGCGTAGGAACCGGCCAAGGGGCAGCAGGCATCTTCGAGAGAGTCTGATTGCACCCGACAGCAAGGCCACCCGCGGGTGGCTTTTTTTATTTTTGGAGACCGAATTGACGAGCCATGCTTTTGACCAGGCGATTGCCCTGGAGATGCAGAGTGACGGCAGCTTTGCCGGCCACACCAGCGCGGCCTACGCCAACATGGTGGGGCCGTTTGGCGGCATCAGTGCCGCGCAGATGATGAACGCGGTGCTGCTGCACCCGGACCGCCTGGGCGAGCCGGTGTCGCTGACCATCAATTTCGCCGCTGCCTTGGCGCATGGGCCGTTCACGGTGCAGGCGCGTGCCGCGCGCACCAACCGCTCCACCCAGCACTGGATCATCGAGGTGCTGCAGGCTGGCGAGACCGTGCTGACTGGCACGGCTTTCACTGCGTTGCGCCGCGAGACCTGGAGCCTGGACGAAGAGGCCATGCCCCAGTGCCCGCCACCGCAGGAAACGCCGCACGGCCAGGGCCCCATGCCCATGGAGTGGGTCAAGCGCTACGACATGCGCCCCATTGCGGGCGCCATGCCCCAAGTCTGGGATGGTGGTGGCGACAGCAGCCTCACGCAACTGTGGGTGCGCGACAACCCGCCGCGCCCATTGGACTTTGCCTCGCTCACCGCGCTGTCGGACGTGTTCTTCCCGCGTGTGTTTGTGCGCCGCGCCACGCTGGTTCCGGTTGGCACCGTGACGATGACGGTGTACTTCCACGCCGACAGCGCCCAGCTGCAGGCCAGCGGCAGCAGCTACCTGCTGGCCCAGGCGCGCGCCCAGGCCTTTCGCAACGGCTTCTTCGACCACACGGCACAGCTGTGGAACGAGGCCGGTGTGCTGCTGGCCACCACGCACCAGGTTGTGTACTACAAAAACTAGGAGACACCATGTCCGATATCCTGATCCACGTCGAAGCCGGCGTACAGACCCTGACCATCAACCGCGTCGCCAAGAAGAACTCCTTCACGCCGGCGATGTACGCCGCCATGGCCCAGGCGCTGGAGCAATCGTCAACGGACGCCGCCGTGCGCGTGACGGTCATCCAGGGCGATATATCGGTGTTCAGCGCCGGCAATGACATCGAAGACTTTTTGAAGCGCAAGCCCGACGGGGAAGAGTCGCCGGCCTTCAGCTTTTTGCGCGCCATCGCCCAATACCCCAAGCCCCTCATCGCTGCCGTATGTGGCCCGGCCGTGGGCGTGGGCACTACGCTGCTGTTCCATTGCGACCTGGTCTACGCTGGTGACAACGCCGCCTTCTCCATGCCCTTCGTCAACCTCGGCCTGTGCCCTGAGGCGGCGTCCAGCATGCTGGTGCCGCAAATGATGGGCATGCACCGCGCCGCTGAGGCCCTGCTGCTGGGTGAACCCTTCATGGCAGAAGCCGCGCTGGAGGTGGGGCTGGTCAACCGCGTGGTGCCACCCACCGAAGCCAATGGCGTGGCCCAGGCCCAGGCGAAGAAGCTGGCGGCCAAGCCGCTGGGCGCCCTGGTGGAGACCAAGCGCCTGATGAAAAAGGGCCAGATGGCCCAGGTGCTGGCGCAGATGGAAGAGGAGGGTGCCAGCTTTGCCCGCCTGCTGCAGGAGCCGGCTGCCAAGGAGGCGTTCACCGCCTTCCTGGAGAAACGCAAACCCGATTTCACCAAGTCATGAGGCACAGAATGGGCATCTAGCCCTCGTCGATATTGAATGTATAGCTACCAAAAGAGTAGCAAACCTGATCCACCCTCACCCAGGAGACAACATGACCACCCAGTCCGTACCCACCACCCGCACCCTGCAGGGCAAGACCCTGTTCATCACCGGCGCCTCGCGCGGCATTGGCCTGGCCATTGCCAAGCGTGCGGCGGCGGACGGTGCCAACATCGTGATCCTGGCCAAGACCACGGACCCCGATCCCAAGCTGCCCGGCACCATCTACAGCGCAGCAAAAGAGATTGAAGCCGTTGGCGGCAAGGCCCTGCCGTTGGCGGTGGACATCCGTGACGATGACGCGGTGCTGGCGGCAGTCGCCAAGGCTGTTCAGACCTTTGGTGGCATCGACATCCTCGTCAACAACGCCAGCGCCATCAGCCTGACCAACACCGAAGCCACGCCCATGAAGCGCTTCGACCTGATGAATGGCATCAACGCCCGTGGCACCTACCTGTGCACCGCGTCCTGCCTGCCCGAATTGAAGAAATCGGCAGCAGCCGGGCGCAGCCCGCAGGTGCTAACGCTGTCGCCGCCACTCTCGATGAAGACCCATTGGTTCTCACCGCACACCGCCTACACCATGGCCAAGTACGGTATGAGCATGTGCACGCTGGGCCATGCGGGTGAGTTCAAGAAGCTGGGTATCGCCGTCAACAGCCTGTGGCCGCGCACCGCGATTGCGACTGCCGCCATGCAGATGATTCCGGGCGTGGACCTGGCGCTGTGCCGCACTCCCGAGATCATGGCCGATGCCGCCTACTGTGTGCTGACCAGCAGCAGCTTCGAGACCGGCAATTTCTACATTGATGACACCGTGCTGGCCGCGTACGGCGTCACCGATCTGGACCGCTATGCCGTGACACCCGGCAACACGAACTTTCTGCCCGACTTCTTTGTGGACTGAGCCGGGCTTGTCGTGGCTTATTGCACGACGATGACTTCCTGCTCCTGGCCGCTCTGGTATTGCATGATGACCCGACCGTTCTGCACGCGCAGGCCGGGTTGTAGAGCGCGCCCCTGGGTGAGGGTGGGCGACAGCCTGACTGTGCGGGTCACGTTGCCGGCGCGTGCGCTGGCGCTGCCATCGCTGTTGAAGGTGACCGTGTAGCCCATGGATTGGGCGCTGGTGCGCAGCTGGTTGTTGTCGACGGCGGCGCCATGGAAGCGCTGGCGTGTTCCGTCGGCGTAGTCGATGTCCACGCCGGTTTCGTGTTCCTGGTAGCGCACTGCACCGGATGAGGCGTTGCGGCTCACCCCGTAGTCGGCTTCGAGGCTGACCTGCGAACCATCGCGTCGGGTGCCAGTGACCCTGCCTCCGGCAGTGGTCACATTGCTCAGGCCGTTTTGTCCCAGGATGTGGTGGGTTTCTGTCTCGTCGTGCTGGGCGGATTCCACCGTCATTTCGTAGCCATCGGCTGTGAGCAGATGCAGGTGCCCATCGCGATCGACATCCGTCGTGTTGACGCCCGTGCTGCGGTTGTGGACGCGTGTGTTGCCCTTGGGCTTGACCAGCACCACCGAGCCGTTGGACAGGGTGACCTCATAACTGCCGTCGCTGCGGGTGGTCACAAGAGTGGCCGAGCCACCAACCTGTCTGGCAACGTGGTCCATGTCCAGGCCGTTGGGGCCATGCTCGCTGATCTCATTTTCGGACTCGTTGTGGTCACTACCGTAGTCGTCGTCCGCTAGCGCAGACGTGGACAGGGACAAGGCGAAGACACTGATCAGCAGTGCGGACAAGGTACTTTTCTTTGGCATGACGGAACCTCCTGGGTGAATCGATGGAACGCATCGACGACGTGTTGGAGTGAATGGTAGGAAGCCAGTCTTAGCGCGAGATTAAGAGTCGGCGCGGCATGCCGCGGGCCACCCATTGCACCCGTTGCTCGTTGATCTGGCCGGTGGCCGCCCAGCGGCGCGCCTCCAGGGCCGGGTTGTGCAGCATGGCGGCCAGCCAGATTGCCTCGGTGGCGGTGAGCCGGTCCGCGCGTTTGCCGAAGTAGGTGTGGGCCGCCGCCTGCGCGCCGCACACGGTGGCGCCCCAGGGTGCGTTGTCCAGATACAGGCGCAGGATGCGGGCCTTGCCCAACGTCTGCTCCATCTCCACCGCGTAGAGCAGCTCGCGCAGCTTGCGCACCGGTGAGCGCTCGCCCCCGGTGACCAGCAACTTGGCCACCTGCTGCGACAGTGTGCTGGCCCCGCGCAGCGCCGGTTCGGCGCGCTGGTTGCTGTGCAGTGCCTGCGTCATCTCCACCAGATCAAAGCCGGGGTGTTCAAAGAAACGCTGATCTTCGGCGGCGATCACGGCGCGTGCCAGCAGGCTGCCGGGTCCGGGCAGGGCCGCTGCTTGCGCGGGCGTCAGGTTCCGGCTGCAGAGGCTGCGGGCATTGGTCCATTGGTCGGTGCCGAGACCCTGCACCGCCATGCCCTCGACCCGGGGCCGGACCGTGAGCACGCGCGAAGGCAAATCCAGTCGGGCGCGCAGCGCAAAGCTGCCTTCGATTTGCGCTGTGGCCAGCTCCGGGATGGCGGCCGCAAACAGGGCATAGCCGTCGCGGATCGGGCTGGGTGGCAGGTCCAGGTCGAGCAACAGCCGCTGGTGCGTGAGCTGCCCGCGCCAGGTGGCATGCAGCGCGCCGGACACCAGGCTGCCCTGCAGGGCCATGCCCTCGCGACGCACGCTCACCCGCACCGAAGCCAACTGCAGTGCCTCGCCACCCCAACTGGCGCTGCGCACCGTGCAGGGCTGGCATTGCAGGACCAGAGACTGATCCGCCTCGCTCCAGCCCAGGTGCAGCGGGCCCATGCGCGAGGGCAGGGTGTGACCGTCCAGCCGTTGTGCCACCCACGGTGTGGTAGCCAGCCAGATCAGCGACGGTACGCCGATCTCGACCTTCAGCGGCCCCAGGGGCAGCGTCGTGGCCCACGCATCGGGTGTGGGGCGAATCGCCTCGCGTGCGACCAACAGCAGCGCCAGCACGGCGCACAGGCTGGCCGCGCTGGCCACGCCCAGCCAGTAGGCCAGGCGGCGCAGGGCTTGGTATGCAGTGATGCGGTTCATAGCACGGTGGCCACGGTGGTGGCCTTCCACGGGCCGTGCGACTGGCCGGCCAGCGCGGCCCAGTACCAGGCGGAGGCATCGGTAAAGCCCTGGCCCTGGGCGTCTTCAATGTGTTCGCAGACCCGCACCTGGCGTGCGCCGCGCTGGGCCACAAAGCAGCGCCAGCGGGCGCGGTCGGCCTGCACCTCCAGTTGTTCATTGCGGATGCGGTAGCCCAGGCCGCGGTAGCAGTCGGTGGCCGGGTGCAGCATGCGGGTCGGCTGGTTCACGGTGCGCAGCACCAGCACCTGGCGGCCATCGGTCAGGCGCGCCACGGTGCCCGGAAAGTGGGCGGCAAAGCGCAGCTCCACCTCGCTGAGCGCCAGCGGGCGCAGCGG
>JBAQDE010000050.1:0-49419 GCA_049294595.1 Rhodoferax sp. | reverse complement strand
GCGCTGGGCCGGGTGGGCTTGGCTGATCTGGCGCAGCGCAATGCGCGCACGCTGTCGGGCGGGCAGCAACAGCGCGTGGCGCTGGCACGGGCCTGGGCGCTGGCGCCTCAGGTGCTGTTGCTGGACGAGCCCACCGCCAGCCTGGACCCGCACGCCAAGCGCGAGGTGGAAGCCCTGATCCATGAATTCGCCCACCAGAGCCCGGACATGACCCTGGTGTTTGCTAGCCACAACCTGGGCCAGGTCAAGCGCCTGGCCAGCCGCGTCATCTACCTGGAGCAGGGCCGCGTGCTGGCAGATCTGCCGGTGGATGATTTCTTTGCCGGTGATCTACTGCAACGGCAGTACCCGGCCGCCCATTTGTTTGTCAAAGGAGAATCAGCATGAGAATACGCCCCAGCGGTGAAGGTTTTAAGTCAAATTGGCATCCAGCCCTCGTGAAATGTGCGTATGCAGCTATTGTTTTGATAGCTTCTTCGACCGTGCAGGCCCAAAGCATCGTGGTGGCATCCACCACCTCCACCGAGCAGTCGGGCCTGTTTGCCCATCTGTTGCCCGAGTTCAAGAAGACCACCGGCATTGACGTCAAGGTGGTGGCGCTGGGCACCGGTCAGGCGCTGGACATGGGCCGCCGCGGGGATGCGGACGTGCTGTTTGTGCACGACCAGGTGGCCGAGGAGAAGATCGTCGCCGACGGCTTTGCCGTCAAGCGCTTTCCGGTGATGTACAACGATTTTGTGCTGGTTGGGCCGCAAACCGATCCCGCCAAGACGCGTGGCAAGGACGTGGTGGAGGCGCTGAAGAAGTTGGCGGCAGCCAACGCCAGCTTCATCTCGCGCGGTGACAAGAGCGGGACCCACGCCGCCGAGTTGCGCTTCTGGAGGCTGGCTGGCCTGCTCGAGGCCAAAGGCAGTGGCTACAAGGAATGTGGCTGTGGCATGGGCCCGGCGCTGAATATGGCATCGGCTACCGGCGGCTACGTGTTGGCCGACCGCGGCACCTGGCTCAGCTTCAAGAACCGGGGTGACCTGGCGGTGCTGGTGGAGGGCGACAGCAAGCTGTTCAACCAGTATGGCGTGATGCTGGTGAACCCCGCCAAGCATCCCCATGTCAAGGTGGCCGATGGTCAGAAGTTTGTGGATTGGGTCGTGTCTGCACCGGGCCAGGCGGTGATTGCCAGCTACAAGATTGGTGGCGAGCAGCTGTTCTTCCCGAACGCAGACACCGTGGGCAAGTGATTCTGCTCCCGCTGGGGGCTTTCGGGGCCTGGGCATCCGTGGCATGGCAGGGCGTGCGATCATTCGCTCCCTTGTCACCCCGGATCCTGTTGTGAAACTCTCCTCTGCGCTTCTTTCTACCCTTTTTCTGATAGCGCCCTCCATGGCACTTGCGCAGGCGCCCGTTGCCAGTGTGCCCTCAGTAGACCTGGCCCGCTACAGCGGAAAGTGGTTTGAAATTGCCAGCTTTCCCATGTTCTTCCAGCGCAACTGCGTGGCCGACACCACTGCCGAGTACTCCGCAGCCGCGGATGGATCTATCGCGGTGCGCAACCGCTGCCGCACCGAATCCGGCTTCGATGAGGCCACTGGCAAGGCGACGCCTGTGGAGGGGTTCGGCAACAGCCGGCTCAAGGTGTCGTTCTTCTGGCCCTTCAAATCCGATTACTGGGTTCTGGGTCTCGACCCGGAGTACCGCTGGGCGGTGGTGGGCAACCCCAACCGCAAATACCTGTGGGTGCTGTCACGCACACCCCAACTCCCGCCCGCTTTGATGGAGGCCGCACGCGCCTCGGCCCTGGCACAGGGATTTGACTTGAGCCAGTTGCACACCACGGTGCAGTCGGTCACCCCGCCACAGTAGTCATACCCGCGCTCCGCCGCCGGTACAGCGTGTTGCGGCTGATGCCCAGCAGGCGTGCCGCTTCGGACAAATTGCCCTCGCACTGCGCCACGGTGCGCGCAATGGTTTGCTGTGACAGGGTGCGCAGGTCGGGAGGCGTATCCGCTTCGTTGGAGGCCACCGTGGCGTGTTCCGTGGCAGTGACCGGACGCAACGCCTGCAGCAAATCATCAGGCAGGTGGTCCCAGCCAATCGTGTATTCGTCACCATCCAGCAGAGCGCAGGCGGTGCGTAGTGCATTGAACAACTGGCGCACATTGCCCGGCCAGCGGTAGCCCTGCATGGCCTGCAGCACATCGGGGGCCACGGTGACGGAGCGATCCGGCACCAGGTCGTGCAGCTCGCTCTCCAGCAGTTGTGTCAGGTCGGTGCGCTCGCGCAAAGGGGGCAGGCGCAGCGTCAGGCCGTTGAGGCGGTAGTACAGGTCTTCGCGGAAGCGCCCGGCCTGCATCTCGGTGGGCAGGTCGCGGTGGGTGGCGCAGACCAGGCAGAAGTCCACCGCCACCGGCTTGCCACCGCCCAGCGGCACCACCACGCGCTCCTGCAGCACGCGCAACAGGCGCGCCTGCAGGGCCAGCGGCATGTCACCAATTTCGTCCAGGAACAGGGTGCCGCCATGGGCCTCGCGGATGCGCCCCGGTGCGCCCTCGCGGCGTGCGCCGGTGAAGGCCCCGCCCTGGTAGCCAAACAGCTCGGCCTCGATCAGGTTCTCGGGCAGCGCCGCACAGTTGACGGCCACAAACGGTTGCTCACCGCGCGGGCCGCTCAAGTGGGCGGCGCGGGCAAAGACTTCCTTGCCGACGCCGGACTCGCCCTGCAGCAGGATGGCAATCGGCTTGCCCATCAGCTTGCGGGCGCGGGCAATCGCGCTGCGGAACACGGTGTCACCGGTGTCCAATGCGGCCAGTGCATCCGCGGGCTGCACGGTGGTCACGGGCTGTGGTGTGGCGGGGCTCGCCATGCGATGCCGTTGCAACAACAGGCGGCCGGTTTCCACCCGTACCCACACGGCACTGCCGTTGCGGGTATGCACCACATGCGGAGTGGTGGACGCGCGCTGGCCCCAGTCGATGAGCTGGGCCAGCGGCTCCGCCAGCACGGAGCCGATCTGCGTGTGGGTCAGGCGCTGCCAGTCCAGCTCCAGCAGGTCCAGGGCCGCGGCATTGGCGCCGGCGAGTTGGCCATCTTCGGTGACGGCCAAGAGGCCTTCGGCCACGGTGCCAATGCCCTCGGGCTGGATGTGGAAACGCAGACGCAGGCCATTCCACTGGCGCGGGTCGTGGCGGGTGTCAAACAGGCGGTGTTCGATCATGCGCGCCGCCGAGCGCACCAGGCCCAGCGTGTGGCGGTGGTAGCCCCGGTGGTCGCCCGACACATCGAGCGCGCCCAGGATGCGGCCCTTGGGGTCGTGGATGGGCACGGCCGCGCAGGTCAGAAATCCGTTGCGCTCCAGGTAGTGTTCCTCGGCGTGCACGACCATGGCGCGGTCGTCGGCCAGCGCGGTGCCAATGGCGTTGGTGCCGCGGTACTGTTCCTGCCAGGTGGCGCCCACGCGCAGGGCCACGCGCTCGGCACGGCCGATGAAGTGCGGGTCACCCAGGGTGTGCAGCAGCATGCCGTCGGCACCGGCCAGGATGCTCATGCTGTCGGTGTCGCGGGTCTGCTCGTGCAGGAACTCCATGACCGGGCGGGCATGGGCCACCAGCTCACGCTGGCGCTCCAGTTCGCGTGCCAGCTGCGCACCGGACGCATTGGGTGCGCCGGGCATGCGGCCCATGGGCTGCAGGCCGTGCTGCCAGCAGCGCAGCCAGGAGCGGGCGAGGTCGGTCTGGATCAGGTCAGCAGGCATGCGCCCGCTGCTGACCAGCTGGCGGCGCGCTTCGCGCAGGCGGCTCGCGGGCGCGCGCTCCTGCAACACGGGGGTGTTCATCATGGCCTTGTCTCCTGTGGTGGGGTAGCGGGATGGGTGTGCCATCTCCAGCTCTGCGGCCTAGGCGTGTGCCGCATGCGCCAAATTGTGCGCCAGCTGTACGGACGGTTTCAGCCGGATTGGGCCGCCACCTGTTCCGTTTTGACACAGTTTGCGCCCCAACATGGGGCATCTGACACAGCGCAGGCGGGGCGGCGAGCACCGTTGGGCAGTGGATTTGCCCGGATTGGGATGATTTTTGGTTGAAACCGCCCACTGGCACACACGCTGCAAACAGGGGCTGGCGAAACCGCAGTGCCAATGGGCACGCGGATTCGATTCACCCTTTTAACAACTAGCAGGAGACAACCCATGCTGTATGCAGCCCCCGGCACCGCTGGTGCCACGATCGCGTTCAAATCCCGGTACGACAACTTCATCGGCGGCCAATGGGTCGCCCCGGTCAAGGGCCAGTACTTTGACGTGATCACCCCGACCAGCGGCAAGGTCTATACCCAGGCGGCCCGCTCCACTGCCGAAGACGTCGAGCTGGCGCTGGACGCCGCCCACGCTGCCGAGGTGGCCTGGGGCAAGACCGACGCCGCCACCCGCTCCAACCTGTTGCTGAAAATTGCCGACCGCCTGGAAGCCAACCTCGAACTGCTGGCCTACGCAGAGACCGTGGACAACGGCAAGCCGATTCGCGAAACGCTCAACGCCGACATCCCGCTGACCATCGACCACTTCCGCTACTTTGCCGGTTGTGTGCGCGCCCAGGAAGGCGGCATCAGCGAGATCGATGAGAACACCATGGCGTACCACATCCAGGAACCCCTGGGCGTGGTGGGCCAGATCATTCCCTGGAACTTCCCGATCCTGATGGCAGCCTGGAAGCTGGCCCCCGCCCTGGGCGCTGGCAACTGCGTGGTGTTGAAGCCGGCAGAAAGCACACCCATCAGCATCCTGGTGCTGGTGGAGTTGATTGCAGACCTGTTGCCACCCGGCGTGCTGAACATCGTCAACGGCTTTGGCCGCGAAGCCGGCATGCCGCTGGCCTCCAGCAAGCGCATCGCCAAGATCGCCTTCACCGGCTCTACTTCTACAGGCCGCGTCATCGCCCAGGCCGCTGCCAACAACCTGATTCCCGCCACGCTGGAGCTGGGTGGCAAGTCGCCCAACATCTTCTTTGCTGACATCATGGACAAGGACGATTCCTTCCTGGACAAGGCCATCGAAGGTCTGGTGCTGTTTGCCTTCAACCAGGGCGAGGTCTGCACCTGCCCATCGCGCGCGCTGATTCAGGAAAGCATTTACGACCAATTCATGGAGCGCGTGTTGAAGCGCGTGGCGGCCATCGTCCAGGGCAACCCGCTGGATACCGACACCATGATCGGTGCGCAGGCTTCCAAGGAACAACTCACCAAGATCATGTCGTATCTGGAGTTGGGCAAGCAGGAGGGCGCCCAGGTGCTGATCGGTGGCGCGCAGGCCCACCTGAGCGGTGAACAGGCTGGCGGCTACTACGTGCAGCCCACGCTGTTCAAGGGCCACAACAAGATGCGCATCTTCCAGGAAGAGATCTTCGGCCCCGTGCTGGCCGTGACCACTTTCAAGGACGAAGCAGAAGCCCTGGAAATTGCCAATGACACGCTATACGGCCTGGGCGCCGGTGTGTGGAGCCGCAACGGCAACGTGGCCTACCGCATGGGTCGCGCCATCAAGGCGGGCCGCGTGTGGACCAACTGCTACCACGCCTACCCCGCGCATGCCGCATTCGGTGGCTACAAGGAATCCGGCATTGGCCGCGAAACCCACAAGATGATGCTGGACCACTACCAGCAGACCAAGAACCTGCTGGTCAGCTACAGCGAGAACAAGCTGGGCTTCTTCTGATGGTCGACAAGGTCGTCGCTACACCGGCGGCTTTGGAGTTGGTGGCGCAGCTCCAGGCCCAGTACGGGCCGGAGCTGATGTTCCACCAGAGTGGCGGCTGCTGTGACAACAGCGCCGCCAATTGCTATTTGCCCGGTGAGATCACCATGGGTGCCGGGGACGTCTACCTGGGCGACATTGGCGGCTGCCCGTTCTACATCGGCAAGGGCCAGTATGAAACCTGGAAGCACACGCAGTTGATCATCGATGTGATCGAGGGCAGCGGTGGCACCTTCTCGCTGGAGGGCGCCACCGGCAAGGCCTTTCACACCCGCTCGCGGGTGTTCACACCAGAGGAGCAGGCAGCTCTTTCAAGGGAAATATCGCCATAGCCCTCGTTGATTGGACATTAGCAGCTATCAAAAACGGAGCAAATCGCACGTTGCCCGGCGCCGCGCCTACTGGCTCTTCGTCAGCCGGTTGGTGCGTTTCAGGTGCACGCGCAGCCCGTGATCGGAGCGGCGGATGTGGATGGATAGCCAGTCGCGCAGCAGGGTTGACAGCTGGGAGGCTACGGTGATGCTGCCCTTGGCCTGCTTGTCCACCAGCTGGTTCAAGCCTTCCATAAACAGGGCATGGGATCGCTTGTGTTCCACCAGATCGGGGAAGCCAACGCGCTCCATCTCCTGCTCCTCGCGCACCAGGTGGTCGCGGGTGTAGAAGATCAGTTCCGACATGATCTTGCTCACCACCGACTGACCCTCGCCACGCGTGGTGGCGGTGTGCAACTCGTTAACCAGATCCACCAGCTTGTGGTGGTCCTGGTCAATCGGGCCGTTGTCGATGACCATGTCATCACCCCATTCAAAGTAGGCCATGGTGTGTGCTTCTCCTGTCTGGTTGCGGGTGCGTGGGTGCAGTGGGTTCAGGCGTCGCTGCCGGGTGCCGGCAGGGCAGCCAGGGCGGATGCGTCAAGCTTGAAGACGCTCACCACATCCACCAGCATGGCGGCCTGGTGGGCCAGCGACTGGGCGGCCGCGGCAGCCTCTTCCACCAGGGCGGCGTTGCCCTGGGTGACCTGGTCCATCTGCCCCATGGCCTGGTTGATCTGGTCGATGCCGGACGACTGGTCCTGGCTGGCCGAGCTGATTTCGCCCATGATGTCGGCTACCCGGCGCACGCTGACCACGATCTCGTCCATGGTGCTGCCGGCCTGTTCCACCAGCTTGCAGCCGGCACCGACGTTCTCCACCGAAGCCTCGATCAGCTGCTTGATTTCCTTGGCCGCAGTGGCCGAGCGGCCGGCCAGTTGCCGCACCTCGCTGGCAACGACTGCAAAGCCGCGGCCCTGTTCACCGGCGCGGGCGGCTTCCACCGCCGCATTGAGCGCCAGGATATTGGTCTGGAACGCAATGCCGTCGATGACGCCGATGATGTCGGCAATCCGGGCGGAGGACACGTTGATGGCTTCCATGGTGTGTACCACCTCGGCCACCACCTTGCCACCGCGCAGCGCCACTTCGGATGCGGTGCTGGCCATGTCATTGGCCTGGCGGCCGCTATTGAAATTGTGCTTGACTGTCTCCGTCAGCTCCTGCAGGGATGCGGTGGTCTGCTCCAGCGCGCTGGCCTGCTCCTCGGTGCGCTGGGACAGGTCCTGGTTGCCCGCCGCAATCTCGTTGGTCGCATTGGCCATGGCCTCGGTGCCTCGGCGCACCGAACCCACGATGCGCAGCAGATTGCTCTGCATGGCGGCCAGGGAGCGCATCAAGGTGGCGACTTCATCCTTGCCCTGCGGGCGGATGGCTACCGTCAGATCGCCCTGCGACACCGCATCGGCTACGTGGACCGCTTCGTCTATGCCGTCATCAATGGCCCGGCTGATCACGTAGGCGAACCAGCCGATGAAGAGGCCGGCCAGCAGCACCACAATGCCCAGACTGGTGGCCTTGGCAATGAACTCGTCGCGCAGGTCGTCCACATAGAGGCCGGAGCCAATCACCCAGCCCCAGGGCTCAAAACCCGTTACATAGGAGATTTTCTCGACGGGCACATCCTTGCCCGGTTTGGGCCACAAATAGCCCACAAATCCTTCCTTGTCCTTGCGGACCTTGTCGGCAAAGGCTTCAAAGATCGGCAGGCCATTGGGGTCGCGGATGCTGGTACCGCTCTTGCCGTCGAGCTCCGGCTTGACGGCGTGCATGACGATGTTGGCCTGCATGTCACTGATGAAGAAGTATTCGTCGGCGCCGTAGCGCATTTTTGCAATGGCCTGGCGGGCCGCCGTCTGGGCTTGCTCGCGCGGCATCTTCCCGGAGGTTTCCAGCTCATACGCCCAGGCGACCACGCCGGAGGCGGCGTCCACGGTCTGGTGCACCAGCATTTCGCGGTCCAGACGGCCCTGGGTCTTGGTTTCCCACACCATGTACGACGACACGGCCACCAGGCCCAGGATGCTGATCACGGTCAGCAGGCCGAGCTTGAACATCAGGGAAAACTGATTCAAAAGTTGTTTCATTCGGGTTTTCTCGGGCACAGGGATGATGCGCTGACGCCCCACATCGTCAGACTGGGGCGCCATGCTCAATGACACTAGGTATTTACCCGTATATCGTATACGGAATACATCTTCCACTTGTCCGGCTCACTGCGGCCGTGTCGGGGTTGTGCAACGGTGCGCAGGGCGGTGGGTGGGAGTTGGCGATAACGGTGTTAAGCGGACGCCGTCAATTCATGGTGCGGGCTCATAGCCGTATTTGCGCAGGGCCACCGCCCAGGCCTTGCTCACCTCCGGGTCGCGCAGCAGGCGGTTGAGCAACCGTTGTTGCGCCTCGTACTTGCGGGGCAGCAGGATCATGCGTTCAAACTGGTCGTGCGGAGTGGGCAGGGTGGTCAGTGCTTCACGGATGGCGCCGTCGGAGGACAGGTAGCGGAATGTCAGGATGCTGGTGATGGTGGCATTCACGCGGTGCGACAGCAGCATGCGCAGGCTGTTTGCATCGCCCTCGGTTTCGTGGGCAAACACCTTGCCCTCCGCCACCATTTCAGACACCCCCCAGAAATAATAGCCGCGTGCCAGGGCCATGGTCTTGCCGGCCAGGTCGCGGGGGTGTTTGTACGCAAATTCGGCGCCCTTGCGCACCACGATCACGTCCTGGTCCCGCATCAGTGGAGAGGTCCACAGGTAGCGGGTTTGCTGCACGTCCTTGAACCACAAGGGATTCACGCCGATCACGCCGCCGTTGAGTGTGCCGCTTTCGATGTCCCGGTCCAGACGGCGGCGCGGCAGGTAGGCGATCTGCAGTTGCAGCTCCTGCTGGCGGCTGTTCAGGATGTTGGCCAGTTCGGCATAGAGGCCACCGGCAGAGATCTCCACATTGCCTTCGGCATGCAGGTAGTAGGGCGGCTTGTCGTGGTAGGTGTAGAGCACGAACCCGGCACCCATCGCGCGGGTGGCGAGCAGCGACAGGGCAGCGATGAGGAGAAGGCGGAGCATCGGGGGGGCGTTTCGGCCTGTGTTCGGTGGATCGCTGCTGTTCTGGCCGGAGGGCCTATCGAAAAATTCTACTCCGGCACCGGGTGCTGTGCTGGCAATAAGCTGTCAATGGCGCAGTTCACTGCGGCCGCAGCGGCTGCAACAGCACAACCAGCGCGCCAGCCCCACCCTGGGCCGGCGGCGCCTGCACGAACGCCACCACCTCGGCGCGTTGAACCAGCCAGCGGTGCACCTTGTCCTTGAGCACCGGTGCCTTGCCGGGCGAGCCCAGGCCCTTGCCGGTGACCACGCGCACGCAGCGTATGCCCTGCTTGTGCGCCTCGCGGATGAAGGTGCCCAACGTTTCGCGCGCCTCGTCGGTGCGCAGACCGTGCAGGTCTACCTGGCGCTGGATGGACCATTTGCCCTGGCGCAGCTTTTGCGCCACGTCGGGTCCGACGCCGGGGCGGCGAAAACTCAGGCGCTCGTCGGTGTCCAGCAGGGTGGTGACGTCCACCTCGTCGCTGATGGCCTCGCGCAAGGCCGCGGCTTCGTCCAGCAGGTGCTGCATGGGCGTGGGCTGAGGAGGCGGCGGGCGCAGGCTCACCGTGCCGTGGTCCGGCAGGCGCTGCACCTTGCCTACGGCAGCCTGGAACAGGCTGCGCTGCTCCCGCGCTCGCTTGGCCTCCAGTGCGCGCTGGGCGGCGGCCTGGGCTTCGCGCTCGGCCTGCGCGGCGATCTCCTTCTTGACCTGTTTCAGGTCGGCCAGAGAGCCCACCTTGAACGGCTTGGTACTGGCCGCGGAGTCTTTTGGAACCGGGTTCACAGCAAGCCCATTTCCGCCATGGACAGTGCCTGGCCGGGGGCCACGATGATGTGGTCCAGCACCCGCACGTCCAGCAAGGCCAGCGCGGATTTGAGGGTCTGCGTCAACGCCTCGTCGGCGCGCGAGGGCTGCACCGTGCCACTGGGGTGGTTGTGCGCCAGCACCACGCTGCTGGCCTGGTGGTGCAGGGCACGCAGGGCCACTTCGCGGGGGTAGACCGAGGTCTGCGTCAGCGTGCCGCGAAACAGCTCCTCCATCGCCAGCAGGCGGTTTTGGGCATCCAGAAACAGCACGGCAAAGACTTCGTGACCCTTGGCGGCAAGATGCAGTTGGAGGTAGTGCTTGATGGTGGCGGGGTCGGCAAACACCGTGCGCTCCTTCAACTGCTGGGCCATGGCGCGGCGGGCCAGTTCCAGCACGGCAATCAATTCGGCGCGCTTGGCCGGGCCCAGGCCCTTGACCCGCTTCAAATCGTCGGCGCTGGCATGCAGTAAGCCTGAAAGTCCGTCAAAGCCCTCGCCGATATTGAACGCATTGCTATCGTTTTTGATGTGCAGTAGCTCGTCAGCCATTTGCAGCACGCCTTTGCCCTGAATGCCGGTGCGCAGTAGCACGGCCAGCAGTTCGGCATCCGACAGGGCGGATGGCCCCCGGGCCAGCAGTTTTTCGCGCGGTCGGGCATCGGGAGGCAGGTCTTTGAGGGGCATGGCTGAAATGGACGCGACCAGGGTCTTTGCCCAGCTTTCTACAATAGAGGCCAGTTTATAGGGACTTTTATGACCACAACGCCGACCCGTGTCCAGCCGGGCTCCTTTCTCACCCTGCATTACCGCCTGAGCGGCCCCGCCGGCGTGGTCATCAGTACCTTTGAGGGCAAGCCGTCCACGCTTACCCTGGGCAATGGCGAGTTGTCTCCGACCGTGGAGGCCTGCCTGATTGGTATGGAAGAGGGGGCACGCAGCACGTTTGAGCTGCCCGCGGGTGTCGCCTTTGGTGAGCGCAACCCCGACATGCAGCAATGGCTCTCCCGCAAGGAACTCAACTCCCTGGGCGACCCCAACGAACGCTACGACGTAGGAGACGCGGTGCAGTTTCCCACTCCGGACGGCCAGGGCCAGTTTGCCGGCGTGGTGGTGCAGGTGGCAGAAGGGCGCGGCGTGCAGTTCGACTTCAACCATCCGCTGGCTGGTCAGCCGGTGACGTTTGAAGTCCAGGTGATTGGCATCCTATGAGCAATAAGGCACCCATTCCGCAGGAAATCCTGCTGGCGGAGCCGCGTGGCTTTTGCGCCGGTGTCGATCGCGCCATCGAGATCGTGGAGCGCGCCCTGCAGAAGTTTGGCCGCCCGATCTATGTGCGCCACGAGATCGTGCACAACACCTATGTGGTGAATGACCTCAAGGCCAAGGGCGCCATCTTCATTGAAGAACTGGACGACGTGCCACCCGGCGCCACGCTGGTGTTCTCCGCCCATGGCGTCAGCCGGGCCATCCAACTGGAGGCGCAGGCAAGAGGCTTCCAGATTTTTGATGCCACCTGCCCGCTGGTCAGCAAGGTCCACGTCGAAGTGGCCAAACTGCACAAGGAGGGCTTTGAATTCATCATGATCGGCCACAAGGGCCACCCTGAGGTGGAGGGAACCATGGGGCAGCTGGACAGTGGCATCCACCTGGTGGAGGACGTGGAGGACGTGGCGCGCATCCAGCCGGCACAGACCGACAAGCTGGCCTTGGTGACGCAGACCACGCTGAGCGTGGACGATGCCGCCGACATTGCCGCCGCGGTGCGCGCGCGTTTCCCCAAGGTGCAAACCCCCAAGCAGCAGGACATTTGCTACGCCACGCAAAACCGCCAGGATGCCGTCAAGATCATGTCGCCGCAGGTGGACATCATGATCGTCGTGGGTAGTCCCACCAGTTCCAACAGCAACCGTCTTGCCGAGCTGGCCCGCAAACTCGGCGTGGCCAGCTACATGGTGGACAGTGCCGACGAGTTGCAGACGCAGTGGTTTGAGGGCAAGAGCCGCGTCGGCCTGACGGCTGGCGCCTCGGCGCCCGAGGTGCTGGTCAGCGCCGTCATCGACCGCATCAAGGCGCTGGGCGCAGTGTCGGTGCGCAAGATGGATGGCATAGAGGAAACGGTGAAGTTCCCGCTGCCCAAGGGCCTGAAGCTCGAAGCCTGACAGGCCTCCCGATTGCTACCAATTTGGTAGCGTCTTAGATAATAAAATAGAGGGCTAGAGCCCTTTTTCACTCGGATTGAAGATCACATGTTAGACATTACCCTGCTGCGCAAAGACCTGGCCTCGGTCATCACCCGCCTGGAAACCCGCAAGAGCCCACAGGCTTTCCTGAACGTGGAAGCCTTTACGGCGCTGGAAGCCGAGCGCAAGACCTTGCAGATGCGCACCGAGGAACTGCAAAGCAAGCGCAACACGCTGTCCAAGCAGATTGGCATGCTGAAAGCCAAGGGCACACCGGCCGAGGTCGATGCGGTGATGGCCGAGGTCGCCGGCCTGAAGACCGAACTGGAAACCTCTGCCACCCGTCTGGACCAGATTCAGGCAGATATGCAGACCCTGCTGCTGGCCGTGCCCAACCTGCCGCACGAGAGCGTGCCGGTGGGCGAGGACGAGCACGGCAACGTCGAAGTGCGCCGCTGGGGCACGCCGACTTCCATGGCGTTCGAGATCAAGGACCATGTGGACATCGGCACGCCGCTGGGCCTGGACTTCGAGATGGGCGTCAAGCTTTCCGGCTCGCGCTTCACCGTGATGAAGGGACCGGTGGCCCGCCTGCACCGCGCCTTGAGCCAGTTCATGCTGGACGTGCAGACGCAGGAACACGGTTACACCGAATGCTATGTGCCCTACGCCGTCAACGGTGAATCGCTGAAGGGCACCGGCCAGTTGCCCAAGTTCGAGGGCGACCTGTTTGCCGCCAAGAAGGGCGGCCAGGAGGGCGAGGCCCAGCCGGACCACACCGCGCTGTACCTGATTCCCACCAGCGAGGTGCCGCTGACCAACTTCGTGCGCGACGTGGTGAGTGCCGAGGTTGACCTGCCCATCAAGCTCACTGCCCACACGCCGTGCTTCCGCTCCGAAGCTGGCAGCGCCGGGCGCGACACGCGTGGACTGATCCGCCAGCACCAGTTCGACAAGGTGGAAATGGTGCAGATCGTGCACCCCGAAAAAAGCTACGAAGCATTGGAGGCCATGGTCACCCACGCCGAAGCCATCCTGCAGAAGCTGGGTCTGCCTTACCGCGTGATGAGTCTGTGCACCGGCGACATGGGTTTTGGCGCCAGCAAGACCTATGACCTGGAAGTGTGGCTGCCAGCGCAGAACACCTTCCGCGAGATCAGCTCGGTCTCCAACTGCGAGGCCTTCCAGGCCCGGCGCCTGCAGGCCCGCTACAAGAACGCCCAGGGCAAGAACGAACTGGTCCACACGCTGAACGGTTCCGGCCTGGCCGTGGGCCGCACCCTGGTGGCGGTGCTGGAGAACTACCAGAACGCCGATGGCTCGGTGACGATTCCCCTGGCACTGCGTCCCTACCTGGGCGGGCTGGATACGCTCAGAGCCTGATAGAATCTGCGCTTCGTCCAATCGAAGCAATTTCAGGAGAGATGGCAGAGTGGTCGAATGTACTTGACTCGAAATCAAGCGTACCGCAAGGTACCGTGGGTTCGAATCCCACTCTCTCCGCCACAAGCCCATGTTCTGCATGGGCTTTTTGGTTTCTGGAACGCTGCTTCGTTACCCTGTCCCATCCACCCCGTTTGGACAGGCGCGTGCGCCGGTGCTAGTATGCCCCTCCAAAAATAAGAAACCGGAAGTGCCCCCTTCACCGGGAGGGGAAAGGCACTCGACCTCAAGATGGGTGCATGACAATGCATTCATCGAGACGGGAATGTGGATGGAGGAGGATTCCTTGAAGCTGTACTCTGGTTTTGAAACCAAGGTGTTGACCGCGTTCGCCGCTGCCGTGCTGGTGGTTGCCGGGCTGGCCGGCACCGTATGGCGGATGGAACTGAGTACCAAGGAAGCCGCCCGGTGGATTGCCCATACGCACGAGGTGCTGGACAACCTGGCGGCCATCCGGTCCGACACACTGCAAATTGAATTCAGTACCCAGAGTTACCGGATATCAGGCGATCCGGCTCGGCTCGTTGAGCGCGATGCCACGATAGCCTCCCGCGAAGCTGCTCTCCAGAAGGTTCAGCGCCTCACTATTGACAACACCTTCCAGCGTGAGCACTGGTCCCGTTTGCGGGCCGTCCTCAATGAGCGAATGGCCATTTCCCGGCAAGTCGAAATGCTGCGCAGGACCCAGGGGCAGGAGGCTGCCAGTGCCTTTGTGGCCACTGCGCCGCTGAAGGAGACCCGAGAACGGACCTACCGCCTTCTGAACGAGATGGATGCAGCAGAGCGCAGGCTGCTGGATAACCGAAGCGCCGATCAGTTGAAGGCCCGACAGACCATGGTGTTGGCAGGCGCGTTGGTTGCGGTGATGCTGTTGGGATTGCTCGCTGCCACCTATGTGCTGATTCGGCGGCAGCTGCGTCAGACCGAAGCCAGTCGCCAGGCGCTGGCAGACAACGAGGAGAGTCTGTCCACCACGCTGTATTCGATTGGCGATGCGGTGATGGCAACCGATGCCCAGGGACGTGTCACCCGCATGAACCCGGTGGCCGAAGCGCTGACAGGCTGGTCGGCTGCCATGGCACAGGGGCACGCCGTGGAAGAGGTGTTTCAGATTGTTCACGAGCACACCCGGGCTAGTGCGGTTGTGCCGGTGGCCAAGGTGCTGCTGACCGGCGAAGTGCAGGAAATTGCCAACCATACGGTGCTGCTGGGGCGAGACGGCCGGGAGCACCCCATATCCGATAGCGCCGCACCCATACGCAATACCAGGGGGCAGGTGGTGGGCGTGGTGCTGGTGTTTCGCGACGTCACCGCCGAACGCACCGCGCAGCGGACGATTCAGCAACAGAATGCTTTGCTGGAACAGCGTGTCGCAGAGCGCACGGCGCAACTGCACGAGAGTGAAGAGCATTTGCGCAGTGTGATGCGCAATGTGCCGGCGATGATTGCCTATGTTGATGCGCGGCAGCGCTATGTGTACGTAAATCAGCAGTATCTGGAGCGCTTTGCGCCGGGGCAGGCCGATATCACCGGGCGCACGGTGCGTGAGATATTGGGGGAGGAGCGCTATGCGATAGCCTCACCGCTGATCGCCAATGTGCTGGAAGGGCAGCCGCAAAACTACGACTGGCAGCCTTTTCCCGGCGTCTGGCAGGCTATCCACTATGCACCCAAGCTGGATACGCAGCGCAGGGTGGTGGGCTATTACGTGTTGGGCGCGGACATCACGGACCGCAAGCATGCCGAGGGGAAAATCGAGACGCTCAACGCCAGTCTTGAGCAGCATGTGCTGGACTTGGAGCACGCCAGTCGGGCTCTGCGAACCTTGAGCGCAGGCAACCGCACCATGTTGCGGGCCACGGACGAGCAGGGCCTGCTGGACAGCATGTGCCTGGCCATTGTGGAGGCAGGTGGCTACCGAGCGGCGTCGGTGTGGTACCGGGTGGATGATGAAGACAAATCACTGCGGGCAATGGCTGAAAGCGGGCACCCCGGTGGCCTGGAGGCGTTGCGGCAGATGCGTGGAAGTTGGGCCGACAACGCCCACGGGCGAGGTGCCGTGGCGACGGCGATTCGTTCGGGACAGAGCACGGTGGTCCAGAATCTCCAGTCCGATCCGCGCTACGCGCCCTGGCGCAGCTATTTGCCTGATTTCGCCAGTGCCACTGCTTGCCCATTGCGTGTCAATGGAAGCATCATCGGCGGCCTGGCCGTGTACTCTTCGGAGCCCGGCTCTTTTGAGGCGCATGAGGTCGCCCTGTTGACCGAGTCGGCTGATGACCTGGCCTATGGCATTGCGACGTTGCGGGCACGGGCCGAGCAGTTGGCCGCCCAGGAGTCCCTGTACCGGTTGACACGCTTCGATTCGTTGACGGGCTTGCCCAATGAAACCCGATTCACCGAATTGCTTGCCGCCGCCATCGAGAGTGGCAGACTGCGCAAACAACCATTTGCCGTGCTGCAAACCAACATCGAACGGCTTAGCGAGATCAATGACGCGTTGGGCTTCAGCCAGGGTGACCAGCTGTTGCGTGAATTTGGCAGCCGCTTGGGCGAAGCAGCAACTGGGGCCGCCGTTGTGGCCCGCCTGCGGGGCGACGAATTTGCCATCCTGCTGCCGGACAGCACCGCTATCGCGGCCGTGGCCATGGTGCAGCGGGTGGAGAAGATACTGGCACTGCCATTCCCCATGGCAGACATTTTCCTGGACGTGTCCGCCAAGATCGGTGTGGTTTTTTACCCGGACCATGGCGTCACCGCGCACGACTTGTACCGGCACATGGACATCGCCATGCATACGGCCAAGAAGCGCGGGATGGGGCATGTGGTTTTTGACCCTGAACAGAACCACGGCCAGTCCCACCGTTTGAACATGGCCGGTGAATTGCGGCGGGCGATTGATGGGGGTCAGCTGTCGCTGTACCTGCAACCCAAGGTGGAAATGGCTACCGGGCGTGTCTGCGCGGTGGAAGGGCTGGTCCGCTGGTTGCATCCGCAGCGTGGCCTGGTGATGCCTGGCGAGTTCATCAGTCTGGCCGAACACACGGGCCTGATCAAACCATTGACCGAGTGGGTGATAGAGACCGGCCTGCGCCTCAACCATGCCTGGCAGCGCCGGGGCCATCCGTTGCCAATTGCGGTCAACCTCTCCGCCCGCAATTTGCGGGATGAGGGGTTGCTGGAAAAAATCCTGCAGTTGCAGGCCAGATGGGGCGTTGCGGCCGGCTTGCTGGAGCTCGAAATCACCGAAAGCACCGTGATGGAAGATGCCGAATATGCGCTGCGCGTGCTGCATGGCCTGCGCAAAGAAGGTTTCCCCCTGTTCATCGATGACTTTGGCACGGGCTACTCATCGCTCAGCTATCTGCAGAAACTCCCGGTGGAATACATCAAGATCGACCAGTCCTTTGTGCGCGATATGACGGTCAGCAAGGAGTCTGCGGCGATTGTGCGCTCCACCATTGACCTGGCCCATGATCTGGGTCGCAAGGTCGTGGCCGAAGGAGTGGAAACCCTGGCGCACTGGGAGCAGCTTGCGGCATTTGGCTGTGATGTTGCACAAGGCTACTTTATTGCTCGGCCCATGCCCGCGGGCGAGTTCCCGCAATGGCGAGAACACTTTCATCTACCGCCGCATTTGCGGGCGCGGTAATCGGTCGGGATCGCATTGAGCCGGCAGCATTTTTACAACGGTTTGCAACTTTTGTAGCATTTGCTTGCAAATAACATTCGACACAAGTAATATTCCTGTTAGCAGTTTCTCGCGTGAGCGGGGTGAACTGCCCGCAGCCAGCGAGGCGGCTCCTAGGAGCGAATCTGGTAAGGGCAAACTTGACGAAAGTCAAGGACGCAAAGCTTCCGGGCTACATGACTCAGGTCATTTGCCAGCGGGGTTGCCATCGAAGAGCCAACGGTATTTCGATGTATGCGTCGCCCTTTATTTGTTGACTCAATTTAAAGGCGACTTTATGACCAAGCACTCCAACCGCAGCATTCCAGTCGAGCAGTGGCCCGAATCGCTGGAGATTTTGCGTCACCTGGCGGCACAAACCACACCCCGCCCGATCAAGGAAGTGGCCCGAGACGTCAGTGCCCCCGAAATTTCCACACGCAACCGTCTGGCCAAGCTGGAAGCACAAGGCACCGTGCGGGCACTGCGCGCGATTGCCACACTGGGGCCTGGCAAGCAGGTCACCTGCACCCACTATGTCATCACGCAGTACGGCAAGGATTGTGCCGGCATGCGTGCGCAGGGCCAGAGCCTTGCATCCAAAGTGCGGGCCAATAGCGTGTTCACCTGGGCCGCGGCCATTGAGGCGAGTCCCCACTACGAGGGTTGATACTGGCCGCCTGGGCCCTTGCTGGGAAGTAAGATTTGGCCCATGACGGTTAAACAATCCCGCTGGAGCCTGAGTGCCAAACTGGCTTTGGTGGGAGCACCGTTCCTGTTGCTGGCGCTGATTTCGACTGGTGCCACACTGTGGATATCCTGGCAACTTGACGGTGGCGCAGCGGCGGTCAACGAGGCTGGGCGCATGCGCATGCAGGCCTATCGCATGGCGTTGACGGTAGGCAGTGCTGGCGTCAGCGGTGTGCAGGAACTGCCGGTGCACATCCAGAAGTTCGAAGAAAGCCTGGCATTGCTGCGCAATGGCGACCCGCGCCGTCCGCTGCAGGTGCCGTGGGACAAGACTGTCCTCCCGCACTTCGCTGCGGTAGAACGCGACTGGACGCAGTTCCACGCGAATTGGCTGTCTGGCCAGCCGTCCAATATGGGTCGCCTGAATTCCGACACCGTTGCCTTCGTGGCGGACATAGACACCTTTGTCAACAGCATCGAGACCCATATGTCGGGTTGGACTGCGACACTGCACTTCTTGCAGATGTGCCTGCTCATGCTGGCATTGGTGGGGTCTGGCGTTTTGCTGGTTGCGGGCTATCTCTTTGTGCTGGAGCCTGTGAACCAACTCAAATATGCCATTCAGAAGATTCAGGCCGGACATTTCGGATTCCGTGTCGACCGGATTGGCAATGACGAATTCGGAGCGCTGGCCGAGGGCTTCAACGGAATGGCGTCGCACCTGCAGTCCCTGTACGGAAACCTGGAGAGCAAGGTTGCCGAGAAGACGGCCGAACTGGAAGAGAAGCGCGAGCGACTGGAGTCACTCTATGAGGTCACGGCCCTGGTGGCTCGTGCCACATCCCTGCAGGATTTGGCGCAGGACTTCTCCAAGCGCCTGATGTCCATTGCCAGGGCCGACGGTGTGGCGTTGCGCTGGTCAGACCAGACGCAGCAACGCTACCTGATGCTGGCGGCCAATGGTCTCCCCAGTGAGCTGGTGGACGACGAGCAGTGTCTGACGGCCGGTGACTGCTTTTGTGGCTTGCCCGAACCCAACAAGGATCTGGTGGTGATACCCATCCATTCGCTGTCGCAGCCATCCCTCAAGCATTGTGTGAGAGCCGGCTTTGCGACCATCGTCACGATTCCCATCCGTGTACAGGAGCGCCTGATGGGCGAGGTCAATCTGTTCTACCGTGCGGAGGTGACCCCCACCCCTGCGGAGCGGTCCCTGCTGGAGGCTCTCAACAGCCATCTGGCCAGCGCCATGGAAAATTTGCGCCTGAATGCCCTGGAGCGGGAAGCCGCAGTGTCCGGGGAGCGCCACCACCTGTCACGTGAGCTGCACGACTCGATTGCACAGTCACTGGCCTTTCTCAAGATTCAGGTACAGCTGATGCGTGACGCGTTGCATGCCCAGGATCCGGCGCTGATTCAGAAGGTGCTGGAAGAAATCGATACCGGGGTTCGGGAATGCTATGGCGATGTGCGTGAGCTGCTGGTGCACTTCCGCACCCGGACCAACGCTGAGGATATCGAGCCCGCGCTGGCGACCACCTTGCGCAAGTTTGAGTTGCAGACCGGGTTGCGCACGACCCTGGAAATCAGCGGACACGGGCTTCCGCTGTCGGGTGACGTGCAAATCCAGGTGCTGCACATCGTGCAGGAGGCCCTGTCTAATGTACGAAAGCACGCCCGGGCCTCACAGGTTTGGTTGGACGTTCAGCAACAGCCGGTGTGGCGCTTCGAAGTGCGGGATGATGGCGTAGGGTTTGCGCTGAATGACGGCGCCATTGACGAAACCCACGTGGGCTTGCACATCATGTCGGAACGCGCCCAGCGCATTGGCGCAGCGTTGCAGGTACTGTCGTCGCCGGGGCAGGGCTCTTCGGTCCGGTTGACGCTGGCCAGCCATCAATCTGGGGCGCAAGGCGATGCGGACCAAGCCACACTCTCCTCCCACTGAACCAGACTGCAAATCTATGACCGAAACGAATGCAAGCACTATCCGCGTGTTGGTGGTTGATGATCACACGCTGTTCCGACGGGGGCTGACGGCCTTGCTGGCGCGCGATGCCCGTGTGCAAGTGGTGGGCGACGCCGCCGATGCGGGCGAGGCCCAGCGCCGTGCCCAGGAGCTGCAGCCCGATCTGATCCTGCTGGACAATCACCTGCCGGGTGTCAGGGGGGTGGATGCTCTGGTGGCGCTGCAGGAGGCGGTCCCCCACGCCCGGATCGTGATGCTCACGGTCAGTGAAGACGAGGCGGATATGACCGCCGCATTGCGCGGTGGTGCGGCAGGTTATTTACTCAAGACCATCGAGGGTGATGCACTCATCCATGCAATTGAACGGGCGATGCGGGGTGAAAGCGTGATTGCCTCCGAAATGACCGGAAAGATGGTCTCCGCCTACCTGGGAACTGCCTCCAGCGGGAGCGCAGCATCACCGGCCCAACCGTCGCCGCTGGCAGCATTGTCGTCACGCGAGCGAGAAATCCTGCGGGGCATTGCCCAGGGTGCCAGCAACAAGGAAATTGGTCGCGAACTCGGCATTGCGGAGACCACCGTCAAGGTTCATGTCCAAAATGTCTTGCGCAAATTGCATGTCAGCACACGCGTCCATGCAGCCGTGATCGCGACGGAAATAGGTCTTTCCTGACGAAGAAAATGACCTGTCGGATTTGATGCAAATCAAGCAAATCCAACTTGACTTCGTCACTAGTTCTTTGGAACGAGTGCGCGCAAAAGTACCTAGTTCTTAAGAGTTGGACACCCCTTCCTTAGGGGGATACCGCCTGGGGGGATCGGCCCCTAAAGTTGAACCAAGTCAACTTTATTGAAGAAATCAGGAAAAATGCGCGTCGACCATTTTGATATGCCCCGGCACTTGAGAACCCTCCCGATGTTCCGCGGACTCTCCGAACCCGAGCGGCAAAACGTGGCACGGGGTTGCCGTTTGCGCCGTTTTTCACGGGGTGACATGGTTTTCCGGGCTGGTGAAATGTGCGAGTCCTTCCACTTTGTCGTTTCGGGGCAGGTCCGGTTGTATGTCGCTTCCTCCACTGGCGTGGAGAAAGTCATCGAATTGATTGGTCCGGGCCACAGCTTTGCAGAAGCCATGATGTTCCTGCCCAAGCCCTACATGCTCAACGCCCAGACGCTGACCGACACCCTGATCATGACGGTCAGCAAACAGGCCGTGTTCAACGAGATTGAGCGGGATCCACGTTTCTCCATGCATATGCTGTCCGGCATTTCGCATTGGCTGCACCGCTTGCTGCTGGATGTAGAGGGCTATGCCCTGCACAGTGGCATGCAGCGCCTGATTGGCTACCTGCTGCGCGATGTGGAGCTGGAGAGCGACGAGGACTTCGGCGTGGTCACGGTGTCCTTCCCGGTCAGCAAGGCGACCATTGCCTCGCGCCTGTCGCTGACACCGGAATACTTTTCCCGCGTGCTGCACCAGCTCGAATCGGAAAACCTGATTGAAATTGACAAGCGCGAGGTGCGCATCCTGGATGTGCGCCGCCTCGCCAGCTACGGCTCACACTGAGCCGATGGTTGCTGTGCTTACTTTTCGATAGCCAGCAACTCCACTTCGAACGTCAGCGTGGCATTGGGTGGCACGACGCCGCCCGCACCGCGCTCGCCGTAGGCCGTGGCCGGGGGGCAGGTCAGGGTGGCTTTGCCGCCCACCTTGATCTTCTGCATGCCTTGCGTCCAGCATGGCACCACACGGTTCAACGGAAACACGGCAGGCTCATTGCGCTTGTAGGAGCTGTCAAATTCTTTGCCGTCCACCAGCGTGCCGCGGTAGTGCACCTTGACCCGGTCCGTGGCGTTGGGGTTGGCGCCTGTGCCCACCACCGTGTGTTCGATCTTGACGCCAGACGGTAGCGTTTCCGTTTCGGCGGCGAAGGCGGTGGCACTGCAGGCGGCCAGGGCCAGGGTGATGGGAATCCAGAGAGAGCGTTGTGTCATATAAGGGGAAAACTCGAATGGAGGTTGTTGGTTGCAGGAATGCAGTCAGCCAATGCTGACAGTGTGACCGGATCCGGGGATTTAAGTTCCCGCAGCCAGCAAGGCCAGGGCGGCGCCCACGTCGCTGGCATCCACGGTCAGCGCCTCCAGTTGGGTGGCCATGCCCGGCAGCGCGGCGGCGCCTTGCTGTTGCAGCTGGCCAATGGCCTGGCCCGCCTCCTTGGGTGATGCAAATCCCAGGCTTTGCAGCAATACACGCCCCTGGGCATCGACCAGTTTGAAGCGGAACTGGCCATCGGCCTCGCGGTACTGCTTGAAGCTCGGGAGCGAGGTCTTGGCCGTCTTCTGTTTGGCCGTGCCGGCTTGGTCGCTCAAGCGGCGCAGACCCACCGCGTGGCGCAACTCGGCCATGAAGGGCGTGGCGCGCTGGCGTGCCTTGGCCGCACCGGCCAGCAGGATGGATTCGATTTTTGCGGGATGGTTGATCAGGTCCAGATAGGCCTCGCGCATGGGCGCAATCTCGCGGTCGATGCGCTCGAACAGCATCTGCTTGGCATCGCCCCAGGCAATGCCGTCGGCATAGGCCTGGCGCAGTGCCTGCGCCTCTTCGTCACTGGCAAAGGCCTGGTAGATCTGGAACAGCGCAGAACCCTCCGTGTCCTTGGGCTCACCGGGCGCGCGTGAGTCGGTCTTGATGCCGGCAATCAGCTTCTTGAGCTGTTCACGTGGAGCAAATAGCGGAATCGTGTTGTCGTAGCTCTTGCTCATCTTGCGGCCATCCAGGCCGGGCAGGGTGGCGACCGACTCTTCGATCACGGCCTGCGGCGGCACAAAGTGCTCGCCATAGCGGTGGTTGAAGCTGTTGGCCATGTCGCGTGCCATCTCGATGTGCTGGATCTGGTCGCGCCCGACAGGCACCTTGTGCGCGTTGAACATCAGGATGTCGGCACCCATTAGCACCGGGTACATGAACAGGCCGGCCGTCACGTCCATGTCGGGGTCCTGGCTGGACGCGGTGTTCTTGTCCACTGCCGCCTTGTAGGCGTGCGCGCGGTTGAGTACGCCCTTGCCGGTGACGCAGGTCAGCAGCCAGGTGAGCTCGGGGATTTCAGGAATGTCGGACTGGCGGTAGAACGTGACGCGCTCCGGGTCCAGCCCGGCGGCCAGCCAGCTCGCGGCAATCTCCAGCGTGGAGCGCTGGATGCGGTCCGGCTCGTCAATCTTGATCAGCGCGTGGTAGTCCGCCAGGAAGTAGTAACTCTCGACGCCAGCCGTCAGGCTGGCCCGCACGGAGGGTCGGATCGAGCCGACATAGTTGCCAAGGTGGGGCGTACCCGAGGTGGTGATGCCGGTGAGAAAGCGTGTGGAACTCATGGTGTAGGAGATAGGTGACTTAGGAAACAAGCATGGCCAGGGGTGACAGCAACTGGATGACCACGAACTCGGTCAGCGCAGACAGCGGCCGCATCCACCATGTGTTGAGTATCTGGAAGTAGATCAGTGCGATGACGATGAAGAAACCATAGGGTTCGAGCTGCGAAACGGCAACGGCCTGGCGCATTGGTAGCAGGCCCACCAAAATGCGGCCACCATCAAGTGGCGGCAGCGGAAACAGGTTGAAGACGAACAGGCCAATGTTCACGCCCAGACCCGCCTTGCACATGCCCAGGAAGAACGGCTCTTCCACACCGGCACCGCGCAGCAGGTAAAAACCTGCGCCCCACAGGAAGGCCATGACCAGGTTGGCGCCCGGTCCTGCCAGCGCCACCCAGATCATGTCGCGCTTGGGATTGCGCAAATTGCCGAAGCGCACCGGCACCGGTTTGGCATAACCAAACAGGAAGGTGCCCGACGTCGCAAAGTACAGCAACAGTGGCATCAGGATGGTGCCCACCGGATCAATATGGCGAACCGGGTTCAGTGTGACCCGCCCCATCATCCAGGCCGTGTTGTCACCGAAATGCCGCGCCGCATAGCCGTGTGCGGCCTCGTGAACGGTAATGGCAAAGAGCACCGGCAGCGCATAAAGCGCCACGGTTTGAATCAGGTTGGCAAGGTTCACAGGGCAGGGGTTCCGGTTGTTCTTTACAGGCCCAGGCGGGCCAGTTCGCCACGCCCCTGGCGGATCAGTTGGGGCTCGGGGCCGGTCAGGTCTATGACCGTGGTCGGCTCCTGGGGGCAGGCGCCGGCGTCGATCACACCGGCAATCAGCTTCTCGAAGCGCGCGCGAATGTCGGCGGCGTCATTCATCGGATGGGTTTCGCCAGGCGCTATCAAAGTTGTAGCTAGCAATGCAGATCCGTGGAGGGCTAGCAGCTCCTGCAGCACGGTGTGCTCTGGCACCCGCAGGCCGATGGTCTTGCGTGATGGGTGGCTGACCCGGCGCGGCACTTCCTTGCTGGCTTCCAGGATGAAGGTATAGGGGCCCGGTGTGGCCGACTTCAGCAGGCGGTATTGCGCATTGTCCACGCGCGCATAGCTGGCCAGCTCGCTCAGGTCGCGACACAGCAGGGTGAGGTGGTGCTTGTCATCCACGCCACGGATGCGGCGCATGCTGTCCACTGCGGCCTTGTCGTCCAGATGGCAGACAAGGGCATAGCTGGAGTCGGTGGGGACCGCCAGCACGCCGCCCTGTTCCAGCAGGGCAACGGCCTGCTTGAGCAATCGGGCCTGGGGGTTGTCGGGGTGTACTTCGAAATATTGGGCCATGCCGTGAAAACAGTCTCAGAAGCGGGCGCAAGCGCCTATTGGATGCGGGATGCCAGCACGTCCCACACGGGGGTCAGGTTGGCAGGCAGAAAGGGCAGGGTGCCGAGCTCGGTGTGGCTCTCGTCCGGGCTGTGGAAATCGCTGCCGCGTGAGGCGGCCAGACCAAATTCGCGTGCGGTGTCGGCATAGGTGGCGTACTCAGCCACCGTGTGGCTTCCGGTGACCACTTCAACACCCTGGCCGCCGAGTGCCTTGAATTCGGTGAACAGTGCGAACTCCTCGTTGGGCGTGAACTTGTAGCGCGCCGGGTGCGCAATGATGGCCATGCCGCCAGCACCGGTGATCCAGCCCACCGCATCCTTCAGTGACGCCCAGCGGTGCGGCACAAAGCCCGGCTTGCCTTCGGTCAGGTATTTGCGGAATACCTCATTGGTCTCCTTGCAGACGCCACTTTCCACCAGAAAGCGGGCAAAGTGCGTGCGCGAAATCAGCTCAGGGTTGCCGACAAATTTCAGCGCGCCTTCATAGGCCCCCTGGATGCCGACCTTGGCCAGTCCTTCCGACATTTCCATGGCGCGCTCCTCGCGCCCGCCACGGGTGCGCCGCAGGCCCTCGCGCAGCTGGATGTCATCGGCATCGAACCCCAGGCCAACGATGTGGACGGTCTGGCCGATGAAAGTGACCGAAATCTCGGTCCCGGTCAGGTAGCGCATGCCCTGTGCCTTGGCGGCGGCGGCGGCGCGGTGCTGGCCGCTGATTTCGTCGTGGTCGGTCAGCGCCCACAGCTGTACGCCGTTGCCGCTGGCGCGCGCTGCCAGGTCCTCCGGCGAGAGGGTACCGTCCGAAACGGTGGAGTGGCAGTGCAGGTCAGCGTTCTGTAGTGGGTTCACCCAGGCATTTTAGGCGCTGGCAGCTAAAACGCATGGTGCAGCCGGTGATGGGGTGGGCAAATGTCAGGTCACTGGCGTTCAGCAGCAGGCGCTCTGACAGTGCGGCCACTTCGGGGGGGGCGTACAGGTGGTCCCCCAGGATGGGGTGCCCGATGGCCAGCATATGCACCCGCAACTGGTGGGTGCGGCCGGTTAGCGGCTCCAGCACCACATGGGTGACATGGTGCAGCGGGTCATAGTGGCGGACCTGCAGCCGCGTCATGCTGGCCTTGCCGGTTTCCGGGTCGATGATGCGCCGGGGCCGGTTGGGCCAATCCACGCCAATGGGCAGGTCAATGGTTTGCCAGGCATGCGGGTCGGCCTTGATTTCGCCGTGGACCACGGCTTCGTAGCGTTTGGCGACCATGCGGTTGGCAAATGCATCGCTCAGCGTGCGCTGGGCCAGCGCCCCGCGCGCCATGACGATCAGGCCGGAGGTCGCCATGTCCAGGCGGTGCACCACCAGGGCATCGGCAAATTGTTGCTGCACCCGGGCGCTCAGGCAATCCTGCTTGTCGGGGCCCCGCCCCGGAACGGACAGCAGGCTTGCGGGTTTATCCAGCACCACGATGGCGTCGTCCACAAACACCACCCGGATGGCAGAGGGGGGTGGTGCAGTGACGTCAACCCGCATCGCTGTCCGCGATCAGGCGCTGCACGGTTTCGCAGAACTCATTCACGTCGTTGGGCTTGTAGATCAGCGCACTGGCGCCCTCGCGGATGGCACTTTGTTCCAGCTCCGGTGTCACATAGCCGGAGGCCAGCGCCACCGGCAGGTCGGCGCGGATCAGCTTGACCTGGCGCAGCAGGTCAATGCCGCTGTAGCCCGGCATGTTGTAGTCGGTCACCAGAATGTCAAAGGCCTTGGGGTCGGCCTGCAGGGCGGCCTGCGCTTCCAGCGGGTCGGTGAAGGTGGTGACGGTGAAGCCCTTGCGCTTGAGCACCCGTGCGATCAGGAAGATCAGGGCCTGGTCGTCGTCCACATACATCACATGGCGGCCCCTGCCGCGGATCGGTTCGGTGGATGGCTGTTCGGTGACCGGTGCCACCGCCCGCTCCTGGG
Source organism: Rhodoferax sp. (assembly GCA_049294595.1). Classification (GTDB taxonomy): domain Bacteria; phylum Pseudomonadota; class Gammaproteobacteria; order Burkholderiales; family Burkholderiaceae_C; genus Allorhodoferax. The sequence continues at coordinate 22,767 of JBAQDE010000050.1, read as the reverse complement.
TGGGCGGGAAATAGAGCGTAAACACGCTGCCTTCTCCGGGCGTGCTCTGCACGTCAATGGCCCCTTGGTGCGTCTGCATGATGCCGTGCACCACCGACAGCCCCAGTCCGGTTCCCTGTCCGACTTCACGCGTGGTGAAAAACGGCTCGAAGATGCGCGCCAGCGTCTCGGCGGACATGCCGTTGCCGGTGTCGCGTACGGAAATCGTGACGTAAGGCCCGTTGGGCAGACCCAGGCGCCCGCTGTCGGGCTGGACCAGTTCGGCGCTGCCCAGGGTGATGGTGAGCGAACCCTTCCTGCTGCCGATGGCCAGCATGCCGTTGGTGCCCAGGTTCAGCAGCGCCTGCTCCACCTGGGTGGTGTCGGCCAGTATGGGCGCGGTACCGGGGGTTACCGCCACCTGAATGTCTATCAGCGGGGGCAGCGCGACCTTGATCAGCCGCGCGGCCTCGCGCACCACGTCGTCGAGCTGGATGGGGATGCGCTTGGGCACTTCGTTGCGGCTGAAGGTCAGGATCTGGCGCACCAGGTCGCGTGCGCGGCGGCCCGCCTTCTCAATCTCCTGCAGGCTGGTCAGGGCCGGGGAGGTTTCGGGCGTGTCCTGCTTGGCCAGGTCCACATTGCCTAGGATGGCGGAGAGGATGTTGTTGAAGTCATGCGCAATGCCGCCGGCCATGGTGCCCATCGCCTGCATCTTCTGTGATTCGCGCAGCTGGGTTTCCAGGGCCACGCGGCGCGCCTCGGCCAGCTTGGCAGCCGTCAGGTCGCGGGCGAAGATGGTGGTGATTTCGCCGTGCTGGCCTTGCACCCCCCGGCGCGCCACGGCCTGTGCGCCGGACTGGTGCGGGGGGGCGCGCGATGTGAGACGGCGCTCCAGCGAGACGCTGACTTCGACAAAGATCTCACGCCCCTGCAGGGTGGTGGCCTGGAACTCGCCCAGCGTGGTCTGCGTGGGCACCTTGCGGGCCGACAGCGCGGCTTCCACCTGCGGCAGAAAGCGTTCCAGCTTGCTGCCCAGGGCCTGGCTTTCGGCGCACTCAAACAGGGCCGTGGCCGCTGGGTTGAACACGGTGATGCAGTGCTGCTCGTCGATGCACAAAATGGCATCCAGCGAGGAGTTGATGATCGCCGCCATGCGGTTTTCGCTCAGCAGCAGGTCCTCATTGCGCTGCTGCAGCACGGCCGCGCTTTTCTGCAGCGCGTGGCGCTGCGCCAGCAGCGGACCCTGGTCGATGATGGCGCAGATGAAGTGCGCCAGTTCGTCCTGCGGGTTCTCGATGCGGGCGATGTGCAGGTCGCCGGTGAAGGTGCCCTGCGAGCCGGCCAGAAAGACCACTTCGCTGACCTCGCTGGTGCCGGTGGATTTGGCACCGATGAAGGCCACGGCCACTTCGTCTGTGTGCTGGGCCCCGACGAAGGGCAGCAGGAAGTTCAGCGGCGGGTCGCTTTCCAGCGGCTGGAACAGGCGCAGCGCCATGGCATTGCTGGCCATGACCAGGCCTTCCTCGTCCACCACCATCAGCGCCAGCGGCACGTTGGAGAACAGTGTGGCAAAGCGCTCCGAGGCGCCCTCGGCCTCCTGCTGGCTATAGCGCAGGGCCTTGTTCTGGATTTCCAGCTCGGCCTGGTACTTGCGCAGGTCCTCAATCATCTGGGACGGCGCGTAGCCGTCCACGATCAGGTCCTGGGTGGTGCGCCCCAAGGTGTTGGGGCGCGGCGCCGGACGTGGCAGCACGCGCAGCTTCCTGCGGCGGGAGGGGGCCGTCATTGGCAGAGCTTCTCCACGCACACGATGGGCGTGGGCGGCGCGAACCGGGCGGCCTGCAGCGGGCTGTGGCTGGCAATGAAGGCCCGCAGGACATCCGCGTCCACAAAACCGGTGTTCACATAGCCGGGGTGGCTGGTCATCTTCGGGTAGCCATCGCCGCCCACGGCCATGAAGTTGTTGATCACCATCCGGTAGGTCTGGGTGGGGTTCACAAACGCGCCGGCGATGCGCGCCTGCACCACCGTGTTGCCTGACAGGATGGGCTCCACGCCCGAGTAGTGGGGAAAGCCGCCGGCGCCTGGTCCCATCCGGGAAGCCGCCTGCAGGAAGTCCAGCACCTCGCGCCCGCTCAGGGCCAGCGTGACCAGCGTATTGCCGAAGGGTTGCACCTTGAGCACGTCCTTGTAGGTGATGGGCCCGGCGGGCAGGGAGTCGCGCACGCCACCGGCGTTGACCACGGCGAAGTCGGCGTGGGTCTTGTCCATCATGGCCTGGCCGATGAGCATGCCGAGGTTGGTGGCCCGCTTGCGCACCACGGAGCGGTCGCCCTCCAGCCGGGCATCGCTGCTGCCCACGGCCACCAGCAGTTTCTGCTGGCCAAAGTCCTGGTAGGGCCTGAGCAGGGCCAGCATGTCCGGGTTCTCGGCAATCGGCGCGGCATAGGTTGGGCGGCTGGCACCTTCCGTTGCGGCCGGCTGCTTCAGGTTGATGGGGATCAGTGCGTATTTCACCAAGGTGAATGTGCCGTTGCGGTACTGGAAGTCGGCGCGACCCACATACTTGCCCCACTCGTGCGCCTGCACGATCCAGGTGCCGTTTTGCCGGTCGGGCTGGCAGGGTGTGCCGGGCACGTAGTTGGTGTCCAGCACGTTCTCGGCCTGCATGCAGGCCGGGTTCTGGGTGTGGCCGCCCACCACCAGGTCCAGTCCTTTCACGGCGCGGGCCATCTCCACGTCGCCCGGGGCCTGAATGCCATGCTGGCCGTTGGCATAGTGGCCCATGTGGGTGGCGGCAATCACCACGTCGGCCTGGCGGCGCAATTCAGGCACCAGCTTGGCGGCTTCGGCAATGGGGCTGCGGAACTCCAGGTCCTGCATGTTGTCGGGGTTGCCCAGTCTTTGCGTGTCTTCGGTGGTCAGACCCATCACGGCCACCCGCACGCCACCCAGGTTGAACAGCTTGAAGGCATCAAACGCGCGCTCGTTGCCGCGGTAGATGTTGGCCGACAGCATCGGGAACTTGGCCAGCTTGCGTTGCATGGCCAGCACGGCCGGGGGCTTGTCGAACTCGTGGTTGCCCACCGCCATGGCGTCGTAGCCCAGCAGGTTCATGCCCTTGAAGTCGGGCACGGCGTCCTGCAGGTCGGACTCGGGCACGCCGGTGTTGACGTCACCACCATCAAGCAGCAGGCTGTAGCCACCGGCGGCGGCCACCTCGGCGCGAATGGCATCCACCACAGTCTTGCGTGCAGCCATGCCGTACTCGCCGTCGCCGTTCTGCCAGAAACGGCCATGGTGGTCGTTGGTGTGCAGAATGGTGATGGCGTAGGTTGTGTCGGCAGCGGGACCGCTGGGTGACAGGCTGGTGCAGGCCGACAGCGCCAGCACCACACCGGCGGCAAGGGCTAAGTGGATGTTTCGCATGGGTTCACATTATCCGACCACCGGCCCAGCCAAATGATTTTGAATGAAATTGGCCTGTAGCCCTCGTGGAATCTGTGTGAACAGCTATCAAAAGAGGAACATTCTGCTCAGGCCTCGCTCCACACCACCGGCTGGCGCTGGCTCAGCCAGTTGTCGAAATGCCCTGCATACGCCTCCTCGATGCGCATGCGCTTGACCTTGAAGGTCGGGGTGACGAAGCCGTTCTCCGGGGTCCAGGTCTGGGCGATGACGGCCAGGCAACCCAGCTTCTCATGCGGCTCCAGCCGGGCGTTGATGGCGTCCAGGTGGGCGGCCAGGGACTGCGTCAGTGCCTGGCGCTCCGGCGCGGACTGAATCCGGTTGATGGCATCCTGCGACAGCATCACCAGGCCCAGGGGCTGTGTCAGGTTGGCGCCGGTCACCGCGCAGGCCTCGATGTCGGGGTGCTGCACCAACTGGTCTTCAATCGGGGCCGGTGCCACGTATTTGCCCTTGCTGGTCTTGAAGATGTCCTTGACCCGGCCGGTGATGCGCAGAAAGCCCTGCGCATCGATCTGGCCCTTGTCGCCGGTGCGCAGCCAGCCGTCCGCGGTCATGGCTTCGGCGGTGGCGGCGGGGTCCTTGTAATAGCCCTGCATCAGCGCGGCGCTGCGCATCTGGATTTCGCCGGTGGCGGGATCAATGCGGCTTTCCACCTCGTCATAGGTCAGGCCCACCGTGCCCACGACGCGCGAGCCGGGCAGCGTGGAGTGGGACACGCCGCAGTTCTCGGTCATGCCATAGACCTCGATCAGGTCCAGCCCCAGCTTGCGGTACCACTGCAGCACATCGGCCGGCATGGGTGCTGCGCCGCCTGCGGCAATTCGGCACTGGTCCAGCCCCAGGCCCTTGAGGATCTTGCGGCGCACCAGGCCGCCAATCAGCGGCAGGTCCAGCAGGAGGCCAAGCTTCTTCGCCGGCATCTTGGCATGCACCCCGTGCTGGAACTTGACCCACAGGCGCGGCACCGAGAAGAAGATGGTGGGCCGCGCCCGCTGCAGGTCCTGCACAAAGGTATCCAGCGCCTCGGCAAAGAAGATGTGCCCACCATAGCGCAGCGAGGCCTGCTCGATCAGCATGCGCTCGGCCACGTGGGCCAGCGGCAGGTAGGAGATGAAGCGTTCGTCGCGCCCCATTTGCACGCGCCGCGTGGCACTGGTCACACCCCAGGCCATGGCGCGGTAGGTATGCACCACGCCCTTGGGTTTGCCCGTGGTGCCGGAGGTGTAGATGATGGTGCAAACCGCATCCATCTGCGCCAGCGGGGTTCCCTGCACCGGGGACGAGGTCGTCAGCAGATCGTTCCAGGCCAGCGCGGTGATGGCCGGGGCCAGTGGCAGCGCAATCAGCGGCAGGCCCGCGGGGATGCCGCTTTGCAGATTGGCGGTGTCATCCATCTTGCCGACAAAGCAGGCCCGGGCCTCGCTGTGCTGCAGGATGTAGGCCAGGGCCTCGCCGTTGAAGGTCGGGTAGATGGGCACGGAGATGTGTCCGGCCATCTGGATGGCCAGGTCGGCCAGTATCCAGTGCGCGCTGTTCTTGCCGATGATGGCCACCCGGCTGCCCGCCGGCCAACCCTGGGCCAGCAGCCAGGCGGCGATGCGGCGCACCTGGTCGCCGGCCTGCTGCCAACTGATGTCCTGCACGGCACCGCCACCCATGGGCTGCGTCAGGTAGATGCGCTGCGGGCTCTCACGCTCCCAGCGGCACAGGCACTGCAGCGGCAAATCGTCGGGAGAAACGGTGATGGCAGAGGTCATGGGAGCATCCGGTAGGTGCGGCCACGGGGGTGGCAGGCAGGTGGCGGCCATTCTCAAGTTGCACCCCTACAGTGGCAATGGTGGTGACCCTAGGTGACGTGGAAACGGGAGCTAAGGGTTTCTGCTGTGTTTGCAGCGACAATTAGGCCCTTTTCATTTTTCGCTTCGAGATTACGTTCAGACATGTCTACCACGACTACCATCACGGTTCGCCCCGCTACCCTGCGCGATGCCAAGGCCATCGCCGAACTCCACAACGCCACCGTGTGCGAAGCATTCAAGTCCGCCGTGCCCAATGCGCCGGTACCCGTTTCTGCCCTGGAAAAGCCCCAGGCCTACTGGCGCGAAGCCATTGAATACGCCGAGCCCCAGGTGCATGTTGCACTGGACGGTGACAAGATCATCGGTTTTGTCGGCTTCGACCGTTCACGCGACAAGGGCACGCCCCAGACCATGGGCGAGATCTGGGCCATTTATGTGGCGCAAAGCCACCTCGGCCAAGGCGTGGGCCTGGCGCTGTGGGATGCGGCCCGCGAGGGGCTGCTGGAAGAAGGCTGCACGCACGTCACCATCTGGATCGCCCTGTCCAACGACCGCGCGCTGCGTTTCCACGAACTGGCCGGCTTCAAGCGCGAACCCAGCAGTGCCAAGACGGTGCCGGTGGGCACCGCCCGGGTGGAAGAGATTCGCCTGAAGCGCGCGCTCAGTTAGGTCTTTTTGACGATGGCGCTGCCGATCGAATAGCCGGCGCCAAACGAGCAGATCACGCCAACCTGGCCGCTCTGGAAGTCGGCCTTGTTGCGGTGGAAGGCGACGATGGAACCGGCCGACGCGGTGTTGGCAAACTCGTCCAGGATGATGGGCGCTTCCTCGGGGTTGACGTCGCGGCCCAGCAGCTTGCGCATGACAAACTGGTTCATCGACAGATTCGCCTGGTGCAGCCAGAAACGGCGCACATCGGTGGGCGCCATCTCGTGGGCAGCCAGGTGGGTGGCAATGTGCTCGGCGGCCATGGGGCAGACTTCCTTGAACACGCGCCGGCCTTCCTGGCGGAACAACTGGTCCCGGTCCTCGGGGTCGCGGTCTTCGGCGCGCGACATGAAGCCGGCGTTGTTGCGGATGGCGTTGGAGAACGTGGTCTGCAGGCGCGTGCCCAGGATCTCGAACGCGCCGGTGGGTGCCAGGTCCAGCCGCTCCACCAGGATGGCGGTGCAGACGTCGCCAAAGATGAAGTGGCAGTCGCGGTCCTGCCAGGCCAGGTGGCAGGAGGTGATTTCGGGGTTGACGACCAGGATGGCGCGGGCGGTGCCGGTGCGCACGGCGTTGACCGCCATCTCCAGGCCAAAGGTGGCCGAGGAGCAGGCCACGTTCATGTCAAAGGCGTAGCCGTTGATACCCAGGGCCGTCTGGATTTCCACGCCCATGGCGGGGTAGGCACGCTGCATGTTGGCGGCAGCGCAGATCACGCCATCCACATCGGCGGCGGTCTTGCCGGCGGCGGCCAGCGCGTCCTGTGCGGCCTTGACGGCGATCTCGGCCATCAACGACAGCTCGGTATCCGGGCGCGGCTTGAATTCGGGGCGCATGCGTCGCGGGTCCAGCACGCCCGACTTGTTCATCACGTAGCGGCGCTTGATGCCGGAGGCCTTCTCGATGAACTCGACGCTGGAGTCAGTGATGGCGGCGCGAGTACCGGCGGCGATCTCGTCAGCGTACTTGGCGTTTTCCTGTTGGGCGTAGGCGTTGAAGGCGGCGACCAATTCTTCGTTGGTGATGACTTCGGGCGGGGTAAACAGTCCAGTGCTGCTGATGGCGACGCGATGCATAGTGAAAAACTCTTCTAGTTGGTTATGGGGGCAAAACGAATGCCGCGCTGAATTATGCGCCGGCTCGGACAGTCACGCCCGTTACACACTGCCAGGGTATAGCGGGCGGAAAGGCGGTACGCTTCGCAGCTTTCAAGGAGACACGCCATGGCAATGTTTCGTGCCTGGGCTGCCAAACAGTCGGGCGGCCCGTTGGAGCGGATGGATTATGACGCGGGTGACCTCAAGCCCGAGGACGTGGAGATCGCCGTTGAATTCTGCGGCGTATGCCATTCCGACCTGGCCATGGTGGACAGCGAATGGTTTCCAGCCACCTACCCGCTGGTGCCCGGCCATGAGGTGATTGGCACCATCGTCGCCGTGGGTGACCAGGTCAAGGGCCGCACAGTCGGCCAGCGTGTCGGCCTGGGGTGGCACAGCCAGAGCTGCTGCCACTGCAATTTCTGCATGGGCGGCGAACAGAACCTGTGCGCCAAGCGCCAGCCCACCATCGTCGGGCGCCACGGCGGATTTGCCGATCGGGTGCGCGCGCACTGGGGCTGGGCACTGCCGATTCCGGCCGGGCTGGACCCGTCCAGCGCCGGGCCGCTGATGTGCGGTGGTGGCACGGCCTTTCTGCCGTTCGTCATCCACGGCATCAAGCCCACCGACAAGGTCGGTGTGGTCGGCATTGGCGGCCTGGGGCACCTGGCGGTCAAGTTCGCCCGGGCCTGGGGTTGTGAGGTGACCGCCTTCACCTCGACGCCCTCCAAACGTGAAGAAGCCCTGCAACTGGGCGCGCACCAAACGGTGAGCAGTGTGGACGTGAAGGAACTCAAGGCGATTGCCGGCACGCTGGACTTTCTGCTGGTCACCGTCGGTGCCAGCCTGGAGTGGGACGCGCTCATCGGCACGCTGGCGCCCAAGGGCCGCCTGCACATGGTGGGTGTCGTGACCGAGGCGATGAAGGTCAAGACCGGTGGTCTCCTGTCCTGGCAGCGCAGCATCTCGGCTTCACCCACGCCGTCACCGGTGGTGCTGACCCAGATGATGGAGTTCTGCGCCCGCCACGGCATTGCGCCGCAGGTGGAGCATTTCCCGATGTCCCGCACGAACGACGCGCTGGACCATCTGCGCTCGGGCAAGGCGCGGTATCGGGTGGTGCTGGATGCGGACTTCTAGCTAACACACCCCCTATCCCCCCGCCCCTTTCCACCCTCGCCAGGGCGGAAAGGGGAGCCGAACAGCCCTATTTGGCCTTGTTTTTGAAGGTGGGACGTACACGCGCAAAGGCCAACGTAGTGGAACGCGGTTCTGCTTGGGGCACGGGCGCCATGCCCCCAATCCATGCCAATTCCTTCCCCTTTCGCACATTGAACGTGCCACCTCAAAACACGCGGCCAAATATGGCTGTTAAGGCCCCCTCTCGCCCGGCGGGGCGAGAGGGCGGGGGGAGAGTGGGGAAGTGAGGAAGCAAAAAAAGCCCAGAGCCCTCGCCAGCACTGCGTATTCAGCTACCAAATCAAGAGCGCCCTATCAAACCTCGCCGCCAAAGCGCTGAATCAGGTTGGCTATGTACTGTTCGGTCAACCGCTCAAACTCGGCCTCCACCACCGGAGCCACGACCAGCTTCATCAAGGCGGGCAACGGAATGCTCAGATCGCCCTTGACGTCGAGCACGATCTTGGTGGAGGTCTTGTGGTCGGTCAGGTGCCAGCTACCGGACACCAAGGCATTGCCTACCCCCGCGACCGGTGTCCAGACCACGGTGCCCTTGGCCTTGTTGGCCACATAGGTGGAGGCGTAGACGGTCTGCAGGCTGATCTGCGGCAGGCCGATCTTCTCCATTTCCCAGCGGTAGCTGCCACCGCCCAGGTCAACCAGCTTGTCCACCTGCGGGTAGAAGCTGGCGGAGGTGGGCACATCGGCCAGCACCGCAAACACCTCCTTGAAGGGCGCCTTGACCTCAAATTCGTAGCCGAGTTCGACGTTGACGGTGATGGACATGGGCGCTCCTCGCAGGGTGATGGGTGACAGGCCGTGCATGTTACTGCACGGCACCGGCCATCAGAGCGCGTTGCGCAGCCGCAGGACCGTGAGTTGCAGCAGCCGCGCGTCGGAACTGGCGCGGTGGCGTTGCGGGCCACGCTCGCTGCTGACTTGGGCCTTGACCGTGTGCCAGCGGTCGGCCTGCCCCTCGTCGAGCAGGGCGCGCAGGTTCTCCAGCTTGAAGGCGGGCGTCATGTCGGCTGCGTCAAACAGCGCGCCCAGCCAGGTGTAGTCATGGGCCCAGCCATCGGAGTACACGGTGTGCCCGGCCAGTTGGGTGTTGATGGCGTGGGCTACTTCGCTTGCCGGCAGGCCGCGCTCCAGAATCAGGCGGCGCGGGATGCGGTGCGTGGCCTCGGCCTGCGCGTCCCAGTGCGTCCAGTGCGCCTCGGGGCGGATCAGGGTGCAATAGGCGTGGCCATTGGGCAGCACAAATCCGACTTCGATCGGGTAGCTGTTGCGGCCAAATCCGGAGGCCTCGACGTCCAGAACGGTGGGCGCGGGGGTGGTGGCGGATGCGGCGGGCATGGTGTGATTCTGTCGCAGTTCCGGGCTGCGACAATGCGTATTTTCCCGCTGAGTCTTCACACCATGTCCAGTAGCCTGCTTGCCCTGATTGACGACATTGCCACCATCCTGGATGACGTGGCGATTCTTTCCAAGATTGCCGCCAAGAAGACGGCCGGCGTGTTGGGCGACGACCTGGCCCTCAACGCCCAGCAGGTGGTGGGCGTCTCCGCCGACCGCGAACTGCCGGTGGTGTGGGCCGTGTGCAAGGGCTCGCTGGTCAACAAGCTGATCCTGGTGCCGGCGGCGCTGCTGATCAGCCTCTTCATTCCCTGGGCAGTGACACCGCTGCTGATGATCGGTGGGGCCTACCTGTGCTTTGAAGGCTTCGAGAAGCTGGCGCACAAGTTCTTGCACAGCGCTGCAGAAGACCAGGCCCACGAGCAGGTCTTGCTGGAGGCACTGGAGAACCCGGCCGTGGACCTGCTGGAGCTGGAGCGCGACAAGGTCAAGGGGGCCATCCGCACCGACTTTGTGCTCTCGGCCGAGATCATCGCCATCACGCTGGGCACGGTGCAGACCAGCCCGTGGATGACCCAGCTGTCGGTGCTCAGCAGCATTGCGGTGCTGATGACCTTTGGGGTCTATGGTTTTGTGGCCGGTATTGTGAAGCTGGACGACGCCGGCCTGTACCTGAGCCGCCGACCGGGCACCGGGCCTGTGCAGGCGCTGGGACGCGGGCTGCTGCGCGCTGCGCCGCTGTTGATGAAGACGCTGACCGTGGTCGGCACGGCGGCCATGTTCTTGGTGGGCGGCGGCATTCTGGTGCACGGTCTGGGGCCGGTGCACCATGCGGTGCAGGCCTTGCTGGAGCAGTTGGGCGGCAGTGGCCTGGTGGCCAGCGTGGCGCAGACGGTGGTGCCGCTGTTGGCCGATGGCCTGGTTGGTGTGGTGGCCGGCGGCCTGGTCCTGCTGGCGCTCAATGCAGGGCAGGCGGTTCGTCGGCGAGTCAGCTGACCGGGGGGTCGACCCGGCGGCGTTTGGCGCGAGACGGAACTTGCGCCTCGATGATGACCGCCGAGCCGTCGGCCAGGGACACGGCCAGCACCTCGCGCCCGGCCAGATTCAGCCGGTAAACCGTGGATGCGCCCACCGCGCGCGAGTCGTCGAGTGTGGCCTGTTTGAGTAACAGGGCGAGTTCCCCCTGGGGTACGGCGTGCCAGTTCAGCTTGCTCATGCGTTCCCGTTCTGCTGCTCGTGCAGTTGGGTGGTGAAGGCGCTCTCCGCCATGGGGCGCGCGTAGTAATAGCCCTGCACCTGGTTGCAGCCCAGGCTGGCCAGCAGTTCGGCCTGCTCTTTCTTTTCCACGCCTTCGGCCACGACCGACAGGCTCAGGCTGCGCGCCATGGCCACGATGGCGCCGGCAATGGCCGCATCGTCATGGTTGGTGTGGATGTCGTTGATGAAGGAGCGGTCGATCTTCAACTCGTCAATCGGGAAGCGGCGCAGGTAGGACAGGCTGGAGTAGCCGGTGCCAAAGTCGTCCAGCGACAGGGAGACACCCAGTTTTTTCAGCGAACGCAGTGCCACCAGGGTGCTGTCCACGTCGTGCATGACCATGCTTTCCGTCAGCTCCAGGATGAACTGGGTGGGATCGGCCCCGGTGCTGGCGAAGGTCGCGGCGATGCGGTCGGCCAGGTCTTCCTGGCGGAACTGGCGGGCCGACATGTTGATGGCGATCTTCATGGGCGGCAGGCCCTGCTCGCGCCAGCGCACCTGCTGCTGGCAGACCTCCTTGAGCACCCATTCGCCCATCGGCAGGATCAGGCCGGTTTCTTCGGCCAGGTGGATGAATTCGATGGGGTGCACCAGCCCGATCTGCGGGTGTTGCCAGCGGATCAATGCTTCTGCGCCGACGATGCGCTGGCTGGGCAGCTCGATCTTGGGCTGGTAGTGCAACAGGAATTCGCCGCGCTCCAGGGCCCGGCGCAGGGCGGCTTCCATGTCCAGGCGGCTGATGGCGTTGGAGCCCATCTCCGGCATGAACTGGCGCACGCTGTTGCGGCCGTGTTCCTTGACCCGGTACATGGCCATGTCGGCGTAGCGCAGCAGGATCTCGCCATGGTCGCCGTCGCGCGGGTACAGCGACACGCCGATGCTGGCGGTGACAAAGATGTCGCGCCCGGCCACCTCGATCGGGCGGGACAGCGTGGAGAGAATCTTCTCGGCAATCTGGTCCACATCGTCGGGCTGGGGCAGGTCGGTGAGGATGATGACAAACTCATCGCCACCCAGGCGCGCCACGGTGTCGGTCTCGCGCACGCAGGATTTCAGGCGGTGGGCCACTTCCTTGAGCAGGGCGTCGCCGGCGCGGTGGCCCGAGGCATCGTTGACCAGCTTGAAGTGGTCCAGGTCCAGCAGCATCACGCCAATGAGGCCCTTTTGGCGCTTGGCCCAGGCAATGGCCTGCTCAATCCGGTCGCTTAGCAGGTTGCGGTTGGCCAGGCCGGTCAGGCTGTCGTGGTTGGCCTGGTATTCCAGGGCCTGCTGGTAGCGCACGCGCTCGCTGATGTCGTTGATGACGCTGACGAAATGCGTGGTGGCGGCACCGGTCAGGTCGCGCACCGGGGCGATGCGCAGCTCGTTCCAGAACAGCGAGCCGTCCTTGCGGTAGTTGCGCAGCGTGGCCTCGCCCTCGCGCCCTTCGCGCAGCGCCGAGCGGATGTTTTCCAGGTCGGGCTGGGCCAGGTCGTCGCGCACCAGGAAGCGTCCCTCCAGGCCAATCACCTCGTCGGACCGGTAGCCGGTGATGCGCTCGAACGCCGGGTTGACGTAGACGATGGAATGGTCGTCATCGTCACTGCGCGTGATCATGATGCCGTTGCTGCTGGAGACCAGGGCCTGCTCCTGCAGGCGGCGCGTCTGCTCGTAGTTTTCACTCTTGAGCTTGCGTTCGCTGATGTCTTCCTTGACCGCGATCAGGTGGGTGTGCTTGCCGTCCGCGTCGCGCAGGGTGGACACCATCTGGCGTTCCCAGTACACGCTGCCATCCTTGCGGTGGTTCTGCAAATCACCGCGCCAGGGCTCGCCCAGGTTCTGCGACGACAGCAGGCTGCCATAAATCGATTCGGTGGTCTCGGCCGGGTTCCAGGGGTGCGGATTCACGCCCACAATGTCATCCAGCGCAAAGCCCGACATGGCCGTGAACGCGCGGTTGCAGTATTCCACCTGGCCGGCGACGTCCATCACGACAATGCCAAATGGGCTCTGTTCGATGGCTTGCGCCAGCAAATCGGTCATGTTGCGCGACAACGCAGGCCCCTGCCCGGGCTGCAACGCATCGCGCAGACGGTGCAGTTCGGATTCCAGCGAGGTTCCGGGTTCAGGGGTCATTGTGAGAGGGCAGGGTATTGTTGTTGTAAGAATGGAGCAAGCGGCGCGATTTTAGACCCTGAAATCCGGGCCGGTCCGGCCCGGTTGTGACACTGGCCGCAGCCGCAACGCGCCACGCATGCTCCGGCAATTACAAGCCATTTATGGCGATCCCCGCCAGAAAATCAACCGGATTTTCCGACAGAGGCCACCCGCATGGGCTGCGCAGCCCGAGTCATTCATGCATAAATCGGGCTATAGCCCTCGTGAAATATGATGTTACTGCTATCAAATGAGTAGCATTACGTAGGAATTGCATGGCTGCGGTGTGCACAGAGCGGCGTGGGGATTTGCTGGCGGGGTGGACGCCAGCTTTCTATACTTGGTGCCCTGGGCGGGTCGGGCTGCCAGGCCACCACGTCCCTGTTTGTTTTTTGGAGTTTTCATGTCGACCCTGTCTGCCTTTTTCGAATCCGCCAAGCTGCCCGTGATGTCCGAGGTGGTTCATGCATTGATTCGCACCCTGAATGACCCGGACTCCTCGGCCACGCAGGTGGAGGCCATCATCTCCAAGGACCCCGCGCTCACCGCCAACCTGCTGCGCCTGGCCAACAGTGCCCAATTCGGGCTGAGCCGCCAGGTGCTGTCGCTGGACCACGCCATCACGCTGATGGGCATGTCCCGGGTGCGTGCCCTGGCCCTGTCCACCAGCATCAGCACCGCCTTCCCCCAGGTGCCGGGTCTGGACCGCACGGCCTTCTGGAAATTCAGCATGGCCTGCGCCGGCTACGCCCAGTGGCTGGCTGGTGGCGCCGGGCTGGACCCACAGCAAGCCTGGCTGGCTGGCATGATGCTGCGCCTGGGTGAACTCATCATCGGACAGAAGTCTCCCGATGCCCTGGTGCAGATCGAGGCCCTGCCCAACCCGGCCGAAGCGCGCTGGGAGCGCGAGCAGCGCCTGCTGGGTTTTGACGAGGGCCAGGTCACCGCTGTGCTGGCGCGGCACTGGAACTTTCCCGACGCCATCGTCTCCGGCCTGCAAAGCGCGGGCGACCCGATGGCGGCGCAGCCGTTTGACGCGCTGGCCGGTGTGGTGCACCTGGCCGCCCTGCTGGCCGACTGCGCCACGCCGGGCCCCGACAGCGTGGCCGAACTGCCCATGCCGGTGATCACCGCGCTGGACATCGACCGCCACTGGATGGTGGCGCGCTTTCCGCGTGCCGAAGCGTTTGTGGACACGACCGGGCTGTAACCCGGGAGTCGCTAACCCGGCTAGAACAGCTGGGTGATGTGCACCGAGTCGGCGTTCTTTTCCACCTGAACGGTCGGTGGACCATTGCGCGCCAGGCGCAGCATGCGCGTGTTGCCCGGCAGCACATCGGCCACAAAGCCGCGCAGGCCGCGCTTCTTGGCGTGCGCTGCCATGCAGTTCTGCAACGCCGTGCCCAGCCCGCTGCCCTGCCAGTCCGGGTGCACCATGAAGGCGGTGTCGGCCAGGTTGGTGGTGGGGTTGATGAAGTAGCAGGCCTGGGCCACGATCTCCGCGGCCTCGCGCGGGCCGGCGACGGCCACGAAGGCCACCTCGTTCTCGTAGTTCACATTGCACAGCCGCTGCACCTCCTGGTTGGACAGCCCCCGCACATGGCGGAAGAAGCGGGTGTAGACATCGGCCTCGCTCAGGTGGTGGAACAGGTCGCGGATGCCCTGGGCATCGCTGGACAGGGCCGGGCGCAGCAGCACCGTGCGGTTGTCCTTGAGTGTGACGGTGAGTTCCTCTTCCACCGGGTAGGCGCGCAGGTTCTGCAGCGTCTGGTCGGCGCTCAGGTAGCCCAGCGCCTGGGCCTGGGCAAACAGCTCGGGGCGGAACTGCGGGTGGGCCAGCTCGATCAGCGCCGTGGCGCGCTCGCGGATGGATTTGCCAAACAGGTAGGCGATGCCGTATTCGGTGACCACATAGTGCACATCGGTGCGGGCGATGGTGGCGGCCTCTCCGGCCAGCAGCGCGGGGCGGATGCGCGACTGCGAGCCGTCTTCGGTGGTGGAGGTCATGCACACGATCGGCTTGCCGCCGGGTGAGCGCGAGGCCCCGCGCAGGAATTCGCCCTGGCTGCCGATGCCGCTGTAGAACTCGCCATCAAACTGGTCGATGCAGACCTGGCCGGTCAGGTCGATGGAATAGGCCTGGGCAATCGCCACCATCTTGTGCTGGGCGGCAATCGTCACCGGGTTGCACACGGCATCCATGGGCTCAAACGAGAACAGCGGGTTGCTGTCGATCAGGTCGTACAGCGCACGCGAGCCCAGGGCCAGGCTGGCCACGATCTTGAACGGCTTGCTGGTCTTGCGCGCGCCCGTCAGGCTGCCGTTGATGAGCAGTGGAATGATGGCATCGGAGATCAGGTCCGAATGCACGCCCAGGTCCTTGCGATCCGTCAGGTACTGCAGCGCCTCATGCGCCACCTCACCCAGGCCAATTTGCAACGTGGAGCCGTCGTCGATGATGCCGGCGATGTAGCGCGCAATGCGCTGCACGTTTTCCTCCTGCACCGGGATGCGCTCAAACGGGGTGATGGGCGCATCCACCGGCACCAGGTAGTCAATGCGGCTGATGTGCAGCGTCGAGTCGCCCATGGAGCGCGGCATGTTGGGGTTGACCTCTGCAATCACCAGCCGGGCGCGGGCAATGGCCGCTGGAATGATGTCCACCGACACGCCCAGGCTCACATAGCCAAAGGCATCGGGCAGCGAGACCTGGACCAACGCCACATCCACCGGAATGCGGCCCAGCGCCATCATCTCGGGAACCCGGGCTACCGACATCGGCACATAGTCCACCAGGCCCTGCTTGACGGCGGCGCGCATGTCGCTGCCAACAAAAAAACTGCGGTGCCGAAAGCGGGTGGTACAGCGGCCGTCTGCATCGTGCTCAAACGCCTTGATGGTGAAGAAATGCAGCAGCTCCACATCGGCCGGAGGGCTGGGCATGCACTCCAGTGCCTGCACCAGCGTGCGCGGCGCGGCGCAGCCGGTGCCGACAAACACGTGTTCCCCGTTGCGGATGGCTGCTACGGCGTGTGCCGCGTCACAAACCTTGTCGGCATAGGGCTCCAGGAGGGCGTTCAAAGGGGCAGGGCGGAACTTCATGGCTGCGTATCATGCGTCATATTCGCCAGTTTTGGCACATCGCAGGAGTGAATCACATGGATTTGGGAATTGCGGGCAAGTGGGCCCTGGTGTGCGGGGCCAGCAAGGGCCTGGGCTGGGGCTGTGCCCAGGCGCTGGTCCAGGAAGGCGTGAACGTGTTGATGGTGGCACGTGGGGCCGAGAAGCTGGAGGAATCTGCTTCCAAATTGATAGCTGATTACGCAACATCCACGAGGGCTAACGTGTTGTTTTGTGCGCAAGACATCACGACAGAGGCTGGTCGCGCGGCGGTGTTCGCCATGCGCCGCGATTTCGACATCGTGGTTACCAACGCCGGTGGCCCGCCTCCCGGAGATTTCCGCGACTGGGATCGTGAGGCTTGGCTGAAGGCGGTGGACGCCAACATGCTGACCCCCATCGAACTCATCAAGGCCACCGTGGACAGCATGGCGCAGCGCGGCTTTGGGCGCATCGTCAACATCACCTCTAGCTCGGTCAAGGCGCCCATCGATGTGCTGGGTCTGTCCAACGGCGCGCGAAGTGGCCTCACGGGCTTCGTGGCCGGCGTGGCGCGCAGCCCGCTGGCGGCCCAGGGCGTGACCATCAACAACCTGCTACCCGGCGTTTTCGACACCGACCGCATCAAGACCATGCTGGAGGCCAACGCCAAGAAGACGGGCCAGAACGTGGAGGCCCTGGCCAACACCCGCCGCCAGGGCATTCCGGCCAAGCGCTTTGGCACGCCCGAGGAGTTTGGTGCCATCTGCGCATTTCTGTGCAGCGTGCACGCCGGCTACATCACCGGCCAGAACGTGCTGGCCGATGGTGGGGCGTATCCGGGGACGTACTAGTTTTGCCGCCGGGCCGCCCCCAGGCTGGACTTGGGGCCAGCTACCCACCCGGAACCTGGTCCGTGGGGTACTTCCAGAAATCGCGCAGCAGGTAGTTCATCGGCAGGTTCAGCGGCGTGTTGCGCGGCGGAATCGGCTTCAGGAACCACTGGTCGTAGATGGTGTGGGCTTCGCGCGAGACGATCAGACGCTTCATCTCGTGGTCCAGGATGGCCTTGAACTCGGGATCGTTCTTGGGCAGCATGATGGCCAGTGGTTCCACGGTCAGGAACTTGCCCACCACCCGGAGCTTCTCGGGGTTGGGCCGGCTGGCGATCAGGCCATAGAGCAGCACATCGTCCATCACAAATCCGTCAGACTCTCCTTTTTCCACCATTTCCACGGCGCGGGCGTGGTCAGATGCTTCCTGGATGGTCATGTTCAGTCCGCGTTCACGGTCGGCGCGCGCAATGGCTTTCAGTGGAGTGGTGCCCTTGGTGGAGACCATGCGCTTGTTCTCAAAGCCGACGATGTCGGTGATGCCACTGTCGGCGCGCACCATGTAGCGGGCGCCCGTGATGTAGTGGGGCACGGTGAAGGCCACCTTGGCGCGCCGCTCGGCGTTGTTGGTGGTGGAGCCGCACTCCAGGTCCACCTTGCCCTCTTCCACCATGGCGATGCGGTTGCTGGGTGTGACCATGACGTACTCGGGCGTCAGGGTTTTCAGGTCGAGCTTCTTGCGCACCGCTTCAGCCAGTCGCAGGCACAGATCCAGTGCATAGCCGACCGGGCGTTTGTCGGCGTCCAGATACGAAAAGGGCACCGACGATTCGCGGTGCCCCAGCACGATCTTGCCGGTCTGGCGCATGCGCTCCAGCGCGGGACCGGCCATGGCCATGGTGGTCAGTCCCGTCAGCAGCAATCCAACGCACAGGGGCTGCAGCCCCCGCCGGGTCCGGACACTAGGTGTTTTCAACATGCTTGTCTCTTCTCGAATGGGTTTATTGTGGGCGCAGTATCCGGTCGCTGTCGGGCGCCCGTCCAATTCAATCGCCTCATGGATCGATGCCGAAAGCGTATGTTCATGAAAATTCGCTCAATAATGGGATAAAGCCCCGGCCATGTGGAAGGTACCCAACATCGTTATGCCCCGTTTGCTCCGACTGTTCGTCTTGTGTTGCAATTTCTGGGCCATGTCAGCGGTTGCACAAACTGCCGCGGCCCCTGCTCCCTACAAGCTGCGCGTGGTGGGTGGCCTGGCGGCGCTCACCCAATACACGCGCTGGGAAGAACCCTTCTGGACCCGTGAACTGCTGCGTCTGAGCGGTGGCAAGTTCAGCGCCGACATCGTTCCCTTTGACCGCGCCGGTGTGCCGGGGGTGGAGATGCTAAGGCTGTTGCAATTGGGCGTGGTGCCCTTTGGCACCACGCTCATGAGTTCGCTGTCGGCCCAGTATCCGCAGTACACCGCCCCGGACCTGGCCGGACTGAACCCTGACATGGCGAGCCTGAAAGCCAGCCTGGCGGCCTTTCGCCCCTATCTGGAAAAGGCTCTGCGCGAGCAGCATGGTGTGGAGGCGCTGGCCATCTACACCTATCCAGCCCAGGTGCTGTTCTGCAAGAAACCCCTGGGAGCGCTGGCGGATCTGAGCGGGCGGCGTATTCGCGTGTCGTCCGTGGGCCAGGCCGATTTTGTTGGTGCTCTGGGTGGTGTGCCGGTGAGCACCGCATTCGCCGAGATCGTGTCCAGTTTGCAGAATGGCAATGTGGAATGTGCCATCACCGGCACCATGTCCGGCAACACGCTGGGTTTGCCGGAGTTGTCGTACTACCTGTATTCCATGCCACTGACCTGGGGCCTGGCAATTTTTGGGGCCAACCGTGCCGCCTGGGAGGCGTTGCCTCCGGACCTGCGCTCCCTGCTGCGCAGTGAACTCCCCAAGCTGGAGGCCGCGATCTGGGAAGAGTCCGAGCGCGATACGGCGCAAGGCGTCGCCTGCAACAGCGGCACACCAGCGTGCAAGACCGGGCGCAAGGGCAACATGGTGGTGGTGCCGGTGTCGGCCCAGGATGAGCGCCGCCGCCAGGAGATCTTCCGCTCCACGGTGCTGCCCAACTGGCTCAAGCGTTGTGGTGTGCGCTGCAACGAGATCTGGAACCAGACCATCGGCCCGGCACGCCAAATCTCCGTTCCGACGGGGCCCTGATGCGCAACACGCTGGATCGCATCAAGTTCACGGTTTGGGGGCTGGTGGTGGCCCTGTCGCTGGTCCTGGTTGCGGGTGCTTCCTACCAGGTCTGGAGTGCACGCCAGAGTGTGTTGGCGGACAGCCGCGAACAGGCGGTGCGCTTCATGTCCGGCGCGGAGGCCGCGCTGAACCGCTCGTTGCTGGCCATCGATGTGCTGCTGGCCGGCACAGACGAGCTGCTGGGGCTGTCCGCAGTGGTGCCCGAGTGGGTTGATTCCAGGGCGGCCAGCCAGTTGTTGCGCAGCGCGGCCCGGCAGAACCTGATGGTCCGATTTGTCGCACTGCTGGATGCCCGGGGAAAGGTCCTGGCGTCGTCGGAGTCCTTTGGCGAGGCACGGCCATTGGAACTGCCCAAGGGCTTCATGGAGGATGTGCTGGCGCAGCCCATGTCCACGCTGGTCGTCAGTGCGCCCATGGTGAGTTTTGCCTCTTCGGAGCGGGTGCTGTATTTCGGTCGCTATATCCGCATGGCCGATGGCTCCCACATGCTGGCCGTGGCCGAGGTGCCCACCGCCATGCTGTCGTCGGTGCTGATGCAGGGGACGGACATTGCCGCGCTGGAGGTGACCCTGGAGCGGGGTAATGGGCAACTGCTGCTCGGGGTTCCGTCGCAGGATTCCCGCAGCAACCCGATGATGGTGCCCGCCTTGGGTGGTGGAGGTCCTGGCGGTGGTGAACCCGGCGCGTTTGCCCGCCTGAGCCAGGTACCGGCGCTGGTGGTCACCCGCCCAGCCATCTACCGTGATCTCTGGATATCTGCCAGCATTCCCGTGGAGGCAGCCCTGGCCGAGTGGCGCTCGGATCGCAATGTGGTGGCCGCTGCCGTGCTGGGGTTTGGCGTGCTGCTGTGGCTGGCAGGTGGGTTCGCGGTGGTGTACCTGAACCGCATCGCCACCGCCCGGATGGCCATTGCGCAGGCCAAAGTGACGCTGGACCAGGCGCTGGAGTCCATGGTGAGTGGCTTCGTGTTGCTGGACGCCGAGAAGCGGGTGGTGCAGTGGAACCGGCGTTTTGAGGAAATATTCCCCTGGCTGGCAGGCGGCATGGTGCCGATGATGGAGTTCCGTCAGGTGCTGGAGATTTCGTCCCGTTTCCATTTGCCTGGCGCCAGTGCGGCCGACCGGCAGCGCTGGGTGGAACAGCGGCTGCACCTGCAGTTGGGAACGAACGAGCCGCACGAGCAGATGCTGCCTACCGGCAGCCATATCCAGATCACCGAACGCGCCACACCAGATGGTGGTGTGGTCATCACCTACCACGATGTGACGGACTTGCGTCGCGCCAACGCTGAGATCGAGAGTCTGGCGTTTTACGACACGCTCACCGGCCTGCCCAATCGGCGCCTGCTGCTGGATCGCCTGACCCAGGCCACGGTGGCGGCGTCGCGCACCGGCCAGATGGGGGCCCTGCTGTTTCTGGACCTGGACCACTTCAAGGTGGTGAACGACACCATGGGGCACGAGGTGGGTGACCAGCTGCTGCAGCAGGTGGCACTGCGCCTGAAAGCCTGTGTGCGCGATGCCGATACCGTGGCACGCCTGGGCGGCGACGAATTCGTGGTCATGCTGATGGACCTGTCCCACGAGATGGAGCATGCGGCCCAACTGGCCCAGCACATTGGCGACAAGATGCTCTCCGCCCTGAACCAGCCCTATGAACTGGATGGCCACCCCTACCATGCCACCTGCAGCCTGGGGGCCACGCTGTTCGGGCCGGGTGCGGAGGGTGCTGCCGAACTGCTCAAGCAGGCCGACATTGCCATGTACCAGGTCAAGGCGCGGCACGGCAATGCCCTGTGCTTTTTTGATCCACAGATGCAGACGGCCATCAGCGAGCGGGCCCAACTGGAGGCCGACTTGCGCACCGCGCTGGAACGCGCCGAGCTGCAGTTGCACTACCAGCCGCAGTTCACGCTGGAGGGACACATGGTAGGAGCCGAAGCCCTGCTGCGCTGGGTCCACCCACAGCGCGGCATGGTTTCGCCGGCGGTCTTCATCACCGTGGCCGAAGAAAGCGAGCTGATTCTGCCCATAGGCCAGTGGGTGCTGCACACCGCCTGCCAGCAGTTGGCCGCGTGGCAGCAGGATGCGCGCCTGGCTGCGCTGCAACTCTCGGTGAATGTCAGCGCCCGCCAGTTCCGCCACAGTGACTTTGTGCAGCAGGTCTCGGCGGCCCTGCTGGAGGCCGGAGCGCCCCCGCACCGGCTCAAGCTGGAACTGACCGAGTCATTGATGCTGGACAACGTGGATGACTGCATTGCCAAGATGAGTCTGCTCAAGACCAGTGGTGTGCAGTTCTCCGTGGACGATTTTGGAACCGGCTACTCGTCCCTGGCCTATCTCACGCGCCTGCCGCTGGACCAGCTGAAGATCGACCAGTCCTTTGTGCGCAACCTGGGTGTGCGCCACAGCGACGGCCTGATCGTGCAGACCATCGTGGCCATGGCGCGCAGCCTGGGCCTGGAGGTCATTGCCGAAGGCGTGGAGACTGAGGCGCAAAAGGATTTCCTGGCCCAACAGGGCTGCACCCTGTACCAGGGCTATCTGCTGGCCCGCCCGGCGCCGGTGGCGGTGCTGGAAGCGCTGCTGGGCGCCGAGCCCGTCACCGTGGCCTGAGCGCGTGACCGGTCTGACACAGCCCCAGGAGCGCGTCACGGTGCTGCCGGCCCCACCTGGACTGGAGCGCCAGGTGGTGTGCGCGATCTGGCGCGAGCTGCCGCCCGCCATGGCGGGGGCCGATGTGGTCGGCACGGTGCCGGCCAACGTCTACGCCTGCCTGAATGTGGTGGCCAGCGGCACGGTGCGCACCGTTGGTGCGGGCGGCCAGCCGTTTCCCGGCATCTTTCTGTGTGGGCCTATGACGGCTCCGTTGGCGACGCGGGCATCCGGGCCCCTGCACTCCCTCAGCGTGGTGCTGCAGCCGTGGTTGCTGCCCGACTGGTTTGGTGTGGCGGCGCGCACGCTGGTTGACGCCTGGACGGATGGCCGCGCGCTGGCACCCCTGTGCGCTGCGGGCGTGGCGCGGGCCTGGTTGGATGCGGTCCACAACCCGGATAGCCTGGGCGCGGCCCTGCAGACCCTTGCCCGTGGCGGCCACTCCGCGCAGGATGGCCGCGAGGACCTGTGCCGCGCCTTGCAGGATGCCGGCAGTGTGGCGGCCGCGGCTTCGCGCCTGGGCCTGGGTGCGCGCCAGTTTGAGCGGCGTTTTGGCCGGGCGTTTGGTTTGAGCCCCAAGCGCTGGCTGACCACCAGGCGCTTTGAGGCGTCCTTGGTGCAACTGGCCCGGACCGGCGAGCCTCTGGCCGGTGTGGCTGCCGGTGCCGGCTATGCCGACCAGGCCCACATGACCCGCGAATACCGCCAGGTGGCCGGACACACGCCCGGACAGACCCGCGGCGCGCTGGCATCGGCGCAAAGTGGCTATTGGGCGTTCCGGCCGGCCGTTGCCGATGTCGGGTTTGTTCAATCCCAAACGGAAGATAGCCGGTAGTCTTCGGGGCGTATGACAACCCCATTGCATTCCTATCGCCGCGCCGCCGTGTTGGCGGTCGGCTCCGTGGGCGACGTTGCCCCTCTGGCCGCGGTGGCCGAGCGCCTGGCGG
>JBAQDE010000049.1:0-15693 GCA_049294595.1 Rhodoferax sp. | reverse complement strand
GGTCAGCAGCAGGGTGCGGATGTGGGCGCCGTCGACGTCCGCATCGGTCATGATGATGATGCGGTGGTAGCGCAGCTTGGCGACGTTGAAATCGTCATTGCCAGTTGCGCCACCCGCCTTGCCGATGCCGGTGCCTAAAGCGGTGATCAGCGTCAGGATTTCATTGCTGGTCAGCAGCTTTTCGTAGCGGGCTTTTTCCACGTTCAAAATCTTGCCGCGCAGCGGCAGGATCGCCTGGAACTTGCGGTCGCGACCCTGCTTGGCCGAGCCACCGGCGGAGTCACCCTCGACGATGTAGATTTCGCAACCCGCAGGATCTTTCTCCTGGCAGTCGGCCAGCTTGCCGGGCAGGCCCATGCCGTCCAGCACGCCCTTGCGGCGGGTCATGTCACGGGCTTTGCGGGCGGCTTCGCGGGCACGGGCGGCTTCGATGATCTTGCCGACGATGATCTTGGCGTCGTTGGGGCGTTCCTGCAGGTAGTCGGCCAGCAGCTTGGACACGATGTCTTCGACCGGGCCACGCACCTCGCTGGAGACCAGCTTGTCCTTGGTCTGGCTGCTGAACTTGGGCTCGGGCACCTTGACGGACAGCACGCAGGTCAGGCCTTCACGCATGTCGTCACCGCTCACCTCCACCTTGGCCTTCTTGGCCAGCTCGGACTCGTCGATGTACTTGTTGATGACGCGCGTCATCGCGGCGCGCAAACCCGTCAGGTGGGTGCCGCCGTCACGCTGAGGAATGTTGTTGGTGAAGCACAGGACCTGCTCGTTGTACCCGCTGTTCCACTGCATGGCCACTTCGACACCGATGTTGGTGCCTTGGTCACTCTGGCGGTCACCCATGGCGTGGAAGATGTTGGGGTGCAACACCGTCTTGCCCTTGTTGATGAATTGCACAAAGCCCTGCACGCCGCCGGCGCCGGCAAAGTCGTCTTCCTTGCCGGTGCGCTCGTCCTTCAGGCGGATGCGCACGCCGTTGTTCAGGAAGCTGAGTTCGCGCAGACGCTTGGAGAGGATTTCGTAGTGGAAATCGTTGTTCTCCTTGAAGATTTCGGTGTCAGGCAGGAAGTGCACCTCGGTGCCGCGCTTCTCGGTCTCGCCGATGACCTTCATCGGCGAGACCTCCACGCCGTTTTGCGTCTCGACCAGGCGGTTCTGCACAAAGCCCTTGCTGAACTCCATCACGTGCACCTTGCCGTCGCGGCGGATGGTCAGGCGCAGCATCTTGGACAGCGCGTTCACGCAGGACACACCCACGCCGTGCAGGCCGCCCGAGACCTTGTAGCTGTTCTGGTTGAACTTGCCGCCGGCATGCAGTTCGGTCAGGGCAATTTCAGCCGCCGAGCGCTTGGGCTCGTGCTTGTCGTCCATCTTCACGCCGGTGGGAATGCCGCGGCCGTTGTCGACGACGCTGATGGAGTTGTCGGAGTGGATGGTGACCAGGATGTCGTCGCAATGACCAGCCAGCGATTCATCGATGGAGTTGTCCACGACCTCAAACACCAGGTGATGCAGGCCGGTGCCATCCGATGTGTCACCGATGTACATGCCGGGGCGCTTGCGTACGGCCTCCAGCCCTTCCAGAATCTGGATGGAGCCTTCGCCGTAGGCTTCGGTCGCCCCTGCCTGATTGGTGTCGATGGTGGGCTGGAAGTTGGAGCTGTCCGAGCCACCCTCACCCGTATGCACGGCTGCATCGTTGTTTTGGGGGGTGCCGGTCGGCTTGGTGTCTTCGGTCATGGCTCACTTCTCTTCACAAAATCACAAACTCTTGAATGACCAAACCCCCGTAGGCCGGGGGTTTGCGTCAACGGGCGCTACTGTTTTTGCGCGTTAAATTCTCATCGGCATGACCACGTACTTGAACGTGGCGTTGTCGGGGATGGTGAACAGCGCCGAGCTGTTGCCGTCGGATAGCTCCAGCTTGACCATGTCCTGGCTCATATTGGCCAGTGCGTCGATCAGGTAGGTGACGTTGAAGCCGATCTCGATGCTGTCGCCACCGTAATCGATGTCCAGTTCGTCCACTGCTTCTTCCTGCTCGGCATTGTTGGACGCCACGCGCAAGGACCCGGGGTCGATGTTCAGGCGCACGCCCTTGAACTTGTCGCTGGTCAGGATGGCTGTGCGCTGCAGCGTGGCCAGCAGCGCGGTGCGACCCAGCGTGATGCTGTTCTTGTGGTTCTTGGGGATGACGCGGTTGTAGTCGGGGAATTTACCCTCGACCAGCTTGGTCACGAACTCCATGCCATCGAACACGAACTTGGCCTGGTTGTTGGCGAACTGCATCTCGATGGCGCCTTCGGCGTCACTCAGGAGGCGCTGCAGCTCGACCACGGTCTTGCGCGGCAGGATGACTTCCTGCTTGGGCACTTCAATATCCAGCGTGGCGGAAGCAAAGGCCAGGCGGTGGCCGTCGGTAGCCACCAGGCTGAGTGTCTTGCCCTCCGCGACGAACAGGATGCCGTTGAGGTAGTAACGGATGTCGTGGACCGCCATCGCAAACGAAACCTGGCTCAGCAGGCTCTTCAGTGTTTTTTGCGGCACGCTGAACACGGGGCCGAAATTGGCCGACTCCTGCACCAGCGGAAAGTCTTCCGCTGCCATGGTTTGCAGTGTGAATTTGCTCTTGCCACCTTTGAGGATGATCTTGCTCTGGCTGGATTCCAGCGTCACGGTCTGGTCGGCGGGCATGGTGCGCAGGATGTCGATGAGCTTGCGCGCACCAATGGTGGTGGTGAAGTTGCCAGTGTCACCACCCAGTTCGGCAGTGGTGCGGATCTGGATTTCGAGGTCGCTGGTGGTGACCTGCAGCGAGGTGCCGGTTTTGCGAATCAGTACATTGGCGAGGATGGGCAGGGTGTGACGGCGCTCCACAATGCCGGCTACGGATTGCAGTACCGAGAGGACCTTGTCCTGCGTTGCCTTCAAAACAATCATGTCAACCTCTTCTGTTGTGTCTGTGGTGGCACCGTTCTCCCCGGGTGCCCATTTTTTCTAAAATCCCGCCATTTTCCCAGTTTTAGACGCTTCTTTTCCCGTTTTGGCGTTTTATTCCTGATCAGCCCTTGAGCGTCTGTTCCAGCACGTGCAGTTGCTGGTTCAACTCGGTCATCTGCTGGCGTTCTCCACCGATCTTGCGCACCGCGTGCAGCACCGTCGTGTGGTCACGCCCGCCGAACAATTCTCCGATTTCCGGAAGGCTTTTTTGTGTCAGTTCCTTGGCCAGGTACATGGCGATCTGGCGCGGGCGGGCGATGCTGGCCGGGCGCTTCTTGGAATACATGTCGGCGACCTTGATCTTGTAGTAGTCGGCTACCGTCTTCTGGATGTTTTCCACCGAAATCTGCCGGTTCTGGATGGACAACAGGTCGCGCAGGGCCTCGCGGGCCAGCTGGATGGAGATTTCCTTCTGGTTGAAACGGGAATAAGCCAGGATCTTGCGCAGGGCGCCTTCGAGTTCGCGCACGTTGGAGCGCACATTCTTGGCAACAAAGAAAGCCACCTCTTCGGGCATTTCCGAACCCTCGACACGGGCTTTGTTGATTAGAATCGCCACCCGCATTTCGAGTTCGGGTGGCTCGATGGCCACCGTCAGGCCGGAGTCGAAGCGCGAAACCAGGCGTTCGTGGATATCGGTCAGGCCCTTCGGATAGGTGTCGCTGGTCATCACGATGTGGGACTTCTTGGCCAGCAGCGCCTCAAAGGCATTGAAGAATTCTTCCTGGGTGCGATCCTTGTTGGCAAAGAACTGCACGTCGTCGATCAGCAGCAAATCCAGGGAGTGGTAGCGTTCCTTGAATTCATCGAAAGTCTTGCGCTGGTAGGCCTTAACCACATCCGAGACAAACTGTTCTGCATGGATGTAGAGAACTTTGGAGCCGGGCTTGTCTGCCAGCAGTCGGTTGCCCACGGCATGCATCAAGTGGGTCTTGCCCAAACCGACGCCGCCGTAGATGAACAAGGGGTTGTACAGGTGGCCTGGCGTGGTGGCAACGTGCATGGCGGCAGCACGGGCCATACGATTGGCCGTACCTTCAACCAGATTCTCGAAAGTCAGGATGCTGTTAAGCCGGTTCTTGGGTAGCGTCGAGGAGGAGGATTCGCCCGCCGCAACGCTTTCCTCAGGCGACGCGATTTCAGGCGCTGGTATTGCTATCGTAGTTCTGGTAATGGTTTCCCGGGGAGTAATTGCTAACTCTACTTGTACCGGCTGACCATACATTTTTTCCAGCATGGCCGCAATTCGGGTGCTGTATTGGGCCCGAACCCAATCCAGTTTGAACCGGTTGGCGACATAGATGGTGACCTTGGACAAATCTTCCTGAACCAAGGCACTCAGTGGTTTGATCCAGGTGTTGAACTGCTGTTCTGGCAGTTCCTGGGCCAGCTGGTCGACACAGCTTTGCCAGAGACTTTGGCCTATATCGAGTCCGGTTGGCAAGGCGTGTTGGAGTGGGCGTCCCTCGGGCATTATTCTTTTCAGCTTCTGTGGATAGTTATGGGTTGCTGCGCCGCGGATTGTAATTTATCAAAACCTTATCCACATTTTTTATTGCACCTTGGAACTTACAGCAACACGCAGTGATTCGGATGTAAGGTGTTGCCCCGACTCAGAAAATTTGCGATAATCGACGGTTCCCCTGATTGTGTTCGGGGCGATTTGACCAAGATCCGCCCATTTTTTTGGCTGGATCGGAACTGAGCCTGTTAGGAATTCCAAATGAAACGCACTTACCAACCTTCCAAAATCCGTCGCGCCCGTACCCATGGTTTTCTGGTTCGCATGAAGACCCGTGGTGGCCGCGCCGTGATCAACGCACGCCGCGCCAAGGGCCGCAAGCGCCTGGCTGTCTAATACCGACTGCGGGCCAACTCCGTCCGGCGCATGCGTATTCAGGCATCGCGGGTGTGCGGGTCTGGTGTGATACCACCGTGCAGCGACTGAAGACGCGGCCCCAGTTTCAGGCAGTTTTGGCGGGCACAACGCTCGCCAGAACCGCACACTTTGCCTTGCATAGCTGTGCGCTGGAAGTGCCTGTGGAAGCCGGGCTGCCAGCCCTGTTTCCCGTGCAGGCGGTTTGGCTGGGTGCCATGGTTCCGAAACGGTGGGCCAAGCGCGCCGTGACACGCAATGCCATCAAACGCCAGATCTATAACGTGAGTGCTGATTTCGAACCCGTCCTGTCCGAGCGTGCACACGTAGTGCGTCTGCGCGCGGCGTTTGACCGTGCGCAGTTCGTCAGTGCGACATCGGATGTGCTCAAGGCCGCCGTTCGGGCCGAGTTGCAGCAACTCTTCTCCCGGGTCCGTGCTCCGGTTGCGCCATGATGCAATCGCTGCTCATGGGCGTCGTCCGAGCCTACCGCATCTTTCTCAGCCCCTGGCTGGGTTCCGCCTGCCGGTTTGAGCCGACCTGCTCGGTCTACGCCCTGCAGGCCTTGCAGGCCCATGGAGCCGCTGGCGGCAGTTATCTGGCTGCGGCTCGTATTGCGCGCTGCCACCCCTGGTGCGCTGGCGGCCTGGACCCCGTGCCCGTCGAATCCCCCCGGCTGTTTACCCGGCTGTTCTCTTCTCCCTCTGAAAAGAAACCTTCATGAACGATATTCGCCGCACCATTTTGTGGGTGATCTTTGGCTTTTCCATGGTGCTCTTGTGGGACCAGTGGCAGGTCCACAACGGCAAGAAGGCGACCTTTTTCCCGAGCCCTGTCCAGCAGACCGCACCGGCTGGTGCGGCAACTCCGACCGTGGCCAGCAGCGCCAGTACCGCCGGCGTGCCCAGTGTGGCCGGCTCTACCGCAACAGTGGCCAGTGTTCCTGCAGGCGCCACGGCGGTCCCGGTTGCCCCGGTAGCTCCCAAAGAGCGCATTGAAGTGACCACCGATGTCATGAAGCTGACCTTTGAGACCGAGGGTGGTTCGCTGGTGCGCACGGAGTTTCTCCAGCATGCCGACATGGCGGACAAGAACCGGCACTTTGTGCTGCTCGACGATAGCAAGGACCGTGTTTACATGGCCCAGACCGGCGTCATTGGCGGCGGCGTGGCAGGCGCATTCCCCACGCACAAGACACCCATGACGGTGAGTGGTCCGCGTACGCTGAAGGATGGCGAAGATGAACTGGTGCTCCAGTTCACCTCGGCAGAGGTGGGGGGGATCAAGCTGGTCAAGACCTATACCCTGCGCCGTGGTGCGTACGACATGGCGGTCAAGCATGAACTGACCAATGTCTCGACTGCACCGCTGTCTCCCCAGTTGTACCTGCAACTGGTGCGCGACGGAAACAAACCACTGGGCGAGTCTTCGTTTTATTCCACCTTTACCGGCCCGGCTGTCTATACCGATGCCAAGAAGTACCAGAAGGTGGAGTTCACTGACATCAAGAAGAAAAACGCAGAGTACGAGAAACAGGCCGCCGACGGCTATGTGGCCATGGTGCAGCACTACTTTGCCAGTGCCTGGATTCTGCCGGCAGGTGTGCAGCGCACCATTTCCGTGGACGGTGTGGACATTGGCTCTGCCGTGGCGGATTGCTGCTACCGCGCCACCATGATCACCCCCCTGGATGCGATTGCCCCCGGCGCCACCAAGGCGGTCAATGCCACCTTCTTTGCTGGCCCACAGCGGGAAACCATGCTGGAAAAGCTGGCACCCGGTCTGGAACTGGTCAAGGACTACGGCTGGTTGACCATTCTGGCCAAGCCTCTGTACTGGTTGCTCGACAAATTGCACGACTTCATCCAGAACTGGGGCTGGTCCATCGTGGCACTGGTGCTGTTGCTGAAGATTGCGTTTTACTGGCTTAATGCCAAGGCCTATGCCAGCATGGCCAAGATGAAGGCGGTCAATCCCAAGATCACCGAAATGCGCGAGCGCCTCAAGGACAACCCGCAGCAGATGCAGCAGGAGATGATGCGTATCTACCGTGAGGAAAAGGTCAATCCCATGGGCGGCTGCTTCCCCATCATGATCCAGATCCCGGTTTTCATTGCCTTGTACTGGGTGCTGCTGTCCAGCGTGGAAATGCGCAATGTGCCCTGGATTCTGTGGATCAAGGATCTGTCCTCGCCTGATCCGTTCTACATCCTGCCGCTGCTGATGACGGCCACCACCCTGTTGCAGACATCTTTGAATCCGGCACCGCCGGACCCCATGCAGGCCAAGATGATGTGGTTTATGCCGCTGATCTTCAGTGTGATGTTCTTCTTCTTCCCGGCCGGTCTGGTTTTGTACTGGATCACCAACAACATCCTGTCGATTGCGCAACAGTGGATCATCAACACGCGCATGGGTGTGCCGCCGCAGTTCAATTTGCCGAAGTTTAAATAACCCCCCGAGGCGCAGTGCGCCTCCCCCATGCTCTCCAGGAACCACGATCCCATTGCCGCCATTGCCACCGCCCCCGGGCGGGGCGCGGTGGGCATTGTGCGGATCAGTGGCAAAGGGCTGGGCCCATGGGTGGAATACCTGCTGGGCCGTGTACTGCGACCCCGCGAGGCGACCTACCTGCCTTTCAATGACGCCCAGGGGTCACCGATAGACCAGGGTCTGGCCCTGTTCTTCCCGGGGCCGCACTCGTTCACTGGTGAGGACGTGCTGGAGCTGCAGGCGCACGGCGGTCCTGTGGTGCTGCAGTTGCTGCTGGCGCGCTGTCTGGAGGCGGGTTCCGAAGTCAATCCGGCAACGGGGCGGCCGTATCTACCCAGTCTGCGCATTGCGCAACCGGGCGAATTTTCGGAACGGGCCTTCCTGAACGACAAGATCGATTTGGCCCAGGCCGAGGCCATTGCCGACCTGATCGATGCCAGCACCGAAGCGGCGGCGCGCAGTGCCACGCAGTCGCTGTCCGGCGCTTTCTCCCGCGAAATTCACACCCTGCGGGACGCACTCATCCACCTGCGCATGCTGGTGGAGGCGACACTGGATTTTCCCGAGGAGGAAATCGACTTTCTGGAAAAGGCCGACGCCAGGGGCCAGTTGGACCGGTTGCAGCAGGCATTGAACGCTGTGCTGAAAAAAGCGTCGCAAGGCGCCCTGCTGCGCGAGGGCATCACGGTTGTCATTGCCGGCCAGCCCAACGCGGGCAAGTCGTCCCTGCTCAATGCACTGGCGGGTGCGGAACTGGCCATCGTGACCCCGATCGCCGGCACCACCCGGGACAAGGTGCAGCAGACCATCCAGATTGAGGGGGTGCCCATCCATGTGGTCGATACGGCCGGTCTGCGCCCCAGTGAGGACGATGTCGAGAAGATCGGCATCGCCCGCGCCTGGGAGGCCATTGAAGGCGCCGATGCGGTCCTGTTCCTGCATGACCTGGTGCGCGGAAGTGCTACAGAATATATAGCATCAGATGCCGATATCACGAGGGCTATTGCCCAAAAACTATCAAACTCAGTTCCCGTGATCGATGTCTGGAACAAGGCCGATGCTGTGCCTGCGGGGACCGCGGTATCGGGCATCGTGCTATCCGCGAAGACAGGCGCTGGTCTGGATAGCCTGCGTCGCACCCTGCTGGAAACAGCCGGTTGGCAGGCCCCGAGCGGTGGCATCTTCATTGCCCGCGAGCGCCACCTGCAGGCCCTGCGCAGGGTCCAGGCGCACCTGGCGTTGGCGACCGGCCATCTGGCGGCGCAGGACCAATCACTGGATCTGCTGGCTGAAGAACTGCGGCTGGGGCAGAACGCGCTGAGCGAGATTACGGGCGAATTCACGTCGGATGACCTGCTGGGCGTCATCTTCTCGAAATTTTGTATCGGTAAGTAGCTGCACTACACTCTTTTGGTCGTCGATACCGAAAGCAACAAGAATGTCCCTACTAAACTGGTTTTCCAAGAAGCCGCCGGCCCGGCACTCCGTGCCCGCCGAGAGCTCCGGCCTGAGCCACGTGGACGCCACCGAGCCGTTCACTCCGTCTGGCAAGGGGCATGCGCGGGGGCCGGTGAGCCCTCCTGGTAGCGCGGCGAATCGCAAGAACGAACGCCTGGAGCGCCGTGAATTGCTGTATTCGGTGGTGCGGGAAGCCATGATCCGTGTTGGCGTGTTGTCTTCCAGCTACAAATTCAAGGTTCTTTCGCTCGATTCTCGGGGTCGGCAGTACCTGATCATGATGGACCTCGCACGGCAATACATCGGAGAGCCCGCCCGCCTTTCCGAAGTGGAAACCCTGATTGCCCAGGCCGCCAAGACGCGCCATGACATCCTGGTGACAGCCGTGTACTGGCGGGTCAACGAGCATGTCACCGCAGGCGTGACGGCTCGGCTGGCGCCGAAGGCCGTGCCGCCGACGCCCAGCCCGAAATCAGGCGCTACTGCCGTGCCGGTGGCGCCGGCGTTGACAGGGTACGAGCCCCTGCACCCCGAAGAGGTGGCCGCCTTCAAACAAGCTCTGGCATCTGTCGCCGCACCCAAGCCCTTGGTTGCTCCTGGAGAAATCATCCACTCGGGCCGGCGCAATCCGGCACCCATGCCCAGCTTTGAGGACACGGAAATGGACGACCGGCCGTCACCGTTGAGCGGAACCCAGTACGGCGATCTTTGAATAGATGGCATGGCCCGCGCCAAGGTGGGCCAGGGACGCCGTGGAACGGGCTTTGCCCGGCCACTGGCGTCGTCCCCCTTCCCGTAGGAGAAGGGGGAAGCGACGAAGTCCCTCAGGGGGTTTATTTAGTGTCCGGCAAAGTCCACCAGTGTGAACAGCGGCAGACCGGAGTCCCGCAGCTTCTGCGAGCCACCCAGCTCGGGCAGGTCCACAATCGACGCGCCTTCCATGACGTGGGCGCCCAGTCGCTCCAGCAGCTTGCGACCGGCCATCATGGTGCCGCCGGTGGCGATCAGGTCGTCGATCAGCAGCACCCGGTTGCCGGGTTTGACGGCATCGGTGTGCAGTTCGACGGTGGCGCTGCCGTATTCGAGTTCGTAAGTTTCCTCCACCGTGGTGAAGGGCAGCTTGCCCTTCTTGCGGATGGGCACGAAGCCGACGTTGAGTTCGTACGCCACGACGGCGCCCAGGATGAAACCGCGCGCATCCAGGCCGGCCACGATGTCGGGCCGCATGTGGGCATCCATGTAGCGGTGCACAAAGGCGTCGATCAGTACCCGGAACACCTTGGCGTCCTGTAGCAGTGGTGTGATGTCGCGGAACTGGACACCGGGTGTAGGCCAGTCCGGCACGGTGCGGATGTGGTCTCTGAGGTATTGGTTGAGACTGGTGTGTTGCTGCATGGCTGATATGGAGGCGGTGGTGCCGCAGGATGGCGTCGGTGCTATTGTGCCCCCACGGGTGGATCAACGGGCTATCAGGTTCTGAGCAATTTCTGCTCTGCCATGGCCAGCGCTTCTGCCTTGCCGGATAGCACCAGGGTGTCACCCGCCTCCAGCAGGGAGTCATCTTGTGTGGGGATCACCTTGCCGTTGCTGCGGCGCAGGCTGACGACCCGCACGTCCAGCGCTTGGAGTGCAAAGTGGTCCAGCGTCCGGCCCGCCGCCTTGGCGCCCAGGGGCAGGGTCAGGGTGGTCAGGCGTTCGTATTGCAGCTCATCCACCGAATCGTCATCGGCGCCACGGAAGAAGCCGCGCAGCAGGTTGTAGCGGGCGTCGCGCTGGTCCTGCACGATGCGGATCACCCGGCGCATGGGAACTCCCACCAGGGCCAGGGCGTGGCTGGCCAGCATCAGTGAGCCCTCAATGGTCTCGGGCACGACTTCGGTTGCGCCGGCGGCTTGCAGCACCTCCAGACTCAGGTCGTCCTGGGTGCGCACGATGACCGGCACCTGGGGTGCATGCGCGCGGGCGTGGCTCAGCACCTTCAGTGCACCCGCCACATCCAGGTAGGTGATCACCACCGCACTGGCGCGCGAGATGCCGGATGCGATCAACGCCTGCAACCGGGCCGCATCGCCAAACACCACGGAATCACCCGCTGCCGCGGCCTGGCGCACGCGGTCAGGGTCCAGGTCCAGTGCCATGTAGGGGATGCCTTCGCCTTCGAGCATCTTGGCCAGGTTCTGTCCGCAGCGGCCATAGCCGCAGATGATGACGTGGCGGTTGGCATTGATGGA
Organism: Rhodoferax sp.; assembly: GCA_049294595.1. Classification (GTDB taxonomy): domain Bacteria; phylum Pseudomonadota; class Gammaproteobacteria; order Burkholderiales; family Burkholderiaceae_C; genus Allorhodoferax. Next base: position 4,635 of record JBAQDE010000049.1, on the reverse strand, counting down.
TTTGCGCGCAATGGTGGTCATCTGCAGCGACTGTTGCAACCACTCGCTGGCCACCAGTTTCATGACGATGCGGTTGGCGTACATGATGATGAAGGGCGTCACCAGCATCGACAGCACCATGCTGGCCATGATGGGATTCATCAATGCCGGCGGGACCAGGGAGTTGGCCTGGGCCAGGGTCAGCAGCACAAAGCCGAACTCACCCGCCTGGGCCAGGTACAGACCGGTTCGCAACGCCACACCAGAACTGGCACCCAGGACCTTGGACAGCGCGGTGACCACGACAGCTTTGAATAGCGTGGGGACGACCAGCAGCAGCAGGACCAGGGGCCAGTTTTCCAGCACCAGCCGCCAGTCCAGCAGCATGCCGATGCTGATGAAGAACAACCCCAGGAGTACGTCGTGGAAGGGCCGGATGTCGGTTTCCACCTGGTGCTTGAACTCGGTCTCGGAGATCAGCATGCCGGCAATGAAGGCTCCCAGGGCCAGGCTCAGTCCCGCCATCTCGGTCAACCAGGCCAGACCCAGCGTGATGAACAGCAGGTTCAGCACAAACAGCTCTTCACTTTTGCGCCGTGCCACCAGGGTCAGCCAGCGGCGCATCACATGCTGGCCACCGACCAGCAACACAGTGATCAACAGCGTGGCCTTGACTGCGGCAACCGCCAGTGCACCGGCCAGTTGTTCTCCTGATGCGCCCAATGCGGGAATCAGTACCAGCAGCGGCACGACGGCCAGATCTTGGAAGAGCAGCACGCCCATAACGCGTTTGCCATGTTCGGATTCCCGCTCCAGTCGCTCCACCATGAGCTTGACCACGATGGCCGTGCTGCTCATGGCCAGTGCGCAGGACAGGGCCAGTGCAGCCTGCCAGGACATGGCCCATATCTGCGGAGCCAGTGCCGCCAGCCCAACTGTGGCCAGCGTTGCCACAAGGATGGTCACTGCGACTTGCAGCAGACCCAGGCCGAAGACGTGCTTGCGCATGGCGCGCAGCTTGGGCAGGTTGAACTCAAGCCCGATGACAAACATCAGAAAGACCACACCGAACTCGCCCAGATGGCGCACACCGTCGGCGTCCTGCGACAGGGCCATGGCATTGGGACCGACCGCAATGCCGACCGCGAGATAGCCCAGCATCGGGGGCAACTGGAAGAAGCGGCAGGCCACCACCCCCAGCACCGCCGCCAGCAGATAGAGAAGCGTAATTTCCAATCCGGTCATGGCGACATACTAGCAAGAGACGTTCCGCTCTATAAAATGCCGGCATGATGGATCACGCACCCCGGCACCCGGCACATTCGGCCCAACGCGCAATTGCGCTGGCGCATGAGACCTTTGATATAGAAGCCGCCGCCGTTTTGGGACTCAAGAGCCGGGTGGGTGCTGCATTTGCCCAGGCCGTGGAGATGGTGCTGGCGATCCAGGGCCGGGTCGTGGTGATGGGCATGGGCAAGAGTGGGCATATCGGTCGCAAGATTGCCGCCACGCTGGCCTCCACCGGAACACCTGCCATGTTTGTGCATCCTGCCGAAGCCAGCCATGGCGATCTGGGCATGATTACCCCCGTCGATCTGGTGCTCGCCATTTCCAACAGCGGAGAGTCCCAGGAAATGGCGGCGATTCTTCCTATGCTCAAGCGGCTGGGCGCACCCGTCGTGGCCATGACGGGCAATCGTCAATCCACAATGGCCCTGCATGCCGACCTCTGGCTGGATACCGCCGTGGACAAGGAAGCCTGCCCGCTGAATCTGGCGCCCACGGCCAGTACTACGGCCCAACTGGCCCTGGGGGATGCCCTGGCGGTGGCACTTCTGGATGCACGGGGATTTCGGGCCGAAGATTTCGCGCGCTCCCATCCCGGCGGTGCCCTGGGGCGCAAGTTGCTGACCCATGTCAGTGATGTGATGCGCTCGGGCGATGCGGTTCCCCGTGTGGCACCAGACGCTGGTTTCGGTGTCTTGATGCGCGAGATGAGTGCCAAAGGCCTGGGGGCGACCGCTATCGTGGACTCGCGGGAGCAGGTGCTGGGTATCTTCACGGATGGGGACTTGCGCCGCCTGGTGGAGCAGGGTGCCGATCTGCGGCAGACCACCGCCCAGGAAGTGATGCACCATGCTCCCGTTACCGTAGACCAGCATGCACTGGCGGTGGATGCGGCCGAGTTGATGGAGCGCAACCGCATCACCAGTGTGCTGGTGGTGGATACGGATGGGCGCCTGTGTGGCGCACTCAACAGCAACGACCTGATGCGGGCAAAGGTGATTTGATGACGATCGCTGCGCTCAAGCCCGCGCTGAATTTCGACCCGACCCTGTTGCTCAAGGCACAGGGCGTGAAGATAGCCTTCTTCGATGTGGATGGTGTGCTGACCGATGGCGGTCTGCTGTTTTCCGAGACGGGTGAGACGCTCAAGCGCTTCAACACGTTGGATGGACACGGATTGAAACTGCTGCAACTGGCAGGTATCACGCCCGTGGTGATTACCGGGCGCGACTCCAAGCCCTTGCGTGTGCGCTTGCAGGCCCTGGGCATAGAGCACGCCCATTTTGGAACCGAAGACAAGCTGCCGGCTGCCGAACAGACGCTGGCCACGCTGGGTTTGGACTGGCGCCAGGCCGCCGCAATGGGGGATGACTGGCCCGATCTGCCGGTGATGCGCCGCTGTGTCTTCGCCTGTGCCCCGGCCAACGCCCATGCCGAAGTGCTGGCTGCTGCCCACCATGTGACGGTTGCGCGTGGTGGCGATGGCGCGGCCCGGGCGTTTTGCGACATCCTGCTGGTGGCCAGCGGCCGCTACGTCGACCTGCTGGAAAAGTACACGCGATGAGGTTCGTCCTGCGCGACGCCTGGGAGCGGTTCCTGCTGTACTTCCCGTTGGTTTCCATGGGGCTTCTAGCGCTGGGAACGTATTGGCTGGTGCGCAGCACACCGCCCGCAGGTGGTCCGGTACCCCCCAAACCGGTCAGCCACGAGCCGGACTATTTCATGCAGGATTTCTCGGTGCGAACCTTTGACGCCCAGGGGCGGGTGCGTACCGAGGTGCAGGGCGTCAAGGCACGCCACTATCCCGATACCCTGTGGCTGGAGATCGATAGCATCCGTGTCCGCTCGTTTGATGAGCAGGGCCGCATGACCACGGCCACCGCCGAACGCGGACTGACCAACGAAGACTCGTCGGAAGTGCAACTGATGGGCAATGCGGTGGTGGTGCGCGAAGCGGACACCCGCCAAAGCGCCAATGCCGCGCCGCGCGTGGAGTATCGCAGCGAGTTCCTGCACGCATTCATCAACACCGAGCAGGTGCGCTCACACATGCCGGTGGAGTTGTTGCGTGGCAAGGACCGTTTCACCGCCGAGCGCATGGACTTTGACAATGTGGAGCAGGTGCTGCAATTGAGTGGTCGTGTTCGTGGCACCCTGATGCCGGCGCCCGGTGCACAGCCCTAGGAGGCCGATGATGTCCCAACTGGTCTTTATCACCGGCGCATCCAGTGGCATCGGGCAGGCGCTGGCCTGGCGTTATTACCAGGCGGGCTTTTCCCTGGCGCTGGTGGCCCGGCGCACCCAGGAAATTCAAACCTGGGCTGACAGCAGCGGCCTGGATCCGGCGCGGTACCGTATCTACAGCGCGGACGTGGCGGTAGTGGATAGCATCGTGGCGGCCACGCAGCTGTGCCTGCAGCAGCAGGGCGTGCCGGACGTGGTGATTGCCAACGCCGGCATCAGCATCGGCATGGACACTGCGGTGCGGGGTGATCTGGATGTCATGGCGCGCACCTTTGCTGTCAACAACGTGGGTCTGGCGGCGACCTTCCACGCCTTCATAGCGCCCATGACCCAGCGCGGCTCGGGCACGCTGGTGGGCATTGGCAGTGTGGCCGGCATACGAGGCTTGCCCGGGCATGGCGCCTACTGCGCCAGCAAGACTGCTGCGATCAGCTATTGTGAGAGCCTGCGCGGGGAGCTGCGCGCCAGCGGCATCCGGGTCTGCACCATCTGCCCGGGATATATCGACACCCCGCTGACGCAGAAGAACCGCTACCGCATGCCGTTTCTGATGCAGGCCGGTGACTTTGCCGATCGTGCCTATGCGGCAATAGCTGCGGGCGACAGCTACCGCGTGATTCCGTGGCAGATGGGCTGGGTGGCCAAGGGCCTGCGCCTGCTGCCGAACTGGTTGTTTGACAGGGTACTGTCCGGGCGGCCCCGCAAGCGCCGGATCAACGAGGCTTGAACACCGCCGCAAGGCGGTTCAGACAACAAAAAAGGACCCGCAGGTCCTTTTTTGTTGCTTGGAGAGAAAGTCTCCGGTAGCTGCTTAGTAGCTGCTACGGCCACCGCCGTAACCACCACCACCGCCGCCGCCTGAACGGCCACCGCCAGCGCCACCACCGTAGCCGCCGCCACCTGAGCGACCGCCGCCAGCGCCACCACCGTAGCCGCCACCACCGCCACCGCCAAAGCCGCCACCAGAGCGGGGAGGACGGGGTTCCATCGGACGAGCTTCGTTCACCACGAGACCACGACCGCCAAATTGCTGGCCATTCATGGCAGCAATAGCGTTTTGTGCTTGTGCGTCATCGCCCATTTCGACAAAGCCGAAACCTTTTGAGCGGCCAGTGTCACGTTCCA
>JBAQDE010000048.1:0-5298 GCA_049294595.1 Rhodoferax sp. | reverse complement strand
GCCTTGGCCGGAGCCGCCAGCGAGGGCTGCTTGCCGCCCAGTGCGGGTTTGCGGGGTGCGGGAGCCAGCTTGGCCGGCTTGGGCGGAGGCGTGTAGCTGACCGGTGCGGGTGATGCCGCGCGCATGGCCGATGCATTGTTCTGGTCGGCCGAGAGTTTGAAGGTGGACACCACCTGCACCAGCTCCTGCGACTGCTGCTTGAGGCTGCTGGCGGCTGCGGCCATCTGCTCCACCAGCGCGGCGTTCTGCTGCGTGGCGTTGTCCATATGGCTGACCGCCTCGCCCACCTGGGCCACACCGGCCGCCTGCTCGTTGCTGGAGGCGCTGATCTCGACCATGATGTCGGTGACCCGCTTGATTGATGCGACGACCTTGCCCATGGTCTCGCCGGCCTTGTCCACCAGGGAGGTTCCCTGCTCGACGCGCTCCACGCTGGCGTTGATCAGCATCTTGATTTCCTTGGCGGCATCGGCACTGCGGCCGGCCAGGCTCCGCACCTCGCTGGCCACCACGGCGAAGCCGCGACCCTGCTCGCCAGCGCGGGCGGCTTCCACCGCCGCGTTCAGTGCCAGGATATTGGTCTGGAAGGCGATGCCATCAATCACGCTGATGATGTCCGAAATCTTGCGCGAGGATTCGTTGATGCCCTTCATGGTCTCCACGACCTGGTTCACCACTTCGCCACCCTGGGTGGCCACGGTGGATGCCTCGGCAGCCAGTTGATTGGCGTGCAGGGCCGATTCGGCATTGCCGCGCACCGTGGAGCCCAGCTCTTCCATGCTGGCGGCGGTTTCTTCCAGCGCGCTGGCCTGTTGTTCGGTGCGGGACGACAGGTCGTGGTTGCCCTGCGCGATTTCGGCGCTGGCATTGGCCACCGACTCCGAGCCTCTGCGCACATTGGTGACAACGCCGGCCAGGCTGAGGCGCATGTCTTCCATGGCGTGCAGCAGCAGCGAGATTTCGTCCTTGCCTTTGGCGTCCAGCGACACGGTCAGGTCACCCTTGGCAAATCCCTGGGCCGCCAGCACGGCAGCACCCAGTGGGCGGGTGATCAGGCGCGTGATCCACAGGCCCAGCCCGGCGGCCAGCGCCACGGCGATCAACACCGCTAGCAGCAGGCCGCCACGCGCAACGGAGTAGGTGGACTTGGCGCTGTTGTATGCCGCTTCTGCACCCTGTTTGTTCAGGGTGATCATGGTGTCCAGCGTCTTGAAGAGGGCCCGCAGGGCGGACTGCGATTCGCCATTCATGTAGGCAACCGAGGCAATGGCTTCGGCCGGACCGATGTTGGAGAGTTCCAGCAGCTTCTTTTGCGCCTCGTAGTAGCGGGCGAGGTTCTTCTGGTACTCGTCCAGAACCTTCTCTTCTTCGGGGCCGCTGACCAGGGCCTTGTACTGGTTGCCAACTTCGGCAATCTTGGCCTTGGCGGCGTTGATGCGGTCTTCCTCGGGCGATTTCTCCTCGCCGAGCACGGCCATGACGTGCTGCATTTCCGCGCGGCGGATCGTGTTGAGGTGGATTTGCAGGTCGCCAGCAAGGCTCACGCTGGGCAGCCAGTTGGTCGCCATTTCCTCGGTGTTGCCATTGATCTTGGCCAGCTCGAACATGGCGAAAGCACCGGCCAGTGCGGTCGATACGACCAGAATCAGGAATACGGCCCCCAGCTTCACGCTGATTTTGATGTCAGAAAGGTTCAATTTGTGTCTCCGGAATCACATTGGATGGATCGCTGAATCGAGATTCATCTTTATAGCCCCTATCCTGCACCGATTTTCGCGATCTGCGATATGGTTGTTTCCCTAGTAGCAACATTGATGCAGGGCAATTTGCCCCCTAATGCGTAACATTGGGGACACTTTTGCACCCCATTGGTACCCACGGAGACACCCCATGACTGCCTTCCCCCATAGCGTCCAGACCATCACCCTGGGTGGTGGCTGCTTCTGGTGCACCGAAGCGGTCTACGTGCAGGTCCGGGGTGTGCTGGACGTGGAGTCTGGCTACAGCAACGGCCACCTGCAGCACCCCAGTTACGAGGACGTCTGCACCGGCACCACCGGGCACAACGAGGTGGTCCGGCTGGTCTACGACCCGGCGCAGATCAGCACGCGCGAGGTGATGGAGATCTTCTTCGTCATCCACGATCCCACCACGTTGAACCGCCAGGGCAATGACACCGGAACGCAGTACCGTAGCGGCATCTATTTCTCCACGCCCGAGCAGGAGATCGCGGCCCGCGAGATCATCGCCGAGATGGCGGCCAGCGGCACCTACAGCCGCGCCATCGTGACCGAGGTGCTGCCGCTGGCCAACTACTGGCCGGCCGAGGACTACCACCAGGACTTCTTTGCACGCAACCCGCACCAGGGCTATTGCATGGCGGTGGCTGCGCCCAAGGTGGCCAAGTTCCGCAAGACCTTTGCGCGCCTGCAGAAAACCTGACCTGCATCAACTTATTTCGTGGACGGGGCCCTCGCCCTGTACCACGACGCGGGCTGCGACGGTAAGATGGATTCGTCATTGCCCCGCACAAGCGCCTGCCGCTGTGGCACACGCTGTTCTCTGGGTTGCTACCGAAAGACTGTCATGAGCCAAACCCCAAGCACTACCATCCGCACCGTTGCCCTGGTCGGTCACGGCGCCGCCGGCAAAACCACTCTGGCCGAGAGCCTGCTGGCCGCCACCGGCACCATCACCAGCCGCGGCACGGTGGAAAAAGGCAACACCACCTGCGACTTCGACCCCATGGAGAAGGAGTTTGGCCACTCGCTGCAGACCGCGCTGGTCAGCATGGGCTGGGGCGGGGCGCAACTGCATGTGATCGACACCCCCGGCTACCCCGACTTCGCCGGCCAGGCCATCGCCGCGTTGGCCGGTGTAGACACGGCGCTGGTCGTCGTCAATGCCCAGACTGGCATTGAACTGGCCACCGAGCGCATGTTCAACCTGGCCGGCGAGCGCGGCCTGTGCCGCATGGTTGTCATCAACAAGATCGACGCCGACAACGTGGACCTGCCAGCCCTGGTCAATCAGATTCGTGAGCGCTTTGGCAAACAGTGCCTGCTGCTGGACCTGCCGGCCCACCATGGCCAGGACGTGGTCGAGTTGCTGGGCCACGCAAATGGCGACAGCGACTTTGCCTCCGTGGCAGCGGCCCACCGGGCGCTGATCGACCAGATCGTCGAAGAGGACGACAGCCTGATGGCGCGCTACCTGGAAGACGGTGTGGACCCCAGCCCGGCTGAGCTGCACGCACCGTTTGAGGCGGCCCTGCGCGCCGGCCACCTGATCCCCATTCTGTTCGTCTCCGCCAAGACCGGCGCCGGCATTCCACAACTACTGGACGCACTAGCCAAACTGGCACCCAACCCGGCCGAGGGCAACCCGCCACCGTTCTACAAGGGGGAGCCGGGTGAAGCCCAGGAGTCGTTTGCCGCGCAACCCGACGACGCACTGCACGTGCTGGCCCATGTGTTCAAGGTGGTGGTGGACCCCTTCATCGGCAAGATGGGCGTGTTCCGCGTGCACCAGGGCACGGTGCGCAAGGATGCACAGCTGTTCGTCGGCTCGGGCAAGCGCCCCTTCAAGGTGGCCCACCTGTACCGCCTGCAGGGCAAGGACTATGTGGAGGTGCCCAGCCTGGTGCCGGGCGACATTGGCGCGGTGGCCAAGGTCGATGAGATCGAGTTCGACTGCGTGCTGCATGACTCGCACGACGAAGACCACATCCACCTGAAACCCCTGCAGTTCCCGCTGCCGATGCAGGGCCTGGCGGTGCAGACCCGGCGCAAGAGCGACGAGCACCGTCTGTTCGACATCCTGCACAAGCTGGAGCTGGAAGACCCCTGCTTCAAGGTGGAGCGCCACCCCAGCACCAACGAGACCGTGATCCGCGGCCTGGGCGACATGCACCTGCGCACCAAACTGGCCCGCATGCAGCAGCAGTACAAGCTGGAGCTGGACACCAGCCCGCCGCAAATCGCCTACCGCGAGACCATCACCCAGGGCGCCGAGGGCCACTGCCGCCACAAGAAGCAAAGTGGCGGCGCCGGCCAGTTTGGCGAGGTGATGCTGCGCATCGAACCGTTGGAGCGCGGCGCCGGGTTCGAGTTTGTCGACGTGGTCAAGGGCGGTGCCATCCCCGGTGTCTTCATGGCGGCGGTGGAGAAGGGCGTGCGCCAGGCGCTCTCCGACGGCGTGGTGGCCGGCTATCCGGTGCACGACCTGCGTGTCACCGTGTACGATGGCAAGACCCACGCGGTAGACGGCAAGGACATCGCCTTCACGCTGGCTGGGCGCAAGGCCACCATCGAGGCCGTGCGCAAGGCCAACCCCATCGTGCTCGAACCCCTGGTCAACATCGAGGTGCTGGCGCCTGAAGGGGCCATTGGCGACCTGACCGGCGACCTGTCGAGCAAACGCGGTCATGTCACCGGCACCCAGCCCCGCGCGGCGGCCACGGTGGCCATCAGCGGCCAGATTCCATTGGCCGAACTGGACGAGTACCAGGGGCGGCTCAAGTCGCTGACCGCTGGCAAGGGCACCTACAGCATCGAGTTCTCGCACTACGCCCAGGTGCCCACACAGACCCAGTCCCAGCTCATGGCCGCACACAAGGCAGTCAACCTGGACGACGAATAGGTCGGTCTGTTTCGCAGTCTGCTATTCATTTAATAGCTGTCTGCGGATATTTGACGAGGGCTAGCGCCTGTTTTTCCCCTTAATTGGCTGGACCGCGGTGACGCGGCTGTGGGAGAATTGCCGCTCCATGAGAATCGGTTCCACCTTCAAGACCTTTGCCGTTGCGATGGCATGCCTGTGCACCGCCACCGGCAGTGCCGCGCTGACGCTGGGCCGTGTGCAGGGGCTGGCGCTGATCGGCCAGCCGCTGGAGCTGCACATCCAGGTGCAGTTCGATAGCAGTGAGGACGCGTTGGACGCCTGCCTCAATGCCGAAGTGGCCTATGGCGACAACCCGCTGGACGCCTCACGGGTCTCGGTGGCCGTGGAGCAGTCCGCCGATCCGGCCAACCGGCCGGCGTTGGTCCGGGTGCGTACCTCGGTGCCGGTGAACGAGCCGGTGGTCACCGTCAACCTGCGTTCCGGATGCCAGGTCCGCTCGTCCAAGCGCTACACCCTGTTGGCCGACCTTCCGACCCAGGTGGTGGAGCCGCCCGTGCGTGCCTCCGCCCGCTTGCCGGCGCCGCGGGTGGATGTGCCCGTGCTGCCCGCGATGGCACCGGGGACACCGACACGCAGCAGCGCCACACCGGTTGAGGCTCCGACACAGGCTGCCGC
>JBAQDE010000047.1:0-23181 GCA_049294595.1 Rhodoferax sp. | reverse complement strand
GCCCGGCTCCGTCAGCCGGGCGTCGGCCGGCCAGTCGGCCGCGGCCTGCACGCTGCGCATGAAGTTGGCGCGGTCCACGCCGGCGCGCAGACGTACGTCCACACGGGTGATGCGGCCCTGCATGGCGAACAGGTCCTGGGCGGCGGCAATGTCCATCACCGCCAGCGGCGCACCGCTGGCCCGCACGGAACCGGCCACCCGCACGGGCACAAGCTGCATGCCGCGCTGCAGTTGCAGCCTGTTGCCGCCCAAGCGGCTGCGCGCCGTGGCGTTGAGGAACACGGTGGAGGGGGCGAAGATGTCGAGCCGGTTGGCGTCACTGGAGGGAATCGGCAGCAGGTCCGGGCTCAGCGGAGCCACCTGCAGGGCGTCCACGCCGACGATGCGCAGCAGCACCCGATCCGCGGCCTCTGCGCTGTCATCGCGGGCACCAGCAGTCAGCGCATAGGTGCTGAGTTCCAGCACCGGGCTGGCCACGACCACGTCCGGGTGGTGCAGCATGCGCCCCAGCAGCGCGTGGTCCACACCACCGGCCACGCCCGAGCCCGCGCGCAACTCCAGATCGGGCTGGCCACCCACCGAGCGGACCGCCTGCGCAAACTCGTCCAGTGCCGAGGCATTGATCAAATGCACCGAAAACGCCAGCGCCACGCCCAGCATCACGGATACGATGGCGGCGGCATTACGCCAGGGGTGGTTGCGCCATTCCTGCCAGGAAAAGCTGCACAGCAAGTGCCAAAGCGTGGTGTACATGGCGTGATTGTGATGGGTGACGGCGTGATGGGAGTTGGCGCTTGTCTGCGCCTATAGTGCAGTGTGGCTGCAACGGCGGTTCCAAGGGAAAGAATCGATGAGAGTGATGGTATTGGGAGGGTATGGGAATTTCGGTGCGCGCATTTGCCGGGCACTGTCCGATGACACCAACATTACGTTGCTGGTTGCGGGGCGCGATGGCCAGAAGGCGGCGGCGTTTGCCAGCGGACTACATGGTGCGCAAGGCGTGGCCATTGATCTGCATGGCGAACGCTTTGTCGACGCGTTACGCGAGCACCAGGTTGAGCTGCTGATCCACACGGCAGGTCCATTTCAGGGGCAGGACTACGCCGTGGCACAGGCTTGTGCGCAAGCCGGCGTGCACTATATCGATCTAGCGGATGGTCGACGTTTTGTCTGCGATTTTGCGCAGGCTCTGCATGCGCCGTTTGTGCTTGCCCAACGCGTGGCCATCACCGGAGCCAGTACCGTGCCAGCGTTGTCATCGGCCGTGGTAGATGCCCTGTGCGCGGGTTGGCAAGCGCTGGATGCGGTGGATATCTGCATTGCCCCTGCGCAGACCGCGCCACGGGGCGTGGCCACCTTGCGCGCGGTGTTGAGTTATTGTGGTGCGCCGCTGCAAGTCTGGCATGGCGGTCGGTGGCAGACCCAGATGGGATGGGCTAATCCCAAGCGGGTGGCCTTTCATCGTCTGCATTCGCGTCTGGGGGCGCTGTGTGACATACCCGATCTGGAACTGTTTCCCGCGCACTACCGGGTGCGTGAGCGCATGGAGTTTCTGGCCGCGCTGGAAGTGGGTGCCGCACAGCGCGCGTTCGCCGTTCTGGCGTGGTTGCGGCAGCGTGGTTGGGTTAAGAATCCGTCGGCCTGGGCGAGCTTTCTCCACGGCAGCGCCGCAGCTTTTGACTTTTTGGGTTCGGGGCTTGGTGGCATGGTGGTCCGCGTGGCCGGAGTCGATGCCCATGGAGCCCCGGTGCGTCGGGCCTGGCACATTGCCGCAGATGACGACCATGGCCCCGAAATTCCGTGCATGGCGGCGATTCTGCTGGCGCGCCGTTTGGCGGCTGGCGAGCACTTGCCACCGGGTGCGTACCCCTGCTTGAGCCTGCATGCGTTGGCGGACTTTGCGCCAGAGTTTGCCCGCTGGGGCATGGTGACGGACGTGCTGGAAGAGGCATAGGACCATGTTGCAGCAGAAGACTTGTCATGGATAAATCCGACGCGCGGTGGGTGCGCGGCAGTCTGGTGTTTGTCTGGCTGGCCACGGCCTTGGTGAGCCTGTGGGAAATACATGGACAGGGCCGCGATTTGCTGGTGATGGGAGGGATTGCCGATGCCAGCGTGTCCGACGCGCTCATCGTGGCGGGTGCGGCACTGGACGCACTGCTGGGTGCATGGTTGTGGTTCAAACCGTCTCGTTTTGCATACCTGTCTGCCCTGGTGGTCATGCTGGGCATGACGCTCGTTGCGACCGTGCTGCTTCCATCATTGTGGTTGCACCCCCTCGGGCCGTTGACCAAAAATGCGCCCATCGCGGCCATACTCTGGGTTCTGGCCCGCAAAACTGCATGAACACCTACCTTCTCATCAAATGGATACACATCCTCTCCAGTGTGGTCTTGGTGGGTACCGGGTTCGGCTCCGCGTTTTACCTATTCTTTGTCCATCGCAGCCGCAATCTGGCGGCCATGGCTGTGGTATCGCGCTTGGTGGTGCGCGCGGACTGGTGGTTCACTACTCCCACCGTGTTCATACAGCCACTGACCGGATGGTGGATGGCGCATATAGCGGGCTATCCGTTGAACACTTCCTGGATCGCTGTGTCCTTGGCGTTGTTTGGACTGGCGGGGCTGTGCTGGTTGCCAGTGGTTTGGCTGCAATTGCGAATGGCAGCCATGGCTCAAACTGCGCAGGATCGGGGTGAGGAGTTGCCCGCACGCTACTGGCGCTATGCCGGTTGGTGGGAGCGATTGGGCTACCCGGCGTTCGTGGCCATGTTGGCCATCTTCTACCTGATGGTGAACAAGCCGGATTTCTAACGCTTGCCCGCAATACCTGGTGCAGAAATAGGCGCCCGTAAAATTCGGCGCAAACTCGCCACACCATGCACCACCGTTTCTCCCTTGTCCTTACAGTCGCCATGTTGACCCTCTGCGCCGCAGTGGCCTCCGCCGCAGAGCTGCGCGTGCTGACCCACGCCTCTTTTGCCGTGCCATCGGCGTTGCTGGCCCAGTTCGAGAAGGATGCCGGTGTAACGCTGCGCATCACCAAGTCGGGCGACGCCGGCGAGATGCTGAACAAGCTGATCCTGACCCGTGCCAACCCGGTGGCCGATGTGGTGTTTGGCATCGACAACGTGCTGGCCGCCAAGGCCGATGCGGTGTTGGATGATTACGAGCGCCCCGCCACCAAGGCAAGTGCGCACGCCGACGCGGTCACACTGCCGCCCAAGCTGCTGCCCGTTGACTACGGCTATGTCACCATCAATTGCGACAAGGCCTGGTTCGCGAAGAAGGGCCTGGCCCTGCCGCGCACACTGGACGATCTGGCGCAGCCGGCCTATGCCCGCCTGCTGGTGGTGCAGAACCCGGCTACCTCCAGCCCCGGCAATGCGTTTCTGCTGGCCACCATTGGCGCGTTGGGCGAGGAAAAGGCCTTTGACTGGTGGGCCCGCATGCGCGCCAATGGCCTGAAGGTGGCCAAGGGCTGGAGCGAGGCCTACTACACCGAGTTCAGCCACAACGGCGGCGCGCGCCCGCTGGTGGTGAGCTATGCCAGCAGCCCCGCAGCCGAACTGTTCTACAGCAAGACCCAACTGACCGAGCCGCCCACCGGCAGCCTGACGCTCAAGGGCGGTGTGTTCCGCCAGATCGAGGGCGTGGCGCTGGTGAAGGGTGGCAAGGAGCGTGCAGTGGCGATCCGCTTCATGGAGTTCCTGCGCTCCGCTCCCGTGCAGAAGGCGCTGCAGACCGAGATGTGGATGTACCCGGCGGACGTCAGCGTGCCGCGCGCCGATGCCCTGCGCCACGCGCCCGAGCCCCCGGCCTTCGACAGCCCCAGCGCCCAGGCGATTGCCGACAAGAACGCGGACTGGGTGCGGCGCTGGACCAAGGTCGTGCTGAAGTAGGCACGACTCAGGCCCGGCCACCAAGCACCCATGAAAAATCCCTCCCGCCTGGCCCTGGCCGCGTTGCCGCTGGCCTTTTTGCTGGCGCTGCTGGTGGCCCCCGCCTTGCGCCTGCTGCTGGAGGGTGGTCAGCTCTCGCCGTGGGCGCCGTGGCAGGACGACTATCTGCGCTGGCGCATGACTTGGTCGCTGTTGCAGGCGCTGGCGACCTGCACCGGTGCGCTGGTGCTGGGCCTGCCGGTGGCCTGGGTGCTGGCGCGGTTTGAGTTTCCCGGCCGTGGCCTGGTGCTGCACGCGCTGATGTTGCCCTTTGTCGTGCCCACGCTGGTGGCGGCCATGGGCGTGCTGGCCCTGCTGGGGCCGCAGGGGCTGTTGCGTGCGCTGGGCGGGCCGGACCTGCAAGGTGGCCCCTGGCTGCTGATTTACGGCAATCTGTTCTTCAACCTGTGCCTGGTGGTGCGGGCCAGCACCGAGGCGCTCGGTCAGGTCAGCGCGTCGCGCGTGGCGGCGGCCCGCACGCTGGGTGCCACGCCGTGGCGCGTGTTCTGGCGCATCGAGTTGCCGGCCATTGCGCCATGGCTGCTGTCGGCGCTGTGCCTGGTGTTCCTGTACTGCTTCTCCGGCTTTGGCCTGGCGCTGGTGCTGGGCGGGCAGGACTATGCGACGGTGGAGGTGGAGATCTATACCCTGGTCGCGCACGAGCTGGAGCTGGCCCAGGCTGCGTCGCTGGCGCTGTGGATGCTGGGCCTGACGGCCGGCGTCGCCTTGGCCTATGCTGCATTGGCGCGACGCCTGGCCACACCGATGCGCAGTGACGCCGTGGCGCGCATCCGGCCCATTGGCCTGCGCCAGTGGAGCGCCGTGGGTGCTGCCCTGTTGGTGCTGGCCGCGTTCTGTGCCGCACCGCTGCTGGCCATTGTGGGGCGGGCCGTGACAGCGGGCAGTGCGGCCTGGGCCGTGCTGCTGGAAGAGTCCACGCTGCAGGCGCTGTGGAACAGCCTGCGCTTCACCGTGATGGCGCTGGCGCTGGCCACGGTGCTGGGGCTAGCCCATGCGTTTGCCGCGCGTCGTTCGGTGCTGCTGCGCGCCTTTGCGTTCCTGCCGTTTGTGCTGTCACCCGTGGCCGTGGCCTTTGGCCTGTTGCTGCTGTACCCGCAGTGGACGGCCAGTCTGGGCCTGTTGGTCGGTGCCTATGCGCTCTTGGCCTATCCGTTTGTGGCCCAGTCGCTGGCGGCCGGGCTGGACGCCATGCCCGTGCATCTGGCACAGGCCGCGCGCACGCTGGGTGCCTCACCTTGGCATGTGGCCTGGCGCGTGACACTGCCACTGCTGCGCCCGGCGCTGCGCCGGGGCATGGCGTTTGCGGCGGCCACGGCCGTGGGTGAGTTTGCCGTCACACTATTTCTGTCGCGCCCGGAGTGGGCTACGCTGACTACCCGGGTCTACGAGTATCTGGGCCGCCCCGGTGGCACCAACCGCGATGCGGCACTGGTGCTGGCCTGCCTGCTGATGGCGCTGGCGCTGCTGGCATTTGCGCTCATTGAATGGTCGGCTCAGGAGAAGGATGTTGTTCAAGGGAGAAGCCATGCTTGAGTTGCAACAACTCGCCAAGGACTGGGACGCGCGTGCGCTGCTCTGCGACGTGAACCTGCGGGTGGCCAGCGGCGAGACGGTGGCGATTCTGGGGCCATCGGGCAGCGGCAAGAGCACGCTGCTGAAGATCGTCGCGGGGCTGGAGCCGCTGGACGGCGGCCGTGTGCTGTTCGACGGCCAGGACATCACCCGATTGGCGCCCGAGCGGCGCCGCTTTGCGCTGATGTTCCAGGACTTTGCGCTCTTTCCCCATCTGGACGTGCAGGACAACGTGGCCTTTGGCCTGGTGGAGCAGGGCCTGCGCAAGGCAGATGCCCGGGCCCAGGCCTGCGCCATGCTGGAGCGCTTTGGCCTGCAGGCATTTGCCCGTGCGCGGGTGACGCAGCTCTCGGGCGGCGAGCAGCAGCGCGTGGCGCTGGCCCGTGCGCTGATCACGCAGCCGCGCGTGCTGCTGCTGGACGAGCCGTTCTCCGCCTTGGATGCGGAGTTGCGCCTGCAACTGCGCGAGGAATTCCGTCAGCGCATTGCCGACCTTCAGATGGCGACGCTGCTGGTGACGCACGACGAGGCCGAGGCCCGCGCCATGGGCAATCGCGGCTACCGGGTGGTGCAGGGCGGCCTGCAACCCCTGTGGTGACCAAGTGGCTTTGACTGAAATAGGCCTCCAGCCCTCGTGAAACAAGCGTTTATAGCTATCAAAAACGTAGCTAATTGACCGGCTCCTGGATCGGTGGAATCAGCGTCTTGTTGCAGAACGTGAACGAATTCTTGCCCCTGGCCTTGCTTTCGTACATGGCGGCATCCGCCAGATTGAGCAGGGTATCCACCTCCGGCGCATCGCCCGGGTAGATGCTGATGCCGATGCTCACGCCAACCCGGCAGGTGGCTCCGGATGCCAGTTGAATCTCCGGTACCAGCGAGGCGATGATTTTCTCGGCCATGCCGGCGATGGCGGCGGCACTGGACTCCTGCATGCCACCCAGCACGATGGCGAATTCATCGCCGCCCAGGCGGGCCACCGTGTCGGCCTCGCGCACGCAGGCCAGCCAGCGCCGGGCCACTTCCCGCAGCACCTGGTCGCCGGCGTCATGGCCAAACTGGTCGTTCACCCGCTTGAAGCCATCCAGATCGGCAAACAGCAGGGCCACGCCGGAGTTGTTGCGCCGGGCAAGGGCACATTCCTTGGACAGGCGGTCAAACAGCAGGGCCCGGTTGGGCAGGTCGGTCAGGTTGTCGAAATTGGCTTGGTGCCAGGTCAGCTCCTCGGTTCGCTTGCGGTCGGTCAGGTCCTTGGTGAACACAAAGAACAGCCCCCCGCTGATGGGCGAGTAGGCGACTACCACCTCCACCGGCCAGACGGTTCCGTCCTTGCGCCGGTGTGTGGTCTCAAAGCCCAGGCTGCCGCTGCGCATGGTTTCCTCCATGCGCCTGGCCACTTCCGATTCGCCCATGGATTCTTCCAGGTCGGCTATGCGCAGGGTCAGCAGTTCGGCCCGGGTGTATCCGGACAGCCGGGCATAGGCCTGGTTGGCATCCACCAGCTTGCCCGTGGGGTCCACCGACCAGAAGCCGTCGCTGGTGGTTTCGATGGCGGTGCGGAACATGGCATCTTTTTCGTGCAGGGAGCGCTCCACTCGCTTGCGCTCGGAGATGTCGCGCGCAATCATCGACGAGCCGATGACGGCTCCATGGGCGTCGTGCAAGGGCGAGATGGACACTGAGACGTCCTTGAGGGTCTGCTCCTTGCACAGCCGCACCGTTTCGAAGTGCTTGACCGGCTCACCGCGTTCAACGCGCTCCTGTACCGACGTCGCATGCGCGCCCAGCGCCGGCGGCACCAGCGTCTGCAGGGGGCGGCCCAGCATCTCGGCTGCGGTGTAGCCAAACAGCCGCTGGGCGCCGGCATTCCAGCTGGTCACCCGGCCATCCAGGTCGCTGCCGATGATGGCGTCCTCGGAACTCTGGACGATGATGGCCTGCCGCTGGCGCTCCTGCTCCAGCAGGCGCAGGTTCAGAAAGGTCCGGTAGGCCGTTTCGCTGACCACCAGCAGGATGACGAAGGCGCCAGTCAGCAGCCAGTTGGTCAGGGCATACATCTGCCAGCCGGCATCGTTCCACCACAGGCCGATATTGAAGGAAACCAGCAACGCGGGGATCGTGGCACGCACGGTGGTCCGCAAGACGCCAAACACCGCTACGCCCATCAACACCTGCATTTGGGCGGCAAGGGCGATGTCGGTGTGGTGGAGGATTCCCAGGTAGATCACGGAAACCACCACCGCAATGAAAGCTGCAGAAAAGGCGATGACTGGGGGCGCCCATCGAATCCACCGCGGGTTTCGCAGGAACACAACCCCGACCAGGCAGGGTATTGCACCTGCCACGCGCCAGGGCCAAGTCAGTTCTACGTGGGCTGGGTCGACCATCCAGTCGACTGCTGCATAGGAAGCGAACAGAAAGGCAGTAGCAACAGCCACGAATGTGACCGTGGCCCGGTACTGGGTCACCCAGGCGGTTTCGTTTTCGTCAATGCGGAACATTGGAACAACCCGCTACTGTTTTGCTGGCCCGGACGGTCGGTGTGCGACAACACGCTTCCTCCGGGTTGATACCGTCTAGAGTATCAGAACAACCCGCTGCTGTCGCCCTTTGGGAGACTCATCTGTGCGGGTATTGCTGTGGAGCGGCGGGTCGCCAATGTGCGGTATGGCACAGACCCCCGTATGTGGCATTCCTACGATGGTTGGTGTGGTGCACTCTTGATCCGTATCTGCCCACCTGTCCGCGAGCCTGCCATGACCCACCTAGTTCCCTCCCGCGCCAGCCACGCCTCCACTCTGGACGCGTCGCCCACCGTCGGCCTGGAGCGCGAGAACCAGGAAGCGCTGCTGCGCACCGGGGCGCTGCAAAGCGCCATTTTCAACAGCGCCAATTTCTCCAGCATCGCAACCGATGCCCAGGGCGTGATCCAGATTTTCAATGTGGGCGCCGAGCGCATGCTGGGCTACACCGCCGCCGAAGTCATGAACCAGATCACCCCGGCGGACATTTCGGACCCGCAGGAGGTGGTGGCGCGCGCGCAGGAGTTGAGCGTGGAACTGGGCACCCCGATCACGCCGGGCTTTGAGGCGCTGGTGTTCAAGGCATCGCGCGGCATTGAAGACATTTATGAGCTGACCTACATCCGCAAGGACGGCAGTCGTCTGCCCGCGGTGGTGTCGGTCACCGCGCTGCGCGATGCGCAGGACGCCATCATCGGCTACCTGCTGATTGGCACCGACAACACCGCGCGCAAGCAGGCCGAAGAGGCCTTGCTCAAGGCCGGGGCGCTGCAGAGCGCGATTTTCAACAGCGCCAACTTCTCCAGCATCGCCACCGATGCCAAGGGGGTGATCCAGATTTTCAATGTGGGGGCCGAGCGCATGCTGGGCTACACCGCTGCCGAGGTGATGAACCAGATCACGCCAGCCGATATCTCGGATTCGCTGGAGGTGATTGCCCGGGCACAGGCGCTGAGCCAGGAGATCGGTACCTCGATCATGCCGGGCTTCGAGGCACTGGTGTTCAAGGCATCGCGCGGCATTGAGGACATTTACGAGCTGACCTACATCCGCAAGGATGGCAGCCGCTTTCCGGCGGTGGTATCGGTCACGGCGCTGCGCGACGCGCAGGACACCATCATCGGCTACCTGCTGATCGGCACCGACAACACGGCCCGCAAGCAGATCGAGGCGGACCAGAAGAAGCTGGACCAGCGGCTGCGCGACCAGCAGTTCTACACGCGCTCGCTGATCGAGTCCAATATCGACGCGCTGATCACCACCGACCCCTCGGGCATCATCACCGACGTCAACAAGCAGATGGAGGCGCTGACCGGTTGCACCCGCGACGAGCTGATTGGTGCACCGTTCAAGAACTACTTCACCGACCCGCAGCGGGCCGAGGATGCCATCAAGCGGGTTCTCAGCGAAAAGAAGATCACCGACTACGAGCTGACCGCGCTGTCACGCGACAGCGAGGAAACCGTGGTGTCCTACAACGCCACCACGTTCTATGACCGCGACCGTGTCTTGCAGGGTGTGGTGGCCGTGGCACGCGACGTGACCGAGCAGAAACGCCTGGACCAGGTGCTGCTGGAACAGAACGTGGAGCTGGAAAGCGCCAAGCAGGTGGCCGAAAAGGCCAACCTGGCCAAGTCCGAATTTCTGGCCACCATGAGCCACGAGATCCGCACGCCCATGAACGGCGTGATTGGCATGATCGATGTGCTGCAGCAAAGCAGCCTGACCGGCCCCCAGATGGAGATGACCAACATCATCCACGACTCGGCCTTTGCCCTGCTGGCGGTGATCAACGACATTCTGGACTTCTCCAAGATCGAGGCCAAGAAGCTGGAGATAGAGAACATCCCCATGTCCATTGCCGATGTGGTGGAGGGTGCGTGCGAGAGCATCAACCACATGGCCCTCAAGCGCAGTGTGGAGCTGACCCTGTTTGTGGACCCGGCCATTCCCGGCGCGTTGCTGGGAGACCCCGGACGCCTGCGCCAGGTACTGATCAACCTGACCAACAACGCCATCAAGTTTTCCAGCGGACAGGGCCGCACCGGGCGGGTGTCGGTGCGGGCCTTGCTCAGTGCGCGGCAGGAAGGCACGGTCAGCCTGGTGTTCCACGTTGCCGACAACGGGATCGGGATTGATGAGGCGACCCGTGGACGCCTGTTTTCGGCTTTCATTCAGGCCGATACATCGACCACCCGCAATTTCGGCGGCACCGGCCTGGGGCTGGCCATTTCTGGCCAGTTGGTGGACATCATGGGGGGCGAGATCACGGTGCAAAGCGAGTTGGGCAAGGGGAGTGTCTTCAGCGTGCAGGTGGCTTTTGCCGTGGCGCCCGAAGCGCGCACCGGCGCGGAAGGGCTCAGCCTGGTGGCGGGCCTGAACTGCCTGGTGGTGGGGGGTGGCAGCACCAGTCTTGCCGATGACATGGCGGCCTACCTGGGCAATGAGAAAGCCCTGGTCGAGCAGGCCAGCGATCTGGCTGGCGCGCTGCAGTGGCTGCAGCGGCACCCGGCTGGGCTGGGCATCGTGGTGATTGACGACGCCGTTGCGGCCAGCCTGCTCAGCGGTTTGCGGGAAGCGCAGGGCCCGGCGCAGGACATCCACTTCGCGGTGATTGGCCGGGGGCGCCGGCGCCGTCCGCGCATGGGTGGGGCCGACCTGGTTGCGGTGGATGGCAATCTGCTCACCCGCAAGGTCCTGCTGGAAACGGTGGCCATTGCCGCAGGCAGGGCCACGCTGCAGGACCGGGATGTGTCGAAGGTGGAGGAAAAGCCCAGTCCGGTTCCCGTGTCGCACGAGGAGGCGCGCCGGGTGGGCAGCCTGATCCTGGTCGCGGAGGATAACGAGTACAACCAGAAGGTAATCCTGCAGCAGCTCATGCTGCTGGGGCGCACCGCCGACATTGCCAACAATGGCCGAGAGGCCCTGAATCGTTGGCAGAGCGGCGCCTACTCCCTGCTCATCACCGACCTGCACATGCCCATGATGGATGGCTACGAACTGACCGCCGCCATCCGGGCGGCCGAAGCGGGCAAGGTGCGCATCCCCATCATTGCGTTCACAGCCAATGCCCTGAAAGGGGAAACCGAGCACTGCGTCGAAATCGGCATGGACGACTACCTCAGCAAGCCCGTGCAACTGGCCCAGCTCAAGGCCATGCTGGACAAATGGCAGCCGGTAGGCGTTTCGGACGCAGGCACCACCAATGCGGTGGACGTGAACGTGCTGAAGGCGCTGATCGGCAGTGAGGATGCGCTGGTGCGCGAGTTCTTGCGGGACTTCCATGCCAGTGCCACCACCATGGCGCTGGCGTTGCAGACGTCCTATGCCAGTGGCGACTGGGCAGCCACCGGTGCCCTGGCGCACAAGCTCAAGTCATCGTCCCGTTCGGTGGGGGCTCTGGCTTTGGGGGACTTGTGCCAATCCATCGAGACCGCCGGCAAGGGCGGTGAGACTGCCAACCTGGCGCACATGCTCCAGCAGTTTGAGCATGAGTTGAAGCGGGTCGATGCATTTTTGCACGCCTATCTGGCCCCAACGCCGGTGCCGGCCAGCGCATGATGTGACGCCCCAGGGGCTATTGCGCGGCGATGCCGTCTCCGCGCAAGTGCAGCACCCGGTCGGCGCGCGCTGTGGCGGTTTCGGAGTGCGTCACCAGCACCAGGGAGGTGCCGTTCGCGCGGGTCTGTGCCACTAGCGCCTCCATGACCTTGGCTGCGGTGGTCGGGTCCAGGTTGCCGGTGGGCTCGTCGGCCAGCAGCAGGGTGGGGCGGTGCACCAGGGCGCGGGCAATGGCCACGCGCTGCAACTGCCCGCCGCTCAATTGCTGTGGCAGGCGGCTGCCCATGCCCTCCAGGCCGACGGCTTGCAACATGGCCTGCACCCGCTCGTCGTCCGGTGCATTCAGCAGCAACAGCGGCAGCGCCACGTTTTGCGTCACATCCAGATGGCCCAGCACATGGAAGGCCTGGAACACAAAGCCGACCTTCTGGCGCCGCAGCAGGGCGCGGGCGTCGTCATTGAGTTGCCCCAGGTCCACACCGTCCAGGTGCACGCTGCCACTGTCCCAGCTGTCCAGTCCGGCCATGCAGTTGAGCAGCGTGGACTTGCCAACGCCGGATTCGCCGACGATGGCGACAAACTCACCCGGCTCCACAGTGAGGGACACGTTGGCAAACACGGGCGTGTCGCCATAGCGTTTGCTTAAGTTTTGGAGGTGCAGGTTCATGGTTGTGCGTCCGATGATAGAGGCACAATGGCGGCATGACACGCCGAACCCTACTCCTCTCCGCCCTGGTCGCTGCGGCCAGCCTGTCCACCTTCAGCCCCGTGTGGGCGCAGGGGCGGCCAATCCGCCTGATCGTGCCCTACGCAGCGGGTGGCCCCCTGGACGTGACGGCTCGCGTGCTGGCCGAGCGCGTCAAGGACAGCCTGGGCACGGTCATTGTGGAGAACAAGCCCGGCGCCGGTGGCAACATTGGCGCCGACGCGGTGGCCAAGGCCACACCCGACGGCCTGACCATTGGCATTGCCGCCACCGCCACGCACGCCGTGAACCCCTGGCTGTTCGCCAAGATGCCCTACAACGCGGCCACCGATTTCGCACCCATTACGCAGATGGTGCG
Organism: Rhodoferax sp.; assembly: GCA_049294595.1. Classification (GTDB taxonomy): domain Bacteria; phylum Pseudomonadota; class Gammaproteobacteria; order Burkholderiales; family Burkholderiaceae_C; genus Allorhodoferax. The sequence continues at coordinate 10,501 of JBAQDE010000047.1, read as the reverse complement.
GGTGCCTAATGTGCTGGTGATGAATGCCGAGGCCGCCAAGCGCCTGAACATCAACAGCGTGAAGGATCTGATTGCCTATGCCAAGGCTAACCCGGCCAAGCTGAACTACGGCAGCGGCGGCAACGGCAGCGCCGGTCACCTGGCCGGTGAAATGTTCAAGGCCCAGGCCGGCATCTTTGCCGTGCATATTCCGTACAACGGCGGCAATCCGGCGCAGTTTGCGCTGCAAAGCGGCCAGGTGGACTTCAATTTCGACAACCTGGCCACGGCCGCACCCGGCATCAAGTCCGGCAAGCTCAAGGCTTTGGCCGTGACCACGCTGGCACGCTCCCTCGCGCTGCCAGACGTGCCGCCGGTGGCTGACACGCTCAAGGGATTTTCCATCGACACCTGGTGGGGGCTGGTGGCACCGGCCGGCACACCCAAGGACGTGATCGCCAAACTCAACCAAGCCTTCGTGGCGGCGTTGAATACGCCGGAGGCGCAAAGCCGCTTTGCCGGTCTGCTGGCGGAGCCGGTGCCGACCACGCCCGAGCAGTTTGGCGCCTTGATGAAGAGTGAACTGGCCAAGTACCAGGCGGTGGTGAAGGCGGCTGGGGCTAAGGTCGATTAAGGGTTTTTGCCTTGCAGGAGGCTTCCTCACCTCCCCCCTCACACCCCCCGCCCTCTCTCGCCCCCACCGGGGCGAAAGAGGGAGCCTAACAGCCCTATTTGGCCTTGTATTTAAGGTGAGACGTACACGCTCAAAAGCCAACACCTTTTCTACTATCTCTCACGTTGAACGTGCCCCCTTAAAACACGCGGCCAAATATGGCTGTTCAGGCACCCTCTCGCCCGGCGGGGCGAGAGGGCGGGGGGAGAGTGGGGGAAGTGAGGAAGCCTCCTGCAAGGCAAACCACCCAGCAAACCGCTCTACCGACCAGCCCCCTGTCCCAGCAGCACATCCACCTGACGCAACACCCCCTCCAGTGCCCCGGCCTGGTCGGCCGCCACCACATGCCGCTGCGGCATCGAACGCAGCCAGGTAATCTGCCGCTTGGCCAATTGGCGGGTGGCGATGATGCCGCGCTCGCGCAGCTCAGTCATCGGTAGCGAACCTTTGGCGCCGCTGGCCTCAAAAGCGTCCAACGCTTCCCACACCTGGCGGTAGCCCACGCAGCGCATGGAGGGCAGGTCCGGGTTCAGGTCACCCCTGGCTCGCAAGCGTCGCACCTCATCGATGAAGCCCTGTTCCAGCATGGCGTCAAAGCGCTGGGCGATGCGCTCGTGCAGCCAGCTCCGCGCCAACGGTTCCAAGGAAATCAGGCCACTAGCCCTCGTAGAATCTGCTTGATTAGCTACTGATTTTGTAGCACTTTGGCTGGCATGGAAGTGTGACAGCGGCAGACCGGAGATGTGAAACACCTCCAGCGCGCGCTGGATGCGCTGGCTGTCCATGGGCGCCAGGCGTGCGGCGGTGATGGGGTCGACGCGGGCCAGTTCGGCGTGCAGCGCAGGCCAGCCATGTTCCGCCGCCTGGGCCTCCAGCTCGGCGCGAATGGCGGGGTTGGCGGCGGGCATGTCGTCCAGGCCGTCGAACAGGGTCTTGAAATACAGCATGGTGCCGCCCACCAGCAGTGGCAGCTTGCCGCGCGCGGCAATCTCGCGGATCAGGCGCGTTGCGTCGCGCACGAACTCGGCGGCGCTGTAGGCCTGCAGTGGGTCGCGGATGTCGATCAGGTGGTGCGGCACCTGAGCCAGCTCGGCTGCGCTGGGCTTGGCCGTGCCGATGTCCATGCCGCGGTAGACCAGCGCCGAGTCCACGCTGATGATCTCGCAGGCGTGCTTCCGGGCGATCGCCAGCGCACAAGCGGTCTTGCCACTGGCGGTGGGGCCGGCCAGGCAGATGTGCAGGGGCAGGGCTTCAGGGGCGGCCATAGCGTTGCACCAGGGTCCAGGCGGAAAGCGCTATCAGCACGCTCCAGAACAGGATGCCGAAAATCAGCGGTGCGGTCGTGCCGTCCATATGCGCCCCCAGCCACTGGCCGGCGGCAAAGGCGCTGACCATGGCCAGAAAGCCGTTCAAGGCGGAAGCCGCACCGGCCGCCTTGGGGAAGGGGCCGACGGCGCCACTTTGCCCGCAGGGGTTGTGGATGCCGTGGGCCAGCATGAACAGGCCAAACGGAATCTCGATAGCCCAGACAGACTGCACACCGGCCAGACTCAACGCCGCCATGGTGCCAGCGCCGCCCAGCGTCAACGCGCCGCCAATGGCCACGGTGCGGCGCACGCCCACGCGCACCAGCAGGCGGCGGCACAGGAAGGTGCCCATGATGTAGATGAAGGAGTTGACGAACATCACCAATCCGTATTGCGGGCTGCTCAGCCCCAGTACGCGGATGAACACGAAGGAGGACGTTGCCAGAAAGGTGAACAGGCCGCTGTAGGCAAAGGTGGACAGGGCGGTGAACGCCCAGAACGTGGGGTTGCGCACAATGCCCAGCCAGGTGAGCAGCAGCGTGTCGATCTGCAGCGCTTGCGGATTCTTGTGGGCCAGCGTTTCTTCAAATCGCAGCGCAATCACACCGAGGGTGATGGCGCCAAACACGGCCAGCGTCAGCAACGCCACATGCCAGTTGAACAGCGCCGTCAGCAGACCGCCCAGCGGCGCACTGAGGCAGGCGATGACGCCCAGACCGCTCAACCCCTTGGACATGACACTGGCCCCCTGGGCCGGGGTGTACAGGTCGCGCACGATGGCACGCGCGCACATCACGCCGGCGCCCATGGCAGCGCCCTGCAGCGTGCGCCAGATGATCAGCAGATCCATGGTCGGTGCAAACGCACTGCCCACCGATGCCACTACATAAGCCAGCATGCCGGCCAGCAGAATCGGCCGCCGGCCGAACCGGTCCGACAGCGGGCCCCAGACCAGTTGCGACACCCCGAATGCCAGCAGCAGGGCCGTGAGTGTGAGCTGGGCCTGCGGCATGCTGGCACCCAGCTCCTGGGTCAGGCCGGGCAGGGCGGGCAGGTATAGGTCGGTGGTGATGGGCTGCAGGCCCAGGAGCAGGGCCAGGGTCAGCACGATCAGTGCCGGGTGCATGGTGGAGTGCGGACTGCGGGAGGGCATGGATTCAGTGGGACGCGTGCGCGCCGGCATGGATATGGCGCTGCGCCACACGGTGAAGCAGAAAACCCAGGCCCACGGCGGCCACCGTCAGGCCGACCACCAGCGCAATCCAGAAGCCCTGGGCCTGCAGGGGCTGGGCGGGGCGCCAGGGCGACCATTGCGGGGCCAGGCCCAGTACACAGCCCAGCGGCAGGGCAAAGACCCAGAAGGCGGTCAGGTGGATGACCATGGGCGCACGGGTGACCTTGTAGCCCCGGATGGCGCAACTGGTGGAGACCTGGGCCGCGTCCGACACCTGGAACAACGCCGCCATCAGCAACAGGCCGGCCGCCGCAGCAGCCACCGGCGCATCACTGGTGTAGGCGGCGGCGATCTGCGGACTGAACAGCGCCATCAGCAGTGCCGACAGCACCGCCAGCCCGATGGAGGCACCTACACCCACGGCAGAGCGAAAACGGGCGGCCACCGGGTCACCCGCGCCCAGCGCCTGGCCCACCCGGGTGAGCAGGGCAATGCCCAGGCTCAAGGGCAGCATGAACACGAGCGAGGAAAAGTTCAGCGCGATCTGGTGTGCTGCCACCTGGGTGCTGCCAAAGTGCGCCACCAGCAGTGCAATCAGGCTGAAGGCACTGCTCTCGGCAAAGTAGGTTACGCCAATCGGCAGGCCCAGGCGCAGCAGGCTGCCCACCTTTTCGCGGTGGGGTGCCTCGAAGCGGTCAAACGGCCAGGTGCTGCGGTAGGCCGGGCTGCGCTTCATCCACCACAGCAGACCACCCAGGTTGAACCAGATACACGCCATGGTGGCCCAGGCACAGCCCACTCCACCGAGTTGGGGAAATCCCAGGTTGCCAAAGATCAGCAGCCAATTCAGCAGGCAGTTCAGCAGCAGCGCGCCAATCGCTATGGCCATCATCGGTTTGGTCTGGTTCAGGCTGGCGCTGTAGCCATACAGCACGCGGTAGAAGGCAAAGGCTGGCAGGGCAAAGCTGGTGACATGCACAAAGCGCACGGCGATGTCGCGCACTGCGGGCTCCAGTTCCATGGTGTCGAACACCAGCGCGGCCAGGTTGGCCAGCACAAAAGCCACCACGCCCACACCAAGTCCCTTCCACAGGGCCTGGCGTACCACGTGGGGCACCCGGTCAAACTGGCCCGCACCCACGTAGTGGGCGACGGTGGGGTTGACCGACATCATGATGCCCATCAGCGTGACAACCACGATCATCCAGATCGAGGACCCCAGCGCCACGCCGGCCAGGTCCTGGGCCGAGGCGTGCCCGGCCATGGCCACATCGGCCACCGCCATGCCCACATTGGCGAGCTGCCCCACCAGGATCGGCCAGGCCAGTTGCCACAGGGCGCGGAGCTCGGCGCGGACGCGGGTGCCCAGCGGAACGGGAGGGGTGGCAGTGGCGGGGGGGGCAATCATGGGCTCGCCATTCTACGGGCGGCCCTGTTGCAGCCCGGCATTGCTTAATGTGGGTCAAGAAAGTCGAATAGACTGTTGTCGACCATGACCCAGGAACACACACATCCACTGCAACGCCTGGCCGGCTGGACTTTGCTGGCCCTGTCTCTGCCCCTGCTGTGGTGGGTGTCCCATCCGGCGTGGCAGGTCGTGGTGAACCCCACGGTCTTTGTGTTTGCGCACACCGCGATGGAGGTTTTTGCCGTTGTGGTGGCGATGCTGGTGTTTGTGACGGGCTACCGCGCCATCTTTTCGCTGCGCCAGGGTGCCGTTGTGCTGCTGGGCATTGCGTTCCTGGGGGTGGGGCTGCTGGACTTTCTGCACACCCTGAGCTATGTCGGTATGCCCGATGCGGTGACGCCCAACACCCCGCATAAATCCATTTTCTTCTGGTTGGCGGCGCGCATGCTGGCGGCTGGCGCACTGCTGGTATACGCCACGTTGCCGGCCGTGGTGAATGTGACACCCTTCAAGAAACGCCTCGGTGTGGCACTGACCCTGGCCATCGTGACAGTGCTGGGTTTCATCGGTTTGGCGTGGCCGCAGGAGGTGCCGGCGCTCTTTATCAAGGGCCAGGGGCTGACGCCACTCAAGATCGGACTGGAGTGGCTGATCATTGCGATCAATGGCGCAACGCTGCTGGTACTGTGGAGTCGGCGCAAGGAACTGGTGCACGAATGCGTCATGGCCCTGGCGTTTGCTGCGGCGCTGTCGTCAGTGTCGGAGATGTTTTTCACGATGCTGGGCGTGATCGACAAGGACGGTGCCAATGTGCTGGGGCATTTGTACAAGGTAGCGGCCTATCTGTTCCTGTTCCATGCCACCGTCAATGAGGCGCTGCGCCGCCCGGTCGAGCGCATGGAGGCGCAACATCTGCGGGAGAAGCTGATCCTGAGTTCCTCGCCGGACGCGGTGTTGTGGGTGGATGACCAAGGTATCATCTTGATGACCAACCCGGCCACCGAAGTGCTCACTGGCTATGCCAACCAGGAGCTGGTGGGGCAGAACGTCGACATATTTCTGCCCGAACACTTGCGCGCGCGCCACGGCCGTTCGATGCGGGACTATTTCTCCGAGCCGCATCCCCGTGCCATGGGGCAGATGGACCTGAAGCTGTTGCGCAAGGACGGCCATGAAGTCCCGATTGACATTTCGCTGGGCCACTGGGAAGACGAGGGCGTGCGCCACGCCATTGCCTATATCCGCGACCTGACCGAGCGCAAGCGCTTCGAAGAGTCCCTGCGCCACCAGGCCACGCACGATGAGTTGACCGGCTTGCCCAACCGGTGGTTCTTCCGGCTGCAACTCAACCAGGCACTGGCACGTGCCACACGCTCGGGTTCCCGGGTGGCCGTGCTGTTCCTGGATCTGGACAATTTCAAGAATGTGAACGACAGCTTCGGGCATCTGGTGGGCGATGCCCTGTTGGTGCAGGCCGGATCGCGCGTGCGCAGCGCGCTCAGTGAGCATGACACCCTGGCCCGCATGGGCGGCGATGAGTTTGCTGTCTTCCTGACGGATGTGGGCGATGTGGACGAGGCGGTCAACATCGCAGTCCAATTGCTGGTGTCACTGCAGAAAGCCTACCGCCTGCAGGACCAGGATGTGTATTCGGGTGGAAGCCTGGGGCTGGCATTCTTCCCGGATGATGCCCGCGACAGCGAAGCCCTGCTGCGCTTTGCGGACATTGCCATGTACCAGGCCAAGCAGGCCGGGCGCGGTACCTACGCCTGTTACTCCCAGGAAATGGACCGGCGTGCGCGTGACGACATGCAATTGCATGCACGCCTGAAAGAGGCTCTGGAACGGGGAGCCCTGCAACTGCACTACCAGCCGCAGGTGGATGTGGCCAGCGGTGCCATCGTCGGAGCCGAGGCGCTGTTGCGCTGGCACGACCCGGTGCTGGGACATGTCTCGCCCGCACGCTTTATTCCGGTGGCCGAGGCAACCGGACTGATCCTGCCCCTCTCGGAATGGGTGTTGCAAACGGCTTGTGCGCAGATCGCTGCCTGGGCTCGGGTTGGCACGCCTTTGCGTGTGGCGGTCAATTTTTCGGCGCAGCAGTTCCGCCAGCGCGACTTGGCTGAGCAGGTCTGTGCGGCGTTGGCGCGTGCCGGTGCACAAGCCGAGTGGCTGGTCGTTGAAATCACCGAGTCGGTGGCCATGACCCAGCCCGAGCAGGCGTTGCAACAGCTCAACGCCCTGGTGGCACAGGGTTGCCGGGTGGCGCTGGATGACTTTGGCACCGGCTACTCATCGCTGGCCTATCTGAAGACGCTGCCGGTTCACAAGCTCAAGATTGACAAGCGCTTCATGGACGGCATCCCCGGAGATGCCAATGACGTAGCCCTCTCGCGTGCCATCATTGCGCTGGCCCACAGTCTGGGCATGACGCTGGTGGCTGAAGGGGTGGAGTCCGATGCCCAACTGGCGTTTTTGCGCCAGTATGGCTGTGAGGCCTACCAGGGTTGGCTGTTTGCCAAGGCCATGGAGGCCGATGCGTTGACGGAGCTGATGCGTAACGGCGATGCGCAAGGGGCGGGGTGAGTGCCTCGTTACCAGCGACCGGTGGCGCCCCCGCCACCAAAGTTGCCACCGCTACCGGAGTGAACGCTGGCGCTGCTACCGGCGGAGTCTGAACTACCACCTTCCAGTAGGTTGTCCCAGGCTTTGTTGGCCGCATCTCCCAGGGTGTAGCCGGGTTCACTCGCCTCTCCGGAGTCCGTTTCGATGTGGCGGATCGGTGTTTTGTAGTTGAGCAAGTTGCTGTCCAGCCTGCTGGACGGCAAGTGGGCCTTGAATTCCGACCAGATGTCATCGACGGTTTGGGTCAGGTAGCGCGCAGAGATCCTATACGGCGCGGATTGGGTACCGACAGTTGCTCGTGGTGGAAGGCAGGTGATTTCGAATTGCTCGTCGGCGTCCTTGCTACTGGGGCACTTGACCTGTGCAATGGCGTCCCAGGCAATCGTGTGTGACTGCTCCCCGGTTGTGGCGAAGGTGACGCCAGAGTCGTCTATCTCGATGACAGGGTTCTTGCGCACGGACCGACGAACCTTCCTGGCAAACGATGCGCTTTGCAGGCACCACAGCAGCGCGCATACTGCCAGCAGCGGTATCTGCAACCAGCGCGATGGGTCCCATGCAATGAGGCCTAAGCCGACAACTGTGAGCGCCGCAATGACAACGACATCGCCAGCCAGACTGCGCCAAATGTCTCTGGACGAAATATAGGCACGCAGTGTCATTTCAGGCCTGGAATCACCATGGCGGTTACAGCTTGGAGAGCTGGGTGGGCTGGTAGCCGTCGCCGGGATTTTCCGGTCTCGGCGTGCGGCGTCGATCCAGAATACCTGGTGCTTCGACCTTAACCACATCCAACACGGTCTCAGCATGGGACCAGATGCGTGGCGGCGGCATCACCGTGAAGGGGCAGCCACAGTCAGGGGAAAACCGCCAGGTGATCTGGTGTCTCGTGTGGTCGGTTGCCGGGTCCAGGCGATGGAGCTCACGCAAAAGGACTTGTTCCAGCGCGAGGCCATAGCGCAAAAAGGTCTCCTGCCATTGCATCAGCACCAGCTGGATCTGCAGTGTCTCTTCCCCAGGGGTGGGTGACACCGTGATGACCTCACAGGACACCCATTCGGAGGGTATTCCCTGCTGGCGCAAGCTGTCCCTGAACGCTGCCTTGATCAGCTCACGCTGGACGCCTGTGGGCGAAGGCATGCTGTCACGGAATGCGGAATCCCGAAAGCTTGCGACCGGTGGTGGCGCCTTGGGGCTGCCACTCCTCAAGAACTTGAACATGGTTTTTTCTCCCTTGCCTTTGTGTGCAGGCGTTCGTTATGGGAGCCATTTTCCCCAGGATTCTTACGGATTGCTGGCGTCCAGACAACAAAAAGCCCGCAGGTTGCGGGCTTTTTGGGGGGCAGAGCGCTACGAATTACTTCGCGGCTTCGGCCTTCTTGGCGGCGGCCTTCTTGGATTTCTTGGACTTCTTCTTCACCGCAGCCTTGGCTGGGGCTGCGGGAGCCGCGGCGGGTGTCGCGGCGGTGGCAGGCGTCGCGGCAACGGCAGGAGTGGCAGCAACGGCAGGAGTGGCTGGCTTGGCCGGGGCAGCAGGAGCCGAGGCCTGGGCATAGGCACCAACGGCGAACAGACCAGCGATCAGGGTTGCGAGAATCTTGCGCATTTTCATTGCCTTTCAAAGCGTGTAAGAGGACTCCACAAGAGGAGACCCACCTACAACGATGGGGTTGCCCAAGCCGTTGACGGCCTGGCAAAAATAGTTTGGCGGCCCCCTTTCAGGGCTTGGCATCCACCACATCCAGCCATTTCTGCCAGGGGTTGAAGCCGGTCACCAGGGCGCTGGCCAGCAGCACCAGGGCGCCACCGGCAAAAATGCCGGTGCTGAGCTGCTCGCCCAGGAATACGTGGCCCCAGGCGACGCCAAACACCGGAATCATGAAGGTGGGGCTCATGGCCGCCACCGGCGATACATGGGCCAGGATGCGGATGTGCATCCAGTACGCAATCCCGGAAGTCACCACGCCCATGATGGCCACCGCCAGCAAAGCCATGGGTGTGAACTGTGCGGCAGGCCAGCTCCACGCCGCCCCGGGCAACAGCATCAACAGCGCGGTGGCGTGCAGGCCGGCGGCAATCTGCAGCGGCTGCATCCGGGTCAGTGCGCGCTTCATCAGCGGCGTGGAAATGCCATAGCAGGCCGACGCGGTGACGCAGCCCAGTGCGGCCAGCGCCACCTTGAGCGAAGGCTCCACCGGTCCCAGACCGACGATCAGCGCCACGCCGCTGAAGCCAAAGGCGCAGCCGATCAGCTTGCGCGCGGTCAGCGTGTCTTCCTTCATCCAGGCCGAGGCAAAGATGCCAAACAGCACCGCAGTGGAGTTCAGCAGCGCGCTGTAGCCGGCCGGCAGTTGCAGCGCTGCCCAGGCAAACAGCAGAAACGGCAGGGCCACCGAGAGCAGGCCGATCAGCGCCAGCTCTTTCCAGTGACCGGTCGGCCAGGGGTGGGCCATGGCGCGCATCAGCACTGCCAGCGTCAGCGTGGCTGCGCCAATGCGCAGAGCGGCCAGCACATTGGGGCCGAGCACCGGGCTGGCAATGCGGATCAGCATGAAGGAGGCGCCCCACAGGGCGGACAGCGCCACCAGTTGGGCAAAGTGTTTGGTTTTCACAAATCTGGGCTAGCGGCCACGCAGGAAAAGGGTGTCGATTTCGCGCAGGCTGAGCTGACGCCAGGTGGGGCGGCCGTGGTTGCACTGGTCGCTGCGTTCGGTGGCTTCCATCTGGCGCAGCAAGCCGTTCATTTCGTCGATGGTCAGGCGCCGGTTGGCGCGCACCGCGCCGTGGCAGGCCATGGTGGCCAGCAGTTCGTTTTGTGCGCGCTGGATGACGGTGCTGGCGTCGTGCTGCGCCAACTCCGCCAGCACGCTGCGTGCCAGCTCGACGGCATCGCCCTGTGCCAGCGTGGTCGGCACGGCGCGCACGGCCAGGGTCTTGGGTGAGAACGGGCTGATCTCCAGGCCCAGGGTATTGAGCGTGGCGGCATGGGCCTCGGCGGTGGCCACCTCGTGCGGCGTGGCGGCGAATGTGGCGGGGATCAGAAGGGGCTGGCTGGACAGGGGGTGGACAGTGCCGTCCGGGGCTGTCAGGTTGATCTGCATCTTGAGTCGCTCGTAGACGATGCGCTCGTGTGCGGCGTGCATGTCGACGATGACCAGGCCCTGCGCGTTTTCGGCCAGGATGTAGATGCCTTGCAGTTGGGCCAAGGCTCTGCCTAGGGGCCAGGTCTGCGCTTGTTCGCCGCTGCTGGGGGGGCGGCTGGGTGGCAGAGGGCTTTGCTCCGTGTCCCCCGCCCGCTTTGCGGGCTCCTCCTTGACCTGCGCAAAGCCCTCTGC
>JBAQDE010000046.1:0-76774 GCA_049294595.1 Rhodoferax sp. | reverse complement strand
GCCGCCGAACTTGGCTGCCAACACGGTGGTGATGGCGGCTGTCAGCGTGGTCTTGCCGTGGTCAACGTGACCAATCGTGCCCACGTTCACGTGGGGCTTGGTACGCGTGAATTTTTCTTTTCCCATTGTCAGACTCCGAAAAGTAATGAGTACAAATCAACAACTACTACAGCGTTGCGCATTCACCAGCAGCAACAATAAAACTGGTGCCCTTTGCGGGAATCGGACCCGCGACCTCTCCCTTACCAAGGGAGTGCTCTACCACTGAGCCAAAAGGGCAAAAATCTTTACAACCTATCGCAACAAACCGACTGTGGAGCGGGGTAGGAGAATCGAACTCCTCGCTTTAGCTTGGAAGGCTAAGGTATTACCACTATACGAACCCCGCATAGGCCCGCCTTACAGGCACAAACGCATCTTCAGTCAACTTATCACTGGTGGAGAGGGCTGGATTCGAACCAGCGTACTCGTAAGAGGGCAGATTTACAGTCTGCTGCCATTAACCACTCGGCCACCTCTCCAAGGTGAACCCCGGATTATGCCACGAAGTATTGGCATTGTCATGTCGGAGCCAGAAGATTTTCACTTTTTTTGGAGTTCGTCTTATTTCCTAGGGGTTCCGGGAAGGCTCGGCGTGCTGGTCACGCCACGCCCGCGCCTGCGAAAAGTGGCCGCAGCCAATGAAGGGCTGCGGCGGGCGCAGGGCCGATAGGGGCGACGGATGGTTGGCGGTCAGCAGCAGATGGCGCTTGGCATCGATCAATGCGCGCTTGCTCTGCGCATGCGCGCCCCACAGCATGAACACGGCGGGCTGCGCCTCCTGCGAGACCTGGCGAATCACCGCATCGGTCAGCAGCTCCCAGCCCTTGCCGGAATGGCTGGCGGGTTGGCCCTCCTCCACCGTCAGACAGGTGTTGAGCAGCAACACGCCCTTCTGCGCCCACTTCACCAGGCTGCCACCGGGTTGCGGGAACGGCGGCGGCAGCGTGCCCAGATCGCGTTGCAGCTCCTTGAAAATGTTGCGAAGGGATGGCGGCAGCGTCACCCCCGGCGCCACGGAAAAGGCCAGACCCTCGGCCTGACCGCGCCCGTGGTACGGGTCTTGGCCCAGGATCACGACCCGCACCGATTCCGGCGGCGTGAGTTGCAAGGCGCGCAGCGGCTGGGGCGGAAAAATCGTGGCACCGTCTTGCACCCGTTGCTGCAGAAAGGCCAGCAAACCCTGCCCCGCTGCCGACTGAAAAAACCCATCCACCAAGGCCTGCCAGCCGTCCGCCACCGGCCAGTCCGACGGATGGGCCGATTGCAGTTGGTCAGCGCCCGACATACTGACTTCCCTCAACCGAACAGAGCCGCCAGCGCCTCACCCGGATCGGGCGCACGCATGAAGGCCTCACCGACCAGGAAGGCGTTGACCCCGGCGGCGCCCATGCGCAGCACGTCGTCACGGCTCAGGATGCCGCTCTCGGTCACTAGCAGCCGATCGTCCGGCACCTGGGCCTTGAGCGAGAGCGTGGTGTCCAACGTGACCTCGAAGGTCTTCAGGTTGCGGTTATTGATGCCGATCAGTGGCGTCTTGAGTTTCAGCGCGCGCTCCAGCTCTGCGCCGTCGTGCACCTCCACCAGCACCGCCATGTCCAGGCTGCGGGCAATCGCCTCCATATCCTTCATCTGCGCGTCATCCAGGCAGGCGGCGATCAACAACACTGCATCGGCCCCCATGGCCCGGGACTCGTAAATCTGGTACGGATCGACCATGAAGTCCTTGCGCAGCACCGGCAGCTGGCAACTGGCCCGCGCCTGCTTCAGGTAATCCACCTCGCCCTGGAAAAACTGCGCGTCGGTCAGCACCGACAGGCAGGCCGCGCCGTGCTCGGCGTAGCTTTGCGCGATGTCGGCCGGAATGAAGTCGGCGCGCAGCACGCCCTTGCTCGGGCTGGCCTTTTTGATCTCCGCGATCACGGCCGGTTTGCCGGCGGCGATCTTGGCCTTCAGGGCGCCGACAAAGTCGCGCGTCAGAACGCGGCTTTCGGCATCAGCCCGCACCACGGTCAGCGACTTGCGCTTGGATGCGGCCGCCACTTCCTCGCGCTTGACCGCGACGATTTTGTCCAGAATATCGCTCATGCTGTGGTTCCCTTTGTGGCGAGTTCGCCAGATAGTGTGATCAATGCGTCCAGCCTGGCCCGGGCCGCGCCCGACTCAAGCGCCTGGCGCGCCAGGGCAATGCCTTCGGCCATGCTGGGCGCCACATTGGCCGCATACAGCGCCACACCGGCATTGAGCACCACGATGTCCTTGGCCGCTCCCGGTTGGTTGTTCAGCACGCCCAGCAGCATGGCCCTGGAATCCTCCGGGGTCTCCACCTTGAGCGCGCGGTTGCTGGCCATGACCATGCCGAAGTCCTCGGGGTGGATTTCGTATTCGGTGATGACGCCGTCCTTCAACTCGCCCACCAGCGTGGAAGCACCCAGCGAGACCTCGTCCATGCCGTCGCGTCCGTACACCACCAGCGCGTGTTCCGCCCCCAGGCGCTGCATCACGCGCACCTGAATGCCGACCAGATCGGCATGGAACACGCCCATCAGGATGTTGGGTGCGCTGGCCGGATTGGTCAGGGGCCCGAGCAGGTTGAAGATGGTCTTGATGCCCATCTCGCGGCGCACCGGTGCCACGTTCTTCATGGCCGGATGGTGGTTCGGCGCGAACATGAAGCCGATCCCGGTTTCAGCCACACAACGGGCGATAGCTGTGGGCGACAGGTTGATATTGAGCCCGAGGGACTCCAGCACGTCGGCGCTGCCGCTCTTGCTGCTGACGCCGCGTCCGCCGTGCTTGCTGACCTTGGCGCCCGCTGCCGCCGCAACAAACATCGAGCAGGTGGAAATGTTGAAGGTGTGCGATCCATCGCCACCGGTGCCGACGATGTCCACCAGGTGCGTACGGTTCGCCACCTCGACCTTGGTCGAGAACTCGCGCATCACCTGCGCGGCGGCAGTGATCTCGCCAATGGTTTCCTTCTTGACGCGCAGGCCGGTGGTGATGGCCGCCATCATGACCGGGGACATCTCGCCCGACATGATCTGGCGCATCAGGTGCAGCATCTCGTCGTGGAAAATCTCACGGTGTTCGATGGTGCGCTGCAGGGCTTCCTGCGGGGTGATTTGTCCCAAGGGAGTTGGCATGGTGTTTCCTTTGCTTAGGCGTTGGGCGACTGCGTGAGCGCCAGTTTGATTCCGAATCCGACGAACATCGCGCCGGCCACACGATCCAGCCAGTGCATGCTCTTCTGCACGACGCTGGCGCGGCTGGCCAGCCAGGCGGCGGCCAGCGCCCAGCCCATGTTCACCCACAGGCCGTTGAAGTTGAACAGCAGGCCCAACAGCAAAAACGCCAGCGGCTTGTGCTCCACCGTGGGGGCAATGAACTGCGGCAAAAAGGCCAGAAAGAACAGCGCCACCTTGGGGTTCAGCGCATTGGTCCAGAAGCCCCGCAGAAAAACCGATTGATAGCCATTCTGGCCTCCAGCCCTCGTGGAATCTGCATTAGCAGCTTCCAATTTAATAGCAGGTTCGACCTTGGACAGCAGCAGGCGACCGCCCACATAGACCAGGTAGGCGGCGCCCAGCCACTTCAGCACGGTAAACGCCGTGGCGGACGCGGCCATCAGCGCACTCACGCCCACGGCGGCGGCGAAGATGTGCACAAAGCAGCCGGCCGTGATGCCCAGTGCCGCGACCATGCCGGCGCGCGCACCACTGCGCAGGGCGTTGGCGACGATGTACAGCACATCCGGCCCCGGCGTCAGGTTCAGCAACAGGCCAGCAATGACGAACAGCAGAAGGGATTCCGAGGTCATTGCAAAGGTACCGGGTTCAGTAGGGGCCAGCGCCACCGCTGGCGGCAGACGGATGGCCAGCGTGGGCAAAGAACTGCCGCACGCAGGCAACCGTGTGGTCAATGCCCGCTGCGTCCACGTCCAGGTGGGTGACAAAGCGCAGACCGATCAGGCCGGTGGCAAGCACGCCACGGTCCTTCAGAAAGGCCAGCAGCGCCGGCCCCCGGTCACCGGCCACATCGACAAAGACGATATTGGTCTGCGCGGAGCGCACAGCGAGGCCGTCCACGCCCTGCAAACCGGTGGCCAGGCGCTGGGCCAGGGCATGGTCGTCGGCCAGGCGCTCGACATGGTGGTCCAGCGCGTAGCGGGCGGCGGCAGCCAGCAGACCGACCTGGCGCATGCCGCCGCCGGCCATCTTGCGGATGCGGTGGGCGCGGGCAATCAGTTCGCGGCTGCCACACAGGGCGGAGCCCACCGGTGCGCCCAGCCCCTTGCTGAAGCAGACCGACACGCTATCAAACAGACCGGTGATACGCCGGGCGGCATCCCATGCAGTCTCGCTACCCGCTTTGGACGCCACCGCGGCATTGAACAGCCGCGCGCCATCCAGGTGCAGCGCCAGACCCTTGTCACGCGCCAGCGCCGCCATGCCCTGCAGATAGTCCCAGGGCATGGGATGGCCGTTCCAGGTGTTTTCCAGGCACAACAGCCGGGTGCGGGCAAAGTGGCAGTCGTCGGGCTTGATGGCGCCAGCCACATCGGCCAGGGCCATGCGTCCGCTGGCATCCTGCGCCAGGGGCTGCGGCTGCACGCTACCCAGCACGGCGGCTCCACCACCCTCGTAGCGGTAGGTATGGGCCAACTGACCCACGATGTATTCGTCGCCCCGACCGCAGTGGGCCAGGATGGCGCAGAGGTTGCTCTGCGTACCGCTGGGCATGAAGAGGGAAGCCTCAAAGCCCAGGCGCTGCGCCAGACTGTCCTGCAAGGCGTTGACGGTCGGGTCATCGCCAAACACGTCGTCGCCCAGGGGCGCAGCCAGCATCGCATCGCGCATGGCAGGCGTCGGACGGGTCACGGTGTCGCTGCGCAGGTCGACCACAGGCGTGCTGACCAGATGGCTTTCAGTCATTTCGGCCTCCAGCCCTCGTTAATATTGACCCAATAGCTATATTTTTCATAGCAATCTGTCAGCGCAAGAAGTTTTGCAGCATGGCATGGCCGTGCTCGGTGAGGATGGATTCCGGGTGGAACTGCACACCTTCCATGCGGACCGCGTCAGGCAAACTGCTGTGGCGCACGCCCATGATCTCACCATCGTCGGTCCAGGCAGTGATCGCCAGTTCCTTGGGGCAGGTGGCGCGCTCGATGGCCAGTGAGTGGTAGCGGTTCACCGTGAACTGCTTCGGCAGGCCGGCGAACACGCCCTCCTGCGTGGTAGTGATGACGCTGGTCTTGCCGTGCATCAGCTGCTGCGCGCGGATGATCTTGCCGCCCAGCGCCGCACCGATGCTTTGGTGGCCCAGGCACACGCCCAGGATGGGCAGCTTGCCCATGAAGTGCTGGATGGCCGCCACCGAGATGCCTGCCTCGGCCGGAGAACACGGGCCGGGGGACACCACCAGTCGGTCGGGATTGCGTTGCGCAATGCCCTCCACCGTGATCTCGTCATTGCGGAACACCTCGACCTCGGCACCCAGTTCACCGAAGTACTGGACGATGTTGTAGGTGAAGCTGTCGTAGTTGTCGATCATGAGCAGTTTCATGCTGCAACTCCTTCGCGCAGGCGCGCAAACTCACGGTGCTCGTAGGCGATGCACACCTCCATCATGCTGCGGTAGATGGCCTCAATGACGGCGGGCTCGCCACCCTCGGCTGTCGCCTGCGCACGCACCCGGTCGACTATTGCCTGGATGCGGGCCTCGTCGCGCACCAGGTTCACGTCCTGCTTGATGCGGGCGGCCTGTGTCATGTAGCCGGCGCGCTGCACCAGCAGCGGCACCAGGATGTCGTCCAGCGCGTCGACGCAGCATCGGACGTCGGTCATCGTGGTGCAGTGCTGCACCGCTTGGATGGCTTTCGGTTTCATTCCAGTCCCTCCTCGACCAGTTCGGCCGCGCGCAACAGCGCGCGCGCCTTGGCCTCGGTCTCTTTCCATTCCAGCTCGGGCACGCTGTCGGCCACGACACCGGCTGCCGCCTGCACATACAGCGTCTGGTTCTTGATGATGCCGGTGCGGATCGCAATAGCCACATCCATATCACCGGCATAACTGAGGTAACCACAGGCGCCGCCGTAGATGCCGCGCTTGGTCGGCTCCAACTGGTCGATCAGCTCCATGGCGTGCACCTTGGGCGCGCCGGTCAGTGTGCCGGCCGGGAACGTAGCTTTCAGGACGTCCATGCTGGTCATGCCGTCCAGCAGCGTGCCCTCGACGTTGCTGACGATGTGCATGACGTGGCTGTAGCGTTCCACGCAGAACGCATCCGAGACTTTCACGCTGCCGATCTTGGCGATGCGGCCGATGTCGTTGCGCGCCAGGTCGATCAGCATCACATGCTCGGCGCGCTCCTTGGGGTCATTGATCAGCTCCGCTTCGGCAGCCTTGTCGGCCTCGACCGTGGCGCCGCGCGGGCGGGTGCCGGCCAGCGGACGAATCGTCACTTTCGTGGAGACCGCGTCACCCGTAGTGACCTGCTCCTGGCGCACCAGAATCTCGGGCGACGCGCCGACCACCTGGAAGTCGCCAAAGTGGTAGTAATACATGTACGGGCTGGGGTTCAGCGAACGCAGCGCGCGGTACAGCGACAGCGGCGACTCGGTATAGCGCTTCTTGATGCGCTGGCCGACCTGCACCTGCATGAAGTCGCCGCCGGCGATCAGCTCCTTGGCGCGCTCCACGGCGGCCAGGTAATCAGCCTTGGCAAAGTCGCGCTGGGCGGGGTGGCTGGTGGTTGGCTTGACAGCGGGAATGCTGACCGCCTGGGCCAGCCGCTCTTTGAGTTCGCGCAGGCGACGCTTGCCCCGGGAGTAGGCCTCGGGCTGGCCGGGGTCGGCGTAGACGATCAGGTAGAGCTTGCCCGAGAGGTTGTCGATGACGGCCAGTTCCTCGCACTGCAGCAGCAGGATGTCGGGGCAGCCCAGCTCGTCGGGCGGGCAGCTCGCTTCGAGCTTCTTCTCGATGTAGCGCACCGCGTCATAGCCAAAGTAGCCGGCCAGGCCGCCGCAAAAGCGCGGCAGCCCCGGACGCAACGCCACCTTGAAACGCTTCTGGTAGCTGGCGATGAAGTCCAGCGGATTGCCGGTGGACGTTTCCACCACCACACCATCGGTCACCACTTCGGTGCGGACATCCTTGCCAAAGCCGCTGGCGCGCACCAGGGTGCGGGCCGGAAGACCGATGAAGCTGTAGCGGCCAAAGCGCTCGCCACCAACGACGGATTCGAGCAGGAAGCTGTATTTGCCGCTGTCGGGGTCGGTGGTGGCCACGTCGCTGGGCACATGGGCCAGCTTCAGGTACAGGGACAATGGTGTTTCGAGATCCGCAAAGGCCTGGGCCATCAGCGGGATCCGGTTGAAACCCTGGGTTGCCAGGGCCTGGAATTCGGGTTCGGAAATCACGGGTTGTTACCTCTCATTGCAGGGCGGCACCGGGTGCCGCCAGCGCCCCGGGTGTCAGCAGGCGGAGCGCTTCATTCAAACCGATTCCCCCAGAGCAAGCCGGGGGAGACTGGGTGCGCGCAAGATGTCGGAGTGGGAGTCCGTGCCGCTTGGTCGCGCAGAACCCGTGGGGCACCGCGCAGTTTAGCCCTGGAAATCAGGCTTCAGACGCAGTGGCGGATTCAGGCATGACGGGCCGCGACCGCCAGGGCCAGGCTCCCCGGTCGCTACAACCCGTAATGAAGATGCGGTGAATGAACATGCGCCCAGTGTAGCAAACCGCTGCACAGCCCCGAGCCACCCTGTCCGAGAAAACCCTAGGTGGACGTCCGAGATTAACGGCGCAGAATGGCTTTATTAAAAAACGAACGATAGTTCACTTTTTCAGGACATCAACACCATGCGATTCAGCAAACCACTTCTTGCCGGGGCATTGGCCCTTTTCCTGGGTGCTTCTGCCCTGGCTGCGACCATCGACATCGCCGGCGTCAAGGTCGAAGACAGCGCCACGGTGGCAGGTACCAAACTGCAGCTCAATGGTGCAGGGATTCGCTACAAGGGCCCATTCAAGGTCTATGTGGCCGAGCTTTACACCAGTAAGAAGGTGACCTCACTGGACGAATTGATCGCGTCGCCCGGTCCCAAACGCATGACATTGGTCATGACGCGCGACATTGACGCCGGCCCCTTTGGCAAACTGTTGACACGCGGCATGGAGGACAACAACCCCAAGGCCGAAATGTCCAAGCTGGTACCCGGCCTCATGAAGATGAGCGAAATCTTTACAGCCAACAAGAATTTCGTCCCGGGCGACACCATCCACATGGATTGGATTCCCGGCACCGGGCTGGTGATCTTCGCGCGCGGCAAGGTACAGGCCGAACCGTTCAAGGAGCCAGAATTCTTCAAGGCCCTGATGGGCATCTGGCTGGGCCCGTCACCAGCCTACTGGAAGCTCAAGGACAACCTGCTGGGCGACATGTCCTAGGGTGAGCACACAGTCTCCGCAAAAACCCTGATGCCGCAGGCGGCGCAAGGGTGGACAATCTGCCCATTCATAATGCGAACGATCGTTCACTTTTGGAGACTCCTCGCCATGCGCTTCTTCCAGACTCTTCTGCTGCTTGCCACCGTCCTGCTGTTCAACACAGCAGCGGGTGCTGTCACCGTCGTCAATGGCATCAAGGTCGAGGACAGCGTCAGCGTTGGCGGCGCGCCGCTGCAGCTCAATGGCGCCGGCACACGCTACAAGGCGATTTTCAAGGTGTATGTGGCCAGTCTGCACACCACCAAGAAGGTGACTTCTCTCGACGAACTGATCGCCGCGCCCGGCCCCAAGCGCCTGACCATGACATTCCTGCGCGAGATTGAGGCAGGACCCTTCGGCAAGCTGCTGACCCGCGGTGTGGAAGACAACAACAGCAAGGCCGAAATGTCCAAGCTGGTCCCCGGCCTGATCCGCATGGGCGACATCTTCACCGTCAACAAGATGCTGGTGCCGGGCGATGTCATCACCATCGACTGGATTCCGGGCACCGGCATGGTGGTCACGGCCAAGGGCAAGGTCCAGGGCGAGCCATTCAAGGAGCCCGAATTCTTCAAAGCCATCATGTCGATCTGGTTTGGCCCGGTGCCCGCAGACCACGCGCTCAAGGACGCGATGCTGGGCAACAAATAGCATTTCAACCAGCGAACCGACAACCTGCAGTGCCTGTAGCTGCAGGTTTTTTTTCGCCCCAATTCTGGGCATTGAAAACTCCGCAGACATCCGGCGGGATTACCGGTAGAGTCTGATGCCATGTCGCAGATTTGAAGCCAACCAGAAGGGTCCGCCATGAAACTGAAACTGAAACTCCCGCTGGCATTTGCATTGGCCCTGGGGCTGATGTTTCTGGGAGCCCTGTTCGGCATTTACAAGCTGAACCAGTCACTGGATGTGTTCGAGCACGAGGTTCTCGCCACGGTGGCGGCCCACAAAAAAGTGGCCCAGATCGACGCCCGCTTCTCCACGGCCATTCAGGAATGGAAAAACGTGCTGTTGCGCGGCAAGGAGCCCAAGGACCTGGACAAATACTGGGACTCCCATCTCAAGGAAATGAAGGCCGTGCAGGACGGATTGGGCGAACTCGACAAAATGCAGATGGACAGTTCAGCCAAAGACACGCTGAACAAGCTGAGCCGGGCCATTCCCGTGGTTGGCGATGCCTACAAGAAGGCATTTGAGGATTTCAAGGCATCCGGCTTCGACTCCGCTGCGGGAGACAAAGCCGCGCGCGGCAAGGACCGTGAATCAGGTGCCCTGATGACGGAGCTAAAGGAAAAACTCTCGGCAGCAGAGAGCGAAACCTCCAAAGCAGCGAGCCAGGATGCCCAAAGCAGCACGATGGTCGCACTGACCGTCATGGTGGTGATCGTCGTCATCGGCCTGGCCGGCGGGGTATGGCTCAGTCGTCAGATCGTGCACCCATTGGGTCAGGCCGTGGAGCTGGCCGACAAGGTGGCGCACGGCCATCTGAACAACGCGATTGCGGCCCATGGCAAGGACGAAGTCGGCATGCTGATGCAGTCCCTCAAGGAAATGCAGGGCAATCTGTCCAGGCTGGTCACCCAGGTGCGCCAGGGCTCCGAAGGGGTTGCCACCGCCAGCGCCGAAATCGCCCAGGGCAACCACGACCTCTCCGCCCGCACCGAGCAACAGGCCAGCGCGCTGGAGGAGACCGCCGCGTCCATGGAAGAGCTGGGGTCCACCGTCCGGCAGAACGCCGACTCGGCCCGCCAGGCCAACCAGTTGGCCGTGAATGCGTCGTCGGTAGCCGTTCAGGGTGGGCGTGTGGTGGATCAGGTGGTCGAAACCATGCGCGGCATCAACGATGCCTCGCGCAAGATTTCGGACATCATCAGCGTCATCGACGGGATCGCCTTCCAGACCAACATCCTGGCCCTCAATGCCGCAGTGGAGGCGGCCCGGGCCGGCGAGCAGGGCCGTGGCTTTGCGGTGGTGGCCAGCGAGGTGCGCAGCCTGGCCGGCCGCTCGGCCGATGCCGCCAAGGAGATCAAGGCCCTGATCGGCGCCAGTGTGGAGCGGGTGGAACAGGGCACCACGTTGGTGGACCAGGCGGGCACCACCATGAAGGAAGTGGTGGACAGCATCAAGCGCGTCACCGACATCATGGGTGAAATCAGCGCCGCCAGCAACGAACAGGCCAGCGGTGTCAACCAGGTGGGCGAGGCCGTGACCCAGATGGACCAGGCCACCCAGCAGAACGCGGCCCTGGTGGAGCAGATGGCTGCGGCGGCCAGCAGCCTCAAGAGCCAGGCCCACGATCTGGTGCAGGTGGTGTCGGCGTTCAAGGTGGATGGCATTTCGACTGCGGCGCCGCACGTGCCGGCCCCCGCGCACCGGCCCACCCCGGTTGCTGCACCGCGCCCGAAAGCCGCACCGCCCAAGCTGGCATCCGCCCCGGCGCCGGCTGCTCCAACCAAGAGCACACCCAAGGCAACCGCCCTGCCCAAGCCGGTTGCCGTGGCCCGCGCCAAACCCACGCCCGCCGGTGGGGATGACGACTGGGAAACCTTCTAGGCCCTTCCCTGCACCCAGGCCACCAGGCCTTCGGCCTCCAGCGGCTTGCCGTACAGGTAACCCTGCCCCTTGTCGCAACCGAGTTGGGCCATGAGGCTGGCCTGATCCTGGGTTTCTATGCCTTCGGCCACCGTGCCCAGGCCCAGCGTCTGCGCCATGCGGATGGTGGCCTCGATCAACACCCGGTGGTAGTCACTGGTGTGCGCCTGGCTGACAAACGAACGGTCGATCTTGACGAAATTCACCGGCAGCTCATGCAGGCATGACAGCGACGAATAGCCGGTGCCAAAGTCATCCAGCGACAGCGCCACGCCCAGCGCACGAATGGCGTGCAGGGTGGCCAGCACCAGCTCATCCTGCGCCGCCAGGCTCTCGGTCACCTCCAGCACCAGTTGCTCCGGCGACAGGCCGTTGGTCCGCAGGGCGTCCTGCACGTCCGCCGGCAAGCCGGGCTGGCGCAACTGGGCGCGTGACAGGTTGACCGCCAGCGTGGGCGGTGGCCCGTCTCCGGCCGGCAAGGCCATGGCGGAAAAGGTGCTGCAGGCCGTCTGCAGCACAAACTGGCCCAGCGTGCCGATCAGGCCGCAGGCCTCGGCCACCGGAATGAACTCGACCGGCGACACCATGCCGCGCTGCGGGTGACGCCAGCGCAGCAGGGCCTCCATGCCGACAAAGGCGCCACTGTGCAGGTCCACCAGGGGCTGGTAGACCACAAACAGCTCCTGGCGCTCCAGTGCCTGGCGCAAATCGTTTTCCAGCGCCACCGAGGCGCTGACCCGCTGGCGCATCGACGGCTCAAACATCACGTAGCGGGCCCGCCCGGCCCGCTTGGCCTCATACATGGCGATGTCGGCATCGCGCAGCACGCTGTCGGCGTCGTCCGCTGCGTGGCTGTTGGTCACGATGCCAATGCTGACCGACGAGTTCACCTTGTGCCCATCAATGCTGTAGGGCATGGACAGCACGTCGATCAGCCGGCTGGCCACGATTTCGGCGTCCAGATCGCCGCGGATATCGTCCAGCAGCACCACAAACTCATCGCCCCCAATGCGGGCCGCCACATGGGCAAAGTCGCTGGTGTGCATCAGGGTGTCGCCGGGGCGCAGGCTGTCCTGCAGCCGGGCGGCGATCTGGCGCAGCAGGTCGTCCCCCACACTGTGGCCCAGCGTGTCATTGACCTGCTTGAAGCGGTCAAAGTCCATGAACAGCACGGCAAACCCGTATCCGGGCTGGGTCTTGCCGCGGGCAATGGCCTGGGCAATGCTGTGTAGCACTTCCGCGCGGTTGGGCAATTGGGTCAGTCCGTCGGTGCGCGCGGCGGTGCGCAGCTCCTGCTCCATGGTTTTTTGCGCCTGCACATCCATGGCCACACCGGCCATGCGCAGGCCGCGCCCCTCGGCCGAGCGGTCCACCACGGCACCGACGAACAGGATCCAGACCCAACGCCCGCTGCCGTGCTTGAGCCGCACCGACATGCGCAGCGGCAGGTCCGGGTCGCGCAGCTGGGCCTTGACCGAGGCCACCCAGGGCGGCAGGTCTTCCGGGTGGATCATGGCATTCCACTCTTGCGCCGTCATGCCGACCTCGCCACTGCGGTAACCGACGATGTCCAGCAGCCGCTGGTTGCAGTGCATGGTGCCGGCGGCAATGTCCCACTGCCAGGTGCCCAGGCCGGCGCCATCCACCGCCAGTGACAGCAGTTGCTGCTGGGCGCGCACATCGGTCAGGTCGGTGGCCACCAGCACCCAGCCCGACACCACGCCCGCGTCGTCGTGCATGGGTTGCAGATCCACCAGGGCCCAGCGGGCCTCGCCGCAGGTGGCGCGGATGTGGATCTCGCGCTTGAGGCCCTGCCCCAGCAGCACCGCATCCGAAAACTGGGCAAACGCGGCCGGATCGGCACTGCCGCGCGCCAGCAAAATGCCCAGGCGCTGGCCTATGGACTCCTGCTCGGTGAACCCGGTGATGGCGGTAAAGGCGCTGTTGACCCAGACCACCTTGCGATCCGCATCGGCCAGCAGCACCGCGTTGGAACTGCGTTCGGCCACCAGGGCCAGGCGGCGCAGGCGCTCGGCCTGGCTGGGCCCGGGGTCAGGAGAATCGGGATCAGGCTCTCTCGGCATGGTGTGTGTCCCTTGCGATGAGCCGCTTGTCTCGGTGGCCCTAGGCGGCCAGTGCGCCCCGCATCGCGTCAATCACGCCCTTGTAGTCGGGCTTGCCGAAGATGGCGCTGCCGGCGACAAAGGTGTCGGCCCCGGCATTGGCGACCTGGCGGATGTTGTCCACCTTGATGCCGCCGTCCACCTCCAGGCGGATGTCCTTGCCACTGGCGGTAATGCGTTTGCGCACAGCCTCGATCTTGCGCAGCGCCGAATCGATGAAGCTCTGGCCGCCAAAGCCGGGGTTGACGCTCATGATCAGGATCAGGTCGATGTCGTCGATGACCCAGTCCAGCACGTCCAGCGGCTCAGCCGGGTTGAATACCAGCCCGGCCTTGACGCCCTTGGACTTGATGGCCTGGATGGAGCGGTGCACATGGCTGGAGGCATCGGGGTGGAAGCTGATGTAGTCGGCCCCGGCATCGGCAAAGGCTGCAGCCAGCGCGTCCACCGGCGAAATCATCAGGTGCACGTCAATCGGCACGGCCACACCGGCCGGCGTCCTGGCGTGGGGCTTCAAGGCCTGACAGACCATGGGGCCAAATGTCAGATTGGGCACGTAATGGTTGTCCATCACATCAAAATGGATCCAGTCAGACCCGGCGGCAATGACGTTTTTAACCTCTTCACCCAGTCGGGCAAAGTCGGCAGAAAGGATGGAGGGGGCAATTCGGTAGGTCATTGCCCGAGTTTAATGTCCCCACGGGTTTGCGGATAGCATTGCTCCTATGGCCAAGTACCAAATCTCCGTCGAAGTCGTTCCCCAGTTCCTGCCCGAGCAATCCGCCCCGGACGATGGCCTGTACGTGTTTGCGTACACCATCACCATCACCAACACCGGCGACGTGCCGGCCCAGGTGATTTCACGCACCTGGAACATCAACGACGCCAACGGCCACACCGAAAAGGTCAAGGGCCTGGGCGTGGTCGGCCAGCAGCCCCTGCTCAAGCCCGGCCAGTCGTTCGAGTACACCAGCGGCACCCGCCTGCTCACCCCCACCGGCACCATGCACGGCAGCTTCTTCTGCGTGGCCGAAGACGGTGAGAAATTCGATGCCGACGTGCCCATGTTCGTGCTGGATGCGCTCAGCGGCGAATCCGGCACCGGCGGCCCGCGCACCCTGCATTGATGCACGCGGACGCAACACCATCCACCCGTCCCGCAGCAGGGCCCGAACTGCTTGCCCTGCTGGATGCCGTAGACCCTGATGCCGACCTGGTGCACCGCCACCTGTGGCTGATTGCGCTGTTCAACTGGATTCGCGGCGCGGAAGGCTCCGCCGAGTCCGCCGCTGCACGGGTCGGCCTGTTCCTGGATGCGGTGGATGCCCGGCCGCACATGGACGTGCGCCTGCAGGTCTGGTGGCGCACCCTGATCGACACCGTGGACGGCACCACGCTGCTGTCCGACTATGGCTTTGCCTCACGCAATGCCTTTGTCAGCGAACTGGTGGAGCGCCTGCATTACCAGCTGCTCCCGACCTCGCCAGAAACCACCGACGCCTCGGAGCTGTTCGCGCTGGTGATGCCGGCATCGCTGGACGCACCCTGGCTGGCCGCCCTGCCCGAAGCCACGTTGCAGCGCCTGTCGCGCTTGCTCAGCGCCCCGGCCAGCGGCCCCAACGCCCTGGTCTGCCCCAGCCTGACACACTGGCAGGACACGCTGCTGGAAGCCATAACCTTCTGCACCAGCCAGGTCCGCGCCGCCGGTTTCTCTCCCGAGATTCGCCAACGCATGCGCGCGCCAGCCCAGGTGGTCAGCCCCTTCCATGCGCTGGCCGCCGGTGTGGACGCACTGCGGGACGCCTGGCTGGCCGAACAGAACGGCAGCGGCACCCGTGAGCAGGTGGAACACGCCGTTCTGCAGTTCCGCCAGCAGCTCGAAGCCTGCCGCCACGCAGCCGCCACCGCCTACACGCACCTGGATGCCCACGGCATCTCGGTGGACCTGGTGTTTCGCCTGCGCCAGTTGCGCGAACGCGTGCTGCGCATCCGCGCCTTGCTGGACTGCCTGCTGGGTGAACCCACCCACGTGCACACAGCGCAACTGTTATCACAACTGGCCAGCGTGGGTCAGTACCAGCGCAGCCTGCGCGCGCTCTGGGCCAACAGCACCTCGCTGCTGGCGGCCAAGGTGGCCGAGCGCAGCGCCGAGACCGGTGAGCATTACATCACCCGCACCCGCGCCGAATACCGCGCCATGCTCCGCAGTGCCGCTGGCGGCGGCGCGCTGACGGCCATCACCACGTTCCTGAAATTCGCGCTGATGGCCATTGGCCTCTCGGCATTTTGGTTAGGCTTCTGGTCCGGCGTGGCTTATGCGGCCAGCTTTGTCGTCATCCAGCTGCTGCATTTCACGCTGGCCACCAAGCAGCCCGCCATGACTGCACCGGCCATGGCCGCCAAGCTGCGCGACATGTCGGACGCCCGCGCGGTCAACGACTTTGTTGACGAAATCACCCACCTGGTGCGCTCGCAGGTGGCAGCGGTGCTGGGCAATGTGGTGGTGGTGTTTCCGGCGGCGGTGCTGCTGTCGCTGCTCATCTTCCTGGTCAGCGGCCAGCCGATGATTGACGCCAAGGAGGCCGAGCATGTATTCCATTCCCTGACACTGCTGGGCCCCTCGCTGCTGTTTGCCGCCTTCACCGGTGTGCTGCTGTTTGCCTCCAGCATCATCGCCGGCTGGGTTGAAAACTGGTTTGTTTTGCACCGGCTGGACTCGGCGCTGCGCTACAACCCGCGCATTACCCGTCACCTGGGCGTGGAGCGCGCGGCGCGCTGGTCGCACTTTCTGCGGCAGAACATTTCCGGCTTTGCGTCCAACATCTCGCTGGGTTTCATGCTGGGCCTGCTGCCGGCGATCTTCGCCTTCCTGGGCCTGGGGCTGGAGGTGCGCCACGTCACGCTGTCCACCGGACAACTGGGCGCGGCCTGCGCCAGCCTGGGATGGGAGGTGGTGCGCAGCCCAGCCCTGTGGTGGGCGCTGGCCTGCATCCCGTTCATTGGCGTGCTGAACCTGGCGGTCAGCTTCTACCTGGCGTTTCGGGTCGCACTGCGCGCCCACAGCGTCTCCAATGTGGGCCGCGCACGCATCCGCAAGGCCGTGTTGCAACGCCTGCGCCAGGCACCCCAACAATTCGTATGGCCGGGCCGTGAGGACACCCCCGATGGGCGAGTTTGAACTGATTCAACGCTATTTCACCCGCCCCACGCCGAAGGCCGTGCTGGGCGTGGGCGATGACTGCGCACTGCTGCAACCGGGCAGCGGCATGCAGATGGCGATTTCCACCGACATGCTCGTGGCCGGCCGCCATTTCTTCCCCGATGTGGACCCGCGCCTGCTCGGCCACAAGGCGCTGGCGGTGAACCTGAGCGACCTGGCCGCCTGCGGTGCGCGCCCCATGGCCTTCACGCTCGCACTGGCGCTGCCCGAAGCCAACGAGCCCTGGCTGGCGGCATTTGCCGAAGGCCTGCTGGCGCTGGCCGACGCCCACGGCTGCGAACTGATTGGTGGCGACACCACGCGCGGGCCGCTGAACATCTGCATCACGGTCTTTGGCGAGGTGCCCTCCCGACAAGCACTGCTGCGCAGTGGCGCCCGGGCTGGTGACGATGTGTATGTCAGCGGCACGCTGGGCGATGCCCGGCTGGCCCTGGAAGCCCTGCAGGGTCGCATCGATCTGCCCGCCGACGTGCTGGCCACGGCGCGCCAGCGGCTGGAATGCCCGACGCCGCGCGTGGACCTGGGACTGGCGCTGCGCGGCATCGCCAGCGCGGCAGCCGACATCAGCGACGGACTGCTGGGCGACCTCGGCCACATCCTGCAACGCTCGGGCGCAGGGGCCACGCTGGATACGGATATCGCTATCAAATTAATAGCTTTTAAACCATATTCCACGAGGGCTGAAGGCCAATTTGGCACACAACCATTCCGCCAGCAGGCACTGCAATGCGTGCTCAGCGGCGGCGATGACTACGAACTGGTCTTCACCGCCCCGCCAGCCCAGCGCGCCGCCGTGCAGGCCGCTGCAATCGCCAGCGCCACGCCCGTCAGGCGCATTGGCCGCATCGACGCCGAACCGGGCCTGCGCCTGGTGGACGCACAGGGCCAGTCGGTGGCCAATACCTTTCCATCCTTTGACCATTTCGTAGCATGAGCCGCCTTGGACTGACCCGCGACAAGATTTACAAAACCGTAGCCCGCCAACTGCACGGCGTGGTGCCCTGCTGGGTCTGCGGCCAGCCGGTGGCGCCGCAGGACGCCACGCTGGAGCACATCCGCCCCTTGAGCGAAGGCGGCAACAGCCACCTGGAGAACCTGGCCATCAGCCACGGTACCTGCAACCGGCAGCGCCACACGCCGTCCTGAACCGGCCACGCACGGTGCGCGCGCTGCTACAGTAGCCACCCAACCGGAGCCCACCCATGACCGACACCCGCACGCCCCCGCCCGACAGCGTCTTTCGCATCAGCCGCACGGTCGATGCGCCACTGGATCGGGTGTGGAAAGCCTACACCGACCAGGACGCGCTGATGGCCTGGTTTGGCCCGCAGGGCTTTTCCATGCCGCACAGCCGCTATGACTTTCGACCCGGCGGCAAATTCCACTACTGCCTGCGCACGCCCACCGGCTTCGAGATGTGGGGCAAGTGGGTGTTTGTGGAAATTGAGCCGCCACGCAAGCTGTCCATGGTCGTCAGCTTCTCGGACGCCAGCGGCGGCCTGACGCGCCACCCCATGTCGGCGGCCTGGCCGCTGCAGACCCTGTCCACCACCACCTTCGAAGACCTGGCCGGCAAGACCCATGTCAGCATCGAATGGGCGCCCCATGAGTCCGATGCGGACGAGATCGCCGCCTTCCACGCCGGCCACGCCTCCATGGCCCAGGGTTGCAACGGCACCTTCCAGCAACTGGAGGCCTACCTGGCCCAGATGCCCCGCCCATGATGGAACCCTACCCCGGCCCGGTCACCGTCTTCCCCGAAGACCCCGGCCAGCCGCCCCCCGTGGCGCGCCCCAGCGTGCGCTTCCTGCTGGCCCACCCGGCGCACTGGCTGGCACTGGGCTTTGGTTCGGGCCTGTCCCGCATTGCGCCCGGCACCGCCGGCACGCTGTGGGCCTGGATCGCGTTCATTGCGCTATCCCCCTGGATGAATGATGCCCGCTGGGCGCTGCTGATCGCCGTCTCAGTGCCAGTGGGCTGGTGGGCCTGCAGCGTGACCGCACGCAACATGGGTGTGCTGGACCCCGGCAGCGTGGTCTGGGACGAGGTCGTGGCCTTCTGGCTGGTGCTGTGGCTGGTCATGCCCACCGGGCTGGTGGGCCAGGTGCTGGCCTTTGGCCTGTTTCGTTTCTTCGACGCTGTCAAACCCGGCCCGGTGGGCTGGGCCGATGCGCTGTACCACGACCTGGACCCCGCTACCGACCGTAGCGCCTGGCGCAAGGCGGGCTTTGGCATCATGTTCGACGATCTGGTCGCTGCCGCCTGCACCGTGCTGGTAGTGGCATTGTGGAAGTTCCTGACGTGAGTGCCGCATCCGACTTGCTACAAACAAGTGAGCAATTAATCCAGCATTGGCGAGGGCTACTGGCCGATTTGCTTCTGAGCCGTGGCCTGAAACTGGCCACCGCCGAGAGCTGCACCGGCGGCCTGATCGCCGCCACCTGCACCGACCTGTCCGGTTCCAGCGCCTGGCTGGAACGCGGCTTCGTCACCTATTCCAACGAGGCCAAGTCTGAGATGCTGGGCGTGGACGCCGCGCTGATTTCACGCGACGGTGCCGTCAGCGAATCCGTGGTGCGCGCCATGGCGCAGGGCGCGCTGGCCCATTCGCAGGCCCAAGTGGCCGTGGCCGTGACCGGCGTGGCCGGACCGACTGGCGGCAGTGCAGCCAAACCGGTGGGTACGGTCTGGCTGGGCTGGGCCACACCGCAGGGTGTGGTCAGCGAGGTGCAGCACTTTGCCGGCGACCGCGCCCAGGTGCGCGCTGCCACCGTGCTGCACGCGTTGCAGCGTCTGGTGGAACTGCTGCAGCCGGCAGACTGATTACCCGCGCACCACAAAGTCCTGCAAGCGCCGCCGCGGCGCCGGCCCTACCTCCGGCGCGTAACCGACACGCGCCCACATTTGCACCGTTTCGCCCGGCCGCGTGGCACCGGCCAGCGCATGGATGGCGGCATAGGGCGGCTGCTGTTCCGCATATTCCTGCAGGGCCTGCTGCAAGGGTTGCATCGCCAACCCGTGCGCCGTGGCGGCGAGCTGCAGGCGCGCATAAGCCCGCCCGGCGTTGACCTGCGTGGGGCGGCTGTTGTCGGAACTGACCATCCACACAAATCCCGGCGTGCTGGCCAGTTTGGCGTCAAAGTCCTTGACCTGGCTGGTGGTGGCGTAGTCGTCGGGACCGGGGGCGCGGCTGCGGTCAAACAGGCCCAGGCGCTCCAGCGCGACGATCATGGGGTCGGTCATGGACAGGCCATCGCGGTGGGCAGCGATCTCGGCCGTGCCCACGCGCAGCACCTGGAATGATTCCATGATGGTGCGCGGCACGGTGAGTTCGATGCGCCAGGCATCCAGTGCAATGCGCCGGTGCTGCTGCAAGGCCGCGCCCTGCTCCAGGCCGGCGTAGCCGACGCGGATCGACGGGCCCGCTGCTGCCTGCATCGCCTGCCAGGCCGGGGCGGGGACGGCGCGCGTGACGTCGTAGGCGCTGCGGTTGGTGTGGCGGTGCAGGATCTGTGCAAACAGCGGGTCCTTCTGCACGGTGGGGTCGGGCGTCAAACGCACCGAAGCCACCGGACGTGCATCCAGCGCGCTTGGACCAAACGGACCTTGCGGAAACAGCGTGATGTCGGCACGCAAGCCGCGCTCGCGGGCCGCCAGATCCAGCAACTCCAGAAACGTGCCATGGCTCATCATGATCTGGCGCGACAGCGGATCGGTCTGCGGCAGCAGGCGCTGCAGGTCGCAGTGCAGCAGGATGTGGTCTGGTTGCCGCAGATCGACCACCCAGGACTGCAGATTGTGCGAATGCGGTGCCAGGATGGCGTGGCTGAGTATCCACAGCCGCGGGTCGGACTGGGCCGCCAGCTCGGCACCAGGCCCGCGCCAGGCCTCGATGGCATCCGGTGGCATGGCGGCGCCGCAGCCGCTCAGGGCCCAGGGGGCCAGCGTGGCGACCGAGCCTGCGCCCAGGATGCGCAAGACGCTGCGCCGCTGCAAATGCGTTGTCATGGTGGCCTCCTCAGCGTGCGGGCTGTGCTAGCGACGGTGCGACGGGCGCATTCGATGGCCTGCGGACCACGGAAGAACCCAACAGCCCCAGATCCGCCAGCGACTGCTCCACCGCCTGCGCCAGCGGCGTGTGGGGTTCGGTGCCAATCAGGGCGCAGAGCTTGTCATGGGCCAGCGCGTGCGGTGTGTTCCACAGGTAGCGCATCTCCAGCAGGGCCGCCCAGGTCGGCACCAGCCACCCACCCAGGCGGATCAGGCCCCAGGGCATGCCGGCCCAGCGCAACTGCGCGTCGGGCCGCACCCAGCCCTGGGCCCGCGCAACGGGCGTGAGCAGGTCCAGCCAGCGCTGACCGGTGAGCACATGGCCGGCAAAGTGGAACACCTCAAACGGCTGCAGTTGGGCGCGCCGCTCGGCCACCGCGACAAAGGTGCGCGCCAGGTCCGGCAGATAGGCCCAGCTGGTGGACACACCTTTCGGACCGGGGTAGGTCAGCACCCCTTTGCGCAGGTCCTTGGCAATCGACAGGTCAAACCACGTGCCCCGACCACTGCCGAAAAAGTCCCCGGCGCGGATCACGATGCCGCGCACGCCGGATTGCTGCAGGCGCGCTTCCATGGCGATGCGCACCTGGCCCTTGATCGTGCTGGCGGCCTGCGGTGTTCCCTCGCGCAACACGGGTGGCATGGTGGCGCCAA
The DNA here is from genome assembly GCA_049294595.1 of Rhodoferax sp. GTDB lineage: Bacteria > Pseudomonadota > Gammaproteobacteria > Burkholderiales > Burkholderiaceae_C > Allorhodoferax. The sequence goes on along the minus strand of JBAQDE010000046.1, from coordinate 55,607 downwards.
AGTTGTAGATGTTGCCCGGCAGCATCAGCGTGGCGTCCAGCGCGCGGCACAGGTCGATGGAGGCCTCCAGCAGGGCCGGCGCCTGGGTCTGCCAGGCGGCGTTGGTATATGCCGGGTTCAGCGCGTGGACGACCACGCTGGCGCCCTGCGCGGCCTGGGTCAGGGCGGCGGTGTCGTGCAGATCGATGGGCAGCCATTCAATGGACGCATCGGCGGGTGTTTCAGTACCTGGGCGCATTTGGCCCAGCACGCGCCAGCCAGCGGCGGCAAAGGCACGGACAGCGGCCAGGCCAAAGCGGCCGCGGGCGCCCAGGATCAGAACAGTGTTGGTGGACATGGCAGGTTTCCTTCGTGGTGATGCCTCCATTGTGGAAACAAGCGCCATGCAACACAATTGCATGAATGTTCACATCAGATATTCACTTATGAATACCGCAGGACAGGCAGCTTTTGACTGGAGTCTGATCCGCTCCTTCCTCGCTGTGCTGGACCAGGGCAGCCTGCTGGGCGCAGCACGCCGGCTCAAGACCAGCCAGCCGACGCTGGGGCGACACATTGCCGAACTGGAAAGCCAGTGGGGTGTGGTGCTGTTCGAGCGCACCGGGCGCGGCCTGGTGCCCACGACCACCGCTCTGCAACTGGCCGAATCGGCGCGCGCCATGGAGGCCGGTGCGCTGCAGCTCAGCCGCATGCTGACCGGCACGCAGTCGCAAACCACCGGCACAGTGCGCATCACGGCCAGCGTGCCGGTGGCCGTGCAGTTGCTGCCACCCATCCTGGCGCGCATGCGCCTGGCCCTGCCGGACATCCAGGTGGAGCTGGTCTCCAGCAACCAGGTGAGCAACCTGCTGCGCCGCGAGGCGGATATTGCCGTGCGCATGGTGCGACCCGAACAGGGCACGCTGGTGGCGAAAAAGATTGGCAGCGTCGGCGTGGGTGCCTACGCCCACCGCAGCTATCTGGCACGGCAAAGGCCCATCCGCCAGCCCACCGACCTGCTGCAACACGAGTTGATTGGCAACGATGCCGACCCCTCCATCCTGCGCGGCTTCCAGGCCTTGGGTTATCCAGTCACGAAAGAGGCGTTCGCCCTGCGCACCGATGACTTCATCGCCCAGTGGCAGGCGGTGCGTGCCGGACTGGGCATTGGCTTTGTGGCTGACTACATGGCCGCCACCGACCCCGATGTGCTGCCGGTACTGGCCGGCTTGCTGCCTATTCCCGCCCTTCCGATGTGGCTGGCCGTGCACCGCGAGATCCGCACCAACCGGCGCATCCGCGCCGTGTACGACTTTCTGGCGGACGCCCTGCCGCCAGCACTGGGGGGTTCGTAAGGGCGGCTTTTTTTTCCGGGCGCCTTAAGCGCCGTGGCATTTCTTGTATTTCTTGCCGCTGCCGCAATGGCAGGGATCGTTGCGGCCGGGCACGTCGGCGCGGCGCAGGGTTTCCACGCGTGGACCGATGCCACGCCAGATCTCGCGCAGGTCGTACACCGACCAGACCGCGTCGGCAAAGGCGTCCAGCCGGGCACGGCTCATGGAGGGCGGGCCGCCTTCGCTGAAGGGGGACAGCTCGGGCTCGCCCTCGTCATCCTCGGTCAGCGCCACGATGGACTGCAAGGCCACGTCGTGCCACTTGGCGGCCTTCTTGTCGCTGGGCTCGGCCCATTCATCGGGCCAGGCTTCCACCGCGAACATGAAGCCCAGCGCAAACACCTGGCCAAAGGCGGGCAGCGCCTCGTCGGGCAGCTCGGCACGCTCGGCCTCGCTCAGCTCGGCCATGGCACCCCGCACGTCCATGACCTCGGGGTGGTAGGCGTGGGCCTCGTCCAGGGATTCAATCGGCGTGTCCAGCGCGGTCAGGATCTCGGCCCAGCGCTGGTCCCAGATCTGCAGAAAGCGCGCGCGCTGCGCGTCATCGGCAAAGGAGCCACCGGCATCATCCTCGGTGCCTTCGCCTGCCACCACCTGGGGGGCGGAGTCGTCGCCCACGGCCAGCAGCACGTCCAGGTATTCGCTCTGCGGAATGGGCCGGCGGCAGCAGATCAGCGCGGCCATGAAGCCCTCGCAGAACTCCCACTGTGGGGTTTCGTCATAGCGGGTGCGCAGGTCGTCGAGGATGGCGTCGATCTCGTCGAACTGTTCGGAGGTAACCGCCTCGGCAGCGGTATCGGGGGAAGGTGTGGTGGTATTCATGCTATTCAATGTATAGCTGCTTGCGCAGCAACTGCGAGGGCTAGAAGCCGTTTAGCCATGCAGAGCACGGCGTGATCCTTGCTCAGCAGCAGGCACCGGTGGGCCACTGCCAGGTCGATGAACTTCTGGTCGTCGGCGTCCTTGCAGGTGACCGGTGCCTTCGCGGCAACCGGTTGCAACCGGGCATGGGCGTCAAATCGGGCCAGCACGGCACTGGCCTGCAGTTCGTAGTAGTGCAGGCGTTTGACGATCTGGGGGTAGGCCAGCACGCGCTCCAGTTCGTCGCGCATGGGCTGGGTGGCCAGCCAGCGCAGCGTGCCGCTTTGCAGGCCGCTCAGCAGGGGTTGGGCGGCGGTATCGTTGAAGACAAAGGCATCAAGGACGATGTTGGTGTCGATGACAACGTCACTTGCGGTCACGGGCCGTTCCCTTGACCATGTCGAAGCGGAACATGCGGCACTCGATCGGGCCGTTCCACATCGGTACGCGGCGCGATTCCTTCAGGCGCATCTTGCTGGGCAGTTTCAGGTCGGGCGTCAGCACCCAGGCGGTCCAGCCGGAGAAGTTCTTCTTCCAGTGCGTGGCGAGCTGGCTGAAAAACTCCCCGCCATCCTCGGTCTGCGCCACGTCGCGGGCTCCGAAACGCGGCTGCGCGTCCTCGCCACCGGTGGCGGCCCGTCCGTCGCCCGCAACGCCGCCCACGGCAATGCGCTCACCATAGGGTGGGTTGAGCAGCAACACACCGGGAATCTCGGTGGGCGGCATGCGCTGCAGCGCGTCGCCGCCACGGAACTCGACCACATCGGCAACCCCCGCGCGCTCGGCATTGCGCTGGGCAAAGTCGACCATGCGGTGCGACACATCGCTGCCGTAGATCAGCGCACTGTGGCCAGCCGGCGGCTTGACCACGGCATCAAGGGCTTCCTGCTTGATGGCCTGCCAGACGTGGGCCTGGAACGGCAAATATTTTTCAAACGCAAAGTGGCGCAGCGAGCCGGGCGCGATATTGCAGGCTATCTGCGCCGCCTCGATGGCGATGGTGCCGCTGCCGCAGCAGGGGTCGTACAGCGGCAACAGGTCGTCGTCGCCCTCGGCCCAGCCGCTGGCGGCGATCATCGCGGCGGCCAGGGTTTCCTTCAACGGCGCGTCGCCCTTGTCCTCGCGCCAGCCGCGCTTGAACAGTGGCTCGCCGGAGGTGTCGATGTACAGCGAGCAGGTGTCGGTGGTCAGGTGGGCGTAGATGCGCACATCGGGCCATTGGGTATTGACATCCGGGCGCACGCCATGGGCCTTGGCGCGGAAGCGGTCGCACACGGCGTCCTTGATCTTCAGCGCGGCAAAGTTCAGCGAATTCAGCGGGCTGTGCTGGGCGGTGACCTCGACCTTGATGCTTTGCTTGGGCGTGAACCAGATTTCCCAGGCCACGTCACTGGCGGCGCGGTACAGGTCCTGTTCGGTGCGGTATTCGGAGTAGGACAGCTGCACCAGCACGCGCTGCGCCAGGCGGCTGTGCAGGTTGAGCAGCATGGCATCGCGCCAGGAGGCGCGCGCCATGACGCCGCCCCGGCGGGTCAGCAGATCCTGACCCATCAGGCCGGTCAGGCCATGGACCTCGGCGGCCAGGAGATCCTCCACGCCGGCGGCGCAGGGGAGAAAAATTTGGAGTTGGTTCATAGCGCCTTTCTCAGCGACGCGGGGGCGATCTTGAGCCCCTCGCGGTATTTGGCCACCGTGCGGCGGGCGCAGTCGATGCCCTGCTCCTTGAGCATCTCGGAGATCTGGTTGTCGGACAAAGGCTTCTTGTTGCTCTCGGCGCTGATGAACTGCTTGATCAGGGCACGCACCGCGGTGCTGGAGGCATTGCCACCGGACTCGGTGCCCAGGCCGGAGCCGAAGAAATACTTCAACTCGAAGGTGCCAAACGGCGTGGCCATGTATTTGGCGGTGGTCACGCGGCTGATGGTGGACTCGTGCAGGCCCAGCTCGTCGGCAATCTCGCGCAGGACGAGGGGGCGCATGGCCAGCTCGCCGTGGGTGAAGAAGTTCTTCTGCCGCTCCACAATCGCCGTGCTGACGCGCAGGATGGTGTCAAAGCGCTGCTGGATGTTCTTGATGAACCAGCGTGCTTCCTGCAGGCGCTGTTGCAGGCCGGCGTAACTGGCGCTGTCCTTGCCGCCACCGCGGTGGTTGCGCAGCACGTTGGCGTAGATGTCGTGCACGCGCAGCTTGGGCATCACGTCCGGGTTGAGCATGACGCGGAACTGCGGGCTGGCGCCGGGGCGGGTCTTGCCCACCGGGACCACCAGCACGTCCGGCACAACGATGTTGCGCTCCACGTCGACAAAGCGGCGACCCGGCTTGGGCTCCAGGCGGGCGATCAGCGCAATGGCCTCGCGCGTCTGCGCGTCGGTGCCCCCGCAGCGTTGCACCAGGGTCTTGATGTCACGCCGGGCCAGCAGGTCCATGGGCTGGGAACAGATGCGCAACGCCACGGCCAGCAACGCGGCACGCGCCGGATCGGGCGGCTCGTAGGCATCGTCCATCTCGGTGCGCAATTGCAGGCGCAGGCACTCACCCAGATCGCGCGCGCCGACACCGGCGGGCTCCAGGCTGTGCAGCAGGCCCAGCGCCACGGTGAAGTGGTGCACCAGCTCTTCCACCTGCTCGGCGTCGTCGCCGGCCAGGCCGCGGGCCAGATCCTCCAGCGGGTCTTCCAGGTAGCCGTCGTCGTTGAGCGACTCGATCAGGAAGCGCAGCGCGTTGGCGTCGCTCTCGCTCAGGCGCAGGCGCAGGGCCTGGCGGTGCAAGTGCGACTGCAGCGACTCGTGCGTGCGCGCCAGCTCGGTGGCATCGGTGTCGTCACTATCACCCAGGTTGTTGGTCTTGGCCTTGGCCTCAAGGCCCCACTCGCCGTCGTCGGGCACCAGCTCGGTCGTGCCGTCGCCGTCCCAACTGGTCTCGTCGGCACCCGTCAGCGGCGTGACCTCATTATCATTTTGGGCCTCAGCCCTCGTGGAATCTGAATATTCTGCTATTGAATTGGGAGCAAACTCCATCTCCCGCTCGCCCTCGCTGACCGGCGTATCGGCCTGCGCCAGGCCGAATTCCTCGCGCGGGGCCTCCTCCTGGGTCAATTCCAGGAAGGGGTTTTCGTCGAGCATCTGCTCCACTTCCTGGCTCAGCTCCAGCGTGGAGAGCTGCAGCAGCCGGATGGATTGCTGCAACTGGGGCGTGAGCGCCAGGTGCTGCGAGACGCGTAGCGAAAGGCCTTGTTTCATTGCAGAGTCACAGCCTACATTCGGAAGTGCTCGCCCAGGTAGACCCGGCGCACATCGGCGTTGTTGACGATCTCGGCGGGCGTGCCTTCGGCCAGCACGGTGCCATCGCTGATGATGTAGGCGTGGTCGCAGATGCCCAGGGTTTCGCGCACGTTGTGGTCGGTGATCAGCACGCCAATGCCGCGGCTCTTCAGGAAATTGATGATGCGCTGGATCTCGATCACCGCAATCGGGTCGATGCCGGCAAAGGGTTCGTCCAGCAGGATGAAGCGCGGCCGGGTCGCCAGCGCGCGGGCAATTTCCACGCGGCGGCGCTCGCCACCGGACAACGCCAGCGACGGCGACTCGCGCAGGTGTTCCACGCGCAGGTCCTGCAACAGCTCGGTCAGGCGTTTCTCGATTTCGTCATTGGAAAGCGGCTTGCCGGCCTCGTCGTGCTGCAACTCCAGCACGGCACGCACGTTTTCCGCGACATTGAGCTTGCGAAAGATCGACGCCTCCTGCGGCAGATAGCCCAGCCCCAGGCGCGCGCGGCGGTGGATGGGCATGTGCTCGATGGACGCACCGTCGATGGTGATGTCGCCCGCGCTGGCGCGCAACAGGCCGACGATGATGTAGAACGACGTGGTCTTGCCGGCGCCGTTGGGCCCCAGCAGTCCGACCACCTCGCCGGTGCGCACGGTCAGGGACACGTCCTTGACCACCTGGCGCTTGCCGTAGGCCTTCTGCAAATGGCGGGCCTCCAGGCGCCCGATCGCGGTGTCGGGCCCGGTCTCCAGGGATTCACTCACTTGGGGGCACTCCCCAGGGTGGTCGTGGCACGCAGGGCCGGGGCAGACGGGTCCGGCTGCGCCTTGGGCTGGGGTGCCGGGGCGGAGGCCGCCGCACCTTCCGGCTTGGGCGTCAGCATGGCGCGCACCCGCTGGCCAGGAACGGGCACTGCGCCCTTGGCGGTGTTGCCGTCCACGCTGAAGGTGTCGGTCAGGTTTTCGTAAACGATCAGGCCACCGGTGATTTCATCGGCCAGCGCGGCCCCGCGCAGGCGGCGCAGGGTGGCCTTGCGCAGGAACTTGACGACGTCGGCACGGCCGTCGTACTCAATCAGCTCGCTCTCGCCCTCGATGAATTCGTCCAGGGCCTCGCGCTTTTGCCGAAAAAAGGCTGGTTTGTCGGGCGTGCCGGTGATGATGCCGAACTGGTAGCCATCGGCATCCTGGCGAACGTCGATTTGTGCGGCGCGGATGATGATGCTGCCCTTGGTCAGGACCACATTGCCACTGAATACGCTGACCTGCTTGACGTCGTCGTAGCGCAGGGTGTCCGCCTCGACATTCATGGGCTTGCTGCGGTCGGCCTTCTCGGCCTGGGCCTGGGGCGCCAGCAACGTACAGGTGAGCAACAGGAACAGGGTCGGAAGTGGATTTTTCATAAAGGCACGAAACTTGCTCGAAAAGAGCCTAGGTGATTGTACTGAGCAGGCGACACAAATTCCCGGAAAGCGCGGCTTATGTGCACATAGTTGGCCCGCCCGGCGCAATAATCGGCCCGTGACCACCCCCATTTGCCGGTTCAATTCCTCCATTCGGGCCTTCAGTGTGCTGTGCTTGCTGGCATGCCTGGGTGGCTTGGGCGCCGCTCAGGCGCGCGAGGTGCGGGTGGGCGTCTACGCCAACGAACCCAAGATCGTGCTCGGCGCCGACGGCCAGCCATCCGGCATTCTGGGTGACCTGTTGCGCGAGATCGCCGCCCGGGAAGACTGGACGCTGGTGGCCGTGCCCTGTGAATGGCAGGCCTGCCTGGACGCCACACAGGCCGGTCGCATCGACCTGATGCCGGACGTAGCCTACAGCGACGCGCGGGCCCAGATTTTCGATTTCCACACGACACCGGCGCTGCACAGCTGGTCGCAGTTGTATCGACGCCCAGGGGTAAGCATCCAGTCGCTGCTGGACTTGCAGGACCAGCGTGTGGCCGTGCTGAAGGGCTCTGTGCAGCAGGACTTTTTTGCCAATCTGCTGGGCAGCTTCGGGGTGCAGCCGAAGTGGGTCTACGTCACCAGCCTGCTCGATGGGTTTGCCAAGGTGGCTGCCGGCGAGGCCGACGCGGTGGTGTCCAACCACCAGTTTGGCAGTCTGCAGGCACCGCGCTTCAAGCTGCTGGAAACACCGGTCATGTTCCAGCCGTCGCGCCTGTTCTATGCCACCGGCAAGGGGCGCAATGCCGACCTGCTGGCCACGCTGGACCAGCACCTGTCCAGTTGGCGTGACAACCCGGGGTCTGTCTATTTTGATGTCATGCGCCAATGGGGTGGCGAGCGCACCCGCGCCGTGGTGCCGGTGGCCTTCTGGTGGGGTTTTGCCGGCGTGGGGGGCCTCTTGATCCTGGCGCTGGGCTTTGCCACGCTGCTGCGCCGCCAGGTCCATGAAAAAACCCGCCACCTGCACGAGAGCGAGGACAAGCTCAACACCATCCTCAACAGCGTGGAGTCACACATCTACATCAAGGACCTGCAACTGCGCTACCAATACGCCAACAACGTGCTGTGCGCCGCAGTCCACCGCAGTCCGGACGAGTTGATCGGCCTGGGGGATGCCGACCTGTTTGACGCATCCACCGCCGCGCATCTGCGGCACAACGACCAGCGCGTGCTGAACCTGGGCGAGCGCGTGGCCGATGAGGAGACCGTGACCCAGATCGATGGCAGTGGCACCCGCACCTACCTGTCCATCAAACTGCCGCTGCGCCGCCCGGATGGCCAGGTCTATGCCCTGTGCGGCATCTCGACCGACATCACCGAACTCAAGAGCAACCGCGAGGCCATCCACCAGCTGGCCTTTTACGACCCGCTGACCCAGCTGCCCAACCGGCGCCTGCTGATGGACCGCATCCAGCAGACTCTGGCGGCGCGGGAGCGCACGGCCCATGACGGCGCCCTGCTGTTCATTGACCTGGACCACTTCAAGACCCTGAACGACACGCTGGGCCACGACGTCGGTGACCTGCTGCTGCAGCAGGTGGCGCTACGCCTGGCCCAGTGCACCCGCGACCAGGACACCCTGGCCCGCCTGGGCGGAGACGAGTTCGTGGTGGTGCTGCAGGACCTGAGCCCCGAGCCCCAGGAGGCGGCGCACCAGGCCAATGGGGTGGCGCAAAAGATCGTGTCCGCGCTGGCCGAACCCTATGTTCTGGGCAACCAGCACTACCAAAGCTCGGTCAGTGTCGGCATCGCCATGTTTTCGGACCCGCACAGCACACAGGAAGAGCTGTTCAAGCGCGGCGATCTGGCCATGTACCAGGCCAAAGCCGACGGCCGCAACACGCTGCGTTTCTTCAACCCCGACATGCAGGCCCGCATGACCGAGCGTGTGGCGCTGGAGGCCGACCTGCGCGAGGGCCTGGCGCGCCAGGAGTTCCTGCTGCATTACCAGCCCCAGGTCAACAGCCAGGGCCAGTTGCTGGGCGCCGAGGCGCTGGTGCGCTGGCAGCACCCGCAGCGCGGCCTGGTGGCGCCGGGCCAGTTCATCAGCGAGGCCGAGGCCAGCGGGCTGATCCTGCCGCTGGGACGCTGGATCTTGCAGGCCGCCTGCACCCAGCTGGTGGCGTGGGCCGCGCAGCCCGCGATGGCCCACCTGAGCCTGGCCGTCAATGTCAGCGCCCGCCAGTTCCGCCACCCCGACTTTGTGCAGGAGGTGCTGGCCGTGCTGGACGCCACCGGCGCCCCGGCCGCGCGGCTGGAGCTGGAGCTCACCGAGAGCCAAGTGGTGGACGATGTGGAAAGCGTGATCCAGAAGATGAACGGCCTGCGCAGCCGTGGCGTGCGCTTTTCGCTGGACGACTTCGGCACCGGCTACTCCAGCCTGAGCCACCTCAAACGCCTGCCGCTGGACGCACTGAAGATCGACCAGTCCTTTGTGCGCGACCTGCTGACCGACCCGGACGATGCAGCCATCGTCCGCACCATCGTCGCACTGGGCAAGGCGCTGGAGCTGGACGTGATTGCCGAGGGCGTCGAAACCGCCGAGCACCTGGTGGCGCTCCAGCAACTGGGCTGCCACCTGTACCAGGGCTACTTCCTGGCCCGCCCCGGCCCGGCGCAGGCGCTGGACAGGTGGCGCATGCCAACCGTGTGACCGCCCACAACCCAACCACACGCTGCCATGACCCGCCTGGTTCGCCCCGCCCCCATCCCGACCGACACGGAAATCCACCGCCACCTGCCCCGCGCAGACTTTGCCGACGGCCACGCCGGCACGCTGCCGCCCGGTGTCGCCGCGCACAGTGCCCTGGCGCTGGCCCTGCACACCTTCACCGAGTCACCCGCCTGGGTGGACGCGCTGATGCGTGCGCGCAACCGCGTGGTCGGCCTGTTTGGCCTGAAAGACCTGGGCGCGCTGAGCCAGGTGGCGCCCGACAAGCAGCCCCAGGACTACCGGGTGGGCGACCGCGTCGGCATCTTCACGCTGCGCTACCTGAGCCCCGACGAGGTCATCCTGGGCGACTCGGACAAGCACCTGGACGTACTGGTTTCAGTGTGCAAGCGGCCGCAGACGGATGCGACCCAGGTGGTGGTCTCCACCGTGGTCCACGTGCACAACCGGCTGGGCCGCCTCTACATGTTGTTCGTCGGCCCGGCACACAAGGTGATTGCGCCGGCCACGCTGCGCAGCGGGCTGCGGCGGATGGCAGGAGCATCGCCAGCGAAGCTACGTTTTTGATAGCTTACTGCGCATATTCCACGAGGGCTGGAGACCCATTTGATGCATAACCGCTTCAGCCCCGCGCCTCCAACCCGCTCCAGTCGCCCTTGCGCAGTGCGTCCAGCACGGGTGCAACATCCTGCCCGGCCTTCACCGCCTTGCTGACGGTCTCCACCAGGGCCGGCCACCCGATCAGGATGGCGCCCTTGAGCCGGCCATCGCGGATGACCAGCTTACGGTAGCGGTACTCGACCAGGTTCTCTTCGAACAGAATCTCATCCCCGTCTTTCCCCTCGTGTTCGCCGACCGAAACCAGGTCCGCGCCGACCACCTTGAGCACGGTGGAGAGCACCGGCTCCTGGTAGTCCACCGGCTCGCCCAGGGCATTGCGGGCGGCCACCTCGGCCTGCTCCACGGCCACCGGCCACAGGCCCATGACCCGACCCTCCCACTCCGCCACGTCGCCAGCGGCATAGACCCCCGGTGCGCTGGTGGCCATGTGGGCATCAACCCGCACACCGCGGTTGACGTCCAGGCCCGCCGCCCGGGCCAGTTCGGTGTTGGAGGAGATGCCGGCGGCCACGATGAAGATGTCCGCACGCAGCGGTTCGCCATCCAGCAGCTGCACGGTGTACCGGGAGCCGTCCCCGGAGTCCAACTGCTGTAGCTGGCTGCCCAGGCGCATGTGCACGCCCAGGCTTTGCAGATAGCCCTGCAGCAGACGACCGCCGCGCTCGTCCAGCTGGCGGTGCAGCAGCCAGGCATTGCGCTCCACCACGGTGACCCGCAGGCCCAGTTTGTGCAGCGCATACGCCGCCTCCAGCCCCAGCAGCCCGCCACCGGCGACCACAGCGTGCTGGGCCCCGCTGTGCTGGGCGTAGGCACGCACGCCCATGGCGTCATTGGCCGAGCGCAAAACATAGCAGCCCGGACCACCCCAACCTGCCAGCGGCGGCACAAAGCTGCTGCTGCCGGTGGCCAGGATCAGGCGGTCATAGTCCAGCGTCTCACGGTCGGCCAGATGCACCTGTTTGCGCGCGGGGTCGATGGCACGCGCCGTGGTGTTGAGCAGCACCTCGATGGCGCGGTCGCTGTACCAGGCCTCGGGCATCAGGTACAGGCCCTGCATGGCCGAGCGGCCATAGACCAGGCGGGTGATGCCCATGCGGTTGTACAGCGCATGGTTTTCCTCGGCCACCAGCCGGATGCTGCAGTCGGGATGGCGCCGGCGGATATGGTCAGCGGCCGTGACACCGGCGATGCCGTTGCCAATGATGACCACCCGCTGAATCGCGCGATCAAACTCCCGCACCGTGGCGACAGCAGGCAGATCGGCCTTGTCCGGCACCAGTGCGATGTGCACACAGCCCTTTTGCAGGCGCGCCGAGCAGGCCATGCGGGTGTTGGGCGCGTGGCCCAGGCGGGCCAGGGTGTTGCGCTCATCGTCCCCCATGGGACTGAGGAAGTGTGCGCCGTCCCGCACGGCGATGGGGTCGGCGCCGCACACGCCCATGCGGCAGCCAGCCTCGATCTTGTCGCCGCAACTCTCGATCAGCTCCAGCAGCGACTGCCCGACCTGGGCCGGCACCGTCTTGTTCTGCGGCTGAATGACGACCGACGCCTGCGAAGCCTCGCCCACCCCCTTCAGGGCGGCAGCGGCGTGCTCGCCCAGTTTGGCCGGCTGGTTGGCAGCGCGCTGCACGGTTTGCTCGACGAAGGCATCCTCGATCTGGAAGCTGCGCCACACCCAGGTCAGGGCCAGGGCGACCACCGCCAGGCGCACGCCCCAGGGCGCCATCTCGGGCACCAGCCAGTGGCCGGAGAACAGGCTCAAGCCCTTGAACCAGGTCTCGCTGACAAACCAGTAGTAGGTCGTGAATGCGGTCGCGCCAAACAACACGGTGAGGCGGTTGTTGGGCAGTTTCAGAAAGGTGTCCAGCAGATGGAAGAGCGCCAGGCTCAGGCCGCTGCTGAGCGCGAAGCCGCCATACACGCTGCTCAGGTCGGCTCCTGCGGGAATCGCAAAAAAAGCCCAGATGAATCCCGGCAGGATGCCGACAAACACCCGCCGGTAGCCGACGTAGTGCTTGTCCGAGTCGTACTGGTCGGCCAGATAGGCCACACCCGGGTTGAAATCAAAGCAGTTCTTGCTGCAACCCACGCAGGGTCGGCAATGGGCGTTGGCGATGCGCTTGACCGGCGTCTGGCCATAAACGCGCTGCACCGGCAACAGGGGGCAGATGCTGCTGCACCAGCCACTCTTGCCCTTGAAGACCAGCCCCCCGATGAATGCGCCTGCCAGCCCGAGCAGGATCAGCAGGCCGGTGGCCAGGCCGCTGGCGTCGAACAGCCACTTGCGGCTGGACACCAGGGCGAAGAACAGCGCAATGCCCAGCACATAGCTGTATTCACGGACCAGCGGCGTTTGGGTGAGACCCCGGGTGATGCCCAGCAGACGCGGCATCTGGTTGAGTGCGGCCATGGGGCACACATTGCGCCAGATGCCGGGTGCCAGCACAAAGACCGCCGGCAGCAGGGGCACGATCACCATCCAGAACAGCGGCAGGCCGATGTGCGGCGCTACAAAAAGCGTCGCGGCGACGGCCAGGGCAGCGGCCAGGCAGGCCATGCGCAGCCCTGTCCACAGCGACAGGGGCAACACGGTGGGCAGTTGCAGGTAGTTGGGAAAGCGCGGCGGTGGGCTGTCGGCAGCAGCCGGGCTGGCCACCGGTGTGATGACGATGGGCGCACTCACAGCCTGCGTCCCCGCAGTGCAAAGTCGGTCATTTCGCGCAGGCGCAACGACAGGATGCGCCCCAGATCAAGCAGGGCGACGCGGGCGATGTCCGGGTGGCGCGCGGACAGCACCTCAAACGCATCCGGCGTAATACCATACAGTTCGCCCGCGGAGAGCGCCTTGACCGAGGCGGATCGGGGGTAACCGTCGAAGAAGGCCTGTTCGCCAAAGATCGACAGTGGCTCCACGAAATACACGTGGTGCTCCGCTCCATCGGCGTCCTTGGCAACCACTTCCAGCCGGCCGCTGGCAGCCAGGTAGAACGAGCGGCTGACTTCGCCCTGGGACACCAGGGTCTCGCCGGGCCGGAACGCCCGGCGCTGGGCAACGGAGAGAAAAGAACGCCAGTCTTCTTCGTCCAGGTGGGCCAGGAATACATTGGCCTTCGCAGCCTCCCCGGCCCCATCACTCTCAAAGAATGCCGAAAAGTCCATGGTTCCCTCCGAGCGTGGGTTGCACGATGGTCGGGTGGCCAGAATACGCCGAAGGCGCAACCATGCAGTGGAAATGGTTTTCCCCTGTGCTGCGGTGCCACATTGTTTGAGCCAGCACAAGTTCAAGGGGAGCCGGCCTCCTAGAATGGGCAGGAAAGCCTCCTGTCTACGTGCGGCATCCGTCGCCACCTGGTTGACCGGATGCTCCACGGAGAAATGCCATGTCTGACACCCCCCCCGGCGCCGAGCGTCGCACCAACACCCAGTTGCGCACCATCCTGCCGGCGGCTTTTGAGGCATTGCGACCGTTTTTTGAAGCCGCCAACCAGTGGGAGGGCCAATCCCACGAGCATCTGGCCTACCACACACTCAAGGAGCATTTCCCGGAATTGAGTTCGCAGGATGTGTTCATTGTGGTGGCCACGTCGCGCCGGATCTTTGCCAGCGGCAAGTTCCCGGCCTCGCCCTGAATCGCCACCCCCATACACCCGCACCGGAGACGCAGCATGTTTGAATCCGCAGAAATTGGCCACAAGATCGACAAGGCGACTTTCAAGGCCGCCGTCCCCCCCCTGCGCGCAGCGCTGCTGGAGGCCCAGGTCAGCCTGCAGGAGCACAAGAAGATTCCGGTGGTGGTGCTGATCAGCGGGCAGGATGGCGCCGGCAAGGGCGAGACCATCAACGTGCTGTACGAATGGATGGACCCGCGTTTCATTTCCACGCTGGCGTTCTCGCTGCCGACCGACGAGGAGCGCGAGCGCCCGCCGATGTGGCGCTACTGGCGCAGCCTGCCGCCCAAGGGGCGCGTCGGCATCTTTGCCGGCTCCTGGTATTCGGACCCGATCCGCGAGCGGATTCTGGACGAGGTGTCGCTCAAGGAGCTGGACGCCCGAGCCGACCAGATCAACCGCTTCGAGGCGATGCTGGTCAACGAGGGCGCGCTGGTGCTCAAGTTCTGGTTTCACTTGACAAAGGAAGGCCAGGTCAAACGCCTCAAGGCGCTGGAGAAAGACCCGCGCACCGCTTGGCGCGTGACGCAGTGGAACTGGGATCGGCTGAAGACCTACGACAAGCTGCAGGACGTCGCCGGCCACCTGCTGCGCCTGACCAACACGCCGTGGGCGCCCTGGGTGGTGGTGGAGGGAACCGATGACCGCTACCGCTCGCTCACCGTGGGCCAGATCCTGCTGGACGCACTGCAGAAAAAGCTGTCAGCCAAAGCCGCGCAAAAGTCGCCGGTGGCGCCGATGGTGCGCGTGAATACCGATGGCCGCACCGTCTTGTCCGAGCTGAACCTGGGTCTCAAGCTGGACGAAAAGACCTACGAAGATGCGCTGGCACGCTATCAGGGGCGTCTGGCGGAGTTGCTGCGCGACCCGCGTTTTGAGGGCCGCTCCCTGGTGTGTGCGTTTGAAGGCGCCGATGCCGCCGGCAAGGGCGGTGCCATCCGGCGCATTGGCGCGGCGCTGGATGCGCGGCAATACCAAGTGATACCAGTGGCCGCGCCAACCGAAGAAGAGCGCGCCCAGCCCTATCTGTGGCGGTTTTGGCGCCATGTGCCACGCCAGGGCCGCGTCGCCATCTTTGACCGCACCTGGTATGGCCGGGTGCTGGTGGAGCGGGTGGAAGGCTTTTGCAGCGAGAACGACTGGCTGCGTGCCTATACCGAGATCAACGACTTTGAGCACGAGCTGGCCGAGTCTGGCGTCATGGTCGTCAAGTTCTGGCTGCAGATCAGCCAGGAGGAGCAGCTGGCACGCTTCAAGGCGCGCGAGCAGATCGCCTTCAAGCGCTTCAAGATCACGCAAGAAGACTGGCGCAACCGCGAAAAGTGGGACGCCTACCAGCAGGCCATCTGCGACATGGTGGAGCGAACCAGCACCGGCAACGCACCCTGGACGCTGGTGGAAGCCAATGACAAGAACTACGCCCGGGTCAAGATTCTGCGCACGCTGTGCGAGCGCATCGAGGCCGAACTGGACGGCAAAGTGCCCAAGGGCGTGCAGCCCCTGACCAAGAAGGCGCGCAAGGTGGCCAAGAGCGAGTTCCCGACGGCGGAGACCGAAGCGGAAGGAAGCGGGAAGTCCAAGGGCAAAGACAAGGACAAGAAGAAAAAGGCCAAGGATTAGCGCGCGGAAGAGGCCAACGGCAGCCAGACGGTCACCTGCAGGCCCGGCTGGGCGTTGGCGATCTCCAGACGGCCACCATGGGCCTGTGCCACCAGTTTGCACAGGTACAGCCCCAGGCCCACCCCGCCAGCCGCGCGGCCACGCGCTGTGTCCGGCCGGTAGAACGGCTCGGTCAGATGCGGCAGCGCCGAGGCCGCGACACCGGGGCCGAAGTCACGCACCGTGATGCACACGGATGCGCCACCTGCTTGCGTCGCCAGTTCCAGGGTCAACCGGGTTGCTTGTCCCGCATCGGCGCTGTGGCGCAGCGCGTTGTCCAGCAGGTTGCGCAGCAGCAGGCGCATGCGGATGCGGTCCAGTTGCAGGGCCGGCAGGCTGGAGGCCAGTTCCATCGCTATCGCAGCAGGCTGCGCTAGGGCGTCCACCACCTCGTGCACCAGCACTGCCAGATCGACTGCCTCCAGATGCAGGGCCGCGTGGCCCTGGCCCAGCCGTTCGCTCTCCAGCAGATCGGTCACCAGGTCGCGCATCTCCCCCAGGTCGCGCAGCAGGGCCTCGCGCCGGGGTGATACGTCGTCGGTCTCGGGCAGCAGTTCGGTGTTCAGGCGCGCGCGCGTCAGTGGGCTGCGCAGTTCATGGCTGATGGCCAGCAGCAGGCCGCGTTTGGCATCCAGCATCTGGTGGATGCTGGATGCCATGGCATTCACATCGCCGGCCAGTTGGCCCAGCTCGTCATGGCGGCGAATCGGAATGGGCTCTCCAAAAGCACCACTGCCAAAGCGCTGTGCGCCGGCGCGGATGTCATCCAAAGGCCGCAACAGGCGGCGCACACAGCCATAGGCCAGCGCTGTGAGGGCCAGGATGCCGGCCAGCGTGAACCAGCCCACCCGGTGCGGCCGGTTTTCCCAGGCGGTCACGCTGATACCCAGGTCAATATGGTGGCCGTCGGCGGTGGTGCGGGACAGCAGATGCGGTTCGCTGTCCTGCCAGTCTTCGTTCTGGTTGCGGAAGCGCGGGAACCGTTCAGCCAGCGGCTCGCTCTGCCAGTTCACCTGCGGGCCTGAGATGCGCACACGCACCGGCAGGCGCTGCGTCAGCGCCTGTGCCCGCTCGACACTGGGCGGGCTGCCAATCTCCGCCACCAACCGGTCCACATAGTCGGCTATCAGTGGGCGGGCGGCCTCGCGCCAGCCCACGCTCAAGGCCTTTTGCATGCCGAAGATGAACGTGGCGGCCAAGGCCACACCCAGCACCAGGAACAACGCCACCAGCTTCACGCGCAGCGAGTGCCCCAGGGCGTGGCGGGCGCGCTTGTCCCAGCGTTGACCCGGCCTACGCACGCAGCGACTCCCCGGTGCTGGCCCGCAGTGCCAAGGCGTAGCCGGCATTGCGCAGGGTCTTGATGGCGTCCAGCGGTTCGAGTTTCTTGCGCAGGCGGCTCACCACGATGTCCACGGCACGGGTGTACAACTCGGCATCGTGACCGCGCAGCTGGTTCAGGATGTCATCCCGGTTGAAAACTTTGCCGGGCTCGCGTGCCAGCAGGTGCAGCAGATCGAATTCGGTACTGGTCAGCTCCACCACGGCGCCCAGGCACTGGACAGTGCGGGTGGCGGGGTCCACGCAAAGACCTTCAAATTGCAGGCGACCGCCCAGCACGGGAACAGCGCCTGCTCCAACCGCAGGCTGGCGACGGCGCATCACGGTTTGCAGGCGCGCCACCAGCTCGCGTGGCTCAAAGGGCTTGGGCAGGTAATCATCGGCGCCCAGCTCCAGCCCCACCACGCGGTCCATCACATCTCCGCGCGCCGTCAGCATGATCAGAGGGATGTCACTCTCCTTGCGGATGGCGCGGCACAGCGCAAAGCCGTCCATCTCCGGCAGCATCACATCCAAGATAGCGGCGTCAAAGCCGCCCTGGCGCAACAGGGCCAGCCCCGCACTGGGACGCGTGGCATGGCTGAGCTGCATCTCAAAACGGGCGAAGTAGGCCGTCAGCGGCTCCCCCAGCTGTTCATCATCGTCAATCAGCAGAATGCGCATCATGCGCGGATTGTCCCACCTGCATGGTGGCGAATGGCCTGGCGCAGGCGCTGCTGCCGCCGCGCGGGCAGGCGGTCAAAGGTATCGGCCGCCTGCGCCACCACGCGGTCCAGGTCCGTGTGGCGGAGGGAAAGCGTCTGCGCCAGGTCGCGTGCATGCTCCCGGTCAAACCGCGGGCCCCAGACCAGGGCCATCAGTTCGGCCGCCGGGTCGTCCGCATGGGCCAGCAACTGGTGTCCATGGATGCGCATGCCGGAAAACAGGGGACTCAGGGTTCCCATCGCCGGTTCACCCGCCTCAGCCGCGGCGCCACCAGCCATGGCGGCCCTGCATGGCCTCGCGCACCTTAACCTGCTGCGCAGGCGTCAGGCTGTCGAAGAAATCGGCCATGGCGGCAATCACCTCGGGGCTCTTGCTGTTCAGTGCGGCGGTCTTTTCCGTCACCAGCGTCTGGGCCCGCGTACGGTCAAACTTGTCGCCGGCCACCAGGGCCTGGATTTCGGCACGGGGGTCCGACGTTTTTCCGACCAGGGCACTGCGCTGCTCCTGCAGCTTGTCTGCCAGCACGCCCAGGCGCTGTTTTTGTTCGGCGTTGAGATCGAGCTTGCTGGCCACGCGGTCAACCATCTTGCCGCGGAACTCAGCACGCTCCGACTCGTTCATGCCCATGCCGTGGTCATATCGATGGTGGCCGCAGGCGGACAGGCCGCCCACCAGAATGCTTGCGCCGAACAGGCCATACAGGGTGCGTTTGATCCAGGGTTTCATAGGTGTCCTTTGAGACGGTGTGTTGAACAAGCCTGTATGGTGCGCCGCACGGGTCGCAACATCCTGTCGGGGCCGTATCGATTTGTTTCAATATTTTTCAGTCCCGAAACGGTGTCTGCGGCACACTGCGGCGATGCCACTCAATCGCCGCCAAACCCTCGCCTTGCCGCTCGGTCTGCTGGCCCCTGCCTGGGGGCTTGCGCAGACCGCTGTACCCACCGTAACCGATGAGATGTGGACCGACCCCGCACGCCAGCGCAAGATCCCAGTGCGCATTCGCTGGCCGGCTGCGCATCTGCCCGCGCCAGCCAGTGGGCGCCCGGTCGTGCTGTTTTCGCACGGTCTGGGTGGCAGCCGCGAAGGTGGTTCGGTGTGGGGCGAGGCATGGTCCGCTGCCGGCTTTGTCGTGCTGCACCTCCAGCACGCCGGTAGCGACGGGAATGCCGTGCGACAGGCTGCCAGCCGTCTTGCTGATCGCACAGCACTCCAGGGTCTGGGCAACGCCGAACAGTTGCTGGCGCGACTGCAGGATGTGGGTTTTGCGCTGGACGAAATTGAACGCCGTCACCGCAGTGACGCCAGCCCCTCCTGGGCCGGCATACGCCCGCACGCCGTGGGCATGAGCGGTCACTCCTTTGGCGCGCACACCACGCTGGGCATGGCGGGTCAGTCGTACCCGGGCACGTCAGCGCGCACCGAGCCGCGCCTGGCGGCATTTACCGCGTTCTCGCCCGCCCTGCCCACGGCGGGCGACCCGCGACAGGCCTTTGCCGCCGTGACCCGGCCCACGCTGTGTCTGACGGGTACGCTGGACGGCGATGTGGTGGGCAACGGCGCCACGCCCGAGCGACGCCGAGCCGTGTTCGACGCCCTGCCCGCGGGCCACAAGGCCCTGTTGGTGCTGCAGGACGCGGACCACATGACCTTTGGTGGCCAGAGCAGGCGCCCGCTGACGGACCTGCGGCGCAGCCCGGCCACGCGCAAGGCCCAAGCCGCGCACCACGCCGCCTTGGCGGCCATTACCACCGACTGGTGGCGAGCCCATCTGTTGAACGATCCAGTGGCCCGTTCGCGCCTGATTCACCCCGGTGGACTCGGCCCCATGGACCAATGGCAGACCGGCTGACGCCGGCTACCTCATCCCTTGACTCCCTAGCGACCGGCTTTGATGTCGGCAACCAACGCGTCGACCACCGCCAGGCCCTTGGCAGTGCCTTCGGTCAGGAAGCGACCGGCCACGCCCAGTGCCGGCACACCTTCCACCCGATAGGCATTGGTCAGTTGGGTGGCGCGCGTGGCCTTGGTGGCGGCAGTGAAGGAGTTGTATTGCTCCATGAACTTGGCGCGGTCAACCCCCTGTGCAGCCAACCAGTCGGCAGCCACAGCCGCCGTATTGAAATTCCGGTTTTCCGTATGAACAGCCGCGAAGACTCCGCCATGCAGCTTGTCCACCAGGTTCATCGCCTCCAGCGCGAAGTACATGCGCTGGAGAACCTGAAAGTTCGGCAGGAAATGCACCGGAACCCGGCGAATGACAACGTCCTTGGGGGCCTTCTTGGTCCACGCACTGAAGGTGGGTTCAAACACATTGCAGTGAGGGCACATGTAGGAGAAGAACTCCACCACCTCAATCTTGCCCGCAGGGGCCTCTACCTGGGCCCGCTGATCCAGGACCTGGTAATCCTTGCCGGCCACGGGCTTGCCGCTTTGGGCATGTGCCAAAGGCGGCATCCATGCGGATGAGGCCAATGCGGCACCGGCAGCAGCGCGGGAGAATTCACGACGTTTCATATTCATGCAAAACAACTCCAAAAGTGTGTTTGTGATTGCCAGAACCAGGAATAGTTCCGGGTCCCGCGTTAACGTTGCACCCGCACCAGGGACGTCTCCAGACCTGCCTTGTCCAGTTTGTCGCGGCTGCGCTCGGCCTCTTCCTTGCTGTCAAACGGTCCCGTGCGAACCCGGTAGACAACGCGTCCGGACTGCTCGCGCTCGGTGATCTTGGTCTCGATACCACTCAAGGACAGTTTGGCGCGCTGGCTCTCGGCATCCTCGGCCGTACGGAAGGCCCCCAGTTGCACATAGAAGGTAAAGGGTTCGCTGGCGGCTCCACCGGTCTTCGCCTTGGCCAGGTCACCCAGGGGATCAGCCGACACGGCAGGCTTCACTTCGCCCTTGGCGTCACCTTTGACGCTGGTCTTGGCATCGCCCGCCTTGGTGACGTCTGCAGACTTGGCCGGCGCCGATGCGGCAGAAGCCGCAGGTGCCGGAGCAGCAGCAGACTTTGCCGGATTCTTGCCATACAGCGGGGCATTGGGGTCCCAGTCCTTGTTCTTCTTGGCCTCGGCTTCATCCTGGTCGGCCGACCGGCTCTGACCCTTGTTCATGAACGGAACCGGCACCTTGGTCACGTACACCGCCACCGCCAATGCGACAGCCAAGCCCACCACGACCCCGATGATGAACCCCAAGATGGTTCCGCCACGCTGCTGCTTCATGCACTACCTTCTAATCAGTTGGGGTCAGAGCACGTCGCTTCGCGAGTGGTCTGACCCACAAGTTCATTACATTTTCTGCGGAGCACTCACGCCCAGCATCGCCAGCCCATTGTGCAACACCTGCGCCGTTGCGGCGACCAGGGCCAGGCGGGCCAGCTTGACGGCTTCATCATCCACCAGAATGCGCTCGGCGTCGTAGTAGCTGTGGTAGCTGGCCGCCAGTTCACGCAGGTAGAAGGTCACGTCATGGGGAGCAAAGCCCTCGGCGGCTGCAGTCAGCATCTCCGGGTACTTGGCCAGCAACAGCATCAACGCCAATGCTTGCGGACTCTCCAGAGGCGACAGGTCCACCGCGTGCAGGCTGGCTACATCACCACCCCAGCCGGCCAGAACCGAGCAGATGCGGGCATGGGCGTATTGCACGTAGTAGACCGGGTTGTCGTTGTTCTTGGCCACGGCCAGATCGACATCAAAGGTGTACTCGGTGTCGGGCTTGCGGCTGAGCAGGAAGAAGCGCACCGCGTCCTTGCTGGTCCATTCGATCAGGTCGCGCAGCGTCACATAGCTGCCGGCGCGCTTGCTGATCTTGACTTCCTCGCCACCGCGCACCACACGCACCATGGTGTGTAGCACGTAGTCAGGGTAGCCCTGGGGAATGCCCACGTCGGCCGCCTGTAGGCCTGCACGGACGCGGGCAATGGTGCCGTGGTGGTCGGTGCCCTGGATGTTGACGACCTTGGTGTAGCCGCGCTCCCATTTGGCGATGTGGTAGGCCACATCCGGCACGAAGTAGGTGTAGGTGCCGTCCTGCTTGCGCATGACGCGGTCCTTGTCGTCGCCGTAGTCGGTGGACCTGAGCCACAGCGCGCCGTCCTGTTCATAGGTCTTGCCATTGGCAATCAGCTTGGCCACGGTCTGTTCGACGCGGCCACTGGTGTACAGGCTGGACTCCAGGTAGTACTCGTCAAACTTCAGGTTGAAGGCCTGCAAATCCTTGTCCTGCTCGCGGCGCAGGTAGGCCACCGCGAAGTTGCGGATGGACTCCAGGTCTTCCACGTCACCGCTGGCGGTGAAGCTGCGGTCATCGGCGGCAACCGTCTTGCGCGCCAGGAAGTCATCGGCGATGTCCTGGATGTAGTCGCCGTTGTAGAAGGCCTTGCTCAGCGGATTCTCCGGGTCAACGGGCCAGCAATCATCGCCCGGCTTGAAACCCTTGGCACGCAGCTGGGTACTGTTTGCCAGCGTCTGGATCTGCACGCCGGCATCGTTGTAATAGAACTCGCGGTGCACCCGCCAGCCCTGCGACGCAAACAGGTTGCAGATGGCATCACCCAACGCGGCCTGGCGGCCGTGGCCCACGTGCAGCGGGCCGGTGGGGTTGGCCGACACGAACTCGACCAGCATGCCCTGACCGTTGGATGGCTGGTAACCAAACTGGGCGCCCTGGCCTAGCACCTCACGCACCACCTGCTGCTTGGCGGAGGGCTTCAGGCGGATGTTGATAAAGCCCGGACCGGCGATTTCCACCGCGTCCACCCAAGTAGCAAAGGCGCTCTGCGCCAGCATTTCGGTGCGCAGGCTTTCCGCCAGCTGGCGCGGGTTCAGTTTGAGGGGCTTGGCCAGTTGCATGGCGGCCGTGGTGGCAAAGTCCCCATGGGCGGCGACTTTGGGAGACTCGAAAGCCGCCTTGGCGCCCGTTCCAGGGGAGAGCGTTTCCAGGCAAGCGGCAAGCGCTTGCAGGAGTTCATTTTTTACAGTCAGCATGCCTGGATTTTACGGGGGCGGGCCGGGTGTCATCGGCGTTGTCATTTCAGGCGTTGTATGTTTGAATCTCCCGGGGATATTTCTGCAACGGCGGCGCGAGTTGCCATACCTATTGAAAAGGACAATCCATGAAAAAACTGTTCACCTTGCTGGCCCTCGGCCTCTCCCTGTCTTTGGGTGTCGCCCACGCAGCCGATGGCAAGACTGCTCAACAATCGAAGATGGGCACCTGCAACAAGGAGGCAGGCGACAAAAAAGGCGATGAGCGCAAGGCCTTCATGAAGGAATGCCTGAGCGCCAAGCCCGCAGAATCTGCCGCAAGCCCTGCATGCGAAAAGTCGGCGGCTGACAAGAAGCTCGCTGGCGCCGCCAAGAAGAGCCACATCAAGAAGTGCATGGCCGATGAAAAGGCCCCTGCTGCTCCGGCCGCTGCCGCTTCCAAGTAAGACCGAGCCCTGATGCCAGATGGACGCAATGCCCGTCTGGCTCCCCTCTATCGGGTGCGGCTACCAGTGACTCAGGACCACCCCGGCAAACACGGCGAAACCCACCCAGTGGTTCAGGCGGAAGGCTTTGAAGCAACCTTCGCGCGTGCGGTGGCGAATCAGCATGAAGTGCCAGATCACCTGCACCGCAGCCACGGCCACGCCGAACCACCACCAGGGTGACGACAGTTCGGGCGCAATCACCGCGCTCCATACCGCCAGAAACAGGACATAGAACGCCGTGACGGCTGGCACGTCCCATTGACCCAGCGTAATGGCCGATGTCTTCATTCCGATGCGCAGGTCGTCGTCGCGGTCCACCATGGCGTATTCGGTGTCGTAGGCCAGCACCCAGAACAGGTTGCCCAACATCAGCCACCAGGCCTGCGTTGGGATGTCCGCGCGCACGGCAGCATAGGCCATGGGAATGCCAAAGCTGAAGGCCACGCCCAGCACGGCCTGCGGCATGGACACAAAGCGCTTGGCGTACGGATAGGCCAGGGTCACGCCAAAGGCCGCGAACGACCAGCCCACCGTCAGCGTGTTCGTCGTCAACACCAGCAGGAAGGATGCCAAGGCCAGCACGGCGCCCACCGCCAAGGCCTCGCGTGACGAGAGCGCACCACTGGTCACCGGCCTCTGGGCGGTGCGTTTCACATGGCGATCAAAGTCACGATCCGCCACATCATTGACACAGCACCCCGCGCTGCGCATCAGGATGGTTCCCAAGGTGAACACCAGCAGCAGATGCCAACCCGGAAACCCGCCCGAGGCCAGCCACAACGCGCTCAACGTGGGCCACAGCAGCAGCAGCCACCCGGCCGGCCGGTCCCAGCGAATCAGTTGCAGGTAGAGCCTGAATTTTTCCTTTGTGATCATCCCGCTCACAACCCCACCGCACGCAAGTCCAGTTGGCCGCCCTGCACCGGCGGGCACCAGACGTAGGCACCCGTCACCGGCCGCGACATCTGGAACAGCGCATCCACCACGCCATCTTCCAGTCCGGCCATGCGCCGCAACTGGGCTTCGAAGGCATCGAAGGTGCAGCCAAAGGCCACAAACATCAGCCCGCTGCGCATGCCCTCGGCCCAGGGCATGGAGCGGCGCAGCACAAAGGCCTCGGGTGTAAAGCTCTCCTGGGCCGTGCGCTTGACGTGGGCCGAAGTAGGGGCGTCGTCCAGTTCCTCGTTGTCACTGCGCCGGCGTCCCACCATGTCATCCTGCTGTTGTGGTGTCATGCGCTCAAAGGCATCCAGGTCGTGCTCCCACTGCTGCAACGCGGCAAAGCTGCCACCCACCAGTCCTGCACCGCCGTCCGACACCAGCGCGGCCGCCTCGGCCTCGGCGTCACACGGGTTCTCGGTACCGTCCTCGTAACCGGTCAGATCGCGGCCATGGCCGTTGGGGCCCTGGCCATGGCAGAAGCCGTCCACGACCCGGTCCAGCGCAAAGGCTGGCGCAAGCACCTGCACCAGGCGCCGGCTGGCCAGCAGCAGGTCGCCCGCATCGTCGCCGCGCAGCCAGCACCACAATGCGGTGGGGGTAGACGGCAGCGCCACCGCAGCATTGTCCAGCACGGGGAACGGACGCAGCCCCGGCACTTTGGCGCCCAGTGCGCGCACCGTGTCAGGCCCCAGCCCGACCACCACCGTGGCGCCATCCACCAAGGGGGCCAGGCGTTGCAACGCTGTGCCCAGCGCATCGGGCGCGGTAGCGGTCAGGGAGAAATACAGATAACGGCCCACGCGCGGGGCGGGGGCCAGGATGCCGGGTTGGGCAGCATTCACCATCGACTTCAGTTCCTTTGCAGACAAATCAGGAGAGGCGCACCACACCCGGCAGTTCGCAGGCGTAGACGGCATTGCGCAAGGCGGCAATGGCCTCGTAACGGGTAAAGCTGCGCCGCCACACCAGCACCACCCGGCGCGACGGGGGTGCCCCGTCGGGGCCATCCTGCACGGGCAGGTATTTGACCAAGGTATCGGCATGGCGGCGGGTTTTTGCCACGAGTGCGCCGGCTGGCACACTCAGGCGCGGCACCAGGGTGATGCCCATGCCGGCCGCCACCATATGCTTGATGGTTTCCAGTGACGAGCCCTCAAAACTCTTGCGGATGCCCTCGGTATCGCTCGAAAAGCGGGCGAACTCGGGGCATACCTCCAGCACGTGGTCGCGAAAGCAGTGGCCATTGCCCAGCAGCAACATGGTTTCCTTCTTCAGCGCCTCGGTGGTCACGCTGGTCTCGTTGGCCAGCGCATGGTGCATGGGCACGGCAGCCAGAAACGGCTCGTCATACAGCGGCGCCGAAGCCAGCCCCGTATCGGGAAACGGCTCGGCCAGGATGGCGCAATCAATCTCGCCGGTGCGCAGCATCTCCATCAGCTTGACGGTGAAGTTCTCCTGCAGCACCAGTGGCATCTGCGGCGTGCGCTTGATGACCTGGCGCACCAGGTCCGGCAGCAGATAGGGTGCGATGGTGTAGATGACACCCAGCTTGAGTGGGCCTGCCAGCGGGTCCTTGCCGCGCTTGGCGATGTCCTTGATATTGGCCGCCTGCTCCAGCACGCTCTGCGCCTGGCGCACGATTTCCTCACCCAACGGCGTCACCGTGACCTCGTTGGCACTGCGCTCGAACAGCTTGACCTCCAGTTCCTCTTCGAGCTTCTTGACCGCCACCGACAGCGTGGGCTGCGAAACGTAGCAGGCCTCGGCGGCCTTGCCAAAATGCCGCTCGCGCGCCACGGCCACAATGTATTTCAGCTCGGTCAATGTCATAGTCAGCTCCCGTAGGAATGCGGTGCCCTAGCGCCGCTGGCCGGGGCCGCCGCCCAGGCTCTGGATCAGCAACTCCACTCGCTCTTTCCACGCCCTGCGGATGTCTGGCGCGATACCGGCCATCAGCCGGAATGCCACCGGCGGATCACCTTCGGACCAGTACTCGTCCCGCACAGCAATCTCCAATTCGGTCCCCATGCCGACCACCGAGGCACCCTTCAGGCTACCATGAAAGGTCCGGTTCGCGGCGTGCAGGATGACGCGCCCACTTTGATCCAGGTCGATCAACCAGACAATGCGGCCCATGTCATCGAAGTGCATTTCGGTGGAGGTGCCACTGAAACCGGCTGCCTGGCGCCACTTGTCCAGTTGTGCATGCGCCCGCGCCTTGCGCTCTTCGTCCGTCTGCGGGACTGACGTATCTTCCACTGGCGCCGCCGCCAGACTGGCCGCCTTTGCAGCGGCCGCCTCGGCTTCTTCTTCGCGCTGGCGCTGCGCCACCAACTCGGCCACCAGCTTGTGTTCCACCTTGGCAACCCAGGCGCGCACTCCGTTGGCAAACTGCTGAAAGTCCAGCGCAATCATGTCCGGCACATTGTCCAGACGCAGTTCGGCGTGCTCGGTGGCCTGCTTGCCCTGGGCCTGGCGCAGGGGTTCGTCCGAAGCCCGAAACACAATGCGACTCAGCCCCGTGGGCACCGCCTCGCCATCCGGGCCGTCCTTCACCGATACGCGCGCCACCTCGATGCGCAGTCCGGGTGCCGCCAGGGTCTCGTTCAGCGCACCACTGCGCACCTGCTCGTCGCCTTCGGGCACGGTCTGGCGTGTGTACTTGCCGTCCTTGGCCAGCACCAGGATTTCCTTGGCCGCATGGCGCACCTCCACGGCAAAGCCCTGGGCCACAAAACGCAGGCCGCCGGGGATGTTGATCACCTTGGTACGCAGCAAATAGGCCTGGTATTCCATGAACATGTACACGGCAACGCCGACCACGGTGGTACCACCCAGGGTCCACCACAGCAGCGGAAAAAATCCGGACATGTCCATATTGTCTTCAGGCCTTTAAAAACTCCGATTTTCCACCCAACCACCGGGTCACATGGCGCTCGGCCAGTGCGGGGTGGTGGTCCAGCAGCATGGGTGCCTCGCGCCGGGCCCATTCCAGCAGCACCGTATCGTGATTCAGATCGGCAAAACGCAGCATCGCGTCGCCCGATTGGCGGGCCCCCAAAAACTCGCCCGGTCCCCGAATCTCCAGGTCGCGCCGGGCAATCTCGAAACCATCATTGGTCTCGGCCATGGCCTTGAGGCGCGCACGCGCCGTCTCGCCCAACCGTGGCGCGTCACCCGTGGAATACAGCAGCACACAGGCCGAGGCCGCCGCCCCCCGCCCCACCCGCCCGCGCAACTGGTGCAACTGGGACAGGCCAAAGCGCTCGGCATGCTCGATCACCATCAGCGAGGCATTGGGCACATCTACGCCGACCTCGATCACCGTGGTGCTGACCAGCACGGCCATATGTCCGTCCTTGAAGGCCGCCATGACTGCCTTTTTCTCGTCAGCCGGCATGCGCGAATGCAGCAGCCCCACCTGCACAACCTCACCGTTGACCAGCGTGGCGCCCTGTAAGGCCGCACTCAGCGCGGCGTGGGTTTCGGTGGCATTGGTCAGGTCCAGCGCTTCGCTTTCCTCGATCAGCGGGCAGACCCAGTAGACCTGGCGCCCCAGGGCAATCTGGCCACGGATGCGCTCCACGACCTCGTCACGCCGGGTGTCATGGACCACCTTGGTGATGACCGGCGTGCGCCCGGGCGGCAGCTCGTCAATGGTGGAGACATCCAGGTCGGCGTAATAGCTCATGGCCAGTGTGCGCGGGATCGGGGTGGCCGTCATCATCAGCATGTGCGGCTCCAGGCCGTCGTGCTGCAGCTTGTTGCGCAGGGCCAGGCGTTGCGCCACGCCAAAGCGGTGCTGCTCGTCGATGACGGCCAGCGCCAGGTTCCGGAAATGCACCTTCTCCTGGATGACGGCGTGGGTGCCCACCACCAACTGCGCCTCGCCGCTTTCCACCATGGCCAGCGCCTCGCGGCGTTCCTTGGCCTTCTGGTTGCCGGTCAGCCAGGCGGTGGTCACGCCCAACGGCTCCAGCCAGCTCAGCAGTTTGGCGAAGTGCTGCTCGGCCAGGATTTCGGTCGGCGCCATCAACGCGCACTGCCAGCCGGCGTCGATGCAGATCGTGGCAGCCAGCGCGGCGACCACGGTCTTGCCGGAACCCACATCGCCCTGCAGCAGACGGTGCATGGGCACTGGTCGCGCAAGGTCTCGGGCCACCTCCGTGCAGACTCGCTGCTGGGCCGTGGTGAGCGCAAACGGCAGCTTGGCCAGCAGCTCGGTGTAGAGCGGCAACAGCACCGGCCCCTGCGGCTCGTCGGACGGCTCTGCCCCCTCGGGTGCAACCATGGCGAGCACCGGCGCCCGCAGTGCGGCCCGCTCACGGCGCGACTGCAACTGCGACAACTGCTGCGCCAGCAGTTCCTCGGCCTTGAGCCGCTGCCAGGCCGGATGGCTGTGGTCCTGCAGGGTCTCCAGCGACACATCCGGCGTGGGGTGGTGCAAAAATGATAGCGCCTGTCGCAGTGTCCACAAGGGCTGGTGGCCAATATGATTACTAATGGCATCCAGATCACCAGGGGCAAAGGTGTCCGACAGCTCGGCCCGCGCCAGCCCGGCCAGCACCTCGCGGCGCAGCACCGGTTGCGACAATCCGGCCACGGTGGGGTAGATCGGCGTCAGCGCCGTGGGCAGGTCGCCACCGGCCTTGCGAAACGCCGGGTGCAACATGGTCCAGCCCAGAAATCCGCCCTTCACCTCGCCGCGCGCCAGTATGCGCTGGCCCACTGCCAGGGCTTTCTGCTGCGAGGGGTAGAAGTTGAAGAAGCGCAGCGTGCAGGTGTCACTGCCATCGTCCACGGTCACCACCAACTGGCGGCGCGGCCGGTAGCTTACCTCGCAAGCGGTGACCCGGGCCTCGATCTGGATGCTGTCGCCCTCACGGGCATCGCGCAGCTTGCTGATGCGGGTTTCGTCCTCGTAGCGCAGCGGCAGGTGCAGGGCCAGGTCGATGTCGCGCTTGAGGCCCAACTTCTCCAGGGCCTTTTGCGTAGCGCTTTTGGGCGTGGCGGCGGCCTTGGCTGAGGTGGACGGGGCAGTGCTGTGCGGCATGGGACAATTCTGCCCCATGTCCGCAAACGCATCGCACCCCGCCGTGGTCAACACCGTGACCACCCACCACACACTCAGCGACTTTGATTTTGAGCTGCCCGAAGGCCTGATCGCCCAGCACCCGGCCCCCGAGCGCAGCGGTTCGCGCCTGCTGGATGGCACCTGCCAGCCACCAGTGGACCGCATCTTCCGTGAACTGCCAGCCCTGTTGCGGGCCGGAGACCTGCTGGTGTTCAACGACACCAAGGTCGTCAACGCCCGCCTGTTTGGTGAGAAGTCCACCGGTGGCAAGGTCGAACTGCTGGTGGAACGCGTGCTGGGGGGCAACCAGGTCGCGGCCCACATGCGCGTCAGCAAGAAACCCGAGGTCGGCGCAACCCTCAAGCTGGTTTGCGCTGGCGGACACCAGGATGGCCTCAGTGCCACCGTGCTGGGCCGCTGGCCGGATGCCGAAGGGCCGCTGTTTCGTTTCGTGCTGTCCAATGACGCAGGGGATGACCCCTACACCCTGATGGAACGCCACGGTCATGTGCCGCTGCCGCCCTACATCACCCACACCGACTCGGCCGAGGATGCGAGGCGCTACCAGACCGTTTTCGCCAGGAATCCTGGCGCCGTGGCTGCGCCCACCGCCGCGCTGCACTTTGACGAGGCGTTGCTGACCCAGATCGACGCCATGGGTGTACAGCGCGCGCATGTGACCCTGCACGTGGGCGCCGGAACCTTTCAGCCGGTCAAGACCGAGAACCTGTCCGAGCACCAGATGCACAGCGAGTGGTACGAGGTGCCCGAGGCCACCCAACAAGCCATTGCCGCGTGCCAAGCGCGGGGCGGACGCATCGTCGCCGTGGGAACCACCACCGTCCGCACACTGGAAAGCTGGGCCCACAGCGGTGTGGCGCGTGGCGACACCCGCATCTTCATCACGCCGGGCTTTCGCTTCCAGCTGATCGACCTTCTGATCACCAACTTTCACCTGCCCAAATCCAGCCTGATGATGCTGGTCAGCGCCTTTGCCGGCTATGGACCCATCATGGACCTGTACCGCACGGCCATTGCGCGGCAGTACCGCTTTTTCAGCTATGGCGACGCCATGCTCTTGCGGCGTCTTGATATCGCTTAAGCATTCGCAAAGCTGGTGCCGTTACGATGTTGGCCATGGACCCCTTCCAAAAACGGACCGCCCTGCGCATTGCGCTGGTCAGCATCGTGCTGGCGTCCCTGGCCAGCCCGATCGCCTGGTGGGTGGCCCGCGAGGCAGCGGAGGAAAGCGTGGTGGCCCTGGCCAACGAGGAATCCGGCCGGCTGCTGCACCGCTTCGATTCCATTGACCTCAGCGGCCCGGACGCGCAGCAACACGCCCGGGAGGCAGCCTACGCCATTGCCGGTGGCCTGTTCGACATTGCCGAGATTTACGACACCCAGGGCCGCAAGCTGGCCGAGTCCATGACCACCGAGGGCGAGGCCGTAGAGACCCAGCTTCCCAAACACGGCGCGCCGGCCTACACCGAGGCGTCCTACGAGAGCATCAAGCCGTCACCGAACCTGTGGCTGCTGCGGGTTTTCATCCCCCTGCGCACATCGGCCACCGACACTCTGGCGCCTATCACCGGATACTTTGAAGGCGTGCGCGTGGTGCCGCAGTGGCAACAGGACCAGATCTTCAACGACTCCCTGACCATGGCGCTGATGGTGGGCCTGGCCTCGCTGGTTTGTGGCGCAGTGCTGTACCCGGTGGTGGTGCACCTGTCGGCCGACAACGCCCGCAAGGCGCGCGAGGTGCTGGAATCCCACATCGCGATGATGGAGGCCCTGGGCCGCGCGATTGCCAAACGTGACTCCGACACCGGTGCCCACAACTACCGCGTGGCCTGGATCGCCGCCCGCATTGGCGAGGAGCTGGGGCTGAAAGGCAGCGCCATGCAGGAGCTGATCGTCGGCAGCTTCCTGCACGACGTGGGCAAGATTGGCATCCCCGACGCCATCCTGCTCAAGCCGGGACGCCTGGACGATGCCGAAATGGCCACCATGCGCACCCATGTGGCGCAGGGCGAAAGCATTGTGGACGGCATCGGCTGGCTGGCCGGCGCCAACGCGGTCGTGGCAGCCCACCACGAGAAGTGGAACGGCTCGGGCTACCCGCGCAGCCTGGCGGGCGGCAGCATTCCGCTGGCGGCGCGCATTTTTGCCGTGGCCGATGTGTTTGATGCGCTCTGTTCCAAACGCCCCTACAAGGAACCCATGGGCTTTGACGCCGCCATGGCCATCCTGCACAAGGACACCGGCAGCCACTTCGACCCCGGCGTCATGGCCGCCTTCAGCACCATTGCCCGCAAGACCTTTGACCGTCTGGCCCAGGCCAGCGAGGACGATGCCCGCACGCTGATGGAAGAACGGGTGCGGGTGCATTTCGGCATGTGACGATCCCGGCTACCCCCCAACGGGGCGGCCGCTCTTCATCAACTTGCCGACATACCCCGATTCCTCTTGCTTCTGGTAGGCCTTGCGCAGAGCATTGACCCGCTCGGGCAGCATCTGCGGGCTGGCAGCCAGCCACAGATTGCCCGCGATATCCAGCCGGAAGGCAGGCGCGAAGTCACCACAGTGAACCACGGCCTCTTCACAAGCGAGCTTGATGCCCTCGTCCGAAAACACAATGAGATCAATGCGGCCCGCTTGCTGCATCTTCAATAGACTGAATGCGACGTTGACCACCTCCAGCCCCTTGTCAGCGCCCTCGGTAAAACCCTGGGAACGCAAGTAATCCGTGCGCACATCGCCGCGCAGGACGCCAATGCGGTAACGCCTGGCGTCATCCAGGGACTGGATGACAATGTCCTTGCGGCTTTCCAGCCGGTACAGAAAATAGTTGCGCCTGGCCATCAGACCAATCCACTGGTACTTTGACTCACGCTCGGCCGTGCGCAGCATCGGAAACAGCACCGCATTCGGGTTTGTCTCCAAGGTCTTCAGGGCCCGCGCAAACGGCTGGGGCTCAAAGGCAAAATCCAGCCCGGCGTCCTGCAGCAGCTTGCTGACGAGCTCACGTCCGTAACCAGCGGCCCGAACATCGTTGGGTGCCTGCGAACTCCTGGGGCCACCACCCGTCAGTACCAGCACACCCGCGCCCACCTCGCCTGCACGGGCGATCGGGCCGCCTGCAATGAGGAAGCCCAATAGGACGACGTACACCGTGTCCCAGCAGGTGAATGATTTCCAGGCCATGGAACGTATCTTACGGTGCGCTATCGACAATGCGCCCCCGGGGAATCCTGGCCCCGTGCGTCCCCCCGTAAAATGCCCCACCCTCCGGAACACGCCATGCTGCAATTCGAACTCCTCGCCACCGACCCCACCAGCCACGCCCGCCGCGGCACGCTCACGCTCAACCACGGCGTGGTGCAGACCCCCATCTTCATGCCGGTGGGCACCTATGGCACGGTCAAGGGCGTGATGCCGCGCAGCCTGGACGACATGGGCGCGCAGATCATTCTGGGCAACACCTTCCATTTGTGGATGCGCCCGGGTCTGGATGTGATGGCCAGCTTTGGCGGCCTGCACGGCTTTGAGAAGTGGAACAAGCCCATCCTCACCGACTCGGGCGGCTTTCAGGTCTGGAGCCTGGGCGAGATGCGCAAGATCAGCGAGGAAGGCGTGCGCTTTGCCTCGCCCGTCAACGGCGACAAACTGTTTCTGACACCCGAGATCAGCATGCAGATCCAGACCGTGCTGAACAGCGACATCGTCATGCAGTTCGACGAGTGCACGCCCTACGACACCAAGGGCCACATCACGACCGAGAGCGAGGCTAGAAGCTCGATGGAACTCAGCCTGCGCTGGGCCAAGCGCTGCCAGGCCGAGTTTGCCCGGCTGGAGAACCCCAACGCGCTGTTCGGCATCGTGCAGGGCGGCATGTTCGAGAACCTGCGCCAGGAGTCGCTTGACCAGTTGGTGGAGATGGACTTCCCCGGCTACGCCGTGGGCGGCGTCAGTGTGGGCGAGCCCAAGGACGAGATGAACCGCATCATGGCGCACACGCCGCACCGGCTGCCCGCGCACAAGCCACGCTATCTGATGGGCGTGGGCACGCCCGAGGACCTGGTGCAGGGTGTGGCTGACGGTGTGGACATGTTCGACTGCGTGATGCCCACCCGCAATGCGCGCAATGGCACGCTGTTCACCCGTTATGGCGACCTGAAGATCCGCAACGCCCGCCACAAGACCGACCACCAGCCGCTGGACGCCAGCTGCACCTGTTATGCCTGCGCGGGCACTTCAGGGGTTTCCTGGGACCAGGGTGGGCGCGAGGGTTTCTCAAGGGCCTATCTGCACCACCTGGACCGCTGCGGCGAGATGCTGGGCCCGATGCTGGCCACCGTGCACAACCTGCACTACTACCTGAACCTGATGCGCGAGGTGCGCGAGGCGCTGGACGCCGGCAGCTTTGCCGCCTTCCGGGCGCGGTTCAAGGCCGACCGGGCGCGGGGCATCTGACCCCACACCCGGCGAAGCCGTCAGGTACCGACCTTGCCGCCGTCGTTCTTGGTGATCACGATGGTGGCTGAACGGGGACGCTTGCCCGCGCCATAGCCGGCGCTGCTGGGCCACTGGCTGGTGTACTTGGCGGGGTCGGCAATATCCGCCACGGCCGTGGTTTCACCGGGGTGCTGGATGTTGATGAACACCGCCTTGCCGTCCGGCGTTTCACACAGTCCGGTGATCTCGCAGGCCTTGGGGCCGACCAGGAAGCGCTTGAGGGTGGCAGGCGTGGGTGTCTTGCCCACATAGGTATCCACCGCCAGTGTGCTGCCATCGGCCTTGGTGTAGTTCAGCGTCTTCTTGCCACCATCGCCGACTTGTCCGGGCAGCGCAGCCAGCATCATGCAGTTGGTCACGTCGGTGTAGGCGCCGTCGTCGGTCTGGATCCACATGATGCCGGTTGCCGGGCTGAACACCAGGCCGTCCGGGCTGGAGAAATCCTGATCGGCGGTGAGGTTGGACAGGTTGACCTTGCTGGCGTCCGCATCGCTCTGCGCGCCCAGGGCGTACAGGTCCCAGGTGAAGCTGGTGGCGCCAGCGCCGGCAGCGCCTTCCTTGATGCGGATGAGGTGGCCGTTGGGGTTGCCTTCCTGCTTGGAGCTGCCCTTCATGTCGGTGTAGGCGCGTGGATTGGCACTGTCGGGCGCCAGCTGGCTGCTGCCGCTGGGTTCCACGCGGCGGTTGCTGTTATTGGTCAGCGCGTAGTAGATCTCGCCATTGGCCGGGTTGACCGAGCACCATTCCGGGCGGTCCATCTTGGTGGCACCCACCGCGTCGGCGGCCAGACGGGTGTTGACACACACGTCGGCCTGGTCGGCAAAGGCGTAGCCGGCGTAGGCTGCAATCGTCGGGTTGCTGATGCTCAGTTCCAGCCACTGGCCACTGCCGTCGGCATTGAACTTGGCCACGTACATCTTGCCGTTGTCCAGGTACTTGTCGCCGGTGGCCAGTACATCGGTGCTGTTGGCGTCCAGCGCATCCCAGTTGGCGGCGCTGACAAATTTGTAGATGTATTCGTTGCGGGCGTCATCGCCCATGTAGACCGCAATCGGCTTGCCCGCCACCGGCAGGCTGAAGGCCCCGCTCTCGTGTGCGTAGCGGCCCAGAGCAGTGCGCTTCTTGGCGACACGGGTCTTGTTGTAGGGGTCGACCTCGACCATAAATCCCATGCCATTCATCTCGTTGCGGTAGTCGTCGCTGCCGGTGCTGCTGGTGCCGGTCTTGCTGATGTTCCAGCGGGCGTACTTGTCATCGGCGCCACCGGTTTCCCAGCCGTGGCGCGACGCGGCACCCTGGGTGCGGCCATAGCGCTTGAGCGAGGTCACGCTCTTGTCGTTGGCCCGGGCCGCATCGTCCGTTGCATTGCGGTAGAAATAGCCCACCCAGTTTTCTTCACCCGTCACCAAGCTGCCCCACGGCGTCTTGCCGGTGCCGCAGTTGTTGAGTGTGCCGCGCGTTCTGGTGCCCGTGGTCGAGTACTTGGTGACCATCAGGGCGTTGCCACGCGCCGGGCCGGCGATCTCGATGTCGCTCAAGGCCGTGAGGCGGAAGTTGAATGCGGAGCCTTGCACTGTGCCCCACTTGTCGCCGGTCTTCTTGACCTCGACCACCGACACGCCATGGATAGCGGTCTCCTTGTCCACTTCGGCGGCCGGGCGGGGCAGTGTGGTGGTGCCGCCATTGGCGTGCAGAAAATGGGAGCTGAGTTTTTCGTCGGTCGTAGCCTCGTGGTTGACGGCCAGCAGCCCGCGGTCAGCGGCCGTGCGCGATGGCTTGCCCGCCGCGTCCAGGCCGAACCACTCCATGCCGTCATGGTGGTCGCCGGCGCGGTTCTCGAAGTCCGTGTCGGTGCCGTCATTCTTGTACGCCGCCGTGCCGGCGGTCAGCGGGTCACCCAACGCGTAAATCACACTGGCGGTGTAGCCAGCGGGCACCACCACCGTATCGGCCAGGCTCTTGGCCACGGCGGAGAAACCGAGCAAGGTGGCCGTGGGGGTGGCCGCCGCAACCGTGCTGCCGCCACCGCATGCGGACAGCCCCATGCCACCCAGCATCGCCGTGCCCACTGCACCGACGCTGCCACGCAACAGGCTGCGCCGTGCCAGACGGGCCTGCAATACCGAATCAAAGGCCGGGTTGGCGCTGGTGTTGGAGTCTTCGTCGTTGAAACCGGTGGGATCGTTCTTCATGGTCTGTTCCTGGTGATGCTTGCTGGCAAGCGGTTGTGCAAACCCCAGACCTTAAGGAACACGGATGACAGTTGCGTGAAGCCTCTGTGATGTTTTGATGACGATCGCCGTCCATTGCCGCAGCCTGGCCCACGGCTTCAGCGGAATGATTTTCAATGAAATAGGGCATCAGCCCTCGTGGATATTGGATTTACAGCTATCAAATATGTAGCGATTTCCAGCCAATCCAGACCGGACTGATCCGCCAGTTGCCCACCCAGGCCGGCAGATCGGCGGCCGGCATGGGCCGCGCAATGCCATAGCCCTGCACCATTTCGCAGCCCAGTTCCTGCAGCAGTTTGCCGTGCGCCGAAGTCTCCACGCCCTCGGCAATCACCTCGCGGTGGAAGGCGGCGGCCAGGCCAATCACGCCCTTGACGATGGCCAGGTCGTCGGCGTCCTCCAGCATGTCGCGCACAAAGCTCTGGTCGATCTTGATGACCTCGGCCGGCAGATGGCGCAGGTGGGTCAGCGAGGAATAACCGGTGCCAAAGTCATCCAGCGCAAAGCGCACGCCCAGTCCCTGGCAGGCCAGGATGGCCTGGAACACCTGGGCCAGGTCTTCCAGCGCGCTGGTCTCCAGAATTTCCAGTTCCAGCAGCTGCGGTGCCACGCCGGGGTAGCGCGCCAGCAGTTCGGTGAGCCGCTGGGCAAAGCCATCCTGCTGCAGCTGGCGCGCGCCAATGTTCACGCTGACCGCCATCTCCAGCCCCTGGGCCTGCCACTGCACCATCTGGTTCAGGGCTGCGCCAATGACCCATTCGCCCAGGGTCACGCTGATGGCGTGGTTCTCAATGGTGGGCAGGAAGGCTGCCGGCGCCAGCAGGCCGCGCTCGGGGTGCTGCCAGCGGATCAGGGCCTCTGCGCCGATCACGGCACCGGTGCGCATATTCACCTTGGGCTGGTAGTGCAGCACAAACTCCTGACGCTCCAGCGCCCGGCGGATGTGCTCCAGGCTCTCGCGCTGGGTCTTGACGGCCGTGTCCTGGGCCACGTCGAACAGGTGGTAGCGGTTCTTGCCCGCCTGCTTGGCCACGTACATGGCCTGGTCGGCATGGCGCAGCAGCAGATCCACCTCGGAGCCGTCCTGCGGGTAAATGGTGACGCCGATGCTGGCCGAGACCTGCAGCTGGATATGGGCCAGTTCGACCGGGTCGGCAGCGGCCTGCAGCAGGCGCTGCAGCACGGGTTCGGCATCGGCCACCGCGTCCAGGTCCACCAGCACCGCCACGAATTCATCGCCGCCGATGCGCGACAGCGTGTCGCCGTTGCGCAGCGCAGCCTTCATGCGGTGCGCCAGCGCCACCAGCAGCTCGTCACCCAGGGCGTGGCCATGGGTGTCATTCACCGCCTTGAAACCGTCCAGGTCCAGGTAGACCACCGCCACCGACAGGCCGCGGCGCTGGCTCTGGGTGAGGGCCTGCTGCAAGCGGTCAGCCAGCAGCACTCGGTTGGGCAGGCTGGTCAGCGAGTCAAAGTGGGCAATGTGCTCCAGCTGGCGCTGGTGCTCCTTCAACGGCGTGATGTCGGTGAACAGGGCGACATAGTTGGCGGTGGCGCCCGCCGCGTCACGCACCACGCTGATGGTCAGCATCTCCGCGAAGACCTCGCCGTTCTTGCGGCGGTTCCAGACCTCGCCACTCCAGAAGCCGTGCAGGTCCAGCGCCTTGCGGCGGGCGGCATAGAACTCCCGTGTGTGGTGTCCCGAGTTCAGCAGGTCGCGCGGGTTGTGGCCCAAGGCCTCCTCGCGCGTGTAGCCCGTGATCTCCGCAAAGGTCTGGTTGACTTCCACAATCAGGCCCTTGGCATCGGTGATGATGATGCCCTCCCGGGCATGGCTGAACACGCTGGCCGCCAGTTGCAGGCTGCCATCGGCTTGCAGCTTCTCGATGACCAGTGCCGCCAGGCGGGCTTCGTCCTCGATCAGATCGATGTCCGCCAGCGTGGGCTGGCTGGGCTTGCGGTGGTAGATGGCAAACGTGCCCAGTATGCTTCCCTGCGCCGACACAATGGGCTGCGACCAGCAGGCTCCCAGGTCGGCCTGGGCCGCCAGTTCCCGGTAAGGCGTCCACCAGGGATGGCTGGCAATGTCCTCCACCACCACCCGCTCGCCGGTAAAGGCCGCCGTGCCGCAAGAGCCCACGCCCACGCCGATGGCCACCCCGTCCAGTGCCTGGGTGTAGAAGGCGGGCAGGCTGGGAGCCGCACCGTGGCGCAGGTGCTGGCCTTGTGCGTCCAGCAGCAGGATGCTGCACAGCATGCCGGGCTCCATGCTTTCCACATCGCGAACCATGGCGTCCAGCACGTCTGCCAGAGGCTTCTTTTCTGCCAGCAGCTTCAGCACCCGGTTGTGGTGCTGCTGACGCTGGTCCGCCCGCTTGCGGGCGGTGATGTCCACCATGACGCCAACCAGGCCCTGTTTTTCGCCATGCAGGTCCACCATGCGCCGCCCGGACAAATGCCCCCAGAATTCGGAGCCGTCGGCGCGCCGGTAGCGGCGCTCCACATCGGTCAGCGGAATCTCGCCCGCCAGCAGCCGGAGCATCAGCCCCCGGCCAATGCCCCGCTCCTGGGGCGCAATCAGGTCCACGTACTCCTTGCCCTCCAGTTCGGCCGTGGTCCAGGTGAACATTTCCGACATGCGCCGGTTGACGTGGGTGATGCGTCCGTCCATGTTGACCAGGAAGATGGCCACGCTGGATGTGTCCAGAATCTGCTGCAGCAACAGCTCGCGCGCAGCCAGGTCGGCCACCGCTTTCTCCACCGCCTGCTCCGCCAGTTCGCGCTGGGCCACATCGGCCTCCAGCGACTGGGCAATGGCATTGAAATGCTGGCCCAGCT
Source organism: Rhodoferax sp. (assembly GCA_049294595.1). Lineage (GTDB taxonomy): Bacteria > Pseudomonadota > Gammaproteobacteria > Burkholderiales > Burkholderiaceae_C > Allorhodoferax. The sequence goes on along the minus strand of JBAQDE010000046.1, from coordinate 16,913 downwards.
CCGCCAGTTCGTTGCCACTGCGCAAGCTGATGCGCGTGGAGTAGCGGCCCTGCAGCAGGTTCCTGGCATGGTGGCCCAGCCGTTGCAGCGGTACCAGCACGGCGCGACGGTTGTAGCGGGCAAAACCAAACAGGCCCAGCAGCGTCACCCCCACCAGTGCCAGCAGCAGCAACACCTGGCCACGCTGGGTGCTGCGCAGCGCATCGATGCGCTCGTTGTTGCGGGCTTCGACGGCGTCGGAGAACTTCTGTATCGGCGCCATGATGCGGGCCTTGGCCTCCACATAGCGCTCGCTGTACAGCAGGTTGTTGGCCAGACGCGGATCGGGCGCGCGGCGCACGGTGTAGGCACCACTGGCATCGGCAAACAGCCCCTTCATGGCGGCGAAAGCCTGGCGCTCCAGGGCCACCAGCGCATCAGACTCGGCCTGCGACGCATGCAGCAAGGCAAACTCCTGGTCCTGCACACCCTCGCGCTGCATCAGTTCCTGCAGGGAAACGGGGTCTTCCAGCGGCACCGCAGGCGCCTTGCCCACGCCGGACAGGTGCCAGTAGGTGGGCGCGTAGTGCTGCGGTCGCGCACGCTTGCCATTGCGGATGTCCAGAATTTCGAAGTAGTGCTGCTCGAACAGCGCGTCTCCGGTGGCCACATAGCTGCGCGCCATGCGGGTCAGGTCTTCGGAACTTTGCAGCAGCTCGTTGGCCAGTTCATGGGCGCGCCAGCGGTGCCGTTCGCTGGCGGTGATGCGCTCCTGGGTGTCCAGCAGCCCGACGATGACTGCACCCATGGCCAGGAGCATGAGCACACTCAGGCCCACCATCAGCTGGCTCAGCTGGCGAATCCTCATGCCGCCCACTCCACAACCCCGCCAGGCACCCTCACGCAGCACTCCCCGCAGGTGAGGCAATGAACACGGTCAGCACTCCGGTGTAGCCATACAGGCGTCCGTGGGCAATTTCACCGGCGGCGAAAAAGCCCACCAGGGGCACATCCCCCAGCGCCCGGCGCACCAGTTGCAGCTCGGCACTGGGGCCACCAAAGTGGGGGCCGCCACGCCCGGTGCAGCTCACATAGACCGCGCCGGCGATGCGCCGTGCCGGGTGTGGCGCAGCCTCCAGCGCGGAGGCCTGCAGAGCATGCGCGGTTTCCAGCGCCTGCTCCTGGGGTTCCAGCTCTTCGCGAATCTCGGCGCAGATGCGGGTCAGGTCGGCGCGGGCCGCCTGCACGTTGCGCTGGCAAAACACCAGCTGCGCACCGGCCTCGACGCGGTCGGCCACGGCAATGCCATGGCGACCAGGGTCCAGGCCGATGATGTGGCGCACCACCACATCCTCGCCAAAATTGCCAGTCTGCCGCACCGTCGCGCCATGCCCGTCGCGCGCCGGGGCCAGGCCGACCAGGGTGGCGCGCACCACGTCCAGCGCCTCCTGCGGCTGCTCCAGCGAAATGGCCAGGTCGGCCAGCATCACATCGAGCGCCGGCTGGCCGCCCAGCGTGACCACCAGGTTCTGTTCGGCTGCCGTCACCGTGTGCACGGTCGACACCGGTGTGCAACCCTGCGTGACGCGCGACACCAGGGCCACGTCCGCACCAAAGGCGACGCCACTCAAGCCCCCGCTGAACACGCCGCTGGCGGCGCCGTGGCCGCTGATGTTGCCGTTGCCAGCCACCGCAAACTGCACGGCCTGCGCGCGGCTGCTCGAGAGCCCGCCAAACAGGTAGTGGCCATCGGTGCGCTGGGCCATTTCCTCGATCAGCTCGCCCAGGTCGGCGGTGTCGGGGTCGGCATGCACCAGCGCGGAATGCGCCTCAAAGCCCAGCCCCAAGGGGGCCACGCCGGAGAACACGCGGTACTGATCGCTGGGCAGCTCCAGCAACATCACAGCCATGGCGGGCTCATCCCAGTACTCCACGTTGTTGGAGACAATCCCCACCCCGACCGTGCCCGACCAATCCGTCACCAGCGGCAACTCGGCCCCCAGGTGTTCCAGAATCTCCTGGGCCGCGTCGGCATAGTGGTCGGTGATGTAGAGCAGCGCCAGCGTGGGGGCGGTGGCATAGCCGTGCAGCGCCATCTGCGCGCGCAGTTGCGCCAGCACCAGGGCAGCTGCCATCTGCCACTGCGGGTGCGTGGCGTGGGCATAGGGAAAGAGCTTCATACCCGCACCTCCTGCGGTGTGAATCGACCCGACACCCTTATTGACTGCGGCGCGGCGCGGTCTTGCGGGCCGCCGGCTTGGTGGCGCGTTTGACGGCGCCGCCTGCGGCCTGTCTGCCCGCCGCCTTGGCCGACTTGATGGCTTCCTTGGCCATGCCGGTGGCCATGTTCTTGGTCACATCGACTGCCGTCTTGGCCGAAGCCTCCTTGAAGGCACCCGCAGCGATCTGCTGGAACTGCTGGGTCAGCGAGCCCCACAGCTGCAGCGGGTCCACCAGGGAACCCACGCCGGCGGCAGCCTTGCCGACCTTGGCGCCGGTGCTGCCAGAGCCCGTGGCCACGTCCGAGATGGTCTTGGCCGTGGAAGCGGCGCGTTCGGTCACGCGCTGCACCCCAGTGTGCACCGACTCGGCAGCCTTGAGCTTGAGCGCGTTGGCCACGTCACCGATGTTGAAGTTCATGCCCTTGAGCGTGGCCAGCGTCATTTTCTGCACCTCCAGCGCCTGGATGGTGGCACCCAGGGCGCGGGAATTCTGCTCCAGCCAGAAGTGCACGGCCTTGAGCTCGTCGATGCGCTTTTCCAGCTCTTCCACGTTCAGCGTGGGGGCCACCCAGTTGCCCAGGTTGGGCATCTGCGGAATGTTATTGCTGGCACCCTTGGCCAGGGTTTGCAGAAAGTCAAAGCCGGGGACGAACTTGCCAAAACCGGTGGTGTCTGTGTCACTCATATGCACTCCATGGGAGGTTGTCAACTCTGAACAGTCAACAGCTTACTCCAATGTGGTGCATCGGTGGTACGCAATAACGGGCCTTGGATCAGCTGGTCTCCACCACCCGCACATCCAGGCGCACCTGGAGCCAGTCACGCAGGACGCTGAAAATGCGCGACAGACTGTCCATGCCCGGCTTGCCGTTGCAGGTCAACATGGCGCGCAGGCTGCGGGCCGACCGCTGGGTCAGCACCGCCAGCGCCTCGAAGCCAACGGTCGCCGTGACCAGATCGCGCAGGATCAGGCGCGCAGCCTCCGGCTCACCGCCCAGAAAGAGCGCCACCGCCTGATCCAGCATGACCCGCGCAAAGCCCAGGTCGTAGTGGGCGGCACCACTGCCCGGCCAAGGCAGGTGTGCAGTCGCCACACGCGCCACGGCGGGTGCAGGAATGGGCTCAAGCCCGTTTGGATGAAGGTTCATCAGAGTTCTCCTGTGTCCAGGCTGCATGCATTGCGCCCCAACAACCGCCTGACGTGGAACGCCACGCTCCCCTAGATGGGCGCATCATTGGGGTGGACGGGCAGGTGTATTTGAACTACCGGCCCCGGCCTCGGGCACATACACCATGGAGCCGTTTTTGAGCCGGTAGGCGGTTCCCGCCTTGGCACCCTGTCCTTCGCCGATCTGGCCGGAGGATTTGTACTCCTTGAGCTGTTGCCCTTCCTTGACCACCATCGCCATGTCAGGCTGGCCAGGGTTCTTGATGACAATCACATCCTGGGTTGCAAAAGGGTTGAGCGGGTTCTCGATGACGGCGATCAGCAGCACCGCGATGATCACCAGAAACACGTCGACGATATTGACCACACTGAGAATGGGATCATCGCCATCGTCGTCATCCAGAATGTTGATACTGATCCGGCGCCTTGGGGCTACCACCAGGTGATCAGGCATGGAGCGCTCCCGCCAGATGCACGGTGGGCGCGACCGCGTGCATGTGCGCATGGGCCTGCACCTGCTCGCGCAAGTCGAGCACCGCATTGAGCTCTTCGAGCAACCAGCGCTTGCGCACCGACTGCACGATGTAGGTCATGGCGGCAGACAGCAAAGCCACAATCACGGCTGAGAACGCCACCACCAGGTTTTGCGCCATGCCCTGGGCGTTGCCCGCCGACACAGCAATCAGCGCGGGGCCCATGGGGATCATGGTGGCCACCAGCCCCAGCATGGGCGCAATGCGGCTGACAATGCGCTGCACCTCGATCTGCTTGGCCACCTGCAACTCCAGGTCTTCCTGGGTCGCCTTGGGATGGGCGCGCAAGTAACGGGCAATGGGTTGACGCCCTGCACCGCGAAAAGTCCGCAAGCCCAGGTCAAACAAAAGCGTGCCCAGGCAGAACAAGGCATACACAAACATCGCGCACAGCAGCATCAACACCGGTGTGAGGAAGAACTTGGATATCTCGTACAAAAAACTCTCTATGCCGTTCATGTTTCATTTCTCTCGGTTAAGGTTAATCTGTTCAAGTCAGAGCGTTTGATTCGCGCCGCGTGCGCCAGGCCTGGTAGCCGATGCCACCCAGCACGACCAGGCCAATCAGCCAGGCATAGGTCCAGATCAGTTGCTCCATGCGCGTCTCTTTTTTTACCTCGCGCATCTCTTGCCCGCGCACCACGCCCGGCGGCTTGGGCGCGGGCGGTGCGGGGGGGTGAATCTGGGCTTGCACCTGCGCTTGCAGCCGCGCTACCGCAGACCTCGCGGATGACGGCGTACCCAGGCCAAAGCCCCGCGCCAGTTCCTTGACGTAGGCCTTGAAGGTCTCATTGGCAGTGAACACATCGTGCTTGGCGGCCACCTCCTGGTACACCGCAACCAGTTCACGCGTGGTTTGCGCGTCGGCCTTCCAGTAGTCCTTGCGAATGGCCTCCAACATGCGTTCCGCCACCTGGGCCAGCGCGGTGGGGTTGGATTTTTCAAACCACTCGCGCATGCCCAACTGGTAACGGTCCTTCACGTAGATCTCGTGAAACTCCTGCCACTGGTCGTCACGCACCACGTTCTTGTCCATCACCTGCCAGCCCCAGAAATTGTTGACGGTATTGAGCATTTGCAGCGTGCCGGCGTAGCCCTCTTTTTGCATCTCCTTCATCCAGTTGGGGTGCTGGTACACGGCGCGCAACTCGTTGGCCATGAACTTCTCCGCCGTCTCCAGCTTGGCCTTGTTGGGGTCGCGCATGTTGGAGATGTAGAGCTGCGGGTTCGTGCCGTCCAGGTACTTCACCGCCTTCGAGATGCCCCCCAGATACTCAAACGGGTGGTCCGTGTCCAGCAGCCCGCGCAGATTGGACGAGCGCGAGAACACCGCCGCGTTGGTGCCGCGCAGGTGCTCGGCGTAGGTGTTGATCTCGCGGCCACTGTCATCGCGCAGCTTCTGGCTCCAGTTGGCGGTGTTGGGGCCATACGCCCACGACATGCGCGACAGGTAGAGCCTTTCCAGCTTGCCATCGCCCTCCTCCCACTGGTCGGAGGCCAGCGAGGCATCGGTCAGCTTGGTGCTGTAGTCGCCGCTCTCGTTGCCAAAGATGCGGGTCAGCGCGTACTCGCTTGCCACTTCGGGTTTCACGCCCTTAGCAAGCAATGCGGTCTTGATGCGCTGGGTGTTGGCCTTGATGAAGTTCTGGCTGTCACTCTCCTTCAAATCAGCCAGCATGCCAATGGCTTCGTTGAAGCGCTCCATCACGTTGGGAAACTGGTCACGGTACAGCCCGGTCAATGAAATGACGGCGTCTATGCGGGGCCGCCCCAGTTGCGCCATGGGAATGACCTCCATACCCACCACGCGCCCACCCTCGTCCCACTGGGGCTTGACGCCCATGGCATACAAAATTTGCGCCTCCAGCATGCCCAGGTGGCGCATGGTCTCGCTGCTCCACATGGTGAAGGCCAGCTTCTCGGGGTATTTGCCATGGGTACGCTGGTATTCGGCGATCAGTTGCTCTACCGATTGCTTGCCAGCGTCAAAGGCGGCTCGGGTTGGCACGCGCGTGGGGTCGAATCCATACATATTGCGACCGGTGTGCAGCGCATCGGGGTTGCGTATCGGGTCGCCACCATAGGATGGATCGATCCACTTGGCGGCCAGGCCCTGGCTGACGCCTTCAATCTCCCACGCCGCGCTCAGGTCCACCAGAAACTTGCGACCCTTGATGGCCAGCGCGCGCAACTGCGGATCGGTCAACTCGCTGACGTGCTTGTCGGCAAAGACATAGTCCTCCACAAACCGGTAAGGTAGGGTTTGCTGGAGCTGCTGGTAGTCGCCCTTGAACGCGGCTTTGGCGCTCTTGACGCCAGTGCGTTCGTACAAGGGTTGGCCCAGCATCTGCATCACGTTGCTGATCAGGTGGCCACGCTCCGCGTCCTTGCCCATGGTATGCAGGCCCAGCGGTTGCATGGCGGCCCCCAGGTCTTCCAGATAGTCCTCGACATCGCGCATGAAGCCGTCAAAGTTGCGCTCCAGGTCGGCCACTTTCACCTTCAGGTCCTTGTGGATGCTCATCCTCACGGCCTGCTCGATGATGCGATTCTTGCTGTTCTCCTTGACCAGGCCGCTGTCCAATGACTGGTACTCGCGGATCAGGTCATTGATCTTCACAAAATCATCCGACAAGCCTGCGGGCGCAAAGGCGGGAGTCTGGTGGCTGACGATGACGCCGCGCCCCCGGCGCTTGACGTGGATCGCCTCGGAAATGTTGTCCACGATGTAGGGGTAGACGATGGGCGTGTTGCCCACCAGGATGTTGGGGTCGTCATACGCCCACAGCCCGCGCTCCTTGCCGGGCGTCCATTCCTGGCTGCCATGGGTGCCAAAGTGAACGATGGCATCGGCCTTGTACTGCTCGCGCACCCACAGGTAGGACGCCATGTAGAAGTGATTCAGCGGCACCTTGACATCGTGGAAGAGCTTTTTTTCGTCGTGGTTGCTTGCCGCGCTCTCGCCGCGACTGGGCTGGGGCATCACCAGCAGCTTGCCCAGCTTCATGCGCGGAATGACGAAGCCGGTGACACCGTTCTTCTTGGCGATCCAGTAGCTCTTTTCGGGCGGCCCCCAAAACTGCTCCACGTTCTCGCGGATGGCCACCGGCAGGGTGGCATACCAGCGCTTGTAGTCCGCAACCGGCAGAAAGTCCCAGTGGGCGGTTTTCATCAGCTCGGGCAGAGTCCCAGGACGGTAGTTCGGTCTGAGCATCTGCGCCACGGCGCTGATGATGTCTTTCTCGGTGGTGGCATCGAACGCATAGCCTTCCGCCTTGAGCCGGTCCACCAGGTATTCAATTGACCGAGGGACGTTGAGATTGGAGGCGCCCTGGTTCTTTTCGCCCGGCGGATGGTTCCAGAAAAACAGGGCCACCTGCTTGTCCGCGTTGGGCATGGTTTGCAGTCGCGCCAGATTCAGCGCCTTGCCCACCAGCATGTTCATCTGCTCGGTCATGGGCACCAGCTCGCCGCCTTCATTGGCGGTGAGCACCACCGGGTCCTGCAGCCCGATGTACTCCGCATTGGTGAGCGTGAATGGCAGGTAGAAGCTGTTCACCCCCACCATGTCTTTCAGGTAGTCGGCACGGGTTCCATTGCGGTACGACAACACATTCATGACTGGTATGCCCATGGCCTGGTGCCATGCCTTGCGTGCATCGGGGTTGGAGCCCAGGAACGTGTTGACCAGCAGCACGTGCAGGATGTGCTTGCCGTTCATGGTGATCAGGGGCTCGTCAACCGGCACGGACTTGGTTTCCTTGGGGTTGGGAAAACCGTTGGGCTCGTCCGCGCGTGCCGATAGGCGGCCAGACGATGCGCGCGCCACGCGCGAGCCGCGGTAAAACATCAAGGGCAAGGCCCCGGACTTTTCAATCGCCAGCACCAGTTCGTCAAGCATGCGCAACTGGCCGTCCGAGATGTAGCTGGACGATGTCTCGACGCCAACGACGGGCATTTGCTGCCACTTGCGACCGGTTTTCTGCTCCCACCAGGTCAAGTACGCTGGCAGCGTGTCAAACACCCGCTTGTCGTGGGACGGGTGATAGATGCCGCCATTGGGCAAGGCGACGGGCGGTGCAACGGCGGTCAGATCATCACCGTGGATGACGGCGCGCAAGTACTGAAACAGGCGCTCCTGGTTCACGCGGGTGCCCCCCACGTAATAGTCAAACACCCGCTGAGCCTGCTCCTTGTCCATATTGATGGCCCGCAAGCGGGTGGGTGGGCTCATCACGTTGATGCTGGCCGTGGGCAAAGCTGACTCGCGCAGGGGCTTGCCTGCCACGCTGTTGATCAGGGCCGCGTCGTCACTGCGGGGCGCATCCAGCAGGACCATGCGTGCACCCGTCAGAACCCGCCTCACGCCAGCTTCGCCTTCGGCGTCAACCTGTGTCCAGGCCAGTTCAATGCCCTGCTCCCGGGCCACTGCTTCCATCAGCTTGAACTTGCGTTCCAGCACAAATTTGGTGGACAGAATGGCCACCTTGTCCGCGGATGCGGCCCCGAAACTGGCCAGGGCCAGCATCAAACACAAGAGGTAGCGTTTCATCTCAGGAGTCCTTCAATTCGTAAACGATGGGAATACGCAGTTCGGCCACGCGGCCGGGCTGGTTCTGGAGCCGTGTCACCTCGGCCGCCTGGCGCACCAGTTGCAATGCGGCCTCATCCAGCGCCTTGAAGCCGGAGCTGATGGCCACCACGCAGCGCACCACGTCACCCTGCGGCGAAAAGTGCGCCTCGACGGTCACGATGCCTGTCTGACGCATGCGCCGAGCGGCCATCGGGTAGTGCTTGTGCTGGATCAGCATGGCTTCCAGCTGGCTGTGCCAGCGCGGTTGCTCATCCACCTTGGCCGGCACGGGCGGCTCCACAGTGGCTGCTGGCGTGGCCTTGGCCACGGGTTGGGCCGGTGCTGGGAGCTGGCTTGGCGGGACCGTCGTCGGCACTGACGCCACCACCACATCGGGCGCCGCCACCGGGCGTGGCGCCACTTCCCTTTTGGCAACCGCCGGAACCGGCGTACGGGCGGGCCGCGGCACAGGTGCCACTGGCTTGGTTTGGGGCGGGGGAGTCGGCACCGGCGGGGCAACCCAGCTGACGGACAGGTCCAGCGGAACATGCACCGCGCTTGACACCGTGCCGTGCGACACACCCCACCCCACACCCAGCACTAGCAGGATGTGCAAGGCAAGCGATAGCGTCCAGTCGGAAGTGGCCGTCTTGCCACGCGCAACATGGTTTGGGTTCATGCCCGCTTGACCTCCAGGCTGACTTGCGTGAAGCCCATGGCCTTGACCTGATCCACCAGCTCCACAAAATCGGTCAACACCAGGCGACCGTCCGCGCGCACCACCACCGGCGTGCTGCGCGGGTGGTGCTCCAGCGCCGTGGACAGGCTGCCCGGCCCCTGGCCCGGCGCCAGCGGCGAATCATTGAGGAACAAGGCGCGCTCATGCGTCAACGTCAACACCAGGGGCGCAGCCTGTGCCGCTTGCGCCGACTTGGACGCAGCCAGATCGACCGGAATGCGTCCGTTGACGACGAAGGTGGCCGTCGTCAGCACAATGGTCAGCAAGACCAGCATCACGTCCACCAGCGGCACGACATTGATTTCATCGATCTCGTCGCTCATACCGCTAGCCACCGTGGGCCTCGTCAAAGTCGGTGAGCCGCTCACGCACCCGCCTGCGTAGCACGTTGTTCAATGCCACACAGGGGATCGCCACCACGATGCCTGCTGCCGTGGCCTTGAGCGCCAGGGCCAGCCCGGTCATGATGGACTTGACGTCCATCTCGCCCGTGGCGCCCAGCGTTTGAAAGGTCAGCATGATGCCCAGCACCGTGCCCAGCAGGCCGATGTAGGGCGAGTTGGATGCCACCGTGCTGATGACATTGAGGCGTCGGGTGAGATCGCTCTCCAGCCGCGCGCGGCTGGCATAGCGCCGCGCGTCCACCTGACCGTAGAAGCGCAGCCGCTCCAGCGCGATGGCCACAGAGGCCACGCTGAGCAGCAGCAACACGCCGAAGACCGTGTATTCGACAATGGGGCGCAAGCCTTGCATCGCAGCCCCCTCAGAACCGCAGGGTCAAGCCGGCGCGCAATACGCGTCCCGGGTCAACGGTGATGGACAGGTCCTCGGCGTTGTACTTGCCGTCGTACTTGAACGCCGTGGCATAACTCTGCGAATCATTGGTGCCGCGCGCAATGGTGTAGTACCTGGTGTCAAACAGGTTGTCCACGCGCACAAAGGCGGTCAGGGTATTGCCCCCCAGCCAGGACACCTTGGCGCCGTAATCCACCGTCAGGTTGAAGACGGTGCGGTCGGGCCACTTTTCCTGGTTGATTTCGTCTGCGTAGGCAGTCGCGCGGTAGTCCACTTCACCCGTGACTTTCCAGCCCTGTGCGGGCTTCCACGCCGTGCGCAGGTTGAGGGCGTGCGGTGGCACCCGCGGGACCTTGTTGCCCGTATTGTTGTAGGGCGCCAACTGGTAGCAGCTGTTCCAGCTGAAAGCCGCATTGCCAATGGTGCAGGCCGGCGTGCTTCCCACCAGCATGCCGCGCGGGTTGCCCAAGGCCAGCAGGAACTTGTCGTACTGGGTGAGGGTGGAGTCCAGATAGGTATAGGCCACATCCCAGCTCAGCGCATCCGTCACCGACGACTTCAGCGCGAGTTCCAGACCGCGTGACCGCGCGCCGCCAATGTTTTCATAGCGGGCGATATGGGCCGCGTCGCTGCTGGAGTATTGCCCATTGGTGTCCAGAATGAAGTCCTTGCGGTCGATCTGGAACAGCGTGGCCTCCACCTGGGCGTCGCGTTGCATCAAGGCAAAGGCCCTGCGCATGCCCAGCTCCAAGGTCACGGCCTGTTCGGGTTTCAGATTGGGGTTGTTGGCCACACTGCTGGTCGGGCTTTGGCTGCCCCGGTACAACTGGTCCACCGTGGGCGCACGAAAGCCGGTCGAAAGGTTGCCAAACCAGGTCGTGTCTTTCTGGCCGGTCCAGGCCAGGCCAAAGCGCAGGCTATTGGCGTCAAATGTCTTGCTCTCCTGAATGGTGACGTTGCCGTTACCCGATACAGGCTTTGCAAAGTAGTCCAGCGTGATCTGGTCGTGGCGGGCGTTGCCGGTCAGCGTCCAGTTTTCCATCGGACTCCACTTGACCTCGCCATAGAAGGCTTGCACGGCCTCCCGGGTATCGTCATCACCAAAGACAGAGCCCATCAGGGTGGTGGGTGGCGCCGGACTGTTGCGGAAGCTGACCTTGGCACTGGTCAGGTTGAGATACTGGTTGCGCTTGATCTCCACGCCGCCCATCAGTCCGACGGGCCCTGCGGCGGTGCGGAATTCGCTCTTGAAACCGCGCTGGGTCTGGTCGTAGTCGTTGAACGTGGTGTAGGCGTTCGAGCTGGTCACTGCCGCACCGGTCGAGGAAAACCGTTGCGGTGAGGACCAGAACACCGTGTGGTCCGTGTATTGGTAAACCAGCGCGAGCAAATTGCTGTTTTCGGAAATGTCATTGGAGTACGTCAGGTTCACGCGACGCAGGTCAACATCAAAGTGACGCGCATAGTCGCGCCCATTGACGCCCTGCGGGTCCTGATCAGCCTGGGTCACCCCGGTTACCACACCGTGCTTGTCGCGAAAGCGCGTTTCCTTCTCCACGCCCAGGGTCAGGTCTGAGTGGGCGTTGAGCAGCCAGCGCAGGTTGCCAGCGGCGGCCTTGCCTGAATAGTTGGACTGGAAGTGGTAGTCATCGGCTTGCCGGTTGGACAGCTGCAAGTGCCCCGACAAATCGTCATTCGCAAATCCTACCCGCGCAAGTTGGCGCTGATAGCCGAACGAGCCCACATCGCTTTCCAGGGACACCCCTTTGTTCGTGGCGCCCCGCTTGGTGGTGATGATGACCGCGCCAGCCAGCGCGTCTTCGCCAAAGAGATAGGAAGCCCCACCCTTGATGACCTTGATGCTGTCGATGTTGTCCAGGTTGATGTTGACCTTGCCCGTGCGCTCGAACACCGGCACGCCGTCAATCACGATGGCCACGCCGGGCTTCTCGCCCATATAGCGCTGGTTTTCCACGCCGCGGAACTTGATCTTCAAATCATCACCGCCCGATGTGTCGACGGTGATGCCGGGTATCGCCTTGAGCACCTGAACCAGGTTGTCAACGTGCTGCTCTTCGATTTGTCGGCCTGAGAGGTTGACTGTGCTGGACGGCTCGCGGGCGCTGTCGCCGAAGCGGTCGTCAATGGTGGAGCCAGTCACCGTGATTTGGCGCATGGTCTGCGGAGAGGATGGTCCGCTCTGCGCCCAAGCACTGGTGGCGATCAGCACGATGATGGCCGCGGCAATAAGAGTCTTATGGTGATTCATTTGAAGTGTCTTGCAAAAGTTTGAAGCGGCTTGAGGCAACGCCCCAAGCGGACTGAAAAGATATGGAGAAAGACGGAAGTTGCTGCCGTTGGATAGTTACCCACGGCAGCGCTGCCCCCTCCCCTGCGCGTCAGTCGGCTAGCGGCGGCCCGCGTGGCGGCGGCGCCAACACAAAGTGCGTGAAGAAGAAAGAAGCCTGCCGGACCACGGGCTCCTGCTGTCCGCCCTGAACCTGGAAGAGGTAAGGCAACGGGTTGGGCGGAGGAGCGCAGCGGTCCGCTGTGTGCAGGCAAAACGGGCAATGTGCAAGTGACAAGGCCGATTCCTGCCCGGTTGGGGAATCGGCTGAAGAGGGGGCTGCGGTATCTGCGGCCACCAGACGTGGTCCAGTGGCGGTGCAAACCTCGATGAGATTCCCGCCACCCGCCTGGCTCCAGGCCAGCGCATGCGACACCGTCGGGGCCAAGGCCATCACCAGGGCGACGCACAGCGCAAACCACACCGCCCAGGGGCGGAGTTGCGGAAATGCGCGTCGGTGCAGGGCCATGGCAGGGTATCAGTGAAGCTCAGAACGAGAAGTTCAAACCCACGTACACCGAGCGGCCCATGCCCGGCACGGCGGTACCCCACTGCGGGTAGTTGGGCAGTGCCGGGTTGGACATGGTGGTGCCCTGGCCGGTGTAGGCGCCGCCGGTTGGCAGGTAGTAGAACTTGTCAAACAGGTTCTCCACGCCCAAGTCCAGACGCACCTGCTTCCAGGCGTAGCTGGTGCGCAGGTTGACCAGGCTGTAGCCGGGGGTCCTGATCTCGTTGCGCACACCCGAGACCGTGTCCTTGGCTTGCACCATCAGCAGTTCCAGGCTGTTGTCCCAGCCGCCCTGCTTGTGTGTCAGCGCCAGTTTGGCGTTGAGCGGCATGATGTTGTACAGGCCGTCTCCCGTGTCCTGGTTGCTGCCGTGGGTGTAGTTCAGCAGGCCCTTGAGTCCAAAGTCCCCCACGGAACTCGTGGCCAATGGCATGTGGCCCGACAGGTCCAGGCCATAGATCCGCGCCGACTGGTTGACGAATTTGAGAACGCTGAACTTGTCTTTCACCGCTGCGGTGGCGGCCAGGTTGGTGGTGGCATTCCACTGAACGGCATCGATGTAGTCGGCCACCTGGGTGGTGTACGGCGTGGCCTTGAAGCCCCAGCTGCCATCGGCGGCATGCCAGTCGAAGGTGGCTGACAGCTTGTTGGCCTGCTCGGGCTTGAGGGCGAGGTCACCAAAGTAGCCGTTGCCATCCCCCACAAAGTTGTTCATCAGCGCCGCCATCTGCCAAGTGGACCAGGTGAAGCGCTCGTACACATTGGGTGAGCGGGTCTTGTGGGCAAATCCGAATTCGATGGCGTAGTTGTCGCTGGCGGTGTAGCTGGCCGCGGCCGTCAGGTCCACATTGTTGTCGGTCGTCTTGTGGCTGCGAGCGTTGAAGGCGTTGGCATCGCGCGCCTGGAAACCCATGCCAGCCGGGTTGTAGCCGATGGCGCTGCCAGCGTCCATGGTGACTCGTTCGTAGCGCGCACCCAGCAGGGTCATCCATTGGGCACTCTTGCGGCCTTCCCACTCGGCAAACACCGCGCTGCGGTCACGCTGGCCATCGCGGATGTTCCAGAACGTGCCGGGTGACATGCCCCCACCCGACGGTGTCCACCAGTCGTTGATGCGGTACTGCTGCATGTCACCCCCCACGCGCAGCACATCCTGCTGGCCCAGGGTCACATCGCCCTTGACGCTGATGCCGGTGGTCTTGCCTTCAGTCAGCATGGGCATGCCCGCCGCGCAGGTGGAGCTGATGGGAGCGCAGGGCGTGCCAAACAACGCCGTGGGGCCACCCGACCCGAGCGGTGGCAGAGCATTGCCATACCAGTAGCGCTTGTCGGCGCCAAAGTCCATGAAGTGGTCCACCTTTTCCTGGTAGGCACGGGCCTCCAGCGTGCCCCAGTCAAACTGGCCGGCGTAGCGCAGGTTCACGCTGCGCTGGGTGTTGTCCAGCATGTCCATGCGCTGGTTGGGATAGAGCTGGAACGGCATGTCCTGAAAGCCCAGCTTGGCCTGGAACAGGTGGTTGTCGCTCTTGAAGGCCAGTCCAATCGTCTGGTTGCGCGTGTCATACGCGGTGGAGCCTACTTCGTTGCGTGGCAGGTTGTGGCCGGCGCGGCCCGTGAAGTCGTAGGTCTTGAAGTCGGCACCGGCGGTGTAGTTGTCGGCCTTGCTGGTGGAGCCGCTGTAGCTGATGTTGAAGGCGTCCGTGGCGTGCATGACGGATACGTTGGCGCCACGCGCCTGGTTGTTGCCGCGGTAGAACGCACCCAGCTCGCCCTTGGTGATGCTCTGGCCGGCTGGCGCGAACTCGGGCGCGCGCGATTGCGCGATGATGGTGCCGCCAATGCTGTCACCGCCGGCACTGACCGGCGTGATACCGGCAAAGACCTTGAGCACGCCCACGTTGGTCGGGTCCAGGTACGACAGGGCCGGGTTCATGTGGTTGGGGCAGGATGCAATCAGGTCCATGCCGTCCACTTGGATGCGCAGGCGGTCGTCCGCCAGGCCATGGATGGCGGGCAGGCTGGAGACGCCGCCAGCGCCATACAGGCTCACACCGGGAATGTCCGACAGCAGGCTGGCCGTGTCACTGGTGGCGGACAGGCGCGGGACCAGGCGGGCTTTGTCGAGTTGGGTGGCTCCGGGTGCGGTGTTGTCCAGCCTGGAGTCGCTGACGGTCACAGCCGGCAGGGTGACGGCCTGGACATCAGCGGCCAGGGCACTGCTGCACAGCAGGCACAGGGAGGGTACGGCGAGCGATATCGCCAGGGGGAGTGGTTTGACTTTGAAATGCGACATGTTCGGGACCTCTTCTTCACTATAAAAAGCGCCTCCAGCCCTCTAAAAATGGGCTTGGAACGCTATGGATTCAATAGCTCAGAAGTTTCCCGGCGGCCCCCGTGGCGGGGGCGTGACAGCGTGCGTGTCGGTGTGAAATAGCAGCTCCCAAACGGGCGCTTCCCTCTGCGCACCGGGAACCACGAAGCTGCACGGCAGCGCCTCGCCCAGCGGTACGACGCGGTCTGTGGCTTGCAGACAGAACTGGCAATGGGCAGGCGGCACCGCTGATCCGGGCGTAGGCACGAAGTCGCCCGCCGAAGCCGCAGCATCGGCGGTCACCCAGCGGGGGCCTTCGCTGGTACAGATTTCGACCCCCAGCGGTGCCTGTCCGCTGGCAAGCATCAGCGCATGCGACACCGTAGGCGCCAGCGCGCCCAGCACCGCGACGAGCACGGCCAGCCACACCACCCAGGGGTGGTAGGACTGTGTGCGGCGCGGTGTGGCTTTCATCAGGAGGCGTGCGGACGCTTACATCTTGTGCTTGCTGTGGTCCATGGCGGGCATGCCGCCGGCAGGTGCTGCGGTGTTCACCGGCACCGTCACTTCGGTCTTGGTCTCCACGCCCTTGGCGTCCTTGAACACCAGGGTCAGCGCCACGGTGCTGTCCTTGGCCAGCGGTGCCTTCAGGTCCATCAACATGACGTGGTAGCCGCCGGGCTTGAGTTCCACCGCCTTGCCGGCCGGCAGCTCCAGGCCACCTTGCACGGCGCGCATTTTCATCACGTCGCCATCCATCTTCATCTCGTGCACTTCGCTGACGCCAGCGACCGGCGAGGACACGCCCACCAGGCGGGTGCCTTCTTTGGCGGTGAGTTTCATGAAGGCGCCGGTGGCCTTCTGGCCCGGCACGGTGGCGCGGGCCCAGGCATCTTTGATGTCCACGGTCTGCGCGAACAGGGCGCTGCTGGACAGGGCGAGGATGGCGGTAAGGGTTTTGAGTTTCATCATGGTGTGCTTCCTTGGGTTAAAGAGAAAAGGGAATCAGAGCAGCCAGGCCTTGAGCTGGGCGGCGGTGGGTTGGCCGGTGACGCGCTGCTGCTTGCCATTGCGGCCCACCAGCACGACGTACGGAGTGATGTTGCGCCACTTGGGGTCCACTGCCTGGCGAATCGCCGGCTCGAAACCGTCAAAGGCATAGATCGTGGTCACGCCCACATAGTGGTGGGCGTGGGCCAGGGCGCGCTCGCCGCGCACGTCCATCAGGATGGCAGCCAGTTCGACCGGCTGACCGGCGCCCTGCACCGTCTGCTGCAGCAGCTCGAACACCTCGGGGCAGGTGGCGCAAAAGCTGTTGGTGAACACATAGGCCGCCGGGCGCGAGCCCTTGGCCTGCAGCTGCTTCCAGGTGGCGGCATCAAAATCCACTACTGTTTTGATAGCGCCATGCGTATGTTCTTCGAGGGCTGCAAGCCCATTTGGCATGTAGAGACCGGCCGACAGCAGCGTCGCCATCAGCAGCGCGTGGCGCCGGAATTTACCAAGGGATGTCATGGACCTGTACCTCCTTTTGCGTGCGCCAGACTACCACCAGACGATCACCCTGTTGCGCCAGACGCGGGTGGTCGTTGTCGCCCACGGTCTGGGCGAGTGTTTTGGCCTGGAAGTGCTTGCCACCGTCAACCGACAGCCATACCTTGAGCGTGCTGGTCATGCCGTCGGCGCTGCGCCAGACCACGGCCACGCGCTGGCCCAGGGCCGCCACGGCCGCGTGCTC
>JBAQDE010000045.1:0-43717 GCA_049294595.1 Rhodoferax sp. | reverse complement strand
TCAAAATGGCATTCGATAAAGACGCATTTTTGACCGCGCTGGACAGCATGACGGTCATGGAACTCAACGACCTGGTGAAAGCCATCGAAGAGAAGTTTGGTGTGAGCGCTGCCGCCATGGCCGCTCCCGCTGCTGCTGGCGCTGGCGCCGGCGCTGCTGCCGCAGAAGAGAAGACAGAATTCAATGTGGTGCTGGTTGAAGCCGGCGCCAACAAGGTGTCCGTCATCAAGGCTGTGCGCGAAATCACCGGCTTGGGCCTCAAGGAAGCCAAGGATCTGGTTGACGGCGCTCCCAAGAACGTCAAGGAAGGCATTGCCAAGGCTGACGCCGATGCTGCCAAGAAGAAGCTGGAAGAAGCTGGCGCCAAGGTCGAACTCAAGTAATCGATCTTTGTGTCTGGGCTGGGAGTTCCTTCAAGGGCTCCCAGCCTTTGCCGCTTATAAGAGCGCACTAAAAAGTGGTTGATTGACCACTTTTTAGTGTCTTCTGACCCGACTGCAGAAGACGTCTTGGAACGGGTTGCGTGCAATGCGCAGCCGTCCGCCAATGATTGGTAGTGGCCAATCGCCAAGAAAAGTTGGGCGTGATGCCCAGCGCGACAGTCGCCTAGGACCCCCAGGTTCCTTTAGTCTTTGCCCGGAGATCTAATGGCTTATACATACACTGAACGCAAGCGAATTCGCAAAAACTTCGGTAATCGCGATAGCGTGCTCGAAATCCCCTACCTGCTGCAAATGCAAAAGGATGCCTACACGGCATTCCTGCAGGCAGACGTTGCACCCAAAAAGAGAACCGCCGAAGGTTTGCAGGCTGCGTTTGAAGCGGCATTCCCCATCGTCTCGCACAACGGGTTTGTCGAGATGAAGTACCTGGAGTACAGCCTGGCAAAGCCCGCATTCGATGTGCGCGAGTGCCAAACCCGGGGGTTGACCTTCGCATCGGCCGTGCGCGCCAAGGTCCAGTTGATCATTTACGACCGTGAGTCCTCCACGTCGCAAAACAAGGTGGTCAAGGAAGTCAAGGAGCAGGAAGTCTACATGGGCGAAGTGCCGCTGATGACGGGCAAGGGCTCGTTCATCATCAACGGTACCGAGCGCGTGATCGTGTCCCAGTTGCACCGTTCACCCGGCGTATTCTTCGAGCACGACAAGGGCAAGACCCACAGCTCGGGCAAGTTGCTGTTCTCCGCACGCATCATTCCCTACCGCGGCTCCTGGCTGGATTTTGAGTTCGATCCCAAGGATCTGCTGTACTTCCGTGTCGACCGTCGCCGCAAGATGCCGGTCACGATTCTGCTCAAGGCCATTGGCCTGACCAATGAATCCATCCTGGCCAATTTCTTCGTCAACGACAACTTCCGCCTGATGGACAGCGGCGCCCAGATGGAGTTTGTGGCGGAACGGCTGCGTGGTGAAGTCGCTCGTTTCGACATCACCGACAAGAGTGGCAAGGTCGTGGTCGCCAAGGACAAGCGCGTCACCGCCCGCCACACCCGTGAGCTGGAGCAGTCGGCAACCACGCACATCAGCGTGCCGGAAGACTTCCTGATCGGTCGTGTCGTGGCCCGCAACGTCATTGACGAGGACACCGGCGAAATCGTGGCCAAGGCCAATGAAGAGCTGACCGAAGCGCTGTTGAAGAAACTGCGGCAGGCCGGCATTCAGGACCTGCCTTGCATTTACACCAACGAACTCGACCAGGGGGCCTATATCTCGCAGACCCTGCGTACCGATGAAACGGTGGACGAGTTTGCCGCCCGCGTTGCCATCTACCGCATGATGCGCCCTGGCGAGCCGCCAACCGAAGACGCTGTGCAGGCCCTGTTCCAGCGTTTGTTCTACAACCCCGACACCTACGACCTGTCGCGTGTGGGCCGTATGAAGTTCAACGCCAAGATGGGCCGTGCCGAATCGACCGGCCCCATGGTGCTGACCAACGAAGACATCCTGGCTGTCGTCAAGATCCTGGTGGATCTGCGCAATGGTCGCGGTGAAGTTGACGATATCGACCACCTGGGCAATCGTCGCGTGCGTTGCGTGGGTGAACTGGCCGAGAACCAGTACCGCACTGGCTTGGCCCGTATCGAAAAGGCCGTCAAGGAGCGTCTGGGTCAGGCCGAGCAAGAGCCGTTGATGCCCCACGATCTGATCAACAGCAAGCCGATCTCGGCTGCGCTGAAGGAATTCTTCGGCGCATCGCAGCTGTCCCAGTTCATGGACCAGACCAATCCGTTGGCCGAAATCACCCACAAGCGTCGCGTATCGGCCCTTGGCCCAGGTGGTTTGACGCGTGAACGTGCCGGTTTTGAAGTGCGTGACGTGCACGTGACCCACTACGGTCGCGTCTGCCCTATTGAAACGCCAGAAGGTCCCAACATCGGTCTGATCAACTCACTGGCGTTATATGCCCGTTTGAACGAGTACGGGTTCATTGAGACTCCGTACCGTCGCGTGGTCGACGGCAAGGTGACCAACCAGATCGATTACCTGTCGGCCATCGAAGAAGGCAAGTACGTCATTGCCCAGGCCAACGCGGCTCTGGACAAGGACGGCAAGCTGACTGGTGACCTGGTGTCTGCCCGTGAAAAAGGTGAGTCCATTCTTTGCGGTGCGGATCGTATCCAGTACATGGACGTGTCGCCTGCGCAGATTGTCTCTGTGGCGGCTTCGCTGGTGCCATTCCTGGAACACGACGATGCGAACCGCGCGTTGATGGGTGCCAACATGTCCCGTCAGGCTGTGCCCGTGCTGCGCCCGGAAAAGCCCATGGTGGGAACCGGCATTGAGCGCGTGGCAGCGGTGGACTCCGGCACCGTGGTCACGGCAACCCGTGGCGGCGTGGTGGACTATGTCGATGCGACCCGTATCGTGGTGCGTGTGAACGACAGCGAAGCCCAAGCCGGTGAAGTAGGGGTGGACATCTACAACCTGATCAAGTACCAGCGTTCCAATCAGAACACCAACATCCACCAGCGTCCCATCGTCAAGCGTGGCGACAAGCTGGCCAAGGGTGACGTGATCGCTGACGGTGCGTCGACCGACCTGGGCGAAATCGCCATCGGCCAGAACATGCTGGTGGCTTTCATGCCCTGGAACGGTTACAACTTCGAAGACTCGATTTTGATTAGCGAACGTGTGGTGGCCGAAGACCGCTACACCTCGATCCACATCGAAGAACTCGTGGTCATGGCCCGCGACACCAAGTTGGGTGCCGAGGAAATCACGCGCGACATTCCGAATCTGTCGGAACAGCAGTTGAACCGTCTGGACGAGTCCGGCATCATCTACGTCGGTGCCGAAGTCATGCCCGGCGACACGCTGGTTGGCAAGGTTACCCCCAAGGGTGAAACCACGCTGACACCGGAAGAGAAGCTGCTGCGCGCCATCTTCGGTGAAAAGGCCAGCGATGTGAAGGATACATCGTTGCGCGTGGATCAGGGCTCGCAAGGCACCGTGATCGACGTGCAGGTCTTCACCCGTGAGGGCATCCAGCGCGACCGCCGTGCCCAGCAGATCATCGACGATGAACTCAAGCGTTTCCGTCTGGACCTGAATGACCAGTTGCGTATCGTGGAGGCCGACGCCTTCGACCGTATCGAGAAATTGTTGAACGGCAAGGTTGCCAATGGTGGCCCGCAAAAGCTGGCCAAGGGCACCAAGATCGACAAGGCCTACCTGGCTTCCGTCGAGAAGTTCCATTGGTTCGACATCCGTCCGGCCGACGACGAAGTGGCTACCCAGTTGGAGAGCATCAAGAATTCGCTGGAGCAGACCCGTCACAGTTTCGACCTGGCTTTTGAAGAAAAGCGCAAGAAGTTGACGCAAGGCGACGAGTTGCCCGCTGGCGTGTTGAAGATGGTCAAGGTCTACATTGCGGTCAAGCGCCGCCTGCAGCCCGGTGACAAGATGGCCGGTCGTCACGGTAACAAGGGTGTGGTCTCCAAGATCACACCGGTGGAGGACATGCCTTACATGGCTGACGGTACTCCGGTCGACATCGTGCTGAACCCGCTGGGCGTGCCTTCGCGTATGAACATCGGCCAGGTGCTGGAAGTGCATCTGGGCTGGGCCGGCAAGGGTCTGGGTCACCGCATCGGTGACATGCTGCAGCGCGAAGCCGCAGCGACCGAGATCCGTGGCTTCCTGGAGCAGGTGTACAACAGTGCCGGTCGCAAGGAAGATCTGGCCCAGTTGACTGACGCTGAAGTGCAGGAAATGGCGAAGGAGCTGACCAATGGTGTTCCGTTTGCGTCTCCCGTGTTCGATGGCGCAACTGAAGCCGAGATTGGTGACATGCTGAAGCTGGCCTATCCGGACGATGTGGCCAAGGCCAAGGGCCTGACCGTTGCCCGCACCCAGGCGCAGCTGTATGACGGACGCTCTGGCGACGCCTTCGAGCGCACGACGACGGTCGGCTACATGCACTACTTGAAGTTGCACCACTTGGTGGATGACAAGATGCACGCCCGTTCAACCGGTCCGTACAGCCTGGTTACCCAGCAACCGCTGGGCGGTAAGGCCCAGTTCGGCGGACAGCGTTTCGGTGAAATGGAAGTGTGGGCGCTGGAAGCCTATGGCGCTTCCTACACCCTACAGGAAATGCTGACGGTCAAGTCCGATGACGTACAAGGCCGTACCAAGGTCTACGAGAGCATCGTCAAGGGCGAGCATTCGATCGAAGCCGGCATGCCGGAATCGTTCAATGTGCTGGTCAAGGAAATTCGTTCCTTGGGCATCGACATTGAACTCGAGCGTAACTGATCGCGAACAAGCAAAGGATTGAACCCATGAAATCATTACTCGACCTGTTCAAGCAGTTCACGCCGGATGAGCACTTCGGTGCCATCAAGATTGGCATGGCTTCGCCCGAAAAGATCCGTTCGTGGTCCTTCGGTGAAGTGCGCAAGCCCGAAACCATCAACTACCGCACCTTCAAGCCCGAGCGTGACGGCCTGTTCTGCGCCAAGATCTTTGGACCCATCAAGGACTACGAATGCCTGTGCGGCAAGTACAAGCGTCTCAAGCACCGCGGTGTGATCTGCGAGAAGTGCGGCGTTGAAGTCACACAGACCAAGGTTCGCCGCGAGCGTATGGGTCACATCGACTTGGCCGCACCTTGCGCCCACATCTGGTTCCTGAAGTCCTTGCCGAGCCGCTTGGGCCTGGTTCTGGACATGACGCTGCGCGACATCGAACGCGTGCTGTATTTTGAAGCCTATGTCGTCACTGACCCCGGCATGACCCCGCTGAAGAAGTTCAGCATCATGTCGGAAGACGATTTCGATGCCAAGTTCAAGGAATACGGTGACGAGTTCCAGGCCAAGATGGGCGCGGAAGGTATCAAGGACCTGCTGCAGAGCATTGATATCGAAGGCTCCATCGAGAAGCTGCGCAATGACTTGACCGGCTCCGAACTCAAGATCAAGAAGAACGCCAAGCGTTTGAAGGTTCTGGAAGCGTTCAAGAAGTCCGGCATCAAGCCTGAGTGGATGGTGCTGGACGTGCTGCCCGTGTTGCCACCGGACCTGCGTCCGCTGGTTCCGCTGGACGGCGGCCGCTTTGCGACCTCTGACCTGAATGACCTGTACCGCCGTGTCATCAACCGCAACAGCCGTCTGCGCCGTTTGCTGGAGCTGAAGGCGCCCGAAATCATTGCGCGCAACGAAAAGCGCATGTTGCAGGAAGCCGTGGACAGCTTGCTGGACAACGGTCGCCGCGGCAAGGCCATGACAGGCGCCAACAAACGTGCTCTGAAGTCTTTGGCCGACATGATCAAGGGCAAATCCGGCCGTTTCCGCCAGAACTTGCTGGGTAAGCGCGTGGATTACTCCGGTCGTTCCGTGATTACCGTGGGCCCAACGCTCAAGCTGCACCAGTGCGGTCTGCCGAAATTGATGGCCTTGGAACTGTTCAAGCCCTTCATCTTCGCGCGCCTGGAGGCCATGGGCATTGCGACCACCATCAAGGCGGCCAAGAAGGAAGTCGAATCCGGCACGCCCGTCGTGTGGGACATCCTGGAAGAGGTCATCAAAGAGCACCCCGTGATGCTGAACCGGGCGCCTACGCTGCACCGTTTGGGTATCCAGGCCTTTGAGCCCATCCTGATCGAAGGCAAGGCCATCCAGTTGCACCCCCTCGTTTGCGCGGCCTTCAACGCCGACTTCGACGGTGACCAGATGGCGGTTCACGTGCCACTGTCGGTGGAAGCGCAAATGGAAGCCCGCACACTGATGCTGGCCTCCAACAATGTGCTGTTCCCTGCCAACGGTGAGCCGTCCATTGTTCCTTCACAGGACGTGGTGCTGGGTCTGTACTACACGACCCGCGAGCGCATCAACGGCAAGGGCGAGGGCCTGATCTTCGCCGACACCGGTGAAGTTCAGCGCGCATTCGATGCGGGTGAAGTCGAGCTGAACGCCAAGATCAATGTGCGTCTGACCGAGTACACCAAGGACAAGGCTACCGGCGAATTCACGGCCTCGACCAAGCTGTGGGAAACCACTGCAGGGCGCGCACTCCTGTCCGAAATCTTGCCCAAGGGACTGCCTTTCTCCAACATCAACAAGGCGTTGAAGAAGAAGGAAATCTCCAAGCTGATCAATGTGTCTTTCCGCAAGTGTGGTCTGAAAGACACCGTGGTGTTTGCCGACAAGCTGCTGCAAAGCGGTTTCCGCCTGGCGACACGCGCCGGCATTTCCATCTGTATCGATGACATGCTGGTGCCGCAAGAGAAGCACGGCATCATCGAGCGTGCGCAGAAAGAGGTCAAGGAGATCGAGCAGCAATATGTCTCCGGTCTGGTGACGGCTGGCGAGCGCTACAACAAGGTGGTGGACATCTGGGGCAAGTCGGGTGACGAAGTGTCCAAGGTCATGATGGCCAAGTTGTCCAAGGAAACGGTCACCGACCGCCATGGCAACCAGGTCCAGCAGGAATCCTTCAACTCCATCTACATGATGGCCGACTCCGGCGCTCGCGGCTCTGCGGCCCAGATTCGCCAGGTGGCTGGTATGCGGGGTCTGATGGCCAAGCCGGACGGCTCCATCATCGAGACGCCCATTACCGCGAACTTCCGCGAAGGTCTGAACGTGTTGGAGTACTTCATCTCCACCCACGGTGCCCGTAAGGGTCTGGCCGACACGGCGTTGAAGACAGCGAACTCCGGTTACCTGACCCGCCGTCTGGTCGACGTGACACAGGACTTGGTCGTGACCGAGCAGGACTGCGGCACACACGGTGGTTACCTGATGCGCGCCATCGTCGAAGGCGGTGAAGTGATCGAATCCCTGCGCGACCGCGTGCTGGGCCGCACTGCTGCCGAAGACGTGTTGCATCCGGAAAACCGCGCCGTTCTGGCCACTGCCGGCACCATGCTGGACGAGGACCTGATCGACGAACTGGAACTGGCTGGCGTGGACGAGGTCAAGGTGCGTACCGCGCTGACTTGCGAAACCCGCTTTGGCATCTGCGCCAAGTGCTACGGACGCGACCTGGGCCGTGGTGGCCTGATCAACGGTGGCGAAGCCGTCGGTGTGATCGCCGCCCAGTCCATCGGTGAACCCGGTACCCAGCTGACGATGCGTACCTTCCACATCGGTGGTGCCGCGTCCCGTGCGGCGATCGCCTCCAGCGTGGAAGCCAAGTCCAACGGCAACATCGGCTTCAACGCCACCATGCGCTATGTGACCAACAGCAAGAAGGAGTTGGTGGTGATTGCCCGTTCCGGCGAAATCATTATCCACGACGAGCATGGACGCGAGCGTGAGCGCCACAAGGTGCCGTACGGTGCTGTTCTGACAGTCAAGGCCGACCAGTCCATCAAGGCTGGCGCCATTCTGGCCAACTGGGATCCGTTGACCCGCCCCATCATTACCGAATTCGCCGGCAAGGCGCATTTCGAGAATGTGGAAGAAGGTCTGACGGTTGCCAAGCAGGTTGACGAAGTGACTGGTTTGTCCACTATGGTGGTCATCGATCCCAAGCGCCGCGGTGCGACCAAGGTGGTTCGTCCGCAGGTCAAGCTGATCGACGCCACGGGCAACGAAGTCAAGATTCCCGGAACCGATCACTCGGTGACCATCGGCTTCCCGGTCGGCGCGCTGATTCAGGTGCGTGATGGCCAGGACGTCGGCCCCGGTGAGGTGCTGGCCCGTATCCCAATCGAAGGTCAGAAGACCCGCGACATTACCGGCGGTCTGCCGCGTGTGGCCGAGCTGTTCGAAGCCCGTACGCCCAAGGACAAGGGTACGCTGGCCGAGATCACGGGTACCGTGTCCTTCGGCAAGGAAACCAAGGGCAAGATTCGCCTGCAAATCACCGATCCCGACGGCAAGGTCTGGGAAGACCTGGTGCCCAAGGAAAAGAACATGCTGGTCCACGAAGGCCAGGTGGTCAACAAGGGTGAAAGCGTGGTGGATGGACCTGCCGATCCGCAGGACATCCTGCGCCTGTTGGGTTCGGAAGAATTGGCCCGCTACATCGTGGACGAAGTGCAGGACGTGTACCGCTTGCAGGGCGTGAAGATCAACGACAAGCACATTGAAGTTATTGTTCGCCAGATGCTGCGCCGGGTCGTGGTGGAAGCCGCAGGCGATTCCAGCTACATCAATGGTGAGCAGGTCGAGCGTTCGGAGATGCTCAACACCAACGATGCACTGCGCGCCGAAGGCAAGATCCCCGCAACCTACAGCAATCTGTTGCTGGGTATCACCAAGGCATCCTTGTCCACCGACAGCTTCATCTCCGCGGCGTCCTTCCAGGAAACCACCCGCGTGCTGACCGAAGCCGCCATCATGGGCAAGCGCGACGAGTTGCGTGGTCTGAAGGAAAACGTGATCGTGGGTCGCCTGATTCCAGCTGGAACCGGTCTGGCGTACCACGAGGCACGCAAGGTCCGCGAGAGCATGGACGACGCAGAACGCCGCGCCATTGCCGAAGCCGAGGCTGCCGAACTGGCAGGCGACGCCGAGACGGTTGGCGAGCCTCAGTCGAGCGAAGACGGCGCCAGCGAATAAGCCACGCTGCTATACTAAGCATAGCACCCCAAGCCCGTTTGACGAGGGGCTTGGGGTGTTTTTGCTTCTACCCCTTGGGTGGAATGCCTGATTCGCCTGCGCGGGAGCACCATGACTGGTTCGCTGACACTGTGGATATCACTGGCACTGGTCCTTTTCTGGAGTGTGGGCCTGTACAACCGCCTCATGCGCATGCGGGCTCGGGGCCTTGGCGCCCTGGGCTCGGTTGAAAGGCACATGCACCATTACCTGGAGCTGGTGCTGGAACAAGGTCTGACTATCGATGCCCCATCGGACCCCGCCGAGGGACTGGTGGCTAAACAGATGCCCGCACACTGGGCCCACCTGCTGGCCGATGTGCAGTCGCTGGAGCAGTCGCTGAAGGAGGCCGTGGCGACACCCCTGACGGCCGAGCCGCTGGCGCGCTTGGGCGAAGCCTTTGCCAGATTGCAAGACACTTGGCACGATTTGCACGAGACACCGTCAGACCTCGCAGGTCCCGTCGTGCCGGTGGCCATGCAGGCGCGGTGGGATGCCATCACCCAGCGGGTTGAGTCTGCCCGGGGTGGGTTCAACCAGATCTTGACGAAATATAACGAAGCGCTCGGCCAGTTTCCGGCCCGATTGGTGGTCGGAATGATGGGTTTCAAACCGGGCGGTCTGCTGTAAGGAAAAGATGAAACTCAAAGAAGACAACCTGCCCCTGTGGCGCCAGCTCAGCGCCACGGGTGGCGTGATACAGGCCGTGCGCGGCGGGGCATCCGGCACCGCTGCCATCGAGGCAGTACCCTCGGAACTGCGACCTGGCGTGCAGGCTCTGGCGTTTCATGTGTGGCGCAACCTGGGGCGTGCCGAAGCTTTGCGCCGCCAACTGGCCAAGCGGCCACCGCCACCCGCTGCCGATGCGCTTCTGTGCGTTGCCCTGGCGTTGGCTTGGGATGATGCGAACGCTCCCTACGACATGTTCACCCTGGTGAACCAAGCGGTTGAAGCGGCCAAGCGTAGCGCGTCTACCAAGGCACAGGCCAATTTTCTGAATGCCTGCCTGAGGCGATTCCTGCGGGAGCGTGAAGCGCTGATTGCCAGCACCGACGCCGACCCGGTTGCCTGCTGGAACCATCCGCTGTGGTGGATCAATCAGGTCAAGCGCGAACAGCCGGAGCATTGGCGCGCCATTCTGGAAGCCTCCAATAGCCACGCACCCATGGCCTTGCGCGCCAACGTCCGCAAGACCACACCGCCAGCCTATCTGGCGACCTTGAACCAAGCCGGCATCTCCGCTCAGATCATGGAAGGTGGGGGAATCTTGCTGGAGCGCGCAGTTGCGGTGCAGCAACTTCCGGGTTTTGCACAGGGCCTGGTTTCGGTGCAGGACGCAGCCGCCCAAATGGCGGCACGCTTGTTGCTGGACGGAATGCCGTCCGGGGGTGAGCTGCGTATTCTGGATGCCTGCGCCGCCCCGGGAGGAAAGACCGGTCATCTGCTGGAGCTCAGTGATGGCGAGGTTGTGGCCCTGGAAGTTGACCCGCGCCGCACGGATCGGATTCGCCAGAACCTGCTGCGCCTGGAACTGCAAGCCCAGATCATGACGGCCGACGCGTCGCAGCCAGCGGCCTGGTGGGATGGCAGGCTGTTTGACGCCATCTTGCTGGATGCACCTTGCACGGCCTCCGGGATAGTTCGCCGCCATCCGGATGTGCGTTGGTTGCGCCGGGAATCGGATGTGGCGCAATTGGCTGCCGTCCAGAAGCGCATGTTGCAGGCCCTGTGGGGTCTGCTGCGCCCGGGGGGGCGGCTGTTGTATTGCACCTGTTCCCTGTTCCGTGCCGAGGGCAGTGGCCAGGTGCAAACGTTTCTCACACACAACACCGACGCGGCTTTGCTGCCATCGCCTGGCCATTTAATTCCCCGAAGTGTCGCCAAAAGGCAACCTGTCCCGGACAATGAACCTTGTGACCACGATGGCTTTTATTACGCATTGCTGCAGAAACGGCTGGCTTGACAGGGCCTTGCGTGCGCTGTGCATGGCGATTCTGTTTGGGGCATCGGGGCTGGCGCAGGCCCAAAACACAACGGAAATTTCGCAGTACCAGGTCGAGCGAGTGGATGACGATGTGTTGTTGTCAGCGCAGGTTGTCTTCGATCTGCCATTGGCAGTTGAAGAGGCCTTGCTCAAGGGCATCCCCATGTTCTTTGTCACCGAAGCCGAATTGTTGCGGGAGCGCTGGTACTGGTATGACAAGAAGCTCAGCTCCGTTGAGCGCCACATGCGACTGGCATACCAGCCGCTCACGCGGCGCTGGCGGCTCAATGTGACAGCCGGACCTGGTCGCGATAGCAACCAGGGCTTGGCTCTCAACCAGAGTTTCGACTCTTTGGCGGAGGCCCTGTCTGCAGTCAAACGGGTTTCGCGTTGGAAAATTGCCGAAGTATCGGATCTGGATGGCAGCCAGAAGTACAAGGTGGATTTCCGCTTCCGCTTGGACCTGAGCCAGTTGCCGCGTCCCTTTCAGATCGGTGCCCTGGGCCAGTCGGATTGGGATCTGGCTGCAACAGCCAGCACGGTGGTGTCGCTGGCCCCAAGCAAATGACGGGCAATCAGCGTACTGAACAGGCGCAGGTGTTGCGGAGTTCTCCGGCGTTGCGCTGGACCCTGGCAATCGGCGCGCTGACCATGGTTGCCATTGGACTGGTGCTGCTCTATCTGCTGATGCAGGCCACCAACAACCGCGAAATGTACGAGCGCAACTACGCGCGCCTGTTCACCATCAATGTGGTGGTGGCCTCTGTGCTGTTTGCGGCCATTGCATGGGTGGGCTACCGGTTGCTGGTGCGCCTGCGGCAGGGACGATTTGGCAGTCGGCTTCTGGTGAAGCTGGCCATGATTTTTGCGCTGGTCGGGCTGGCCCCAGGTCTGTTGATCTATGTGGTGTCTTACCAGTTTGTTTCACGCTCGATCGAGACTTGGTTTGATGTGAAAGTTGAAGGTGCGCTGGAGGCCGGCCTGAATCTGGGGCGGGTAACCCTGGATACGCTCTCCAGCGACCTCACGGCCAAGACACGGACTGCCGCTGCCCAATTGGCTGAAGCACCCGAGGGCACTGTGGGGCTGATGCTGGATCGCTTGGTCGAGCAACTGGGTGCTGCGGATATCACGCTATGGAGTGCCGGCGGAACCTCACTGGCCAGCGCCGGCCAATCGCGTTTTCAGCTCAGTCCGGACAAACCGTCGCCTTCACAGTTTCGTACCGCCAGGTCCGAGCGTTCCCTGTCGTGGGTTGAGGGGCTTGACGAAGCGGCACTCAGCAACCTGAGCGGGGTGCGGATCAAGGTTCTGGTGCCCTTGTCCAGCACCGCCTTGGGGCTCACGCCGCAACTGCGCTACCTGTTGGTAAGTAGGGCCTTGCCCCCTAACCTCGTCGCCAACGCCCTGGCAGTGGAGAGCGCCAACCGGGAATACCAAGAGCGGGCTTTGGGACGTGAGGGCCTCAAGCGCATGTACATCGGAACCCTCACCCTGAGCCTGTTTTTGGCGGTATTTGGTGCCGTGCTCTTGGCGGTCATTCTGGGCGATCAGATTGCCCGGCCGCTGCTGATGCTGGCGGAAGGGGTTAGCCAGGTGGCTGCCGGTGATCTGACACCCAAGCTGACCTTGCAGGGCAATGATGAACTGGGTGGGCTGACCCGGGCATTTGCGTCCATGACTGCACAACTGGCCGACGCCCGCCACGCCGTCCAGCAAAGCATGGCGCAAGTGGATGCCGCACGCGCCAATCTGCAAACCATCCTGGACAACCTGACGGCTGGCGTGATGGTGCTGGATGCGCAGGGGGTCATTCGCTCCTCCAATCCGGGGGCAACCCGAATCCTGCAGGTCCCACTCAAGGACTACGAGGGACAAGCCCTGGCAAGCATCGATGGTCTACAGGAACTTGGACTTGCGGTGCAATCCCAGTTTGCAGAGTTTTTAGTGCAGCGGGCCGAGCAGGGTCTGGACCACTGGCAGCGCTCGTTTGAGTTGGGCGGGGGTGATGCATCCCGTCATGGCCCGTTTGATCGAACCCTGACACTGGTGGCACGCGGGGCCGAGTTGCCGGGTGATGCGCGACTGCTGGTGTTTGATGACATTTCCGACATCGTGTCGGCACAGCGCGCCCAGGCTTGGGGCGAAGTGGCACGCCGCCTGGCACACGAAATCAAGAACCCGCTGACCCCGATACAGCTTTCTGCCGAGCGACTTGAAATGAAGTTGACCGGCAAGCTGGCGCCGCCGGAACAGGCCATCATGATCAAATCGGTCAAGACCATCGTTGACCAGGTGGATGCCATGAAGCGCCTGGTCAACGACTTCCGGGACTACGCCCGTCTGCCGGCGGCGGAACTCAAACCGGTGGATCTGAACGAGCTGGTGGCCGATGTGCTGCATCTGTATGACAACGACACCCAGAGTGTGCCCGTTCGCCTGGAACTGGACGCAGCCTGCCCTCGGGTTATGGGTGACGCACAGCAATTGCGCCAGGTTATTCACAACCTGCTGCAGAACGCACAGGATGCCAGTGAGTCGTCCAAGACGGCAGATTTATCGGATCGCAGCGTGATCCTTCGCACCCAGTACCAGGCAACGGTTGGCAGAGTGCGCATGAGCGTGCTGGACTGTGGCGGTGGGTTCCCTGAACACATTCTCAAACGCGCTTTCGAGCCCTACGTCACCACCAAGGCCAAAGGGACCGGGCTTGGGCTGGCGGTGGTGAAGAAAATCGCGGACGAACATGGGTCGCGTATCGACATTGTCAACCGGTTGGTTGACGGGGCCGTGGTCGGCGCGCAAGTATCGTTATCATTGGCTGCAGATAGCAGCATTTTGGCTGCGGCATCGCACAGCGGCACCTAAGGGACAACACAAACAACATGGCAAACATTCTGGTTGTTGATGACGAGCACGGCATTCGTGATCTGCTCTGGGAAATCCTCAATGACGAAGGTCACAATGTGGAGCTTGCGGAGAATGCAGCGCAGGCACGGGCCGCGCGGACGCGTGAACGTCCTGACTTGGTGTTGCTGGACATCTGGATGCCCGATACCGATGGCGTCACGCTGCTCAAGGAATGGTCTTCGACCGGAGTGCTGACCATGCCCGTGATCATGATGAGCGGCCATGCCACCATTGATACTGCCGTGGAGGCCACCAAGATTGGCGCGCTGGCGTTTTTGGAAAAGCCCATCACACTGCAAAAACTGTTGAAGGCCGTGGAGCAAGGCTTGGTGCGCAGCAGTTTGCACAAGTCCATGCCTACCGCAGCGCCGCGCCCGATGGTCGCGCCGGTGGAAGTGCTGGGTTATGCACAGCCGGCGGTGGCAGGTCCGGTGGACGCCGGCTTACAGGCGAGCCAGAACTTCGTGCTCGACAAACCCCTGCGGGAGGCGAGAGACGAGTTTGAAAAGGCCTACTTTGAATACCACCTGTCCCGCGAAAATGGATCTATGACTCGGGTGGCAGAGAAGACAGGCTTGGAGCGCACCCACTTGTATCGCAAGCTCAAACAGTTGGGTGTAGACCTGACCCGCAGCAAGCGCAACGGAATTTGATGCGCTGTCTTTAGATTCGTCGAATCTTCATGCTATAATCTCAGGCTCAGGCCCGGTAGCTCAGTCGGTAGAGCAGAGGATTGAAAATCCTTGTGTCGGTGGTTCGATTCCGCCCCAGGCCACCAAATTGAAATTCCCATCTTCGCGATGGGCTTTTCTTTGATCACCTCGGTGGTCTCCCTGCGGGAATAGCTCAGTTGGTAGAGCGATACCTTGCCAAGGTATAGGTCGAGAGTTCGAGCCTCTTTTCCCGCTCCAGATTTCACATTTGCACCAAGCCCGTCCACCGTGACGGGTTTTTTGCTTTTTCCCTTTCCGTTTGCTCAGGCATAGACGTTGCTTGATTCGGCACAGTTCGGTGGCGAGCAGTAGCGTTACGGTCCAGCGTCGTGTGGGTACGTTGGCGCACCGCACTCTTGTCCAGGACAACGTAATCTTGAAACCTGTGTACGGGGAGCCAGTTAACCAAGAGAGTGCGCGGGCACTGGATCGATAGGTGGCGACTGTACGACCGGACGAAAAAAATGGAGGATAAAAATGAGACTGATCAGACACATGAAAACCAGCGACTTTCGGATTGAAAGCAATCGCACCCTGAAGAGCCCACATTGGGCCGTGCTGGGAGGGGAACAGGCCCATGTAGCCAACCAAATCATGGTCCACGACCGATCTCTGGCGGTGGCCATGGCTGCCAAATCAAGGACTGTGCCGTGTGGAGGGGAGATTCGCGTGGTCCACACACCGACTGGGGAAGTGATCTTCAGAAAACCCGACGACTCTGACTGTGCACGGTACGGGTGAGGCGCGTCAATTCGGTGGGCTGAGTCAATAATGCCCCGATATCGCACCCGTCAGTTCCAGGGTGGCGAAGTTTCTCGGGCTGGAGTAGCATAGGGACAAATTTCGGAGAACTTCCATGTTTAGTGGTTTTCTTGGCAAAGGAAAGAAACCCGGCGCGGGACCAACCAAGGATGCTGTGGATTCGCGTGGCCTGGAGGTCGTCGAAGACGATCCTGACACCAGTTGGGGTCTTTGGGAAAACGCGGTAGCCGAACAGGACTCCCGCTTCAGCGCACTGCCTTCAGGAGAGGCCTCTCACCCTGATAGCAATACCCCCAGTGGATATCAGAGAACTGCGCCCATGCCCCTTGCCGGTACGGACCCGGCGGAACCGGCATCACGGGAAGAGCGGACCATGGAACAGCGCAAGGAAGACGCCCTGCAGATAGTCGAACTCCACCACCACCGCATTGCCAACACCATTCGCACGCTGTGGGGCTACAAGGAGTGCAGTGCCTATATCTCCAAGCTCATTTTGAACGGCATTGACGATACCGGGCATGCCCGCATCGGCTTCCACCAGGAAGCGGCCCACGCAATGATGGTGCTGGCCGATCTGCATGACGCCCAGTTTGGCCCCATGGATTCCATGAGCGGAACGGGCTTTGGCGATTTCAGCGTTCGCACCGGCTACGACGGTCTGCGCTAGGCCGACCTAGCGAGTCTGGGCCGCTGCAGCGGCCGAGTTGGCCGCCTTCTGGGCAAATTCAGCCCGTAGGGCCTTCAGCTTTTCCCGCGGATCTTCCTTGGTCGTGGCTTTGTCGAGACCCATTTCGGCGATGAAGCGGCTGGGCAATGCGGTCACCATTTCCCGCCCCTTTTTGCGCCGGCGCGTCCAGCTCACCGCCAGGCTGCGTTGGGCGCGGGTGATGCCCACGTACATCAGCCGGCGTTCCTCCTGCAACCGTTGGGCCAGGTCTTCATTGGCCGCTTCGTGTTCGCGAGCCGAACCGCCCGGTGAATCGGCGCCGTCATTCAACTTGAAGGGCAGCATGCCCTCGGTCACACCCACCAGCAGCACATGCGGCCACTCCAGCCCCTTGGATGCGTGCAGCGTGGACAGCGTGACCACATCCTGATCCTTCTCACGTTCGCTGATGGTGGACAGCAGGGCGATGGTCTGCGCCACCTCCAGCAGGTTTTTGACCTCCCGCGTCGTCGCGACGCCGGCGGCGTCATCGATCTCCCCGCCGCAGCGCTGGGCCATCCAGTCGCAAAATTCCAGGACGTTGGACCATTTGGCGGCGGCCACTTTGTCGCTGTCTTCGCTGTCGAGCAGGTGTTTCTCGTAGGCAATATCCTTGAGCCACTCCATCATGAAGGTCTTGGCGGCCTCTGCGCCTTCGGTCTGGCGCGCCCGGTATTCCAGGTCGTTCAAATAGCGGCCAAATTCGTGCAGGCTGCCCAGTGCACGGGCCGATAGCACCGATCCCAGCGAACCCGAGAACAGCGATTCGAACAGGCTGAGCTTGTACTGGCTGGCAAACACGCCCAGTGTGCCCAGCGTCTGGTGGCCAATGCCCCGCTTGGGTGTGGTAATGGCACGCAGAAAGGCCGGATCGTCGTCGTTGTTGGCCCAGAGGCGAAACCAGGCGCACAAGTCGCGGATTTCGGCCCGGTCAAAAAAGCTCTGTCCGCCCGATACCTTGTACGGGATACCCGCCTTGCGCAGCGCTTTCTCAAACGGCTTGGCCTGGTGGTTGGCGCGATACAGCACCGCAAAGTCGCGGAACTCCTTGTACTGCTTGCCCTGGGTGGGTGTGCCATCGGCGCGCAGGCTCTGGATGCGGGCCACGGCGCGCTCGGCCTCATGTTCCTCGTTGTCGGCATCCACCACGCGCACCGGCTCGCCCTCGCCCAGCTCGCTGAACAGCGTCTTGGGGAACAGCTTGGGATTGGGTCCGATCACGTTGTTGGCGGCGCGCAGGATGGCGCTGGTGGAGCGGTAGTTCTGCTCCAGTTTGATGACCTTCAGCGCCG
This sequence comes from Rhodoferax sp., assembly GCA_049294595.1. Classification (GTDB taxonomy): domain Bacteria; phylum Pseudomonadota; class Gammaproteobacteria; order Burkholderiales; family Burkholderiaceae_C; genus Allorhodoferax. Next base: position 26,298 of record JBAQDE010000045.1, on the reverse strand, counting down.
GAAAATCCACCGGCAATTTTTTGAGGTTGTCCAGCGTGGCGCCACGCCAGCCATAGATGGACTGGTCATCGTCCCCCACGGCGGTGAAGCGGGCGCCATCTGCCGGATTGCCGCCGGTCAGCAGCTTGAGCATTTCGTACTGCGTGGCGTTGGTGTCCTGGTACTCGTCCACCAATACATGGCCCATCAGCCCTTGCCACTTCTGCCTGACCTGCTCATGGCTTTGTAGCAGCTTGAGGGGCAGGCTAATCAGGTCGTCAAAGTCCACGCTCTGGTAGGCGGTCAGGCGTTCCTCATAGCGTCCCATCACGGTGGCGGTGACGCGTTCGTTGTCGTCGGCTGCCTGTGCCAGGGCCTGGGCCGCGTTCAGCCCGGCACTCTTCCAGGCGCTGATGGTCCATTGCCATTGGCGCGCAGTGGCCGCGTCGGTGGTGCCGCCGGCGTCTTTGAGGATGCTGGTCACGTCGTCGCTGTCCAGAATGCTGAACTGCGGTTTGAGGCCCAGCACGGCCCCGTCCTGGCGCAGCATGCGCACACCCAATGCGTGGAAGGTGCACACCAGCACGTCCTTGGCGGCCCGGCCAATCAGGTCCTTGGCGCGCTCGCGCATTTCGGCCGCGGCCTTGTTGGTGAAGGTGATGGCGGCAATCTTCTGTGGCGCCAACCCGGCCTGGATTAGACGACCGATCTTGTGGGTGATGACCCGGGTCTTGCCCGAGCCGGCGCCGGCCAGCACCAGGCAGGGGCCGTGCATGTAGTTCACCGCTTCCTGCTGGGCCGCATTCAGGCCATGGGACACGGGGGAAGCGGGGGAAGAGGGAAAAGACATTCAGGCATTGCTCGCAGACAAGCGCGCCATCTTAACGGTTGGCCAGTCATCAGGTGCCGCTGCGGGCCAATGGCCAAACCCCGGTGACAGCGCTTCGGGAGCAAATGCCACGACAATTGCCTTGTGCTGCAAATCCTCACCGTCACATTCCCCTTCTTCGCCCTGGTTCTGTGCGGCTTCATTGCCGCTCACCGGGGTATGTTGCCGATGCCGGCCATTCCCGGGCTGAACGCCTTTGTGCTGTTCTTTGCGCTGCCCTGCATGCTGTACCGGTTTGGCGCCAGCACGCCGATTGCCCAGTTGCTGGACCCCAGCGTCGCGCTGACCTACCTGCTGTGCGCGCTGGTCATGGTCGGTTTTGTCGTGGCCATCACGATGCATGGGCGCATCGGCTGGAACGACGCATCTTTTGGTGCGCTGGTTGGCGCCTTTCCCAACACCGGTTTCATGGGTGTTCCTCTGCTGGTGGCGCTCCTGGGTCCCAAGGCAGCGGGTCCTGCCATCGTGACGATTCTGGTGGACATGGTGATCACCACCTCGCTGTGCATTGCACTGTCGCGTCTGGACGGCCACGATGCGGCCTCGGCCGGCAGGGCCGTCAAGAACGCGCTCAAGGGCATGGCGACCAATCCCATGCCCTGGTCCATCCTGCTGGGCGCGGTCGTTTCTGCGCTGCAGATTGAGCTTCCCAAGCCGGTGCAGCAGACTGTGGGCCTGCTGGCCGATGCTGCTTCACCGGTGGCCCTGTTCACCATTGGCGCGGTGCTGGCCCGCTCGCAAATCATGGCCCGCGCGGGCGAGGCCCAGGCTGTGCATTGGGCCGAGGTGGTGCCGGTGGCGGCCATCAAGCTATTCCTGCACCCGCTGCTGGTGCTGCTGGTCGGGGCAGGGGCCATTCAGTGGGGCGTGCCGTTGGATCGCTTTGCGCTGACCGTGCTGGTGCTCTTGGCGGCGCTGCCCAGTGCCAGCAATGTCTCGCTGCTGGCCGAACGCTTTGGTGCCGACAACGGGCGCATTGCCCGGATTATTCTGGTGTCTACCGCCGCTGCCTTCTTCACGTTTTCCGGGGCCGTGGCCCTGATGACCTGATTCAGCCCTTGGCGCGCTGATCGCGGTAGCTGCCCGGGCTCATGCCCGTCCACTCCCTGAAAGCGTGGTTGAAGGCGCTCTGGTCCTGGTAGCCCAACAGGAAGGCAATGTCCACCAGGCTCAGGTTGCGCTGCCGCAAATAGCCTTCGGCCAACTCCTGCCGGGTCTGGTCCAGCACCTGCTGGAAACTGGCGCCGGCATCCGCAAGTTTGCGTTGCAGCGTGCGCTGGTTCAGTCCCAAGTCCAGGGCCACTGCGCCGAGGCGGGCGTTGTCCTTGGCCAGGTTGCGGGCAATGCTGGCACGCACCTGGGTCACAACGTCGTCGCTCTCCTGCTGGCGCAGCTTCTGCTGCAACAGGGCTTCGGCGTGCTGTTGCAACACGGGGTACAGACCCACATCGGCATTCGGCACCGGCAGGGACAGCAGCGCCGCGTCAAAGCGCGCACAGTTCTCCGGCGCGTCAAAGGCGACGTCGGTGCCGAAGATGCGATGGTGCTCGCTGCAATCGGCCGGCGCGCTGTGGGCGAAGGACACTGCGGCGGGCGGCAAGGGGCCACCGGCCAGCCAGGCGCCGAAGACCCGCACGCCGGCAAAGACGCTCTCCGCCAGATGCCGACTGGCCTGCGGAAAGTGGCTTTGCCAGCGGTATTCCGCGGTGTTGCCGTTGACATTGAGGGAGGATCGACCCAGGTCATGGGCCAGGCCCTCGTAGCGCTGTGTCTGCTGGAACACCTGGCCAAAGTCGCGGCAGCTCAGCAGGATCAAGCCGTAGACGCTGTAGGTGCCTAGCTTGACCCGCTCACCAACCTGCAGGCCAAAGTGCGGGTGCCGGGCCAGCTCGGCGCCGGCGTCCAACAAACGCACATAGTCGGCTGCGGCCAGAGAGTCCGGCAAGGGCGTCAGCGCGTTGGCGGGCATGCCGGCGGCCACGGCCAGGGCCTTGAGATCCACGCCACGCTCCTGGGCCAGCTCCAGCAGCGGTTGCGCATAGGCCAGCGCAACGCGGCCGCCAAGGCGGCTGGTGGTGGCGTTGAGCGGGCTTGGCATGATTGAACAATTCCCCTGGCATGAAAGCGCAATACGAGGTGCGCGGCCGTGGCTACAGTGGCGGCCAGTGTAGCAACAGGGTGGCGCGTCGCGCGCAAGGAGCAGGTCATGAAACGCTGGAATGGTTGGGGTGATGAGGGAATCGAACTGGAGCTGAAATCCCAGGCGCTGCAGTTTCTGGCGCAGCGCATTGGTGCCGGTGCGCCGCCACCGGACGCCACGCTGGCCCAGGCCTGCGCCGGCATTCCGGCCAGCCGCCTGCCCCCGCACACGCTGGTCGACACCACACCCGAGACACGCCTGCGCAACAGCCTGGGCCAGAGCCTGCCCGATTGGCTGAAGCTGCGCAGCGGCCAGGTGGGCAGCGTCAGTGATGGAGTGGCGTTTCCCGAGAGCAGCGAGCAGGTGCGTGAACTGCTGGCCTACGCAGCGGGCTGCGGCGCGGCGGTCATTCCCGTGGGTGGCGGCACCAGCGTGGTTGGACACCTGACCGTGCCGGATGGCCCGCAACCGGTGCTGAGCATCAACCTCTCGCGCCTGAATGCGCTGCTGAACCTGGACCGCGAGGCCCAGCTGGCGACCTTTGGCGCCGGCGTGCTGGGGCCGGACCTGGAGGCGCAACTGCGCGCCCACGGCTATACGCTGGGGCATTTCCCCCAGTCGTTTGAATACTCCACGCTGGGCGGCTGGGTCGTGACGCGCTCGTCGGGCCAGCAGTCGCTGCGCTATGGCCGCATCGAGCAGCTCTTTGCCGGCGGTCGGGTCGAGACCCCGGTGGGAACGCTCAACGTGGCCACCTTTCCGGCTTCTGCCGCCGGAACCGATCTGCGCGAACTGGTGCTGGGCTCGGAAGGGCGCATCGGCATCCTGACCGAGGCCACGGTGCGCATCACGCCGTTGCCGCAGTGTGAGGAATTCCACACGATCTTCTTTCCCAACTGGGAGCAGGCGCACGACGCCGTGCGTGCCATCGCCCAGGCCAAGCTGCCGCTGTCCATGCTGCGCCTGTCCAACCCCATCGAGACGCTGACCACGCTGACGATGGCCGGGCACAAGACGTTGATCGGACTGCTGGAGACCTACCTGGGCTGGCGCGGCTGCAAGGAGGAGAAATGCCTGTTGATGATCGGCGCCAGCGGCCTGGGGGACACGGTGGCGCACGCGCTCAAGTCTGCGATGCGGATTGCGCGCCGCTACCAAGGCGTGGCCATTGGCCAGTTCATGGGGAAGAAATGGAAAGAGGGGCGTTTTCGCAATGTCTACCTGCGCAATTCGCTGTGGCAAAAGGGCTATGCCATCGACACAGTCGAGACCGCCTGCGACTGGAACCATGTCACGCCGATGATGCATGCGCTCGAAGAGGCGGCCACCCACGCGCTGGCGCAGTCGGGAGAACGGGTGCACACCTACACGCACCTGTCGCATCTGTACGCGCAAGGTGCCAGCGTTTACACGACCTTTGCCTTTCGGCTGGCCGGTGATTTCGCTACCGATCTGGCGCGGTGGCGCAGCCTCAAGGCGGCGGTCAGTCAGGCCATTGTGGCCGTTGGGGGCACCATCAGCCACCAGCACGGCGTGGGCAGCGACCATGCGCCCTACCTGGCGGCGGAGAAGGGGCCATTGGGCATTTCTGCGATGCGCAGCCTGTTCCGGCACTTCGACCCCAGCGGCATGATGAACCCCGGCAAGCTGGTGGGCACGGACACACCATGAACACCGCATCGGATCGCGCACCAAACCTGCAGCGCGCGCAGGCCCTGCTTGCGGCGCAGCAGACGGCGTGGGACATCGTCATCATCGGCGGCGGCATCACCGGCGCCGGCATTTTGCTGGAGGCGTCGCGGCGCGGGCTCAAGGCCCTGCTGGTGGAGCAGCGCGACTTTGCCTGGGGCACGTCCAGCCGGTCTTCGAAACTGGTGCATGGCGGCCTGCGTTACCTGAAGGAAGGCCAGTTGCGCCTGACGCGCGACTCGGTGCGCGAGCGCCAGAATCTGCTGCAACAGGCCGGTGGCCTGGTGGACCTGCAAAGCTTTGCTTTTGCCGACTACCGGGGCCGCAAGCCCGGCCGCTGGGTGTTTCAACTGGGGCTGGCCATCTATGACCGGTTGGCGGGGCGCCATCAGCAGTCCCGCGGGCGCCACTACCAAGGGGCCGATGATTTCCTGTTGCTGGCACCGCACATTGGTCGCACGGACCTGAAGGGCGGGCTGACCTATCTGGACGCCAAGACCGACGATGCGCGCCTGGTGCTGCGCGTCTTGCAGGAGGCACGCGGCCTGGGTGGCGTGGCCATCAACTATGTGCGTGCCGAGCAACTGTTGCGTGCGGGGAGCGCTTCGGAGGGCACTGTCACCGGCGTGCGGATGGCCGATGCACTGACCGCAGACACCTACGGCGTGACCGCCAAGGTCGTCATCAACGCCACCGGCGCCTGGGCCGATGGCCTGCGCCAGCAGCAGGGTGCCAGGCCCCGGCTGCGCCCGCTGCGCGGCAGCCACCTGGTGCTGCCGGCCTGGCGCCTGCCGGTGGCGCAGGCGGTGAGCCTGATGCACCCGCAGGACGGCCGCCCGGTGTTTGTCTTCCCCTGGGAGGGCGCCACACTGGTGGGCACCACTGACATCGACCACCGCGCCGACCTGCGGCAGGAGGCACGCATCACGCCGGCCGAGGTGGACTACCTGATGGCCGCGCTGCACTTCCAGTTCCCTTCGCTGCAGTTGACACGCGGTGATGTGATTGCCACCTATGCCGGCGTGCGCCCGGTGATTGACACCGGCAAGGCCGACCCATCCCAGGAAGGGCGCGACCACGCGGTGTGGCTGGAGAACGGCCTGCTGACCGTGACCGGGGGCAAGCTGACCACCTTCAGGCTGATTGCGCTGGACGCGCTGGCCCATGTGGTGCACTTGTTTCCGCAAGCGAACCAACCGATGCACAGGCTGGAGCTGTTGGCCCAGGGCAACCTGCTGCCGGCGAGCGCGGGCCTGAGCACCAGCCAACGCCAGCGCCTGCAAGGCCACTATGGTCCACTTGCCGCCAGTGTGGTTGGCGCCGCGCAGCCGGGTGAGCTGCAGACCATCGCCGGCACCCAGACCCTGTGGGTGGAGCTGCGCTGGGCCGCACGAACGGAGGCTGTTGTGCGTCTGGAAGACCTGCTGCTGCGCCGCACCCGCCTGGGGCTGCTGTTGCGCGGTGGCGGCGCTGAACTGCTGCCGCACATCCGCACCATCTGCCAGTCCGAACTGGGCTGGAACGACGCGCGCTGGCAGCAGGAAGCGTTGGACTACATGGCCCTGTGGCAGTCGCATTACAGTCTGCCGCAGGCAGCCGAATCCGCAACCGGGGAGTGCCCATGACCGAGCCCACCATCCTGGCCATCGACAATGGCACGCAAAGTGTGCGCGCGCTGCTGTTCGACCTGCAAGGCAACATCGTCGCCAAGGAGCAGGTGCACCTGGAGGCTTATTTTTCCGAGCACCCCGGCTGGGCCGAGCACGACCCCGAGGACTACTGGGAGGCCGTGTGCACCGCCTGCCAGCGCCTGTGGGAACACCACCCCGGCCTGCGCGCAACGGTGGCGGGCGTGGCCGTTACCACGCAGCGCGGCACGGTGGTCAACCTGGATGACACGGGTCAGCCGCTGCGGCCCGCCATCACCTGGCTGGACCAGCGCCGCACCGATACCGTGCCGCCCATCAGCACCTTTTGGCAGCTGGCGTTTCGGGTGGCGGGCGTGCACCACACCATCAACTATTTCCGTGGCGAGGCCGAGGCCAACTGGCTCAAGGCGCATCAACCCGAGGTCTGGGACCGCACCCGGCACTACCTGCTGCTGTCGGGCTACCTGAACCACCGGCTGTGCGGGCGCTTTGTCGACTCCGTCGGTTCGCAGGTGGCTTACCTGCCGTTTGACTACAAGGGCCTGGCCTGGGCGGGCAAGCGGGACTGGAAGTGGCAGGCACTCGCCGTCAAGGCCGAGTGGCTGCCTGAGCTGGTGGCCCCCGGCACGCGCATGGGCGCCATCACGGCAGAAGCGAGTGCGGCCACCGGCATTCCCGTGGGCACGCCGCTGATGGCCGCCGCCGCTGACAAGGCCTGCGAGGTGATTGGCGCCGGTTGTCGCGAGCCGCACATCGGCTGCCTGAGCTATGGCACCACGGCCACCATCAACACCACCAGCGCGAAGTATGTGGAGGTCACGCCCTTCATCCCGCCCTACCCGTCGGCGATACCCGGCGCCTACAGCACCGAGGTGCAGATCTTTCGCGGCTACTGGATGGTCAACTGGTTCAAGCAGCAGTTCGGCCACCACGAGCAGAACCAGTCGGCGCAGACGGGCATTGCGCCCGAGGTGCTGTTCGATGCACTGGTCAACTCCGTGCCGCCCGGCTCCATGGGCCTGATGCTGCAGCCTTACTGGTCGCCCGGCATCAAGATTCCCGGCCCGGAGGCCAAGGGCGCCATCATCGGATTTGGCGACGTGCACACCCGCGCCCACGTCTACCGCGCCATCCTCGAAGGCCTGGCCTACGCGCTGCGCGAGGGCAAGGAGCGCATCGAGAAGCGCAGTGGCGTGCCCATCACCGAACTGCGCATCTCCGGCGGTGGCTCGCAGAGCGACGCCGCGATGCAGCTCACAGCCGACATCTTTGGCCTGCCCACATCGCGCCCGCACGTCTACGAGACCTCGGGTCTGGGCGCCGCCATCGACGCCGCCGTGGGGCTGGGGCTGCACCCCGACTTCGACACCGCGGTCAAGGCCATGACCCGCATCGGCCAGACCTTCACGCCCAATCCGCAGCACCACGCCACCTACGACGCGCTGTACCGCCGGGTCTACCAGAAGATGTATGGCCGCCTGCAACCGTTGTACCGCGCCATCCAGGCCATCACCGGCTACCCGCGCATGCCCTAGGCGAAGGTCAACACCCGGTCGAGCCAAGTGACTTTGAGGAAAATCGGCATCTGGCCCTCGTGGATATTGATCAGATAGCTATTAATTTTATAGCAATTCACGATGATTCCGGCGCCGCTGCGGTGGCGCCCCATGCCCCAGCACCCAGTCCCGGAACGCCTCCTCCGGCAGCGGGCGGCTGAAGCAATAGCCCTGCAGCTCGTCGCAGCCCAGCGCGGTCAGGGTCTGGGCGGTGGGCAGGTTCTCCACGCCCTCGGCCACCACTTTGAAGCCCAGCGTGTGGCCCAGCGCGATGACCGCGTGCACGATGGCGGCGTCGGCCGTGTCCTCCAGCATGTCGCGCACAAAGGACTGGTCCACCTTCAGGATGTCGATTTCGAAGCGCTTCAGGTAGGCCAGGCTGGAGTAGCCGGTGCCAAAGTCGTCAATCGCGATCTGCACGCCCAACGCCTTCAGCGCCGACACCTGTTCCTGCGCGGCGGCGGGGTTGTCCATCAGGTGCGACTCGGTGAGTTCCAGTTCCAGCTGACCGGCCGGCATGCCGGTGCGCTCCAGCACCTGCTGCAACTGGCCGACCAGGTCGGGGTCGGTGAGCTGCACCACTGACAGGTTGACGGACAACTGCATGCTGTCAAACAGCTTATCGCCCTGAAACTGCATCCACTGGGCGCAGGCCTGCTCCAGCACCCACAGGCCGATGGGCTTGATGAGCCCGGTCTCCTCGGCCAGCGGAATGAACTCTGCCGGTGATATGCTGCCCAGCAAGGGGTTGTTCCAGCGCAGCAGCGCCTCGGAGCCCAGCATGCGCCGTGTGCGGGCGCACAGGCGGGGCTGGTAGTGCAGGCTGAACTCGCCCTGGGCCAGGGCCTGGCGCAACTGCGCTTCCAGGATCTGGCGCGCCTGGATGCGCTGGTCGGTCTCGGTCGAGAAGAAACGCGCCACGTCGCGCCCGGCGGCCTTGGCCTCGTACATGGCGGCATCGGCGCGGCGCATCAGGTCCTCCTGGTTGGCCGCATCGTCGGGGAACAGGGCCACCCCCACGCTGCAGGACACCGCAATGGTGTGCCCCTCCACCACGGTGCTTTGGCGGATGGAGGGAATCATGCGCTGGTTGACGATGGCGTCCAGCTCCTCACGGTCGTTGATGTGGCGCAGGATGATGACGAACTCGTCGCCGCCCAGGCGGCTGACGGTGTCGTCCTCCCGTACGGTCTGGCACAGCCGGCGTGCCACCACGCGCAGCAGGCCATCGCCAATGTGGTGGCCCAGTGTGTCGTTGATCAGCTTGAAGCGGTCCAGGTCGATGAATAGCACGGCCACTTTCTCGCCGCAGCTGGTGGCCTCGGCCAGGGCCTCGCCCAGGCGCTGCTGGCACAGGGAACGGTTGGGCAGTTCGGTCAGCACATCGTGGTGGGCCAGGAAGTGGATGCGCTCCTCATGCACCTTGCGGTCGGTGATGTCGATGGAGGTGGCGATGAAGTTGACCACCTCGCCGCCGGTGGCGCCCTTGTACACGGTGGAGAGCATCAGCCACGCCGGATAGGTTTCGCCGTTGTAGCGGCGCATCTGCACCTCGCCCTGCCAGACGTCCTTGTCCTTCTGTTCCATCCACTGCAGGGCCTGCGGGCTGTCCACCAGGAAGGCAAAGTCCTCGCCGATGACCTCGTGGAAATCGTAGGAGGTGCTGCGGCAAAAGGCCCGGTTCACGCTGATGACCTGGCGGTTCACGTTCATGATGATGATGCTCTCGCTGGAGGCTTCAAACACCTTGGCCCAGAGCTCCAGGCGCTGCTCCAGCAGCTTGAGCTTGTTGATCGGTGCAAATGCGGTGAGCACCGCGTCGCGCCCCTGAAAGCGCAGCCTGCGCGCCGACAGCACGGCCCATGACGGCGCGGTGCCGGCGAGCCAGCGCACTTCGAATTCATCTACCGCGTCGTGATCGGCCAGGCGCTGGAAGAAGCGCGCGCGCACATTGGAGTCCAGTCCCACCAGCCAGGGGTCGTGCCGGCAGTCGCCCAGCCAGGGCAGGGCCGGGGCGTTGGCGTGCAGCACCTCGTGGTCGGGGACCGAGGTCACCACCATGGGGATGGGAAAGGCCTCGACCAGCTCGCGCTGCGCCTCGGCCGCGCCCGCCCGTGCGGCCTGCTCCTGCTGCAGCAGGCGGTCGTGGTCCAGCTGGGCCAGCATGCCGTTGAAGGCGGTGACGAGCTTGCCAATCTCGTCGCTGCTGTGCCAGTGGGCGCGGTGGGTGTAGTCCGCGCTGCTGCGCACCTTGTCGGCCACACCGGCCAGTGCCTGCAGCGGGCGCGCAATCTGGCTGGCCACCAGGTAGACCAGACTCAGGATGCTGCCCAGCAGCAGCAGGGCCGTGCCCAGGTGCAGCCACATGCGGGAAAACATGCGGTCCACGCGCGCCTCCAGCAGGGACGTGAGCTCCACCACCGTGGTGCGCCAGGTGGTGCTCAGCGCGGCCAGGGTGGCGTAAAAGTGTTCGTCCAGACGGTTGCCCTGGTGGTCCCGCTCGGGGTTGTTGGCCACTTCCTCCAGCGTGCGCTGGAAGGCCCGTGCCTGCTGGTTCAGGTCCTGGCGCGTGGCCTTGAGTGCGGCGCTCAGCTGGGGGGAGCCGGCCGCCCAGGCCTGGTCGTAGTCCGACTCCATGGCCACCAGTACGGCGTCAAAACGGCCCACCAGCGTCAGCAACTGGGCGACCTGGTTCCTGCCATTGCTGGCGTGGCCCCAGCCCTGCATGAACTCGTGTGCGTCGTGCAGCACCTGCAGCAGCTCGGGAAAGCGCAGGATGGACAGCGACATCACGTAGTAGCTGTCCAGGTCGGGGTCCAGGATCAGGTTGGACTGGTTGCCCACCGTGGTCAGCAGGTCGCGGCCTTGCGTCAGCAGCTGGCCCTTGGCCGCGCCCAGGCTGGCGCTGGAGTCGGACTTGCGCGCCAGGGCCTGAATGTCGGACAGGGTCTGGGCGAAGCGCCGTGCCGCCTCGCCGGTGCGCAGCTCCTCGTCGTAGAGCTCGCGGGTACCGTTCAGGGCCGGCAGTTGGCTGACGCGCCCGGACGGGGAGGGCGCGCCCAGCGAGAACGCGTCCATCAGGCTCTGGCGCACGGTTTCGGTATAGGTCGCTCCGACGATTTCCTTGCGCGCAAAGTCGATGGCCAGGTATTTCTCGTGGATCAGGATGCCGGACACATAGATGACCGCGGTCAGATCCAGCAGGTAGATCAGGGTGAGCTTGCGGCCTACGCTCAGGCGGCCCAGCCAATGGGACAGTTTGGAAAGCATGTGTGAGATTTCCTCCTTCCCGGGGCGCATGCAACTTTCGCACCAAACTGGTGATGGGACATACCTAATCTCAATGGCACGCCTTGTGCTTGGAGGATGCGGGACCCACGACAACAAGGAACACGATGCACCGAATCCGCACGGAATGCTTATTGGCCTGTTTTCTCTGCTGCGCCCTACCCGCCTGGGCACAGGCACCGGCGCCGCTGATCCACCCCACGCTGGTGGCCCAGGAGACCCTCAATGCCGCAGACACGGCGTGGATGATGACCAGCACGGCGCTGGTGCTGCTGATGACGCTGCCGGGCATCGCCCTGTTCTACGGCGGCATGGTGCGCAAGAAGAATGTGCTCAATACCATGGCCAGCGTGGTCGCCGCGGCGGCCCTGGTCAGCCTGCTGTGGTTTGCCGTGGGTTATTCACTGGCCTTCACGCCGGGTTCCGAATGGCTGGGTGGCGGCAGCCGCCTGTGGTTCAGCGGTCTGGACTATCTGAAGGTGGCTGGCAAGGTGGCAGTGAGCCACGCCGCACCGAATGTGCCGGAGTCGGTCTATGCCATGTTCCAGCTCACCTTTGCCATCATCACCGCAGCCCTGATCGTGGGCGCGGTGGTGGAGCGCATGCGCTTTTCCGCCCTGCTGTGGTTCATTGGCCTGTGGTCGGTGCTGGTCTATGCGCCGATTGCGCACTGGGTCTGGGAGCCGGGTGGCTGGCTGGCGCAAATGGGCGTGCTGGACTTTGCCGGTGGCTCGGTCGTGCACATCAACGCCGGGGTCACCGGGCTGGTGTGCGCCCATGTGCTGGGTGCGCGCCGAGGCTATGGACGTGAGCCGTTTGAGCCCTTCAACCTGGGCCTGACCATGGCCGGTGCCGGTCTGCTATGGGTGGGCTGGTTTGGCTTCAATGCCGGCTCGGCCGTGGCCGCCGACGGGCGCGCCGGCCTGGCCATGGCGGTGACCCACATAGCTGCGGCGGCCGGAGCCATGTCCTGGATGCTGGGTGAGTGGATCGTGCGCCGGCGCCCCTCACTGCTGGGTCTGTGCTCGGGGCTGGTGGCAGGGCTGGTGGCCATCACGCCGGCGGCTGGGTTTGTGACACCCAAGGATGCGCTGCTGATCGGCTCCGTGGCGGGACTGGCCTGCTACTGGGGTGCGACCGGCCTGAAGCGCCTGCTCAATACCGATGACTCGCTGGACGTGTTTGGCGTGCACGGTATCGGTGGCATTGTGGGTGCACTGATGACGGGCCTGCTGGCCAACCGCACCATCTCCGGCGTGCATGGCGACCTTGGTGTGCAGGCACTGGGAGTGCTGGTGGTGATTGTCTACAGCGCGGTGATGAGTCTGGCCTTGCTGTGGCTCACCAAGGTGATTGTCGGACTGCGTGTCGATGACGAATCCGAAGTCACGGGGCTGGACCTGACCCAGCACCGTGAACGCATGGGAACCTGAAGGAGTGCGCCATGCTACCCAGTGAAAAACTTGCCATTGCCGCCCACCTGCACGTGCTGCTGCGTCGCAAGACCGGGCGCGTGACCGATACCGAGTGGATGGCCGACAACCTGGAGTACGCCACGGAAATCGTCCGCTTCGCCCGCCAGAGTGCCAGTGAAGATGGCCACGCCGATCTGGCCGAGTGGGCGGACAAGCTGGAGCACGCCATGTCCTACCAGCCGCGCCCGCGTGTGCCTCCGCCGCGTCCCCGGGATGTGGCGCCCATACCGGCGGTCCCTGCTCCGGCATCCGTGCCCGTCGCCGCCGAGCTGCCGCGCTACGTGCGCGGCATCCGCTAGAACCCGGGGTTGCATGGCGGTGGCTTCATGCCCCGCCCGCCGCTGACACCCCGATTCCCGCGCTCCGTCGCGTGCCTGCGGGGTGGGCGCTTGACCGACCCTGGGGGGCTCAGTATCGTCAGCGCATGACTCCAACTCCCGACTCCATTCAGCCCGGCGTGGCCCCGGCGCACAGGACCTTTCTGGTGCGCCACGCACGCTATGTGACCGTGGTGCTGGTCACGACGCTGATTGGTGCACTGGCCTTCTACCCCATCACCCGCAATTCCTTCCCCGAGCTGCTGGGCGAGACCTTTCTGGTTTCGCTGACTCTGCTGGGTGCCTACCTGCTGGCCGGGGCCTGGCAACAGACCTGGGTGCCGCGTTGGGTGGCCCAGGTGCTGGCGGTGGCTGCCGCCGCACCGCTGGGGCCGCTGATCGTGCAACTGGTTTCGGTGCAGGGGGACATTGGTGCCTTCATGGGCTCACGCTCGCGGGTGGTGGGCTTCTGGTGGGTCACCATCAGCGCCGCGCTGGTGGGTCTGCTGGTCACGCTGGGTGCGCTGGTGCGTGAACGCGATGCCCATGCCCGCGCCCAGGCCCTGCAGTTTGCGCTGGAGCGCGAAACGCTGATGCGCCAGGCCACCGACGCACGGCTGAACCTGCTGCAGGCGCAGATCGAGCCCCATTTCCTGCTCAACACCCTGGCCAACGTACAGGAACTGATCGAGAGCGGCTCACCCCGCGCCGCGCCGGTTTTCAAGAGCCTGATTGCCTACCTGCGCGCTGCCATGCCGCAGCTGCAGCAGGACGGCGCCACGCTGGGCCATGAAGCGGATCTGGTGCGCTCCTATCTGGACCTGATGCTGATGCGCATGCCCGACCGGCTGCAGTTTGCGGTGCAACTGGACCCGGCGTTGCGCGGTTTGCGCTTCCCGGCCATGGCACTGCTGACGCTGGTGGAAAACGCGGTGCACCACGGCATCGACCCGCATTGCGATGGCGGGCGCATTGACGTGGGCGCACGCACGGAGACCGCCGCAGACGGAACGACACACCTGCATGTGTGGGTGGCCGACACCGGCATGGGGATGTCCGAGTCGGCCCAGCCGGGCATCGGCCTGGCCAATCTGCGGGCGCGTTTGCAGGACTTCTTCCATGGTCGCGCGCGCCTGGAGTTGAGCGAAAACCCGCCACAGGGTGTGCGGGCCGAGATCATCGTGCAAGGGGTGAACTGAGATGCAGACCTGTACGGCCCTGGTGGCCGACGATGAGCCGCTGTTGCGCGAACGCCTGGTGGCCATCCTGCACCGGCTGTGGCCCGAGTTGCAGATCGTTGCCACGGCCCGCAACGGGCGCGAGGCGGTTGAACTGTTCGACGAGCTGGAGCCGAGAATCGCCTTTCTGGATGTGCACATGCCGGGCATGAACGGCATCGAGGCCGCGCGCTGCATGGGCGACCGGGCGGAGCTGGTGTTCGTCACCGCGCACGAACAGTACGCGGTCGAGGCCTTTCGCCAGGAGGCCATCGACTACATCGTCAAACCCTTTGACGAGGAGCGGCTGGCAGAGACGGTGCGCCGCCTGCGCGAGCGTCTGCTGGCCCCTGCCGCGCCCGCGCCGGGTGTGCTGTCCTCGGCGGCGCTGGACACGTTGGCCGAGCACCTGCGTGGCCAGCTGGCGCCACCCCGGTACCTGCAGTGGATCAAGGCCTCGGTCGGCAGCACGGTGCGCCTGATCCCGGTGGAGCAGGTGGCTTATTTCAAGTCCGACACCAAGTACACGCTGGTCGTGTGGGAGGGCGGCGAGGCACTGATCCGCAAGACCATTCGCGAGCTGGCGGACGCGCTGGACCCGGCGCGCTTTGCCCAGATCCACCGGGCGGCCATCGTCAACCTGATGCAGGTGCAGCAGTTCAACCATGGTCCGCATGATGGCGGTGAGGTGCAGATCAAGGGCCGTGGCGAGTGTCTGCCGGTGAGCCGCAGCTTCGTGCACCTGTTTCGCCAGATGTAACGAACGCGGGCCATGGGTGACGTGCGTCACACCATGTCCGCCCAGTGTTTTCGGCACGATCTTTGCGTTACAGTGCGTAGGCCAAACCAATCAACTCCACCATGCGGAACACCCATCCCCTGTCAGGCCGACTGCGCACCCTGTGGTTGCGTCTGCATTCCCTGCGGGTGGTGATTGCGCTGACAGTGGTGGCTGGTGTAGTGTTGGCGTCGTTCTTTTCCTATGTGCAGCAGACGTCCGATTTGCGCGAGCAGCACATCGCCCAGATTCATACCGAGATGGGCCACCTGGGTGCGCTGACGGCCCTGGCGCTGCGCGAACCCTTGTGGCAGTTTGAGGCCGAGCAGGCCAACTCCATCATGGAGGCTGCGTTCATCAATCCTGACGTGGTGTCCATTGCGATCTGGGATGACAAGGGTGCCCCCTTTGCCACGCGCACCCGCGACCCTGAAGACCCCAGCCTGGTGGAAAGTGCCACACGCACGGTGGAACGCAACAAGACCATGGTCGGCAAGCTGGAGATCCGGATGTCCACCGCCGGTTATGTGCGCAAGGTCAGCGATGTGCGCATGCAATACGTGCGCCAGGGCCTGCAAATTTCCATTGGTGCGCTGCTGGTCATTTTGTTGTTGATGCACTGGCGCCTGGTGCGTCCGCTGGAAGATCTGGTCACGGCGTCGGGCCGCCTGGAGAAGGGGCAGCTGGATGTGCCGATCCGACGGGTCTTTCAGGACGAGGTGGGCGCGCTGGCCGACAGTCTGGAGGCCACCCGGCTGGCGTTGATCCACCTGATCGCCCAACTGGAGAGCCGCAACCAGGAACTGACTGACGCCAACGAGCATCTGGAACAGCGGGTGGCCGAACGCACCGAGTCGCTGGAGACGACCCTGGGGACGCTGGAGCGCGCCCAGGAGGAAATCATCCAGACCGAAAAACTGGCATCCCTGGGGCGTGTCGTGGCCGGCGTGGCGCACGAGCTGAACACCCCCATTGGCAATGCGCTGACCGTGGCATCGACCATCCAGGCCGACCTGGAGGTCCTGAAGGCCGAATTCACCACCGGGACCATGCGCCGCTCCTCCATGAGTGCTTTCCTGGCGCGGGCCGAGGAGGGCCTGACGCTGTCACTGAGCAACCTGCAGCGGGCCGCCCATCTGATATCGGACTTCAAGCAGGTGGCGGTGGACCAGACCAGTGACCAGCGCCGCGAGTTTGACCTGGCGGAAGTGACCTCGGAAATCCTCAATATGCTGCAGCCCACGATCCGCAAGTCGGGGTGTGAGGTGCAGAAGATTCTCTGCCCCGATCTGGGGTGCGACAGCTTCCCCGGCCGCTATGGTCAGGTACTGACCAATCTGGTGATGAACGCCACCATCCACGGATTTGCCCCCGGAACCACCGGCCGCATCTCCGTGAGTATTGGTGCAGTGGACGCGCAGACGGTGGAACTGGTGGTGGCGGACGACGGTGTCGGTATGGAAGACACTGTGCGGGGACGCATCTTCGATCCCTTCTTTACAACCAAAATGGGTCAGGGCGGCACCGGTCTGGGCATGAACATCGTGCATGGCATCGTCACGCGCGTGCTAGGTGGGCAGATCGCCGTGCACAGTGCCCCGGGTGAGGGCACACGTATACGGGTCGCTTTTCCGCGTGTGGCGCCTGGCGGATCGCTGCCAACGGTACCGGGCCAACTGGCGTGAGTCGGTGGTTCCGGCAAAAGGCCGGTCCGTCAGATCGCCAGCGGGTCCACGTCAATCGCCCAGCGGATCAGGCCCTTGCCCACCGGTTGCTGGCGGGTGGCATGTAGCACCGATTGCCAGCCACTCAAGAAGTGTTGCAGGGCGTTGCGTGACGGGCTCTCCACCAGCATCTGCGCCCGCTCGATGTTCGCCACGCGCTGGATGGCCATCGGCACGGCCGGGAACAGCGTGATCTGCGCCACGACCTCGGCCCAGCCCTCCCACTGCGTCATTTCGCTGTGGGCGGTCGCGCTGGCGGCGTTCAGAAAACCCTGCGCCACGTCCTGCGCGCGGGCCTCGGCGCGCACCAACGCCTGGGCGGTGAACGGTGGCAGACCGGCCTGCTCGCGCTCCGTCAACTGCGCATTGGCAAAGCTCGGGTAGTCGTGGCGCTTGAGTGCCGCATACAGGGGGTGGGCTGGCTGAAAGGTCTGTATCCACACCTCGCTGCGCTCTCCTAGAGCGGCATCACGACCGGCGCGACCCGCCGCTTGCATCAAGAGGCTGAACAGGCGCTCGGGTGCGCGGAAGTCGCTGGAGAACAGCGCACCATCCGGGTTGACCGCGGCCACCAGCGTGATGCGGCGAAAGTCGTGCCCCTTGGCAATCATCTGCGTGCCCACCAGCACGTCCACGTCGCCAGCGTGCACGGCGGCCAACTGGCTTTGCAGCTCGCCCTTCAGGCGGGTGGTGTCGGCGTCGATGCGCGCCACGCGCACTGCTTCCCCGTTGGGGCGGCGCACGTCGGCCAGCAATTCGGCCAGGTGTTCTTCGAGCCGCTCGGTGCCACGCCCCAAGGGTGAAATATCCAGGTTGCCGCAGGTCGGGCAGGCGCGCGGCACACGCTCGGTAAAGCCGCAGTGGTGGCAGCGCAGCGTGCGGTCGATCTTGTGGAACACGCGAAAGGCACTGCAGTGCGGGCATTCGCTCTTCCAGCCGCACTCGGTGCAGTGCAGCACCGGCGCGTAGCCACGCCGGTTGAGGAAAACCATGCTCTGCTCGCCGCGCGCCACCCGCGCTTTGATGGCTTCGAGCAGCGGGATGGAAAACACCGCGTTGCGTGGCTGGTGGTTCATGTCCACCCGACGCACCAGCGGCAGGCCGTCGGGTGTGCCGGCCGTGGTGCGGGTGGTCTGCTGGGCAGTCATCGCCTGCGCGCCATCGGGAGGAGGCGCTGTGCCTATGCGGCTAGGCATGTGCAGGCGCAGGTAGCGCCCGCCCTCGGAGGCCGGGCGGCTGTGGTGCCAACTCTCCAGCGAAGGGGTGGCAGAACCCAGCAGCACCTTGGCGCCTTCCAGCCGCCCCCGGTACACCGCCAGGTCGCGCGCGGAGTAACGGGCACCCTCGCTGCTCTTGTAGCTGGGGTCGTGTTCCTCATCGACGACGATCAGGCGCAGGTGCGGCAGCGACGCAAACACCGCCATGCGCGTGCCCAGCACGATGCGGGCCATGCCGCTGTGGGCGGCCAGCCAGCTTTTGAGGCGCTGCGGGTTGCTCATGCCGCTGTGCAGGGACACCACGGCATCGTCCCCGTAGAGCGCTGCAAAGCGGGCCTTGAAGCGGGCCTCCAGCTGTGGCGTCAGGTTGATCTCCGGCACCATGACCAGGGCCTGGGCCTGTGGCTCGTCCCCCAGCAGGGTCTGCACCGCGTGCAGGTAGACCTCAGTTTTGCCGCTGCCGGTGGCGCCAAACAGCAAAAACGGCCCTGTCTGGGACTGGATCTGCGCCATGACGCTGGCCTGTTCGGCACTCAGGGGGGGCGGGGTGGATGCCGACCGGTCCGGGTCGCCGCCGGCGTCTGTCGTCGGCGCCGCTGGTTTGGCACGCTTGAGGCGGCGTTGCATCTGGGTGGGCGAGAGTTCGCGCAACTGCGGAGGCAGCGCGGCCAGTGCCACTTCGCCCAGCGAACGCTGGTAATAATTCGCAGCAAATGTAACCAGTTGTTGCCAGGCGGCACTCAGGGGCTCTATGCCCTCCAGGGTGCCGGCCACGGAGCGAATCTTGCCTGGATCCAGTTCTCCGGTGGCCTGTGTCGACGCCGGGTCCCAGACCACGCCCAGGGTTTCGCGCTGGCCCAGTGGCACACGCACCAGTGTGCCGGGCGCGAGTATCGACTCACTTCGATAACTCAGCACCGACCCCAGGGCGGCATGCGCAGGGGTCTGGACGAGAACGCTGAGCCAGTGGGTCATGGGGCGGGAATGTGGTTTGTTTGGCAGCGGACGGGGCGAAATGCCACTTGGGGCAATGTATTAAGGTGGATCTGCGAAAACAACGCTAAGTACTTGATTTGAAAACACTTTGTACCCTACTCAGTGTTTCTGTGGATAACTTTGTTGATATCTGCTCTCCGACCTTGCCAAAGCCTTGAAAATCAAGGCTTTGGCTGAAATGCCCGGAAAAAAAGCAAAGTTTGAATTCCTTATGAATCAAGCACTTACGAGCGCTATGGGTTTAATAGCGCCCATCCCCTGAATGGGGGAGGTCTCAGGAGGCGAGTCCCCGGTTTTGTGCATAACTGCAACAGGATGCATCAATTACCGGGCCCAAAAAGTGGTAAGAAACCTATGCCCGCATTGCGCGCGAGTGGCGGTTCACGGCTTCCACCAGCGCGGCCACGTGTTCTGGCGGTGTGTACTGGCTGATGCCATGGCCCAAGTTGAAGATGTGCGTGGGGCCGGTGCCACTGCCCTGGTAGGGCTTGCCAAAGCTGTCCAGCACGCGCGCCACTTCGGTTGCAATTTGCGCGGGTGGGGCAAACAGCACATTGGGGTCGATATTGCCCTGCAGCGCCTTGCCGGGGCCGTTTTCGGTGCCGCCGACCAATGCGCGGGCCTTGCCCAGATTGACGGTCCAGTCCAGGCCCAGCACTTCGCAGTCGAGTGCCGCCATCTCCTGCAGCCACAGGCCACCGCCCTTGGTGAAGACGATGCGGGGAATGCGCACGGTGGCACCGCTGGCATCCTTGGCCGTGGTCTTGAGTTGTGCCAGCACGCGGGCCGTGTAGGCCATGGAGAACTCCTGGAACGCGCCATCGGCCAGCACGCCACCCCAGCTGTCAAAAATCATCACGGCCTGGGCGCCAGCGTCGATCTGGGCGTTCAGGTAGGCGGCCACGGAATCCGCGTTGATGGCCAGGATGCGGTGCATCAGGTCGGGGCGGCTGTACAGCATGGACTTGACCAGGCGGTAGTCGTCGGAACCCGCTCCTTCGACCATGTAGCAGGCCAGCGTCCAGGGGCTGCCGGAGAAGCCGATCAGCGGCACGCGGCCCTTGCCGTCGGCTTGTGTGAGGGCCTTGCGGATGCTCGACACCGCATCAAACACGTATTGCAGCTTGGCCATGTCGGGCACGGCCAGCTTGTCCACCGCGGCTTCGTCGCGCACAGCGGTGGCAAAGCGTGGGCCCTCGCCCTGGGCGAAGGACAGGCCCAGACCCATGGCGTCGGGAACGGTCAGGATGTCGCTGAACAAAATGGCGGCGTCCAGTGGGTAACGGTCCAGCGGCTGCAGCGTGACTTCGGTGGCGTAGTCGCGGTTGGTGGCCAGACCCATGAAGCTGCCGGCCTTGGCCCGCGTGGCGCAGTACTCGGGCAGGTAGCGGCCGGCCTGGCGCATCAGCCACATGGGGGTGTGGTCCGTGGCCTGGCGCAGGCAGGCTTGCAGAAACGAGGGGTTCTGCAGGTTGGCGAAAGTGGGGTCTTGGGCGGCTGTGGCGCCGGAGGGGGTGTGCGGTGCGTTCATCCCTCTATTGTCGCAGGGACCATGCCCGGCTTTAGAGGGCGCGCTGCCGGTTGCGGAATTCCACCTTCAGGCATTTGTCCTGCACAACGGCCAGGCCCGCGGCGCGCGCCTTCTGTGCCGCTTCCTCATGCACCACGCCCAGTTGCATCCAGATTGCCTTGGCGCCCACGGCAATGGCATCAATCACCACAGGCGGTACATCGGCACTGTTGCGAAACACATTGACCAGCTCAATGCTGTGGTGGCGCGCGGCCTCCTGCAGGCTGGGATACGCGGTCTCACCCAGAATCTGGCTGGCATTGGGGTTGATGGGAATGATGCGCCAGCCGTGTGACTGCATGTATTGCGCAACCTCATAGCTGTCGCGGTGGGATTTGGGGGACAAACCGACCACGGCAACGGTGCGGTAGCGGGTCAGGATGTCGTTCATGGTGGCTGTGGTGTCGGGCATGGAGCGGGTCTTCACAATTGGGCCAGGCTGGCGCGCAGGGCCTGCGTGTCGAGTATTTCGGAAAACACCACCGGCGGCTTGCCGGCTTGGTGCAGCACATAGACCGGCACGCCGCTGCGGCCCAGTTGCTCCAGTGCCGCGGTGATGGCCGGGTCGCGGCGCGTCCAGTCGGCGCGCAGCAGCGTCACCTGGTGGGCGCGCATGTCGGCCAGCACATCCGCGTTGCTCAGCGTGGTCTTCTTGTTGTATTGGCAGGTGATGCACCAGGCCGCGGTGAAGTCCACAAACACCGGCTTGCCTGCGGCCAATTCGGCCTCCACACGGCCCGGCGCCCAGGCTTGCCAGGTGGGGCCATTGCCAGTGGTGGTGGCCACGCCAGCGGCACCGGGAGCGTCTTCCATCTTGACGACCAATGGGCCGACAGTTCCCGCCAACAGTGCGAGAAATGCGACGGAAACCGTGGCAAACGCCAGACGGCTACGGCCTTCCAGCCCCAGGGACCAGATCAGCAAGCCCAGACCCAGCAGCAGCGCCAGCAGGGCGCCAGCGCCGTCCACCCCACTCAGATGACCCAGCACCCAGACCAGCCAGACCACGGTGGCCAGCATGGGGAAGGCCATGAAGCGGCGCAGCGTGTCCATCCACGCACCCGGCCGCGGCAGCCAGTGGCCGACGGCGGGCACCCAGGCTGCGGCCAGGAAGGGCAGCGCCAGCCCCAGCCCCAGGGCGGCAAAAATCCCCAGCGCCTGCGCGGCGGGCAGGCTGATGGCATACCCCAGCGACGCACCCATGAACGGCGCCGTGCAGGGCGAGGCAATGGCCACCGCCAGCACGCCGGACAGGAAGGCATCCACCACCGGATGGCGTGCCTGCAATGACGCCAGGCGGTGCGGCAGCACGCTGCCGATTTCAAACAGGCCAGCCAGATTCAGGCCGATGAGTGTGAACAGCGCCGCCAGCACCGCCACCACGGCAGGCGACTGCAGCTGAAAGCCCCAGCCCAGTTGCTCACCCGTGGCGCGCAGCGCCAGCATCAGGGCGCCCAGGCTGACAAACGACAGCACCACACCCAGCGTATAGGCCAGACCCTGGGCGCGTTGCGAGGCCGGTGTGTGTTCGCTGTGGCGGGAAAAGCCCAGCACCTTGATGGCCAGCACCGGCAGCACGCAGGGCATCAGGTTCAGGATCATGCCGCCCAGCAGGGCGGCAGCCAGGGCCAGGCCCCATGCACCCCAGCCGGATGACGCGGTGGCGTTGCCGGTGGACGGTTCCGGCGCCGGCTGTGCGCTGCGCGGTGTCGCCGCCTGGGGCAAGGGGGCGGAGCCCGGTGCGGCCAGCACCGGCCATTTGCCACTGAAGCTGGCCACGGTGCGCACGCTCTGGGTTCCCAGGGCCAGCACCACTGGCAGCGTATCGGGTGCGGACTCCCGCATGACCGAATACGGGAAGAACGCACGCCACACCCCATTGCTCCAGCTTTGGGTGCCGGCGCGCGGCGTGTCGGCAGCGGCGCCCACCGTATCCCCGGTGTGCGGCGAGCTGATGGGTTCGGCGATGCTGGCGGTCTCCGGGAAGGGCTGCAGCGCCTTGCCGGCCCAGGCCACGGGCAGGCCGCTCACGCTGAGTGTGAATCCCTCGTCACCCAGCACGGCCTTGGCGGTGCCCGTTGCAGCAACGGGGCTGGCCGCACGGCCGGTTTCAAAGTCGGCGCCGTGCGAGGCGGTGGAGCCGCGCACGGGAACGCGCAGTACAAAGTTGCCGTCCTGGGGAATGCACTCCTGGCGGCACACCAGCCACGAGGCGCTCAGGCGCACTTCCAGGTCGCCCGATGCGCTGGCCTGGAACGATGGCGCAATGTTCAGCGGTACCGGCAGCAGCACCGTGCCGTCAAAACCGTAGTTGGCCAGGTTGCCAATCACGATGCGGTGCGGTGTCGGCCAGTCGATGTCACCGGCGGTCACACCCGCCGGCAGCGTCCACTGCAGCACGGTGGGCAGACCGGAGTCGCCGGGGTTTTTCCAGTAGGTGTGCCAGTGCGGCTGGTGACGGATCTGCAGCCCCAGCCACACCGGCTTGCCGGGCGACACGCCGTCCGGCGCGTGGGCAAACAGCTCGGCGCGCACCTGCTCGGTCTGCACCACGGCCGTGGCGGCGCCGGATTGCGCCGAACCATTTTGAATAATCTGGGCACTAGCCCTCGTCGATATTGAGTATGTAGCTATAAATAATATAGCAATCAACAGGCCATCGGAGAGCAGGCGCAAGGCCGGGCGGCTGCGCCAGGGGAGTCGGGTGGTGAAAGTCATTGCCAAATGGGAGCCGCAATCGGCTGAAAAGTTCCGCCGCACCACAGCTGGCCGGCCGTCCCCCGATTGTGGCATTGCAGGCCCCTGGGCCCGGCTAAGCCCCTACAGACTGTGCCGTTGGGCACTCCCCGCTACAGGTCCAGCGCGCCCTGGTGGAAGACCGCCGGCAGCTTCTTGGGCGCCTTGATGCGCAACTGCTTGTTCACGTTCTCCTGGCCGAACACCACCTCGATGTCGGACACCGCCACGCCAAACAGGGGCGCCAGAAAACGCACCATGTGGTCGGTGGCCTTGCCGCCCTTGGGGGCTGCGGTGACGCTGATCTTGAGCTGCGTGCCCTTGGGCTTGCCAATGGCATCCTTGCTGGCCGCCGGTTTGCCCAGCACATTGAGGATCAGGACGTCGCCGTCCCAGGCAAAAAACGAATCGCCAGTGGCATTGCGGGGGCGGGATGCGGACATGCCGGGATGATACGGCGCTCCCGCCACGCCCGGCCGGACCGCGTTACCATGGGCCGTCCCACGCACGCCTCCACCACCATGACTGCAGCCGCCCGCCCAGACACCGTTCCCGTATCCAACCCTTCGCGCTACTGGGCCGACTGGAGCACGCGCGACTTCGCCCAGTCCCGCGCCGCGGGTACCCTTGAGCACACCATTGCCGTGCTCCCGGTGGCAGCCACCGAACAGCACGGACCGCACCTGCCGCTGCGGGTGGACAGTGCGCTGGTCGATGGTGTGGTCAGCGCGTCACTGCCGCACCTGCCCGCCGATGTGCCGGCCCTGTTCCTGCCCACCCAGGCGCTGGGACTGAGCCCCGAGCATGCCCGGTTTGCCGGCACGCTGACGCTCAAGGCCGAGACCGTCATCCGTCTGTGGACCGATATTGGCGAAAGCGTGGCGGCCAGCGGCGTGAAGAAGCTGGTGCTGCTCAATAGCCACGGCGGCCAGGTGGGGGTGATGGACATCGTGGCGCGCGACCTGCGCGCCCGTCTGGGGATGCTGGTTTACAGCGTGAACTGGTTTGGTCTGCCCTTGGTCGGCCCGACTGGCGAAGATGTGAATGCCCTGTTCAGCGACCATGAGCACCGTTTCGGCATCCACGCCGGCGACATCGAGACCTCCATGATGCTGGCACTGGCGCCCGAACTGGTGGACATGGCGCAGGCGCAGAACTTTGCCTCGACCTCGGAGGACCGTGCCCGGCGCTTCGACATCCTGGGCAATGGCCGAACCGCCAAGCTGGGCTGGCAAATGCAGGACTACAACCCGGCTGGCGCGGTGGGCAACGCCGCTGCGGCCAGTGCAGAAAAAGGCCACGCAGTGATTGATGCCGCAGGGCGCGCACTGGCCCGCTTGCTGGGTGAAGTGCATGCGTTGCCGTTGACCATGCTGAAAGGCAGTGCTGGCTGACGGGCGTTGGGCATCCATCGACAGGAGGGCATGCAAATGACACGTGTTCGGGTTGAGGGCTTCACCATCTCGCTGGACGGTTTTGGCGCCGGTCCGAATCAGGACCTCAGCAATCCCCTTGGTGTGGGCGGGGCCGATTTGCACCAGTGGTTGTTTCCAACACGCACGTTGCAGGGTGCCCTGTTTGGAAATGACGGTGGCACAACGGGAGTCGATGACGACTTTGCCGCGCGGGGCTTCGACAATGTGGGCGCCTGGATTCTCGGGCGCAACATGTTCGGACCGGTTCGCGGTCCCTGGCCCGACGTGGAGTGGAAAGGCTGGTGGGGCGACAGCCCTCCGTATCACGTTCCAACGTTCATCCTGACGCACCACGCGCGCCCTTCCATCGAGATGGAAGGCGGAACGACGTTCCACTTTGTCACCGGCGGTATCCACGAGGCGCTGGACCGGGCGCGCATGGCCGCCAACGGCAAGGATGTGCGCATTGGCGGCGGGGCTCACACGATCCAGCAATACCTTCGCGCGAACCTCGTCGATGAACTGCACATCGCCATCTCACCGGTCCTGCTGGGCGGGGGAGAGCGACTGTTCGAAGGGGTTGACATGCGCGCTCAGGGATTTGCGTGCGTTCAATTCGTTGCGTCGGAAAAAGCCACCCATGTTGTGCTGCGGCGCCAAGGGCACGGTTGCCCGACTTAGACCCGTCTGGGCAACCGCGATCGAAGCACGCGCTTCTCCATCAGTCCGCCCTCAATGCGCCCCCGCCAGCAGCGCCGCATTCCCCCCCGCCGCCGTGGTGTTCACGGTGATGGTCTGCTCCGCGCAGAAGCGGTACAGGTAGTGAGGACCGCCGGCCTTGGGGCCGGTGCCGCTCAGGCCTTCGCCGCCAAACGGCTGCACGCCGACCACGGCGCCGATCATGTTGCGGTTGATGTAAACGTTGCCGATGTGTGCCGCGTGGGCCAGTGCCTGGGCACGGCTGTCGATGCGGGTCTGGATGCCCAGCGTCAGGCCATAGCCCAGCGCGTTGACCTGGGCAATGACGTCGACCGGCTCGCCACTCCAACGCACCACCTGCAGCACCGGGCCAAAGATTTCGGCCTTGACGTCGGCGATGCGGGCCACCTCGAAGGCGTGTGGTGCGATCAGGTTTGCTACGGTTTTGGTAGCTGACGGATCCGTATTGGTGAGGGCTAGCAGCACTTTTGAATCTTGCTTCAGTCGCTGGATGTGGCGATCGATGTTGTCAAAGGCTTCTGCATCTATGACCGGCCCCACATCGGTGGCGATGTCGGCGGTGTCGCCCACCACCAGTTCCTTGGCCGCGCCTTGCAGCATCTCGATGACGCCATCGGCGATGGAGGCGTGCACGCACAAGAGGCGCAGCGCCGAGCAACGCTGGCCGGCCGAGCGGAAGGCGCTTTGCACCACGGCGTCGACCACCTGCTCGGGCAGCGCGCTGCTGTCCACCAGCATGGCGTTGATGCCACCGGTCTCGGCGATCAGCGGGACGATGGCGCCGTCCTTGGCGGCCAGCGCGCGGTTGATGATCTTGGCGACCTGCGTGGAGCCGGTGAACACCACACCGGCCACGCCGGCTTGTGCGACCAGCGCCGCACCCACGGTCTCGCCGGCGCCGTGCGCCAGTTGCAGCGCGTCGGCCGGCACACCGGCGGCGTGC
>JBAQDE010000044.1:0-55960 GCA_049294595.1 Rhodoferax sp. | reverse complement strand
GCAGAGGGCTTTGCTCCGTGTCCCCCGCCCGCTTTGCGGGCTCCTCCTTGACCTGCGCAAAGCCCTCTGCCACCCAGCCGCCGGTGGCGTTGGTGCTGGCTCCGGTGTCGCGTTGCCAGAGCAGGCTGATGTCGCTGACGCGGTGGCCGGTCGGCTCGTCGTGTGCTACGAAAGTAATAGCACGCTGTGTATATCCCGCGAGGGCTGGAGCGGCATTTTGCTCCAAACCATTCGGCTGGAAGGCTGCGAAGGACTCGCCGGCGGGCGCGGGTGCGGCGGGCGCAGCGCCGTCCGTCTGTCCGGCGCGCGGCTTGGCCAGGGTGTCTTCGACGGCGTGGCGCACGCCCTGGTGCACCTCGCGGCTGTCGCGGAAGCGCACCTCGATCTTGGTCGGGTGCACGTTCACGTCCACGCGCGCCGGGTCCATGGCCAGGTACAGCGCGTACACCGGCTGGCGGTGGCCGTGCAGCACGTCTTCATAGGCGCTGCGGGCGGCGTGGGTGAGCACCTTGTCACGCACAAAGCGGCCGTTGACGTAACAGAACTGCTGGTCGGCGCGCGAGCGGGCGGCGTCGGGAATGCCGACCCGGCCCCAGATGCGCAGCGAGCGGGCATCGCTGCCGGCGCGCCAGTCCACGGCAATGGATTGGGCCATGAAGTCGGCGCCCAGCACATCGGTCAGGCGCTGGGCCAGTTGCGATTCCTGGTCCGGTGCCTCGCAGCGGCGCCATTGTTCGACGAGCTTGCCCTCGTGCCAGATGGCAAAGCCCACGTCGGGGCGGGCCAGGGCGTGGCGGCGCACGGCTTCGATGCAGTGGGCCAGCTCAGTGGCGTCGGTCTTCAGGAACTTGCGCCGCGCCGGGGTGCTGTAAAACAGCTCCTTGACCTCGACGGTGGTGCCCTGGCTACGTGCCACGGGTTTCAGCTCACCCGTGCGCCCGTCCAGCAGGCTTGCAGCAGACTGGCCGCTAGCCCTCGACAATATTGCGCAGTCAGCTATTGAATTGATAGCGGCAAGGGCTTCGCCGCGAAACCCCATGGTGGCCACGGATTCCAGATCCTGCAGGTTGCCGATCTTGCTGGTGGCGTGGCGGCGAAAGGCCAGCGGGAGTTCCTCGACCAGGATGCCCTGGCCGTCGTCCTCCACGCTGATCAGGCGTACGCCACCGGCCAGCAGGCGCACTGTGATCTGCGTCGCGCCGGCGTCCAGCGCGTTGTCCACCAGCTCGCGCACCACCGAGGCCGGGCGCTCCACCACCTCGCCGGCGGCGATCTGGCTGATCAGCTCGTCGGGCAGTTCACGGATGGGGCGGCGGGGAAGATGGGGGGGCAGGGCGGCGTTCACCAAGTCATTTTAGGTGGCACACCGACGCCCGTGCCGCTGCCGGGGCATTGGCGCGAGGGGGGGGTGACGGTGGGGCAAACTGCCTCCTAGAATGGGCGTGCGTTCTGGACCGGTGGCGCCGGTCGTCCCTATCCCTTGTTTCGTGAGGAATCACCATGCGATTTGGATCATTGGCTTTGTCATGTGCGCTGTGCGTGCCGCTCACCCTGGTGCCTTCGCTGGGTCACGCGACGATTGCGGCGGGGTCGGCCGCGCAGATTGTCAGCCTGCAGGGCGGCGGTGAGCAGCGCGCGGTAGAGAGCGCACCGTGGGCGGCGGCCCAGACCTCCCAACTGCTGCCAGGCGGGGCCTTTGTGCGCACGCTGACGTCCTCCAAGATGGCGCTGCTGTTTGCCGATGACACGCAGGTGCGGCTGAACCAGAACTCGGTGCTGCAGGTGAAGCAATTGGCCAGCGGCACGCAGCCCACCACGTTGCTGCTGTCGCTGGGGCGGGCCTGGGCCCAGACCAAGCGCCAGAACGACAGCCGCCTCAACCTGCAAACTCCGGCCGCCACGGCCGGTATCCGCGGCACGGATTGGGAGCTGGATGTGGACGCCAGTGGCAAGACGCTGCTGACCGTGCTGTCCGGCACGGTGGAGTTTTCCAACGCCCAGGGTGCGGTGACGGTGGGCAGCAATGAGGCCGCCATGGCCGAAGTGGGCCGGGCGCCGGTCAAGATCCAGCTGAGCAACCCGCGCGACCGCATCCAGTGGGTGAATGCGCTCACAGCCGATCCCACGCGCCATCTGCATGCGGACCAGGTTCCCTCCACGCCAAGCGGCCCGTGGATCGCCATTCTCTCCAGCGCCAAGTCGATCCAGGGCGGGGACAGCGCGCTGGCACGCCGTCAGTTGGCCGCCCTGACCGACGCGCCCCAGGGCGTGCCGCCTGCGGCCTATCTGATGCTGTCGGACCTGCAACTGGTGGACGGGGAGTTTGCGGCCGCCGCCAACACGCTGGAAAACGGTCTGAGCCGCCACCCGGATGAACCCGATCTGCTGGCCCAATTGGCCCGCGTCTACTTGCTGACGGATCGGCTGGATGACAGCGCCAAAACCTTGGCCCGTGCCCGCAATGCCGACACCGCCAGTGTGCTGTTGGCCGAGGGCGAACTGGCGCGCCGCCAAGGCAGTGCCACCGCCACCGAGCTGGCTTTTGGCCGCGCTACCCGGGTCGCGCCCGGCGATGACCGGGGCTGGTTTGGCCTGGGCAGTGCGCAAAACGAACGCGAGGCGATCAGCCCGGCGCGCAGCAACCTGCTGAAAGCGCTGGAACTCAAGCCCCAGGGCGCCGGCTACCGGGGTGAGCTGGGTACGCTGGAGACCTTTGCCAATCGCTTTGCAGAAGCCGAGCAGGCCTTTGCTGCCGCGCTGGAGCAGAACCCGGCCGACTATGTGAGCTGGACCGGCCTGGGGCTGCTGCGCCTCAAGCAGGGCCAACCCGAGGCCGCGCTGGATGCCTTCCTGCGTGCTGGAGTCATGGAGCCGCGCTATGCCCGCGCCAAGACCTACACCGGCGTGGCCTATTACCAGTTGGGGCGCGTGGACGACGCCGAGAGCACATTGCGCCAGGCCATTGCGCTCGATGACAAGGACCCGGTTCCGTTCCTGTTGCTGTCGCAGATGTATACGGACCAGTTCCGGGCTGGCGAGGCGGTGCAGTCGTCCCGCGAGGCGGTCAAGCGCTTGCCCTATCTGAAGTCGTTGAACCAGGTGGCCAACAACCAGAAGGGCAGTGCCAACTTTGGCGCGGCGTTGGCATTCTTTGGCCTGGAGGAGTGGGCGCTGGAACTGGCCCAGGACAGTTACCACCCGTATTGGGGGGGCAGCCATTTGTTCCTGGCGGACCGGTATCCGGGGGAATTCAACAAGAACTCCGAGTTGTTCCAGGGCTACCTGAGTGATCCGCTGGCCTTTGGCGCCAGCAACCGCTTCTCCACGCTGTTGCAGCGCTCGGGCCACTACGGTGCGATCGGCTACAACGCCGACAACTCGTTTGCGCATATCCGCGTGCCATCGGTGACGGTGAATGGCACGGCCAACGCGTCCATCCCCATGGCGTATTTTGTGCAACTCCAGCAGGGCAATGCGAGTGGTTTTCCCATCGACATCGGTGCATGGTCCGATCAGCCAGCCTTCACCGACGGCAGTGGACGGGGAGATGTTGGGGTCAGGGTTTCCACGCTGGGATTTGGCATGCAGCCGACGGAGAACCTGGGGTTGTTTGCCTACAGCAACGAGGTCAAGATCAATATGCGGGGGCATAACGATGTGCTGGGTCTGATGAATTCGGGCAACACCAGCACCACCTTCGACAACCTGGTGCGTCACAGTGCAGTGGGGCTTTCCTACAAGTGGTCACCGGTGTCGCAGACCTGGGTCAAACTGGGCTCCAGCAGTGAAGAGACGATGGTGGGTGCCTATCCTGGCCTGTTTGGCATCAATGGCATGGTGGGCCTTGTCACTGTTTATGCCAACCCCACCAAGAAGTTCAACGATGTGCAGCTGCGCCACACCGTTGACTGGACCGACAGAACGCGTGTGTCCCTGGGGGTGGAGACTGTTTCCGAGAAGCAATACAACGAACGGATCGGATCCGGTCCCATCTTTGTGTCGCAGGGCAGTTCGGCGGCGCTGGGTGAATACCTGATTCTGGGTGGCACCAACGACATCGACCGCAGCACCACGACCCTGACGGCCGCCGCACAGCATCGCCCTTCGCCCGGTCTGTTGCTGGACGGCGCCATGTCCGCAACGCGTCTGACAGAACGAACCATTGGCGAGGACGCCACCACGGCCTACTTCAGTGGCAACTCCAGCCATAGCCTGGTCCGCAAGGACGAAACCTCCGATCAATGGGCGCCGCGCCTGGGGCTGGCGTACAAACCCACGGAGCGGGTCACGGTGCGCGCGGCTTACCAGGATTGGGTTCGCCCTTTGAGCGTGAGCACCCTGGGGAGCGTGGAAACCGCCGGCATTCCGATGGAGGACCGGTTGGTGGAGGCCGGTGGTCGGGTCAAGCGCAGTGTGGTGCAGGTGGGCTGGACGCCGTCGGAGAACCTGTTCCTGACCGTCAAGGCTGATCGACAGGACATTCGCAACCTGACGTCGCCCGGCATTGATCTGCGCACGCCGTCGCTGCCGTTTCTGGAGGCCTTGCGCAATACCCAGACGGTGAACCTGTCTTCTGTGGATTTGCTGGAAGACACGCCCAGCTTTGAGAACGGGACTGTCAGTGCATGGTCGTTTGGCCTGAACCGCATCGTGAACCAGGACCTGTCGGCCTATCTCAAGTTGACCGTACAGGACACGACCAGCGACTACGCCGATTCCGAGGCGCCCGGTGGCAGCATCACCGGCAAACGCATTCCGTACATGCCGCGCAATGCCGCCGTTCTCGGCGCCACGTGGACGGCTGGGCAGCGTACTTACATTGCCGGGCGTGCGGTGTACCGTTCCGAGCGATTTGAGGAAAAGGAGAACCTCACCCTGTGGCCCGCAGGCTGGAGCCTGGATCTGGTCGGCTTTTGGGAGACGGCCGACAAACACTGGGTGATCGGCCTGGGAGCCCTCAACCTGGGTGGTTCGAAGTCCACCCGCCAGACACAACGCTATGTTCTGGACGCGCGCTATCGCTTCTAGCGCCCTGGCTCGCCAGCGCGCCCTGGTGGTCGCGGTGGGCGTGCTCGCGCTGGCGTTGGTCTGGCTGGCGTCCGGCACGCGGACCTGGCAGGCGATCGATGGCAAGGTGTTCGACCTGTTCACTACCTGGACCGCGTCACGCACGGTGGAAGTCCCAGTGGTCATCTTGGCCATTGACGAGTCGAGTTTCCAGCAGATGCAGGTGCAGTGGCCGTTCCCGCGTCGCCTGCACGCGCAGGTGCTGGAGCGCCTGAAGGTCGATGGCGCCCGGGCGGTGGGCTTTGACATGGTGTTTGCCGAGCCTTCCAGCCCGGAAGATGATGCCGTGCTGGAGCAGGCGATTCGCGGTGGGCCGCCCGTGGTGCTGGCGGCCAGCCGCGAAAGGACCGAAAGTGCCAACGCGTCGCTGTGGAGCGAGGTCATGCCGCTGGAGCGCTTTCTGGCCGCAGGCGCGCTGCCCGGGCAGGTGCAGGTCACGCCCGACGATGACTTTGTGGTGCGCCGCCAGGCAGGGGGAGACGACAGTTTTGCGTCACTGCTGTCGCGCCTGGGGGCGCGGACTGGCACCGCCCCCGCCGTAGCCCGGCCCGTGGACCTGATTGAGTACGTGGGTCCGCGCGCCACCTTTGACACCCGTTCCTACTACCAGGCGCTGGAGCCTGGGCTGCTCCCACCGGGTTTTTTCAAGGACAAGATCGTGCTGATCGGGCGCTCGGTCCGCACGGCGGTGGAGTTGCAGAGCTCACAGAGCGACATGTTCAACTCCCCCTTTGTCGTGACCGCTGAAGACGACCGGTTGTTCCCCGGTGTGGAGGTGCAGGCCAATCTGATCAGCAACCGCCTGACCGGTGGAGGCCTGCGCGTGGCTTCAGACGCTGCAGTGGTAGGCCTGGTGCTGGCCATGCTGGCGCTCTTGGTGGTGGCTGGGCTGCGTGCACAGCCCGTGGTCAGTGCAGTCGTCGCGATTAGTCTTGGCGGCGGGGTGTGGTTGCTGTCGCTGTGGCTGTTCGCCAGCCAGAAGATCTGGCTGGCGCCGCTGTTTCCCATGCTGGTGGTGGTGGCGGTGTACGGGGCGTCCATGCTGGTCAACTATGTGGCCAGCCGCCGGCGCGCGCTGCAGATGCGGATGATGTTTTCCCAATACGTTCCAGCCGAAGTGGTGGCACGCCTGGTGGAGCGCCCCGAACTGCTGAAGCTGGGCGGTGAGGCGCGCGAGCTGACGCTGATGTTCACCGACCTGGCCAACTTCACCGCCATGTCGGAGCGCTTGACGGCGGAGGCCACGGTGGAGGTATTGACCGAGTACTTCAATGCCATGACGCCCATCATCCACCGCTATGGGGGAACGGTGGACAAGTTCATTGGCGACGCGGTGATGGCCTTTTGGGGGGCTCCACTGGATGACGCGTTGCACGCCGAACACGCCGTGCGCGCGGCCATCGAGATGCAGGCCGCCATGAAGGTCCTGGCTACTAGCCTGCAGGCCCGTGGCCTGCCTGCCATTGCCATGCGCATTGGCCTGCACACCGGGCGGGTGGTGGTGGGCAATATTGGGTCTCACAGTCGGTTTTCGTACACGGTGATTGGTGATGCCGTCAATCTGGCGGCTCGCCTGGAAGGGGCCAACAAGGCATTTGGTACGGGCATCCTGCTGTCAGACGCGACGGCATCGCTGTTGCCGGCCGAACTGGGCCTGCGCCACCTGGACACGGTGGTGGTCAAGGGCAAGAGCGAGGCGGTGAAGGTCTATACGCCGTGCGGTGATCCAGGACTGCGCGCCCTCAGCGAGCGGGCAGTGGCCAGTTTTTACCGCCAGGAGTGGGAAGCCAGTGCGGCGGACTTTGCCAGCTTGCTGGCGCTAAAGCCCCGTGACCCCGCAGCGCAGCGCTTTCTGGAGCGCATGACCGCTGTCCGTGACCAGCCGCTGGATGTTTCCTTGACCGGGGCGCTGGCGCTGGACAAGCTCTGAAGGCCGCAGGCCGCGGCTACAGCTTGCCGTACTGGGTGCCGCCGATCATGATGCCGCTGTCCAGTGGGGCCAAGTCGGACTGGTATTCCATGTCGCCGATGCGCACCACGGGCGGTGTCAGGCCGTTCTTGAGGGCATCCATGAAGGCCTTGGCCTCATCTTCGGACACGGGCTGGTAGGCGTGGCGTGCCAGTGCCGGTTCGGGGTGAGGCTGTGCCGAAGGCTGATCTCCGGGCGTCTTGCGGGCCTGGACTGCCATCTCCGATCCACGGGCGCCGGCCGGGTCGGCGGCACGTGCCTGGCGCTCAAACTGGGTTTCGGACTCGCTGACGCGCCAATAGGTCCCTTCGATCAGGACGCCAAAACGCTTGTAGGTGTTGGTGCGCATCAGCTTTTCAATCGATGCAAAGCTCTTGGTCCGGGCATCCTTGCCGGTGACAAAGGACTTGGCGACGTCGATCATGGCGATGAACCGGTGGTGGCGTTCGTCCACCGGCATGACCTTGAACTTGTACATGCTGCCAATGACTTCCATTGACAAAAATGTCTCTCGAATGGACTGGTACAGCATTTCTTGTCGAAATGCCTTTCGCTCCTCCAGATCCATGCGATTGCTGCGCTCAGCGGGGGATTCGGCAGTTTTCTCCTTGGGATGGGCCTTGGATCGGAATAGCGAGAACATCGATTGGGGTGTAGAAGTTGAATAGTTGAACCCGCACAAATGGCGGGGCGTCACGCGCTTGGGGTCTTACTATGCAATCGGCGTGCCTGAGTTGCTCCCATGGTCAGTCAGGCCATTTTGATGCGCTGAAGGGTGCTCTGCTAGCATGGTTTACGAACTGTTTCAAAGTTAAGACGGGAACGCGGAGGTCATCCATGAAGGTTTCAGATTCGGCGCCGGCACTGCAGGTCAGGGGCCGGGCGTTCGAGCAGATTGCGGCGTTTCACCCGGAGCTCACGGCCTTGCGCCGTGATTTGCATGCCCACCCGGAGCTGGGTTTTGAGGAGGTCTACACGGCAGCGCGGGTCAAGGAAGCGCTGGAGCATTGCGGCGTGGATGCCGTGCACACCGGCATTGGAAAGACCGGTCTGGTGGCCACGATTCGCGGTCGCCAGGACAGCGCGGGCCGGATGATCGGTCTGCGCGCCGACATGGACGCGCTGCCCATGACCGAGCTCAACGGCTTCGCCTGGAAATCTGCCCGGGCGGGCCTGATGCATGGCTGTGGCCACGATGGTCACACCGCCATGCTGGTGGGCGCGGCGCGCTACCTGGCTGCCAGCCGCAACTTTGATGGCACGGCCGTCCTGATCTTCCAGCCGGGTGAAGAGGGTTATGCCGGTGCGCGGGTGATGATGGAAGACGGCCTGTTTGACCGTTTCCCCGTGGAGTCGGTCTATGGCATGCACAACTGGCCGGCCATGCGCCCTGGAACCATTGGGCTGAACATGGGCGCAATGATGGCCGCCGCCGACCGCGTGACGGTGGAGATCGAGGGCAAGGGCGGCCACGGCGCACACCCCTACCAGACCATTGATCCGGTCCTGGTGGCGGCGCACATCATCACGGCAGTGCAAAGCATCGTGTCGCGCAATGTGCGTCCCATCGACAGCGCGGTGATCAGCATGTGCGCCATGCACGCGGGCGACCCCAATGCCATGAGTGTGGTGCCGGGCAAGGCGACGCTGGTGGGCACGGTGCGCACCTTCAGCCCGCAGGTGCAGGCGCTGGTGGAGCGGCGCCTGAGCGAATTGTGTGGTGCCGTGGCCCAAGGCTTTGGCGCCACCGCCAGCGTGCAGTACGAACGCATCTACCCGGCCACCATCAACACCCCGCAGGAGGCCGCATTTGCCGCCCGCGTGGCCGAGAGCCTTGTGGGGGCTGAGAACGTCGTGCGCGACCTGGAGCCCAGCATGGGTTCAGAAGACTTTGCCTTCATGCTGCAGGCCAGGCCGGGAGCCTATCTGCGCATTGGCCAGGGTGCGGAGAATGGGGTGGGCGGCTGCTACCTGCACAACGCCCGCTACGACTTCAATGACGAAATCCTGCCGCTGGGCGCCGCCCTGCATGCCGGCCTGGTGGAGCAGGCCATGCCCCTGGCCGGGTAGTTACAGCTTGGCGGCGCGGCTGTCCAGCGGGGTGACAAAGGAGTTTTGTTCCCAACCGGACGCCATTTGGCTCTCGGAGTAATCCGACGTGTTGGGCATGGCGGCATCCAGTTGCGCCACGGCTTTGCTCTTGGTGTGGCGCTTGCGGTCCACAATCGCGTGCAGGTGCTGGCTGACGTCCTTGAATTGCGAATCCAACTGGCTGTGCGGGCCGCCCCGCGCGGCATGCTCGCCCAGAAAGGCGGTACGGATCTGGATCAGGTGGGGCAGGTTGGCAGGATCGACCACCGCGTAGTGGATGCCGCATTGCGACAGCAGCGCGTGCTTGAGGGTCTGGTTGCTCAGCGAGAGCCCATGCGGACCTGGGACATCGATGCAGCCAATCACCTGGCCATCCATATTGCACAGGGTGAACGTGCAATACACACCATTGAGCAGGTGGTACCAGTGCGCCGCATCGGCGTCTTGTGCGGGTGTGGTGAAACGTGTGACCGGGAGTTTGACCAGGATTTGCTGGTCGAACATGACCTTGACCAGCCAGAGCCAGACCTGCTTTTCCCGGCTGTTGACCAGTGGGCGTATCGCCAGCGGCCACTCCTTGGGGATGCGCCGGCGTTGTTTGGCCTGGGTCTTGCGCATCCAGTAAACAACCCCTGCGCCCAAACCGATACCCAGCAGAAATGCGAGATAGATCATGAGACTCACCCTGAATGTTGAGCCATCTGACGTGGCTTTCGTTGTCAATTCCAGTCTACCGGGTTTCGTCTCCTATGAACACCATTTCCGATGTCGTTGATGGCAGACGAGTGGCCCCCCCTTGGTTTGTGACAAGATTCGGGCGCACAACCGCCACCCGATATTGATGAAAACGAGAACAGACAGCATGCAGCTCCAGGAAATTCTTTATTCACAAGGCTTTGGTACCCGTCGTGTGTGTGCCGGCCTGATCCAGCAGGGCCTGGTCCAGGTCTATAGGGAGAAAGAGGGTTCAGCCCTCGTGGAATGTACGCAGGCTGCTATGGAACTTGAAGCAACCGGCCTGCGCTTCCGGGTTCAGGGCGTGGACTGGCCTTACCATGAAAAGGCCTACCTGATGCTGCACAAGCCGGCCGGCACCGAATGCTCGCAAAAACCCTCGACCTACCCGAGCATCTACACCCTGTTGCCGTCACCATTGCGGCTGCGCCCGCAAAAGGCGGCGGTGCAGGGCGTGCAGGCGGTCGGACGGCTGGACCAGGATACGACCGGCCTACTGCTGCTGACCGATGACGGAAAGTTCATCCACCGCATGAGTTCGCCCCGCCACCATGTGCCCAAGGTCTATGAGGTCACGGTCAAGCACCCGCTGGATGAACGCCAGGTCCAGAAGCTGCTGGACGGCGTGGTGTTGGACGACGATCCCAAGCCGGTGCGCGCGGCGGCCTGTGAGGCGGTGGACCCGCTGCATCTGCGACTGACACTGACCGAAGGCAAGTACCACCAAGTCAAGCGCATGGTAGCCGCGGTGGGCAACCGGGTGGAAGGCTTGCACCGCTCGCAGATTGGGGGGCTGCGCCTGCCCGCCGACCTGGCACCCGGCCAGTGGCGCTGGTTGAGCGAATCCGACCTGCAAAGCATCCAAAGCCCGCTTTGACGGACAGGGAATTGCCGCGAACCGGTATGCTTGCCCCATGAACCTGTTCCTCGATTCCTTCTGGCGGGCCGCGGCGTACTGCCTGCGGCCACGGGTCATCCTGTTGTCCATATTGCCGCTGGTCCTGGTGATCGGCCTGACGGTGGGGCTGGGCTACCTGTATTGGGACAGCGCGCTGGACCAGGTCCGGCTGGTGCTGGAATCGTCGGAGTTTGTCAACAACGGCTGGGCCTGGCTGGACAGCATGGGTCTGGGGCGCATCAAGACCATGCTGGCACCCCTGATTGTGATTTTCACGGTCACGCCGCTGATCGTGGTCGTGTCCCTTCTGGTGGTGGCCCTGCTCATGACGCCGGTCTTGGTGCGGCTGGTGGCGTTGCGGCGCTTTGCGGCGCTGGAGGAGCGCAACGGAGCGTCCTTCCTGCACAGCGTGGCCTGGTCACTGGGGTCCACCGTGCTGGCGCTGGCGGCCCTCGTGGTTTCCATTCCCCTGTGGTTTGTGCCGCCCTTGGTGCTGGTCTTGCCGCCGCTGATATGGGGCTGGCTCACCTACCGGGTGATGGCTTTTGACGCCCTGGCCACCCACGCCAGCGCGGAAGAGCGCCGCACCATCCTGAAGCAGCACCGGATGCAGCTGTTGGGCATGGGTGTGCTGGCCGGCTATCTGGGCGCCGCACCCAGCCTGGTTTGGGCCTCGGGTGTGCTGTTTGCCGCCGCGTTTGTCATCCTGGTGCCGGTGGCGATCTGGATCTACACCCTGGTATTTGCGTTTTCCTCATTGTGGTTTACCCACTATTGCCTGGCCGCCTTGCAGAATTTGCGCCGCGAGCGCGAAACCGCTTTGGTGGTCGTGGAGCCGCCCGCTCCCGAGCAGGCGCCTCCCCTGATTTCTGCGGAATAGACCATGCACTTCGGCCTCATCATCATCGGTGACGAAATCCTGTCCGGCAAACGCACGGACAAGCACCTGGCAAAGACCATCGAGCTGCTGGCAGCTCGGGGTCTGCAACTGGCCTATGCCGACTATGTGGGGGATGACCCGCAGCGCATCACCGCCACGCTGGCGCGCGCTTTTGCGTCCGGTGATGTGGTGTTTTCCTGTGGTGGCATCGGTGCCACGCCGGATGATCACACCCGCCAATGCGCGGCCCGCGCGTTGGGGCGCGAGTTGGTGCTGCACCGCGAAGCCGAGGCGCTGATCCGCGAGCGCATGCGGGACGTGGCGCGCGAGCAGGGCATTCCTTATGAGCCCGACCGCAGTGACAACATCCACCGGCTGAACATGGGCATGTTTCCGACTGGTGCCGAGATCATTCCCAACCCGTTCAACAAGATTCCAGGGTTTGCCTGCGGTAGCGTGTACTTTCTTCCTGGCTTTCCCGTGATGGCACATCCGATGATGGAGTGGGTGCTGGAGACGCATTACCGGCACCTGTTCGTGCAGGGGGCGTGGGTGGAGCAATCGGTAATCGTGTTTGGCGCCATGGAGGCAACGCTCACACCGTTGATGGAGGCTATCGAACGCGACCATGCCCCTGTCAAGGTGTTCAGCCTGCCCAGCGTGGACCATCCCCAATATGGGCGCCACATCGAACTGGGCGTCAAGGGCTCGCCGGCGGCCGTGGCGCCTGCCTATGCCGCACTGTTGCGGGGCCTGGAGCTGGCACAGACTAAACTGGGCCCAGAAATGGTGCGCAAATAGTAATGCACCAAAGTTGTGCCTAATTGGAGATTCCAAATTGGTGCATGAATATTCACCGCCAGTTGTCAAACGTGATGCGATGGCTTTGACTTTGATCCGACGCAACGGAAATCCGGTGAATCTCAGGGCAAAATAGGGTGCTTTACCAAAATCGTGTTCGGATCAGCTGTTGGCACAAAAGCTGCATTGTGGACAGGGCAATTTTTTAACAACCGTGCAACAGGAGTATTTGATGGCCAAGACCGTCGCAGACGTGATGAAGATGGTGAAAGAGAACGAAGTCAAGTTTGTTGACTTCCGTTTCACCGATACCCGCGGCAAGCAGCAGCACACCACGGTGCCTGTGTCGCACTTTGACGAAGACAAGTTCGCCTCCGGCCACGCATTTGACGGTTCGTCCATCGCCGGCTGGAAGGGCATTGAAGCGTCGGACATGCTGCTGATGCCCGATCCCAACACGGCCAATATCGACCCCTTCTTCGAAGAAACCACCCTCATCATGAATTGCGATGTGGTGGAACCCAGCGATGGCAAGGCCTATGACCGCGACCCCCGCTCCATCGCCAAGCGCGCTGAAGCCTACCTGAAGGCCTCTGGCATTGGTGATGCCGCCTTCTTCGGTCCCGAGCCAGAATTCTTCATTTTTGACGGCGTTCGCTGGAGCACAGAATCCAATAACACGTTCTATGAAATCGAAGAGTATGAGGCACCCTGGAACACCGGCGCCAAGCTCGAAGGCGGCAACCGCGGCCACCGTCCCACCGTCAAGGGCGGCTACTTCCCCGTTCCTCCCGTTGACAGCACGCAAGACATGCGCGCCGAGATGTCCCTGATTCTCGAATCCCTGGGCATTCCGGTTGAAGTGTTCCACCACGAAGTGGCGGGCGCTGGCCAAAACGAAATCGGCACCAAGTTCTCCACTCTGGTGGAACGTGCTGACTGGACCATGCTGCAAAAGTATGTGATCCACAACGTGGCCAATGCCTACGGCAAGACTGCCACCTTCATGCCCAAGCCCTACCACGGTGACAACGGTTCCGGCATGCACGTGCACCAGTCCGTGTGGAAAGACGGCAAGAACCTGTTCGCCGGCGACGGCTATGCCGGTCTGTCGGATTTCGCCCTGTACTACATCGGCGGCATCATCAAGCACGCACGTGCCCTGAACGCCATCACCAACCCTGGCACCAACAGCTACAAGCGCCTGGTTCCCCACTTCGAAGCGCCTGTGAAGCTGGCCTACTCGGCCAAGAACCGTTCCGCTTCCATCCGCATTCCGTTTGTGGCGAACCCCAAGGGCCGTCGCGTGGAAGCCCGCTTCCCCGATCCACTGATGAACCCCTACCTCGGCTTTGCCGCCCTGTTGATGGCGGGTCTGGACGGCGTGGAAAACAAGATCCATCCCGGCGAAGCAGCCACCAAGGACCTCTACCATCTGCCTCCCGAGGAAGATGCAAAGGTACCAACCGTGTGCCACAGCCTGGATCAGGCGTTGGAGCACCTGGACAAGGACCGCGCATTCCTGACCAAGGGCGGCGTGTTCACTGACTCCATGCTGGATGCCTATATCGAGCTCAAGATGGCCGAAGTCACGCGTTACCGCATGTCGGTGCACCCGGTCGAATACGACATGTACTACTCCCTGTAAGGGGGGGGCTGGCTGCCCCGACGGGCAGCCTTTCGGGTTTTTTTCAAGAGGACGGCGCGGGCCGTCCTTTTTTTTGAAACCAATTGTTGCTATGTGGGTCACACGCCGATATAGCCGTGCCTGAATTTTGTTTTTGGCGTTTTTTGAAGCATACTGGCCGGTCAGCCCTGCATTCGATGCGTGGACACAGCATGAAAATTGTTTTTTTGATTCCTTTGTTGGCCAGCGTGGTGGGCACCGCCAGTTGGGCCCAGGGCCGCATCTATCGGTGTGGCAATGAATACACCAATACCGTCTCCGAGGCCCAGGCCAAGAACTGCAAACTGATTTCCGGTGGCAATGTCACCGTGGTGCAGGCGCAAAAACCCGCCAACCGGGTTGCCGCAGCCACCCAGCCCGGCCAGCGTGTGGACTCGGCCGACCAGCGCGCCAAGGATTCCGATTCACGCCTTATCCTGGAGTCCGAACTCAAGAAGGCCGAAGCCCGCCAGGCGGAACTGCTCAAGGAATACAACAACGGTGAGCCCGAGAAACTGGGCCCTGAACACCGCAACCACCAGAAGTACCTGGACCGCGTTGCCGATCTCAAGGCCAACATCAGCCGCAACGAGTCTGACATTGATGGCATCCGGCGAGAGCTCAGCCGCCTGTCATCGGCGTCTTCCAGCTCCTCTGCGAAATAAGCGGCTTGGACGCGCCTTCCCGGTTTCAGCCCTTTGACCTGCTGGCCACCCTGGTGGCAGTGGTAGGGCCCGATGCGTCGGTCATTTTCTCCAACTCCGGTCTGGAGGATGCCATCGGCATCTCACGTCGCTCGATTGTGGGCTCGTGCTTTGCGGATGCGTTTACCGAACCTTCCCTGCTGCAGAACGCGCTGAGCGGTGCCCGCGAAAACGCCTTCGCCGTGCTGCGCTATGACGCATTCCTCAAGCGCACTGGCTCCGAACCCATGCCGGTGCACGTCATCATCACCTGGACCGAGCCGGTGGAGGAAATCATTGTCGAAATGGTGCCACTGGAGCAGCAGACGCGCCAGGACCGCGAGGAACGTCTGGCCGAACAGGCGCAGACCAACAAGGAACTGATCCGCAACCTCGCGCACGAGATCAAGAATCCGCTGGGCGGCATCCGCGGTGCGGCACAGTTGCTCGAAATGGAGATGGAGTCGCCCGACCTGAACGAGTACACCCAGGTCATCATCCACGAGGCCGATCGCCTGCAGAGTCTGGTGGACCGGTTGCTGGCACCGCACCGCCGGCCTCACATGGTGAGCGACGTCAACATCCACGAAGTCTGCGAACGGGTGCGTTCCCTGATCCTGGCCGAGTTCCCCAAGGGCCTGCGCGTGGTGCGCGACTACGACACCTCCATCCCCGAGTTCCGTGGTGACCACGAGCAGCTCATACAGACCGTTCTCAACATCGCGCACAACGCCTGCCAGGCGCTGGCCGAGCGCATTGCCGCGGGTGATGCGATGCTCACGTTTCGCACTCGCGTTCTGCGCCAGATCACTTTCGGCAAACAGCGTTACCGGTTGGCATTGGAATTGCATGTCATCGACAACGGACCTGGCGTGCCAGATTCGATCAAGGACCGCATCTTCTATCCCCTGGTATCAGGCAGGGAGGGCGGCTCCGGCCTGGGGCTGACGCTGGCGCAAACCTTTGTTCAACAGCACCATGGCCTGATCGAGGTCGATAGCGTGCCAGGACGTACGGATTTCAAGATCTTGATTCCGTTACCTTGAACTGTAGGGGACGAAAAAATAATGAAGCCGATCTGGATAGTAGATGACGACCAATCCATACGCTTCGTACTGGAAAAGGCCCTGCTGCGCGAACACCTGCCAACCCGCAGTTTCTCCAATCCGCGCGATGTGCTGGCCGCACTGAATACCGCCGCAGACGACGAGGGCCCGCAAATCCTGGTGAGTGATATCCGCATGCCGGGCGGTTCGGGTCTGGAACTGCTGGAAAAGGTCAAGGCCAAGCACCCGGGCTTGCCGGTCATCATCATGACCGCCTTCTCGGATCTGGACAGCGCGGTGAGCGCCTTCCAGGGCGGAGCCTTCGAGTACCTGCCCAAGCCATTTGATTTGCCCAAGGCGGTGGAGTTGATCCGCCGTGCGGTCGAAGAGAGCCAGCGCGAAGAAGTCAGCGAAGAGCGCATGGGTGAAACGCCCGAGATGCTGGGGCAGGCCCCGGCGATGCAGGACGTATTCCGGGCCATTGGCCGCCTGAGCCAAAGCAATGTCACCGTAATGATCACCGGCGAGTCCGGCTCCGGCAAGGAGTTGGTGGCGCGCGCGCTGCACAAGCACTCGCCGCGCGCCAATGGCCCGTTTGTGGCGATCAACACCGCCGCCATCCCCAAGGACTTGCTGGAAAGCGAACTTTTCGGCCATGAGCGTGGCGCCTTCACCGGAGCCCAGACCATGCGCCGTGGCCGCTTCGAGCAGGCCGACGGCGGCACGCTGTTTCTGGACGAAATTGGCGACATGCCGTTCGAGCTGCAGACCCGGCTGCTGCGGGTGCTCAGCGACGGGCATTTCTACCGCGTGGGCGGCCACAGCGCCGTCAAGACCAATGTGCGCGTGATTGCCGCCACCCACCAGAACCTGGAGCTGCGGGTCAAGGAAGGGGGCTTCCGCGAGGACTTGTTCCACCGCCTGAATGTCATCCGCCTGCGCCTGCCGCCCCTGCGTGAGCGCAAGGAAGACATTTCCATGCTGACGCGGCACTTCCTGCAACAGAGTGCCAAGCAGCTGGGGGTGGAGCCCAAGCGCATCTCCGACGCATCGCTGGCCTGGCTGGAGGGATTCAGCTTTCCCGGCAACGTGCGCCAGCTGGAAAACATCTGCCATTGGCTGACGGTAATGGCACCGGCCCAGGTGGTCGAGCCCAAGGACCTGC
Source organism: Rhodoferax sp. (assembly GCA_049294595.1). GTDB lineage: Bacteria > Pseudomonadota > Gammaproteobacteria > Burkholderiales > Burkholderiaceae_C > Allorhodoferax. Next base: position 38,959 of record JBAQDE010000044.1, on the reverse strand, counting down.
CGCCCGAAGTGGGCGTCATGCCTGGCGAGGCCAGTTCCGACGCCGTGCCGCCAGTGGCTGCCGCCGCAGGGGCGACACCGTCTGCAGGTGCGCAGGAGGCTTTGGTCGCGCCCCCTTTCCCGGTGCCCGTATCCGTGGCGTTGCCGGCGGTTCCTGGCGCGCAGGTCGGGTGGGAGGCCGAACTGGAGGCCGAGGCCATCGCCCTGCTGGGGTCTGGCCGCACCGATGTCTGGGATGCCCTGACGCACCGATTCGAGTCCCGCCTGATCCTGGCGGCGCTGGCCAATACCAAGGGGCGGCGCATCGAGGCCGCCCAGAAACTGGGCATCGGCCGCAACACCATCACGCGCAAGATTCAGGAGCTGGGTTTGGAGTAATTCCGGCTTTAGCCCTCGTCAAATATGCACAAGCCGCTATGGATTCCATAGCGGCTTTTCTTTTTTGGTGCACTACCGTGGTTGCCTGGTGGGGTGTGCCGAGCGCCCTACGAGATTCGTAAAGTCATTAGAGTTTGTAATGGCATGCATATTCAATGCATGAAGCTACTAATTTTGGGAAATTTGCGCACAATGGCGGCTCATTCCAACACTTACAGGAGATAGTGCCATGCTGATCGGAGTCCCCAAGGAAATCAAGAACAACGAATTTCGCGTCGGCCTGACACCGGCCAGCGTGCGCGAACTCATCGCCAACGGCCACCAGGTGCTGGTGCAGGTCAACGCCGGCACCGCCATCGGTCTGGATGACGCCCAGTACGTAGCGGCCGGTGCCGAAATGGTGGCTGCCGCCGCCGACATCTTTGCCCGTGCCGAAATGATCGTGAAGGTCAAGGAACCCCAACCGGTGGAATGCGCCATGCTGCGCCCCGGCCAGATCCTGTACACCTACCTGCACTTGGCTCCGGACCCCGAGCAGACCAAGGCCCTGGTCCAATCCGGCGCGGTCTGCATCGCCTATGAAACCATCACCGGCGCCGGTGGCGGTCTGCCCCTGCTGGCCCCCATGAGTGAAGTGGCCGGCCGCATGGCGATCCAGGCCGGCGCCACGCACCTGGAAAAGGAACACGGCGGGCGCGGCCTGCTGCTGGGCGGCGTGCCCGGCGTGGCGCCAGCGCATGTGGTCATTATCGGTGCCGGCGTGGTCGGCACCAATGCGATGCAAATGGCGGTCGGCCTGGGTGCCCGCACCACCGTCATCGACAAGAGCGTGGACCGCCTGCGCCAGCTGGACCTGGTGTTTGGCAACCGCATCACCACCCTGTATTCCACCTCCGCCAGCATTGAGGAAGCCGTGCTGGACGCCGATCTGGTGATTGGCGGCGTGCTGATCCCCGGTGCGGCTGCGCCGAAGCTGGTGACGCGTGACATGATCAGCCGCATGAAGAAGGGTGCCGTCATCGTGGACGTGGCCATCGACCAGGGCGGCTGCTTCGAAACCTCGCATGCCACCACGCATGCCGAGCCCACCTATGTGGTGGACGGCGTGGTGCACTACTGCGTGGCCAACATGCCCGGCGCCGTGGCCCGCACCTCGACCTTCGCACTGAACAACGCCACCATTGGCCACGCCGTGGCCCTGGCCAACAAGGGCTGGAAGGCCGCGCTGCGCGACAACGTGCACCTGAAAAACGGCTTGAATGTGTGCGAAGGCAAGGTGACCTATGAGGCCGTGGCGCGCGACCTCGGCTACGCCTACGTGGCAGCCGACAGCCTGCTTTGATCCCTTAGGCGAGCGTCAGGACGACCGGTGCATGGTCGCTCGGGCGCTCGTTCTTGCGTGGGGTCTTGTCCACCACACAGGCCGTGGCCTTTTCTTTCAGCGCGTGGCTGATCAGGATGTGGTCGATGCGCAGGCCGCGGTTGCGCCGGAACCCCATGTCGCGGTAGTCCCACCATGAAAAACTCCTGGGCGGCTGCTCGAACAGGCGGAAGCTGTCGTGCAGGCCCAGGGCAACCAGCGCGCGCAGGTGGTAGCGCTCCTCCTCGGTGCAGTGGATGGTGTCCTTCAGGCCCACCGGGTCCCACACGTCCAGATCGTCGAAGGTGATGTTGTAGTCGCCCATCAGCACCAGTTGGGGGTGCAACTCCAGCTCGGCCCTGACCCACTGGCGCAGGCCCTTGAGCCACTCCATCTTGTATTCAAACTTGTCGCTGCCCGGCTCCTGGCCGTTGGGGAAATAGGCCCCAATCACGCGCACGCCTTGCACGGTGCCGGCGATCACCCGGGCCATGTCGTCGTCAAAGCCGGGGATGTTTTTCACCACATCGGTGACCGGTGTGCGCGACAGCAGGGCCACGCCGTTGTAGGTCTTCTGGCCGAACCACTGGGCGCAGTAGCCCGCCGCCTCAAAGGATGCCGCAGGGAACTTGTCGTCCGTCATCTTCAGTTCCTGCAGGGCCAGCACATCGATGGGTGTGCCAGCGGCCTGCTGCGCGGCGAGCCAGTCCAGCACCTGGGGCAGGCGCACGGACAGGGAGTTGACGTTCCAGGTGGCGAGTTTCATGGCGGCATGCTTCTTGGTGTTTTGAGGCTCTAGCCCTCGTGAATTGGGCGTGAATAGCTATCAAATATGTAGCGCAGCCAGAACGCCCACCGCCACGCCAACGCCACCGGCAGCAAACATGCCGTACTCCAGCCACTTCTTCTTGGTCAGTAGCGCGATAGCGGCCAGCGCGATGCTGACCTGCAACACCGTGGTGGACTGGGCCCAGCGGTGGTGCTGGTGCATTTGCTCGTCGCTCTTGTGGTCCCACTCGGTGGCCTCGGCTTCGAGTTTGTCCGCGCCGACCTTGATCTCGTTTTTCTCTTTCTCGTAGCGGTCCACCTTGGCCTGGTACTTGGCCTTGTCGTCTTCCTTCACCGCCAGGTCGCGCGACATTTCGGCCAGCGACTGCTTGGTGCTCTTGGACTGGAAGTAGTTCCACTGGTTGGCGGCTTCGGTCTTCTTGATGGCCGCGTTGTTCTTGTACAGGCCGGCGTTGGCCTGGGTGGCGCCGCCCATGTAGCCGAAGATGGCGCCAATGGTGGCGATGATGGCGGTGAACATGGCGATCTGGTTGATCATGCCGCCGTTCTCATGGCCGCCGTGGCCGCCTTGCTGGGCGTGTTCGAGTTCGTGGTCGTGCGGGCCGTGAACGTGGAATCCGTGTCCTGACATGCTTAATTTCCTCGGGTGTTGACTGAAAGCGGTTGGGGGTTGCGGTAGCTTACAAAACTGAAACGCAAGCCTTGTGACGAAGTGTGGGTTTCGCGGGCGGTTTCAAGCCACTGCGGGCCGAACTGTGGAGCATAGGCATCGCCGTCATAGTCGGCATCGATTTCGGTTACTTCCGCCGTGTGGGCGTAGGGCAGGGTCAGGGCGTACAGTTCGGCGCCGCCAATCACCCAGACGTGCTCGAATTGCTCACAAAATAATAGCGCATTGTCCAGACTTGACGAGGGCTGAGCACCATTTTCGTTCCAAGCCGTCTGGCGGGTGACGACCACATTGGTGCGCCCCGGCAGCGGCCGGAAACGGGCGGGGATCGAGTCCCAGGTCTTGCGCCCCATGATCACCGGGCAGCCCATGGTCAGGCGCTTAAAGTGCGCCATGTCTTCCGGCAGGTGCCAGGGCAGGGCGTTGTCCTTGCCGATGACGCCGTTGCGGGCCTTGGCGAATATGAGGTGCAGTTGCATGCGAAACAGGTTTCAGGTTGGCAGTGGCTTGGGTCGGCGGGTGGGCAGCAGCACGGCGGCTATTGCCGCCATCACGAATGCCATGGCCACGTAGTCTTCCCAGTGCGGCCATTCTCCGACGATGAGCGTGGCCGACAGCGTGCCGATCAGCGGGACCGCCATGATACTCATGGCGCTGGTGGCCGGCGGCAGATCGCGCGCCATGCCAAACCAGATGATCTGCGAAAACCCGTAGTTGATGAAGGTGCCATAGACCAGACTGCCCCACATGGCGGGCGAGTAATGCCAGCTCGGCCAGGGCTCGAGTGCAATGGCCATGCCCCACAGGCAGACGCTGGACAGGATCAGCATCCACACCGTGAGCGTCTCCACCGGCAGTGTGATGCGGGTGCGGCGCATCATCACCGTGCCAATGGCCCACAGCAGCGCTGCCGACTCCATCCACAGAATGCCGGCCGGGCGGCCGCTGAGCGTGCCCAGCTCATGCGACAGCAGCAGGGCAATGGCCGATGCCACGGCGACCACGGCGACGGTGATGCGGGGGGTGAGCTTTTCACCCAGGAACAGCGTGCCGATCAGCACGGTCCAGATCGGCATGGTGAAGCCCAGAATGGCGGCCCGGCCCGATGCCAGCTCCAGCACCCCAAAAATCGCCGTGGTGTGCCAGCCCAGCACATTGGGCAGGCCCAGCTTGACCACCGTGCCCCACTCGGCCCCCTGGGGCAGCATGCGCAGGCCGCGGGCGCGGTAGAACACAAACAACCACAGTGCACCGGTGCTCATGGTCAGGGCACGGAAGTACAGCGGTGTCATCTCGCGCAGCGAGAACTTCATCATGGGCCAGTTCAGGCCCCACATCAGGGTGATGGCCACCAGGGCCAGCAGTTGTTTGCGGGTAACCGCCATCAGACGGCCACCGGCGCCTTGATGGCAGGGTGGCTTTCATAGCCCACGACTTCGAAATCTTCGTACTGGTAGTCGAAGATTGAGTCCGGGCGGCGCTTGATGTTCAGGGTCGGGTAGGCCAAGGGCGCGCGACTCAACTGCAGCTCCACCTGTTCGTGGTGATTGCTGTAGATGTGGCAGTCGCCGCCGGTCCAGATGAAGTCTCCCACGTCCAGGTCGCACTGCTGGGCCACCATGTGGGTCAGTAGCGCGTAGCTGGCAATGTTGAAGGGCACACCCAGGAAGATGTCGGCGCTGCGCTGGTAGAGCTGGCAGCTGAGTTTGCCCTTGCCACCGGGCTCGGCAGCGGGGGCCACATAGAACTGGAAGAACGCGTGGCACGGCATGAGTGCCATCTTGTCCAGGTCGGCCACGTTCCAGGCGCTCACGATGATGCGCCGCGAATCGGGGTTGGTCTTGAGTGTCTGGATCACGTCGGCGATCTGGTCGATGTGGCCGCCGTCTGGCGTGGGCCAGCTGCGCCATTGCACACCGTAAACCGGGCCTAGGTCGCCGTCTTTGCCGGCCCATTCGTCCCAGATGGTGCAGCCGCGCTCCTGCAGCCATTTGACGTTGCTGTCGCCGCGCAGGAACCACAGTAGCTCGACGATGATGGCCTTCAGGAACACCTTCTTGGTCGTCACCAGTGGAAAGCCTTCGTTAAGGTCAAAGCGCATCTGGTAGCCAAACACGCTCTTGGTGCCGGTGCCGGTGCGGTCGCCTTTTTGCATACCCGTGGTGTAGACGTGGCGCATGAAGTCTTCATACTGGCTGCGCACGGGGCGCTCGGGCGTGGTGGTGGTCATGGGATATCCGTGCTGCGGGTAAGCGCCGGATTTTAGTGGCTGACCCGAACGGGCGCCGGCGCGGGGTCAGCCGTTTGAGGCGTCCAGCGCCGCGATCTTGGCCCGGTGGGTGCGGTACACCCCCACCGCTGCCAGCAGGTTGCGCAGCAGCCAGGCATTGGCTGCGATCAGGGCCAGGCCGGCCGGATAGACAAATCCACGTGGCCAGACCACGGCCAGCAGCAACAGCCCCACGGCCACAAAGTGGGCGTGCATCTGGCCGTTGATGTGCCATTCATCAAGTACCTTCTTCACATTGGGCGCCAACAGGCGGCCGTGGCCAAGGTTCTGCAGGTGCAGCCAGACCAGAAAGGGCACGATCTTGTACAGCATGCCCAAAATCACCGACATGAAGCCGCCAAACAGCAGCAGGGCGCCAAACAGCAACGGCCAGCTCTGCCACTGGGCCACCGTGCCCGACACCCGGGTCAGCAACCACAGTGCACAGGCCAGCAGGGCGCTGACCATGGCGACGCGCCACAGGCGTTGCACCGCATCCAGCTTGGGGCGCTTGCTTTTGTGCTGTACCTGCAGCGTCATCCAGGCAAAGGACGCGGCCACCAGCACCACGCCCACGGCCAGTGCCGCCGCACCGCGCGTCAGGCCGGCCAGTTCTGCGAACGTCCACACCGCCACCAAGCCGATAGCCACTCCCGCAAAGGTGCGGCCAAACCAGCCCGGGTATTGGGGCGTTTGCTGGAACATGGGCACCGCCACAAAGCCCACGGCGCACAGCATGGCGCAGCCCCAGGCGACAAAACCCCAGCCCAGGTGCACATTGGCCAGCTGCTCCAGCGGCAGGCCCAGCGACCAGCCCATGGACACGGCGTTCAGCAGGCCGATGCTCACCGTCACGCACAGCCCCAGTAGCCCCAGGCGCATGCCGCGGACGATGGGGCTGGTGGTGGGCGCGCCGTGCAGGGCCTGCAAGGCCGCACCCATGAACGCAACCACCCCGCCGCCCAGGCAGGCCACGGCGCAGCCGAACAGCAATGGCTTGGCGGTCAGGAAGGCCAGCACCAGCAGAATGCCGCCCAGGGTGATGGCAGAGTGCACCACCGTGGCTACCAGCAGTGGGCGGCGGATGTTGGCACCGGCCATGACCGGCAGCAACTGCTGCATGGCACCCAGCATCACCTGCATCATGAATCCCACGGTGATCAGGTGGGTGAGGGCCAGTGCCGCCGGTGTCCAGCGCGAGGCGAACAGCTCCGGGCCGGCCCACAGCAGCAAGCAACCGGCGCAGATGGCGAACAGCGGCGCCGTGATGAAAAAGCGCAGCGGCGCGCTGATGGGGGGGCCCTGGTCGAATGACGGGAGGGCTTGCATCAGGGCTGCTTGCGCCAGATCAGGATTTCAAAGGTGTAGTCCGCGGTGAGCTCGGCCTGGTAGGCGTAGCCCTGCTTCTGCAGTGCACGGTAGAGCGGGTGCGGCTCCCGGTTGATGATCAAGAGCAGCTTGTGGCTGGGGTCCATCACATCGAGCGCGTCCATGGTCACCACAAACGGCTCGGGCGGCTCCATCTCGCGCGCATCGATGACGAGGTTGGCAAGGGCGTGGTCCATGGCTTACTCCGTTCTGCCGGGCATCAAACTCTGCAACTGCGGCACCAGTACGGCGGCCTGTCCGGCCAGGTGCTGGTCGCACATCGGGTAGAGCACGTTTTCTTCCTTCACATTGTGCTGCTGCATCATGGTCAGCAGCGTGTCGGCGTAGCCGGCATAGTCGTCGGCATCGCTGGCCTGCAGGGCGGTGGCGCAGGCATCCATCAACTGGCGCATCTGTGCGTGTTCGCCGCGCATCACCTGCGTGGGCCCCATGCGCATGCCGGACTTGTCTTCAAACGCGGGGAACAACACGGACTCCTCGGCGGCGAAGTGCTGCAACACCAGGGTCTGGAATTGTGCGAAGGCGGCGGCCGCTGCGTTCCAGTCCTGGGCGGCAACCAGGCTTTCGGTGCGGGCCAGCACCCCATCGCAGTGGAGGTGGTCGTGGGCCATGAAATCGCGGATGGTGGACATGTGGGGCAGTCGTGGACGGTCAATAGGAAAGCCCATTGTTGCCCCAGGCGCCCTTGCAGACCTTGAACCACCTTAATAATGGGCCCTAGCCCTCGTAGAATATGCCTATGAAGCTATCAAACATATAGCAAATGACCGCGACTTGTAGGGTTATCGGTTGGCACGCAGCGGGGGCGGCGATGCCCGCAAGGCCAACTGCCAGGGTGGTGGTGGGCTTGGCGGTGATGGGCGCGCACCTCATGGGTGTGATCGCCTGGTGGACGCTGGGGCACGACATGCCGCTGGCGCGCACCGGCGGGGCGCTGGCCCCGCTGACCGTGTGGCTGCCGCAGTTGCAGGCGCCCATCCGGGAAACACTGCAGCGCACGGCGCCTGCGCAGTCGCTGCGGCCAGAACGCCGGCAGACGGGCGGTGGTGTGGACCAGGAACGGGTCAACGAATCCGTCGTGCAACCATCGGCGCCCCCCAGCGCTGAAGGCGCTGTGACGGAGGCTGAACCGCCCCCGTCGGCGTTGAACCTGAACCTGTCGCGCAAGGCGCTGACAACACTGGCCCCGCCCAGCGCGGCGGCCCTGTCCCCGTTTCATGGGCGTCTGCCCGCCACTGTCGAGCAGGTCATTGCCAATGCGGCGGCAGAGTCCGGCCCCTGGACCGAGGAGCGTATCGACAATGACCACATCCGCCTGCGCCGCGGCACCACCTGCGTCCTGTTGGAGCGCCCCCAGGCGGCGGCACTCGACCCCTTCAGCGATGCCGCGCGGCGCTTGCCCTGGCGGGCGAGTGCTTCGCGGTGTTAGCGGCGGGCGGCAACTAGTCCTGTAGCTTGAACTCATCCACCAGGTGCACCAGCTCTTGCGCCTGGCCCTTGAGGCTGCTGGCAGCGGCGGCCATCTGTTCCACCAGCGCCGCGTTCTGCTGGGTCGCCTGATCCATGTGGGTCACCGCTTCACCCACCTGCGCCACGCCGGCAGACTGCTCGCGCCCGGCGGCACTGATTTCGCCCACGATGTCGGTCACCCGCTTGATGCTGCTCACCACCTCGGTCATGGTCACACCGGCCCGATCCACCAGTGTGCTGCCTTGCTCCACGCGTTCCACGCTGGCGTTGATCAGACTCTTGATCTCCTTGGCCGCCTCCGCGCTACGGCCCGCCAGGGAGCGCACTTCACTGGCCACCACCGCAAATCCGCGGCCCTGCTCGCCGGCGCGAGCCGCTTCCACGGCCGCGTTCAACGCCAGGATATTGGTCTGGAACGCGATGCCGTCAATGACGCTGATGATGTCGCTGATCTTGCGTGAAGACTGGTTGATGTCCTGCATGGTTTCCACCACCTGGGCCACCACATTGCCACCCTCCACGGCAATTGCGGATGCACTTTGCGCCAGCTGATTGGCCTGCTGTGCCGAGTCGGCGTTCTGGCGGACGGTTGCGCCCAGCTCCTCCATGCTGGCCGAGGTTTGCTCCAGCGCGCTGGCCTGCTGCTCGGTTCGGGCGCTGAGGTCGTGGTTGCCTTGTGCAATCTCCGCGCTGGCAGTGGCGACACCTTCTGCGCCCTTGCGCACGTTGGTGACAATGGACTTCAGGGTGCTCAGCATGTCGTCCAACGCACTGGCCAGGCTGCTCTTGTCTTTGGCGCCATGCGTGAACGTGTGTGACAGGTCACCGCCCGCGATGCGGTGTGCGAGGGCCGTGGCATCGGACAGTTCCATGCCCAGCTGCCCGGTGATGCTCTTGGTTACGGTCAGGGTCAGTGCCACCAGCAGGAGACCACCCAACAGGATGGACGCGGCCATCATCACGCGGGCGGATTTGGCGGCGCTGTCGAACTCCGCATCAAGGGCTTTCGCATCGGCCTCCAGTGACGCAGCCAGCTTGTTGAACGCCTCGTCGAATTTGTCAATCTGCCCATCAATGGCGTCATCGACTCCAGCTATTTCACTGCGCTGCGGATCCTTCTTGGATAGCACCAAGAACTGCTCGCTGTAGAGCTTGCGAATCTCCTGTATGGCGGCAGCACCCGCCTGCACGGTGGCTTTCTTGTCGCTGGTGTCGGCAGCGGCGTTGGCGAATGCAATGGCTTCGTCAATTTCCTTGTTGATCTCAGCCCACTTCTTGGCTGACTCGTCAAACTCCTGGTTGATGAAGGTGTCTGCCACCACGCGGTAGGCCTGCGCCCCCAGGTTGGCATCGTGCTTGAGCTGACCTGCGGCATTGCTCTTTTGCACCCCGAGATCCTGCAACTCGGCAAGACGGCTCAGAGACATCCAATTGATGCCGGCCAGGATCAGCATGATCAGTGCCGCGATCCCCACAATGGAAAACAACCGGCTGGAAACCTTGAATCTTTTCATGGCATTGAACAGAGTTAAAAAAGGCAAGTTAAGGCGCACGGGCCGGGTCGTTTGAGAATACCCGATTCAACGATCGCTGCGGCCGCGATGCCATGGCGATCCGGGCTGGAGTGGGCGAACTGCAACACAGACCCCCGCGCCACGCTGCTATATTGGGCCGCTACTGCAAGGAAGGACTCTGCATGCGTGCAATTGGCAACGTTTTCTGGTTTGTGTTCGGGGGTTTTCTGATGGGCCTTGGCTGGTGGCTGGCGGGGCTGATTTGCGCCATCACCATCATCGGCCTGCCCTGGGCCAAGGCCTGCTTTGTGATTGGCCAGTTTGCCTTTTTGCCCTTTGGCAAGGAAGCGGTGAACCGCGCAGTGATCAACGGCACCGACGACATTGGCACCGGGGTGCTGGGCACGCTGGGCAATGTTATCTGGTTCATTGTTGCCGGCTTCTGGCTGGCGCTGGGCCACATTGTGTCGGCCCTGTGCTGCTTTGTCACCATCATCGGCATTCCGTTTGGTCTGCAGCACCTCAAGCTGGCCGCTCTGACGCTGGCCCCGGTGGGCAAGACCATTGTGTCCAGGGATGCCGCACTGCGCCGCAATTGACAGAGATTCGTATGCCACCCGATACCATTCCAGCCGCCCGCCACGAGGACAGACACAGCCATATCGGCATCCGGGTGCAGTGCCGGATCGATGGGCAATGGGAGCGCGTGGAGGCACTGGGCTGGAATGAGGAGGGGTTCAGCTTTCACTGTCTGCAGGCCTTGACGGGGCCTGACCTGGAGTTCAAGCGGGGTCTCACGCGCTTTGATGGCACCATCATCTGGCAGTCCGTCAACACCAGCGATCAGGCCCAGATGGAAGCCCTGGTCAACGAACTGATCTTCAAGCGCGCCCAGCAGGCGATTGACCGCCCGGACCTCCACCTGCGCCTGCTCAAGCTGATGCGAGTGTCGGGCATGGTGTCCGAAAAACTGCAGGTGCTTGCCTCGCTGGGCTTGTCCCTGTCGGACGAGAAGATGGCCGAGTTGATGGACCGCCGCAGGCTGGAGCAGCCCATGAATCACTACGGTGTGCGGGTGCAGTCGCCGGCGTGGCGCGAGATTGTGAAGAGTGCGCTCAGTGTGACTTCGGTCATCACGTCACTGGAAAAGTGGTCGGACGCGATGGCCCGCAAATAGGCGCAGTCCGTCAGCGCGACTCAAGGGACGTCAGGTCCGGTCGGCCCAGCTCGGGTCCGGCTGCCAGGATGCGACCCAGGCCGGCAGATCACGGGCCGGCATGGGGCGGGCAATCCCATAGCCCTGTGCCAGATCACAACCCAGGCGCATGAGGGCTGCGCCGTGGGCTGGGGTCTCCACCCCCTCGGCAATGACATGGCGCCTGAACGCGCTGGCCAGGCCGATGACGCCTTCCAGGATGGCCAGGTCATCGCCGTCGTCGAGCATGTCCCGCACAAAGCTCTGGTCAATCTTGAGGGTGTCCACCCGCAGGCGTTTCAGGTAGGTCAGCGACGAGTACCCGGTTCCAAAATCATCCAGGGCAAATGTCACGCCCATTTCCGCGCACGACTCAATCAACTGGGACACCTGGGAAATGTCTTCCAGCGCGCTGGTCTCCAGAATTTCCAGTTGCAGACTCGACGGATCAACGCCCTGGTGCCCCGCGAGAATCTCTTTCAAGCGATCCAGAAAGTCGCTTTGCTGCAGTTGGCGCGCCCCCACGTTGACGCTGACGGGCAGGTCCAGGCCGCTGGCGTGCCAGCTCTCCATTTGCGAGAGTGCTGAATCGATCACCCATTCGCCCAGGGTTACGGCCAGCGGGTGGTTTTCGATGACGGGCAGGAAGGTGTCCGGCGTCAGCAGACCGCGTTCGGGATGCTGCCAGCGGATCAGGGCCTCCGCCCCGGTCACCCTGCCGGTGCGCATGTTGACCTTGGGCTGGTAGTGCAGAACGAACTCCTGCTGGCTCAGGGCCAAGCGGATGCGCTCCACACTTTCATGGTGCACGCGCAGGCTGTTGTCCTGCAAGGGGTCGAACACGTGGTAGCGGTTCTTGCCGGCCACCTTGGCCTGGTACATGGCGTGGTCGGCCTGGCGCAGCAGCTGGTCGGCATCAATGTCGCTGGCCTGCGGGTAAAAGGTCACGCCCAGGCTGGCCGACACGTTCAGCGTCAGCTCACCGATCTGCACCGGCTGTGCCACTGCCGTCAGGATGCGCCGCAACATGGGTGCACCGCTGGGCAGATCCTCCAGATCAATCAGCACCGCAACAAACTCATCGCCGCCCAGGCGGGCCAGGGTGTCGCCGTCGCGCAGGCACAGTTTCATGGCGCGGGCCAGTTCGATCAGCAATTGGTCTCCGACCTGGTGCCCGTGCCGGTCGTTGATCAGCTTGAATCCGTCCAGGTCCAGGTAGGCCACCGCCAGGCGTTTCTTGCGGCGTTGCGCCTGGTTGAGGGCCAGTTGCAGTCGGTCTGCCAGCAGCACCCGGTTGGGCAGATTGGTCAGGGCATCGTAGTGGGCGATGTGTTCGAGCTGTCCCTGGTGCGCCTTTTGCGCGGTGATGTCGGAGAACAGTGCCACATAGTTCTGGATGGCGCCCACCGCATCGCGCACCGCGCTCATGGTCAGCGTCACCGGATAGACCTCGCCGTTCTTGCGGCGGTTCCAGATCTCTCCATACCAGTGGCCCTTCTGCGCCAGCTCCTTCCAAAGCAGTGTGTAGAACTCCGGGCTCTGCCGGTCCGAGCGCAGCAGGCGGGGGTTTTGACCCACGACTTCCTCCCGCTGGTAGCCGGTGATGTCGGCGAACATGTCGTTCACATCGAGGATGGTCCCGGCTGCATCGGTGATCATGATGCCTTCGCGCGCATGCGAGAACACGCTGGCCGCCAGTTTGAGCTTGTCGTCGGCAATTTTCCGCTCGGTGATGTCACGGGTGACAGACAGCAGGCAGTCCGCGCCCTGGATGCGCATGAGGTGGGCCGACATCAACCCCGAGATGACCCTGCCGTCTTTTCCCTGAAATTTGGCTTCCAGGTTCTCGTAGTAGCCGTCGCGCCGCAGTGCGTCCACCAGATGCTGGCGGTCCGCGGGGTCGGCCCAGACCTTGAGTTCCAGCGCCGTCTTGCCGATGACTTCTTCGCGCGTCCATCCGGTCAGCCGCAAAAAGCCTTCGTTGACGTCGATGTAGCAGCCATCGGAAAGGCGTGTGATGTTGATGGCGTCGGGGCTGGTCACAAAGGCGGTGCGGTAGCGCTCTTCGCTTTCCCGTAGCGCGGTATCGGCCAGTTGGTGGTCGGTGATGTCGGAAAAACTGCCCAGCGCGGACGGCTTGCCCTCCCAGTCGATGGTGCTGACATGCATGTTCCACTGGCGGACGGCGCCATCCTTGCGCACCATTCCGACGAGGTAGGTGGACGGCACGGCTTCGCCCTGCATGCGCCGCTGGTGGATGTCGGCGATGCGTTGCCGGTCTGCGTCACAGATCAGCGGCAGGAATTCCCGATTCAGAAGTTCGTCCGGCGCAAATCCGATCATCTGGCAGGAGGCGTTGTTGACGTACTTGATCAGCCCATCCTGCGTGATGATGATCCCCAGCGGCAGATTTTCAGCAAAACTGCGGTAGCGGCTTTCGGAGGCCCTGAGGGCCTGTTCCATCTGCTTGCGTTCCGTCACGTCAATGGCAAACACCACCACGGCATAGACGTGCTGGTTCTCGTCCTTGACGGGGTAGTAATTGGTCCAGATGACCCGTCCGGTGCGGGTGTCTTCGGTTTGCCTGGCTATCCCGCCTTGGACCATCTCATCGAACTGGTGACGCCGTTCCAAGGCAACTTCGGGCGGAAGCAGGTCAAACACCTGCTTGCCGACCATGTCTGCCACGCATAAACCCAGGCGCGACGCAGCCGTCTCGTTGACGACCAGGACAATCCCCTGAGGATCCAGCAAAAGAACGCTCTCCGTGGTGGCGTTCAGGATCGCTTCAAGGTAATTTGCGTACTTCATCCAGTGACCGCTTTCGCTGGGAGTTGTCGGGGCAATATTACACCCGCGCGCGGTGCCACTTTCTTCGCTCCGTGGACCGGCATGCCGGCGTGCCGTCCCTGAGCTATTGGTGGTTAAATTCGGCCTTAGCCCTCGTAGAATAAGGTTTTGTAGCTATCAAATGGATAGCATTCTATTCGGGTTCATGCGGTTGTCCGGGTCCAGCGCGTGCTTGATGGCGCGCATCATGTCCAGCGCCACGGGTGACTTGTGTTGCACCAGCTTGTCGCGCTTGAGGCTGCCCACGCCATGCTCGGCGGAGATGGAGCCGCGGAACTGGTCCACCATGTCGTAGACGATGGCGTTCACGCCTTTCTCATCATCGCGCAGAAAGGCTTCGGCGTCCGCTCCGGCGGGGGCCTGCACGTTGTAGTGCAGGTTGCCGTCGCCCAGGTGGCCGTAGTTGACTAGGCGCGCGCCGGGGTAGGCCGCCTGCAACTGGGCGTCGGCCAGGCGCACAAACTCGGGGATGCGGGACACGGCAATCGAGATGTCGTGCTTGATGTTGAGCCCCTCCTGCGCCTGGGCCAGTGGAATGCTCTCGCGGATGTGCCACAGCGATCGGGCCTGGGTGATGCTCTCGGCAACGACGGCGTCCAATACGCAGCCCTGTACCATGGCGGCCTCCAGCAGGTGCTCGAAGCGCTCGCGGGCGTGGGCTTCGGACTCCTGGTCGGAGTTTTCCAGCACCACAAAATACGGCGCATCGGCCAGGTCCTGGAAGGGCACCTTGATCTGCGGGAAGTGCTTGGTCACCAGGCTCAGCGCAAAACGGCCCATGACCTCGAACCCTGTCAGGCCGGCGCTCAGGTGCTGGTGGGCCAGGCCCAGCAATTGCACCGCAGCTTCGAGCGAGGGAAGGGCGGCGAAGGCGGTGAGCTGGGCGACCGGCAGGGGATAGAGCTTCATCGTGGCGGCGGTGATCACGCCCAGCGTGCCCTCGGAGCCAATCATCAGGTGGCGCAGGTCGTAGCCGGTGTTGTCCTTGCGCAGGCCCGACAGGCCATCCCAGATCTCGCCCTGGGGTGTGACAACTTCCAGGCCCAGGCACAGTTCGCGCGTATTGCCATAGCGCACCACCTGCGTGCCGCCGGCGTTGGTGCCCAGGTTGCCGCCAATGGTGCAGCTGCCCTCGGAGGCCAGGCTCAGGGGGAACAGGAAGCCCGCCTGCTCGCAGGTCTCCTGGATGCTTTGCAGCACGCAGCCGGCGTCCACGGTGATGGTCAGGTTGCCGCCGTCCAGCGCGCGCACCTGGTTCATGCGCGTCAGGCTCAGCACGACTTGCGTGCCGCTGGCATCGGGTGTGGAGCCGACCACCATGCCGGTGTTGCCGCCCTGGGGCACGATGCTCACACCGGCGGCGGCGCAGGCCTTGACCACGGCAGCCACTTCGGGCGTGCTGGCCGGGCGCACCACGGCCAGCGCCTTGCCGCGCTCGCGCTTGCGCCAGTCCAGCTCCCAGGCGCTCAGGTCGCCCTCGGTCAGCACGTTGGCGGTGCCGACGGTGGCGCGCAGGTGTTCCAGCAGTTCGGTTGGGGTGCTCATGGCGCGGCCTCCTGGCTATCGGGGTTCTTGTTCGCGCCACGCGGACCCAGGCGCAGGCGCACGTGGGCTGTGCAGGCCACAAACAGCAACATACAGAACACGATTTCTGCCATGGCGAGGTAGTTGCCGGGTGCCTTGTCACTCCAGGCGCGTACCACGCCTTCAATGAAATACAGCCACACCACCAGGCTGACCCAGCGGTAGGTGTAGAGGCGGTTCTTCAGCAGCCCCGCCAGCGGAATGCACAGCGGCAGGGCCTTCAAAGCCAGCCAGGAGCCGCCGGGGCGCAGCGGCGCCAGCACCAGTTCCCAGGCCAGGGAGAGCAGAATCAGTGCCAGCACACTGCCCACGGCGAGCCAGCGCGTGGAGTTGACGGTAGGTGAGGGAGCGTTCATGGTCGGTGGCATCATAGCGGGCATGCAATACCTTGAACGTTTACGGGGCTGGCTCAATGAAGTGGCCCATGTGCCCTGGTTCCACGCGCTGCGCACCCTGCGTGAGCGCTTTCGCGAGGACCGCCTGGGCCTGACCGCCAGCAGCCTGACCTTCACCACCACCATCGCGCTGGTGCCGTTCATCACCGTGGCGCTGGCGGTATTCACGGCCTTTCCCATGTTTGCCAAGTTCCAGGACGTGCTGCAGAAATGGCTGATCGAGAGCCTGGTGCCCGACAACATCGCCCGCCAGGTGCTGGGCTATCTGAACCAGTTTGCTGGCAAGGCCAACAAGCTGGGCGCCGTGGGCCTGGCCGTGCTGCTGGGCACGGCGCTGGCGCTGGTGTTCACCATTGACCGCACGCTCAACAGCATCTGGCGGGTCCATACGCCGCGACCCTTTGCCCAGCGGGTGCTGATCTACTGGGCGGCCATCACGCTGGGGCCACTGCTGCTGGGGGTGAGCCTGAGTCTGACCTCCTACGCCGTTTCCGCGTCCAAGGGGGTGGTGGGCGAGATTCCGGGCGGGGTGAGTCTGTTGCTCAACGTGCTGCAATTCCTGCTGGTGGGTGCCGGCATGGCGGCCATGTTCCGCTATGTGCCCAACACCCACGTGCGCTGGGGCCACGCGTGGATTGGTGGTTTCTTCGTGTCCGCCGGCATGGAGCTGGCCAAGCGCGGACTGACGCTGTACCTGAGCAAGGTTCCGACCTATTCGGTGGTGTATGGCGCCTTTGCCACCGTGCCCATCCTGCTGGTCTGGATTTATGTGGCCTGGGTCATTGTGCTGCTGGGGGCCGCGCTGACGGCTTATCTGCCCAGCCTGCTGGCGGGAGGCACCCTGCGCCGTTTGCCGCACGGCTGGCGTTTCCAGTTGTCGCTGGAAGTGGTGCAGCAGCTGGAACGCGCCCGCGCCGGCGACGCCAAGGGCCTGACCCTGGAGCAACTGTGCCAGACCCTGCATGTGGACCCGCTGCGCCTGGAGCCACTGATGCGCACGCTGACCTCGTTCGACTGGATCGGGCAGTTGCGGGAAGTTTTGCAACCCGGCGACGAAGCGCGCTACGTGCTGCTGGTGGACCCTGACTCGACGCCGCTGGAGCCGCTGCTCAGTGCCTGGCTGGTGGAGCGCACGCCCCAGACCGAGAAGATATGGAAAATTGGCCACTGGCCCTCGATAACACTGCGTGAGGTGCTATGAATTGGATAGCGCATATCGCCTGCTGTGAGATGGCGCATCCGGCCAGTCACTTGCGTGACTGGGTCGCCCTGATTCATGCCTACCATGCGACGGCGTCGCCGCGCCGCCGGTATATGCTGCCAAGCTTGTGCACAATTGCACTATCCCAGGAACAACCATAGGAAAAAGTACGTCATGACCATTCTTGTAGCCTACGCACCCCGTCCCGAAGGCCAGGCCGCTCTGGATAAGGGTATCGAAATTGCCAAGCGTCGCAATGAACGCCTGATGGTTGTCAATGCAACCCCGGGGGACAGCGATGACGCATCCATGGCCAGCGCCCAGGATGCCGAGCGCATCGAAAAACTGCTGGCAGATGCGAAGGTGGACGCCGAGTTCAAACAGTTCGGCCGCGGCAAGAGCACGGTCGAGGAGATCGAGGGCCTGGTCGACACCTTGCCGGCCTCCCTGCTGATCATCGGCATCCGCAAGCGCTCCCCGGTGGGCAAGCTCATCATGGGCAGTGTCGCCCAGGAGCTGCTGTTGTCGGTGTCCTGCCCGGTGCTGGCGGTCAAAGCCAGCAAATAGTGCCCGCCAGGCTGGTGACCTCAGTACGGTGAAATGATCGGGTCGGGCTTGATTCGGGTCGGCGTTTCACCGGGCAGCCACTTGGCGTAAATGGCGGCGTAGCTACCGTCGCGTTTCATGCTGTCCAGCGCCACCTGCCAGGCATGGACCATTTCTTTGGGTGTGCCCAGCGAAAAGGCGATGTAGGTCTGGATGCTGGTGACGGTGTAGAGCAATTCCACGTCGCTGCGTTTGGCCTCCGCCTTTTCCAGCAGGTCTGGCAGCGTCAGGTTGCCGACGAACATCAGCGGGGCTCGCCCGTTGACAGCCATCTTGACCATGGTTTCGGGCTTGGGCACCAGCTCCAGGTTGGTGAAGCCCAGCTTCTCCAACATCTGGTGGGTATAGAAGTCCCGCACGACCAAAATGCGGCTGACGGCCTTGGCTTCGTCCAGGCTGTTGATGCGCAGGCCGGAGCCGCGCTTGCCATACAGGGACGCCACCGCCGTTGCCACCGGGCCGACCCACTGGAACATCTCTTCCCGCGCCGCCGTGCGCGCGGTCCCAAACAGGGCGACATGGGGCACGGTGCTGGCGGTGCGGTAGGCACGGGCCCAGGGTTGGACCTTGATGGGTTCGTGGCTGCCGATCCGGCGCTGAATTTCCAGTACCACGTCCACGCTCAGTCCCTTGGGCTGGCCGTTTTCCGAGTAGTTGAGCGGCGGGTTTTCCTCCGTCAGAAGTTCCAGTTCTGTTGCCACACACCAGGGTGACGTCAGTGCCACCAGGCATGCGAGGAGGGCATTCCTGGCCCGTTGCGGGAGCGGCGTTCTGGCCGGATGGTGCAGGCTGGAAGTCATCGGACTATTGTGGCACCGTGTTCAGGAAGTCGCGGATGGCAAACAGGGTTTCGTCCGGTGTCTCGGTCATCTGGTGGTGACCCACGGGCAGGCTCACCACTTGCACGGTCTTGCCGCTGGCGCGGGCCTTGGCGATCAACGGCTGCGCGGCCTTGGGCGCAGTCATCTGATCCTGGGCGCCGAGCACAAACAGCACCGGGCAGGCGATTTCGCTGATGGCCTGCTCGCCATTGGCATAACGGTCACAGGCCACAAAGCCGCGGTAAAACACATTGACAGCGGTGTTGCTGGCCAGCACCCGCTTGCCCAGCGCCATGCTGGCGCCAAACACCCAGGTGCCAGGCCCCAGTGCCGAGGGTGGAGCCGCCAGCGTGCTGCGCGAGAACACGTTGATCATGTTCAGCGCCTTTAGAGGCTCGCTCAGTGAGGTTTCGATCAGCACCGGCGAGACCTTCATCGGAAAGGCCGTGCCCACCAGCACCAGGTGGGTGATGCGGTCTTTCAGCCGGGATGCGGCCTCCAGCGCGATCAGCGAGCCCCAGCTGTGGCCCACGAGGGCGGCCTTTTGCACACCGGCAGCGTCCAGCAGCGCGGCAATGAAGTCGGCTGCTTCCTCGACGGAGGAGGGCGCCTCGCCCGCGCTGCGGCAGTGGCCCGGCAGGTCCACGGCCAGCACGTTGTAGCCGTGGTTGGCCAGGTAGCGGCTTTGCAGAATCCACACGCTGTGGTCGTTGAGCACGCCGTGGATGAATACCACGGTGGGTTTGGCCGCGTCAAACGGCTTGCCGCCGGTGTAGCAATAGGTCTTGGCGTTGTTGATGGTGAGTTCCATGGTCAGGCTCCCACCTTTTCTGCGGCCTTGAGCGCGCGCTTGAGGTCGTCAATCAGGTCATCGGCGTCTTCCAGTCCAATCGACAGGCGGATCGTGCCCTGGGTGATGCCGGCACCGGCCAGTGCCTCGTCCGTCATGCGGAAGTGGGTGGTGCTGGCGGGGTGGATCACCAGGCTGCGGCAGTCACCCACATTGGCCAGGTGGCTGAAGACCTTGAGCGTCTCGATGAATTTTTTGCCCTGCTCGCGGTTGCCCTTGAGGTCGAAGCTGAACACCGACCCGGCGCCACGTGGCAGCAGTTTTTTCGCCAGCGCGTGGCTGGGATGGCTCTCCAGCATCGGGTGGCCGACGCGGGCTACGAAGGACTGGCTGGCCAGGAACTGCACCACCTTCTCGGTGTTGCGCATGTGGCGTTCCATGCGCAGGCCCAGGGTCTCGACGCCCTGCAAAATCAGCCAGGCGCTGTGCGGGCTCATGCAGGCGCCAAAGTCACGCAGGCCTTCACGCCGCGCGCGCAGCAGGAAGGCGCCGACCGTGCTTTCCTCGCTGAAGTTCATGTTGTGGAAGCCCTCGTAGGGCGCGGCCAGTTCCTCGAATTTGCCGAAGCGCGCGTAGGCGCTGGCCCAGTCAAAGCTGCCGCCATCGACCACGATGCCGCCCACCACCGTGCCGTGGCCGGACAGGAATTTGGTGGCGGAGTGGTAGACCAGATCGGCACCCAGCTCCAAGGGCTTCATCAGCCAGGGCGAGGTCAGCGTCGAGTCCACCAGCAGCGGCACGCCGGCCTCGTGGGCTATTGCGCTGATGGTGGGAATGTCCAGCACGTCAAGGCCGGGGTTGCCCACCGTCTCGCCAAACAGCAGCTTGGTGTTGGGGCGGATGGCCGCCTTCCAGCCGTCAATATCGCCGGGCTTGACAAAGGTGGTCTCGATACCAAAACGGCGCATCGTGTAGTGCAGCAGGTTCTGCGAGCCGCCGTACAGCGCCGTGCTGGCCACGATGTGGCTGCCTGCACCCATCAGCGTGGCCACACTCAGGTGCAGCGCAGCCTGGCCGCTGGCGGTCGTGATGGCGCCGATGCCGCCTTCCAGAGCGGAGACGCGCTGCTCCAGCACCGCGTTGGTCGGGTTGCTGATGCGGCTGTAGACGTGTCCGGCGCGCTCCAGGTTGAACAGCGATTGCGCATGCTCGCTGGACTCGAAAACGAAGGAGGTGGTCAGGTGAATGGGAACGGCCCGTGCCCCGGTGCTGGGGTCGGGTGCGGCGCCTGCGTGCAGGGCCAGGGTGTCAAATCCGGGGTCGGCATAGCCAGACATATCTTTTCCCTTGGCAATTTATGGTGTGGGGCTCCAATTGTGGGCTATATTTGCACGAGATTAGCCACCATGTGTCACGAGGAAACACCATGAAAGTCAGCGACATCCTGCGCGTCAAGGGCAACACGCTTTACACCGCCTCCCCGGATGAACCCTTGGCCAGCGCGCTGGACCTGATGAGCGAAAAAGATATTGGTTCGCTGGTGGTCATGGAGCATGGTGATCTGGTGGGCATGCTGACCTTTCGCGAGGTGATCCAGACCGTGGTGAAGAACAGTGGTTCCATCGGCAAGACCCTGGTTCGCTCCGCCATGGACGACCACCCCCTGACCTGCACCCTGGAGACCGACATGGACGAGGTACGCCGCATGATGCTGGACCGCCACGCCCGCTACATGCCGGTGATGGATCGCAGGATGCTGATGGGCGTGATCAGTTTCTACGACGTGGCCCGCGCCGTGGTGGACAGCCAGAATTTCGAGAACAAGATGCTCAAGGCCTACATCCGCGACTGGCCCGAGGGTGACGGTGAGAAGCCAGCTGCAGCCTGACTGAGCTGACAAAAAAAGGACGCGGGTACGCCTGCGCGCTCGGGGATAATCAAAGCCTATGAGCGGCAATACCTTTGGAACCCTTTTCGCAGTCACCAACTTTGGTGAATCCCACGGCCCGGCCATTGGCTGTGTGATTGACGGCTGCCCACCGGGCATGGACTTGTGCGAGGCCGATATCCAGGGCGACCTGGATCGCCGCCGCCCCGGCACCAGCCGCCACGTGACCCAGCGCAACGAGCCGGATGCGGTGCAAATCCTCAGCGGCGTCTACCAGGGCAAGACGACCGGCACACCGATTGCACTGCTGATCCAGAACACTGACCAGCGCAGCAAGGACTACGGCAACATCCTGGAGTCTTTCCGTCCCGGTCATGCGGACTACGCGTACTTCCAGAAATACGGCATCCGCGATCCGCGTGGCGGTGGCCGCTCCAGCGCGCGCCTGACGGCACCCATGGTGGCGGCCGGTGCGGTGGCCAAGAAGTGGCTGTTCGAGAAATATGGCACCACTTTCCGCGGTTGCATGACGCAGATCGGCGACACGGTCATTCCGTTCGAATCCTGGGACCATGTTCCCAACAACCCCTTCTTCGCCCCGGTAGCCGATGTGCAGGCACTGGAAGACTACATGGACGCGCTGCGCAAGGCCGGTGACTCCTGCGGTGCGCGGATCCGTGTGACGGCCTCGCGTGTGCCGGTCGGTCTGGGCGAACCGCTGTTCGACAAGATGGATTCCGACATTGCCTACGCGATGATGGGCATCAATGCCGTCAAGGGCGTGGAGATTGGCGCCGGTTTTGCCAGCGTCGCGCAGCGCGGCACCACGCACGGTGATTCGCTGACGCCCAACGGTTTTGCCAGCAACAACGCCGGTGGCGTGCTGGGTGGCATCTCCACGGGCCAGGACCTGGAGGTCAGCATTGCGATCAAGCCCACCAGTTCCATCATCACGCCACGCGATTCCATCGACGTAGCGGGCAACGCCACCCAGGTCATTACCAAGGGCCGCCACGACCCCTGTGTGGGCATTCGCGCCACACCGATTGCCGAGGCCATGCTGGCCCTGGTGGTCATGGAGCATGCCCTGCGCAACCGGGCCCAGTGTGGGGATGTGGTGCCGGCGTTGACACCCATTCCGGCACAGGCCTAACCCGTCAAGGACACCGACCATGAAAACTGTTTTTGTGCTCAATGGCCCCAATTTGAACCTGCTGGGCACGCGCGAGCCGCAGGTGTATGGCTCGCAGACGCTGGACGATGTGCAGGTGCTGTGCGAGCGTGCCTGCGCCGCCAATGGTTTTGCGCTGGAGTTTCGACAGACCAACCATGAGGGTACGCTGGTGGACTGGTTGCATGAGGCGGGGCATCTGCACGCCGCCGGTACGCTGGCCGGCGTCATCCTGAACGCCGGGGCCTACACGCACACCAGCGTGGCCCTGCATGATGCCATCAAGGGCACAGGCATCACCCTGATCGAGTTGCACATCAGCAACGTGCACGCCCGCGAGGCATTTCGCCACCATTCCTATATTTCGCCTGCGGCCAAGTCCGTGATGGCGGGTTTTGGGGTCAACGGCTATGCGTTGGCGATCGCCGGTCTGGCAGGCATGCAATAGCGCATCGACTGGAACATCAACTGCCGGTCTGAATCGACTCCTGGTAGTCGCCAGCAACGGCAACCATGAATCGTTGTCCGCCTGCCTGCTTGGCCCGGTACATGGCGCTGTCGGCGGCAATTTGCAGGTCATGGGATGACATCTGACCGTCCCCGATGGCGACTCCGATGGAGGCGCCAATGGAGTGTTGCCCTCCCTGTATTGCCATGGGTGCCTCAATCGCGTCCAGGCATTTGGACGCCACCGCGCAGGCACCTTGTTCCGCCTCAGCACTGGCCGGGTCCAGATCGTGCAGCAGCACGATGAATTCATCACCGCCGACGCGTGCCAGCGTATCCGCTTCGCGAACGATGGCAGACAGGCGCCTGGCAATTTCAACCAGTGCAGCATCTCCGGCCTCATGCCCCAGGCTGTCGTTGACGGGTTTGAAGCGGTCCAGGTCTATGTACAGCAAGGCAACACGGGTGCCGTTGCGGGCCGCCCGCGCCAGTGCCTGTGTCAATCGGTCCGCCAGCAGGGCGCGGTTGGGCAAGCCTGTCAGCACGTCGTGGTGAGCCATGTGCACCATTTCTGATTGGCTGTCCTGCAGTTTGGCCAGCAGGCGGTTGAATGCTTCGGTCAGGTGGCCGACCTCATCCTGACGGACCACTGCCAGGGGCTCCAGCGGGGCTTCGCCCCGGGTCATGCGATCCGCATGGTCGGCGGCGTGCAGCAGGGGGCGAAAGACGTAGAACAAGCCACCCGCGGTGCCCAGCAGAAAAATCACGACGGCAAGAAAGCTGTTCTTGGCAACAAAGTGCTGGGTCCGCGTTACCACGGCCAGGGCTTCCGAAGTGGGAATGCGGGCCACGACAAACCAGCCAGCGCTGGGCACTGATGCCATGGCCGATATTTCCTCCACGCCGCGGGCGTTGACCGTGATCCCGCTGCCGCGATAGCCCTGCATGGCACGGTCATGCAGGGGGTTGACGCCATCGGCTGGCGTAGGCTTGAGCACCATGCCAGGGTCGGTGGCGGCCACGAACATGCGGTCACGGGGCGATATCAGCAGGAATCCCCCCATTTCGCCAATCCGGTCCTGGGGCGCAAATGACAGGAAGCCGGGTGCATCCAGCGCCGTGATACCCGCCAGCACCGCGACCACCTGACCGTCAGCGCCCTTGATGGGAGCCGCCATCGGGAGCACGGGCTTCTTGGCCACTCGGCCCATGACGGGCCTGCCAACAGCCAATTCACCCGCAAGGGCCGTTCGGATGTAGTCACGGTCCGCATAGTCCACGCCTTCGCGTTCCGGCTGCTGCGGAAAGTCGGCCAGGGATTGACCGGCTGTGCTTGTCACAAACAGCCCCTCGGTAAACAGCGGCTGCAGTCCATAGCGCAGGCCCAGCCATTCCCGCAAGGCTGTGGGCTGGTTGAGCAGGTCGGAGGGCAGTGTTGCCGCCATGCGTGCCAGCAGGCTTTTGCGCTCCAGAATCTTGTGATCCACGTCACGGGCCACGTAGTTGGCCAGTGTCAGTTGCTGGGATGCCATGACGGAGCTGATGTCTTCACGCAGGTACTGTGTCAGGACATACGCGCGCACGGCAGTTCCCAGGAGCACGAAGGCAATTCCCAACAGGATGATGCGCGTGGCCAGGCTGTTTGCAACACGTTGGAAATTCATCGGCGCATGATAGCCGAGCGTTGTGGCGAGTTTGCGGTCTGGCTGACTGACGGGTGGCTGACTAGCAGGCCCGGTAAGGCCTGTTTACAGGGTTTCCCCGGTGCGATAAAACCGGCGCGGCGAACTAAGCTGGGACCCACGATAAACACGTTGGAGCTACGCAAATGAAACCATGGAACTGGGTGAAAAAGTGGGTGGGTGTCTGTGTTCTGGGGGTAGCGGTAACCGGCACCGCGCTGGCGGCGGACAACGGTACCGCAGCCGAGGCTCAGGCCATGACCCAACGCGCCGTTGCCTACCTGAAAGCCAATGGGCCGGAGAAGGCAGCCCAGGAGTTCACCCACGGCACGTCGTTCAAGGACCGCGACCTGTATGTGAGCTATTACGACTTGAGCGGCAAGGTCCTGGGCCATGGCGCCAATCCCAAGTTGGTCGGCAAGGACCTCAGTGGCCTGAAAGATCCGGACGGCAAGCTGATTATCCAGATGATCGGTGATCTGGCCAAAACCAAGGGCAAAGGCTGGACTGAACCCTACAAATTCAGGAATCCGACAACCGACAAGATCGCTGAAAAAGTGATCTATGTCGAGCGCGTGGACGACACTTGGGTGGGTGTCGGGGTCTACAAGTAGCATCACTTGTACTGAGTGACTTGACTTGGGTCAATGGCACTTCAATTTGCGTATCTGCGTCGCTCTGCTCAAGGGTTTTCCCCGCGATAGAACTGCGTACAGTGGCTAGACTGGACTCAGGCAGATACGCCGAAATAGCTAATTCCATCGAACTACCAGGAGTGAATGACATGCGTTTGATTTCCATGCTGAAGGGCCTTTTGGCCATCACAGTGACCGGTCTGGTGATGTCCGGTGCCGCCCAGGCAGCAGACCAGGGAAGCGCAGCCGAGGCGGAAGCCATGGTCAAGAAGGCCGTGGCCTACGTCAAGGCCAATGGCCCAGAAAAGGCGGCAGAAGAGTTCACCAACGGCAAGACCTTCAAGGACCGCGACATGTACGTGGTGTACACCGAGTTTGGTGGCAAGGTGCTGGCCCACGGTGGCAATCCCAAGCTGGTGGGCAAGAACCTGACTGGCATGAAGGACTCTGAAGGCAACCCCTTCTTCCAGATGCTGGTGGACCTGGCCAAGACCAAGGGCAAGGGCTGGTCCGGCAGCTACCGCTTCATCAACCCCACGACCCAGAAGATTGAAGCCAAGGTCATGTACGTGGAAGCGATCGGCGACACCTACGTCGGCGTCGGTATCTACAAGCAGTAATGTCTGCTGTCTGAAGTTCGGTCCAAAGCGGGAGTCTGAGAATGAATTTACGTGACATACGAATCGGCCTGCGTCTCGGACTGGGCTTTGGAATGATCCTGCTGGCGGCTGCCGTGTTGCTGATTGGCACCATCGTCAGCACCGCGTCCAGCCGTGCCAACCTGATGACGACCCTGCAGCGGGCATCGGTTCAGCAGGACCTGGCTGACGACATGCGCAGGTCTCTGCTGGCCAGCTCGGTCTCGGTGCGCAACATGGGCCTGCAGACCAAGGTCGACGCTGTGCAGAAAGACGAGGCCGAGGCCAAGCGGCACCGCGCGGCCTACCTGGCGGCCAAGACCAAGCTGGAATCGGACGGCCTGGGTGACAAGGAGCGTGAACTCTTTGGCAGACTGGCCGACATCGACCGCCAGATGGATGCGCAGTTCAAGGAAGCGGTGGACCTGGCCGCCCAGTTCAACACGGAACAGGCCGGTGCCATCATCACCGGCAAGATTGATCCCTTGCTGACCAAGGCGCTGGAAGAACTGGCGACCTTCGTGGCCGTGCAGAAGCAACGTGCCGGTGAGGCCACCGCACAGGCGAATGCAGACAACCAGACAACGGTCACCGTGATTGGCGGGGTGGGCCTGCTGGTGTTGTGCTTTGCCGGCGTCATGGCCTGGAGCCTGACCACCAGCATCACCCGGCCGTTGACGGTGGCACTGGAAGCCACCTCCCGCGTGGCGCAGGGTGACCTGATGAGCGACATCCAGCAGGGCCGCCCCAACAGCCGCGAGGAAACCCAGCGCTTGCTGGCCGGGCTGCTGGAAATGCGCAACGGGCTGGCCCGCATGGTGAGCGAGGTGCGAACCGGGGCCGACAATATTTCCACTGGTGCCAATGAGATTGCATCCGGCAATGCTGACCTGTCGCAGCGCACTGAAACCCAGGCCAGCAACCTGCAGCAGACGGCAGCGTCCATGGAGCAGTTGAGCGCCACCGTCAAGAACAACGCTGAAACCGCGCGCCAGGCCAACCAGATGGCCAGTTCTGCCAGCGCCGCGGCGTCCAACGGCGGCGTGGTGGTGGGGCAGGTGGTGGCCACCATGGAAGACATCACCACGGCATCGCGCAAGATTGCCGACATCATTGGTGTCATCGACGGCATTGCCTTCCAGACCAATATCCTGGCGCTCAATGCCGCCGTGGAAGCGGCCCGCGCCGGTGAGCAGGGCCGTGGTTTCGCGGTGGTGGCCAGCGAGGTGCGCAGCCTGGCCGGCCGCAGTGCCGAGGCCGCCAAGGAGATCAAGGGCCTGATTGGCGCCAGCGTGGAGAAGATCGAAACCGGCAGCCGCCTGGTGGGGGCTGCGGGCGACTCCATGAACGACATCGTCGCCCAGGTCAAACGCGTGGCCGATCTGATTGGTGAAATCAGCGCTTCGGCCCACGAACAGACCAGCGGCATTCAGCAGATCAACCAGGCCATCGTCCAGTTGGACAACGTCACCCAGCAAAACGCCGCCCTGGTGGAAGAAGCCGCCGCCGCAGCCGACAGCCTGAACCAGCAGGCCGTGCACATGGTGGAAGTGGTCAGCAGCTTCAAGCTGGATGCGGGCAGCATGGTCAGCCGCTCCGTCAGCGCCCCGCGCGTGGCCGCGCCCCCCAAGAAGAGTCCCGCACCACGTCTGGCGCCCCAGAAGCCGGCACCGGCCCTGGCGCGTCCCGTGCCTGCGGCACCCAGGCTGGCCGCCAAACCGGCAATGAAGCCAGCTGAAAAACCGGCAACACCGCAGCCAGCAACTCCCAGGAAACTGACAACCACCAGTGTGGCCAAGGCAACGGCCTCGGACGACGGCGATTGGGAAACCTTCTAGAACCTGCGACGATTGTTGTTCTTTTTGGGACAGTGAATCAGTCAATAGGCTGTTTATCTTTGTTTTGATGGGGAATACAGTAGCAGCCTGACTTCCTGAAAGGTTCCCCAATGTCCGCTACTGCCCTGTTGCCTACGCTGTTTGTGTCCCACGGCGCGCCGCTGTTTGCCGTCGATGCGGGCGAGACCGGTCCGGCACTGCGTGCCTGGTCGCAATCCCTGCCGGCCGAGCCACCTTTGCGCGGTGTGGTCATCCTGTCACCCCACTGGATGGCACGCACACCCGCCGTCATGACCACGGCGCAGCCGCAGACCTGGCACGACTTTGGTGGGTTCCCTTCGGCCCTGTACGAGCTGCAATACCCGGCGCCCGGCAACCCGGATCTGGCGCATGAGGTGCTGGAACTGATTCACTCCGCCGGCATTGCCACGCAGGCCGATGGCACGCGGCCGTTTGACCATGGCGCCTGGGTGCCGCTGATGCACCTGTTCCCCAAGGCCGATGTGCCCGTGGTGCAGGTCGCGCTGCCGGTGGGCTGGGGGCCGGCCCAGGTCTATGCGCTGGGCGCCGCCCTGCAAAGCCTGCGCGCCAGTGGCGTGCTGGTCATGGGTTCCGGCTCCATCACCCACAACCTGGGCGAGTTCCGTGGCGGCGCTCAGGCCACCGCGCCTTACGTGACCGAATTCGCCCGCTGGGTGGAATCCGCTCTGGAACGCGGTGACAAGCCGGCCCTGCTGGACTACCGCAGCCTGGCACCGCACGCCCACCGCGCCCACCCTTCGGACGATCACTTTTTGCCGATCTTCTTTGCCATGGGTGCTGCCGGCGAGGATGCCCGCCCCAGCTACCTGAGCCGCGAGGTCATGTACGGCATGCTGGCCATGGATGCGTTTGCACTGGCATAGCGGCTTTCGCCAAAGGGTTTTGGAGAAAATAGGGCCCTAGCCCTCGTGGAATCTGCGTAGGTAGCTATCGTTTTGGTAGCGACGCATCAGCGACAATTGGCGCCATGATCGAAAACGCCATCCAAACCAAAACTAGTCCCATTCTCCCCATCATCCTCGCCATCGCTGCGGGCACCCTGGTTCCCGGCTCCGCTTCCTTCGGGGCGGCACGCCACGCTGCCAAGCCCGCTGTTCACAAGAAGGCCACCGCGGAGGTAAAAAACGCACTGCCGCCACTGGCTGCGCAAACCACCTTGGCAAGCAACCCACCGGCGCTGCCTGCCAAGGCGTGGCTGCTGATGGATTCCGACTCCGGCGAGGTGCTCGCCTCTGCCAACGCGGATGAACCATTGCCGCCGGCTTCGCTCACCAAGATGATGACCAGCTACTTGGTCGAGCAGGCGCTGCGCACGGGCAAGCTCAAGCCAACCGACCTCGTCTCGGTCAGCCAGAACGCCTGGTGCCGGGGGTCGAGCACCGAGTCGTGCATGTATCTGCCACTGAACAGCCAGGCCACGGTGATCGACATCCTGCGCGGCATCATCATCCAGTCGGGCAACGACGCGTCCAAGGCGATTGCCGAGCACCTGGGCGGCACCGAAGAGAACTTCGCCAAACAGATGAATGCGGAAGCCCAGCGCCTGGGTATGACGCACACGCATTTCGTGAACGCCACGGGCCTGCCGGACCCCGAGCACAAGTCGTCTGCGCGTGACCTCGCCATCCTGGCACGCGCCATCATCCAACACAGCCCTGACTACTACCCGATCTACGCGGAACGCGAGTTCAAGTACAACGGCATCAAGCAGGGCAACCGCAATGCGCTGCTGTACACCGACCCCAGCGTTGACGGCCTGAAGACCGGCCACACCGAAGCGGCCGGCTACTGCCTGGTCACCTCATCCAAGCGCAACGACATGCGCCTGATCACGGTCATCCTCAACACCAACAGCGCGCAGGCGCGTGCTGACCATACGCGAGCGCTGCTCGGTTGGGGCTTCAGCAACTTCGAGAAGGTCACCCCGATTCAACCGAACACGGTTGTCACGACGGCCAAGGTCAGCTTCGGCAAGGCAGATACGGTCGCGGCGGGTCTGGGCGCGCCGTGGCTGCTGACCGTGCCGCGCGGCCAGCAGGTGGAGACTTCGGTGGAGCTCACACCAGGCCTGGAGGCGCCAGTGGCCAAGGGCGCTGTGATCGGCAAGGTGGTCGCCACCTCGAAGGGCAAGCCAGTGGGCGAAGCACCGCTGGTCGCGCTGGCCGATGTGGAACGCGCAGGCCTGCTGCTGCGCACGTGGCAACGCGTGGCCAAGTTGTTCGGAAAGTGAGCCTTGGCCAGCCAGCGCCAAATGGTTTGGAGCCAAATAGGGCGCTGGCCCTCGTGGAATATGCTTGGACAGCTATTTTTTTGATAGCAGAGAACAGACAGCTGCGCGAGAGGTATGGCCCAAATGGTGCAACCAGCAGCCGTTACCCTGCAGGCATTTCAGAGGCTATAGTGCCAACACCGAATCCGCTCACGCACCTGGTCCAGTCGGCGACCGGGCGTTGCAGTTCGCATCATGGCAGGGTGCATTCAACTATCCACGCATGTCTGACATCGTATTCGAGACCGCGCGCCTCCAGGCACGAAGACTTCATCTGACTGACGTCGATGCCATGCTTGGCGTATACGGCGATCACGAGGTGGTTCGCTGGGCAGGTGATGGCAAGCCTCTGAACCGGGCACTCTGCGAGAAGTGGATTGAAGTCACCCTCAACAACTATGCAACCCGTGGCTACGGCATGCTCGCCCTGGTTGGCGGCGAGTCTGGCGCAGTCATCGGTTTCGCTGGCCTTGTGCATCCTGGCGGTCAAGCTGAAGCAGAGATCAAGTACGCCCTTCATCGCAGCCGCTGGGGCCAAGGCTTCGCAACAGAGGCTGCGTCAGCGCTCCTTGCTTACGGCGCTGCGTACTTTGGCTTGGCCGAGGTCATTGCCACCGCCGCGCCTGAGAACGAGGCTTCGCATCGCGTGCTTCTCAAAGCAGGAATGCAGCGTGTTGCACTTCGAGAGGACGAAGATGGCACGCTCACGCAGTGGTTCGTCTGGCGCCCGAGTCCCGCCAGGCCGGCGCTCGCGGATCAGCTCAAAAGCTAGCCCTCGTGGAATATGAATAAGCAGCTATTGTTTGTATAGCATCTGCCATGCGCACGTGCCGCTCACTCAGCACTCCACAATATTCACTGCCAATCCGCCGCGCGCCGTTTCCTTGTACTTGGTCTTCATGTCGGCACCGGTCTCGCGCATGGTCTTGATGACCTTGTCCAGGCTGACGAAGTGGCTGCCGTCGCCGCGCAGGGCCATGCGGGCGGCGTTGATGGCCTTGACCGAGGCGATGGCGTTGCGTTCGATGCAGGGGATCTGCACCAGCCCGCCCACCGGGTCGCAGGTCAGGCCCAGGTGGTGTTCCATGCCGATCTCGGCGGCGTTCTCCACCTGCTCGGGCGTGCCGCCCATCACCGCGCACAGCGCACCAGCGGCCATGGAGCAGGCCACGCCGACCTCGCCCTGGCAGCCGACCTCGGCGCCGCTGATGCTGGCGTTCTCCTTGTAGAGGATGCCAATGGCGGCGGCGGTCAGCAGGAAGTCCATGACCCCTGCGTCGTTGGAGCCCGGCACAAAGCGGCTGTAGTAGTGCAGCACGGCGGGCACGATGCCGGCCGCGCCGTTGGTGGGTGCCGTCACCACGCGGCCACCGGCGGCGTTCTCCTCGTTGACGGCCAGCGCGTAGAGGTTGACCCAGTCCAGCACCTGCAGCGGGTCACGCAGCGCGGCCTCGGGGTTGGTGGAGAGGGCCCGGTGCAGTGCGTGCGCGCGGCGCTTGACCTTGAAGCCGCCGGGCAGCACGCCCTCCGCCGCGCAGCCACGGCGCACGCAGTCCTGCATGACCTGCCAGATGCGCAACAAGCCAGCATCGATCTCGGCGTCGCTTCGCCAGTGCTGCTCGTTCCTGCGCATCACCTGAGCGATGCTCAGGCCCTCGGAGCGCGCTAGCGCCAGCAGCTGGTCGCCACTGGTGAAGGCCAGCGGCAGCACCGTGGCATCCGGCGCAACCACCTTGTGGCGCGTGCCGTCTGCGGCCACCTCGTGGCTGAGGATGAAGCCACCGCCGACCGAGTAGTAGATGCGGTTGGCTATTTCTCTGCCTGCGGCGTCGAAGGCGATGAAGCGCATGCCGTTGGCGTGGAAGGGCAGGGTCTCGGAGCGCAGGAGCAGCAGGTCCTTCTTCTCGGTGAAGGCGACTGTGTGCTGGCCCAGCAGGTTCAGGCGCTGTTGGCTGCGAACGTCCGCCAGCAGCGCCGGGATGCTGTCCACCTCCACGGTGTCTGGCTCGCACCCCAGCAGGCCCAGCAGCACCGCGACATCGCTGGCGTGGCCCTTGCCGGTGGCGCCCAGCGAGCCGTACAGGCGGCACTCCACGCGCGCCGTCGTGCCCAGCAAGCCCGCCTGCTGCAGGCGCGTTGCGAATTGCCGCGCGGCCCGCATCGGCCCCACGGTGTGGGAGCTGCTGGGGCCAATGCCGATCTTGAACAGGTCGAATACGGAGACTGCCATGTGTGTGCCTTTTGGGTTTGCGAGGTTTAGGCTTGGTAGGCGAGTGTGGTCGAGTGCGCGCGCTTTGAAAAGTGCGTTTGCACATGACCCGCCAGCTGGTGGGCGGTAATGGCCGACAGCGTCCAGCCCAGGTGGCCGTGGCCGGTGTTGTAGAACACATTGGCGCGGCGGCCCTGGCCCACGCGCGGCAGCATGTTGGGCAGCATGGGGCGCAGGCCGGCCCAGGGCTCCGCGCGGCGGGTGCTGACGCCGGGGAAGCACTGGTTGACCCACTGGATCAGCGGGCGGATGCGGTCGGCGCGGATGTCGCGGTTGAGGCCGTTGAACTCCGCGGTGCCGGCCACGCGGAAGCGCTGCTCGCCCAGGCGGCTGGTCACCAGCTTGGTCTCGTCGTCCAGCAGGCTCACAGTGGGCGCGGCCTGCTGGCTGGCGGCATCGTCCAACTGCACGGTGATGGAGTAGCCCTTGACCGGATAGATGTTCAGGCGGTCGCCCAGTTGCGCCGCAATGCCGCGACCATGCACACCGGCGCACACCACCAGCGCGTCAAAGGTCTGGGTTTCAGTCCCTGCATCGGACTGCAGCGTGAGTTGCGCACTGTCGCCATCGGCGCGGGCCTGCAGCACCTGGTGACCGTACAGAAAGTTCACGCCCCTGCGCGCGCAGGCCAGGGCCAGGCCGTGGGTAAATTGGTGGATGTCGCCGGTGGAATCGCTCTCGGTGTAATAACCACCGTAGTAGTTGCCCTGCAGCGTGGGTTCGATGGCGCGCATCTCGGTGGGGGTAACGGCGCGGCGCTCCAGGCCTCCGGCGGCCAGCAGCTTGGACACCTCGCCCGCATGGTCGAAGCCGGCCTTGTTGCGGTAGATGTGCAGGATGCCCTTGCGTTCGTGGTTGAAGTCAATGCCCTCGGCCTGGGCCCAGCCAAACAGGTGCTCCCGCGCGGCAATGGCCAGGCGGGTGGTGGCGATGGTGTTGTCGCGGTATTTCGGAATCGCGGCCACAAACTCCGCCATCCAGCTCAGCTTGTGCCAGGTGGGCATTGGGTTCATCAGCAGCGGGGCGTCCTTGGTGAACATCCACTTCAGGCCCTTGATGAGGGTGCTGGGATGGGTCCAGACCTCGGCGTTGGAGGCCGACAGTTGGCCGCCGTTGGCATAGGACGTTTCCATGCCGGCGTAGCGGTTCTTCTCGATCAGGGTGACGCGGTGGCCCTGCTGGGCCAGGGTGTAGGCGCTGGTCACGCCGGTGATGCCGCCGCCAATGATGGCTATGTGTTTCATGGTGCACTCTTTCATTTCGCAGTCGCAAACAGATGGGTCGCCCTCCGCACACCATGTGCGGGTGACGACCCCCTCTGTTTGAGACCTGAGAGATTCGCGCTCCGACTTGTGGGCGGCTCGCTTGCTCCTGCGGTGTGCCGGGATGACTAGTCCACGGCAGCTCTTCAGAGTGCAAAGACCGCAGCGGTCCTGGGTGCCTGAGAGTTTCCGGGGTGGTTGCTCCTTCGGCGCTGTGGCTGGTGGTGCCAGCCACAGGCTCTCCCGCTGCGGTGCCAGGTCTAGCCTGGCAAGGGCGGCTGCATGCAATGCGGTGCCGCCCTGGTTGGCGCCCTTGCGGGCGCCTTCGTTCCATCTTTTCCGGTATCAGCCGGCAACCAGGTCCGCCACCGGCACGCAGGAGCAGAACAGGTTGCGGTCACCGTAGACGTTGTCCACCCGACCGACGGCTGGCCAGTACTTCACGGCCTTGAGCGTGGCCACCGGGAAGGCGCCCACTTCACGGCTGTACGGGCGGTCCCACTCGGCGCCCAGCAGGCTGGCCGCGGTGTGCGGGGCGTGCTTGAGCGGGTTGTTGTCCTGCGGCCACTCGCCCTTTTCAACCTTGGTCACCTCGCCGCGGATAGCGATCATGGCGTCGATGAAGCGGTCCAGCTCGGCCAGGGTTTCGCTTTCGGTGGGTTCCACCATCAGTGTGTTGGGCACCGGGAAGGACAGGGTGGGGGCGTGGAAGCCATAGTCCATCAGGCGCTTGGCCACGTCCTCGGCCATCACGCCGCTGGTGTCTTTCAGGCCGCGCAGGTCCAGGATGCACTCGTGCGCCACATGGCCGTTGGCGGATGCGTACAGCGTGGGGTAGTGGTTCTTCAGGCGGGCGCTGATGTAGTTGGCCGCCAGAATGGCCGCCTCGGTGGCGTGCTGCAGGCCGTCCGGGCCCATCATGCGGCAGTACATCCAGCTGATGGGCAGCACGGCGGCATTGCCCAACGGTGCGGCGCTGACGGCGCCGGTGCCGGGTACGCCGCCGGCCTTGTGGCCCGGCAGGAAGGGCACCAGGTCTTCGACCACGCAGACGGGGCCGATACCGGGGCCGCCACCGCCGTGGGGAATGCAGAAGGTCTTGTGCAGGTTCAGGTGGCTGACGTCGCCGCCAAACTCGCCGGGGGCTGCGGTGCCCACCAGGGCGTTCATGTTGGCGCCGTCCACGTAGACGCGGCCGCCGTGGCTGTGCACCAGGGCGCATAGTTCCTTGACGCTGGTCTCGAACACGCCGTGCGTGCTGGGGTAGGTGATCATCACGCAGGCTAGTTTTTCGCTGTGCTGCTCGCACTTGGCCTTGAGGTCGGCCATGTCCACGTTGCCGTTGTCATCGCACTTGGTGACGACCACTTGCAGACCCACCATCTGGGCGCTGGCCGGGTTGGTGCCGTGGGCGCTGCTGGGAATCAGGCAGATGGTGCGGTGCGCCTCGTTGCGCGAGGCGTGCCAGGCGCGGATCGCCAGCAGGCCGGCGTATTCACCCTGGCTGCCGGCGTTGGGCTGCAGGCTGATGCCGGCGTAGCCGGTGGCAGCGCACAGCCAGGCGCGCAGTTGGTCGTCCAGCTCGGCGTAGCCCTGGCGCTGGTCGGCGGGGGCAAACGGGTGGATGTTGGCGAACTCCGGCCAGGTGATGGGGATCATCTCGCTGGTGGCGTTGAGCTTCATCGTGCAGCTGCCCAGCGGGATCATGCTGCGGTCCAGTGCCAGGTCCTTGTCCGACAGCATGCGGATGTAGCGCAGCATGCCGGTCTCGGAATGGTAGGTGTTGAACACCGGGTGGGTCAGGAAGCTGCTGGTGCGGCGCAGCTCGGCAGGGATCATCAGGTCGACGTTGGCTTCCAGCGCTTCAACCGTGGGCAGCGCCTGGCCATCCTTGGCGAAGAAGGACCAGATCAGCGCGAGGTCCTCACGCGTGGTCGTCTCGTCGAGCGAGACGCAGACATAGTTGTCCCAGGCGATTCGCACATTAGCCCTCGCCGCTACTGCGCGAGCTGCTATGGATTTTGTAGCGTCGTCGGTCTTGTAGCACAGCGTGTCAAAGGCCGTTTCGTGGTGCATGGCGGTAAAGCCCAGCTGCGCCAGACCCTTGGCCAGGATGGCGGTGAAGGTTGCCACGCGTTGCGCAATGCGCGTCAGGCCCTGCGGTCCGTGGTACACCGCATACATGCTGGCCACGACGGCCGGCAGCACCTGGGCGGTGCAGATGTTGGAGGTGGCTTTTTCGCGGCGGATGTGCTGTTCACGCGTCTGCAGCGCAAGGCGGTAGGCCGGGTTGCCGTGCGTGTCCACACTCACGCCAACCAGGCGGCCGGGCATGGAGCGCTTGTACTCATCGCGGCAGGCCATGTAGGCGGCGTGCGGGCCACCGTTGCACAGCGGCATGCCAAAGCGCTGGGTGGTGCCGATGGCAATGTCGGCACCCATCTCGCCCGGCGGCACCAGGAGGGTCAGGGCCAGCAAGTCGGCGGCCAGGATCAGCGCAGCGCCCTTGCTGTGGATCTGGTCGGCACTGGGCTTCCAGTCGGCCAGCCAGCCGCTGCTGGCGGGGTACTGGTTCATCGCGGCGAAGTAGTCGTCGCCAGCGATGGCTGCTTTCCACTCGTCGGCCGATGTGATGATCTTGACGGTCAGCCCCAACGGCGCGGCGCGGGTCTGGATGACCTCGATGGTCTGCGGATGGCAGTCACCGCTGACGATGAACACATTGCCCTTGGCCTTGACCGAGCGCTTGGCCAGCGTCATGGCCTCGGCGGCAGCGGTGGCCTCGTCCAGCATGGACGCGTTGGCCATCGGCATGCCGGTCAGGTCGCAGACCATGGTCTGGAAGTTGACCAGCGCTTCCATACGGCCCTGGGAAATCTCGGCCTGGTAGGGCGTGTAGGCGGTGTACCAGGCGGGGTTTTCCAGGATGTTGCGCAGGATCACACCGGGGGTGTGCGTGCCGTAGTAGCCCTGTCCGATGAAGCTCTTGAATTGCTGGTTCTTCTCCGCCAGTGCCTTCAGCTCGGCCAGTGCCGCCGCTTCGGTGATGGCGGCGGGAATGGCCATGGCGCTCTTGCGCGCAATGCTGCTTGGGACGATGCCGGCAATGAGCTCGGCACGCGAGGTGGAGCCGATGGCCTGGAGCATCAGCTGTTCATCGGCCTCATCGATACCGATATGGCGGGCGATGAACTCGCTGGCGTTTTCAAGGGCTTTCAGGGAGGGGGTGGTAGGCATGGTCGGTCTGGGCGGTTTGGCAAGGGGGTTGGTCGGGCAGGGGGGCAACGCTCCGCGTGGCGGCGGAGCGTGGGGGCTTGATCAGCCTGCAGAGAACGCGGTGTAGCTGGTCTCGTCCATCAGCGCGTCCAGTTCGGCGGCGTTGGACAGCTTGACCTTGAAGAACCAGCCGGCGCCCAGCGGGTCGGTGTTGGCCAGCGACGGATCGGCGCGCAGGGCTTCGTTGACTTCGGTGATCTCACCACCGACGGGCATGTACACGTCGGCCGCGGCCTTGACCGATTCCACGACGCCGGCGACTTCCTTGGCAGCCAGGGTCTTGCCGACTTCGGGCAGGTCCACAAACACCACGTCGCCCAGCGCGTCCTGCGCATGGTGGGTGATGCCGACGGTGGCGATGCCGCCTTCAACCTTGAGCCATTCGTGATCGGGGGTGTACTTGATGGACATGGAAAACTCCTGAAAAGATATGAGAAAACGATGAAATGAAAACCAAAACCTGACTGCCAGCGCAGACTGTAGCCGCACTGTAGCGGCACTGCGCGGGGCTGTCAGCCGCGGAAGTAGTTGGTCGGTACAAAGGGCATGGCCGAGACCTGCATCGGCACCGGTTTGCCGCGCACAATGGCCACGACTTGGGTGCCCAGCGCACTGAACGCCACGTCCACATAGCCCATGGCCACGGGCTTGTCGATGGTGGGGCCAAGCAGGCCGCTGGTAACTTCGCCAATGCGGTTGCCTTGGCCGTCCTGCAGCTCGGTGTGGTCGCGTACGGGAATGCGTTCCAGCGCAATGAGTCCAACGCGTTTTCGGCTTCCAGCCTTCGCGGTATCTGCAAGAGCTGCTAGCACTTTTGTAGCGCCCGGGAAGCCGCCTTCGCGTGCACCACCGGCGCGGCGCACCTTTTGCATGGCCCACAGCAGGTTGGCTTCCACCGGATTGGTGGTGGTGTCGATATCGTTGCCATACAGGCACAGGCCGGCTTCTAGGCGCAGCGAGTTACGCGCGCCCAGGCCAATGGGTTTGATCTCGGGCTGGGCCAGCAGGGCGCGGGCCAGTGCTTCGGCTTGGGACTCGTGCACGGAAATCTCGAAACCGTCCTCGCCGGTGTAGCCACTACGCGTCAGGAAGACGTCGATCTTTTGCGTGCCCGTATCGACGGTGAAGTTGCCACCGGTCATGAACACCAGTTTTTCCACGCCGGGTGCCAGGCGGGATAGGGCGGTGACGGCTTGGGGGCCTTGCAGCGCCAGCAGTGCCATCTCCGGCATGGGGATGACCTGGCAGCGGCTACCAATCTTGGCCTGGATGTGGGCGATGTCGCCGACCTTGCAGGCGCCGTTGACGATGACAAAGATTTCGTTGTTGCCCTTGTTGAAAAACATCAGGTCGTCGATGATGCCGCCCTCGTCATTGAGCAGCAGGCCGTAGCGTTGCTTGCCCACGGGCAGGTCGATGACGTCGACGGGAATCAGGGTCTCGAACGCGGCCGCGGCGTCCGCACCCACCAGGCGCAACTGGCCCATGTGGGATACGTCAAACAGGCCGGCGGCCTTGCGCGTGTGGTGGTGTTCGGCCATCAGGCCAGCGGGGTATTGCACCGGCATGGAGTAGCCGGCAAAAGGAACCATGCGCGCGCCGAGTTCAATGTGCAGGGCGTTGAGCGGGGTGGTCAACAGGTTTTGGTCGGGAGCGGACATGGAGTCTCCAGAAAGACGTGACGCCAGGCAGGGCCTGGGCGCCGGGGGCAATTGACTATCCACGGCACCAACATGTTGTTGATGCCCTGGGCTGCCCCCGCTGTCCGCTTTACCTGAGAGATTCGCCGGGTTCGTCGCACGGTGTGCGCACGAACTGCGGTTTGCTCCTTCGGTGGACGGCATCCGGTGCCGTCTCTCTCCAGTGGGGATCGGGTCATGGCATCGCTGCCGCAACCCGTTTGTCAGTCCTTTTGCCTGAGCGTTCAGACTGCTGCAATCAGCGGTCCTGCGCCTTCGGCGGTTTTCGCGTAGAAAACTCTCTCCTGACGAGCTTTGGATTCTAAACCAGCTCTTTACATCCCCGCGTAATTGGGCCCACCGCCCCCCTCGGGCGTGACCCACACGATGTTCTGCGTCGGGTCCTTGATGTCACAGGTCTTGCAGTGCACGCAGTTCTGCGCATTGATCTGCAGACGGTCCGTGTTGTCGTCGTTCTTCACAAACTCGTATACCCCGGCCGGGCAGTAGCGCGCCTCGGGACCGGCGTACTTGGCCAGGTTGATGCTGACTGGAACCGACGCGTCTTTCAGTGTCAGGTGCG
>JBAQDE010000043.1:0-262375 GCA_049294595.1 Rhodoferax sp. | reverse complement strand
CATGATGGCGGAAAAGTGGCCGCCCTGGCCGGGGATGGCCGCGCCAAATGCGGGAAGGGTGATGGGGTGGGCTTGCATGGTCTTGTCCTTTCAGTGAGCAAAAAAATCGCGAACCGGCTGCGCCGGTGAAGGGGTGATTGGTGAAGGGTTAAAGTTGAATCGCGCGGGAGGCACGAACCCTGCGCTCGTCGCCCTTGTTGAGCCAGTACGAACCGCCGTCCTCGAAGTCCTGGACGAAGGCGAGGTGGCGGGAGAACTGCGTGCTGCTCCAATACCAGCCGCTGGTCTTGAACAGCTTGGGCGCGCACAGCCAGGCCATGAGCAGGTCGTAGCGCGAAGGCAGAAAGAAGTCGTTGTGGCCGTCGGCGGTGTAGGTGCGGGCCCAGTGCGCTGCAGGGTGGGCGTCGCCGCTCTTGAGTAGGGCGGTGGTGTTGGCTGCGCCGTCGATGTGGCTGCCGGCGCCAGACACTTCCTTGTCAGGGCCGAAGGTCAGGTCGTCTTTTTCATTGGCGCTGACAATCAGGTGGCGCGCGGGCATGCCCAGCAGGGCAGGCAGGGTGCAGATGTAGTAACCGCCCTGGCCTTGCCAGTATTCGCCGGCGGCTGGTGGCTGCAGGGCGGTGGATGGCGCTTCGGTGGGAGACGCCTGTTGTGCGATGCCTTCGGCGGCCAGCAGTGCGCGCAGCAGGGCGTTTGACTGGGCGCTGAGCACCAGGTTGACAGGTAGGGTTACAGGTTCAAGCAGTTGCATGGCGGGGTTCTCCGGTGGTGGATGGGGTTGTCGGTGTGTGGCTGGTGGCTTGGGCGAATGCGGGGTCTGCCAGAAGATCGGCGCGCAGCTTGTCCATCTGATCGATGGCCCAGATGCCGGCCTGCACGGCGATGCCGTTGCGGTCCAAGGCGATCAGGTCGTCCATCACGCTGGCGGCGGCCTTGGCTATCAGGTATTCCTGCGCGGAGAACGCCACGCGGCGCGTGCGGCGATAGCGGTCGATGACGCTGGAGTAGGTGCTGAGCTGGCTGGCCAGCGCGTCCAGCGCCTCGGGCGTGAAGTCGGTGCCGTCGGCCTGCAGCAGTTCGGCCATCTTGCGGTAGGTGAATCCGGTTTCGATCCAGTCCCACAGGTCTTCGGAGTCGGCGCTTCCGTTGGTGAAGCGGGTGACCAGATCCCAATGAATGACACGGCAGTCAAGCTGCTGGCTACTGGTGACCTTGGGGCGCCAGAACTTGGGCAGGGTGGCGGTTGGCCGGGTGCCGCGTTTGATGACGATGGTGCGGAATACGGTGGTCATGCTGCGGCCCTCAGTGCATTGATGACATCGCGCGCCACCACGGGCACCACGGCATTGCCGAGCATGTGCATGGCGTCTTTGGCGCGCTGTGGGAGTTGGTAGGACGAAGGGAAGCCCATAGCCTTGCGGCATTCATCCACGGACAGCATGCGCATGCGGTCGCCATCGATCACGGCCCAACGGTCGCGGGTTGTGATGGTTCCCAGTGGCCTTGACAGGCACCTTCCGGTCAGACCAGACCCGCTGCCGAAATATGGCGCGACGAACCGGGCTCCATGTGCCTTGCGACCAGCGTGTATCCGCGCCAGTGTGGCCGGTGAGCGGCCCGGCTTGTCAATTTCTGACCAGCGGCCAGCCTCAAAATCGATGATCTGCGCCGAGCCAACATGCTCGCACCGTGGCAGGTCCAGCTGGATGGGGTGCTTGGATCGGGTTCCGACGATGAACAGGCGGCGGCGGTGCTGGGCCACGCCGTGATCGGCTGCGTCCAGACTCATGGGCGCCATGGCATACCCCAGCGCATGCATGGCCGCGCACCACGCTGGATACAGCGTCCAGTTGGCGAACTCGGGCACGTTCTCCACTACGAAAGCAACTGGCCGGTGGCATTCGGCTGCGGACACAACAGCCCACGCGGTGGAGCGCAGGGCGTCGTGGTGCGGGGATTCCTTGCCACGCGCCCGGGAGTGGCCCTGGCATGCGGGCGATGCCAGCAGCAGGTCGTGCGCCGGTACGGTGGTCCAGTTGGTCTGCTGCAGGTCCTGGCAGGAATGCTCGGTGTTCGGGTGGTTGGCGGAGTGCACCAGCACCGCGGCTGGCCAGTGATTGGCCGCCCACACAACTGTGACGCCGGCCATGGTTGCGCCAGTGGTGAAGCCACCGGCACCGGAAAATAGGTCAATGGCCTTCATATCGCCCGCCCACGCCGAATGCGCGCAGACTTGTCAGCGTCTGCCCGGTTGTGGATCGTGATGGCGCCGGTGGTGCGCGGGGTCAGAGCTACCGTGGCGCGGCCTTTTTGGTCCAGCGCCATCTTGGCCTTGTCCAAGCGGGCTTTGCGCTCCTCTGGCGTCTCCAAGGAAATTGCCGCCTGCTGCACCTTGGTCAGCTTGGGTCCGGTCTTCTTGGGGCCGTTGTAGGGCTTTACCTGTTTGCCCTTTGGCGGCACGGATTGGAAGGCGTTCTGGCCATTCTGATAGTGCGCGAGGCCCATGGCGGCGTAGTCGGAGTGAAGGGCGTTGGTGTTCATCCCTTCACCCCCAGTGCTTCAATCTCTGCGATTGCTGACTTTGTACGCTCTCGGAATTCGCGCAGGTCAACGTAATCTCCGCCAGTAGCCGATGCATAGAAGCGCTTCCAGATGCTGGATGGCTCGCTGCAATACGTTGTCATCGTTCCAATATCATTCAGCGCCACCAGCGCCCGGTGCAGCACTGGTTGCCACTTCGCACGATCTGCGTCTACACACTTTTGCACGTAGTCATTCAAAAGCGGGTTGTCGGATTGCGTGTCTGGTGGTGTGTTGTAGAGCGGCTTAGTTTGGGCAGCATCCGGATACAGGTTTGCGCAATCGCCCAGCGCAATAAAAGGTTTGTCAGGGGAGTGCTTCGGGAAAACCATCGTCGCCACTGGGGCAATTGCAGTCTTCTCCCATGGCTCCATCCCGTAGTGTTCCGGCTCCGCTGCGGCCTGTGATTGCAGGGCTTTGCGCAGAGCATCCGCAGATCGCTTGACGCGAGCAAAATCGCTCGGGTGCAGGGCTCCGCCGTACCCGCCGGCAACCATATCGAGATCATCAAGCGCCTGTTGGAGCGTGGCATGGGTCATGGTGTTCTCGCGGTCGGGGTAGTCGTGGCTCATACCGCAGCCGCCTCCTCAGCCAGCGCCACAAACAATGCCTCGCTACGCTGCTCAAACTTCTCTGCCCACTGGCTGGGCGTGCGCATCACCTGGCTGGGCTGCATCAGGGCTGCGCCGTGCCAGGGCAGCACGCGCTGGCCGGGCGTGTCGATCACGGGCCACGGCTTGTGGATGATTGGATTGAACGGGGTCAGGTCGCGGCGCTCGGTGGCTAGGGCGACATGGTCACACTGTTTCACAAAGTCGCGCACGGCGCGGAATGGCTCCAGCAGGTCATAGGCCATCAGCAGGCCGTCCTGGTGGAAGTCCTCAAACACGCTCCAGGCGCTGCCAAGCATGGCCTTGACCGGGCTGGTCACGTCACCGGTGATGCACTCGTGCGCGTCGTGCCACAGGCACACCAGCTCGGTGAGCTTGCTAGCGCCCAGGTTGTGGGCAATGTCGGCAACCAGCAGGGAGTGCTCGGCCACGCTGTAGGCGCGGCAGGCGTGGCCGGTGTAGCGGTTGATGTGGGCCAGGCTCCAGGCGATCTCGGTGATGCTGGGCGCGGTGTCGGGGTGTGGCAGGGCGGTGAGCGAGTGCTCGCGGCCAGTGCGGGTTAGTAGCCAGGTCATTGGGCGGCCTCTTGGGTTGTGGTGGTTGCGGGGATGGTGGTATTGCTGTAGTTGGCAGCGGCGATGACGGCGCGGGCGCGGATGAACTCGGCCTTGAACAGCTGCCCGGCCGCTGTTCCGAATGGGTAGCGGCAGGCGTCGTTGACGTTGTCGTGGGTCCGTGCGAGGGCACGGGCTTCGCGCTCGATGCGCTCGCGGCTGATGATGGGTTCTGCCATGATGTCTACGGGTTGTGGTTGCTCTGATTTCGATAGCTGCTCGCGCTCTGTTGACGAGGGCTGCACGGTGTTTTGTGTGCCAGACAGCGGCGCCAGTTCGATGTGGGTGGCCTGGGCGTGGATTTCTGGTGCCAGGTGGCGGCCAATGGACCATGGGCGAACGCAGCGGGCCTGCACAGTGATGGGCTGGCCGGGTCGCATCTGGCTGGCGTGTGCGGCCCAGAATGCGCGGGCGGCATCGCCAGGCCAGGTGATCAGCCAGGGCTCCACCTGGTGCGGGCCAATGCGGTCCATGGCGCGCAGGGTGAGCGTG
Source organism: Rhodoferax sp. (assembly GCA_049294595.1). Classification (GTDB taxonomy): domain Bacteria; phylum Pseudomonadota; class Gammaproteobacteria; order Burkholderiales; family Burkholderiaceae_C; genus Allorhodoferax. The sequence goes on along the minus strand of JBAQDE010000043.1, from coordinate 258,078 downwards.
AAGGTGCCGTCCGCTGCGGTGGTGGTCACCGGGCGGGCGTTGGCCAGGAAGAGCATGCCGGTGGCGTTCATAGCGTGATCCACCGGTAGGTGTAGCCCAGGCCGAACCCGATCACCAGAATCACGGTGATGATGACAATGGCGATGAAAAAAGACGTGATGTATTCCCATGGGGTGCAGCTGTCTTTTTCGTCTGGCCATGGCTTCCCATTGGGGCAGCACAGGCAGGGGATTGGCAGGTTTTGGCACTCGCCTGCCTGCGTGCAGGTCGGGCCTGGCCGTGGCCGTTTGGGGAATTGGCCATTCGTCATGGCTGCACCTGTGCCACCACGGTGGATGTGCCAGCGCCGCGCTTGCGCAGCTTGCGCACCTGGCAATGCACCGCGCCGTCAGCGTCTTGCGTCCACCCGGCATTGCCGCACATTTGGGCCGCAGCCCTCGTGAAACGTGCCTGTGCAGCTTCGTTTTTGATAGCGTCCTGCAGGTCTTCGGCCTGGGCCATTTCTGCGTTGTGGTCGCTCGGCATGTCCAGGTTGCAGGTGGCGGCCAGCAGGATGGCGACGATGCAGGCCACTGGCCATGCGATGGCGGGGTTGGTTTTCATGGGCGCACCAGCCTTTCAAGTTTGGTTCCCGCAAGCGGGTAGAGGTCGGGCTCGCGCGCCAGCTCGGCGCGGCCCAGGTAGAGTCCCCATGGCATGACGGCAGAGGCGCCAAGGGCTTCGGCGTTGTCCACCGCCTGGCGCTGCAGCAGCAGCAGTTCGCGCAGCAGGGGTTCTGGCTGGCTGTGCAGGCCAAATGCCTGGTAGATGTAGCCAATCTGCCCGGTGAAGCCCATGCGGCGCAGCTTTTGCGCGCTGCAATACATCAGGTTTTCAAGATGGTTCTCAGAGAACCGGCAGCCGCCCAGGTCGGGCGTAGTGGGGCGAATGCTGGGGTACACATCCACTGCAATGCCGGATAGCGCGTTGATGTCAGCCAGCGCAAAGTCGGTGTGCAAGATGACGTCTGGCAGGATGGTGACCAGCGGCTGCAGGCCGGCCGCGCGGGCCAGCCGGGCGCCCTGCAGCACCTCGGCCTCGTGCAGGCCCATGGCCATGCTCCCGTCATGCCAGAACAGCTCGTCATAGAGGTAGATGTGCTGGATGTTGGAGTAGCGCGCGGCCTCGGCAATCAGCGCGGGGTAGTTGCGCTGGGCGTCGCTGGGGTTGCGCCCAATCCACAAGATGACAGGGCCACCCAGCGCGGCCTGGCGCGCCACAGAGCGCACCGGGTCCGCCTCTTCAATGGGCTGGATCTGGGCACTGTAGACGGTCGGCGTGACAACGCGGTCGCTGGGGTGCACCAGCACGTTGATGACCTGGGCGTGGGTTGTGGCGGCCAGCAGTGCGGCGTTGATGAAGGCCAGCAGCAGGTTGATTGCGCGGTGGGCGGTCATGCTTCCACCTCAAATTTTTTCGCCCGGCTCCGCATGCGCGTCGCCGGTTAAAGGGTGCAAGGTTTGAAGGTCTAATCCGCGGAAGGCACGAACCCTGTGCTCGTTGCCCTTGCTGTCCCAGCCCGAGAAGCCGTACTCAAAGTCCTGGACGAAGGCGCTGCTGCGGGAGCCCTGCGTGCCGGTCCAGTGCCAGCCGGTCTTGAATGCTGTGCGGGATGTAGTCCATGCAAACACAGCTTCCAGCTGCGTCGGCAGGCGTGCGCCGTTTCCCTGGTCAAGCGCCCAGTTGATGGCCTTGGGCCATGTCAGGCGGCTGGCGGGTTCAGCGTCGAGCACCACCAGGTGGCGCATGGGCAGGGTGCCCTCTGCGGGGGCGATGCCGATGTAGGTTCCGCCTTGCTCGGGCCAGTGCTGGCCGGGGGCGGGGATGGTGGATAAACTGGCCTGATGAATACCGATTTCATCAAGCATCTTTTTGACGCCATCAAGATGGCTCCACGCTACCTGGTAGCAATTGCTCTCGTCCTGGCCTTCCTGCTGTTTGCACCCAACGAGATTGCGCAGCGGCTTGGTGTTGCTGACATGGCAAAGGACTACCGCCAGTGGTTCGGCGTCGCATTCTTGGCCTGCGTGGCGTTGCTGAGCGTCAGTGTTTTCCAGGCCGGCTATGGCGTGGTCAGGACCATGGTTGCAAAGCGGAGATTCAAGCGTCAAATGCGCGAGCGCCTTGGCAGATTGACTGAAGATGAAAAACAGATTTTGCGGTTTTACATTGGCCGCCAGACGCGATCCAACACCTTGCGCGCTGATGATGGCGTCGTCCAGTGCCTGGCCCAGGCCCACATCATTTTCCGTGCGGCCAGCCTCGGCAGTTTGGTCGAGGGTTTCGCCTACAACATCAACGAGATTGCCTGGGATGTGCTCAACGAAGAGCCGGACTTTCTCAACGGGGAGACCGATACGTATCGAACGGACAAGCTGAGCTACAGGGGGTGATGCGGCTTGCTCTGGTGCCGCCGTTTGGTCGGCAGCGTTGGGATGGGTTGTCTGCACTTTTCACTCCATTTCCACCGTAATCGGGTGGGATGGAGTGAATTATTAGCCAATGGTTTATTGTTTGTCAATAACCATTGGTTAATATCTTTCAAATCGACAATTAAGTGGGGGGCTACCTGGTACTAAGAGACGGATCGTTCTTTGCCTGCTTATGGGTGCAAAGGTAGCGAATGAAGTCCAGCCCAACCCGTTCGCTTGGGACATTGCGTGCAAAGGCGACACCTTTTCGGTCGGTCAGCTCCATTACCCTGGTCTCGCAGTGCACGCGGGCTGTGAATCCTGTGTCATCGACCGACTTTGGGCCGCCTTGGTACAAAGGAGTCGCCCTGACGGCGCCATTTACCCGAACCTTCCCATTGTGGAAGCACATATAGGCATGGGTTAGGTCGTTTTCCGCGCAAGTCAAATTTCCTGCTGTGCTTACAGTGCCAATGCACAGCAGGATCGCCCCGATAACAGTCCGTTGTTTCATGATGGGGTTTCTCCCTAAAGCCTTTTGATCAAAAGGTTTTGTCGTTACTGGCCGGTGGTCCCGGTCGCTTTGGCTGGTTGCGCAAGTGCATCCAGCAGGCGCACCGCAGTTGGCCACTGGTCTGGAGGCATTGACTCCATCAATAGCAAAACTTTGGTGCGCGGGTCCTCTTCTCCATGCAATTCAGCATAGCTGGGTGGGGTGTCCATCCAGCCGAGTCCCAACGACAAAGTAGTCTCAATCTCCCGAGCCATGGCGTCGCCCATCTGATGTGGTTTGCTACGTCCAGACCTAACATTTCCGTTCCGAATTTGAGCCAGCTTTGGATCAGTGCGGACCCAACCAATTGCCTCATTGAGTGCCGCGATTGATCCATGCGATTTGATCAGCATTTCTAGCCTGACTTTTCGCGTTTCCGATACGGGTTGCATCCCGCCCATTAGGAAGCCAAAGGCTAACTTATGGAATTCGCCATTGGTTATTGACATATACTAAACCAATGGCTAATAATTGCGTCACTATGAATTTTTCTGATTGGGTGAATGGGAAACGTGGCAGGTCGCTGGCCGTTTCTCAGGCCGTGGGCGTTACCCCGCCCGTCGTCTCCGACTGGGTGACCGGTAAAAAAGGAATTCCCCTCGAACGATGTACGGCAATTGAGCGCGCTACTGGTGGAGAAGTAACCCGCAAGGACTTGAGGCCAGATGATTGGGCGGACCACTGGCCTGAACTGGCAATAGAACTCGCAAACACTGATCAAACTGCTACTGAAAACGTAGCTCAGGGGGTTTGACATGGCGAACATCCGCTCTATCAAACGTTGCCAGATTACCCGCATGAGCCACATTGCATACGGGTATTCCTGGGGTGCCGATGGCAGCCTGACTCTGTGTTTGCCCGCAAGGCGCAGGGCCGTGGTGCTCTCTCCGCGCGAGGTGCAAATCACCCAAGCAGTGCTAGCGACTCTGCATCCCCCAGCCAGTGCTGGAGGAATACCTTCTTCAAATCCTTCTTCAGCCACTTTCGGGAGCGATAGCAATGCATAGCGATCTTTGCCGCCTGGGCGTCGGTAAGCGCCATGTACGAGGCCACTTGAATGGTGTACCCGTTGACGATGAATTTCTTGGGGTGAACGATGTCCGGTAATTTCATGCTGTCCCTTTGTAAAACTGTCATGCAAGAACTGGCTATATCCATTGCTAACACAGCGCAGGATGCTACGGAAAACGTAGCGCAGGGGGCATCGAATGCCAGTTAAGCCAATGCTCGAACGCGACCCATGCGAGCGTGTCGACCAGCAGGATAAAGATAGGGCCGCTGATCTGACGTCTATCCAGGCTGGTTTGCGCCACTGGCCAGCCAAGCCAAAGACTCTTCCAGCGCGTGCAAGGCAACTTCTGATGCGGGCGTGTTCAGCATCAGGTCGTGCAGTTGCTGTATTTGCGCTGTGCTTTGCTGCCGCCACTCTGGCTCTGCGCCTAGAACGCGCGCCAGTGCCAACACCATGCGCCGCGTCGCCATCTGCTGCGCCCACAGGTACGACGGGTGCATGTGAACACTTTGGGATTCGTCCATGAAACTCTCCGATATTGACACAAATTGCAGTGTAGCCCTCGCAAACACTGATCAGACTGCTACTGAAAACGTAGCGCAGGGGGTTGAAAATGTCTGAGCAAACCGTCTGCGAACATTTGCACGTTACGTCGATGCAGCGAACGGGTTGCGATCCTGTGCACATTTGCGCGGACTGTGGTTCAACGCTATCAGCCCAGCAGGCGCGTGCTGAGTTCATCCCAACATCCAATGTGTCGGATACGCTGGGCATGCAAATCTGTGCCGTGTTGCGACTTGACCCGAAGCGCATAACTTCTCTGCGCCTGGTCATGGATTCCGGGTACGCCCCAGTCCTTGAAATCAGTCGGGTGATTCTGGGTGACGATATTCCTGCATTGCGCAAGGTGATAGAGCAGTACCAGATCAGTCCTTCAGGGTCAGCATCACAGGCGGTTGACCCAGACTCCACTCGGACGAACTGATGCGATCCAGCTCCACCCCATTGCAGGTCATGGCCTCGCCATGCCGGTTGAATGGCTCCCATGGAGACCAGCCGGAAAGCTCCTTGACGCTCACCAGTTCCCGCCATTCCTGTACTTCGTATTGCGTTCCATGTGAATCCACTGCCAGGCGCATGCGTATCGGTGTGCGCTGTTTTCTGATTTCCGGTTTCATGGGTAGCCCCTTTGTGAAGTTGGTGTGTGTGAGAGCTGCCAATGTAGCAAAGCGGGCGGCTCACCATTTCAGCCTCCGCGCGCTGTTGTGCCGGCTGGGCCATCCGCAAGCGTTGATATCCATGCGCCACACCGTGCAGGGCATGGGTTGTAGTCTTTTTTTTCCACCCACTGCCATTCGATCCGGTGCGCCGAAATCCTTGGTGTTTCCCTCCCTGACGCCTTCGGCGCACGCAGGCAAGCGTGTGGCGATTGGTGCGCCGGCGCAGTGGGTGTTTTTTTCATTGGTGTGCATGGTCAAAAAATTTTGCGCCCGCAACGACCTGAAACGCACTGAAACATTCGTTCAACCTGATTCAGGAGCTATTTGATGCGCCAAGTCGAGATCAACTTTGAGGCCGGTTTGACCGAGCAGTTTCCCCAGTTCCGTGATGTGGTGAAGGCTGCCGTTTATGGCTGCGGCCGCGCATTCAAGGTGGTGGCGGCGGATCTGGATATGACCAGTTCCGAGTTGTCGCGCAAGCTGGGTGACAACCCCAATGACCCGGTGCATTTTCCGCTGCACCTGTTGCCTGAATTGATCAAGGCGACGGGTGACAAGCGCCCGGTGTATTGGTTGGTGGAGGCGTTTCTGGAAGACGAGGATACCCGCCGTTCCCGCGCTGTGGCGCAGCTTGGCGATATGTTGCCGCAGCTGATGGCGTTGCTCAAGTCTGCCGGTCAGCCAAGTGCGTTGAAGGCTGTTGGCTGAAAGGAATATGAACATGGATACCCAAGCGGTTTGCACGAAGGATACATCGGCCCAGGCCCGCGAGGCTGTTGGCTGGAAGAAGATGGCGGCGCAGCAGCGCGAGATTTTTGACGTGGTGCTGGCCTGTCAGCGCAGCGGTGCCAAGGATATGAGCCTGACGGAGATTCGCGATACCTATGAGCGGGTGCATGGCCGGCGCATCGATCTGAACCGCGTCAGCGCCCGGGTGACTGACCTTGTTGCAGCGCATCGCCTTGCCCGGAATGAAGATACCCGACCGTGCAGTGTGACGCAGCGCGCGGTGCATCCGGTGTTTGTTCCTGCGGAGCAGGCGATGTTGTTTTCATGAGGGACTATGGTGCGGTGTCGCCGCAGTTTTGGATAGGGAAGACGGGCAAGGGGTTGCGCGGTGACCCGCATGCACAACTGCTGGCTTTGTATTTGATGACATGCCCGCACGCCACCATGATTGGGGTGTTTCACTGCCCGGTTGTGTATATGGCGCACGAGATTGGACTCCCCTTCGAAGGGGCTTCGAAGGCCCTTCGAAGCCTCATCGAGGCCGGGTTTTGCCAGTTTGACGAGGAAACGGACGAGGTTTTCGTGGTGCGCATGGCTGCATTCCAGATTGGTGAGCGGTTGGATGCCAAGGACAACCGCTGCAAGAGTACCGCCCGTGAGTATGAAAAGATACAGTCATCCAGCATGCGTGCTGCATTTCATGCTACATATTCTGTAGCATTTAACCTGCCGAGGTTGGAGAAAACACAAAGCCCCTTCGAAGCCCCTTCGAAGACCCTTCGAAGCCAAGAACAAGAACAGGAGCAAGAACAAGAACAAGATAAGCACGCGCTTCATAACTCGCGACCCCACGCTGTGGATAACTCTGGCAGCATGCAAAAGCCGCAAGCGCGCGCCGTTGGGAAGGAAATCCCGAAGCCCGAAAGCCCGGAATCCCGAGCGTGCAGAGCGATGGAGCAGGCTGGTTTGCAGGGCGTTAGCGCAAAGCATCCCGACGTTGTTTCGTTGTTAGGTCTTGGTGTAGCACCCGAATTGTTTGGCTCTGCTGCTACGAAAGCTGTAGCAAAGGGAAAGGATTTTCAGTACGTTGTCGGTATTCTGCGCAGCCAGCTTTCCGAGTCGGGCGGGGTGGCTGCTCGTGCTGCTGTCGTGGCAAAGCCGTGGGACTTTGATCGACCAGGAATTGAGGGCGAGGGCGAGCGGTTGGGCCTTGGAAAGTGGTGCGGCAATCCGAATCAGGAAATGTTTTCCGCCTACACCGAGCGTGTGCGCCTGGCGCGTGATTCCGAAACGGTGGGGGCGTGACATGCCGACAGTGTCAGACCGCATCAGTCAACCCGCTTTGCGGCGTCTTCAACTTCGCATGCGCCCCATGCTGCGCCCGGCTGGTGGCGTCGGCCAGGCCCGACAAAGCCAAGGCGGCAGCAATGCTGGCGGCCATAGCGCGGTTCGACAAGAGCCCGCCCCGTGCCGTGATTCTTGGTTTGCTGAGCGGGCAGGGCTCGGTACACCCATCAGTGATGACGAGCTGCGACATGGCGTCAATGCCGGGATCATCAGTTCAACTCTTTTGATGTAGACGCCATGAAACTCGACATACAAATCACAGGCCTCAAGGAACTGCAGGCGGACCTAAATAACTTTTCTGAGCGGCGTTTGAATGCGGCCATTGCCACAGCCCTGACTCGCACCGCCGTGCAGGTGCGCGAAAAGGCCAAGTCTGCCATGCTGACATCGCTGGACCGGCCTACCCCATACACCGTGCGCCAGCTAAAGTACGTCGCTGCCACGGCAGCAAAACCCGTGGCAGCAGTCGGATTCGGCGTGGTCGGCATTCAGGATGTGCAAGGCAACGTGATCCGTTACCAGGACCTCGGCGCAAGCGAAACACCCGCGGGAAAATACCTCAGCCCTCAAATTCGCGGCGGGGCACGCGGCAACAAGCGCTTCGAGAATGCACTGCGAGCAGTCGGTGTACTGCCTTCTGGCTGGCAAGCTGTGCCCGGGGCACGTGCCAAGATCGACGCCTACGGCAACCAGTCCATTGGCGAGATTCGTCAAATCCTGTCCTGGATGGATGCAGCTGAACTGGTGGCCGGGAGCAGGCAGAACATGGGTGCTGCAGGGCGTGCCAAGCGTATCAAGGGAACGCGCAAAACAGCAGGGTTTGAATACTTCGTCGTGCCTGCTGGTGCTAGTCGCGCCTTTGTCCGCGCCAACGGAAAGACCGGAAGCCACAAGATGCAGCCCGGCATCTATCGCCGCACGCTTCTGGCAATGGGCAGCCGCATTGAACCAATCATCATCTTCGTGCGCAGCACCCAGTACCGTCCCCGATTCGATTTCTACGGCATAGCGCAAAGAGAAAGCGATCGCATCTTGCCAACCGAACTAACGCGCGCCGTCAGCGAAAGTATTGCACGCATGAAAGGTGCTGCATCGTCATGACCAGGCCCTACCCACCCCCCGGCTTCGGGTCCTTCCTACAGCAACCCAACGCGGGTAATTCGAACCGCGTGTTTGGACTGTTTCGCAGTGCTGCTAAGGGGGTTGTATTGTGCTGATTGACCTTGGCAAGTCGGTATTGCAAGCGGACGTGGCAGAGGTTGTCGGTGTGTCGCAGCAGGCCATAAGTTCCCTGATGGGTGATGGCAAGCTGCCAAGCTCTGGGACGCTGGGTGAGGTGCTGCACGCCTACTGTCAGCGCCTGCGCGACCAGGCGGCTGGGCGCATGGGTGATGAAGTCGGCGGTCTTGACCTGGTGCAAGAGCGTGCCGCCCTGGCGCGCGAACAGCGCGAGGGCCAGGCCATCAAGAACGCAGTGGCTCGCCGCGATTACGCTCCAGTCGGGCTGCTGTCTGACGTGTTGGGTATGGCCAGCAGCTCCGTAGTGGATCGCTTCGACCAGCTCGAAGGTGCGTTGCGCAAGGCCTGCCCTGAGTTGCCTGACGAAGCCAAGACAACTGTTCAGCAGGTGATTGCATCGGCCCGCAATGAGTGGATACGCGCTACGTCAACCCTGGTGGCAGACACCGTGGACGCCATGCTGGCCGACCAAGAGTCGGACGAAGACGATGGCAGCGTCCTTGAGTTCGGAGAGGATGTGCCTGCATGACCACCATGCCGATCATCCACCGCGAGACGGCAGAGTCCATCAAGGCCGCTGTGCGCCTGGGCCTTGAAAGCCTGCGCGCAGAGCCTCCGCAGCGGTTGGGTGACTGGGCGTGTGAGCACTTCAAACTGGCAGGGGAGAGTAGCCACACCAAGGGGGCATGGGTTCCGTGGGCCTTCCAGACCGGAATTCTGGACTTCATGTCAGACGACCGCATCAACGAGCTGGACGTGATGAAGGCCAAGCGCGTTGGCTACACCAAGATGGTCACCGCCTACGTGGCCTACAACATCGCCCACCGCCGCCGCAAACAGGCCCTCTGGCAGCCAACTGACGACGACCGCGACAGCTACGTCAAGAGCGAGATTGACCCGCTTCTCGACCCGCTGACCGGCGTCCCTGCCATCAACAAGGCCCGCAAGCGCGGAAAGGGCGTTGGCGAAGAAACCATAAAGTACAAGGCATTCCGGGATTCTGCCCTGCACCTGCTGGGTGGAAAGGCCTCGCGTGCCTACCGACGAATCACCGTGGCGGTGTCCATCCTGGACGAAATCAGCAAGTTTGACCGCAGCATTGAAAAGTCCGGCCCGCCGCGGGGCCTGGCGCGTGGACGCCTGGAGGGCGCGCCATACCCGAAACTGGTGTGCGGATCCACTCCGCTTCTAAAAGGCCTGTGCCACATTGAGGATGCGGTTGACGAAGCCGAAGGCCTGGTGCGCTTCCACATCGAATGCAAGCACTGCGGCGCCGAACACCCGCTGATGTGGGGTGGAAAGAAAATCGCTCACGGCATGAAATGGACCCGGGGCCAGCCTGATACCGTGCATCACGTCTGCCCACACTGCCGTAAATCCATCACCCAGGCAGACTACATGCCAAGCGGCGTACCAATTGGTGGCGCCTGGGTCTGCGAGCGCACCGGAAAGCGCTATGGGCCCGACCGTGTGTGGCGCGACAACACCGGAATGCCGTGCCTGCCGCCGGGCACGCTCGGCGTTCATGTCTGGACCGCCTACAGTCCACAACGCGCATGGTCCGACATCGTTCGCGAATTCGAGTCAGCACTCAAAGCCTTGGAAAAAGGCGATGTCGGCCCCATGCAGCTATTCGTCAACGAAACGCTGGGCGAGACCTGGGAGCTGGCTGGCGAGCGTACCGATGAACACGTCTTACAGGCTCGGGCAGAACCCTACAAACTCGGCACCGTCCCGCGCGGCGCTCTCATCCTGACAGCCGGCGTTGACGTTCAGAGAAACCGCTGGGAAATCACCGTCTACGGTTGGGGCCGTGGCCTGGAATCGTGGGTGGTCGACATGGCCGTCCTCGACGGAAACCCGGCTGTTGACGATGAATGGGACATTGTGCGCGACTACCTGTTGCGCCGCTACCAGCAAGAGGCCTGCCAGGGGATCACCATGGGAATAAGCGCCGTCAGCATCGACTCATCCGACCAAACCCAAGCAGTCTACAACTGGGTGTCCCGCGCGCAGCACCAGATAGCTGGTCTGCGCGCCATCAAGGGCGACGGTGGCGACGGCCCCGTGCTTGGACCCAGCAGCCTACAAGAAATCAACTGGCGCGGAAAAAAGGTGCAGCGTGGCGTAAAACTCTGGCGTGTTGGGGTGGATGCCGCCAAAGACCTGCTTCTGGGCCAGCTGACCATCGACCACCCGGGACCCGGATACATCCATTTCAGCGACGAACTCACACGCGAGTTCTATGAGCAGCTCACGGCCGAGCAGCGCGTGCTGGCTCGAGTCAACGGACGCGAGGCCTACCGCTGGATCAAGCGCCGCCCGCGTAACGAGCAACTGGACAACCGCAACTATGCCCTGCACGCCGCTATGGGCATGGGGCTGCACAAATACACCGACGCCCAATGGACGCGCCTTGAAGAGCGTGTGCAACCGTCAATTGACGACATGTTTAGCACAAAAACAGCCTCTAGCCCTCATGAAATAAGCGCCCTAGGCTATAAAAATAATAGCGAAGTGCAGCCGCAGACACCAACCGCTGCACCACGAAATGCGCCCACCCGACCATTTAGCCGCGACTGGTAACCATGACCGACCACCCAAAAGCACCAACCCCTGGCCACACACCCAAGCTCACCGACCTGGACCAGGCCGAGCCCGACCTGGTAGACCGCATCTTTGAATACATCTTTGCAGACCCGGTGCTGGCAAATGCCATACAAAAATCTTCGGTGTCAAACATCAAGGCTGCCGTGCGCGCCGAATTCAAGGGCGAAGAGTGTTACATCGCCAGTCGCCCAGCGACGGCCCGCCAAGAGATGGTCTCCAAAGTGCTGGCTCTGTTCGACGGTCGCAACGCCACCGAGGTCGCTCGGCGCCTGCAAATCAGCCGTGCCACCGTCTACCGCGTCATCAAACAACCCGGGACCAACAAGCCGAGAACACGGTAAACAGTCTCACGTTTCCTAAAAATGAGACAGCGCCGGGGTTACCGTGCCAGCCTACACGGCAACGCACCAAGACTACCCCATGGCCCACACCCAAACCGACCTAGACGCCATCAAAGCCGCCATCGCCAGCGGTGAGCAATCTGTGGAAGTGGCGGGCCGCAAGGTCGTCTACCGCACCATTGACGACCTGCGCAAGGCGCGTGACGACATCGCCGCTGAGCTGGCGGCCGACGCGTCAGCCTCCACCAGCGCCGTGCGCCGTGGCAGCTACCAGGTTCGATTCTCCACTGGGCGGGGCTTCTGACCATGGCCAACCTCGCTACCGCCCTGATTGACCGCCTCATCGGCGCCGTAAACCCCAATGCCGGCTTGCGCAGACTGCGCGCCCGCGAAATGTTGGTTCGCGCCTACGAAGGCGCAAGCCAGAAGGACGGCTGGCGCCCTCGCCGTGGTGGCGCCAGTGCCAACACTGACCACCTGGCCGACGGAGCATCCCTGCGCACCCGCGCGCGCGCCCTAGTGCAAAACGTGCCTTACATTGCCCGCGGCCTTGAATCGTTGGTTGCCAATACCATCGGCACCGGCATCACCCCGCGCAGCCTCAGCACCAACGCCGACGCTGTGGATAAATTGTGGGGCGAGTGGGCCAAGGTCTGCGACGCTGATGGCGTATCAGACCTGTATGGCCTGCAGGCCATGGCCTACCGCGCCATGGAGCAAGACGGCGAAGTACTCGTACGCCTGCGCGCCCGCCGAACGGAGGACGGACTGCCCGTGCCCCTGCAGATCCAGGTGCTGGAGATTGACTGGCTCGACAGCTCCCGCATGGGATCCAACGGTCCTAACACCATCCTCAATGGCATCGAATACGACCCTCTGGGCAAGATCGTCTTCTACTGGCTGTGGGACCAACACCCCGGCGAACTGGTAGCCGGCCGCCGAGGCAAAACCAGCAGCTACCCCGTTCCAGCCGCGCGCATCATCCACCTGTTTGCTCCGCAGCGGCCAGGGCAGGGCAGGGGCTTTACCCGCCTGGCGCCCGTCATCGCTCGTGTGCGCGACGTCCAGTTGTACGAAGACGCAGAACTCCAGCGCAAGAACCTTGAAACGCGCCTAAGCGTCATTGCTAGCGGCGATGTCTCCTCCATGAGTATGACCGAGAGCGAGGCACAAGGCACCGTGCGCAGAACGGGCGAGCTGGGCACGCTGGCAAGTGGTGGAATAACCCAGGTCCCATCCGGCGTCAACCTCACCCTGGTAGAGCCAAAGGCGGCTGGCGGCTACGTGGAATATGTCAAATACCAGCTGCACCTCATTGCGGCCGGCATGGGCGTCACCTATGAAATGCTCACAGGTGACGTGCGCGAAGTTAACTTCAGCAGCGCCCGTGTCAGCATGTTGGAGTTCCGCAGAAATGCCGAGCAAATGCAATGGCTCACCCTTATTCCCCGCCTGTGCGAGCCAATCTGGCGTGCGTTCGTTGACGCAGCCAGCATGGCCGGAAAGATGAAGGCAAATGACTATGGTGTTGACTGGTCAACACCCAAGTGGACCTACGTCAACCCCGTTCAAGATGTTGCGGCAGACCTCGATGAAATTGCAGGTGGCCTTTGCTCGTTCAGCGAAAAAATCCGCCAGCGCGGTGCCAAGCCTGACATGGTTTTTACTGAACTCAAGAGCGATCTTGATCGCCTCAAAAAAGACGGCACGCTCGACATGATCATGCTCCTGCAAAGCGGTCGCACACTGGGCATGGCCCAGGCGGAAGCCAGCAATATCAACTCGTAAAAGTCACCTGCATAGGGTGCATTCAAAATCGTCTCACTTTTCCTAAAAATGAGACAGCACCCCCGGCAAAGTGCCGGACATGCCAACACAAACAGCCATCCAAACCCGCACCGCCGACATGCCCCTGGTGGGCCTGCAAATGGAAGTGCGCAACGTCACCCGCGCCGACGCTGCTGCTGGTGAAGCTGCACCCGCTGCCCGGTTCGAGCTGGTCTTCACTACTGGCGCACCCGTGCGCCGATACGACTGGCAAAACGGCCGCTACTACATCGAGCAGCTCGAAGTTTCTGCCGAGGCAATCAACACCGAGCGCCTGGTCCGTGGCGCTCCGCTGCTGAATAGCCACAGCGCCTACAGCCTCGAAGACCAGATCGGCGTGTGCGACCAGCCCACCATCAGTAATGGTGAAGGCGTGGTGCAAAGCCAGCTCAGCCGTCGCGAATCCGTGCGCGGAATCGTGCAAGACCTGGAAGACCGCGTCATTCGCAACGTCAGCGTTGGCTACGTGCGCGATGCCATTGAAATGATCGCCCCTGCCGAACTTACCGGCATGTGGACCTACCGCGTAACCCGCTGGACCCCCATGGAGGTCAGCCTCACCCCCATCCCTGCCGACATGGACAGCCAAGTCCGCAGCGTAGGTGGCCGCCTGCAAGACGCATCTGGACACGAAGTGCGCAGCTACCCCTGCGCCATCACAGAGCAAACGCCCACGGTGGGCATTTCCGCCGCAACCTCAACCTCAGAAGGAAACCGTTCCATGCCTGGTAACACCAACGCCGACGGCGGCACCACCGCCCCGGCCCAAACCATCACACCCGCCGCAACCGTTGCTCCTGCAGCCGCACCGGCCTCTGCCCCCGCAGCCGCCGACACCCGCGCCGCCGACATTGCCGACCTCTGCGCCCGCCACGGCGTTCCCCAGCTCGCAAGCGGCATGATCCGCGCCGGCAACACGGTCGAACAAGCCAGCCGCGCCGTGCTTGACGAACTGGCCCGCCGCGACAGCGCATCGGGTGGCCACCGCAACGTCGGCCGCATTGAAACTGTGCGCGACGAGATGACCACCCGCATGGCAGGCATCGAGCAGGCCATCCTGCACCGCATCGCTGCCAACACCCAGTTGGACGACAACGGCCGTCAGTACCGGGGTCTGAGCTTGATCGAAATGGGCCGCGACTTCCTGGAAGCCCATGGCCAGCAAACCCGTGGCCTGGACCGCATGACCCTGGCAAGCCGCATGCTCAACTTCCGCGCCAACGGCCCCATGGGCACCAGCGACTTCTCCAGCCTGTTTGCCAACGTCGCAAACAAGCGCCTGCGCAGCGCCTACGACGAAAACGCAGGCACCTACGCCCTGTGGGCCCGCCGCGCACCCAACGCGCCCGACTTCAAAAACATGTCCGTGGTTCAACTGGCCGGCGCACCCGACCTGCTGCAAACTAACGAAGCTGGTGAATTCAAGTACGGTGCCATGTCTGACGGCGGCGAGACATACGCCATACTGACCTATGGCCGCATCGTGTCCCTCACACGTCAAGCCATCGTCAACGACGACCTGCGCGCCTTCGAGCGCATGGTCAGCGCGTTTGGCTTTGCCGCCCGCCGCCTGGAAAACCGCACCGTCTACAGCCAGCTCACCGCCAATGCCAATCTGGCAGACGGCGGCGCGCTGTTCAACGCAACCGCAGTATCCACTGCAGGTGGCCACGCCAACCTGCTGACAAGCAGCGCCTTGGCCATCGGCACACTGACGGCAGGCCGCACCAGCATGCGCCTGCAAAAGGGCCTGCAGTCCGAAGAGTTGAACCTGGCTCCCAGCTTCCTCATCGTGCCAGCTGCGCTGGAGCAAACCGCCTACAACCTCACCAGCGCCAACTACGTGCCAAGCACCAAAGCGGAAATCAACGAATTCCGCGCCGGTGGCCGCACCGCCGTCACGCCCGTGGTCGAGCCAGTGTTGGATGCCAACAGCTCCACTGCCTGGTACTTGGCCGCATCCAACAGCCAGGTTGACACCGTGGAGTACTGCTACCTGGACGGCGCAGAAGGCCCCGTCATTGAATCCGAAATCGGCTTCGAGACCGACGGCGTCTCCTACAAGTGCCGCCTGGACTTCGCAGCCAAGGCTGTTGACTACCGTGGCCTGTTGAAAGCCACGGCCTGATAGCGCATCGCCGGGGCCCGCCCACAGTGCGGCCCCGGTAGCTAGATCACCAACCTCACCCGGAGAACCCCATGAAAACCTACAAGCAAGAGGGCGAAGTCCTCACCCTCACCCCTGCAGCCGCGGTTGCCAGCGGAATTGGCTACCTGTTTGGCGCTGGCCTATTTGGCGTCGCCGTTAACGACACGGACATCAGCACTGCTGGCGAGTTCATCACCGAAGGCGTCGTAACCATCGGCAAGACCAGCGCGCTGGCCATCGCTGTTGGTGACCGCCTGTTCTGGGATGCCACCAACAAGGTCGTCAACAAGACCACAACCGCACAGCAATGCGTGGGTGTGGCGGTAGAGGCCGCTGCCAATCCGTCCAGCACCGTGGTCATGAAGATCGGCCAATACCTGCCGGTCGCGACCTAAAGCGCCACAAGTCACGCAGCCAGACAAACCCGCAGCCATATATGTCCGATCTGTTCGCAGCCGCACTCAACCGCCTCAACCGGGCTGTGGTGTCGCGGCTGTCCACAGACGAGGTCATCACTGTTGGTGGCAGCGTTGTCGACGCCATCTTTGACAACGGCAATGCTCTTGGCGGCGTAGGTGTCCTTGGCATGTCCGGAACCCAGCCGCTGCTCACCCTGGCCAGCGCAGACGTATCAACCAACCCCGTTGGCGCGTCTGTCTTGGTCGGGTCAGTGGCCTATGTCGTGGCCGCCCACGAGCCTGACGGCACGGGATTGAGCCGCCTCCTGCTGGAGTCTGCAACATGACCAGCATGGTCAGCGCAACCGTGGCTGCAATCGTCGCAGCCTTGAGCGCCGGCACGCCGGTGGCCAGCCAGATCGCCCGCGTGCGCCTGCGCCCCATCGCGCAGACCCAAGGTCAGGCCGTCATCGTGCGCCCCCTGCAGGCCGACGTATCCGAGGCATCACTGACCCCAGGCTACCCCGTGAGCTGGACCAGCGCCATCAGCGTGGAATGTTACGCCCGGGCGGGCGCCGACACCACGGCCGACGTGGCGGTGGACTCACTGGTGGAGTCCACCTTTGCCCGCCTCATGGCAGACACCACGCTTGGCGGCGTGGTGCTCGCCCTGCAGCCCAAAGGCATCGCCTGGGACTTTGACACCGACGGCGACCAAACCGCCTGCGCAACCCTCATCTTCAACGCCCGTCACCGCACCCAGGGCGCAACCCTCTCATAACCCAAACAGGAGTCCACCACCATGGCTTACTATTTCCCCGAAGGCGGCAAGTTCTACTACAGCACCACCTTCGCTGCTGCAAAAACCATCTCTGCGCTGTCCAACGGAAACCCGGCAGTCGCCACATCCACCGCCCACGGCTACGTTGATGACGATGAAATTCTCATCACTTCCGGCTGGGATGACGTGCATGAATCCGTCTTCAAGGTCGACCAGCTCAGCGCCGACACATTCAGCCTGCTCGGAATGGATTCCACCAACACCGACTTTTTCCCCGCAGGCACCGGCACCGGCACTGCGCAGAAGGTCAGCAGCTGGATCGAAATCCCCCAGATTCTCACCATCGACAACTCTGGCGGTGACCCCAAGTTCGGCACCATCACGCCCCTGTCGCGCCGCAACGCCATCAACGTCCCCATCGGCTTCAACCCCGAAACACTGACGCTGACTTTGGGCCACGACCCTGCCAACGCCACGTATCAGGCCATGCTGGCCATCGGCCGTGTGCTGACCAAGTGCGCGTTCAAGCAAGTGGTTCCCGGTGGCCTGGTCACCTACGGCTATGGCTACATGGTCACCAGCTCGCGCGCCAAGCAATCCGCAGGCAACGCCAACAGCGTCTCCTGCACGCTCAGCATCCAGGGCCAGTCCATCAGCTACGGCTCCTAACCGAATCGCGCACGGCAGGGCGGGCTTTACTCCTTTCACCGCCTGCCGGGTCTCGCCCGAGCCTGGCCGCCGTGCGCCCCTTACCACTCGGGCCAACGTATTCATTTTTTTCAGATCGGGCAAACATCATGGCAATCAAAATCGTCGTATCCGACACAGTCGGAATCAAGGTCAAGGGCTCCATCAATGACGCCGCCGGCGTCCCCCAGGCCTTTGACTTCGGCCTCACCTGCAAGCGGCTGGACGTCGACCAGATCCAAGCCAAGATCAAGGCTGAGTCCGATGCCAGCTACACCGACTTCATGGTCGACGTCGTCACTGGCTGGAGCGCGGTGCGCGACGCTGACGACAAGCCTGAGCCATATAGCGAAGAGTCCTTTCGCCAGCTCTGCAAGATTCCTGGCGTGGCGGCGCTGTCCTTCCGAACCTATCTCAATGAGGTAGGTGCCAAGGAAAAAAACTAGCAGCGCTCGCCCGCAGCATCGCACTCCAGCCGCCCCGCAATGAACAGCCCAAAAAGCCCGGAAAAGTCAGCAGCTTCATGGCTGCTGTTGCCACGCACGGCCCGGCTGCTGAGTCTGAAATCGCCTACCTGTGGCCGTGCAACGTCCAAGCGTGGTGCGTCTGGTGCGAGCTGCAAACCCAGTGGCGCCACTCTGGCATGGGCGACGCAACAGGGCTCGACTATGCAGGCGTTCGCGCCCACCTGGACGAGTGCGGTCACAGCGGTAGCGAGCGCAAAGAACTCTGGTCCTGCATTCAGGCAGCAGAGCGCGCCACGCTCGATGCATGGGCTGAACGCGCCAGCAAAAAGCAACAAGACCAGCAGCAATAGGGCGGCGTAATGGCAGCAGAAATCGGCATCAAACTCTCTGCCACCGACAACACCAGGGCAGCTTTTGACAGTGTTGGCCGCAACATGGCCAACCTGCAAACCGCCGCTGCCAGCGTGGCCGGGTCATTGGCTTCCATCGGCGTTGGCTTCAGCGTCGGTGCGCTGGTCTCCATGACCAAGCAGATTGTTGATGGCATTGACGCCATGAACGACCTCAAGGATGCGACTGGTGCCAGCATCGAGAACATCAGTGCCCTTGAGGATGTTGCTCTGCGCACTGGTGCCAGCTTCGACACCGTCAGCACCGCACTCGTCAAGCTCAACCAGGGCCTCAACTCGGCAAAGGCCGGCAGCGAGACAGAAGCCGCTATCAAACTCATTGGCCTGAGCATCAAGGAACTCAAAGAGCTTGATCCAGCGGAAGCGTTCCGACAAATCGCGGTCGCGCTCTCTGCATTTGATGATGACGGGAAAAAGGCGCGCCTGACCCAAGAGCTGTTTGGGAAAAGCCTCAAGGAAGTTGCGCCGTTGCTCAAAGACCTCGCTGAGCAGGGGTCTCTTGTTGCAAAGGTCACAACACAACAGGCCGAAGAGGCTGAGAAGTTCAACAAGGAACTTGCTCAAATGAGCAAGAACACCCTGGACATCGCCCGCAGCATGACCGGGCCTCTGGTCAGCGCCTTCAATGAAACCATTGCCATGTTTCGTGAGGGGGCCAAAGAGGGCAAGAGCTACTACCGCGTCCTGGTTGACGAGCAGTTGCGCCTGCTGGGCCTCAAAGATGGCCCCAAAGAATACGCACAGCGCCTGTCCGACATATCGGCCATCCTGCAGGAAGGAAACATCCACCAGTCTCGGCGCAATGCACTGCTGCGCGAACAGGCGGCACTTCAGTCAAAAATGAATGTGCTTCCTGATGCCGCGTCAGACAGCACAGAAATGGCGCGCCTGGCACGGTTCCCCAAGCCAAGTGTCGGTGACCTGCCTGACTCGGCGGCTATCCGGGCAGCTGCCGCAGCGTCTGCAAAAGCACTGGCCGAACAAAACCGGGAACTGGCGGCCCAAGCCAAGCTCATCGCAGAAAACGCCGGCCTCTCTGGTTCCTTCGCGGAAGACTGGAACCGCCTGGCGGCCATTTACAAACGTGGGGCACTCAACCTGGGCGACTTCCAGGCCGCCCAAGCCAAGCTACTTGCCAACCAGCCGGCCATCAAGGCCGCCAATGATGCAGAGGCCAAAGCGGCAGAAGTCATTGAAAAAGCAAACCGCTCCGCATTTGAGGCTCGACTGAAATACGTCGAATCCCTTGAAAAAGGGCTGGCCGGCATGCAAGCCGATGTCCAGAAACAGCAAGAGTACAACGACAAGCTCGGAATGTCCAAGGAGGCCATGGCTGCCCTCGATGCTGCCAAGCTGGAAAGCCAGGCTATCACGTTGGACCTGATGGCCATCAAAGAGCAAGACAAGAACCTCGACCAGGAACAGGCTGACATCTATCGTGCGCAGGCAGCGGAGTTGCGCAAACTCGCTGCTCTGAAAGGACAGGGCGCTCTGAAAGAAGCCGCCATCGAGTCCGCAAAAGATGCAGCCGAGGAATGGAAGCGTGGCTGGGCGGAAACTGACCGCCTTGCCCGCGACGTCTTCACAACCTGGGCCACCGAAGGCGGAAACGCTGGACAGAAAATCGGCGACACACTCAAGAAAGCCCTGCTCAGCGCCATCTACGAAGCCACGCTCAAGCCCATCGTGTTTGAGGTCTATGCAGCAGTTATGGGTGGCACCGCTGGTAGTTCATCCGGTAGTGCTGGCGGTGGATCCAGCTCCAAAGGTCAAAGCGTATTGTCCTGGCTGACCAATTTTGAAGGCAACGCAACAACCTCATTCCAGCGTGTCGGTGAAAACCTGATCAAGACGGGTAACGAAACCCTGATGGATGCCGGTGCGTCGATCTACAACAACGCAGCGACATACGGCAAGGTTGTAAACGGAGCCGGAACGGTTCTGAGCTACTTGAACGCCATTGACCTATGGACACAAGGCAAGCGCGGCGCAGCAATCGGCGCGGGCGTTGGCCAATACTTCGGTGGCCCCATCGGCAGCGCCATTGGCCAGTTTGTCGGCTCCAAGTTTGACTACACCGTGGAGCCAAAAGGCAATGCCATCATTGCCAACGTCAGCGGAAAAGGTGCAAGTGCTGTTGCAACCCGCACAGACTTCACGCAGAAGGGCGGCTGGTTTGGCGGTGGTGAGACAACCAACTCGGATTGGGCCGATGCCGACGCCGGCACCACTTCCTACATCGACCAGTCCATCAAAAACGTCACCGCTTCCAACAAGGCCTATGCCGAAGCGCTCGGCCTCAACGCAGACGCCATGGACGGCTACACACAGCAGATTGAGATCAATACAACGGGCATGGACTCAGCCGCCGCCCAGGCCGCCATTGACGCCCAGATCGTCAAATTCCAGTCCGACATGATTTCCAGCTCCTATGGAGACGCCCTGTCCAAGGTAGCCATCAAAGGCGAGACCAGCGCTCAAACCATGGAGCGTCTGGCCACCAACCTGGTTGGGGCCAACAGCGTCATGGGCATGCTCGGCAGCACCCTGTTTGACGTCAGCACCGCCGGCGCCGCTGCTGCCAGCGGCCTGGTCCAGGCTATGGGCGGAATGGCCCAATTCCAGGCGCAAATGTCGGCCTACTACCAGTCGTATTACACCGAGGCGGAGCAGCGCGCCAACATCATCAAGGGCGCCCAGGCCGACCTCAACGCCGCCGGCATCACGGGCTACACAACGGAGCAGATCAGCGGAGCCAACCGCGAGCAAATCCGCCAGGTGGTGGAAATGTATGCATCGCAGAAAGACACGGCCGAGGGCGCGGCCCGCTACGCTGCTGTCATCAAGGTGGCAAATTCCCTGTCAGGCGTCACGCCGGCCCTGAACACCATCGCAACCGAGAAAATCAACTGGGCCGGAACGCAGGGCGCCAGCGGTAGCGGATCAGCTGGCGGTGGAGGCGAAGCCGCTGCCAGCAGCATTGCCGACGCATGGGCACAGATCACCGAAAGCATCTGGGACGAAGTCAAACGCATCCGCGGCCTGCTTGAAGGCACCGGCGAAACCGCATTTGCCGCAGCCCAGGCTCGGTTCTCCGTCGCCACCGCCATGGCCCGCGCGGGTGACCAGACCGCTGCATCCAAACTGCCAGAACTCAGCCAGAACGTGCTCGCTCTGGCGGAGACCAACAGCCGCACCCTGCTGGAGCTGCAGCGCACCCGTGCGCGAACATCGGGCAGCCTGTCAGACACGGCCAGCCTCATTTCTGCGCAATTCGGGCTCAGCATCCCCCACTTTGCAGGTGGCGGCGTGCACGCCGGTGGCTGGGCCATGGTGGGCGAGCGCGGGCCAGAGCTGGCCTACATGCCGCCAGCGCGCATCTACAACGCTGCCGACACACAGTCCATGTTTTCCGGGCAGGACAACACCGCCATGGTGGACGAACTCAAGGCACTGCGCCAGGAGGTCACCCGCCAGCGCGAGGAACTGCGCGCCATCCGCCTTGCCACGGAAAACACATCCCGAATCACAGAAAAGTCGGACTCCATCGGTCCGGCGCCTGCAAGGGCCTCCGTATGAGCACCACTTGCGACTTCAAAATGATCCGCCCGGTCGACGTGACCGATGCGCGCCTGTCGAGCACCAGCGTGCCCGAGGCCACCATCTCTGAATATGCTGGTGGCACCACCTATGCGGCTGGCGCACGCGCGGGCATCACCCTGGGCACGGTGCAAACCGTGTACGAATCCCTGCAAAACGCCAACACCGGGCACGCGCCGGCGTCCAGCCCATCCTGGTGGCGGCTGCTCGGTGTCGTCTATGCCGCCTACAACCCGGCCACAACCTACGCCCAGGGCGAAATTGTTTCCAACATTGCAGCCAACGTCCACGAGCTCTATGAGTCCGTCGTCGCTGCAAACGTCGGCAATGCGCTCACCGACACTGCCAAATGGCTCCTGCTCGGATCCACCAATGCCCGTGCCATGTTCGACTCCACCTACGGCAGTCAGACAACCAACGCCGAAAGCATCGTCGCAGTAATTGCGCCCGGCGTGCTGGTCAACAGCATGTTCCTGGGGAACCTGGACGCATCGTCCGTGTCGCTGGCGCAATCGGTCAGCGGATACGCCAAAACCATCAACCTCAACTCCCACCTGGTGCGGGACTGGTACAGCTACTTCTATGAAGACCTTGTCCGTGTCAAAGACGTGGTGTTTGACGACATCCCACCCTACGCAGCCAGCTCGCTCACGCTGACCGTATCCAACCCGGGCGACACCGCCAAATGCGGCATCTGCTCCATCGGCAAAAGCGTCACGCTGGGCGAGACAGCGTGGGACGTCATCGGCGGAAACATCAGCTACTCAGGCACCACCACCGACGGATTCGGATACACCACATTCGTCCCCCGTGCCAACGTCAAAAAGCTCAACCTCGACGTCTACATTTCCCGCGGCTTTGAGAGCGAGGCCCACCGCCTTCTGAGCCTCTACACCGACGTCCCCATGGTCTTCATCGGATCAACCGACTACTCCATGACCATGGCCTACGGCTACCTTGGCAACTGGCAGGTGCCAATCACCAACAGCGGAAAGCCCGCCCCCATTGAAATCAAAGGGTTGACATGACCACCATCACACAAGCACTGTCTACGCTACCAGACGCCCCCGATCCGGCCACCGACTCGCCTGCAAATTTCTCATCCAAGGCCGCCGCCATGGTCCTGGCGATCAAGGCCATGGTGGTGGAGTTGCAGACCTGGACCAGCCAGGCCAACACCGTCAAAACAGAAATCAATGCGTCTGAGGTGGCCACCGCAGCAGATGTGCTGTCCACCGCTGCAGACGCGCTGGCCACCGCTGCAGACCGGGTTCAAACCGGGCTTGACCGCACGGCGGCTGCAGCATCTGCCTCCACGGCAGCAGGCTATGCCAACGCGCTCACCGGAACCAGCAGCACATCCAACAATATCGCCATCGGCTCCAAAAGCTTCACTGCGGAATCCGGAAAGCAGTGGGCTACCGGCCAGTTTCTGCTGGCCGCCAGCGCTGCCAACTCGGCAAACTTCATGCACGGCCAGGTCACCAGCTACAACAGCACCACGGGTGCCCTGGTGCTCAATGTGCTCGACGTTGGAGGCAGTGGCACCAAGACCGATTGGGTCATCAGCCTGTCGGCGCCAAAGGGCGACCCCGGCGCCGCCGGAGTCACCAGCTACCTCACGCGCGTCGAGGTATCTGGCACCACGCAGACCTGCGCTGACGGATACGAATACTGGGCCGAAAACGCCGGCGCCACCGCCTTCACGGCCAATGCCTCCCCGGTAGATGGAGAGCGCTTTGCCGTTGTGCCTGTCAATGGCCTTTTTACGAACACCATTGACTTCGGCTCTGCCACCGTGCGCGGACCGGCCGGCACCGTAACCGGAGTCCTGACACTCAACCTCGGAGCCCGTATGGAGTTCCGTTACTCAACAACTCTTTTCAAATGGGTGGTCCTATGAGCGGAAATCAATCTTCACTGTTTGGCGGCGGCAGCCGCTGGATCACTGATCCGAAGCACCTGAACCTGATGTCGGTTCAGAACGACAAGCTGGGGTTGAAGAGCGCAGCCAATGCGGCAACCTTGTCTGACGTTGCAGGGTTCTTTACAGCCATTGATAAACGCGGCGCAACGGCCTCAATTGCTGGAGCAGACACATGGGTAACGCTGTGTGATTTGACTGCTGCCGGGTTCCTTTTCCACGTCATTTCACCGACGCACACCGGAACGCACACGCCATCCATCAGGATCACCCGCGACGGTGTTGAGACGACCATCACACCAAGCGCAGTTCAAACAGCGTATTACAGGATGGTGATTGGAACGCTGACAAACTATCTGACAGTAGTTGGGAATACAGCTGCCTCTGTAGCTGGGGACATCATCGGCCCCAATACATCCAATGATCCCGGCTTCACTGGAGCCAGAACGGGTGGCGTTGTTCAAGCGGCAACCACGGTCCTATTCGGAATCCCATCGCCGGAAGCAATCCTATCAATGGGCTGGCCGGCGCTGCGATTTGAAACAAGCCTCAAGGTAGAGGTGAAGTGCAGCAACCTGTCTGCCACCGCTGCCGACAAGCAAGCCGGCGCCATTTATCGATTGGATATGTGACATGCAAACCGAAAACCTGACCCGACCCGGCCAGCCGCCACAGAACGGCGACTTCATCCGCATCAAGTATCCCAACGGCAATGTGGAAAAAAAGCACTACTGGGAACCGCCTCCCGAAGAGGTCGTGCCAATGGCTGCTCCTTGAAGAAACACCAGAGAGGAATCAATCCAATGGCTGAGCCTGTAATCCAAGCCGCTGCGACCGGCGTCTCACTGGTCACGCTGGCCACCGCCATCGCCGGTCCACTGGCCGGGCCGTACCTGGTCATCACCCTGGGCGGCGTGTCCGGCGGCCTGTGGGCATTGAGCAGCACATCGGGCACCACTCGGATGCAGGGCGCCATGCTCATGTTGCGCTGCGTGCTCACGGCCGTGCTGCTCACTGCGCTGATTGCCCAGGTGCTGGGCGCGCGCTTTGGCATCCAGGTGACTGAGTTGTATGCCCTGGTAAGCCTTGTTATCGGCATGCTCGGCAACCGCTGGCAAGACATCATCGACGCCGTGCGCGACCGCCTGCGCCTGCTCATCACCCGCGCGCCGGAGACCAGCAATGGAGACAAGCAGCCATGAATGCCACCTTGATCCTTTGGGAAATCATGTGCATGGCGCTGCTCTGGAGCGTGTTCTGCCGCAGCGTGCGCGCCGACAAGACCACCAAGCTGGACGTGCGCCTGGCGCTGCTGGCTGTGGGCACATCGGCCCTGGCCGGCATGGCCGCGCCGGTCTATGGCTGGGTGCCTGACCGGGTCACGCTGGCCATCGTCGGAGCCATTGTCTTCATGCAAGCCGTCATGGCCCAGCACTGGCGCCACGGCGTGCCGCACCAATTCATCAAAGACGACCACCGGCCACGCCGGCGGGCAGGAGACACCCCATGAAACCAACTCTTTCAGACCAGGACTTCAAAGACGCAGCCGCCAGCCTTGGCTGCCAGGAAGCCGCCATCCGTGCCGTGTGCAAGGTCGAGGCCCCGCGCGGTGGGTTCAACCCGGACGACTCAGTGGTGACCCTGTTCGAGGGCCACAAGTTCTACAAATTCACCAATGGCCGCTTCGCCGTGCAGGCGCCCGACCTGTGCTACCCCAGGTGGACGCGCCAGTATTACGGCAAGAACTGGGGCGAGGAGCGCGAGCGCCTGGCCCGCGCCATCGAGCTGGACGAAAAGGCCGCGCTGATGTCGGCCAGCTGGGGAAAGTTCCAGATCATGGGCTTCAACTTCAGCATGGTCGGCTTCGACACGGTGAACCAGTTTGTGGCCGCAATGGAGAGCGGAGAGCCCGCCCAGCTCAAGGCCTTTGTGCAATTCGTGCGCACCGCCGGCCTGGCGCCGTCCTTGCGCCGGCTGGACTGGGCAGGCTTTGCCCACGGTTACAACGGCCCGGCCTACGCTGAGAATGACTATGACGGCAAGCTGGCCCTGGCGTACTTTGGGTTTGCGCCATGAGTGCCAAGGTCAAGGTCATCGCCGTGCTGCTGGCCTTCATCGCCCTGGCCGGGGCCGTACTGGGCTACGGACACTACCAGTACGGCAAGGGCGTACTGCACACCACCGACCGCTACGAGCGGTCCATCAAGACCCAGCAGGCCGAGGCAGCCACGCTGCTGGCCAAGTTGACCGCCGACAAGCTCGACGCATTTGCCGCCCTAGCCAACATGAAAGCCCAACTGGAGAAAACCCGTGAAGACCTTCAACTTAAAAATGCTGCTGATCTGCGCGCTCGCCGTGCTGGCCCAAGCCTGCGCTTCACCACCGAATCCGCCGGATGTGGGCGTGGTGGTGATAGCGCCCCAGGCCCAGCGCCTGGAGCCACCCCTGACGCAGCCACCACCGTCGTACAACTTCCTCGACAGATTAGCGACGACCTTTGGCAGCAAGCTGGAGACGCCCAAAGCCTCGCGATAGATTACGGAGTGCTTTACAGCTACGTGCACAACCCGAAGCTGGTATGTGAGCTGATGCCTTGATCGCATCGCCTGGGCTGCTCTGAGCAGCAGGTTGTTCGAATCGAGGATGGTGATCCTTGCGCGGGATTCTCATCGTGGGCAGAAAATAGTTTCTCCTGATTGTGGGCGCAAATGTAGGCATAATTACTGCCAAGCCTCTTGTAACCCGCATGAATGCTAGGTTCGCGGCTCCCTCCGTTTCCGCCAGAACATCCGTAAAAACGGGCCTTCGGGCCCGTTTTTCATGGCGCTTTGAATCTTCGCCAGACACGCATAGCCCCTCCAGATGATCCTGCGCTCGCTACAACATTGGGCTACGTCATCTCCTGATGATTTATTGTCCAAAATCACCCGAACATGGGAGGACAAGTCCGCAAAAACCGTTAACCTCCCGGCTGGCGGATGGAGACTGTCTTTGGTGGTCCTTGTCCTTGTACCTTGTCGTTTGAGTGGAGCAATCATTTTGAAAAAAATTCTGGTAATCATCGGTTTGATGTTGGGGGCATGGGCCGCGCATGCGGGACCGATTGAAGAGCTGACCAAGGCATTTCAGGCGGAACAGGCCAAGAATGCCGACAAGGCCACGCCGGCTGGCACGGGACAAACGGTTTTGCGCGCGTATCTGGCGACTCAGTCGGGCTTTATGGCGGTCACGACCGGGAATACGTATTTTGGGTATCTGATCCCCAAGAGCGTGGTGCCGGGCGCGGTAGCCACACTGGGATTTCTGCCGCTCCCCTCGCAAGGGACTCTGGATGTCTATGCCGCCAGTGCGGGCAGCCAGTATGTCGGTTACACCCTCCTGGTGTTCAACGATGTCTATGGCTATGCCAACGAGATCTATCTGATGAACACCAAGTTGCCTTGAGCGCGTCTCAGAATCCGTTTTAAGCCACCTTCGGGTGGCTTTCTTGTTTCTGCCGGACTTCAATCATCCAGCGACGCACTCCAGCGGGTATCCCAGTTTTTCTGCAGGTCCCGCCGATCGCGCTTGGTAGGGCGGCCGTGTTCCAGGGCCAGTGCGGGCTCGGGGCTGAGGCGTCGGCGTTCGGCGGCCTGGGCGCGCTGCTGGATGCTCTCGGGTGTCTCGGCGTAGAGCAGTTGCGCCACAGGCGCGGGGCCACGGTGTTCGCTGATGCCCTGAACGACAACGGTGTACGCAATCTTGGCCTGCCAGATGGTCAGCACATCACCCACGCGTATCTCTTTCGACGGCTTCATGGTCTGCTGTGCCAGTTGCACATGACCCCGGTTGACGGCATCCGTCGCCAGTGAGCGGGTCTTGAAAAAGCGTGCGGCCCACAGCCATTTGTCGATACGTGTGGAGTCCATCAGAGTGTGTGGTTGGTGGGTTGGAGTGGCAGCCAGACGCAGGTGTCCAGCCCGTCAATGGTTTCGCCTTGCAGGCGATTGTTGAGCTGGATGGTACCGCCCAGCGCCAGCACAATTTCGCGGGCGATGGTCAGTCCCAGGCCCGTGCCGGACTTGGTGTCACCGGTTGCAAAGGGTTGGAACAGGCGTTGTCGCATGGCATCGCTGATGCCGCTGCCCGCATCGCGGATCAGCAGGTGGGCCTTGGTCCCTTGTGGCTGGATGCTGACCGACAGCCTGGCGCCCTTGGGCGAGTGGCGCACCGCGTTGTGTAGCAGGTTGCGCACCAGCTCGCGCAGCATCCAGTCGTGTGCGTGCACGGGGCAGGGCAGGGTGGTGATGTCAAAGTCCAGATCCTTTTCAGCAATCAGCGGCGACACATCCAGCGCCACGGCGCGCACCACCTCGGCCCAGTCGAGAACGGCAAAGTCCTGCAACTGTCGCACCTGCTCCACCTTGGCCAGGGACAGCATCTGATTGGCCAGCACGGTGGCGCGGTCCACGGTCAGCTGCATCTCCTGCAGGGCCTCCTGCGCCGGCACGTCACCGCGCAGCGCCGACTGCACCTGCACCTTGAGCACGGCCAGCGGCGTGCGCAACTGGTGGGCGGCGTCACGCACAAAACGTTTCTGGTGGTCCAGCACCTGCTGCAGACGCTGCATGACCTGGTTGGTGGCGTCGGTCAGGGGCTGGACTTCGCGCGGGATGTCGCTGGCTTCAATCGGCGTCAGATCGTCTTCCCGGCGCAGGCGCAGGCTTTCGCTGAGGCGGCGCACCGGGCGGGTCACGCGTTGCACCACCACCAGCACCACCACCGTGATGACGGTGATCAGCAGCAGTTGGCGGATCAGGGTGTCCAACAGGATTTGCCGTGCCAGCGCACGGCGCAACTCCAGCGTCTCTGCCACTTGCACGGTGGCCATGGCGTGGTGGTCCCCGCTGGCCAGTGGGTGCAGCAGCACGGCCACGCGCACTGGGTCACCACGGAAAGTGCCATCGTAAAAGTCGACCAACGCCGCATACGGCCCCTGGTCGGGCAGGGTACCCGTCCATTGGGGAAGATCCTGGGCACCGTCGATCCACTGGCCCTGGGCATTGGATATGCGATACGTCATGCGGCTGCGGTTGTCGGCCTCAAAGGCCTCCAGGGCCGAGTACGGGATGTGTGCGCGGATGGTGGGCTTGCCGCCCTGGTCTTCGAGCTCCAGCAGGTCGCCAATGGCCTTGGCCGACGCCAGCAGCGTGCGGTCATACGCGACATTCACCGCCTGCAGGGCCTGGCGGTACAGGCTGTAGGTGTCCACCACCACAAACAGCGCAATCGGCACCAGGATGCCCACCAGCAAATGGCGGCGCAGGGACAGCGCGGGCGGGTGCGTGACAGGTGCGGGGGCCATGTCAGGTGTCGGCCTTGAGCAGATAGCCCAGGCCGCGCAGGGTCATCAGCGTTACGCCCGTGCCGGTCAGCTTCTTGCGCAGGCGGTAGACCACCACTTCGATGGCCTCGTATTGCACCTCCAGTTCCCCGGGAAAGACCACCTCGAACAAGCGCTCCTTGGCCACGGCGTGGCCGGCCTTGCCCATCAGCGCGCCCATCAGCGCGAGTTCGCGCGGGGTCAGGTCCAGCACCTGGTGCTGGTGGTAGATGGCACCGTTCTCGCGGTCATAGCGCAGGGCGCCCACGGCGGGGTGGTCCTCGCCTTCGTCGCGCGCGGATCCGGCGCGGCGGCGGTGCAGGGCGCGCACACGGGCCTCCAGCTCGTCCAGGTCAAAGGGTTTGGGCAGGTAGTCATCGGCACCGGCGTTCAGCCCCAGGACGCGGTCGCCCACCGTGCCGCGCGCGGTGAGGATGAGCACCGGTGTGTTCAGATTGGCCTTGCGCGCCTGCTGCAGCACCTCCAGCCCGTCCTTGCCGGGCAGGCTCAGGTCCAGCACCACCACGTCCGGTTGCAGGGTGCTCCAGACGCCCAAAGCCGCAGCACCATCACCGCACACATCAACCCGCATGGACGCGCGCACCAGACTGCGCTGCAGTGCGGTGCGCAGGGCCGGATCGTCTTCAATCAACAGCAGGTGCATGGCGTTCGGTAAAAGAGTTCGGGGTTTTCCCTAGGGTTTTGGACAGCCGAATGACAGGCTGGATTCGCATCATAGGTTTGTTTTCAACAACTCGAGGAGACTGCCATGCGTCGCGAACTGTTCCTGAAATCCATGTTGGCCCTGGCCACCACGGCCACCTTGCCCCTGACGGCGCGAGCGGCCACCAATGTGAAGATGATGATCCCCGCCAACCCCGGCGGTGGCTGGGACACCACGGGGCGTGCCCTGGGCAAGTCCCTACTGGAAGCCAAGGCGGCCGATACCGTCACGTTTGAGAACAAGGGCGGCGCCGCTGGTGCTTTGGGTCTGGCGCAGTTCGTCAACGCCAGCAAGGGCGACCCGAACGCCCTGATGGTGATGGGCGCCGTCATGCTGGGCGGCATCATCACCGGCAAGCCGCCGGTGTCCATCACCGCGGCCACCCCGATTGCCCGTCTGACCAGCGAATACAACGTGTTCGTGCTGCCGGCCAATTCCCCCTTCAAGACGCTGGGCGAGGTGGTGGCCCAGTTGAAGAAAGACCCCGGCAGTGTGAAGTGGGGCGGCGGTTCGCGCGGCGCCACCGAGCACATTGCTGCCGCCATGATTGCCCGCGCCGCTGGTGTCGACCCGGCGCGCATCAACTACGTGGCCTTCAGGGGCGGCGGTGAGGCCACCGCAGCCATCCTGGGCGGCAATGTGACCATTGGCGGCAGCGGCTACAGCGAGTTTGCCGAATACATCAAGGCCGGCAAGATGAAGGCCGTGGGTGTGACCTCGGCCACACGCCTCAAGGGCATCGACGTGCCCACGCTCAAGGAGCAGGGCCTGGATGTGGAGATTGGCAACTGGCGTGGTGTCTATGGCGCCCCCGGCATCAGCCCCGAGCAGCGCAAGGCCCTGACCGACCTGGTGCTCAAGGCGCTCAAGACCAAGGCCTGGGAAGAGGCTCTGGACAAGAATGGCTGGACCCCGGCCGTGCTGTCGGGCGCTGCGTTCGAGAAGTTTGTCGACGATGACTTTGCCGCGCTGCGCGCGACCATGGTCAAGTCCGGCATGATCTAAACGCCGCAGGAGACGCACCCATGCGAGCACACGGACCGGCGCAGCATTCGCCGTATTTGCAGGCCCTGGTCGGTGTCGGCGTGCTGCTGCTGGCACTTCTGCTGGCACTGGGTGCCTGGTCCATCCCGTCGAGCGCCGGCTACGGCGGGGTGGGGCCCAACTTCCTGCCCTGGGTGGTATCCATTGCCCTGGCGGTCTGCGGGCTCCTGCTGATTCGCAAGGCCCGGCGCAGCGGCTTCCTGCACATGGGGGAGCACGATGGAGAACACCCCTATTGGGCCGGCTTTGCCTGGATGTCTGCAGGCATGCTGCTCAATGCCGCCCTGATCACCCGCATCGGCTTTGTGTTCAGCTGCGCCTTGTGTTTTGTGCTGGCGGCGCGCGGGCTGCGCAACGCTCAGGCCACCGCCAAGCTGGGTGCCAAGAGCTGGCTGATTGACTGCGTGGTGGCGCTGCTGATTGCCGCACCGGTGTACTGGATGTTCACCAAATTTTTGGGCATCAACTTGCCCGGTCTGACCGAAAGCGGGTGGTTGTGATGGAGACTATGGATATTTGGGGCCAACTGCTGCAGGGCTTTGCCACGGCGGGCACGCCGGTGAATCTGCTGTGGGCCTTTGTGGGCTGTGCCCTGGGCACGGCGGTGGGCGTGTTGCCCGGCATCGGCCCGGCGACTGCCGTGGCCATGCTGCTGCCCATCACCACCCAGGTGGAGGCCACGGCTTCCATGATCTTCTTTGCGGGCATTTACTACGGCGCCATGTACGGGGGCTCCACCACCTCCATCCTGCTCAACACGCCGGGTGAAACCGCCACCATGGTCACCGCCATGGAAGGCAACAAGATGGCCAAGAGTGGCCGGGCCGGTGCGGCGCTGGCCACGGCGGCGATTGGTTCCTTTGTGGCGGGCTCGATTGCCACCGTGATCGTGACGCTGTTTGCCCCGGTGGTCGCCGAATTTGCCGTCAAGCTCGGGCCTCCGGAATATTTCATGCTGATGCTACTGGCCTTCACCACCGTGAGCGCGGTGCTGGGCCAGAGTACGGTGCGCGGGCTGACCGCCCTGTTTGTGGGGCTGGCGGCCGGGCTGGTGGGCATGGACCAGATCACCGGCCAGGTGCGCTACACCGGCGGCGTGCCGGAGCTCATGGACGGCGTCGAAATCGTGCTGGTGGCGGTGGGCCTGTTTGCCGTGGCAGAGGCCATGCACGCGGTGCTGTTTGAAGGCAAGACCGTGGATAGCGAAAACCGCATGAGCCGGGTGACGATGACAGTGAGCGACTGGAAGCGCTCTATCCCCGCCTGGCTGCGCGGCACCGCCATTGGCGCGCCGTTTGGCTGCATCCCGGCCGGTGGCACCGAGATTCCCACCTTTCTGAGCTATGCCACCGAGAAGAAGCTGGCCAGTGGCGAGCGCCAGGCCGAATTCGGTACCAAGGGTGCGATTGAAGGCGTGGCCGGCCCCGAGGCAGCCAACAACGCCACGGTGACCACCGCGTTGATCCCGCTCTTGACCCTGGGCATTCCCACCTCCAACACCACGGCCATTTTGCTGGGAGCGTTCCAGAACTACGGCATCCAGCCCGGCCCCCAACTTTTCACCACCTCGGCCAGCTTGGTCTGGGCGCTGATTGCTTCGCTTTACATCGGCAACGTGATGCTGTTGGTGCTCAACCTGCCCATGGTGGGCCTGTGGGTGAAACTGCTCAAGGTTCCCAAGCCCCAGCTGTACGCTGGTATCCTGATCTTCGCCACGGTGGGGGCCTATGGCATGCGCCAGAGCGCGTTTGACCTGTTTCTGCTGTATGGCATTGGCCTGGTGGGTCTGGTGATGCGGCGCTTCAACTTCCCCACCGCGCCGGTGCTGGTGGGCATGATCCTGGGACCGCTGGCGGAGGCGCAGTTGCGCAATGCGATCTCGATTGGCGAGGGCAGCCCCATGATCTTCCTGCAGCGCCCCATGTCGCTGACGATCCTGGTGGTGGTGCTCGCGGTGCTGCTGACGCCTCGAATCATCAAGCTGTTCTCGCGCAGGCCGGTGGAGGCCATTGGCTGAATGGTTTTTGGCCAAATCGGCAACTGGCCCTCGTGGAATATAGCAATTTAGCTATCATTTGGATAGCTGTTTTTCCCTGCCGAGGCCTTGGCCGGCGCAAGCAGCCCGCGCGGTAACATTCGCCCATGGAAAACATGGACACCCTGCCGCGCGACGCCCAGAGCATTCTGGAGCTGGCGGCGCGCTCCATGTTCGATCTGTTCGCCAACGCCAGCGAGGGCATGATGCTGGTGGACCGCGCGGCACGCGTGGTCTGGATCAACGACCAGTACAAGCGCTTCCTGCCGGCCCTGGGCTTCCCCCGCGAGGAAGACTTTGTTGGCCACCCGGTTTCCGAGGTGGTGCAGAACACGCAGATGCACCAGGTGCTGGAGAGTGGCAAGCCCATCCTGATCGACCTGCTGACCAACCGCGCAGGTACCTTCGTTGTCAGTCGCATCCCCCTGCGCGATGCCGCTGGGCAAGTGATCGGTGCATTAGGCATTGTGTTGTTCGACCACCCCGAAACCACGCTGCAACCGCTGATCGAGAAATTCTCGCTGTTGCAGCGCGACCTTGACGACGCCCGGCGCGAGCTGGCCACGCAGCGCCTGCGCCAGCCGGGGCAGCGCCAGTCCAAGTACACGTTTGCCAGTTTCATCGGCATGAGTGCAGCGGCAGTCGAGGTCAAGCGCCAGGCACGCCGCGCCGCGCAATCGACCAGCCCGGTGCTGCTGCTGGGTGAGACCGGCACCGGCAAGGAGTTGCTGGCCCACGCGATCCATGCCGCGTCCAACCGGGCGGCGGGGCCATTCATCAGTGTCAACATTGCCGCCGTTCCCGATACGCTGCTGGAGGCAGAGTTCTTCGGCTTCGCGCCGGGCGCCTTCACCGGGGCCGACCGCAAGGGGCGCGATGGCAAGTTCCGGCTGGCCCATGGTGGCACGCTATTCCTCGATGAAATCGGCGACATGCCGCTGGGTCTGCAATCCAAACTGTTGCGCGCCTTGCAGGAGGGCGAGATCGAGCCCTTGGGCTCCAACAAGCTGATTCCCATCGACGTGCGCGTTCTTGCCGCCACCTCGCGCGACCTGCTGCGCCTGGTGCGCGAGGGCGGCTTTCGCGAAGACCTTTTCTACCGCCTGAACGTGTTGCCCATCCGTGTGCCACCGCTGCGCGAGCGGCGTGCCGACATCGCAGCCTTGCTGGAGGCCTTGGGTGAAGACGTGGCCATGCGCAGTGGCATGCCGCCGCCCGAACTGTCTGCCCAGGCCCTGGCCCTGATGCAGGCGCAGCCCTGGCGCGGCAATATCCGCGAACTGCGCAATGTGCTGGAGCAAGCTGCCATGCGCAGCGATTCCACCCGCATCGAGGTGGAGCAGCTGGAGGAAGTGCTGCGCGAGTCCGGCGTGCAGTGGATAGAGCCAGCCCTGGCGAGCGTGGCTGCCGATGTGGCGCCCAAGCCTGTCGGCGGCGACCTGGCTGCTGATGCGGAGTCCTTGCTGCAGCCGCTGTCCGAGCAGGTGGCCGCCCTGGAGCGCCGCGCCATAGAGGCCGCGCTGGCAGCGAATCAGGGCAACAAGGTGGCCGCAGCGAAGATGCTGGGCATCTCCCGGGCCACCCTGTATGCGCGCCTGGAAAGTGTCTGATTATTAGGCAATATGTCTGAATTTCAGACACTCTAATGTGTCTAATACTCAGACATATTTATGGACAGGATGGGGTTCCCATCAAAAATATCCAATGAAATCAACGCACTGCTGTGTGGCACGCTTTGTGCACCTTATCCGGGATTCCATTACCACAACAGGAGACATGCATGCACCAACGCCGATGGATTTTCAAGGCCTCATTGATTGCAACCGGACTGTGCGCCGCGCTGGCCACGACCGCCGCCCTGGCGGATTCCAAAGAAATCAAGATCGCCCATATCTACAGCAAGACCGGCCCCCTGGAAGCCTATGGCAAGCAGACGGCGGTGGGTTTCATGATGGGTCTGGACTACGCGACCCAAGGCACCATGAAGGTGGCGGGCAAGAAAATTGTGGTGATCGAGAAAGACGACCAGGGCAAGCCTGACCAGGGCAAGTCGCTGCTGGCAGCCGCCTATGGTGACGACAAGGTGGACCTGGCCGTTGGCCCCACCGCATCGCCCGTGGCACTGGCCATGTTGCCCGTGGCCGAAGAGTACAAGAAGATTCTGCTGGTCGAGCCCGCCGTGGCCGACAGCATCACCGGCGACAAGTGGAACAAGTACATCTTCCGCACCGGCCGCAACAGCTCGCAGGATGCCATCTCCAACGCTGTTGCATTGGACAAGGCGGGCGTGACCATTGCCACCATGGCGCAGGATTCGGCCTTTGGCCGCGATGGCGTCAAGGCGTTCAAGGAAGCCATCAAGAAGGCCAAGCTGGTGCATGAAGAGTATCTGCCCCCAGCTACCACCGACTTCACCGCTGGTGGTCAGCGCCTGATCGACAAGCTCAAGGACCAGCCGGGTCGCAAGGTGATCTTCATCATCTGGGCCGGTGGCAATCCCTTCAAGATTGCCGACATGGATCTGAAGCGCCATGGCATTGAAATCGCCACCGGTGGCAACATCCTGCCGGCCATGACGGCCTACAAGCAGTTCCCCGGCATGGAAGGAGCGGCCTACTACTACTTCGGCATGCCCCGCAACCCGATCAACGACGCCATGGTGTCGCGTCATTACTCCCAGTTCAAGTCGCCTCCTGACTTCTTCACCGCAGGTGGCTTCTCCGCTGCCATGGCGGTTGTGGCGGCGCTGAACGCCAGCAACGGCGACACCTCGGCCAACACGCTGATCAAGACCATGGAAGGCATGAGCTTCAACACCCCCAAGGGCAAGATGACCTTCCGCAAGGAAGACCACCAGGCCATGCAGAGCATGTACCACTTCAAGATCAAGGTCGATCCGGCCTTTGCCTGGGGCGTGCCAGAGCTGGTGCGTGAGATCCGTCCCGAAGAGATGGATGTTCCAATTCGGAATAAGCGTTAACCGCTAGAAGCCATCACGAACCGGAGCGCGCTCCGGTTCCTCCGCGTGGGGGCATCAGGCCCCAATCTGCTCGCTACACCGTTCCCATCCTTTTTCGGGAGGGGGAAAAACCAAATGCTCGAAACCAAAGAACTCACGATCCGCTTCGGTGGCCACGTGGCGGTGAATGCTGTCACCTGCGCGTTCCAGCCGGGCACCCTGACGGCCATTGTTGGCCCCAACGGTGCCGGCAAGACCACCTATTTCAACCTGATCTCGGGCCAGCTCAAGGCCAGTGCTGGCGAGGTTTTCCTGGGCGGCAACAACCTGACGGGGTTGAGTCCATCGGCGCGCACCCGGGCCGGTCTGGGGCGGGCGTTTCAGTTGACGAATCTGTTTCCGCATCTGTCGGTGCTGGAGAACGTGCGTCTGGCTGTGCAGGCGGCGCAGCAAGGCCCGCACTTGCGTGGCCTGAACCTGTGGAGCATCTGGAGTGATCACCGTCCCCTGACCCAGCATGCGCTCGGAATTCTGGAAACGGTTGCCATGCTGGACAAGCAGGCGCTGCCCGTGGCCAGCCTGCCGCACGGCGACCAGCGCAAGCTGGAAGTGGCCCTGCTGATGGCGCTGGACCCCGCGGTCTACATGTTTGACGAGCCCACCGCCGGCATGAGTGCCGATGAGGCGCCGGTCATTCTCAACCTGATCCGCGCGCTGAAGAAAGACAAGAGCAAGACCATTCTGCTGGTGGAGCACAAGATGGATGTGGTGCGCGAACTGGCCGACCGCATCATCGTGCTGCACAACGGCACCCTGGTGGCCGACGGCGATCCGGCTGAAGTGATTGCCTCACCCGTTGTGCAGGAGGCCTACCTGGGGGTGGCCCCCGCAGCCGCATTGGCAGAGGAGGGCGTATGAACCAGTCCGTTCATCCCGACCCGTTGCTGACGCTATCCGGCGTGCACACGCACATTGGCGCGTACCACATCCTGCACGGCGTGGACCTGTCCGTGCCGCGCGGCCAGCTCACCATGCTGCTGGGGCGCAACGGCGCCGGCAAGACCACCACGCTGCGCACCATCATGGGCCTGTGGCACGCCTCGCAAGGCAAGGTGGTGTTTGACGGCCAGGACATTACCGCCGCCGAGACCCCCAGCATTGCCAACCTGGATATTGCCTACGTGCCCGAAAACATGGGCATCTTTGCCGACCTGACGGTCAAGGAAAACATGCTGCTCGCCGCACGTTCGGCCCGGCACGCCCAGCAAATGGATGCCAAGCGGCTGGAGTGGATCTTCTCGCTGTTTCCCGCCGTGGAGAAGTTCTGGAACCACCCCGCGGGCAAGCTCTCGGGCGGCCAGAAGCAGATGCTGGCCGTGGCCCGCGCGATTGTGGAGCCGCGCAAGCTGCTGATCGTGGACGAACCCAGCAAGGGCCTGGCGCCGGCCATCATCAACAACATGATCAATGCGTTTGCGCAGCTCAAGCAGACCGGCACCACCATCCTGCTGGTGGAGCAGAACATCAGCTTTGCCAAGCGCCTGGGCGATTTTGTTGCCGTGATGGACAACGGCAAGGTCGTCCATGCCGGCTCCATGCAGGAACTGGCGGACAACGAAGACATGCAACATGCCTTGCTGGGGCTGGCCATATGAATAAACTCAATTTCGACTGGAAACCCCTGGTGTTGGTGCCGCTCCTGGCGGTGCTGGTGATGCCCTTCATCGGCTCCCCATCGACCTGGCTTACGCTGACTGTGGCCGGCCTGGCCATGGGCATGATCATCTTCATCATTGCCTCGGGCCTGACCCTGGTGTTTGGTCTGATGGACGTGCTCAACTTCGGCCACGGCGTGTTCATTGCGCTGGGCGCCTTCATGGCCACCACGGTCATGGGCGCGATGGGCGACTGGACCAACTCCACTGAACTGTGGCGCAACTTGGTGGCCGTGTTCCCGGCCATGCTGGTGGCCATGGCCGTTGCCGGTGCCGTGGGCCTGGCGTTCGAGCGTTTCATCGTGCGTCCCGTCTACGGCCAACACCTGAAGCAGATCCTGATCACCATGGGCGGCATGATTATTGGTGAAGAACTCATCAAGGTCATCTGGGGCCCGGCGCAAATTCCGCTGCCATTGCCCGAAGGCATGCGCGGTTCGGTGCTGCTGGGCGATGCGGCCATCGAGAAGTACCGCCTGATGTCGGTGGTGGTCGGCCTGGCGGTTTTTGCCACCCTGGCCTGGGTGCTGGGTCGCACCAAGATCGGACTCTTGATCCGCGCCGGCGTGCAGGACCGCGAGATGGTGGAGTCGCTGGGCTACCGCATCAAGCGCCTGTTTGTCGGTGTGTTTGTCGTGGGCAGCGGCTTGGCCGGCCTGGGTGGCGTGATGTGGGGCCTGTACCAGCAGACCGTGACGCCGCAAATGGGCGCGCAGGTCAATGTGCTGATCTTCATCGTCATCATCATCGGCGGCCTGGGTTCCACCGGCGGCGCGCTGATTGGTGCGCTGTTGGTCGGTCTGATGGCCAACTACACCGGCTTCCTGGCGCCCAAGGTGGCGCTGTTTTCCAACATCGCACTCATGGTCGCGGTGCTGCTCTGGCGTCCCCAGGGTGTCTACCCCGTGGCCAACCGCTAGAGGAGTCTTCAGATGTTGCATCGCATTCTTTCCAACGACATGCCCCGCAGCCGCTGGCTGGCCGCACTGCTGGTGTTGCTGGTCCTGGCCTTGGCATTCACCCCGTTCATCTTCCCGGGTGTCAAGGCACTCAACGTGGCCGCCAAGGTGCTGGTTTTTGTCGTGCTGGTGGCCAGTTTCGATTTGCTGCTGGGTTACACCGGCATCGTCAGCTTTGCCCACACCATGTTCTTTGGCATCGGCGCCTATGGCATTGCCGTGGCCACCACGCGCCTGGGACCAACCTGGGAGGCGCTGGCCGTGGGGCTGGGCGGTTCGCTCCTGCTGTCGTTTGTGCTGGCGCTGGTGGTGGGGTTGTTCTCGCTGCGGGTGCGGGCCATCTTCTTTGCCATGATCACGCTGGCCGTGGCCTCTGCCTTCCTGACACTGGCCTCGCAACTGCACGAGATCACCGGGGGTGAAGACGGCCTGTCGTTCAAGGTGCCGGAGATCCTGTCTCCCAGCCATGAGTTCAGCGAGGAGCCGTTCCTCGGTGTCTCGCTCGACGGCCGCCTGCTGTGCTACTACCTGCTGTTTGTGACGGCAGTGGTGCTGTTCCTGGCCTTGTTGCGCATCGTCAACTCCCCATTCGGCCGGGTGCTCCAGGCCATCCGCGAGAACGAGTTCCGCGCCGAGGCGATTGGCTACCGCGTGGTGGTCTACCGCACCACCTCGGCCATCCTGTCGGCGCTGTTTGCTTGCCTGGCCGGTGCCATGCTGGCGCTTTGGCTGCGCTACAACGGACCGGACACCTCGCTGTCGTTCGAAATCATGATGGACGTGCTGCTGATCGTCGTCATCGGCGGCATGGGCACCATGTATGGCGCCATCGTGGGTGCCGCGTTGTTCCTGTTTGCGCAGAGCTATCTGCAGGATCTGTTGCGTGTGGGCAGCGAGGCCGCCAGTGCATTGCCATGGCTCTCCGCGCTGCTGTCGCCTGACCGCTGGCTGTTGTGGCTGGGCGTGCTGTTCGTCTTGTCGGTTTACTACTTCCCCTCCGGCGTGGTGGGGAGGTTGCGCGCACGCAGTGCGCAGCTTTGACCACGTTCTTTCCGCTTCGATTCGAATCCAATAACAGGAGACATGCATGCACAGCAATTTCGAGAAACGGGCATTGACGACGGTGGCCGCAGCAGTGGCCCTGGTTTGCACTTCGGTGCTCACCGGTTGTGGCGGCGCCAACACGGTCCTGCCGGACCTGAACGTCGTGCCCAGCGGGGTGACCGATCTGGGGGCCAAGGCCTACCGGGCCACGGCCACGGGAGCGGCCAACACCGCTGCGGGGCAAGACCTGCTGACCGGCGGCCTGGGCAAGAGCGGCATCGCCAGCACGGCGGCTGCCAGCCTCACGGTGTTTGCCGATCCGGCCAATCCCACCGCAGACGAATTGCGACGCAATGCGATCCAGTCCAACTACCGTGGCCTGGTGGACAACACGGCCAATGGTGGTTACGGATCGCTGTATGGACCCAACATCGACCTGGCGGGAAACAACACGCTGGGAGAGGGCCTGATTCCTGGCGTGGAATACACCGGCGTGCTGGACGATGCCGTCGGCCGCAAGCGCGTGACCATGGTGGTGCAGGTGCCCGACAGCTTTGACGTCAACAACCCCTGCGTGGTGGTCGGTCCATCCTCGGGTTCGCGTGGCGTGTATGGTGCCATTGCGTCGGCCGGTGACTGGGGTCTCAAGCGCGGCTGCGCCGTGGCCCTGACCGATGCCGGCAAGGGCATGGGTCTCCACGATCTGGGGGACGACACGGTGCACCGCATCGACGGCACCCGCGCCACCCGCACCGTGGCAGGAACGCTGTCCAACTTTGCTGCCAATCTGACCGACGCGGCGCGTGCGGCGTACAACACCGCATTCCCGAATCGCGTGGCCTTGAAGCAAGCGCACTCGCAGCTCAATCCCGAGAAGGACTGGGGCAATGACACGCTGAGTGCTGCCGCCTACGCCCTCTATGTGCTGAACCAGCAATACGCGCCAACGGTCCCCACCACCACGGCCAAGGGCATTCGCTTCACTGCGGCCAACACCCTGGTGATTGCGGGCTCCGTCTCCAATGGGGGGGCTGCCGTGCTGCGCGCGGCCGAGCAGGACACCGCCGGTCTGATCGACGGTGTGGTGGCCGGTGAGCCCAGTGCGCAACCCTCTTCCACCGCAGGTTATGGCGTGCAGTTGGGTGGTGTACCGGTTGCGGCCTACGGCAAGTCGCTGATGGACTATTTCACCATTGCCAACCTGTACCAGCCCTGCGCTGCGATGGCCACTGCGGCGGCACTGACGGAAGTCTCCGTCTACAACTACCTGGGCCTGACCGCACAGACGACTACCGCCACCAACCGCTGTACGCAACTGGCCGCCAAGGGGCTGGTCACAGGTGCCACCACCGCTGCCCAGGCCGCGGACGCGCTGTCCAAGATGCGCGCCGCTGGCTGGACCAGCGAACACGACACCATGCACAACGCGCACTTCGCACTGGGCAATGCCGTGATCATTTCGATGATGTACTCCAACGCCTATGGCCGCTTTTCGGTGGCAGACAACCTGTGTGGCATGAGCGCCGCCGCTGTTGCTGCCGGCGCACCCGCAGCCATGGCCGCCACGGTCAAGGCGGCGAGCTATGCTACCGGCAACGGCACCGTCAATGGCACACCGGCCACCGTGATCTACAACGATTCGGTCGGTGGTGCCAAGGCCTGGAACCTGGGTGTGTCACCCAGCACCGGCGTGGCCGACTTCTCGCTGGACGCCGCTTTGTGCCAGCGTGCGCTGTTCACCGGTGTGGACACCGTGACCGGTGCCGCTCTGACTGCGGCAAGCACCCCGACCAAGGCGCAGAGCGATGCGGTGCGTGCCGGTGTGGCCGAGGTGCTGTTGAATGGCAACCTGCGTGGCAAGCCCACGCTCATGCTGGGTGGCCGCAGCGATGCGCTGCTGCCCATCAACCACTCCGAGCGCGCCTATGCGGCCTTCAACCGCTCGGTGGAAGGCGCCAGCAGCAAGCTGCGTTACATCGAGGTCACCAACGCCCAGCACTTTGACTCCTTCAATGCGTTCGGGGGCTTTGATACCCGCTTTGTTCCGTTGCACACCTATTTCGTGCAGGCCATGAATGCGATGTATGCCAACCTGAAGAGTGGCACTGCACTGCCACCCAGCCAGGTGGTGCGCACCACAGCGCGCGGCGGCGTAGCGGGTGCTGCACAAGCCATCACGGTGGCCCATGTGCCAGCCATCAGCGCTGCTCCGGCCACCGCGGACCAGATCGGCTTTGCCGGCACCTCGCTGAACGTGCCCAACTAAGGCGAACCGCAACCCTGCGTTGAACCTGCTACGTGTAGAAAGAGATCCTGCCATGACGTATTCCTCCCACTACCTGCGCTGCGCCGGGCAGGAAATCCACTACACCGAATGGGGTGCATCCAACGCGCCCGTTGTCATCGCCTGGCATGGCCTGGCGCGCACCGGGCGCGACATGGATGAGCTGGCCGAGCACCTGAGCGGCCGCTACCGCGTCATCTGCCCCGACACCATTGGCCGGGGTTTGAGCCAATGGAGCAGCCGCCCGGCGCACGAGTACTGCCTGGCGTTCTATGCGCGCATAGCGGCCGACCTGTTTGACCAGTTGGGTATCCAGAAGGCCCATTGGGTGGGCACCTCCATGGGTGGGGCGATTGGCACGGTGTGCGCATCGGGTCTGTTCGAGCCGTCCATGCCGGGGCGCATCCAGAGCCTGACCTTGAACGACAACGCACCGGCCCTGGCG
This sequence comes from Rhodoferax sp., assembly GCA_049294595.1. Lineage (GTDB taxonomy): Bacteria > Pseudomonadota > Gammaproteobacteria > Burkholderiales > Burkholderiaceae_C > Allorhodoferax. The sequence continues at coordinate 215,763 of JBAQDE010000043.1, read as the reverse complement.
GCACCGGCGATTGCCCGCATCCGCGACTACGCCGGCAACCCGCCGGCCTTTGCCACCGTGCTGGAGCTGGAAGCGTTCTTCCGCACCGTCTACAAACCCTATGGCTGGCTGAGTGACGCGCAGTGGCGCCGTTTGACCGAAACCTCCACCCGGCGCCTGCCTGATGGGCGTGTGACGCCGCACTACGACCCGGCCATGGTGCAGCAGTTTGTCTACCACCCTGACGACTACCTGATCTGGGAGCACTACGACGCACTGCAGATTCCGGTGCTGGCCCTGCACGGCGTGGAGTCCGACCTGGTGCTGGATGAAACGATTGAAGCCATGCGCCACCGCGGCCCCGGCGCTGCTGGCCGCCTGCAGGTGGTGGAGGTGCCCGGCTGCGGTCATGCCCCGGCGCTGAACGTGCCGGAGCAACTGGACTGCGTGACCGCCTTTATTGACCTCGCGTCTGGTCGTTAAGCGCGCGCTGCAGAAAGCCCTGGTACTGGGCATCCGGCACCAGCGAACCGCCGGTGGTCCACACCATGTGGTTGGCACCGGGACAGGCCAGGGCGCTGCTGTGCAGAAAACCCGGCCCGCTGAAACCGGCCGCGGCCGAGGGCTCTATGCGCAGCCCTTGGGTTTCTTTCAGCAGTGCCAGGTGCGCGAACAGCGTAGCGTCTTCCACCGTGAAAACACCGTCCAGCAACGGACGCATGACCTGCGCCGCCAGCAGCGAGGCGCGCGGCACGGCCAGACCGTCGGCCTCGGTGCGGTTGGTCAGGCCGTAGTCGTACACCGATCGGTGGCTGCCTTCGGGTGACAGCAGGTGCGCCAGAAAGCAGGGCGACTGCACCGGCTCGGCAAAGAAGCAGTGCACATGCTCGCCCAGCAGTTCATGCAGACCCCAAGCGATGCCCGATGGTGCGCCACCCACGCCGCAGGGCAGATAGACCAGCAGCGGGTGATCGGCATCCACCGCCACGCCCTGGGCCTGCAGCTGCTCGCGCAGGTGCAGCGCGGCGGCGCTGTAACCCAGGAACAGCGACAGTGATCGCTCGTCATCGACAAAATGGCACAGTGGGTCGCCCAATGCCTGTTGGCGCCCATTGGCAACAGCCAGTTCGTAGTCGCCACTGTGCTCCACCACCTGCACGCCGCGCTGGCGCAGGCGCTCCTTCTTCCATTCCTTGGCATCGGTGGACATGTGCACCACGGCGCGAAAGCCCAGCGCGGCCGCCATCACACCAATCGCCATGCCCAGATTGCCGGTGGAGCCCACCGCGATCTGGTGGCGGGCGAACAGTGCGCGCGCGGCGGGTTGGGCCAGCACGCGGTAGTCGCCATCCGGTGTGATCAGTCCGTTTTGCAGGGCCAGTCGCTCGGCGTGCTCCAGCACCTCGTGGAAGCCGCCGCGCGCCTTGATGGACCCCGCCACCGGCAGGCTGTGGTCGGTCTTCACCCACAGACGTCCCGTGTCCGGCTTCAGACCCAGCGCCTGTTGCATGGCAGGGACTGGGATCAGTTCGGATTCAATACGCCCGCCACCGGCGACCAACTCGGGGAACAGCTCGGCCAGCAGGGGTGCAAAGCGTGTGAAACGATCCTGCGCCGCCTGCATGTCCGCCAGGCGCAGCGTTGTGTCTGCTGCTACGCTGGTGCCTGTCCGTCTGTGCGTGCGCTGCGGGTTGAGCCAGAGTTGTGGGGTGGCAGCGCGCAGCCGTGCCAGGGTGTCAGGTTCTGTCATGGGCAAGTCATTGATGGCAAAAACACTGCCTGGCCCTCGTGGAATATGCTTCAGTAGCTACCAAATTCATAGCAGAACCGCACGGTCTCAATTTACTGTCTGGCGCCCATGGCCAGCGCCGCCGCCCGGCTGGCCGCCAGCACGTCCGGGTCCTGCGGGGTTTGCGTGGGCCAGCCGGCCAGATGGCGCTCGCTCAGGTTGCACAGCGCGGTGATCCATTCTGGGTCGTCGTTCAGACAGGGGATGTAGTGAAACGCCTTGCCACCCGCGTTCAGGAAGGCGTGGCGGGCTTCCATGTTGATCTCTTCCAGCGTTTCCAGGCAGTCGCTGCTGAAACCGGGGCAGACCACATCCACACGCTGCACGCCGGCCTGGCCCATGGCAATCAGGCTGGGTTCGGTGTAGGGTTCCAGCCATTTGGCACGGCCCAGGCGGGACTGGAACGTGACCTTGAACTGGTCATTTTCCAGACCCAGGCGGCCGGCCAGCAGGCGTGCGGTCTTCATGCATTCACAGTGGTAGGGGTCCCCCAGCTCCAGCGTGCGTGCCGGCACGCCGTGGAAGCTCATCACCAGCTGGTCGGGGCGGCCGTGGGTTCTCCAGTGACGCTCAACACTGGCGGCCAGTGCGGCGATGTAGTCGCGGTCATCGTGGTAGTGGTTGATGAAGCGCAGTTCTGGCAAGGCGCGGGTGCGCTGCGCCCAGGCGTACACCGCATCGAACACGCTGGCGGTGGTGGTGGCGCTGTATTGCGGGTAGGCGGGCACGACCAGCACCCGGGTCACGCCCTCGGCCTTCAGCGCGTCGAGTTGCGAATCGATGGAGGTGCTGCCATAGCGCATGGCCCAGCGCACCGTGACAGTGTGGTTGCGCTGGCCCAGCCAGCCCTGCAGCAGCTTGGCCTGCCGTTCGGTCCACACCTTGAGCGGAGAGCCCTCGGGCGTCCAGACGCTGGCGTACTTCGCGGCCGACTTGGCAGGGCGAAAGCGCAGGATGATGCCGTGCAGAATGAACCACCAGACCAGGCGCGGTATTTCGACTACGCGGTGGTCGCTGAGGAATTCCGCCAAGTAGCGGCGCACGGCCGCTGGCGTGGGGGCATCGGGCGTGCCCAGGTTGCACAGCAGCACGCCGGTGCGCGCTGGCTGGCCGTGGGTATAGGTGGGTTCTTTTTCAAAGGGCATGGGCTATTCTCGCCCAAGCCCTATGGGCGCAGTGTCAGTGTGCTCTTGGTGTTGGCCTTCACGTCGGCTGCGCTCAGGTGCTGGGGCACGTAGATGCCTTCCGAGAACATGGCCGCCTGGTCGGAGTAGTGGGCGTCAAACAGCACACCGCTCTGGCCCACCGGGTTGATGCCGACGGCCTTGTCCGGGCGTGCGAAATCGATCACGCGCCGCGTGGAGGGACCGGATTTGACCGGCCAGGGCGCCGGACCCATGTTGATGTTGAGGTTGTTGGGCGTTTCGCGGCCACCGGCCACATTGAAGGGGCCCACATTGAAGATCAAGTCCAGCGGCTTCTGCATACCCAGTGGATGCCCGTGGCTCAGGGTGTGTGCGTTGCCCCAGTTCCATTTCAGCAGGTCCTTGCCATACACCGATTCCAGATGCCTGAGTGTGGCGACCCAGGCCACGCGCACGGTCTCGAAGCGGTTCTCCACCGGCTTGGTGTCGGTGTTGTCCCACCAGGGGGACTTGGCATCGACCACCAGCCGGGGCAGGGCGGTGTCCAGCGCAAAGGTCTTGATCAGGTTTTTGAACTGCACCTCGCCCATCTCGTCGGCCATGGTGGCGCGGGCCAGTTCGTACATCAGCTGGGTGAACAGCAGAGCTGCCATGCTGGGGCGGTTGTAGTCGCCATCCCACAGCTCCAGCGGCTCAAGGAAGGCTTTCTCATACGGATCGGTGGTGACACCCTTGAGGATGGGCATCAGGTCTTTCAGGATGCGCGGGCCATAGCCATTGCCACCGTCCAGTTGCAGGGCCTGCGAGGCGGCGATGTCCCACTTGCGGTCGGGATCGCGGAATGCGCTGTCCAGGCGCTGGGCCCGGTCGGCCAGGCAGTAGTAGCCCGGCACCGGCACACCACTGGCGGGCTGGGGCTGGTGGTTGGCCGAGACGATGTAGCCGCGCAGCGGGTTTTCCTCTTGCGGGTTGAAGTTGAAGTTGTAGAAGCCCAGCTTGTCGGCTTCGGCCGTGCTGCCGTCGAGCAGGAAGGTCGGGTTGACGCCCGGCGGGCGGATGGGCAGTTTGGCTGCGGCCCACCAGCCGATGTCGCCGGCGGCATTGGCCCAGACGATGTTCAGGCCGGGTGAGTGGATCTTGGCGGCGGCGGCGCGGGCCTTCTCACGGGTGTTGGCGCGGTTGAGTTCATAGAAGGCCTCCAGCACCGGGTTTTCGGTCTCCAGGAATGCCCACCACATGGCAACGGGGGTCGCGCCAAAGTTCTCCTTGAAGGCGTCGGTGACGATGGGCCCGTGGGGTGAGCGGCGCAGGTTCAGCTGCACATCTGCGGCACCCTTGACCTTGATGGTCTCCGTGCGGGACTGCAGGTCTACCCACTGGTCATGCACCCACACCTGGTTGGGGTTGGCCGGATTCGGCTTCTCGGCGATCAGGTCCACATCGTCGTTCTCGAACATGGTCAGGGTCCAGCCAAACTGGCTGTTGTGCCCCAGCAGGGCCACCGGGTTGAGCGCCTGGTAGTGGCCATACAGCTCAAAGCCGGGGGCGCTCAGGTGCGCCTCGTACCAGACGGCGGGGGCCGAGTAGGCGATGTGCGGGTCGCCCGCCAGCATGGGCCTGCCGCTGGCCGTGCGCTTGCCGGAAATGGCCCAGGCGTTGCTGCCCTCGAAGGCCGGCACACCGGCGGCATCCAGCGCGTCCTGGCTCAACTGGGCCAGTTGGCTCAGGCCTTCCCAGTCCTTGGTCTTCAGTGCCAGCGCAGGGCGTTGTACGGGTTGCGCGGCGGCGGTCTGGTTGAGCACGCCCTCGCCATGCCACTCCAGATCGAACACGCGCAGGTAGTCGGGGCCGAGCTGGTCGCGGATGTAGGTCAGCGGCGGGTCGGTGCGGAAGGCGGCGGCAAAGCTGTAGGCCAGATAGCCCGACACGGCAAAACTGTCCTGCGGCGTGAAGGGCCGCTTGGGGATCTTGAGGATGTCAAATTCCAGCGGTGCCGGGTGGGTGGCCTGGAACTGGTTGATGCCGTCCAGATACGCCATCAGGGCCACGCCGACCTTGCTGGCCGGGTCCAGCTTGGCATTCATTTCCTCGGCCCGGTTGCGAATGCCCAGGGTGCGAAACAGCTTGTCGGTTTCCAAGAGCTTGGGGCCCAGGATTTCGGCCAGTTCGCCCTTGGCCAGGCGGCGCACCATTTCCATCTGGAACAGGCGGTCCTGGGCGTGCACATAGCCCAGGGCGCGGTACATGTCGGCCTCGTTTTCGGCACGGATATGGGGCACGCCGCGCTCGTCGTAGGCCACCGTCACCGGCGCCTGGAGCTGCTGCAAACGCATCTCGCCACTGCGCACCGGTTGCTTGCCATGGATGTGCCAGGCGGCCGTGCCACCCACGGCGGCCAGGACGACGGTAACAGTGGCGGCAACGATTTTCAGCGCGATATGCATGGGCGGCAACTCCTAAGGAGCGCCCATCATACGCAAAGTGCCACAGCGAAAAATGGGCCTAACGGCGGTCGCGGCGCAGGGGTCTGGCCTGCGTGGCCAGGCGGCAGGCGCGCCGGTAGGCCAGCAGTGTGGCCTCGGCCCGGCCCAGCAGGCTGTCGCTGGGGTAGGCGGCGTGTTCGCCGGTGTCAGCCAGGCCGCTGGCCTGACCGCTCAGCAGGGTCAGCCCGTCGCGGATGTGGGCGGCGGTGTGGACGTGGAACAGGCCCTGGTCCACCGCGTCCAGCACGGCGGCGTCCAGCATCAGGTGGCGGCGGTTGCGTTCGGGGATCAGGACGCCCTGCTGACCGGTGAGTCCCTGGGCCTCGCAGACGCGGAACCAGCCTTCGATCTTTTCATTGATGCCGCCCACCGGCAGCACCTCGCCATGCTGGTTGACGGCACCGGTCACCGCAATGCCCTGGGGCAGCGGCACACCGGAGAGTGCCGACAGCAGCGCGTACAGCTCGGCACAGGAGGCGGAGTCGCCTTCCACGCCCTGGTAGTCCTGCTCGAAGACCACGGAGGCATTGAGCGCCAGCGGTGCGATGTGGGCAAACAGTGCGGTGAGGTAGCTGTGCAGGATCATCACCCCCTTGTCGTGGATGGGGCCGGACATGGCCACCTCGCGTTCGATGTTGAGCAGCCCGCTGTGTCCGGCGTGGGTGCGCGCGCTGATGCGCACCGGCAGCCCAAAGCGCCAGTCGCCCAGGTCGATCTGGGTCAGGCCGTTGATCTGCCCCACCTGGGCCCCTTGCACCGAAATCAGGTGATCGCCCTCACCAATGGCGTCGCGCAGGCGCTGCTCCGGGTAGTCGTGGCGCAGGCGCCGCGCGGCCAGTGCCTGTTCCACGTCGCTCGCTTCCACGATCAGCGCGCCGTTGCCCACTGCGCTGGCGCGGGCGCGGCGCAGCGAGGCCGCCTCGGCCACCAGGGTTTCGATGTGGGCAAAGTTGGCGCTCTGGCGTGTCTGGTCGTCCACCTCGCGGTGCGCGTCTTCGAGCAGGCGGGCCACCGCCGGGCTGGAGAAGTGGGGCAGGCCCAGCTTGCGGCACGTGTGCGCCACGAAGATGGCCGTGCCGTTGCGGGTCTCGTCATTGGCCAGGAAACTCTCGGCAAAGTCTACCTTGGCGCGAAAGCGCCGGGCAAATTCGGGGTCGCCCTCCTGCAGCGCGTAGTACTGTTCCACCGAGCCGATCAGCACGATCTTCACCTCGGCGTCCACCGCCTCGGGCTCCAGCGACACCGCCGCCATGGGCATCAGGGAGGGGCCAGGCTCCTCGATCTGAACGCGCCCGCTGCGCAGGTAGCGGCGCAGCTTTTCCCACACCAGTTCGTCGGTCAGCAGGTCGCGCAGGTGCAGCATCAAAAAGCCGCCATGCGCCTTGAGCAGGCTGCCGGCGCGGATGCGGCTGAAGTCGGTCAGCAGCACGTCTTCCTCGGCCTGGTATTCGATGCTGCCGAACATGGCCCGAAACACCGGGTTCTGCTCGACGATGACCGGCGCGCCGGTGCGCCCGGCGTTGTCTACCACCACATTGACGGTGTAGCGTGCCAGCAGCTGCACCAGGGCGGCGCGGCGCTCCAGCTCGCTCTCCTCATCGTCGATGGGGGTGAACAGCTCCAGGTGTTCCAGCACGTCGTGCAACACCTGGTCCAGATAGGCGCCGAGCTTGACCGAGTCCTTGATCTGTTTTTTGAGGCTGATGCGGATGTCCTGCAGCTCGTGGTCCAGCAGCGGTTTGACGGTCTGGCGGCGCAGGGCGGCCAGGGCCTCGTTCATGACCCGCTCCAGCGGGCGGGTCTTTTCCAGAAAACGGGCGATCTCGGTGCGCAGCTCCTGCTCTGCCTGGTCGATCTCGGCGCGCTTGTCCTTGGGCAGGGCGCGGGCTTCGGCCTCGGTCAGGGCGTGGCCGGCGTCGCCAATCAGCGTGAAGACCAGGTGCCCCGACTCCCGGAACAGCGTGAAGTGCCGAGCCTCGGCAAACGCATCGAGTTCGCCGTAGGCCTTGGCCTCCTCGATCTTGTAGGCGCCGCGGATGCGCTCGCCCTCGGCCTTGAAGTCCTCGCTGGAGAGGCGCAGCGGAATCTCGGTTTGCAGGGTGCGTGTGAGCGCCACCATGAGCTGGCGCAACTGGCGCCCCTGGCCGGCCGGCATGCGCAGCGCGCGGGGTCGCTCGGGTGCGTCAAAGTTGTGGATGTAGCACAGGTCGGGCGGCACCGGGCGGTTGGCCGCCACGGCCTGCATGCTTTGCAGCAGCAGGGAGGAGCGGCCACTGCCCACCTCGCCCAGCACGAACAGGTTGTAGTCGGGCTGCTCCATGGCCAGCCCAAAGCGCGCCGCTTGTTCGGCACGTTCCTGGCCGACCCAGGGCAGGGGGTGCTGGACCAGTTCCGAAGTGTCGGAAAAACCCAGGGTGTCGCCAGCAATGTGCAGGCGCAAGTGGTCACGGGTGAGTCGGGAAACGGTCATGTGTGGTGTCTCAATGGGGGTCGGTGCTGGAGTGCAGGCGCATGCGCAAGCCCAGATCGGTGCGGGAGTCGGCGTTGGCCAGCGCCACTTCCTGCTCGATCAGGCCGCGCTGGTATAGGCTCAACAGCGACTGGTCAAAACTGTGGGTGCCCATGACGCTGGTCTTCTCCAGCGACTGGCGCAACTCGTCCACCGCACCGCGCTGGATCAGGTCGGCCACATGGGCAGACTTGAGCAGCACCTCGGTGGCCAGGGCGCGTCCGCCGGTGGTGCTGGGCAGCAGGCGCTGCGCCAGAATGGCCTGCAGATTGAGCGACAGGTCCATGCGCAACTGGGCGTGGGCGCTTTCCGGGAAGAAATTGAGTATGCGTTTGACGGCCTGGCTGGCGTTGCCGGCGTGCAGGGTCGACACGCACAGGTGGCCGGTTTCGGCATAGGCCAGGGCGTGCTGCATGGTCTCCTGGTCGCGGATCTCGCCAATCATGATCATGTCCGGCGCCTGGCGCATGGCATTGCGCAGCGCGTTGGAGAAGCTGTGCGTGTCCACGCCCACCTCCCGCTGGTCCACGGTGGATGCGCCGTGGCGGAACAGGTATTCGATGGGGTCTTCCACCGTCAGGATGTGGCCGCTGTGGTGGATGGCGCGGTAGTTCACCATGGAAGCCAGCGTGGTCGTCTTGCCGCAGCCGGCCGCGCCGATGACCAGGATCAGCCCACGCGGTTGCAGTGCCAGCTCGCGCAGCACAGGGGGCAGGCCCAGGGCATCGAAGTCCGGAATCTCGCTGCGCACCAGGCGCGCCACCATGCCGGTTTCGCGGCGCTGCTGGTACACGTTGATGCGAAAGCGCCCGATGCCGGAGGGTGAATACGCCAGATTGCATTCCAGTGTTTGCTCAAAATCGGCAATGGCCTGGGGTGTCATGGCGGAATAGGCCAGCTTGTGGGCCTGGCCCACCTGAAGCGGTGGCAGCGGCAGGGCTTGCACCGTGCCATCCACCTTGACCTGGGGCGGTGCGCCGGTGGTCAGGTACAGGTCCGAGGCGTTGCACTCCACCATGCGGCGCAGCAGGTCGTGCAGATCGTAGTTGTCCATGGCAGGTCTCCCGTTGTGCGGTCGTCACATGGTTTCATGGTAGGCCCGCAACGGCGGCTTGACCACCCCGGGTTTGCCTGATGCTTGATTTAAGGCAAATTTCCGGCGGCCCAACCGCTACGCACGGCCCCTTCCAGCGTGGCCGGGTAGGGGCCGTCCACATAGTCACCGGCGGCCAGCAGGCCGGGTGCCAGATGTTGGTGCGGGCGGTGCAATGCCGGTGTGCAGGCAAAGGTGGCCTGCTTCTCCACCACGGTTTGCACTACCTGCAACGGCCCCAAGCCCAGCGGCCGCAGCTGGCTGGCGGCTTGTGCCAGCACGGCGGCCTGCAGTTCCTCGCGGCTGCCGGCACTGGCGCTGACCACAAAAGCCAGCAGGCCCGCTGGGCCATCCAGCTGGCCCCGGTCGAACACAAACTGGGCAGGAGCCTCTGGCGTGGCATGCAGGGCCAGCATGGGGTGCGGCAGGCGGGCCAGGGGCGCCCAGGCATAGACCGTGGCGATGGCTTCAAAGCGCAGGGCCTGTGCCGTGGTGGACCAGGTCCGCAGGGAGTTTGCTATGGATTCAGGAGCGGTCTGCGCACATTCTACGAGGGCTAGAGCCGCACTGGATGCTGAAGTGCTCCACACAACCCGATCAAACGCCTGACCGTCGAGCAGCCAGTGGGGTGCCTGCCAGCGCAACTGATGGACGCGCTGGCCCAGGTGCACGCGGGCGCCGCGCTGGGTGATCCACTCTGCGGCTGCGCCGGGAAAGATCGCTGTCAGGTCAGTCCGTGGCAGCAGCAGGTGCGAGCCGCCACGGATGCCAAACAGAGCGTCCTTCAGCACGCGCAGGAACACGCTGGCGCTGGCCTGGGTGGCCGGGGTGTTGAGGGCCGAGACGCACAGCGGCTCGATCAGCTCGTGCAGCACGCGCGGCGCCAGGCCCTGGCACAACTGGGCCACGGACAGGTGGGCACCGCAGGTGAAGCCGGCCCACTGCCAGCCCAGCGAGGCGCGGATCAGCGAGAAGCGCTCGCCCCAGTTCCAGCCGCGCGCGGTGGCGATAGCCGCAATGGCGTCCAGCGGCGCGGGCCAACCGGCGGCCCACGCCGGTGTCTGCAGCCCGCTGCCATCGACAAAGGGCAGGGACAGGGGGCCGCGCAGCAGATTGGCCTGCAGGTCCACGCCGACCAGTTGCATCAGACGCAGGGTTTCCGTGTAGGCACCAATCAGGATGTGCTGGCCGTTGTCCAGCATGACCGGTGAGCCGTCGGGCAGGGTGGCTTGCACGGCGCGGGCGCGACCGCCCAGCGTGCGGGAGGCCTCGAACACGGCGACGTCATGGCCGGCCTGGCATGCCGCCACCGCTGCCGCCATGCCGGCCCAGCCGGCACCGACGATGGCGACTTTCACAGCCTGCCCAGAGCTTGGACTTTCCACGCCAGCCACAGCTTGCGCAGCGGGGTCAGGCTGATGCGCTGGTGCAGCACCTGGAAGTTGTCGCGCTCGATCTCGCGCAGCAGCGCCCGGTAGATGCTGGCCATCATCAGGCCGGGTTTTTGGGCGCGACGGTCTTCGGCGGGCAGCAGGGCCAGGGCCTCGTCGTACAGCGCGTGGGCGCGCTGCGCCTGGAACTGCATCAGCGCGGTGAAGCGTTCGGAGTAGGAGCGCTTCAGAATCTCGTGCGCCTTCACGTCGAACTGCTTGAGTTCATTGACCGGCAGGTAGATGCGCCCACGCAGTGCGTCTTCGCCCACGTCGCGGATGATGTTGGTGAGCTGCAGGGCCTGGCCCAGCTTGTGGGCGTATTGCGTGGTTTGCGCCTGGGTCTGGCCAAAGATGCGGGCCGCGACCTCGCCCACGACGCCGGCCACCAGGTGGCAATAGCGCTGCAGACCGGCGAAATCCAGGTACCGGGTCTGCTCCAGGTCCATCTGGCAGCCTTCGATGACGGCCTGCAAATGGCGCTGCTCGATGCCAAATTCGGCAGTGAGCGGCATCAGGGCCTGCATCACTGGGTGGCTGGGCTGGCCGGCAAACGACTTGGCCACTTCCGACTGCCACCACGCCAGTTTGGTCTGGGCGATGCTGGGGTCCACCATGTCGTCCACCACATCGTCCACTTCGCGGCAAAAGGCATAGAACGCGGTGATGGCGGCGCGCCGGGATGCGGGCAGAAAGAGGAAGGCGTAGTAGAAGCTGCTGCCGGAGGTGGCTGCTTTGTCCTGAACGTATTGCGCGGGGGTCATGGCGGCAATTGTCGCCCAGAGTAGGGGGCAGAAATCTTCCCCGCTGAATCAGGTGGGCTGGGCGTTTTGCTCCGTGTCCCCCGCCCGTTGCGCGGGCTCCTCCTTGACCTGCGAAAAACGCCCAGCCCACCTGATTTGCCAGTTGCGGTGGTATGCAGTCCAAATACCCGGTCGCAGCAGAAGGGGTGGGGTAGGTACCAGAGTGAGGTCAAGGAGGAGCCCGCAGGGCGGGGGACACGAACGGCGGTGCCTACCCCGCGCCTTCTGCGTGTTCAAGGGACAGCGCTGCCTACATCCACACAGCCCGCCACAGCATCACGGGGAAGTCCCACCACCGCAGCGTGGGGCGCTGGTTCAGGGTGGCGAAGTGCAGGGCCTCGATCTTGTCCAGAATGCGCACGCCCCCTTGAACCACCAGACGCAGCTCCCAGCCGGCGCGGCCCGGCACCTGGCGGACCAGTTTGGAGCCAAATTGCATGCTGGCCCTCGCCGTTGCTACGCAGTTCGCTATCAACTTAGTAGCATTTTCGGTTTGACGCCGGGCCATGATATCGGCCTGGGTAACGCCGAAACGGGTGCATTCTTCCTGCGGCAGGTAGTAGCGGCCGCGCGGAATGTCCACGCTCAGGTCCTGCCAGAAGTTGATGAGCTGCAGCGCGCTGCAGATGGCGTCACTGCGTTGCAGCGCCAGTGCATCCGTCACGCCATACAAGTGCAGCAGCAGTCGCCCCACCGGGTTGGCCGAGCGGCGGCAGTAGTCCAGCAGTTCAGCGTGGGTTGCGTAGCCTTCGGCGGCGGCCGACTTCTGCGTGTCCTGCACAAAGGCATCCAGCAGGTCATGCAGCAACTGCGGTGGGAGCTGGTGGGTCTGCAGGGCGTGGCGCAGGGGACCAAACACCTGGGGCCAGCGCTCGCCGGGGGCTCTGGCGTTGCAGACGGCTGTCAAGTCATCCCGGTAGGCCTGCAGTTCGGTGAGCCGCTGCGCCGCCGTGGCGTCTCCTTCGTCGGCTATGTCGTCGGCAGTCCGGGCAAAGTGGTAGATGGCAGCAATGGGCGCGCGCAGATGCGCAGGGCACAGAAAGGACGCGACCGGAAAGTTCTCGTAGTGGGTGATGGGGGCTGGGCTGTCCGGGGTTGGGTGCATGGGGGGATTTTGCCAGTGCAGCAGCGCCGGACAGCAGGGGAAGCTGCGCGTGAAAGCGTGTTGTCAAACGTTGACGGAGGTCAAACTAGTGCCAATCAGGCGTTGCGGGTGAAGCGACTCGCTCTTGCAGCATCTAGGTCAGCACCCCCGTTCTGCATACGATGCAGGTAATGGCGTTGCAAAGGCGCAGAGCATGACCACAAACAAGACGTTGGATATCGCCGGAAAGTCGCCGGCGGAGCGGACTGAACAGACAGCGCAGTTCCGGCAGCGCGTATTGTTGCTGGCGGGCTTGGTGCTGGTCAACATTCTTGCCACGGTGTGGGCGGTCGATTCGCTGCATCGCAGCCGCCAGCAGTACGAGAACAATGCCCGCAACCTGACGCAAAACGTCACGAGTGCGGTGGACCTGAACATTACCAAGACCATTGAAAAGGTGGATCTGGCGTTGCGTTCGGTTGCAGATGAGTTGGAGCGGCAACTGGCCGCCAAAGGCATCGATGAACGCGTGACCAACGCTTTTCTGGCGGTGCAGGAGCAAAGACTCCCCGAAGTCGAGGCGTTTCGCATTTCCCGGGCAGATGGGCTTGTCATCTTCGGCAAAGGCCTGGTCAAGGGCGAACGAGCCAGTTGGGCAGATCGGGTGGACTTCATCTACCACCAAGAGCATGTGGGTTCGGGCCTGCAAATCTCCAAGGTCCGCATGGGACGGGTGGCCAAGCAGTACATCATTGGGTTCTCGCGCCGCTACAACCATCCCGATGGCAGTTTTGCCGGAACCGTGTCTGCGCCCATTGCGGTCGATCATTTCACCCGGTTGCTATCGCAGTTTGATGTGGGACCGAAGGGCACCCTGCTGCTGCGCGATTCGGATTTGGCGTTGATCGCACGGGTCCCGCCCATGCCCAACAATCCCGCCGGGAAGGTGGGAAATCAGGTGGTATCGAATGACTTCCGCCGGGCCTTCGACTCCGGTGAACTGACAGCAACGGATTTCACCTCCGCCAGCCCGGACGGACAGCAGCGCATCTTCACGTTTCACCGGATGCAGGTGGCGCCGATGGTGACCATCGTTGCGGCATCCCGGCAGGACTATATGAAGGGCTGGATGGAGGAGGTCTATCGGGCATCGGCCATGGTGGGGGGATTTTTCCTTCTCTCGGTGTTGTTGGTAGTCTCGCAGTTTCGCCTGCTCCGCCAGTCCGAGCGCTACAGCAAGGACCTGCAGGAGAGTCACACATTTGTGCGCAATGTCCTGGACTCTCTGGGAGAGCGCGTTGCCGTCATTGACATGCGGGGTGTGATTACCGCGGTGAATGCGGCGTGGCGCCGGTTTGCGGCGGACAATGGAGTGCCCGCCAGCGCCCATGATTTTGTCGGGGTCAATTACCTGGATGCGTGTCTGGGAGGCGCGTGCACACCCCGGGGAGAGCAGGCACTGGAAGTGCAAGCGGGAATCCGGGCCGTGCTGTTGGGAACACGGCCCAGTTTTTCAACACAGTACCCCTGTGATTCGGCAACAGAGCAGCGCTGGTTCGTTCTGTATGCCATGCCCCTGCTGGGTTCCCATTCAGGTGCCGTGCTGATTCACCAGGATGTGACCGACCAGCATCAGGCCGAGGCCAAACTGCGCGCCAGTGAAGAACGCTACCGCCTGCTGGCGGACAACGTGAGCGATGTGATCTGGGTGATGGATTTGTCCACGCGCAACTTCACCTACATCAGCCCTTCGATGTGGCAGTTGCGGGGCTACACGCCCGAGGAGGTCATGGCCCGGCCGATGGACGCGGCCCTGACTCCGGAATCTGTTGCCCTTGTCAGGGGGCGCCTGCAGGAAGCGCTGGCTGAAATTGCGGCGGGAAACCATGACAATCTAAGCGCGGTCGTGGAGGTTGATCAACCCCATAGGGACGGGCACATTGTGCATACGGAAGTCATGACGCGGATACTGCTGGACGGGCAGGGCCGCCCCACGGCGATTCTGGGCGTCTCCCGCGACATCACCCAGCGCAAACAGCAGGAACTGCAGTTGCGTGCCAGCGAAGAGCATTTCCGCATGCTGGCCGAAAACATGGGCGACATCGTCTGGAAGGCGGACCGGCAAATGCGTTTCACCTACATCAATGCAGCTGACCATCGGATTCGTGGATTTCCCCGCGAAGAAGTGGTCGGGTTCTTCATTGAAGATGCGCTAACACCGGAAGGCAGAGCGATCCTTTCCGAGGTGGTCAGGAGTCGGCGTACCGCAGAAGCCAATGGCCAGAAAGGGCTGGCGTTGTCCTGCGAAATTCCGATGCGGCATCGTCATGGTGGAGAGGTCTGGATCGAGTTGTCCACCATGCCCACCTACAACAGTGCTGGCGAGATCACAGGCTTTCAGGGCATGGGGCGTGATATCAGCGAGCGCAAACGCCGAGAGTCCGAGTTGGCGCAGTCCCACCAGTTCTTGGAGAGTCAGCTGGAGGAGGCCGCGGCAGAGAGAACGGTCCTGCAGGAGCAGGCCATTCGTGATCCGCTCACGGGCCTGTTCAACCGGCGCTACCTGAACGAGACCTTGCCGCGCGAACTCTCCCGGGCCAGGCGGGAGGCGTATCCAGTGGCGGTGATCATGCTGGATCTGGACCATTTCAAGCGCATCAATGACGAATACAGCCACGCCGCAGGCGATGAAGTGCTACGGACCGTGTCTGCATTGCTCACGATGGGCGCGCGCGACAGCGACATCGTGTGCCGCTTTGGAGGAGAGGAGTTCGTGGTGATCATGCCGGGAATCACGGCTGAACTGGCGCTGGAGCGGGTGGAAGGCTGGCGTTCCGAGTTGGAGACCGTGACCGTTGCCTATGGTGAGGCTCGCATCGGCGTGACGTTGTCCGGCGGAATTGCCATGTTCCCTGACCACGGCGTTTCGAGCGATGTCTTGCTGGCGCGCGCCGACGAGATGCTCTACCAATCCAAGCATGACGGGCGCAACCGCATCACGGTCTATGGTGGGTCTTTCCGGGACTCTTCGTGAATGAATGGTCTGCCGCAGCTATACCGCATCGGGTTGCAACTGTGGCGCCGCCTTGGCAAATGCATCCAGCGCCAGGCAAGCCTCCTCAACGCGTCGTATGGTCGGAAAGGCATCCAGCGGCGTGTGGAAGCGCCGCGAGTTGGCGATTTGCGGAATCAGGCAGCAATCCGCCAGGCCCGGTGTGTTGCCGTGGCAAAACGTGCCGGTCTCTGGGCTGTCGGCCAGCATGGCCTCCAGCGCGGTAAAGCCCAGCGTGATCCAGTGGCGGTACCAGTCGGCCTTGGTGGTTTCATCCACCTTCAGGTCGCGCTCCAGGTATTGCAGCACGCGCAGGTTGTTCAGCGGATGGATTTCACAAGCGATGGTTTGCGCCAGGGCGCGCACCCGGGCGCGGCCCAAGGCATCGCGCGGCAGCAGCGCGGGCTCGGGGTGGGTCTCATCCAGGTATTCCATGATGGCCAGTGACTGGCCCAGCGCATGGCCGTCGTCGGTGACCAGGGTTGGCACCAGTTCGGCGGGGTTGAGTCGGTGGTACTCCGGCGCATGCTGGGCGCCGCCACCGTGCAGCAGGTGCACTGGCACATAGGTGTAGGGCAGGCCCTTGAGGTTGAGTGCAATGCGCACCCGGTAGGAGGCCGAACTGCGAAAGTAGCTATAGAGCTGAAGCATGGGCAGGTCTTTCGTGCGTCAGGAGAGGGGGCGTGCCGGGAGCAGTGTGCCGCGCACTTCGCCAAAGCCGATGCGCGCCGCGCCACTCGCCTGGCAGGCACCGCGGAAGATCACGGTGTCGCCATCTTCCAGAAAGGTCCGTGTCTCGCCGCCGGGCAGGCTCAGCGGCTGCTTGCCACCCAGGGAGAGTTCCATCAGCGATCCGGCCTCGTCCGGATGGGGGCCGGACTGGGTGCCGCTGCCCAGCAGGTCACCGCTTTGCAGGTTGCAGCCATTGACGGTGTGGTGCGCCACCATTTGCGAGACAGACCAGTAGGCATCAGCGAAATTGCTGTGTGATACCCGATGTGCCGGCAGGCCCTGCGCTCGCATCCTGGCGCTTTGGATGAAGACTTCCAGTTCAATGCCAATGGCACCATGCTGGCGCAATTCGGTGGAATCCAGGTAGGACAGGGGTTGGGGGTCGCCCGCGGCGCGGGTCCAGGCTTGTCGGTAGGGGGCCAGCGCTTCCATGGTCACGATCCATGGGGAAACGGTGCTGGCAAAGTTCTTGGACAGGAATGGCCCCAGGGGCTGGTACTCCCAGCCCTGCACGTCGCGGGCCGACCAATCGTTGAACAGGCACAGGCCGAATACGTGCTGCTCGGCGGCGTCCATGGCAATGGGCTCACCCAGGGCATTGCCCTTGCCCAGATAAATGCCGACCTCCAGCTCGTAGTCCATGCGGGCGCTGGGGCCCAGCACCGGCTCGGTGGCGCCTGGGCGCATGACCTGGCTGACGGGGCGGCGCACCTCCTGGCCGGAAATGCCAATGCTGGAGGAGCGGCCGTGGTAGCCAATCGGAATCCACTTGTAGTTGGGCAACAGTGGGTTGTCCGGGCGCAGCAGTTTGCCGATGTTGGTGGCGTGGTGCACCGAGGTGTAGAAGTCGGTGTAGTCGCCTATGCGGGCTGGCACGGCATACTCCGCCTGGCTCTGCGGCAGCAGGCAGGTGGACAACAGCGCTTGCGACGGCGAGCCTGCGCGCAGGGCGCGAGACAGCGCCAGACGCAAGTCGGACCAGGCTGTAGGTCCCAGGTCCATGAAAGCGTTCAATGTGGGTGCGCAGCAGGCCTGCACGGCCGTGAGCGCGCTGCCATTGAAGGCACCGGCAGCGCGGGCGGCCGTCAGGTCCAGGATGGCGTCACCAATGGCGACCCCCACGCGAAAGCCCTGCACGCTACCCAAGCGCCGGAATACGCCAAACGGCAGGTTCTGGATAGGGAAATCCGTGTCCGGCGTGTTGGCTGAAGCGACCCAACTGGTGAGTTGGGGGCTGTGGGTCTCGTTCAATGGCGTCACTGCGTGCGTCCTGTTCTTGCGCTGATTGGTTTTACTTGGATAGTTGTCCGGTGACTTCGGTCACCAGGTCGGCGCCCACGTCCTTGGCAAACATGTCCCACACCGGCTTGACCTGGGCGCGCATGCGCTGGCGCTCGGCCGGCGTGATGTCGTTGATCAGCAGACCCTTGGCGGCCATGGTGGTTTCGGCATTCTTGGCCTGGTCGCGGGCCACGCCGCGCTGGAAGGCGCGGGTTTCCACCGCAGCTTCGCGCAGGATGGCTTGGTCGGCGCTAGGCAGGCTGTCCCAGAATTTCTTCGAAACCAGGGGCAGGAAGGCGCCATAGGAATGCCTGGTCAGCGACAGGTATTTCTGCACTTCATTGAGCTTGAGCGCGGCGATCACGGCCGACGGTGTGCCCTGGCCGTCCACGGTGCGGGTTTCCAGCGCGGTGTACAGCTCGGGCACGGCCAGCGGTACCGGGTTGGCACCCAGCGCCTTCACGGTCTCCTGCGAAATCTTGGCCTGCACGGCGCGGAACTTCAGGCCCTGGAAGTCTTCCCATTTCTGGATCGGGCGCTTGCTGTTGGTGGCGTTGAAGAAGCCGTTTTCCCAATAGGCCAGGCCGACCAGTCCCTTGGCGGGCAGCTTGTCCAGCAGTTTCTGGCCGGTGGCGCCGTCGAGCACTTTCTCAGCGTCCTGTTCATTGGCAAACAGGAAGGGGAAGTCCAGAATCTCGAACTCCTTGACCATGCCGGTCAGCGTGCTGGTCTGGGGCACGGTGAATTCGATGGTGCCGCCCTGCAGTGAGGAGGTGACCTGCACATCATTGCCCAGTGAGCCGTTGTAAAAAGGCTTGATCTTGATGCGGCCCTGGCTCTTCTTGTCCACCAGTTCCACAAAGCGGGCAACGCCCTGACCCTGGTGGGTCTTGTCGGACAGCGTCACCGCGAATTTGGCCGTGACGTCCGCGAAGGCCGATGCGCTGAGCAGTGTGGCGACTGCGATGCCTGTGAGTTTGGCGATGAGAGTGTTCTTCATGGGTAGGTCTCCTGGGTTGTTGTATGGGGGAAGCGAAAACGGTCTAGCGCCACCAGCCGGCGGGCACGGTGACGAGGGCGGGGAACAGGATCAGTGCCACCAGCACGACGGATTCGGCCAGCAGAAAGGGCATTACCCCCCGGATGGCTTGTGGCATGCTGATCTTGCCAATGGAGCTGACCACGTTGAGCACCACGCCGACCGGCGGCGTGATCATGCCGATGGAGCAGTTCATGATGAAGATCACACCAAAGTAGATGGGGTCCACGCCAGCCTGTATGGCGATCGGCAGAAACACTGGTGTGAAGATCAGCACGATGGGTATGAAATCCAGCACCATGCCGGCCAGGAACACCACCACCATCATGGTGGTGACCAGCAGCAACTGGTTGCCGGCAAACACCTGCATCCACTCACCCACTTGGCCCGGGATGTCGGCAACCGTGATCATGTAGGACGCCACCATGGCCATGGCCGCGAGCAGCAACACCACGGCCGTGGTGCGGGCGGTGATCAGCAGGCTGTGGTAAACGTCCTTCATGCTGAGTTCGCGGTAGACGACCACGCCCACAAACATGGCATACATGGCAGCCACCACGGCGGCTTCGGTCGGCGTGAAGATGCCGAACTTGAGACCGCCAATAATGATGACCGGCAGCAGCAGGGCCCAGAAGCCTTTGCCCAGCAGCGCCATGCGCTCACCCCAGGGCAGCTTGGGGGTCAGTTGCGTGTTTTCGCGGCGCGACACCAGCCACCAGGCGGCGACCAGCGAGAGGCCCATCATCACACCGGGCACCATGCCGGCAAAGAACAGCTTGGTCACCGATACATTGGCCACCACACCAAACAGCAGGAAGCCAATGGACGGCGGAATCACCGGCGCGATGATGCCACCGGCCGCCATCAGTCCACAGGCACGGCCCACGTCATAGCCCGCAGAACGCATCATGGGCACCAGGATGGCGGCCAAAGCTGCCGTGTCGGCCACGGCCGAGCCGGACAGGCTGGCCAGCAGCACCGCCGCAATGATGGCCACATAGCCCAGGCCACCGCGCAAGTGCCCGACAAAGGCACCGGCCATGTCCACGATGCGCTTGGACAGGCCGCCGGCGTTCATGAACTCGCCTGCCAGGATGAAGAAGGGAACGGCCATCAGCACAAAGTTGTCGGCGCCGCCAATGGTGTTCTGGACCACGATCTGCGGATCGAACTGGCCCAGCACCAGCATGATGGCAATGCCCGAGAACAGCAACGCAAACGCGATGGGCATCCCGAGAGCGATGGCACCCAGCAGCGTGCCCAGAAAGATGGCTGCGCTCATGGCTTGGGCCCCTTGCCGTGGTGGGTGGAGACTTGTTCGATTTCCGCCTCAATGCGTTCACCCAGGTTCAGGGTCATGCTCAGTTCTTCGTCGGTATGGGGTTGGGTCAACGCGTCCCAAATATTGAAGACAATGCTGATGCCCATCCCCACCCCAAAGACGATGGCCGAGCCATGCAGCCAGGCGTAGGAGATGCCCAGTACGGGGTAGCTGTTGTCCAGGTTGATGTTGGTTTGCTGCCAGCCACCCACGACAAAGATCACGCAGGCTGCCAGCATCAGCAGGCCGGTGAAGGTGATGGCAGCCTTTTTCCACTGCGGGGGCAGGCTCTTGACCAGGGTGTCGAAGCCGATGTGCGCGTGCTGGCGTGAGGCCAGAATCGCACCCAGCAGGACCAGCCATACAAACAGCAGGCGTGACAGCTCTTCGGACACCGCAATGCCGGAGTCAAAGCCGTAACGCAGCACCACATTGCCAAACACCAGCAGTGCCATGGTGGCCAGGCAGGCCACGATGGTCAGCTCCAGCGCGCGGGTGACCGCCTGGGTCAGTCGAAAAAACATGGGGTTGTCGCTGTGCAGGGGTGATCAGGCGGCCACAAAGCCTTTGCCATCGTGCATCCACGCGGCGTGTTTGGGCGCCTTCTTGGTTCGATCCCATTCGTTGATCATGTCCCACTTCACGTCGTCCAGCGCCTTCATCATGGCCGGTGTGGCGGTGTTGCAGGCCAGTTCCAGGCGGTGGCCACTGGGGTCGAAGAAGTAGATGGACTTGAAGATGGTGTGGTCGGTCACGCCCACCACCTCGATGCCGGCGGCTTCCAGCTTGGCCTTGGTCGCCAGCAGCTCGTCCATGGTGGCCACTTCAAAGGCGAGGTGCTGGGTCCAGGCGGGGGTGTTTTCGTCGCGGCCCATGGCCGGGCTGTTGGGCAACTCGAAGAAGGCCAGGATGTTGCCGGCACCGGCGTCGATGAAGACGTGCATGTAGGGGTCGGCCGCGCCGGTGGAGGGCACGGCGTCTTCCGCAATGGCCAGTACAAAGTTCATGTTCAGGTGCTTGGCGTACCACTCCACGGTCTCCTTGGCGTTGAGGCAGCGGTAGGCAACGTGGTGGATTTTCTGGATCAGCATGGTGGTCTCCTGGCGTGTTGTGGTGAACGGCCCGGCAACCGGTCGCCGGGCTATGGGAGCGATTAAAGAGGAGTTTGATCTATCATTCAAGCAGATTTTTATGATGAATTTATTTGTTTAAGTTATGAATATCACCTTGCGCCAATTGCGTGCCTTCGTGGCGCTGGCCGAGACGGGCAGCTTTACCGATGCCGCTGCCAGCCTGCACGTGACCCAGTCCGCCCTGAGCGGTCTGATCAAGGAACTGGAGCAGACGCTGGGTGTGCAGGTGGTCAATCGCAGCACGCGCAAAGTCGGCCTGGCCGAGGTGGGGCGCGAGTTCTACCCGTTGGCCGCGCGTCTGCTGCAGGACCTGGATGGCGCGCTGGACACCATCGCCGACCTCAAGGCGCTGAAGCGCGGGCTGGTGCGCATTGCGGCGCCGCAACTGATGTCTGCCTCGGTGCTGCCGGAGGTGATTGCCGGTTTCAGGCAGCAACACCCGGACATCGAGATCCGCTTGTTGGACTGCATGGTGGAGCACGTACTGCCCAAGGTGCACAGCGGTGAGGTGGACTTTGCAGTGGGGCCGGAGCGGGAGTCGTCCGCCGACATCGAGGCTAAGACCCTATTTGAGATCCCGTTCGTGGTGGTGTTCCGCCCGGACCATCCGCTGAAGAAAAAGAAGCGCGTCACCTGGGACGACGCACTGCGTTACCCGGTGATTGCGCTCAAGGGCGAGTTCACGCACCGCCTGCGCGTGGACCTGCATGAGTCCCTGCACGACGAGGCACTCAACCCGGCCAATGAGGTGGGTTTCATGACAACCGCCTTTGCCATGGTCAGCGCCGGTCTGGGGGTGACCACCTGCCTGCCGTATGCGAGCAGCCTGATCCGTCTGCACAAACTGGAAAGCCGGCCCTTGGTGGACCCGGTGGCACGGCGCAAGTTCTTTGTGTTTACCCGCCGGGACCGGCCGTTGTCACCGGCGGCACAGCGGTTCTCGGAGTACTTGCAGGACTATGTGAACCAGCAGGAGTGGTGCACCGCTGGCACTACCGGTTAATGGCCCTGAGGGTCTGCATTTGTTCGCACAGCCAGTGCGAATTCTTCCATAATGGGCGCACATGAATGCTGGTACCCCGCACCCCGACCGCCAGCGGCAGATTCGTTCGCTGTTCGAGGAGTACATCGAGATGTACGCTTCGCGCGATGACCGTTTGACTGCCCATTTCAGTGACAACTTCAGTGGCTATGCCGGCAGCGGGGATGTCCTGGTCAAGAACAGGGATGATTGGATCAAGGTTACCCGGCAGGACTTTGCGCAGGTTCCGGGGCGAATCCGTATCGAGATGCTGGACCTGTCGTTGCAGGACATCAGCGCCGATGTGGTTGTGACAACGGCCTTCTTTCATATCCACCTTCCGATTGAGGTCAAGGGTCTTTCCAGCGAGGTGGCACGGCTGGTTCTGGTGTTTCGCCTTGAAGGCCCGGACTGGAAGATTGTGCACAGCGGAATATCGATTCCCTACCAGCAGGCCCAGGAAGGCGAGGTCTATCCCCTGACCAATCTGCGTGAGCGAAACCGTTCGCTGGAGCTTCTGGTCGAAGAGCGGACGCGCGCCCTGCACGAAAGCGAAGCCCTCTATCGGCTATTGACGGAGGATGCGGCGGATGTCATCTGGAAGACCGATGCCGACCTGCGAATCCTGTACATCAGCCCGGCCGACGAGCGGTTGCGGGGCTACAAGGCCGACGAGGTGATCGGTCGCCATGTATTCGACATGTTCACCGATGCCGGAGTGGCGGTTGTGAAGAAGCTGTTGCATGAGCGGCAGGTTTCC
Source organism: Rhodoferax sp. (assembly GCA_049294595.1). Taxonomy (GTDB): domain Bacteria; phylum Pseudomonadota; class Gammaproteobacteria; order Burkholderiales; family Burkholderiaceae_C; genus Allorhodoferax. The sequence goes on along the minus strand of JBAQDE010000043.1, from coordinate 193,109 downwards.
GACCCGCACTCCGATGCCCAGGGATTCATCACCTTTGAAGTGGAACATGTCTGCAAGGATGGCCGAACGATTTGGGGCGAGGTGTTATCCAAGCCGGACCGCGACGCGCAGGGCACCATCGTCGGGTACCACGGCATTACGCGAGAGATCACGCAACGCAAGCTCCTGGAGGACCAGGTCCGCAAACTGGCTTTTCATGACACCTTGACGGGGCTGGCCAACCGGCGCTTGTTGGTGGATCACCTCACGCAAACCATGTCGTCGAGCAAGCGCAGTCGCCACCACGGTGCCTTGTTGTTTCTTGACCTGGACAACTTCAAGCCCCTCAATGATGCGCACGGTCACGGGGTCGGCGACCTGTTGCTGATTGAGGTGGCCCGGCGCCTGAAAGCCTGTGTGCGCGAGGTTGACACGGTGGCCCGCTTTGGCGGTGACGAATTTGTGGTGCTGCTCAACGAATTGAGTAAAGACCGGGCTGAGTCCATTGCCGAGGCCGGAGCCATTGCGGAAGTCATACGCAGGAGCCTGGCTGAGCCCTATATGCTGCGTGCAGCGGAATCCGATCCGCTGTCCGCTGCGATTGAACACCACTGCACCGCCAGTCTGGGGGTTGTGGTTTTCACCGGCCATGAAGCGTCACAGGACGAGTTGATCGACTGGGCTGACTCGGCCATGTACCAGGCCAAGGAAGATGGGCGCAACTTGATCCGCTATCACCGGGGCCAGGCGGAACCCCAGGGCTGACATCACCCGGTGATGCGCACCTTGCGCGCCGCGCCGTCCGCCCGGCCAATGTGTCCCAACGGCAGTTCGGTGCTGGACTTGATGCAGTTCAGCACGATGTTGGAGCGGATATTGGCCACACCCTTGATGCGGGTCAGCACCCGCAACACCGATTCCGACAGCACGCCCAAGTCCGCCGCGACGATTTGCAGGATGTAGTCGGACTCGCCGGCCACCGAGTAGCAATCCAGCACTTCGGGAATGGCGGCAATCTCGCGCTCGAAGGCCAAACCTTCATCGCCGCCATGGCGGCTCAGCGTCACATAGCTGATGGCGCGCACGCCCAGGCCGAGTGAGGCGGGGTCCAGCAGCGCCACATAGCGGCGGATGATGCCGCTGCTCTCCAGCCGCTGGATGCGCCGGCTGACTTGCGACGCCGACAGGTGAATCTGCTCGCCGACCTGCTGGTTGGTGGCGTGCGCATCCTTTTGCAGTGCAGCAAGCAAGCTGATATCGAACTTGTCGAGCAGCAAATCATCATATTTTTCTTGATTCATGCATGAATTATGCATATGTTTGGGTTTTGCGGGCGCAACTTGCTTACACCGTGCGCGCCGTCTTGACCACAATCAAGTCTTCACAACAAGGTACCGAGGAGCACCGCAATGGCCGATTTGTTTGACAACCCGATGGGACTCATGGGGTTCGAGTTTGTCGAGTTCGCATCCCCCACGCCCGGCGTGCTGGAGCCCGTGCTGGAGCAGATGGGCTTCGTGCACGTGGCCCGCCACCGTTCCAAGGACGTGGATCTGTACCGCCAGGGCCATATCAACTTCATCATCAACCGTGAACCCCGCAGCAACGCGGCCTACTTTGCGGCCGAGCATGGTCCGTCGGCCTGCAGCATGGCGTTTCGGGTCAAGGATTCGCACAAGGCCTATGCCCGCGCGCTGGAACTGGGCGCGCAGCCGGTGGATATTCCAACCGGACCCATGGAGCTGCGCCTGCCGGCGATCAAGGGCATTGGCGGTGCGCCGCTGTACCTGATTGACCGCTTTGAAGACGGCAAGTCCATCTACGACATCGACTTTGATTTCATCGAGGGCGTGGACCGCCACCCGGTGGGCCATGGCCTGAAGATCATCGACCACCTGACGCACAACGTGTACCGCGGCCGCATGGCGTATTGGGGCGGTTTTTACGAGAAGATCTTCAACTTCCGCGAAATCCGCTACTTCGACATCAAGGGTGAATACACCGGCCTGACCTCGCGTGCCATGACGGCGCCCGACGGCATGATCCGCATCCCGCTGAACGAAGAAGCCTCCGGCAAGACCGGTCAGATTGAAGAGTACTTGATGCAGTTCAACGGCGAAGGCATCCAGCACATTGCGTTGCTCAGTGATGACCTGATCGCTACCCTGGACAGCCTGCGCAAGGCCGGTGTGCCGCTGATGACGGCGCCGCCCGCCACCTATTACGAGATGCTGGAAGAGCGCCTGCCCAATCACGGCGAAAACGTGGAGGCGCTGAAGACCCGCGGCATTCTTCTCGACGGCGTCAGCAAGGAGGGCGAACGCCGCCTGCTTCTGCAAATCTTCTCGCAAACTCTGTTTGGCCCGGTGTTCTTCGAGTTCATCCAGCGCAAGGGCGATGACGGTTTTGGCGAGGGCAACTTCAAGGCCCTGTTTGAATCCATGGAGCGCGACCAGTTGCGCCGTGGTGTGATCCAGGCGGACTGAACATGCACAAGCTCAATGCCGAAGAAACCGCCGCCCGTTTGCAGGGTCTGCCACTGTGGACCCTGGATGCGCAGGGTGGCGCCATCACCCGCCAGTTTGTGCTGGCCGACTTCATGCAGGCCTTTGCCTTCATGACCCAGATCGCCATTGCCGCCGAGCGCGGCAACCACCACCCGGAGTGGTCCAACGTCTACAACCGCGTGTCCATCACCTGGACCACGCACGACGTGCAGGGCCTGAGCGACAACGACATCGCCATGGCGCGCTTGTGCGACCAGGCCTTTGCCGGTTATGCCGCCGCAGCCAAGTAAAGGGGATGCGCATGGAAACCACGACGGAAAAGGTCAAACACGGGCTGGCGGCCGGCCCCACTGCCGCACCGCAACGCCCGGACTGGACCATTGACCAGGGCTGGGAGCACTACACCCCTGAACAGCATGCGGTGTGGAAGACGCTGTATGAGCGCCAGACCCGGCTGCTACCCGAGCTGGCTTGCGACGACTTTGTCGAAGGCATGCGCCACCTGCCGATGTCGGCAGACCGGATCCCCAACTTCGAGGAATTGTCCGAGACGCTGATGAAGACCACCGGCTGGCAGGTGGTGGCGGTGCCGGGGCTGGTGCCGGATGACGTGTTCTTCGACCACCTGGCCAACCGGCGTTTTCCGGCGGGAAACTTCATCCGTGGTGCCCATGAGCTGGACTACCTGGAAGAGCCCGACGTATTCCACGACGTCTTCGGTCATGTGCCCATGCTGATGCACCCGGTGATGGCGGACTTCATCCAGGCCTATGGCCAGGGTGGGTTGCGCGCGCAGCAGTTGGGCAAGCTCACCGAGCTGGCCCGGGTCTACTGGTACACGGTGGAGTTTGGTCTGGTGCGCCAAAGCGAGGGACTGCGCATCTACGGTGCAGGCATCGCATCGTCGTATTCGGAAAGCGTGTTCTCCATTCGGAGCGAATCACCCAACCGCATTGCCTTTGACCTGGAGCGCGTGATGCGCACCAACTACCGCATTGACGATTTCCAGGAGGTCTACTTCGTGCTCAACCAGCTGGACGACCTGCTGGCCCTGGCCCGGACCGACTTTGCGCCCATCTACGAGCGCCTCAACCACGGCCCCAGCTACCAGCCGGGCGATGTGCTACCCACCGATACCGTGGCACATCGTGGCACCGGCAGCTACCATCTGGGTCGGCCACGCCGGGGCTGATTGGAGTGCGCCGCCTCAGCGTGGCGGTCGGTCAGTGCCGGCAAAGGCATTGTTCTCCAGCAGGGCCTGCACCCGATCGCGGTGGACCGGTTTGCTGAACAGGTAACCCTGCATCAGGTCCGTGCCCTGGCCACTCAGATAAGCGGCCTGGGCGGTTGTCTCCACACCCTCGGCGATGACCTTCAGCTTCATGCTGTGGGCCAGGCTGACCGCTGCGGCGCAGATCATGGCGTCGTTGCGGTCGGACTCGATGTCCTTGACAAAGGTGCGGTCCAGCTTGAGGTAGTCAATCGGAAACAGCTTCAGGTAGGCCAGCGACGAGTAACCGGTGCCGAAGTCGTCAATGGACAGGGACACGCCCATGTCCTTGATGGCGCGCAGCGTGCGGACGGTTTCCTGCGGATTCTCCATGGCAATCGATTCGGTGATTTCCAGCTCCAGGCAACGCGGCGGAATATCAAACTCCGCCAGCGCCTGGCGCACCACATGGATCAGCTCTGCACTGCGGAACTGGCGTGCCGAGATGTTGATGGCCATACGCAGCGTGGTGTGGCCTAGCGTGCGCCAGTGTGCCAGGGTGCGGCAGGCCTCACGGATGACCCATTCGCCAATGGCGATGATCAGACCGTTGTCTTCGGCTATCGGGATGAATTCCAGCGGCGCCACCAGTTGCCCGTCCGGGCGATGCCAGCGGATCAGGGCCTCCACGCCCTGCACAACACCAGTCTCAAAATTCACCTGGGGCTGGTAATGCAGTACAAACTCCTGGCGCTCCAGTGCGTGTCGCAGGTTGTTTTCCAGGTGCAGGCGCTCCAGCGCCGCCGAGTTCATGGACGCGTTGAAAAAGCGGAAATTGCCGCGCCCGGCGGCCTTGGCCTGGTACATGGCGATGTCGGCGTTCTTCATCAGTTCATTCAGGTCCAGCCCGTCATCGGGAAACAGGCTGATGCCCACCGATGCGGTCACGCTAAGGTCCAGTCCGTCCAGGTGAATCGGCATGGCAATCATGTCAATCATCTTCTGCGCCATCGTGCTGACTGCATTGATGTCCTTCACGTCGTCCACAGCCAGGATGAATTCATCGCCACCCTGGCGGGCCAGCGTGTCGGTCTCGCGGATGCTGCTGCCCAGGCGTTCGGCAACCGTCTTCAACAGTTCGTCGCCACTGGCGTGTCCCAACGTGTCGTTGACCGACTTGAAACGGTCCAGATCAATGAACATCAAAGCGCTGCGCCGGCCATCCCGGCGGGCGTGGGAAAGGGCCTGGTACAGCCGGGCCTCCAGCGCGTAGCGGTTGAAAAGGCCCGTGAGGCGGTCATGCAGCGCCATTTCCTCCAGGGCAACCTGGGCCTGGGTGAGCGCCTGCACGGCGGCCACGACCTCGGCCATTTCCTGGCTGTTGGGCTCAGGCAGCGCCTCGACGTCTGCGTGGTGGCGGTGCACGCCGGTCAAGAAATCCGATATCTTGAGCAGCGGCGTCAAGAAATAGCGCCGCATGCTGAGCAGCAGGGCGACGCAGGCTGTCAGCCCCAGCGCTGCACCGGTGATCGTGGTGAACAGGATCTTGCGCGCGGAGCTGGAGATATCGTCCGCCGCCTGCGTGTTGTTCTGCACGATGTCCACCGCCGTGTCATCGGCCAGTGTCTTCAGCGCCAGGCGCCGCTGCTGCCATACGGCATGGGACTCGGTCAGCAGGTCCTGGCGCTGGCTCGCGGAAACCGCCGGCTGTGCCGCTGACTCCTGTAGGGACTGCAGGTTGGACAGCGTGACCTGGGTTGCCGCCAGGTCACCATTGCTGCTGGACAGCGTGATCAGGGACGGATGGCTGGCCAATGCCTGCATGGTCAGCGCGATAGCGCGCCACTTGTCGGGATCCGACTCGCTGTCCAACTGGTCGCCCAGCGCGATCAGGCGCTCCAGATTGCCAACCGCGCGCAAGCGCTCCATTTGTTGGGGTGCCGAGTTCTCGCCACCGCTCTCGGCCACCTGGATCACCGACAGGCTGACCATGGCCAGGATCAACGTGGTGCCGACCAGCAGCACCACGCCCAGAATGGGCAGCCACAACGCCATGCGCCGCAGCGACACGGTTTGTGCGGCGAACTTGGGAGGAGGGGGCACCAACGGCTCGAATCAGAGAATGCTGAACGGGAAATACCGGCGGCTGATCTTTTCGTGCGTGCCGTTTCGGATCAGGGTCTGGATGGCCTCGTTGACGCCGTTCAGCAGGGCCGGCTGGTCTGGCCGCACCACCACATGCACGGTGCCACCCAGGCCGTCACCTGCCATCGGCGTGCCGACAAACGCATAGGGTTTGCCGGCGGGCGACTGCAGGAACGGCAGCGCCTGCATGGTGGGCAGCAGCGCCAGGCTGCATTCCTGGCGTTGCAGACTTTCCAGCACGGCCTGGTTGGTGGCCTTGGACATCAGCAGCGGTGACGGGCCGCCCAGGGTGCGCAGGTAGAACTGCTGCGCACCACCTTCCACCACACATACGGTTTTCTCACGGATGGCCTCTGCCGGATTGCTCATACGGGTGCCTGACGCACCGACAAAACTGGAGGTGGAGCGCCAGATCGGGACGGAGAACGCCACCTGGCGTTCCCGCTCGACGGTCTTCAGCACGTTGCCCAAACCGATATCCGCGCGCGCCGCGCTGACGGAGGGAATGATCTGCGGAAAAGGCATGGCCTCAATGCGGCAGGGGCGCTGCAGCTGTTCGCACACTGCCCGTCCCAGGTCCACATTGAAGCCGACAAGCTCACCCTGGGGATTGATGTAGGCGAAGGGGACGGACGAACTGGTCACCGCGACGACCAGCTCCTGCCCGGCGGCAGGCAACGCATAGACGGACAGGGCAAACAGCGCACCGCGCAACCATGTGGACATGGCTTTTGATCTCATTGTGTTCATTTCTATATCGCTTCCAACGACCTGGACGACCGGCGACGAGGAGACTCTAACACCCCAAACCCGCACCAGCATTACACCGTGCTTGCAGGGCCAGCGCAATGGCGATTTCACTGCACAATACCCGCCATGACTGACCTCCCACCTCCCCAAATTGCCGGCCATTTGCTGGTCCAGTGTCTGATTGAGCAGGGCGTGACCCACGCCTTTGGTGTTCCCGGCGAGAGCTTTCTGGCTGTGCTCGACGGCTTTCACCGCTACCGTGACCACATCCAGTTTGTGGTGAACCGCCAGGAGGGCGGTGCCGCCTTCATGGCCGAGGCCCACGGCAAGCTGACCGGCCGCCCCGGCGTGTGCATCGTGACCCGCGGCCCGGGCGCGACCAATGCGTCCATCGGCATCCACACCGCGTTCCAGGACTCCACTCCCATGGTGGTGCTGGTGGGCGATGTGGCCAGCGACACGCGCGACCGCGAGGCCTTTCAGGAGCTGGACTACCGCGTGTTCTTTGGTGCCAGCACGCAGGGCATGGCCAAGCGGGTAGAGCGCATCGACGATGCGGCGCGTATCCCCGAGTACATCGCCCGCGCCTTCGCCACGGCCATGAACGGCCGCCCGGGGCCGGTGGTGCTGGTGCTGCCGGAGGACATGCTGGTGGAGACCCTGGTGCCCCATGCGGGTACGGGCGCGCTGCTCCCACCGTTGCCACGTGTCGAGCCGTCGGATGCCTGGAGTGATCCCGGGTCCCTGCGGACGCTGCGTGAGTTGCTGCTGAAATCGGAGCGACCGTTTGTCATTGCCGGCGGCGGGGGCTGGACGCCGCAGGCCGCGCAGGCGCTGCAGCGCTTTGCCGAGGCCTGGTCCTTGCCGGTGGGCAACGCCTTTCGGTTTCAGGACACGTTTGACAACCACCATCCGCAGTACGCCGGTGACGTGGGCATTGGCATCAACCCTGCACTGGCCCAGCGCATCCGGCAAAGCGACCTCATCATCGCCATTGGCCCGCGCCTGGGTGAGATGACCACTGGCGGCTACACGCTGCTGCAGGCACCCAAAACGGCACAGAAGCTGGTGCACATCCACGCCAGTGCCGAGGAGCTGAACCGCGTCTACCAGGCCGATCTGGCCATCCACGCCAGCATGCGCGCCGCCGCCCGCTCGCTGGAGGTGCTGGCAGCCCCGGTGCGCGTGCCGTGGGCTGACTGGACCCAGGCCTGCAACGCCGACTACCGCGCCAATCTGCAGGCCAGCGCTATCAAGGACCTGCCGGCCGACACCGCGCGCGGCCTGGTCGACATGCACAGCGTCATCGCCACCGTGCAGAGGCATTTGCCGGCTGATGCCGTGCTCACCAACGGTGCGGGCAACTTTGCCAGCTGGCTGCACCGTTTCTACCGCTACACCGGGCTGGCCCGGGGTCACAAGACCCAATTGGCGCCGACCAACGGTGCCATGGGTTATGGCGTTCCGGCCGGTATCGCGGCTGCCATCACCACGGGTCGCACCGTCTTCACCATCGCCGGCGACGGCGACTTCCTGATGAACGGCCAGGAGCTGGCCACCGCCGCACAGTACGGCGCCAAGACCATCATCCTGCTGCTCAACAACGGCATGTACGGCACCATCCGCATGCACCAGGAACGCGAGTACCCGCAGCACACGGAAGGGGCCGGCACCGCGCTGCGCAACCCCGACTTCGCCGCGCTGGCCCGCGCCTACGGCTATGCCGGCGTGCGCATCCAGCGTAGCGAGCAGTTTGAGGTGGAATTCCTGGCGGCGCTGGCGCGCGACGAGGGCACGCTGATCGAGGTGATGCTGGAGCCCGAACTCATCAGCACCCGCGGAACTTTGAACGCCATCACGGAGGCGGCGCTCAAGCGCTGACAGACTGGCAGAGCCCAAAAATGCTATCAATTAGATAGCTATCTAAGTAGATTTCACGAGGGCTAGTGGCCATTTTTGCTTGAAGGCATTGGCGCCAGGTACTGCGATTCCAGGACATCCCGGGGCACCGGCCGGCTGAACAGGTAACCCTGCATTTCATCGCAGTTGAGCAGGCGCAGCAGACGCGCCTGCTCCTCGGTTTCCACCCCTTCGGCCACAACCTTGAGCTTGAGCGCATGCGCCAGGCTGATGATGGTGGAAACCAGGGCCAGCCCCTGTGGTCCGACTGTCATGTCCAGCACAAAGGAGCGATCAATCTTCAGCGTGTCCACCGGCAGCCTGGCCAGGTAGCTCAGCGACGAGAAACCGGTGCCGAAGTCATCGATGGCGATGGAGACGCCCAGCGCGCGAATCTCGTTCAGGCTGGCGATGTTGCGGTTCACGTCTTCCATGATCAGGCTCTCGGTGATTTCCAGCTCCAGTCCGGCTGCGGCAAGGGGGTCGAGGCTGACGGCCTTGCGCACTTCATCCACAAAGCCGCGGTGGCGCAGTTGTAGGGGCGACACGTTCACCGCAATGCGCACGGGGCTCAGATGGGCAGCCCGCCAGCGCTGGTTGTCTTCCAGCGCCTGTCGCAGTGCCCAGTGCCCCACCTCGTAGATCAGGCCCGTTTCCTCCAGAATGGGAATGAACTCGGCCGGTGGAACCAGACCGGTCTGGGGATCGTTCCAGCGGATCAGCGCTTCGATACCTGTCAGTCCGCCACTGCTCAAACTGACTTTGGGCTGGTAGTGCAGCACGAATTGGTTCAGGTCCAGTGCGGTGCGCAGCCGGCTTTCCAGGTTGAGGGCCTCGGCGACCCGGGTGTTCATCTCCGGTGTGTAGAACAGCAGCGATTCGGCCGATCCTTTGGCCCGCTTGAGTGCGGCTTCGGCGTTGCGGAACAGGGCTTCTGCGTCCTCGCCGTCGGCGGGGTAGAGAGCAATGCCGGCCTTGCCGGCAATCCGCAGATCGGTTCCACGCAGCTCGAAGGGCTTGGAAAAACAGTCCCGCAGGGCCTGTTCCACGCTCAGTGCAACACTTCCGGCATCGCGCGGGTCATGCATGGCCACCGCGAAGCAGTTGGTCTCAACCCGGGCCACAGTGTCGTATCCAATCTTGCTCAACAGCAGGCGCTGGGCGACCAGCTTCAGCAACTCGTCGCCAGCGCGCCGATCCAGCGTGTCGTTTACATTGCGAAAGCGATCAATATCGATCAACGCCAGGGCCGCCAGCGGCTTGGCTGTGTCACGCATCCGCAGCATCTGGCCCAGCCGCTCCAGCAGCAGGCTGCGATTGGGTAGGCCGGTGACCTCGTCGTAATACGCGACATATTGCAGGCGCTCGGCCTTGCTGAGGTGATCCAGCGCGAAGCCGATATCGCTGGCCAGCTCAGTCAGCAGTTTCATTTCCTCGGCGTCGAAGAAAGAAGCCTCTGCCGAGTACAGGGCCAGCACGCCGACCACGGCGTCGTTCACCAGCAGTGGCAGAAACGCCAACGACAAAATCCCCCGTTCCATCCGCTCTCGCGCAAAGATGGGTCTGGGTTCGACCCGTATGTCGTTGCTCAGCACGGCGCGCTTTTCGCGGATGGCCTGCACGCACAGCTTGTTGCCGGTCGGTATGTCGTCGTCCAGAAGAAAGCAATCCTGGATCAGCTTCAGGTACTGTGCATCCGCGCCAGCCGAGGCAATGGGTGTTACCCGCCGGGCCACGTCATCGATCACGCCAATCCACGCCATCTTGAACTGGCCCTGTTCCACCGCAATCCGGCAGGCTTCGCGAAACAGTTCGTCCCGCGTGGGAGCTCGCACGATCAGTGTGTTGATGCCGCTCAGCACGGCGTAGACACGGTTGAGTCGCCGGATCTTGGTCTCCGCCTCGGCGCGGTCGGTGATGTCCTCTCCGATGCTGGCCGTGCCGGTGGTCTCGCCGCTGGCGGAATACAGCACGGTGTTGCTCCAGCGAATGATCCGGCGCGCACCACTGCGGGTCTGGATTTCGTTCTCAAAGTGGCCGAGGGATGAACCGCGGGCCAGCAGGTCGAAGAATTTGGCTTTGACCATCTGGTGCTCGGCGGGTATGAACAGGGCGAACCAGTCCCGCCCCAGAATCTCATCGCGCGTCCAACCGGTCAGGCGCAACAGGAAGTCGTTGCAATAGGTGATGTGACCATGGGTGTCCAGCATCAGGGAGACCAGTTCGACATTGCCCAGCAGGTCCCGGAAGCGGCGATCGCTCTCATGCAGCGCGTCCTGGGCCCGTTTCTGGTCGGTGATGTCCTGGATGGTGTTGAACCAATGCATGCCACCGTTGTGCGCCTGCGCGGCATCACTGGGTTCCATGACCTGGTGAATGGACAGCCACTCACCGTCCGCACGCTTCAGACGGTATTCCAGTTCCAGGCGGGTGCCCTTGATGCCGGCTTCGATTGCGGTCTGGCGGAACAGCGCCCTGTCATCGGGGTGGACGATGGCCAGCCATTCCCGCGTGCTTCGGATCATGTGGGCTGGGTCCACGCCGATCATGGCGGGCATGGTTGAGGGCCAGCTCTCGAACTCCCCATCCGGCCCGGTGACGACGTGGGTGAGTTTTGCCAGAATCTGGGCCCGGTTGAGCCCGGCTTCACTCATTCGGAGTTCTTTGGCGGCGCGTTTGCGCTCCGCGATCTCGGTTTGCAGGCGTTCGGCATGGTCCTGTACCTCCACATACAAGCTGCCGTTTTCGTAGATGCGGCCCACTTGCGCCCCCAGGATGGACAGAATTCTCTCGTCGTCTGTGCTGAAGGTGTCTGCGCCCAGTTTGTTCGCCAGACAGATCCAGCCGTAGGCGTGGGACAGCGACATCACGGGGGCCACCAGACAGGAATGCAGGGGCGGATAGCCGTCCGGTAGTCCGATGGTCGTGCCACTGCCATCCGGCACCGTGATTCGGAAGGATTGGCGTTGCGCACGGCTTTCCCCCAGGAGCCCGTTGTCCAGCGATGGGGTTGGCAATTGTTGCGCCACGGCCTGTTCGATGCCGCTGGTGGCGAAGACCAGACCGGCCTGGCCCTTGCCGTTGCTCACAATCAAGGCGTATTGCGCACCGATCAGGTTGCGCGCGCCGCGGCACATGTTTTCCAGCAGGACGGTTGGGCTGCGCTCCGACGCAAGCTGCAGATTGAGATCGGTGAGCGCCGCCAGACGCCGGTTGGTGGCTTCCAGTTCCTGGACCTTGTCGGACAGCGTGTCCGTCATCAAGCGCAGATGCTGGCTGCCAAACCCCTGGGGAGGCGTGGGCGCGGCCGGCTCCTCCGTGCGGACCAGCGCCTGGTCGATGACCGCCAGAATGTCCTGCGGCTCACAGGGCTTGATCAGCACGTGTGCAACCCCACAGTCCCTGGCCAACTGGCGTGCCTCTCGCTCATGGTAATGCGCGGTGTAGAAAACCACCCGGGTAGCGGCCAGTGCAGGGTCCTGGCGCAGACGGCGCACGAACTCATAGCCATCCATGGTTGGCATCAGCACGTCGGAAATCACCAGGTCCGGCCGTTCCTGACGGACCAGCGCCAGGGCTTCGGCACCGTCGGCCGCCTCCACTGGAATATGCCCGCGGCTGGTGATCAGGGTGACGATCAGAAGGCGGTTTTCCGCCACATCGTCCACCACCAGAATCTTGGCCATGGCTGCGGTCTCCGTCAGTGGTCCGGTTTGAAACCGGCCCGCAGGTGCGGGTGCAAGAAGGCTTCAATCTGCCCGGTGAATGTTTCCGGAGTGATGGGTTTGCTGATGTGTTCGTCAAAGCCGGCCATCAGTGCCGTTTCCCGGTCACCTGACATGGAGAACGCGGTAACGGCAATCAGCGGGACACGTGGCCAACCCGGTTGCGCCAGCAGGGCACGTACCACCTCATAGCCATTCATGTAGGGCATCTGCAAATCACAAATGATGAGATCCGGCTCTTCATTCAATGCCATATCCAGACCCGCACGACCGTCTTCGGCTTCCAGCGTCGCATAGCCGGCTGCCGTCAGGAGGTATTTGACCAACTCGCGGCTGGCGTTGTCGTCCTCGATGATCAATATGCGTCCGGTCATGCATCAGTCCTCGGGAAGCTCCAGGGTGAATGTACTCCCCTTTCCGAATTCGCTGTGTAAGCGAATGTCTCCGCCCAACTGCAGCGCGAGCTTGCGGCTGAGATGCAGGCCTAGCCCGGTCCCTTCGAGTTTGCGCCGGTCGGCGGCATTCACGCGCGAAAAGGCTTCGAAAAGCCGCGATTGGTCGGATTGTGCAATGCCCGGCCCCGTGTCTTCCACGCTGAAGGCCAGACAGGGATGTTCGGGAGTGGAGCTGTGTTCCAGTCGCAGGTGGACGTGACCCTGCGCCGTGAATTTGATTGCATTGCCCAGCAGGTTGGTGATGATCTGCAATAGCGCACGTCGATCAGTTTGCAAGGAGGCTGTTGGAACGGGTAGTGCAACGGTCAGCACAAGGCCTTTCTTCTCCGCCTCCGGTCGCAGGGATGCGGCTACTTCATCCACGACGCTGTTGCAGTCCACTGTCTCCATCGTCAGTTCCAGCTTGTTGGCTCCCAACTTGGCCAGATCGAGCATGTCGTTGATTAGCGATAGCAGGTGGCGAGCGCCAGTCTGGACAATGCGCAATTGCTTGTCCTGCTCCTCGTTCAGGGGGCCTGGGAGTTTCATCAGCAAGGTCCCGGTGAATCCGATGATCGAATTCAGCGGTGTGCGCAACTCGTGGGACATGCTGGCGAAGAATCGATCCTTGGCCAGCGCCGCGTTCTCCAGTTCAATGTTCTTGTCACGCAGGGTCTGTTCGAAACGCTTTCGCTCGGTCACGTCGCGGATGGCGCTGGAGACAAACAGCCCTTCTTCCGTTTCCAGCGGGCTTAGGCTGATTTCCACTGGAAATTCGGTTCCGTCCTTGCGCAGGCCAAAGAGTTCCAGTCCTGCGCCCATGGAGCGCGTTCGCGGTTGAGAGAAGAAGCCGCTGCGATTGGTCGGATGCTTGCTGCGAAACCGCTCTGGCACGAGCATTTCTATCGGCCTGCCCAGCAACTCGTCACGACTCCAGCCAAACAAATGAACTGCTTGCGAGTTGACCAGCACGATGTGGCCTTCCCGGTTGACGATCACCATGGCGTCTGGGGCCGACTCCAGGAGGTCCTTGAACTTCTGATCCGCCCGTTTTCGGTCGGTGATGTCGCGAATCGCGCTCATCACCATGGTGCCTTCTTCCGTTTGCAGCGGGCTCAGGCTGATTTCCACCGGAAATTCGTCGCCCCCTTTGCGCACACCAAACAGCTCCAGGCCGGCACCCATGGTTCTGGTTCGAGGCTGGTCAAAATAGCCGCCACGATGCGCCAGATGGGCCTTGCGAAAGCGCGTGGGAAGCAGTTTCTCTACCGGTTGCCCGAGCAGCTCCGCACGCGAGTGCCCGAACATCTTTTCCGCCTGGGAGTTGATCAGGACGATGCGACCGGTCACGTTCACCATGACGATGGCGTCCGGGGTTGACTCCAGAAGATCCCGGAAACGGGCCTCGACCAGCTTGGCGTCGCGCAACACCTTCAGATGCGTCACATCCTTCTTGTTGGACAGAAAGTGCAACAGCGTTCCATCTGCATCGTGCACGGCCCTGGTGGACACACTGACATGCACCAGCGCGCCATCCTTGCGACATCGCACGGACTCATAGACGGTCAGGCCGTCCCGAATCGCCTCGGCCTGAATGCGCAGTTCCTCGTCGACCCGGTCCCTGGGCACAATCAAATCCATCATGGACTGTCCGATGGCTTCGTCACTGCGATAGCCAAAGATGGTTTCGGCTGCAGTATTCCAGTGCAGGATGGTCCCGTGTGGCGAGATGGCAATCAATGCGTCAGGATTCTGCTCCCATAACTGCTCCGTCAAGGTAAGGCCCATGTATCTCCCAATTCGCCGCGCTTGCAGCGTGCAGTGAAAGCCCGTTTTTTTCAGTGTAGTCAGGAAACCCGATTTTGCGAGGGGGCTGGTGTAAGCCACTGACTGGACTAAGGGGATTGCACAATGGGCCTCCCAGCGGGGCTGGTGGTGTGCGGTAGCGCTTTCGTGGCATATTCATGCGTGACCATGAAAACATTCAATACGTTCCTGCTGGCGCTGGCCGCCGTCTCGCCGGGCTGGGCGGCTGAGCCCCTCAAGCCCTTCAACTTCCAGCCCGAGGCCGAGCCGCCGGAGGTCGTGCCGCACAAGTCGGTGTGCGGCTTTGGTGATTTGAAGCTGCCACCCGACTTTTCGGTGTTTGCCGCCGGTGCCTACTCCGGTCGGAAGCTGGCCTTCCAGATAGACCAGAGCGGCCACGAAGGCACGCAAATGGACGTGGCGGTCAACAGTCCGGGCAAGCCGGTGGTGCTGATGCTGGGGGCCTATGAACCCACGGTCTGGAACATTGGCTGGTCGCCTGGAACCCAGATTCTGGCGGTGCTGGTGGGGGGCTACCACCGCCAGGCGGTGGCCGGGCTGGAAAAAGAAACTCCTGTACTGGTCAGTTCCTATGACAACCGGGGGCCGTGTGGCTACTTTTATGTGACACCGGCTCCCGAGAACCTGGCGCCGTTGAACCCCCTGGCCAAGCGTGTCTTCGGCCGGGCGGTGGATATGGTGTTTCCCGCCAACAAGGGCAAGGTGTTGATCGGCGAGCCCCTGGTGGCAGGCACCCGGCTGGTGACCTCAGCCGCCACCACGCCCGAGTCATTTCACAACAAGACCGCCCCCATGGCTGGACCGGCGGGGGTCGAGGATGCGGTGCGCAAGGGTTTGTTGCGCAAGGCCACTGCGGCAGATGCCGACGCCTGGGCCGATGCGGTGCTGCAAAGTTCGCCACAGCGGGACATTCCTCCGGTGGCGGGGCAGGGCGTTCCCAAACCGCCCAAACCACCGATGTACAACACCTATGTGGTGCTCAAGCCTTTCACCTATCCGGCCGGCTTGTATGGCGGCAATTCGGTGACGTTTTTGATTCCCAAGGGCGTGCCCAAACCGGATGGCAATCCGGGCCACTCCGGTGTGTATGACTTCAACACGCTGAGTTGCCAGGCGCCTGGCGGATGCGGGGGGCGCTGATGTATCTACCCAAAGCGTTTTGTTTGGTCGCGGCGCTGTCCGCGTGCATCAGCCTGCCGGCGCGGAGTCAGACCCGGCCAGCTGCCTCGGCGCAACAGCGCACCGAGGCGCATTTCAAGGCCGTCCGCGCGCAGCCCCCCGAGCTGTGGGCCTTCCTCAAGGACATGCCCAAGGGCGGCGATCTGCACAGCCATTTGTCGGGCGCCATCTATGCCGAATCGATGGTCGGCTGGGCGGTTGAAGACGGCCTGTGTGTGGACGCCAAGACGCTCACGGTGGTCAAGCCGCCCTGCGATGCCGCCACTGGCAAGGTGGCTGCCAAGGACGCCCAGCTCGATGGCGTGCTGTACCGCCGCATGATCGACGCCTGGTCCATGCGCAACGCAGAAACATCGGGCCTGAGTGGGCACGACCAGTTTTTCGACAGCTTTGGCAAGTTTGGCCTGTCCAACAAGAACCGCACCGGCGACATGCTGGCCGAGGTTGCGGCGCGCGCCAGCGCAGGTCGGGTCAGTTACTTGGAGTTGATGCTGACCCCCGGTGGGTCGGCCGTATCCAAGGTGGCATCCAGGGCGGGCTGGAACGATGACTTTGCGGCCATGCGCGCGGCCATGCTGGAGAACGGCCTGCCCGAGGCCGCAACAGCCGCCGCCGATGAACTGACCCGCGCCAGCGCCCGCAAGGCCGAGATTCTGCGCTGTGGCACCGCGCAGGCTGACCCCGGCTGCGACGTGGCCGTCCGCTACCTCTACCAAGTGCTGCGCGGCCTGCCCCGGGAGATTGTGTTTGCGCAGATGCTGGCCGGGTTTGAGCTGGCCAGCCGATCAGGCAGCCAGGTGGTCGGGCTGAACCTGGTGATGCCGGAAGACGCGCTGGTGCCCATGCGCGACTTCTCGCTGCACATGCGCCTGCTGGACTACCTGCACAGCGTCTACCCCACGGTGCAGGTCACGCTGCATGCGGGTGAGTTGGCGCCCGGCCTGGTGCCACCCGAGGGCCTGCGTTTTCACATCCGCGAGTCGATTGAAAAGGGCCACGCCACGCGCATCGGCCACGGCGTGGCCATCATGCAGGAAGACGATGCGGTGGGCCTGCTGAAGAAAATGGCACGCGACAAGATCATGGTGGAGATTTGCCTGACCAGCAACACCGGCATCCTGGGTGTGAGCGGCGCACGGCATCCGCTGTCGGCCTACCTGAAGTATGGCGTTCCCACCGCACTGGCCACCGATGACGAGGGCGTGTCGCGCTCGGAAATGACCCACGAATACGTGAAGGCGGTGCAGGAGCAGCACGTCGGCTACCGGCAACTCAAGACCATGGCGCGCAACAGCTTGCAGTATGCGTTTGTGGAAGGCGCGCCGCTTTGGAGAGACGTGGAACGCGGCAAGTCCGTGGCCGCCTGCGCCGCGAACCGGCCGGGCGCCAGCAAGACCGGCACGCGCTGCCAGACCTATCTGGAGCAGAACCCCAAGGCCCGATTGCAGTGGCAGCTGGAGGACGCGTTCGCCCGGTTCGAGCGCCGGTTCTGATCAGTCCGCAGGCAAGTCCAGAAAGTCCAGCACCGCATCCAGGTGCTGGTCGTAGTCGCTCAACGCATGGTCGCCATCCGGCAGCAGCTTGATGGCAGCGCCGGGGTAGTGGCCGGTCATCTCGCGCCAGTCCAGCACCTCATCGCCCTTGGCAATCACCGCGAAGTAGCGCTCGGGGTGGCTGATGTGGGCAATCTCCTGGGCCCGCAGTTCATCCACGTACGTGGCTTCAAACACAAAATGTTGTTCGGGGTCGTGCCACACCGTGTGGTCGCCCAGGTGTGCTGCGAGATCGCGTGCCGGGTGCACCGCCGGGTTGAGCAGCACCGCCTTGCAGCCCCAGCGCTCGGCCAGCCAGGTGGCATAAAACCCACCCAGGGACGAGCCCACCACCGCCGTGGTTGCCAGCGGCCAATCCGCTGTTGCGCGTAGCACCTCTTCCATGGCTTGCCCGGGTGAGGCTGGCAGGGCGGGGCACAGCCAGGCCACGCCTGGATGCCGTTGCGCCACGGCGGCCGCAGTCATGCGGGCCTTGGTCGATGCGGGAGACGAGCGAAAGCCGTGGAGGTAGAGGAGGTGGGTGGTTGGCATGAGGCCAAGGATAAGCGGAGTTAACTGCGCATACAGCATGTCTGTGCCACATGTGTGATTCGAATGAATGTCCTCAGAAAAATACCTGAGCAGCCCTCATGCAATGGAGTTGTTTTGCTATTAGAAATGCAGCAATGTTCTTAAGGTCGGTATGTGCATTGAGCCGACCGATTTGGTGTTGAGGTGCATAGAGGAAAGTCAAATGGCGTCACTATTTTGTGACGTTGTTCGTCAATGGCTCGACAGACGTAGGTCTCTTTAGACCTCGGTATCGAGCAGCCTGTTCTTTCAACCTGTTCGGGAAGTCCCCAGCAAGAATCAATTTCGATAACCAACAGTATTGCTCTTTAAGGCCAGAGCTGTTGATCCGATTAACCAAGACTTGAGCATCCTCCACAAGTCCGAAACTTTCGTATGAGTTGAAGGGACTACCTTCGGTATGCACGGACAGGAACTTCTGGAGCCCAGTGTCTGTCGAGCAGATTTGGGTCACTACATCGTAGACCTCGGCGTAGGCGAAGTTCAGCTGGGCAAAGCGAAAGAGAACAGCGTGCAGTTCGATCTCGTTAACAAGGGTTCCATCTTCGATATATTTCCGCACACGGCTAGCCCAATTCTCAATAGCTGTGTCCACAACCCTACTGTCGGGTACGAGTTGGGCGTCTTTCGGTTTGACCATTTCCGGGTGCGCAATCCATTTTCCTTGTTCCGCAACTGCCTTTAGGAGAACGGGTTCCGAGATCGACAAGGGGACTTTGGTGACGATCAGATTGAAACACTCCGATCGTTTGTTTGATGGGGACTGTCTCAATAGACGTTCGAGAACCTTGGCGAGTAGCTCAGCCAGATTGCTTGTCAACTGGCCGGTGCGTTCACTATTGGTTGATGCATTCACCAACTGGTTGATACTTCCAAGCGCGTCGAGATCGGGACACGACGGTAGGTAGTTGAAAATCCATTCGAGTTGAAAGACAAGATCGGTGCTTTCGTTACCCTCAAGCATCAACGCAAGTTTGTTCGGGGTTTTCAGCATTTCATGAATTTCACTCGCCTCGGGAACGCCATCAAGTGAAGTCATTCGGAAATAGCGTGCCAAGCGATCAGGATCAGCGATGCGGAGTTCGTCTTCAGGTGCTACGGTGTTTCTCGTTGCCGTTGATTGAAACAGGAAGGCGCACGCTCTTTTTGCTGCTGAACGGTCGGCGTCCTCCAACGGCAGATGCCTTTCCCAAGCAGGGCTACTAGTTTCCCCATCTGGCTCTAGTAACGCGCTCCAATCAGTATCAGTCTCTTCGTCGTCTGAGTCTCCTCGGAAAGAGAACCCGATGAAGTCTGTTGGATGGCGGTGCACGTTGTCCCGTATGGTTGGAAAACGAAGGGACAACGCCTCGAACACAATTGCATCAATCGTATTGACCTCGTTTCGAATCGATGGCAGGCTCAAAATTAGTCGATTCATCAGTCGGACGATATCTCTGGGATGTCGTGCCAGGCAGGTCACTATTCCTACGGCCTTTGCGTATTTGGTGTCTTCATAGCCGCGCAGTACTAAGTTGAGTGTTACCAGAAGTTCCCTAACTTTTTTGTCTGCAAAATTTCGAAGCTGATGCTGAAACAAAGGCGGTATCGGATATGCGACCTGAACGATTTTTTCCAAATACGCCAGTCCCGCAGTGGGATCACCGTTGCCAAGCGCTTTGGCGACTATCTCACGGTCATAGGCGAGCAAATAGGTGGTCCGCGGAAAGTCTGCCACCGCCTTGATCGCTTGAACGACGACGCGGATTTCGTCTGCTGGAAGCCTATCAAGATCGTCCACGATGACCACTATGGGGCGGTTTAGCTCATGCAGCGCTTCAACGACCTCGGCCTTTCTTTTGGACAAATCAAAGGCAGGCAATATCTTTTCCATATCGGTAAGGCCATCCTGTGCGGCCTTTGCTCCTTCGCCGATTGTGTTCGCCATGCCTGCGGCGTCTTCCGCGATATTCGCAAGAAAGCCAGTACCGGGGATGTACTTTAGATACTTCAGGTGTTTGAGTAGACCGATATAGCTGAATAGCTTTTGCCCAGCCTTGATGCTCTTTTCTGGCGACTTCGTATCCAATTGGATCGAAGCAGCAATCTGCGTTACCAGCGCATCCACAAGAGCGCCCGTGTTGCTGACCATCCAGGGATTGAAATCCACAACAATGGGATTCATCGCGGCATTTTCATGCGCTGACATTTGCCTTTTTATGAAACCGATAACGGTACTTTTTCCTGTGCCCCAACTCCCCTCAATTCCCACAACGAGGCCATCTCCGGAATTGACGCGCAACATGGACTGGGCCAGTGATTTAGCGAAAGAGCTTCGTCCCAAGGAGTCCGATTCGGCAGGGCGATCGGAAATGTAGACAGGTTCTGGCATTTGATTGTGTTGTCGTTGGCGTCGGATCGCCGCGTAGGACAAGGGGGTGATGGTGGATTGGAGCTTATCAGAGGCTTCACAGCGACGGTGCACAGGGCCTTAGATCAGTGTCAACCTCTTTTTGCGGGGGCACTATGGATTAAATATGACTTCAGCCCTCGTGATACATACGTTCTTTGCTATACAAAATGTAGCAAAGGTAAGAGAGGTTTTGGACGCCGGAATCCCTGAAATGAGTCCTTCGTCACGCCTGTACACCGAGTAGGACTGGGACGTATACGCTGGCAATTCTTTGTTCCTTTCGTCTCACATGTTTCACTCCGAGTACCACGACCGTTGGTTACTTTGGGCGGCGGTGCTGTGCAGACGTTTCCGTGAGGCCACCTATTCCGCGCAGCGTGGTTTCAAGTAAGCTGATTCAAACTCTAGATCGGCTTGAGGACGTTTTCGCTACCATCTACGAAAACCCAATGAGGCAATCTCCATGAGCCAATGCATTCTGATCACCGGCTGTTCCAGCGGCATAGGCGCGGCCCTGGCGCGCGAATTTCACCGGCGCGGGCACACCGTTTACGCCACGGCGCGGCGATTGGACAGCCTGGCGCCACTGGCGCAGGCGGGCCTGCGCACGCTGGCGCTGGACGTCAACGACGATGCCAGCATTGCGGCGGCCTTGGCCGTGGTCCAGAGCGAGCAGGGGCGCCTGGACGTGTTGATCAACAACGCCGGCTTCTCGCAGGTGGGCGCGGTGCTGGATTTGCAGCGCGACGACTTGCGGCGCCAGTATGAAACCAACGTGATTGCCCCCATCGCGGTGACGCGGGCTGCGTTGCCCCTGCTGCGTGCCGCGACCCAGAGCCGCGCGGGGCGCTCTTCTGGTGCCGTCATTGCCAATGTGGGAAGCATCGTGGGGTTGTTCACCACCCCGTTTGCCGGCGCGTATTGTTCCAGCAAGGCGGCCCTGCATGCCTTGAGTGACGCCTTGCGCATGGAGGTGGCACCGTTGGGCATCCACGTGGTGACGGTGCAGCCGGGTGGGGTGCAGTCCAGTTTTGGCGCGCATGCCGAAGCGGCCATTCAATTGCCGTCCGATTCGCTCTATCGGGGCGTGGAAAAGGGCATCCACGCGCGCGCCCAAGCCGGGCAGGTGGGCGCCACGCCGGCGGATGTGTTCGTGGTTCCGGTGGTGGATGCCCTGTTGCAAAGCGCGCCCCCGGTGCGCGTGCGGGGCGGCAAGGGCAGCAGGCTGTTTCCGCTGCTCAAGTTGCTGTTGCCGACCCGCCGCTTTGACGCGATTCTGTCGCGCAAGTTTGGTTTGAGCGACTGGACGGCTCCCTGATGCTGGACATTGCACGCATCAAGGCCATTACCCTCGACCTGGACGACACGCTGTGGCCCATCTGGCCGACCATCCACCGCGCTGAACAGACACTGGCCGCGTGGCTGGTCGAGCGGGCACCGGGCGCGGCGGCCCTGTTCGCCGACCCGCAGGAGCGCAAGGCGGTGCGAGCCCATGTGGAGCAGACTAGACCCGAGATCGCCCATGACCTGAGCGCTCTGCGCCGGGAGTCCATCCGCACGGCGCTGCACCGTGCCCAGGAGGACACGACCCTGGCCGAACCCGCGTTTGATGTGTTCTTTGCCGAGCGCATGCGGGTGGAGCTGTTTGACGACGCGCTGCCCGCGCTGACGGCACTGGCCGCGCGTTTTCCCATCGTGGCCGTCTCCAATGGCAATGCCCATGTGGGGCGCGTGGGCCTGGGGCAGTTCTTTGTGGGTGCAATCAGCGCCAGCGAATACGGCGTGGCCAAGCCGGATGCGCGTATCTTCCATGCGGCGGCCAGCCACGCGGGCGTGGCGTCGGCCGACGTGCTGCACGTGGGGGACGATGCCGCAATGGACGTGCTGGGCGCCCTGGGTGCAGGCATGCAGACTGTGTGGGTGAACCGCACGCAGCAGGTCTGGAGCCACGCGGCGCAGCCGCACCTCACCGTAGAGAGCTTGTCAGATCTGGTGCTGGCGTTGGATTTGGAGTGATAGCCTTGCCATGCGCCTCAAGAAATGCCTGGAACTCATTGGCCGGTAAAGCTGGCGACCAATGGTAGCCTTGCGCGAACTCACAGCCCAGCTCCCGTAAGCGGTTCATCGTGGTGGCGTCTTCCACACCCTCGGCCACCACCTCCAGGTTGAGGCAATGCGCCATTTCGATGATGGCCTGGACGATGCCGTCATCGCCTTTGTTCTTCAGCATGCGCCGGACAAACGACTGGTCAATTTTCAGACGCGCCACGTCAAAGCGTTTGAGATAACCGAGGTTGGAGTAGCCTGTTCCGAAATCGTCGATGGACAGTTTCAGGCCCATGGCGCGCAGGCGATCCAGAACCTGGCTCAGGTGCTCGGAGTCGGCCATCAGCAGGGATTCCGTCAGTTCCAGCTCGATACTGGTGGGTGACAGGTTCCAGTGCGTGAGCCCGTTGGCCACCTCGCGTTCAATGTCGTCCCGGCGGAACTGAACGGGAGATACGTTGATCGCCACCAGCAGTTCAGGCAGGCCCAGTTCCTGCCAGGCCTTGGTTTGCCGGCAGACTTCGTGAATCACCCAGGCCCCGATTTCATTGATCAGACCGGAGCGTTCGGCCACGGGGATGAACCTGACCGGGGGGATGTAGCCCAAGGACGGGTGGTTCCAGCGCAGCAGTGCCTCTGCCCCGACGATCCGTCCGGTCGTCAGATCAATCTGGGGCTGGTAATGCACCTGGAACTCGTCATTGATCAAGGCCAGCCGCACGCCCGTGGCGAGGTGCAAATCCTCGATCACGCTGCTGTTCATTTCTGCATTGAAAAACTGGAAGGTGTTGCGGCCAGCTTCCTTGGCGCGGTACATGGCCAGATCGGCATGTTTGAGCAGCGTGTCGGCGTCGCTGCCATCGCGCGGGTACATGGCGATTCCCACCGAACCGGTTGCGGTCACGTCCAGCCCTTCGATCTGAAAGGGTGTCGCCAGACGCGCCAACAGCTTCACCGCAACCGAGGCAGCAGCCTCGGAATCGGCAATCTGCCCCAGAATGATCAGGAACTCATCGCCACCCTGGCGACTGACGGTATCGCACTCACGAACCGTGTTTTGCAGCCGGTCTGCCACATCGCATAGCAGGGCATCGCCCGCGCTGTGGCCCAACGAGTCATTCACCGTCTTGAAGTTGTCCAAATCCAGAAAGAGCACAGCCACGGTGGCGTCGGCCCGACTTGCCGTGGCAATGATCTGGCCCAGGCGGTCACGCGCCAGGGCGCGGTTGGGCAGATTGGTGAGTGAGTCGCGGTTGGCCAGAACCTCAATGCGCGCGTGGGATTCACGAATCCGTTCATTGTCCTCCTGCATCCGTTCCATGGCCTTGCGCAGGTCGCTGGCCATCAGCCAGACAAAAAAAGCAGTGGCGCAAATGACGCTGAGAACATTGATCAGGATGCTCCAACCCACCGGCTTCACCGTGTTGGCGTGCCAACCATTGATGTTGGCCGTAACGACAACCACCAGCGCGGCGCACATCAATGCGAGCAGCGTCACGAACAGTCGGCGCGTGCCGAACATGCTGGCGAAGATCAGGATCCCCGGAAACGCCAGCACCGCAGTGTCATGGATGCCTTCGGACACGACGATCAGGCCGCACATTGAGCCCGTCAGCGTGAACAGCATCAGTCCGGCCGCCCGGCTGATGTGGTTTGTCTGAACCAGTATGAATGCGGCGATCAGCAGCGCCAGCGTGATGGACAGGAAGGTGATGACCAGCCAGTTGTCACCCACAAACCCCAGCATCAGTGCCAGCGTTACACCGGTGATGACGGCCGCCAGAATCTGCTTCAGCCTGCGCGGTTGAAGCGCCATGACCGTAGCCGCGTGCGGATCGAGTTGGCGGTTTTGTTGTTCTTCCACGCGCGCCTTACCGATGAGTTGTGTTCTGCTCCGGGTGACCAACGGGTAATATCCCAGAGCCAGGGCCTGCGAATCTGCTCAAACGGTAGAGCAATTCCGCCATTCACGCATCCAAAAAAACCCGTAGTCCTGGTAGTTTGGTGGGTCTATGACGGTGAACGGTGTTTGAACGGACTGCGTTGTTCCAGTTCATCCAGGTAGTTGTGGATGCCTTCTCCCTCGCGTTCCAGAAACCGCGCCACAGCATCGGCAAAGGCTGGATGCGCCAGCCAGTGCGCGCTGGTGGTTTTGACCGGGAGCAGGGCGCGGGCCATCTTGTGTTCGCCCTGGGCGCCGCCTTCGAAGCGCTGGTAGCCGTGTTCTATGCACCACTGCAGGGGCTGGTAGTAGCAGGCCTCGAAGTGCAGGCAGTCCACGCGCTCCAGAGCCCCCCAGTAACGGCCATAGGCTACTTTGCCGAGTGATTCAGAGCCATTTTGGCCTCCAGCCCTCGTGGAATGTGTGTCAAGCGCTATTAAACTAGTAGCAATCGGGTGGCCATTGCGTTCGGCGATGAACAGCAGCCAGTGTTCTGCCATGGTGTCGGCCATGCGCTGGAAGAAGTCGCGGTTCAGGTAGGGCGCGTTGCCGTGTTCCAGGTAGGTGCGTTCGTAACAGCGGTAGAAGAAATCCCAGTCGGCGCGGCTGATGTCGCGGCCCTGGGACCAGCGGAAGGTCACTCCTGCGTCAAGCACCTTGCGGCGTTCCTGTCGGATCTTCTTGCGCTTCTCCTGGGACAGGGACATCAGGAAGGCGTCGAAGTCGGAATAGCCCGGATTGCTGTTCTGCCAGTGGAACTGCACGGTGTGGCGCAGCATCAATCCCGCGTGGGCACACGCAGCCGCGTCGGATTCATCCACGAATAACAGATGCAGGGACGACATGCCGCTCTGCTCGCACCAGCACAGCAGCGCCCGGAGCAGGGCGGCGCGTGCCTCGGGCGTGCGCGCCATCAGCCGGGCGCCGGGCACGGGGGTGAAGGGGACGGCGGCGACGGCCTTGGGGTAGTAGGACAGGCCGTGCTGGGCGTAGGCATTGGCCCAGGCCCAGTCGAACACGTATTCGCCGTAGGAGTGGGCTTTCTCGTACAGGGCGCAGGCAGCGACCAGTTCGTCACCCACGTGCAGCGTGAAGAAGTGGGGCCTCCAGCCGGTTTTGGCCGTGGCACTGCCGCTCTGGTGTAGAGCCGCCAGATAGGCGTGGCGCACGAAGGGGCTGGGGTTGGCCTGGGTTTGCAGCAGCGCGTCCCAGGCTGTGGCATTCACCTCCAGCGGCGAGTTTGTCACCCCAATGACATAATCCTCAGCCAAGGCGCACCCCGTGCGCAGTCAAAGGCCCGTGGGGGCCGCGATCAACGAAATAGTTCCGGTTCATGACTCTCACACTGTGCGTGGCACAACTCAATTTCATCGTGGGTGATCTGGAGGGCAATGCCCAAAAAATCATCAATGCCGCCCGGGACGCCTACGCCCAGGGTGCGCGCTTGCTGCTGACGCCCGAGTTGTCGATTTGCGGCTATGCCGCGGAAGACCTGTTCTTGCGCCCGGCGTTCATCCATGCCTGCGATGATGCCGTGAAAACCGTAGCCCAGGCTTTGGCCGGGTTAAAGGACATGACTGTGGTGGTGGGCCACCCCAGCGGCGGAGACAGCCGCACGCGCTCGGTTGCGGTGCAAAACCGCTTCAACGCCGCCAGCGTGTTGCGCGAGGGCCAGGTGGTGGCCACCTACGCTAAGCGCGAACTGCCCAATTACCAGGTGTTTGACGAGCGGCGCTATTTCACGCCCGGCGATGATGTGTGCGTGTTTGAAGCTGGAGTGGAAGGCGCGCGCATCCGCGTCGGCCTGCTGATTTGCGAGGACGCCTGGTTTGAGCAACCTGCCCGCCTGGCCAAAGAGGCCGGCGCGCAGATGCTGGCGGTCATCAATGCCTCGCCTTTCCACGTGGGCAAGGGCTATGAGCGCGAGGAGATGATGCGCCAGCGGGTGCAGCAGACCGGCCTGCCGCTGATCTACGCGCACCTGGTCGGTGGCCAGGACGAGGTGGTGTTCGAGGGTCATTCGTTCGCATTGAACGCCGACGGAGCGGTAGCCGGTCGGGCTCCCAGCTTCCAGGAAAATATGTTCTCAGCCCTCGTGGATGCTTCGCAGTCTGCTATCAAAGTGGTAGCAAGCGTGGAGCCGGTTCGTAGCCCCGAGCAGGATCTGTGGGATGCGCTGGTGCTGGGTGTACGCGATTACGTGGGCAAGAACGGCTTTCCGGGCGCCATCCTGGGCCTGTCCGGCGGCATCGACTCGGCCCTGGTGCTGGCGATTGCCGTGGACGCGTTGGGCGCCGACAAGGTGCGCGCGGTGATGATGCCGTCACCCTACACGGCGGACATCAGCTGGCTGGACGCCCGCGAGATGGCAGAGCGCTTGGGTGTGCGCTACGACGAGATTTCCATCGTGCCCCAGTTTGAGGCGTTCAAGGCGTCACTGGCGGCGGAATTTGCCGGCCGGGCCGAGGACACGACCGAGGAGAACATCCAGGCGCGCATCCGCGGCACGCTGCTGATGGCGCTTTCCAACAAGTTCGGCAGCATCGTCCTGACCACCGGCAACAAGAGCGAGATGGCCACCGGCTACTGCACGCTGTACGGCGACATGGCCGGCGGTTTTGCCGTCATCAAGGACTTGGCGAAGACGCTGGTCTTCAAAATGGCGCACTGGCGCAACGCCCACGACCCCTATGGCACGGGCGCCAGCCCCATTCCCGAGCGCATCATCACCCGGCCGCCCAGTGCCGAGTTGCGCCCCAACCAGACCGACCAGGATAGCCTCCCGCCCTACGAGGTGCTGGATGCCATCATCGACCGCTATATGGAAAACGACCAGAGCATTGCCACGATTGTGGCGGCGGGTTTTGCCCAGGCGGACGTGGAGAAGGTGACGCGGCTGATCAAGCTGAATGAATACAAGCGCCGCCAATCTCCAGTCGGGATTCGGGTGACCCATCGGAGCTTCGGCAAGGATTGGCGTTATCCTATTACCAACCGCTTTAGGGCCTGAAACCTTGTGGGTCAGACCACTTTGCGCAGCAAATGTGCTCTGACCCCAACTAAATAGAGAGATTTCAATGAAACAAATTACCGCCATCGTCAAACCATTCAAACTCGAAGAAGTGCGCGAGGCACTGGCCGAGTGTGGTGTGACGGGCCTGACCGTCACCGAAGTCAAGGGTTTTGGCCGTCAGAAGGGCCATACCGAGTTGTACCGCGGCGCCGAATACGTGGTCGATTTCCTGCCCAAGGTCAAGGTCGAAGTGGTCGTGAAGACCGAAGACACCGACCGCTGCGTCGACGCCATCGTCAAGGCTGCCCACACCGGCAAGATTGGTGACGGCAAGATTTTTGTGACCAGCGTGGAGCGCGTGGTGCGCATCCGCACCGGTGAGCAGGACGAGTCCGCAGTCTGATCAAGAAAGGGCCTTCGCGGCCCTGGTCTTGGCGCTAGAAGCGGTGGAGCAGCGCTGTTGCCCAGATGCCCGCACACACCAGCAGGCTCAGCAGCACGGCCGCACTACCCATATCCTTGGCACGCTTGGACAGGTCGTGCCACTCCGGTCCAATCCGGTCAATTGCGGTTTCCACGGCCGTATTGAGCAATTCCACGATCATCACCATCACCACACTGGCCGCCAGCAGGGCGGTTTCCACCCAGGTCTGGCCCAGCCAGAAGGCGGCAGGAACCAGGACCAGGGCGGCAATTGCCTCCTGGCGGAAGGCGGTTTCGCCCCACCCGGCGCGCAGGCCGGCCAGCGAGTAGCCGGTGGCGTGCCAGACGCGGCTCAGGCCCTTGCGGTCCTTTTGCGGGTTGACCGGGGTAGTGGAGTCAGTGGTTTGCACGGAAGATTGGTGTCTTAGCGGCTCAGGGGCCGCGAGGTGATCAAGCGGGTGCCCGCCAGCGCATCGTGCCAGAACTGGCCTTGCGGGTGGAAGCGGCTGAGCAGTGCCCAGACGACGACCCAGCCGATGATGATCACGACCGATTCGCCACCGCTGAGCTGGAAGGGTGACAGGGCGATCAGAGGGGGAAGAAACCAGAGCCAGCTCAAGACGTATCGTCCCAAGGCGCGTAACTGGGTGATGGCCTTGCCATCCACCCCCACGACGCGGATATTCCAGGTCTTCATGGCCAGGGTCTGGCCCTTGGCCCAGAACCACACAAAGTAGATGCCAAAGATCACAAAGATGAAGGCTTGCAGGGCGTTGCGGTTGTCCAATGCGTTGCGCGTCTGGCTCAGCGTGCTGAACAGGTAGCCGGCCAGGAACACCACGCCAAAGAGCAGCATGCCTTCGTACAGCCAGCAGGCCATGCGGCGCCACAGGCCGGGGGTTTTCATTTCGATTTGCATGAGGTTGGGGTCAGGAAGCGCCCCGGATTGTAGGGCCATGACCATGGGTCCCTGGGGTAGCCCAGGGCAGCAGCGTCAGTTAGGCGATAGTGTGTCGCTGTTGATTACCGGCAGACTTCTGTCCGTCGTATTGGAAGCAGGATCATCCGTCTGGACGGCGGGAACTGGCGCAATCGCCTTGGGCAACAGGGTATTCGGGTCGATCTGTGGCTTGATGGCCGCTGAAGACTCCGGCAGCTGTCCGGTTCTGCGGGTAATGGGAACTGCGGTCAGCTTGTCATTGTTGACGGGGGTCACGGCAACGGCTGCTCCAGCCGGTTTGCCCGTGCCCTTTTCGGCCAGGCGCTGTTTTTCCTCAGCGCTCAGTTCCTGGTAGGCGGCCCATTCAGCGGCCCGCGTGGAAGCGCTGAGTTTCTTGGTCTCTGCAAAATTGAGGCGTGCCCGTTCACGGTCACTGGGTGTCAGTGCCGCCCACTCGGCCATGCGACTCTGCAGTTTTGCCTGGTCTTCCGGCGTTCGATGGGGGTAGTTGTTCGCCAGTGCGATCCACTTGTTCTTGTGCCCATAGCCCAAGGAGTTCCAGGTTGCGGCCAGCGGGCGCAATATTTTCTTCTGAGCGCTGCTCAACTCTTGCCATTGAGGCCCAGCCTGGACAGTTGCGCCTGCCGCAGCGGAAGACTTCGTCGCCGGGGCAGTCGCTTGCGGGGTAGGGCCATCACCGGTTGGTGCACGGTTGGCAATGAGCAAAACGAGCACCACCACCACGAACAGCGCCGCGCCCCCAACATAGTGGAGGGGCTTCAGGCGCGAGCCAATGCGTGTGAGGGAATCGTCAAGCGACATGGGTATCGGAAAACTCTAGTCGCGTCGGTTGGCATTCAAGAAATGAACAAACCCCGGATCGGTGTAGGCAGACGGGGGCAGATCGTCGGCAAGGAGTTCGACATCGACTTCGGCGACCTCGTTGGCCGCGCGTTGTTCCTGAATGATGGCAATGGTCAACAGCCCAACAATCAGAACCAGCAATGGGATGAGTGAACCCAAACGGTTCCAGATGCTGTTGGTGGGGTGACCCAGGGTCAACGTTGCCGCGCCTCCATTGGACTGGACGCTCACGGCCGGTTGCAGCTTGGCAACCACCTTGCGCTTGGCCAAGGCCTGCATGCGCGCGGCTTTCAGACGCTCTGATATGTCGTTGGGCAAGTCTTGCGTGGTGTCTGACAGGCGCGCGGCAATGTTTCGACCGAAACGATCCTGGTAACTCTCAATCTGATTTGCATTTGGTGTCGTCATAGTCGTATTCCCTTTGCGCTTAAGGCTTTCCCCAAAGCTTGAACTGCCCGAGAACAGTGCGTTTTGACACTGCCTTGTGAACAGCCCATGGCCGCCGCCGTTTCAGCAACGTCCATATCCTCCCAATAACGCATCAAAAAGGCCTCCCGTTGACGCGCTGGCAACTGCTGAACCTCGATTTCGATCTCCTGCAAGGTCTGTGCCCGCTCGGTCTGAGTCTCGGCGCTCTCATTTTGTTCCCCGCCACTGGCTGCGTGCAGCGTTTCCAGCAGATCAAAGCCATCATCATCACCCGGGGACTCGAAGTCGCTCATGGTTGAAAACAGCGCCTTCTGCGTCTTTTGCCGCCGGAACCAGTCCAGTGTGCAGTTCGACAGGATGCGCTGAAACAGCATGGGCAACTCCTCTATGGGCTTATGCCCATAGTGTTCCGCCAGCTTCATCATCGCGTCTTGAACGATATCCAGAGCGGATTCGTCGTTGCGAACATGGTAAACGGACCGTTTGAACGCGCGTTTTTCCACGCTTTTCAAAAAATCGGATAGTTCGCGTTCAGAGGCCAAGTGTGAAAAGCCGAGCAAAGATGGAAGGTTACCAGCGCCAAAGATCGGGCCAATTGGCCCGCTTGCTATGTCGCAAGCAGGCAATTATCGCACTCGCACCGTCAAGATTCCCGTTGGATGACACCAATTCCAGTCGGTCGGTGCGATAATAAGACCTGCAATCAAAAGGCAAACGGGTTTTGGTCCGGCGCAGCATTCAATGCGCCCATGGCCTCAGTCCTAAGTTCCGACGCGACTCCACAAGTGTTTGCGAAGGGGCACCCAAGGTTTTTCGTCAGAGAAATTCACAAAGGTTCATCATGGAAATTTCAAAAGCCGAAATCGCTTCGGCATCCGCTGCATCCGTTAGCAACAAATCCTCCGGTACGCAAGAATTGCGTGGCGCGGAAGTTCTGGTCAAGGCTCTTCAGGCCGAGGGCGTCAAGTACATCTGGGGTTATCCCGGCGGTGCGGTGCTGCACATCTACGACGCGTTCTACAAGCAGGACACTATTCAGCACGTTCTGGTGCGCCACGAGCAGGCTGCCGTGCACGCCGCAGACGGCTATGCCCGCGCGACGGGCAATGTTGGCGTGGCGCTGGTCACATCCGGCCCCGGCGTGACGAATGCCGTGACCGGCATTGCCACGGCCTATATGGACAGCATTCCCATGGTGATCATTTCCGGTCAGGTGCCAACGCACGCCATCGGACTCGATGCCTTCCAGGAGTGCGACACCGTGGGCATTACCCGCCCCATCGTCAAACACAATTTTCTGGTCAAAGACGCCCGCGATCTGGCCGAGACGCTGAAAAAGGCCTTCCACATCGCCCGAAGTGGCCGTCCTGGTCCTGTGGTGGTGGATATCCCGAAGGACGTGTCGTTTAAGAAGGTCCCTTACGCCGGTTACCCGGCCACGGTCGAAATGCGCTCGTACAACCCGGTGCGCAAAGGCCACGGCGGACAGATCCGCAAGGCGCTGCAGTTGTTGCTGGCCGCCAAGCGCCCCTACATCTACACCGGCGGCGGTGTGTTGCTGAGCAATGCCAGCAACGAATTGCGCACCTTGGTGGACATGCTGGGCTATCCGGTGACCAATACCCTGATGGGTTTGGGCGCCTATCCGGCCACAGGCTCCAAGTTCCTGGGCATGCTGGGCATGCACGGCACGGTGGAAGCCAACAACGCCATGCAGAACTGCGACGTGTTGCTGGCTGTTGGTGCCCGTTTTGACGACCGCGTGATTGGCAACCCCAAGCACTTCGCGCAGAACGAGCGCAAGATCATCCACATTGACATCGATCCCTCCAGCATTTCCAAGCGCGTGCGCGTGGACATCCCCATCGTGGGCGATGTGAAGGATGTTCTGACGGAAATGATCGCCATGATCAAGGAAGGCACCACCAAGCCCGACGCCAACGCCTTGGGCGCCTGGTGGGAGACCATCGATGGCTGGCGCAAGCGCGACTGCATGAAGTACAGCATGGGCAAGGGCGACGTCATCAAGCCCCAGTACGTGGTGGAAACGCTGTGGAACATGACCAAGGACGCTGATACCTACATCACGTCCGACGTCGGTCAGCACCAGATGTGGGCCGCACAGTATTACAAGTTCGATGAGCCGCGTCGCTGGATCAACTCCGGTGGCCTGGGCACCATGGGCGTAGGGATCCCCTATGCCATGGGCATCAAGCTGGCCAAGCCCGATAGCGAGGTGTTCTGCATTACCGGCGAAGGCTCGGTGCAGATGTGCATCCAGGAGCTGTCCACCTGCTTGCAATACAACACGCCGATCAAGATCTGTTCCCTGAACAACCGCTACCTCGGTATGGTGCGCCAGTGGCAAGAAGTCGAGTACGAAGGCCGCTACAGCCACAGTTACATGGATGCGCTGCCCAACTTCGTGAAGCTGGCCGAGGCCTATGGCCACGTCGGCATGCTGATCGAGAAGCCGCAGGACGTAGAGCCAGCACTGCGCGAGGCACGTAAGCTCAAGGATCGCACGGTGTTCATGGACTTCCGCACCGATCCGACCGAGAACGTGTTCCCCATGGTGCAGGCTGGCAAGGGGCTGACCGAAATGCTGCTGGGCAGCGAAGACCTTTAAGGGAAATACGGCTCTAGCCCCCGCCAAATATGCGTAGCTAGCTATCAAAAAGCTAGCATTTTTCAAGACGAATCTATTGTTCGCCAAGCCCGCAACTTACCGGTTGCGGGGGAGGGCGGCGAAAAGAGGAATCAGACATCATGAAACACATCATTGCAGTTCTTTTGGAAAACGAGCCGGGCGCACTGTCCCGGGTGGTTGGGCTTTTTTCGGCCCGTGGCTACAACATCGAGTCCTTGACGGTAGCACCCACAGAGGACGCCACACTGTCGCGCATGACCATCCAGACGTCAGGCTCCGATGACGTGATTGAACAGATCACCAAGCACTTGAATCGTCTGATCGAAGTGGTCAAGGTCGTTGACCTGACCGAAGGCTCCTACATCGAGCGTGAGCTGATGATGGTCAAGGTCCGTGCGGTGGGCAAGGAGCGCGAGGAGATGAAGCGCATGGCGGACATCTTCCGTGGCCGCATCATCGACGTCACCGACAAGAGCTATACCATTGAGCTCACTGGCGACCAGTCGAAGAACGATGCCTTCCTGGAGGCACTGGAGCACGCTGCGATTCTGGAGACGGTGCGAACCGGCTCCAGCGGCATTGGCCGCGGCGAGCGTATTTTGCGCGTTTAGTTAGTTGGGGACAGAGTTCAAAATCTGTCCCGCAGCTCAATCAGTTGAGGACAGAGTTGAAGATCTGTCCCGCAAAGACTTAACTTTTTTACAACGGAGAGATGACATGAAGGTTTTTTACGACAAGGACTGTGACCTGAGCCTGATCAAGGGCAAGACAGTTGCCATCATCGGTTACGGCAGCCAGGGCCACGCCCATGCCCAGAACCTGAACGACAGCGGCGTCAAGGTCGTGGTGGGCCTGCGCAAGGGCGGTGCCTCCTGGGACAAGGTCGGCAAAGCCGGCCTGACCGTGATGGAAGTCAACGATGCGGTCAAGGCTGCTGACGTGGTCATGATTTTGTTGCCCGACGAGCAAATCGCCGAGGTGTACACCAACAACGTCGCGCCTAACATCAAGACAGGTGCTTCCCTGGTGTTTGCCCACGGCTTCAACGTGCACTACAACCAGGTCGTGCCACGCGCCGATCTGGACGTGTGGATGGTTGCCCCGAAGGCCCCAGGTCACACCGTGCGCAATACGTACACCCAAGGTGGCGGCGTGCCCCACCTGATCGCGATCCACCAGGACAAGTCCGGCAAGGCCCGTGACCTGGCTCTGAGCTACGCCATGGCCAACGGTGGCGGCAAGGCCGGCATCATCGAGACCAACTTCAAGGAAGAGACCGAGACCGACCTGTTCGGCGAGCAGGCCGTGTTGTGCGGCGGTGCGGTCGAGCTGATCAAGATGGGCTACGAAACCCTGACCGAAGCTGGTTATGCGCCAGAAATGGCTTACTTCGAGTGCCTGCACGAGCTGAAGCTCATCGTCGACCTGATCTACGAAGGCGGCATTGCCAACATGAACTACTCCATCTCCAACAATGCGGAGTTTGGCGAGTACGTGACTGGCCCTGAAGTCATCAACGACCAGTCGCGCGCCGCCATGCGCAATGCCCTGAAGCGCATCCAGAACGGTGACTACGCCAAGATGTTCATCCAGGAAGGTCGCCTGAACTATCCGAGCATGACGGCCCGTCGTCGCAACACCGCTGACCACTCCATCGAGAAGGTCGGCACGCAATTGCGCGCCATGATGCCCTGGATCGCCAAGAACAAGCTGGTTGACCAAACCCGCAACTAAGCGATTCCCTACCGCATTGAATGGCCACTTCGGTGGCCATTTTTGTTGGCCGTTACGATTCCCGACTACCATCGGACTTTCGGCAGCGCGCCAGCTCCTGCGGTAGTTTGGGTTTGCTATATATTTGATAGCTTGCTGCGCAATATTTACGAGGGCTGGAGGCCAATGTATGCATGATGGTGATGATTTCGAGGCACCCGATGCCGACTCACTGGTAATCAAGAAGCGCCGCAAAGGCATCTACATACTGCCCAATCTCTTTACGTTGGCGGCCCTGTTTGGTGGTTTTTATGCCATCGTGATGGCCATGGATGGGCGTTTTGATCAGGCGACCATTGGTGTCTTTTGTGCCATGGTGCTGGATAGCCTCGACGGCAGGGTGGCGCGCATGACCAACACCCAAAGTGCTTTTGGCGAGCAAATGGACTCCCTGTCCGATATGGTGTCCTTTGGTGCCGCCCCGGCGCTGATCGCCTATCTTTGGACGCTCAAGGGGCTGGGGCGCTGGGGGTGGATCGCGGCCTTCGTCTATTGCGCATGCGCCGCTCTGCGCCTGGCACGCTTCAACGTCAATACCGCGGTTGTGGACAAGCGTTTCTTCCAGGGCATGCCCTCGCCGGCCGCTGCCGCGCTGGTGATGGGTTTTATCGGATTGATGACGGATCTGGGAATCCATGGCGCTGATCGTCTGGGTGTGTTCGATGTGCGCTGGGTGACCTTTGGCATCGCGCTGTTTGCCGGACTGACCATGGTTACCAACGTGCCCTTTTACAGTTTCAAGGGCGTGCACATGAAGCGTAGCGTGCCTTTTGCGGTGCTGGTGGCCATTGCCCTGGGAATTGCTGTGGTCAATATCGACCCTCCGACCGTTTTGTTTGGTGTTTTCGTTGCCTACAGTCTCAGCGGCTACGTGATTTACGGCTGGCGCAGAGCCAAGGGCTTGCGCACCAGCGTCATCAGCACATCCACCGATGAGCCTGAGGAACGGGGTTTGCACAAGTAGGGTTGGGGCTATGTCGAACCGAGTGGGCAATCTGTGGTACATTGAACGTATGCATTTCAACGCGCTATCGCTATCTTTCCTACGCCACAACGGGCGGAAGAAGTAGCGCACGCACTGAATCCATAAAGGCCCGTTAGCACTCGCAACGGGCCTTTTGCTTTGGGTTCCAATATTTGGGTTGCGGGTATTCGAAGATCCACAGGAGTAACGAGATGGCTGACAAATTGATCATTTTTGACACGACATTGCGCGATGGCGAGCAGTCCCCGGGGGCATCCATGACCCGCGATGAAAAGCTGCGTATCGCTCGCCAGCTCGAACGCCTGAAGGTCGATGTGATCGAGGCCGGTTTTGCCGCCAGCTCCAATGGCGACTTTGAAGCTGTGCAGTTGATTGCCAACAGTATCAAGGATTCCACGATCTGTTCGCTGTCGCGAGCCAATGACCGCGACATCTCCCGTGCCGCAGAGGCACTCAGGGGTGCAAACCGGGCCCGTATTCACACCTTTATCGCAACGTCTGCGTTGCACATGGAAAAGAAGCTGCGCATGACGCCGGATCAGGTGTTTGAGCAGGCCAAACAGGCGGTGCGATTTGCCCGCAATCTGGTGGGTGACATCGAGTTCAGCCCGGAAGATGGCTATCGCAGCGATCCCGACTTCTTGTGCCGCGTGATCGAAGCGGTGATCAACGAGGGTGCTACCACCATCAATGTGCCGGACACCGTGGGCTATGCCATCCCCGAGTTGTATGGCAACTTCATCAAGAACCTGCGCGAGCGCATTCCCAATTCAGACAAGGCCATCTGGTCGGTCCATTGCCATAACGATCTGGGGATGGCCGTGGCCAACTCCCTGGCAGGCGTCAAGATTGGTGGCGCGCGGCAGATCGAGTGCACCATCAACGGCCTGGGGGAGCGTGCCGGCAATTGCAGCCTGGAAGAGGTTGTCATGGCTGTGAAGACCCGCAAGGACTACTTTGGCCTGGAGCTGGGTATCGATACCCGCCACATTCTGGCGGCCAGCCGTATGGTCAGCCAAACCACCGGTTTTGTCGTGCAGCCGAACAAGGCGGTGGTGGGCGCCAACGCATTTGCGCATGCCTCCGGCATCCACCAAGATGGCGTGTTGAAGGCGCGCGACACCTATGAAATCATGCGTGCCGAGGATGTAGGCTGGACGGCCAACAAGATCGTTTTGGGGAAACTCAGCGGTCGCAATGCGTTCAAGCAGCGCCTGCAAGAGCTTGGCGTGCAGTTGGAAAGCGAAGGCGATATCAATGCGGCTTTTACGCGATTCAAGGAGCTTGCCGACCGCAAGAGCGAGATTTTTGATGAAGACATCCTGGCCCTTGTGAGCGATGAAAGCATGACCCACGTCAAGGAGCAATATGGCTTTGTGTCCCTGTCGCAGCGCAGCGAAACTGGCGAGCGTCCTACAGCCAGCATCGTGTTCACGGTGGACGGCAAAGAAGTGCAGGGATCGTCCGAGGGCAATGGGCCCGTGGACGCATCGCTCAAGGCCATTGAGTCCCATGTGAAGAGCGGTGCAGAAATGGTTTTGTACTCCGTGAATGCGATCAGTGGTTCGACGGAGAGCCAGGGAGAAGTCACGGTTCGACTGCAAAACAGCGGTCGCGTCGTCAATGGAGTGGGCTCCGATCCGGACATCGTGGTGGCTTCCGCCAAGGCTTACCTAAGCGCACTCAATAAGCTCCACAGCAAGGCGGACCGGGTGGCGGCTCAGGGTTAACCCCGGAGTTTGGCCGTTAAGGCCATTTATTTCTTGAAGTTTGTCGCGCAAGTAGTTGATCTTGCGCGACTTTTTTGTTTACACTGGTGCCTGCAGGCATTTGCATTGGCTGGCTTTTCGCTCAATTTGCTCCGCCCTCGGGATACACCATGAAACGTTTTTTCGCCCAGATTGGCATCGTTGCCGTTTTTTCCTCACTGATCTTGGCGCCCGTGTATGCGCAAGCTGCCCGCCATCCGTCTGCAAGCGAAAAACTGCATGGCAAGAAGACTGCTGCGAAAGCAAAACCGGTAAGAAAACAGGCTGCTCCACGAGTGGTTGCCAAGCCCAAGCCGCCGTCGTATGGTCAATTGGCGGGCTTGCATGGCGCACACGATGCATTGGATCTGAAGTCCAGCGTGGCGTTTGTGGTTGATCAGGATACCCAGGAAGTCCTGTTCCGCAAGAACGAACTGGCCGTGTTGCCCATAGCCTCCATCACCAAATTGATGACCGGGCTGCTGATCAGTGAGTCCAAATTACCGATGGATGAGATGATCACCATCACCCAAGATGATGTGGACATGGAAAAGGGTAGTTCCTCTCGCCTGCGGGTCGGCTCCGAATTGAGTAGGGGCGAATTGTTGCACTTGGCGCTGATGTCCAGTGAGAACCGCGCAGCCAACGCGCTGGGGCGCAGCTACCCAGGTGGTTTGCCGGTGTTCGTCAATCTGATGAACGCACGGGCCAAGATGCTGGGCATGATGGACACCAACTATGTGGAGCCAACCGGCCTGTCCAGCAAGAACCAGTCCAGCGCGCGTGATCTCGCCACCCTGGTCAACTTCGCCTACGGCGATCCGGTCCTGCGGGAATTGTCTACATCCACCGGCCATCAGTTTGCCGTGGGGCATCGCACATTGCAGTACAACAACACCAATCGTTTGGTGAAGAATCCTTCGTGGGAAATTGGTCTGCAAAAGACCGGATACATCTCCGAGGCTGGTCAGTGTCTGGTGATGCAGGCCAAGGTGGCTGGACGCAAGCTCATCATGGTGTTCCTGGACTCGGCCGGAAAATTCAGTCGTCTGGCCGATGCAGAACGCGTCAAACGCTGGGTGGAGTCCATTCCTGCACCGGTTTCCAAGGTCGTACCCTTGGCCAGCGCGGTGGCTGACCAGCGGATCGTCACCAACTGATAGGCGACTGACGCTACTTGGCGGCTCCCGAATGGTGCCCCAGAGTGCTGGATATTTGCCGGGCGGTTTCTTGCAGTTTGGGTAGCCAGCTGTCTTCCATACGTCCGGATGGGGCAGATATGGAAAGTCCCGCCACCAGCTTGTCCTGGTCGTCATAGACGCCAGCGGCCATGCAGCGCACGCCCAACTCAAGTTCTTCGTTGTCAGTAGCCTGACCATACTGGCGGACCTTGGCCAGCTCGCGCTCTAGGCTTTCAATTTCGGTAATGCTGTTCTTGGTGTGGCCGTGCAAACCCGTTCTCGCTGCGTAGGCGCGAACTCGCTGAGGATCATCGGCGGCTAAAAACAATTTGCCGACGGAGGTCAAGTGCAAGGGCGCACGGCCGCCGATGGCGCGAACCACCTGCATGCCGGACCGTTCACTGAATGCGCGCTCGATGTACACAATCTCGTCGCCCTGGCGCACGCTCAGGCTGACAGGCTGCTGGGTGTGCTTGTGCAACTCGCGCATGGGGGCCACGGCCGCATCCCGAACATTGAGTCGGCCCTTGACCAGATTGCCCAATTCGAGCAAGCGCATGCCCAAGCGGTAGCTTCCTGGTTGGGTCCGGTCAACGAATCGGCCCGTCGCCAAGTCATTGAGAATGCGGTGTGCTGTGGAAGGGTGCAGTCCCGCCTTTTCGCTGATGTCCTTGAGGCTGATGGAGTCTTCCCGGGAGGCTAGAACGTCAATCAACGTGAACATGCGTTCGATGACCTGCACGGTTGGCTTACTGGGTATATCTGGGATGTGTTTAGTCATAATTCTGGTGCAATGCTCTATAGATTTGTCGCGTCGGACGATATCGCGTGGGGCATGACATCCTGCTCTTGCCATGCGCCCTTGACCAGGACTTGCATGGGGGCGAAGCGCGCCTTGTAGCTCATCTTGGGACTGTCCTGAATCCAGTAGCCCAGGTACACGTAGGCCAAACCCAGGCGTCGGGCTTGCTGGATCTGCCACAGTACATTGAAAGTGCCGAAGCTGGCCGCGTCATCGGGTTCGAAAAACGTGTAGACGGCGGAAAGCCCATCATCGATCACATCCAGAATGGACACCATTCGCAGTGCACCGACAGAGCCGTCTGTAGTGGCCTCGCGAAACTCCACCAAACGCGAATTGACGCGACTCTGCAGCAAAAACTGGGTGTACTGATCCACGCTGTCCTCATCCATGCCACCACCTGCGTGCCGGCTGTTCTGGTAGCGCAGGTACAGGGCATAGTGTTCCGGGTCAAAGCCCAGTCTGAGCACGCGTGCACAGAGGGTCTGGTGCCGCTTCCATGCACGACGCTGGCTGCGGTTCGGTTTGAAGCGATCAGCCACCACCCGCAGTGGCATACAAGCCTGGCAACCATCGCAATAAGGGCGGTAGGTGAACATGCCGCTGCGGCGAAAGCCCTTGCCCACCAGCTCGGAGTAGGTGGAGTTGTTGATCAGGTGGCTGGGCGTGGCAACCTGTGAGCGTGCCAGCCGGTCGGGCAGGTAGCTGCATTCATACGGTGCAGTTGCGTAGAACTGCAGTGTTTGCAAAGGGAAATCTTTAAGGTCTGTCACGGAGAGAGTATCAGGCAGACAAAATGTGATTCCAGTATAGGGGCCTGAAGCACCATTCGACCGCTGGCGCACTTTTGGCGCTCTGTATATGTTCCAAAAAAGCCTTGCGTGGGACCTCGGCCGCCCCCAAAGAGGCTAGATGGGCGGTATTTTGCTGACAATCGATGTGCAATATGGCATTTTGCCGGCAGAAACATACCAGAGCCGCTAGTGCGATTTTGGATGCATCGGATTGGCGGGAAAACATGGACTCCCCAAACACCGCGCGTCCCAGCGCCACACAATACAGACCACCTGCCAGTTTGCCGTCGATCCAGGTTTCCACACTGTGTGCATTGCCGGCCTGGTGCAGGTGTGTATAGGCCTGCACCATGTCCGGCAGGATCCAGGTTCCGGGTTGACTTTGCCGGGGTGTATGGGCACATGCGGTGATTACGTCGGTAAATGCGGTGTTGATCCGCACCTCGCAGCGAGCTTCGGCCACAAAGCGCACCAGTGCCTGGCGCAGGGAACGGCGCACACGAAAATTGGCGACGGTGAGCACCATACGCGGGTCCGGGCTCCACCACAGGATCGGCTGTCCTTCACTGAACCAAGGGAAGATGCCATGGCTGTAGGCGTCGCGCAGCGTGGGCACGGACAGATCCCCGCCGGCCGCCAAAAGCCCCGGAGCCTCGGATCGGGTTCCCCAGGCACGCTCCACCGATGGAAACGCGTCGCCAGGTTCCAGCCAGGTCAGCGGTGGTGGGGAATTCGTCATGGGGATGGTGAAGGCTGGTGATGGAAGACAAATATATTACCGCGCCCAAAAGTCACCGCCCCGTGCGGTTAGAATACTAGCTGTCGGGGCGTAGCGCAGCCTGGTAGCGCATCTGGTTTGGGACCAGAGGGTCGAAGGTTCGAATCCTTTCGCCCCGACCATTCATTCAAAACTACAAAGGCCCTCGAAGGGCCTTTGTGCTTTGTGCCCGTAGCTCAGTCGGATAGAGCATCAGCCTTCTAAGCTGAGGGTCGGGGGTTCGATCCCCTCCGGGCACGCCACTTCCCCTACTTTTTCAGCGCCGTTTTCCAGTCACGGAAGACATCCAGGTCCACACCATCCGGGTAGTTCAGCAGGCCAGGCGCAAACCCCTTTTTGCCCTTTTCACCATACTGCCAGATGATGGCCTTGGTCTTGCGGTCGATCACCACCACGCGGTCATTGAGGTCGTCAACCACCAGGATGTCCCCGGTCTCGGGCAACTCACGGGCGATGGAGGAGTGGTCCAGCATGCCATCTCCTTCCTTGACGAAGTACTCCCAGGTGATCTTGCGGGTCATTGGGTCAAAAATCACCACGCGTCCTGGTTTCCAGAAGTCCGCCACGATGATCTGCTTGCCATCGACCGTGGGAAACGCATCCGACGGGTAGCGGATGTTGGGCGCCTTCACGCTCCAGACCACCTTGCTGTCCCGCGTGATGCGCGAGATCCAGGCATCACTGATTTCAGTCACCAGAATGTCACCGTTCTCCATCGGCGTCGCGCCATTGGGGTGACCCAATTGCGAGGGCGGATTGTGCTTGCACTTGCCCGGCGTGCCCCACTGGGTGGTGACCGCATTGGTTTTGGGGTCAATGATGACCACTCGGCAGTTGCGGATGTCGGCCGTGATGAAGTGTCCATCGGCCAGCAGGTGGGCGTCGTCCGGGTAGTTCAACAGGCCTGGGCCGCTGCCACGGTGGTCGGGCGTTCCGTAGGTCCAAGTCAGCTCGCGTTTTTCGTAGTCGACGATGTGAATGTCGAAGTTGTCTTCCTCGCTGACCGCCAGTTGCTTGCCGTCCGCCGAAAAGTTGACGTCCTCATTGCCCCGATAGACCTTGAGATTGGGCGAGGGGAACTCCCAGAGGATGCTCTTGTCCGGCGCGATTTCTATCAGGCGGTTGTTGCGCCGGTCGGCAATCATGATGGGGTAGGGCAGTGGCTTGCCCCAGGACGGAACCATCTTGGAGCGGCTACCGGTGACGGGGGGAATCGGAGGCAACTTGGCGCCGCTGGACACCATGCCGGCACCGGTCATTTCGGGGGTGACGGCGACCTCGACGCCCGTTGTTGCCCGGACTTCCTTGGCATTCTTCACCGCGACCGGCGATGCGAGGCCGGTCAGTGGCAGCAGCAGGAGCAGTGCCGCGCTGGCAAGCTGTGTGCGGGTCATTGGTATGGGGGTCAAGGCGGATGGGAGACGCATGTCGGATTCCTGGTGTGGGTTTCGCGTGCCGCAACAGGGCACGTGCAGCATTGTTCCGTGACGCGCGGCCAGAAACCTTGACTTGACGCAAGAAGGGGCGGATCGCCTTCGGCAGGCGCGCGGTTGGCTACTGACTTTCGAGTACCACGCGGTGATTCACGGGCTGCACGGCGCGCGCATTGTCGGCAAAACGCTGGCGGTAGCGTGCCAACTGGGCGCTGGATAGCTCCAGCGGTTGCTTCATCACCAGCCAGTCAACGCCTTCGGTGCACGGCTGTGCGGTGAGGGACCCTGGGTAGCGGTAGTAA
Source organism: Rhodoferax sp. (assembly GCA_049294595.1). GTDB lineage: Bacteria > Pseudomonadota > Gammaproteobacteria > Burkholderiales > Burkholderiaceae_C > Allorhodoferax. The sequence goes on along the minus strand of JBAQDE010000043.1, from coordinate 150,836 downwards.
CCGCGCGCCGTAGGCAGCAAGCTGCTGGCGTCCACGCGAACGCCGGCCGGGCTGTGGTCACCGTCTGCTCGGGCCGGAATCAGCGGCAGCAGGGCGTTCAGCAACGGATTCTCCGCACCGATGCGAAAAAGCACGACCAGCGCCAGCAACTGCCCGGATGCGCTCTTGTGCAGAAGGTGTGCGGCCATGGGGAATTCTTCCCCGGCAATCCGGTCGCCGCCAGGCGTGTGAAAGTGAAATTGCTGCAGCGTGTAGCGCTCGCGCGCTATGTGCAGGGTCTGCCCAGGCGCAAAGCGCACGCGTACCGTGTGGCCATCGTCCGCAATGCGCAGTGGGGCACTCTGGTAGCGAAAGTCCAGTGGTGGCAGGGGGCGCTGGGAAGTGGCCTGTATGTCGATTGGGGATTGCCGGCGGCCGCTCTCACACAGGTTGGCCCCGGCAGCAGACGTGCAGACCGCACACCCAAGAAGCAGCAAGAGTTGTTTTCCGGATGTCATGCGGCATGTTCCCCGATGGTGCACATCGGTTCAGGTGATGGACAGGATTTGCACATCGGTTTGCAGTTGCAACCAGCGGGCGATGGCCGACTGCAGTTGTGCGGCGTTGCCGGTGGTGCCAAAGACCGTGGAGGTGGCGGATGCCAGCTGCACGCCTTCCGGGGCCAGCCAGGCACGCGCTTCCAGCAGGCGGCGGGTCTGCCGGGCGACCGGGGCGCCGCCCTCCAGAAACACCACGGTTTCGCCAACGCTGGCGCGCAGCACATCAGTGGCAAACGGGTAGTGCGTGCACCCCAGTACCAAGGTGTCCATCGCGCCTGGCTTTGAGCCAAATTGGCCCATAGCCCTCGTGAAATATGTGCAGAGTGCTTCTGTTTTGATAGCGTCGTCGCGCTCGATGGCGTCAGCCAAACCGTCACACGGTTGCAAGACGAAGTGCGCCTGGTCTTGCAGGGACGCCAGCAGAGAGCGGAATTTTTCGCTGTTGAGTGTGCCCCGGGTGGCGAGCACGCCGATGTGCTTGGTCCGGCTGCTGGACGCAGCGGGTTTGAGTGCCGGCTCAATCCCCACGATGGGAAGGTCCGGGAAATCCTGCCGCAGACGCTGAATGGCCGCTGCTGTGGCGGTATTGCAGGCGACTACCAGGGCCTTGATGGCGTGCTGGTTCACCAGGTGGCGAGCAATGGCATGTGAGCGGGCAATGACATGTGCATCGTCCCGCTCGCCATACGGTGCGTGGCCACTGTCGGCCACGTACACAAAGCGTTCGCCCGGTAGCTCGGCATGCAGGGCCCGCAGTACGCTCAGGCCCCCCACACCGCTGTCAAACACGCCAATGGCGTCTGCGTGCCGCCCGGTTGTCTGCACCACCAACCGCTCAGGCAGACTTCACGGCAATGTTCTTGAACTCGCCGGTGGCAATCTTCTTTTGCCATTCTGCAGGTCCGGTGATGTGGGCGCTGGTGCCGCCGGCATCCACCGCTACGGTGACTGGCATGTCGACCACGTCGAACTCATAGATGGCTTCCATGCCCAGATCGGCAAAGCCCACCACCTTGGCGGCCTTGATCGCCTTGCTGACGAGGTAGGCTGCGCCGCCCACGGCCATCAGGTAGGCGCTCTTGTGCTTCTTGATGGCTTCGATTGCGACCGGACCGCGCTCGGCCTTGCCCACCATGCTGATCAGGCCGGTTTGGGCCAGCATCATCTCGGTGAAACCATCCATGCGGGTGGCGGTGGTGGGGCCGGCGGGGCCGACCACTTCGCCTTTGACCGGATCGACTGGGCCGACGTAGTAGATGACGCGGTTGGTGAAGTCCACCGGCAATTTCTCGCCCTTGGCCAGCATGTCCTTGATGCGTTTGTGCGCAGCGTCGCGGCCGGTCAGCATCTTGCCGTTGAGCAGCAGGGTCTGGCCGGGTTTCCAGCTGGCCACTTCGGCGGGCGTGAGGGTGTTGAGGTCCACACGCTTGCTTTGCTCGGTATTGGGTGTCCAGTTGACGTTGGGCCACAGGTCCAAGCTCGGTGGGTCGATGTAGACAGGGCCGCTGCCATCCATGACAAAGTGGGCGTGGCGGGTGGCGGCGCAATTCGGAATCATGGCAATCGGCTTGCTGGCGGCGTGGGTTGGGTACATCTTGATCTTGACGTCCAGCACCGTGGTCAGGCCGCCCAGACCCTGGGCGCCAATGCCCAGGGCGTTGACCTTCTCGAACAGCTCCAGGCGCAGCTTTTCAACGTTGGACAGTTCGGCACCGCTGGCGGACTTGGCCTGCAGCTCGTACATGTCCAGGTCGTCCATCAGGCTTTCCTTGGCCATCAGCACCGCCTTCTCGGCAGTGCCGCCAATGCCAATGCCCAACATGCCCGGGGGGCACCAACCGGCGCCCATCGTCGGAACGGTCTTCAGCACCCAGTCCACCACCGAGTCGCCGGGGTTGAGCATGTACATCTTGCTCTTGTTCTCGGAGCCGCCGCCCTTGGCTGCCACGGTCACTTCGACGGTGTTGCCGGGCACGATTTCGGTGAAGATCACGGCCGGTGTGTTGTCCTTGGTGTTCTTGCGCAGGAACTCGGGGTCGGCGACGACGGAGGCGCGCAGCGTGTTGTCGGGGTGGTTGTAGCCCTGTCGCACACCTTCGTTGATGGCGTCATCCAGGCTGCCGGTGAAGCCTTCCCAGCGCACGTCCATGCCGACCTTCAGGAACACGTTGACGATGCCGGTGTCCTGGCAGATCGGGCGGTGGCCGGTCGCGCTCATCTTGCTGTTGGTCAGGATCTGCGCAATGGCGTCCTTGGCGGCCGGGCTTTGCTCACGCTCATAGGCGCGGGCCAGGTGGGCGATGTAATCGGCCGGGTGGTAGTAGCTGATGTATTGCAGGGCAGCTGCAACGGATTCAATCAGGTCGGCTTGTCGGATGGAAGTGGTCATGGTGGTCTCTTTCCGGGCTGGGATAAAAAAAGGCTCAGTGCTGCGCTTTGTCGGAGTGGGACATCAGCCGGTCGGTATAGGCGATGGCCATGGCCGAGAGCAGGAAGGCGATGTGTATCACCGTCTGGGCGATCAGCACCTTGTCGGTGTAATTGGCGGCGTTGATGAAGGTCTTGAGCAGATGGATGGAACTGATGCCGATGATCGCCGTGGCCAGTTTGACCTTCAGCACCGATGCGTTGACATGGTCCAGCCATTCGGGCTCGTCGGGGTGGCCCTGGATATTCATGCGGGAGACAAAGGTGTCGTAGCCCCCCATGATGACCATGATCAGCAGGTTGGAAATCATCACCACGTCAATGAGCGCCAGCACCACCAGCATGATGATGGTCTCATTCAGGGACGTTACCGGGGCATCGGCCTTGTAGGCCATGCTGCTGACCAGCGCCTGCAGCGCGGCCTGACTGCCAAAGGCCGCCTCCAGCAGGTGCACCAGTTCCACCCAGAAGTGGTAGACGTACACAGCCTGCGCGGCGATCAGGCCCAGGTACAAGGGCAGCTGCAGCCAGCGGCTGGAAAAAATCACTTTCGCAATCGGGTCCATGGAATGGGAGCTGGGTTTGGGTGAGGGGGCTTTGCTCATTCGAAGGTCTGGGTTGGTGTGGTGTAGCCGGACATTGTAAAAGCCTGGCTGTCGGACCCGTGCGCCTTTTGCCAGGCTTGCCGGCTGCCGGCATGCTGTCAAGTCAGTGACATGTAAGTGCTTGGCACCAACATCCGGCCAGTTTCGATTTAACCGAGGAGACATAACCATGACCACAACGACCGAAGGCGCAACCGCATTGCCTGTTTATTTGCCCAGCGCGGAGTTCGTCAAGAACGCAGCCATCCCGAGCATGGCGGCTTATGACGCACTTTGCAAGGAAGCCGAGACCGACTACGAAGGGTATTGGGGTCGGCTGGCCAAGGAGCTGATCAGCTGGAAGCAGCCCTTCACCCAAGTGCTGGATGAGAGCAACGCGCCGTTCTTCAAATGGTTCGCTGATGGCACGCTCAACGCGTCCTACAACTGCCTGGATCGCAATGTGGAAAAGGGTCTGGGAGAAAAGACCGCCATCATTTTCGAAGCCGACGGTGGCGAAGTCACCAAGATCAATTACAAGGACCTGCTGGCCAAGACTTGCCAGGTGGCCAATGGTCTGAAGTCCCTGGGTGTCAAAAAAGGTGACCGCGTGGTCATCTATATTTCCATGTCCATCGACGGCGTGGCCGCCATGCAGGCCTGCGCCCGCATTGGTGCGACCCACTCCGTGGTGTTCGGTGGTTTCTCGGCCCAGTCGTTGCGTGACCGCATCGAAGACACCGGCGCCGTGGCCATCATCACCGCCGACCACCAGGTGCGCGGTGGCAAACAGTTGCCCCTGAAGTCCATCGTCGACGAGGCCCTGACGCTGGGTGGTTGTGATTCCATCAAGAACGTGCTGGTTGTCAAGCGCAGCGGCGCCGAGATAGCCATGACCGCCGGCCGTGACCAATGGATGCACGACGTGGCAGATAGCCAGTCCACCACTTGCGAGCCTGAGTGGGTCGAGGCCGAGCACCCGTTGTTCTTGCTCTACACCTCCGGCTCCACCGGCAAGCCCAAGGGCGTCCAGCACTCCACCGGCGGCTACCTGCTGCACGCTGCACTCACCACCAAGTGGACCTTCGATCTGAAGGCCGACGATGTGTTCTGGTGCACGGCCGACATCGGCTGGGTCACTGGCCACACCTACATCACCTACGGCCCCTTGGCCCTGGGCGGTACCGAGATCGTGTTTGAAGGCGTGCCCACATACCCGGACGCCGGCCGTTTCTGGAAGATGATCCAGGACCACAAGTGCACCGTGTTCTACACCGCGCCGACTGCTATCCGTTCGCTGATCAAGGCGGCCGAAGCCAAGGATTCCGTGCACCCCAAGAGCTATGACCTCTCCAGCCTGCGCCTGCTGGGCTCGGTGGGCGAGCCCATCAACCCTGCTGCCTGGGAGTGGTACTACAAGCATGTGGGCGGCAGCAAGTGCCCCATCGTGGATACCTTCTGGCAGACTGAAACCGGTGGCCACATGATCACCCCGCTGCCGGGTGCCACACCCATGGTGCCGGGTTCCTGCACGCTGCCGTTCCCCGGCATCCAGGCCGCCATCGTGGATGAGACCGGCAAGGACGTGCCCAATGGACAGGGCGGCATCCTGGTCGTCAAGAAGCCATGGCCTTCGATGATCCGCAACATCTGGGGCGACCCCGAGCGTTTCAAGAAGAGCTACTACCCCGATGACTTCAAGGGCAAGTACTACCTCGCCGGCGACGGTGCCATCCGCGACGAGAAGACCGGCTACTTCACCATCACCGGCCGTATCGACGACGTGTTGAACGTCTCTGGCCACCGCATGGGCACGATGGAAATCGAATCCGCACTGGTGAGCTGCACCGAGCTGGTGGCCGAAGCCGCCGTGGTCGGTCGTCCCGACGAGACCACCGGCGAAGCAGTGTGCGCCTTCGTGGTGCTCAAGCGTCCGCTGCCGGTTGGCGACGAGGCCAAGGCGATTGCCAAGCAGCTGCGTGACCACGTGGGCAAGGAAATCGGTCCGATCGCCAAGCCCAAGGACATCCGTTTTGGCGAGAACCTGCCCAAGACCCGTTCCGGCAAGATCATGCGCCGCCTGCTGCGTTCCATCGCCAAGGGTGAGGCCATCACACAGGACACCTCCACGCTGGAAAACCCGGCGATTCTGGATCAATTGGGCCAGACCTACTGAGCACCCTGCCCATGCCCAAAAATGCCCGCAACCGCGGGCTTTTTTTCGTCAGCGCCACAGTGTCATTTCTCCCTGGGGAGGTTGGCTTGGAGTACAGTGGAAAACCCCGGAGGAGACAGTCATGTATTTTTTAGGTTTGGGTCTGATTTTGTTGACCATGAAGTTCATGGAGTTTGGCCCGGTTGCAGCATGGGACTGGTGGGTGGTTCTGGCGCCGTTTGGCATGGCCGTGGCCTGGTGGGCCTGGGCCGATGCGTCCGGTTATACCAAGCGCAAGGCCATGGAGCGCGAAGACGCCCGCCGCAAGGACCGCATTGAGCGCAGCCGTGAAGCGTTGGGCATGCTCAGCAGCAAAAAGCGCCGCCGCTGAAGACTGAATGCCCCCACGTTCAGGAGGGGGCGCGAAAAGCCATCGGGCCCGGTTGCTGCTCCTCAGGCAGGCACAATACCGCTCATGCTGATACACCCCCAAATTGATCCAATAGCCCTGCAAATCGGGCCAGTCGCCGTGCACTGGTACGGCCTGACTTACCTGGCCGCCTTTGCGCTGTTCATGTTTCTGGGCAGCCGGCGCTTGCGCCACGCGCCGTATGTCGGTATGCAAGGCTCCAAAGCCTGGGCCTACCGCGATGTGGAGGACATCCTGTTCATGGGGGTGATGGGCGTGGTACTGGGCGGGCGCATCGGCTACTGTCTCTTTTACAAGCCGGCTTACTACTTGGCGCATCCCTTGGAGGTGCTGTATGTCTGGCAGGGCGGCATGAGTTTTCACGGCGGCATGCTGGGTGTGATTGCCGCCATGGTCTGGTATGCACGCTCTCGGGAGAAGCCATTTTGGCAGGTTGCCGATTTTGTCGCGCCGTGCGTGCCGACCGGCCTGGCGGCAGGTCGGGTGGGGAATTTCATCAACGGCGAGTTGTGGGGGCGCCTTGCCGACCCCAGCCTTCCCTGGGGCATGGTGTTCCGCGGGGCAGGGGAGCTGCCGCGCCACCCGTCGCAGGTGTACCAGTTCCTGCTGGAAGGGGTGTTGCTGTTCGTGCTGTTGTGGTGGTATGCGCGCCGGGCGCCCAAGCAGGGGCAGGTCGCTTCGGCTTTCCTGTTGGGCTATGGTGTGATGCGTTTCATTGCCGAATTTTTCCGAGAACCGGATGCCCACCTGGGCCTGTTGTCGCTGGGCATGAGCATGGGGCAGTGGCTGTGTGTCCCGATGATCCTGGGCGGTGCGGGCCTGTGGTGGTGGGCACAGGTGAGGGCTCCACGATGACCAAGTCGGTTGTGCTGGAGGTTACCGGCCCGCTGGCCGTGGTCGAGCTGTCGCACGCGGCCAAGTTCAATGCCATGTCGCGCAGCATGTGGCGCCAGTTGCGCTCCGTCTTCCAACAGATCCAGCAGGACGCATCCTTGCGCTGCGTGGTCATCCGTGGCAAGGGCCATTTCTGCGCCGGTGGCGATATTTCGGAATACGCCGGTTTTCGCTTCCAGGAGCACAGCCTGCGTGCCTTTCACGAAGAAGACGTCTGGGGCGGGCTGCTGGCCATGCTGGAATGCGACGTCCCCATCATTGCCCACATCCAGGGCAACTGCATGGGGGCTGGCGTGGAGATTGCCAGCTGCTGCGACATCCGCATCGCTGGCGACACGGCCCGCTTTGGCGCACCGATTGCCCGGCTGGGCTTTCCCATGGCCCCGCGTGAGGCCGCGCTGGTGATGCGCGCCGTGGGTGAGTTGACGGCGCGGGAGATGCTGCTATCCGCCGCAGTGCTGGATGCTACCGAGATGCACCAGCGCGGTTTCTTGAACCAGGTGGTGGAGGCCGCCGCGCTGGAGGCCACGGTGGGTGCCTGCGTGGAGCGCATCCTGCCGCTGGCCCCCCAGGCTGCGAGACTCAATAAACAGGCTTTTAGAGCTCTAGCCCTCGTCCAATCTGCGCAAACAGCTACTGATTTGATAGCAACAGCCTACCGCTATGCAGATTCCGCCGAGCACCGTGAGGGCGTGCAGGCATTTACCGAGAAACGCAAACCGCGCTTTGGATCCTGACCCATGAAGAATCAGAACCTGTTTGCGGCCTTGCGCGCCGCCTTTCCTGCCGACCTGGATACCGTTGCCATAGAAACCGACAACGGCCTGCTCTATAGCTGGCGTGACCTGGACCGCGCCACCGCCATGCTGGCCAATCTGCTGGTCTCGCTGAAGTTGCCAGCTGGCACGCGCATTGCCGTGCAGGTGGAAAAGTCAGTCGAGGCGCTGATGCTGTACCTGGCCACGCTGCGCACGGGTTACGTGTTTTTGCCGCTGAACACAGCCTACCAGAGTGCAGAGATCGAGTATTTCATCGGCAACGCGAAGCCGGCCGTGGTGGTGTGCAGCTCCAGGCACTTTGGCTGGGTCAGCAAGATCGCCTTCAAGGCCGGTACCCAGCACGTGTTCACACTGGACGACGACCGCACGGGGTCGCTGCTGGCGCGTGCCGCGCACTGCAGTGACCAGCATGAGCCAGCGATGTGTGGAGCGGACGACTTGGCCGCCATTGTCTACACCAGTGGAACCACCGGGCGCAGCAAGGGGGCCATGCTGTCGCACGGCAACCTGCTCTCCAACGCGCGGGTGTTGAAGGATTACTGGAACTGGCAACCGGGCGATGTGTTGATGCACGTGCTGCCCATCTTCCATGTACACGGCCTGTTTGTGGCGGTGCATGGCGCGTTGTTGAACGGCAGCAAGATGCTATGGTTTGCCAAATTCGATCCCAAACGGGTGCTGGAGAAGCTGCCACAGGCCACCGTGTTCATGGGTGTGCCCACGCTGTTCGTGCGCCTGCTGGCCGAGCCGGGTCTGAACCGGGAGGCGGCACGCACCATGCGACTGTTCATTTCCGGATCGGCGCCACTCCTGATCGAGACCTTCAACGACTGGATTGCCCGCACCGGCCACACCATTCTGGAGCGCTATGGCATGAGCGAGACCATCATGCTCACCTCCAACCCTTGTGGCGCTGATGCGCGCCATGGTGGACGCACCGAGCGCCGCGGTGGCACGGTGGGTTTCCCGCTGCCGGGTGTCAGCTTGCGTGTGCAGGACGATGCCGGCAATTCAGTGGCCTGTGACGAGGTCGGTGGCATCCAGGTCAAGGGGCCGAATGTGTTCAGCGGCTACTGGCAGATGCCCGAAAAGACCCAGGAAGAGTTCACCGCGGATGGGTACTTCAAAACCGGCGACGTGGGCCGCGTGGATGCCGATGGCTATGTGACCATCGTTGGACGCAGCAAGGATCTGATCATCAGTGGCGGCTACAACGTGTACCCGGCCGAGATCGAGGGCTTTATCAACACGTTGCCCGGTGTGGCAGAGAGTGCGGTGGTGGGGGTGCCGGACGCGGACTTTGGTGAGGTCGGGGTGGCTGTCGTCATTGCCAAGCCGGGTGCCCAGGTGGAGCCGGAAAAAGTTCTGTCCGAACTCAAGAGAATGCTGGCAAACTTCAAGATACCCAAGCGTTGTTACGTGGTGCCTGAACTGCCGCGCAACACTATGGGCAAGGTGCAGAAGAACCTTCTGCGTGCGCAATACCAGAAACCCTAGCCCTGGGGCATGAACCATGAAAGTCTTGCAATCCATCTTCCGCCAGTTCCCCGTTTGTGCGGAGGACCTGGCTGCACTGGCGGCCATTGAGCCCAACCTGATTTTGGCGTTTGGTTCGGTGCAGGCGCTGCAAGGCGGCGCAGCCGCTTTGGCCGAAGCGTTTCCCGCCGCCCACCGGACCGGCTGCTCTACCGCTGGCGAAATCTCGGCCCAGGGCGTGGAAGATGGCACGCTGGTCGTGACCGCCATGCACTTTGACCAGGTCCGTCTGGCGCAGGTCAGCACCACGCTGGCTGCCATGGAGGACTCCTTTGCGGCGGGCAAGCGCCTGGCATCCGGCCTGCCGATAGCGGGTTTGCGCGCTGTGCTGATCTTTGGTCAGGGCGTGAGCATCAACGGCAGCGCGGTCTTGTCCGGCATGACCGACATGCTGGGTCCCAAGGTTCCCATCACCGGTGGACTGGCCGGAGATGGTGGTGCCTTTGCGCAGACGTGGGTGCTCGATGACAAAGGCGTCAGCAGCGACCGCCTGACCTGTGTCGGCCTGTATGGCGACACGCTGGAGTTTGCACATGGCTCGTTTGGCGGCTGGTCACCCTTTGGTCCGGCGCGCAAGGTGACGCGCTGCCAGAACAACGTGCTGTTCGAACTGGATGGTGAGCCGGCCTTGCAGGTCTACAAGCGCTATCTGGGGGAACACGCCAACGGATTGCCCGCCTCGGGCCTGCTGTTTCCATTTGCCATGCTGGGCAGCGACCATTCAGAAGTGGGCCTGATTCGCACCATCCTGGGTGTGGACGAAGCCGCCGGCAGCCTGACCCTGGCCGGAGACATCGATCCCGATGGCTATTTGCGCCTGATGCACGCCAGCACCGATGCGCTGGTGGACGGGGCAGAGGCAGCGGCACAGGCCGCCAAAGCCATGCAGACCCACACGCGCGACGGACTGGCCCTGCTGGTGAGCTGTGTGGGGCGCAAGCTGGTCATGGGCGGGCGTGTGGATGAAGAAGTGGAGGCCGTGGGACAGGTGTTTGGCCGGGGTGCCACGCTCGCCGGTTTTTATTCGTATGGCGAGATCAGCCCCTTCAGCCCCGCGGTGGAGTGCAGGTTGCACAATCAAACCATGACCATCACCTACATTGCCGAGGCCGTCTGACGTCTGCTCGGGTGTTCTGAATGCACAAGCTACTCGCGCGCCAGGTTCAACGCCTGCTGGATACCGATCCGGCGGGGCTGCCCGCACTGCTGGCGGAACTCGATGCGTTGGCGGGCAGTGGTGCACTGTCGGAGCCGGCAAAGCGTTTGATTGGCGGGCTGCCATTGTTCATCCAGCGGGTGGACGAGGCTTACCAGCAAAGCGACCGCGATCTGGAACTCAAGACCCGCAGCCTGGAGCTGAGTTCGCTCGAACTCACCGCCAAGAACGCCCAATTGCGTGAGGATCTGGCCAGCCGTACCCGTGCGATTGATTCCTTGCGGGCCTCCGCGCGGGACCTGATGGCCTCCATCGATACCGACCAGACCCTGGCCGCCGATGACAACCTGGAAACCCTGTCGACACTGATGCGCGATCTGGTACGCCAGCATGAGGAGAGTCAATCCGATCTGCATGCTGCGCTGACCGATCTGGCCTACCAGAAGTTTGCGCTCGACCAGCATGCCATTGTCAGCACGACCAACCTGGCCGGCGAAATCATCTATGCCAATGACAAGTTCTGCGAAATCAGTGGCTATAGCCGTACCGAACTGCTGAACCAGAACCATCGGATCATCAAGTCCGGGGTCCACCCACCCGAGTTTTTTACGGAATTGTGGGAAATGATCACGGCCGGCATGGTCTGGCATGGCGAGATCTGCAACCGCAACAAGGCGGGCGAGTTGTACTGGGTGGACGCCACCATCGTGCCGTTGGCCGATGAGGCGGGTACCCCCACCATGTATATCGCCATCCGCACCGATATCACTGAGCGCAAGCGCATGGAAGCGTCCATGAAAGCGGCTGAAGCCCGTCTGCGCCACATCACCAACACGGTTCCCGGCGTGGTCTTCCAGTGGCACGTCGCGCCCAATCACTACCACTTCACCTTTGTCAGCGAACGGGTGCGCGAGGTTCTGGGTTTTACCCCGGAGGAAATGAAGGCGAATGCCTCATTGACCACACAGCAAATCTTCGCAGAAGACCGACCCCGCGTGGTGGAAGGGGTGCTGGACGCGGCGCGCAGGCGGGTGATCTGGCGCGGCGAATACCGCATACGCTTGCAGGGTGGTGCTTTGCGATGGATACGCGCGGAAATCGACCCCGAGGTCGATCTGGCGCCCGACGGCGCCACGGTGTTCACCGGTATCTGGCAGGATGTGACAGCACTCAAAGAGGCCGATGCACGGCTGCGGGAAGTGACCGAGAACATCCCCGTTGCGGTGTTCCAGTATTTTGTTGAAACGGATGGCAAGTTCCGGATCACGTTCATGAGTGACACCATCGAGGCCATTTGTGGCGTGCGGGCAGATGCGATTCTGGAAAACACCCAGTTGTTGGCCGAGCGCGTGCACCCGCAGGATCGCGCGCTGTTCTTTGCCGGTCTGGGGGCGGCCGATGCCCATGCGCGGGCGCAGTCAGTAGACTTGCGAATGGTGCACCAGCACACCGGCGCCATTGCGTGGGTGCATGGTGAAGCCCACCCCCGGCAACTGTCCCATGGCGGTTGGGTGTGGAATGGCTATTTCACTGACATCACCGCCGCCAAACAAGCCGCTGCCGAGTTGCAGAAGGCCAAGGATGACGCGGAAGCGGCCAGCCGCGCCAAGTCGGACTTTCTGGCCAATATGAGCCATGAAATCCGCACGCCCATGAATGGTGTGATCGGAATGACCGACTTGTTGCTGGACACGTCACTGGACGCGGAACAGCGCGAATATCTGGGCGTTGTGAAGTCATCCGCTGACTCACTGCTGCGGGTGATCAATGACATTCTGGATTTCTCCAAGATTGAAGCCGGCAAGTTGCAGATCGAGCACATCCCGTTCAATCTGGGGCATTCGGTTGCGGAAACGCTGAAGTCGGTTGCGCTGCGTGCCAGCGAAAAGGGCCTGGAACTGGTGCTGGATCTGGCACCCGACGTGCCGGGGGCCGTGTTGGGCGACCCCGGGCGGCTGCGGCAGGTGCTGGTCAATATTCTCGGCAATGCCATCAAATTCACCCAGCAGGGTGAGATTGTGTTGCGCATCGTGCGCGCCAAGCAGGAAGGGGCTGGCACCACGTTGCAGTTCTCGGTGCTCGACACCGGCATTGGCATTCCGGCCAGCAAGCTGGGCAGCATCTTTGATGCGTTCTCCCAGGAGGACAGCTCCACCACCCGCAAATATGGCGGCACCGGCCTGGGACTGACCATCTGCGCACGCCTGGTTGGAGCCATGGGCGGCCGCATCTGGGTGGACAGTGAGGTTGGCAAGGGTAGTGCCTTTCACTTCACACTGAATCTGGATGTGGACATGCTGGCTTCGACGCCCCTGTTGCCCACAACCGATATCGCTGGTTGTCACATGGTGATCGTGGACGACAACGCGGTGAGCCGCGAGGTGCTGGCCCGCATGCTGGAGTCGGAAGGCGTCAGGGTCGAGGCCTTTGCCTCCGGGCATGTGGCCCTGGACTGGATGGCCCATGCGGAGCCTGGTCAACAACCGTGTGACCTGGTGTTGCTGGACGCCCAGATGCCGGACATGGACGGTTTTGATGTGGCCAAGGGGATTCTGCAGTTGCCTGGGTGCGCCGCGCTGCCACTGGTGATGCTGTCTTTGGCTGGTATGAAGGGCGACGCCCAGCGTGCGGTTGAAGCCGGGATCGTGGGCCACTTGAGCAAACCCATTGCCAGAGACGAGCTGTTGCAGGCCGTCGCGCGGGCACTCCACATGCAGACCACCCAGCCTACGGCCCTGATCGCCAGCCACCGTCTGCGCGAAGACCAGGTGTTGATGAACGTGTTGTTGGTGGAAGACCATGCCATCAACCAGAAACTGGCGATAACCCTGCTGGAACGGTGGGGTCACCATGTAGAAGTGGCCGGCAACGGGCAGATAGCACTGGACATGTTGGCACGCCAGCAATTCGACGTCATTCTGATGGACATGCAGATGCCGGTCATGGATGGTCTTGAGGCGACCCGGCGTATCCGTGCTTCGGAAACGGTGCGGCGTACCCCCATCATTGCCATGACCGCCAATGCCATGGAGGCCGACCGCGAGCGTTGTCTGGCTGCCGGTATGGATGACTACATTTCCAAGCCCATCAAGGCGCAGGAACTCCAGCAAATGTTGCAGCACTTTTCCTCTCCCATGGTGCACTTTTCCCTGACCCGGCCAGCCTCGCTGTCAATGCTGCTGTCATCCTCACCGATGGAATTTGACTATGCACAGGCTCTATCCCGAGCGGATCAGGAGGTCATCGGGATCATCGCCCAGGCCTTTGTGGACCAATGGCCCTCCGATTTGCAGAAAATGCGGGATGGTCTGGCCAGCGGCGACCTGAAAGCGGTCATGCACGTTGCGCATGCACTCAAGGGCACGCTTTCGATGTTTGGGGCCAAGCCGGCCAGTGATCTGGCGTACCGGATTGAACAGTGTTCGTTGGACAGTGACGCCCCTGGCATACCGGCGCTGCTGGACTCATTGACCCGGGAGATGGACCTGCTTCTTCCGTTGATCCCAATGGATGCCGCATTGTGAGTAAGATAAATGCCAATTAACAAGGCGGGATTCCTGTGACGCACCACGTTCTGATCATCGACGATACAGAGATCAACCTGATCCTGTTCGCCGCGCTGGTGAAAAAGCTGGAGGATTGCGAGCCCCACACGTTCACCGACGCGCGCAGCGGTCTGAACTGGGCCAAGGACCATGTGCCGGATCTGGTGATCGTGGATTACATGATGCCGGATATTGATGGTCTGGAGTTCATACGCCTGTTGCGCGAGATGCCGGGCTGCGATGTGGTGCCGGTGGTGATGATTACCGCCAACGACCAAAAGCAGCTGCGTTACCGTGCGCTGGACCTGGGGGCCAATGACTTCCTGACCAAACCCGTCGACAAGGTCGAGTTTCTGGCACGCAGCCGCAACATGCTGCTGGTCAGCGATGCACGCAAGCAGCTTTCCGATCGCGCGCAGTGGCTGGCCGACGAGGTGCGCAAGGCTACCGCAGAGATCGTGGCGCGAGAACGCGAAACTGTTTTCCGGCTGTGCAAGGCCGCGGAATACCGCGACCCCGAAACCGGGGCGCACATCTTGCGCATGGCCCACTACTCACAACTGATTGCGCGCGGTTTGGGCCTGTCGGTTGAGGACCAGGAGCTTTTGCTGGAAGCCGCGCCCATGCATGACATCGGCAAGGTGGGAATTCCGGACGGGATTTTGCTCAAGCCCGCAAGGCTGGATGCGGAGGAATTTGAGGTAATGAAGCGCCATGCAATCTACGGTTACGAGCTGCTGCAAGGCAGTTCATCCCGCGTGTTGCAGGCTGGTGCTGACATTGCACTGGGGCATCACGAGAAATTCGACGGTTCGGGTTACCCCGCAGGCGTGATGGGGACAGACATTCCCATCTTTAGCCGTATCGTTGCCGTGGCGGATGTGTTTGACGCCTTGACCTCGGAGCGCCCCTACAAGAAGGCTTGGACGCTGGAAGCTGCTGTAGACCTTCTGCTGGAAGGCTCCGGCACCCACTTTGATCCCGATTGCGTCAAGGCTTTCCTGGGTGCGTGGGATGATGTGATGGACATCCGCTCGCGTTATCAGGAAGAGGAGTAGCCGGTCGGGCCGACATTAGCTATCAAATAGATAGCTAATGGTTCAATATTGACGAGGGCTAGAGGCCGTTTTCCCTCAAGATCATTTGAGAATCAGGACCGGAATATTGCCGTGCGTGAGCACGTGCTGGGTTTCACTGCCCAGCAGCAGGCGCTTGATGCCCCGGCGCCCGTGCGATGCCATCACGATGAGGTCGCACTGGTGTTTCTTGGCGGCTGCCAGCAGGGCATCGGACACCACATCGGACTTGACGGTGATGGCCTTGGTGGTTACGCCCTTGGCAAGCGCCGTCTTCTTGACCGCGTCCACGACGGCCTGACCTTCCTCGGCCCATTGGCTCTCCACCCGGCGTACTTCGTCGGGCTGCAAGGCAATGCCCCCCTCGAAATAGCTCTGCGGGTAACGCGGCACGACTTTCAGGGCGACCAGTTCTGCACCACACAGGGCGGCTAAGTCGATGGCGCTTTTGACTGCTTTTTTGGACAGGGTTGAGCCATCGGTGGCGACCAGAATGCGTTGGTACATTGCTATGCTCCTTGAAGTTAACAGTTGTTGAGGTTACTCTATACTGGTTTGGCAGTCTTGATCTGCATCAAGTCGCCCAAGGCGCTTACCCTGCACACTCTCAGCCCATGCCTTCCTCCTCCCTTGCGGCCCAGCCATTGACAGCTGGCGCGCCATCAGCCGACACCCCGCCACAGGCACCTGCAGCAGCGCAGCAGCAGCCCTTGATGCCCCATGCTGGAGAGGATCTTCGGGTGCTGGACGATCCACTGGAGTGGAGTGCATTCAGCCGGCCGGCGCAGCAGGGCGCCCACTGCTGGGAATCCAGCGTGGTGATTGAGGGCATGCATTGTGCCGCTTGTTCACTGACGGTGGAGGAGGCTTTGATCCGGGTTCCTGGCGTGATCAGTGCCCAGGTCGGTGCGGCGAGTCACCGCGCCAAGGTGATCTGGTCAGATCGGCAGGTGCTTCCTTCCACCTGGATGCAGGCGGTGCAGGGCAGTGGTTACCGTGCGGTACCGGCCAACGATGTCTTCGCCAGCGAACGGCGCAAGCTGGAGACCCGCCAAGCCCTGTGGCGCTGGCTGGTAGCCGGTCTGTGCATGATGCAGGTCATGATGTATGCCTACCCGGCGTACGTGGCCCATCCCGGTGACCTGACCGCCGAGATGGAGCAACTGCTGCGCTGGGCGTCGTGGGTACTGACATTGCCAGTGGTGTTCTTTTCCTGCGGCCCTTTCTTTCGCAATGCCTGGCGCGACATCACCCAGATGCGCATCAGCATGGACCTGCCCGTGGCGTTGGGGATGTTCATCACCTTTGCCATGAGCACGGCTGGCACGTTTGAGCCGGGCGGCGTCTTTGGTCACGAGGTCTACTTTGATTCGTTGACCATGTTTGTGTTCTTCCTGCTGACCGGGCGTTGGCTGGAGCTGCGCCTGCGTGACCGCACTGCCGGGTCGCTGGAAGCCTTGATGAACCGCCTGCCCGACAGCGTGGAGCGCTTGCTGCCGGATGGCCAGTTTGAGCGGGTCGCCGTGCGCCGCATTGTGGTGGGTGATGTGTTGCGGGTCCATCCGGGCGAAACGTTTGCCGCGGACGGTGTGGTGCATGCCGGGCAGACGCTGGTGGATGAAGCCCTGTTGACGGGCGAGTCCCATCCCCTGGCGCGCGGTATCGGTACGCAGGTCCTTTCGGGTAGCCACAATTTGAGTAGCACTGTTCAGGTGCGGGTGGAGCGGGTCGGCGAAGCCACCCGGTTCTCGCAAATTGTGGCGTTGATGGAGAGCGCTTCGGCGACAAAACCCCAGGGTGCCATGCTGGCCGACCGGTTGGCCAAGCCGTTTCTGATCGGGGTACTACTGGCCGCTGCGGCCTCGGCTGCCTGGTGGTGGTCGCGCGACCCAGGTCATGCCCTGATGGTGGCGGTTGCTGTGCTGGTGGTGACCTGTCCCTGCGCCCTGTCGCTGGCGACTCCGGCCGCCATGCTGGCATCGGCCGGTGCGTTGGCTCGCCGCGGTGTTCTGGTGCGTCGATTGCAGGCTCTGGAGGCCTTGGCGTCGGTGGACACGCTGGTCTTTGACAAGACCGGCACGTTGACACGTGACGCCATGGTTCTGGGGGCCGTCACGGTGCGCCCGGGGCTCTCCGTAGACGAAGCACTGGCCATGGCCGCCGCTCTGGCGTGCCATTCCTTGCATCCGGTTTCGCGGGCACTGGCTGCGGCGCAAGCCCGAAGGGAGGTTTCGCCCAACCCTTGGACTTGTGCGGCGGTGACCGAGCATGCAGGGCAGGGTGTTTCAGGCCTGGCGACCAATACCCGCGTTGCCGCGGGTGATGGGACTACTGCGAACCTGCGGTTGGGTTCGGCCAGTTTTTGTTCAGTGCAAGATCGCCCTGTGACGGGCTTGTGTGCATTTCTGGGCGACGCGCAAGGGTGGCTGGCCACCTTTGAGTTGAAGGAAGACCTTCGCCCCGAGGCAGCCGCAGCAGTGGCCGCGTTGGGCGTGCAGGGGGTAGAGGTTCATATGCTGTCGGGCGATAGCGTCGAATCGGTCACCCGGGTGGCCGCCCAGGCCGGCATTGCGCAGGCACGCGGTGGGTGCTCACCGGATGACAAGCTGGCGTTTCTGCGCACACTTCAGTCACAAGGCCGTAGTGTGGCCATGGTTGGCGATGGATTGAACGATGGTCCGGTGCTGGCGGGCGCGAATGTCTCATTTACCTTCGGACGAGCCGTTCCGCTGGCGCAGTCCAAAGCGGATTTCGTGATCCTGGGTGAACAATTGATGGTGGTGGTGCAATCGCTGCTGTTGGCGCGACGGACCCTGGTCATTGTTCGGCAAAATCTGTGGTGGGCCCTGATTTACAACGCAGCTTGTGTCCCGTTGGCCGTTGTGGGGATGCTGCCAGCTTGGCTGGCTGGCCTGGGAATGGCCGCCAGTTCCCTGTTGGTCGTGCTCAACGCATTGCGCCTGGCCCGCGTGCTGCCCTTAGAAAAGGTCCTCTGATGGATATTCTGTATTTGTTGATTCCACTGTCCGTGGTACTGGTATTTTTTATTTTGGGAGGTCTCTGGTGGGCAATCCACCGGGGACAGTTCGAAGACATCGAGGCTGAAGGTGAAAGGATCCTGAAAGATTCTTAACAAATATTAAGAACTTTCAGCAGACTTTGACATTGATCAACCCGATCCACAGGTGGCCCGTAGACACTCCCCGCTGGGTTTAATAAGAGAAGAGGTAAAAATGGCATTTGCAAATCAACAGGCAACTGTATACAACGATACCGTTGTACGTCAGTTCGCCATCATGACGGTGGTTTGGGGTGTGGTTGGCATGCTGGTTGGCGTCATCATCGCCGCCCAGCTCGCTTGGCCGGAACTGAACCTGGGTATACCGTGGCTCTCCTACGGGCGACTACGACCACTACACACCAACGCGGTGATTTTTGCGTTTGGTGGTTGTGCTTTGTTTGCTACGGTTTATTACGTAGTTCAGCGTACCTGCCAGGTGCGCCTGTTCAGCGACAAATTGGCGGCCTTCACCTTCTGGGGTTGGCAGATCGTCATTGTGGCTGCGGCGCTGTCTTTGCCTCTGGGTTACACCACTGGCAAGGAGTATGCCGAGCTGG
Source organism: Rhodoferax sp. (assembly GCA_049294595.1). Lineage (GTDB taxonomy): Bacteria > Pseudomonadota > Gammaproteobacteria > Burkholderiales > Burkholderiaceae_C > Allorhodoferax. Next base: position 132,097 of record JBAQDE010000043.1, on the reverse strand, counting down.
AATGGCCCATTGACATCCTGATCACACTGATCTGGGTGGCCTACGCGGTTGTGTTCTTCGGTACCGTCGGTACCCGCAAGGTCAAGCACATCTACGTTGCCAACTGGTTCTTTGGTGCGTTCATCATCGCCGTCGCGATTTTGCACATTGTCAACAGCGCAGAAATTCCCGCGGGTCCCCTGAAGTCCTACTCGGCCTACGCCGGTGTGCAGGACGCCATGATCCAGTGGTGGTATGGCCACAATGCGGTGGGCTTCTTCCTGACCGCTGCCTTCCTGGGCATGATGTACTACTTCATCCCCAAGCAAGCCGGTCGCCCTGTTTACAGCTACCGCCTGTCCATCGTCCACTTCTGGGCGCTGATCTTCACCTACATGTGGGCGGGTCCTCACCACCTGCACTACACCGCGCTGCCTGACTGGACCCAGTCCGTCGGTATGGTGTTCTCCCTGATTCTTCTGGCTCCCAGCTGGGGCGGCATGATCAACGGCATCATGACCCTGTCCGGCGCATGGCACAAGCTGCGCGACGATCCTATCCTGCGCTTCCTGATCGTGTCCCTGTCCTTCTATGGCATGTCCACCTTCGAAGGTCCCATGATGTCCATCAAGACGGTTAACGCCTTGAGCCACTACACCGACTGGACCGTAGGCCACGTGCACTCCGGCGCCCTGGGTTGGGTGGGTCTGGTGTCCATGGGCTCCCTGTACTACCTGATTCCCCGCCTGTTCGGCCAGAAGCAGATGTACAGCGTGAAGGCCATTGAAGTGCACTTCTGGACAGCCACCATCGGTATCGTTATCTATATTGCTGCAATGTGGATTGCCGGTGTGATGCAAGGTCTGATGTGGCGCGCTATCAACGCTGACGGTACCCTGACCTACACCTTTGTTGAGTCGGTGAAGGCTACCTATCCGTTCTATGTTCTGCGTTTGTTGGGTGGTTTGCTGTACCTCTCCGGTATGGTGATCATGCTCTGGAACACGCTGAAGACCGCTACCGCGGGCCGTGCGGTGAATGTCACCATTCCAGCAGTAGCTGCACACGCATAAGAGGTAACCAATATGGCAAATCAAAATACAAACTCAGGACTGTCGCACGCGTCCATTGAGACGAACAACTTCTTGATGATCGTCCTTATCCTGTTGGTGCTGCTGGTTGGTGGTTTGGTGGAAATCGTTCCGCTGTTCTTCCAGAAGTCCACCACGGAACCCATCAAGGGAGTCCAGCCTTACACTGCCCTGCAGTTGGCTGGTCGTGACATCTACACGCGTGAAGGTTGCTACAACTGCCACTCGCAGATGATCCGTCCCTTCCGCGCCGAGACACTGCGTTATGGTCACTACTCGGTGGCAGGTGAGTCGGTTTATGACCACCCGTTCCAGTGGGGCAGCAAGCGCACTGGTCCGGATCTGGCTCGTGTTGGTGGCAAGTACAGCGATGACTGGCACCGTACCCACCTGATCAACCCACGCGATGTGGTGCCTGAATCCAACATGCCTGCCTACCCATGGCTGGAAAAGAACCAGGTGGACGCGGCTGTCATGCCCGCTCACATGAAGGCTCTGCGTACCGTTGGCGTTCCTTACACCGATGAGCAGATTTCCAAGGCAGTGGAAGAAGTCAAGGGCAAGACCGAACTGGAAGCCCTGATTGCCTACCTGCAGGTTTTGGGTCTGGCTCTCAAGTAAACGCGAAGGAGTTGAATATGGACATCGATATCAACACCCTTCGGTCTGTGGCCACTGTGGCCAGTTTTATAACGTTTATCGGCATTGTGTGGTGGGCTTGGTCCAAGCGGCGTGCATCCGACTTCTCTGAAGCCGCCAACCTGCCGTTTGAGCAGGACTGACCCCAGAATAAGGATTTGAAATGAGCGACTTTACAAGCAACTTCTGGTCGGTCTATGTGGCCGGCATCACGTTGGTGAGTATTCTCGCCTGCGCGCTTCTGCTGTGGTTCAGCGGCAAGGCAAAGGCTATGACTGCGAACGACAATACGACCGGTCACGTGTGGGATGAAGACCTGCGCGAGATGAACAACCCCTTGCCACGCTGGTGGGTTTGGCTCTTTGTGATCACGATTGTGTTTGCATTGGGCTACCTGGCCATGTATCCCGGCTTGGGCAGCTATGCTGGCGGACTCACCGACAAGTGGTCGCAAAAAGACCAGTATGAAAAGGAAGTGGCCAAGGGCAATGCGGAGGTAGCTCCTCTGTATGCCAAGTTCTCGGCCATGAAGGCTGAGGACATGTCCAAGGATCCGCAGGCTATGGCAATCGGTGAGCGTCTGTTCATGAACAACTGCTCGCAGTGCCATGGATCGGACGCCCGTGGTTCCAAGGGTATTCCCAATCTGACCGATGGCGACTGGCTGCATGGCGGCGCTCCTGAAGTTATCAAGGAAACCCTTACCAAGGGTCGCCTGGGCAATATGCCTCCGATGGCAGCTGCCGTGGGTACTGCGGATGATGTCAAGAACGTTGCGCACTACGTGCTGAGTCTGTCGAACAGTCCGCATGATTCCGTGCGCGCCAACCTGGGCAAGGAGAAGTTCGCAGTCTGTGCGGCGTGCCACGGTGCTGACGGCAAGGGCACTCAAGCGCTTGGTGCTCCCAACCTGACCGACAACATCTGGCTGCATGGCTTTGGCGAAGCTGCGATCGTGGCGATGGTCAACAACGGTAAGATCAATCAGATGCCTGCGCAAGCGGAGCGCCTGACAGAAGGTCAGATCCAGGTGTTGGCTTCCTATGTTTGGGGCCTCTCCAACAACGCCAAAGCCAAGTAAACGTTGAACACGAAAGCCTTGACTTTTGGACGATAGGAGCTCGTTACCGCGAAAGATCATTCCCATCGTTGTGGAGCAGGATGCAGGGACACCAGTTCCTGCCAGCGACACCGATGGGGTGATGTTCTCGCTGTACGAAGCCCACAAAAAAATCTACCCGCGCAGCGTCACGGGTTTGTTCTCCAACTGGCGTTGGGCCATGGTCTGGCTCACCCAGTTGGTTTTTTATGGCTTGCCCTGGCTGGAATGGGGACAACGCCAGGCGGTTCTCTTCGATCTGGGTGCCCGCCGCTTCTATATTTTTGGTCTGGTCCTGTACCCACAGGACTTCATCTATCTGACCGGAATCCTGGTCATCTCGGCGCTGTCGCTGTTCCTGTTTACCGCAGTGGCAGGCCGTCTCTGGTGCGGATACGCCTGTCCGCAGACTGTCTATACCGAAATATTCCTGTGGCTTGAAAAGCACACGGAAGGGGACCGTTCGGCGCGCATGCGGCGTGACGCAGGGGCTTGGACATCGGACAAGATTCTGCGCAAGGCCCTCAAACACGTCCTGTGGCTGGCAGTAGCGCTGTGGACCGGTTTCACCTTTGTCGGTTTCTTTACGCCTATCAAGGCATTGGGTGCAGAAGTCCTTCAGTGGCAATTGGGAACCTGGGGCACCTTCTGGTTCCTCTTCTACAGCTTTGCGACCTACGGCAATGCGGGCTTCATGCGCGAGCAGGTGTGCAAGCACATGTGCCCTTATGCACGCTTTCAGAGTGCCATGTTCGACAGGGATACGCTCATCGTTACCTATGACGAAGAACGTGGCGAGCCGCGCGGCGCGCGCTCCAAAAAGGCTGACCCCGCCAAACTGAATCTGGGTGCCTGTGTGGACTGCAGCTTGTGCGTGCAGGTGTGTCCCACCGGCATTGACATTCGCAAGGGCCTGCAGTACGAATGCATTGGTTGCGGAGCCTGTGCGGACGTCTGCGACACGGTGATGGACAAGCTTGGCTATGCGCGTGGATTGGTCAAATACTCGACGCAAAATGCCGTCAGCCAGCACTGGTCCAAGGGCCAGACCCTGCGCCACGTGTTGCGGCCGCGGGTGCTCATCTATTCGGGTATCCTGGGGGCGGTGGTTCTTGCCATGGTGGTCAGTCTGGTTCTGCGCACTCCGTTCAAGGTGGATGTTGTGCGTGACCGTGGCGTGCTGGCTCGCCTTGTGGATGGTGGCCGCATCGAAAATGTGTACCGTTTGCAGATCATGAACGCCACGGAATCGGAGCAGCGTTTTACGATCTCTGCAGATGGTTTGCCGGGCCTTGCAGTGGTCTCGGAAGGTGATGTGGTGATTGGGTCCACCCAGGCCCGCTGGGTGGCGGTGCGCGTTCAGGCGCCATATGATGTAGCATCCGCAGGATCGCACACGATCAACTTCCAAATTGCTGGTCAAGGCTCAACCGGTCACGTTACGGAAAAATCGGTCTTCATTGTTCCTCGCTAAGGATTCTTATGTCTCAAACTGCACCGACATCTTCAACTCCCTGGTGGAAATACGGACACGTCTGGTTGGTGATTGCCGGACCGGCCATTGTGGTGGTCGCTTCGTTCATCACTTTCTATCTGGCATCTTCCGGCAAGGACCCGGTCGTTGATGAGGACTACTACCGCAAAGGCGTTGAAATCAACAAGACCCTGCAGGACAATCCGGCCAGTCTGGCTCCCGCTGTCAAGGCGAGAAACCATGCGGCCACCGGAGTCAAGGAACCGAGGTAAACCCCATGTTGCAACAGCGACTCATGTGGGTGATCTGGCCAGCTTTCTTGATGGCTGGCGTGCTGGAGATGCTGGTTTTTGCCATGGTGGATCCGCAGGACCTGCAGTGGTTCGGCATGCCACTGGAGTGGTCTCGCCAAGCCATTTATACGGTGGCTTTCTTTGTTTTTTGGGCCATTATGGTGGTATCTAGCGGATTGACCACTCTGCTCGCCATGTCACCCTTTGAGGTCAACCGTTGCCCTTTGCCCGCCACAGAGCGGCCAGATGGTTGCCCCAAGCAGGAATCCTGCTAAGGCCTGCCGACTTTTCGTCAGGGCAGGGAGCGGCTAGGTGCCGACCTTGGTATTGACAATCTCGCGCAATGCATCCGTGCCCAGGATCCGGACGTGGCGCTGCTTGACTTCAATGATGCCGTCTTCCACAAACTTGGAGAATGTCCGGCTTACGGTTTCGAGTTTCAAGCCCAGATAGCTGCCGATCTCCTCGCGTGTCATGCGCAGCACCAACTCGGACTGCGAAAAGCCACGGGCGTGCAAACGCTGCACCAAATTCAACAGGAAGGCGGCCAGGCGTTCTTCCGCGCGCATGCTGCCTAACAGCAGCATCACACCATTTTCCCGGACGATTTCGCGGCTCATGATCTTGTGCACATGGCGCTGCAGCGCATTGACTTCGCGCGAGAGTTCTTCGATGCGGTCAAACGGCATGACGCAGACCTCGGCATCTTCCAGGGCCACTGCATCGCAGGTGTGGTTGTCGTTGACGATACCGTCCAGGCCAATGACTTCACCCGCCATCTGAAAGCCGGTCACTTGGTCACGCCCGTCCTCGGACGCCACGCAGGTCTTGAAAAAACCAGTGCGGATGGCGTACAGACTGGTGAATTTCTCGCCATTGCGAAACAGAGTGCTGCCACGCTTGATTTTGCGGCGACTGGCAACCACGTCTTCGATGCGGTCCAGTTCGGCTGGGGTTAGTCCCATTGGCATGCACAGTTCGCGCAAGTTACAGTTCGAACAGGCTACTTTGATGGATTGCACCGCCAGTGGGACAACTTTGGTTCCCGCCTTTGCAGCGGCCTTGGCTTCGGGGCAGAGAAGTTGTGAGGGTGGATGATCAAACATAGTGTGCGCCAAAGATCGTTACCCCCCAGTTTACCCACTTTCGTAGTCCTTGATGCAAATCAAGCGTGGCAAGTTGAAATTGCTGCAAAGTTGGGCCCGTTTTGCCTCGGAGTTTCCATGAATGTAACTGCTGAATCCGTACCTGACGAGTTGTTGCGCCGATTTGATGTGTCCGGTCCTCGGTACACATCGTTTCCTACGGCCGACCGCTTTGTCGAGGCGTTTACAGCGGACGATTACAAACAGGCGCTGACCCAGCGCCGTAGCGGACTGGCGACCAAGTCCCTTCCGTTGTCGGTGTACGTGCACATCCCGTTTTGTGAGTCGCTGTGCTATTACTGCGCATGCAACAAGATCATCACCAAGCACCATGACCGCGCTGCACCGTACCTTCGCTATCTGGCCCGCGAAGTGGAGTTGCACACCGAGAAGATAGGCGTCGGGCAGAGCATCAGCCAGTTGCATCTGGGTGGCGGTAGCCCCACTTTTTTGAGTGATGTCGAGTTGCGCGAACTGATGGCCATGTTGCGGCGCAGTTTCACGTTTGCACCAGCCGGTGAGTACTCCATTGAAATTGACCCCCGAACGGTGGATGCCGCGCGTCTGGATGTATTGGCAGAGCTGGGCTTTAACCGCCTGAGTTTTGGCGTGCAGGACTTTGATACCGCCGTGCAGAAAGCCGTCCACCGTGTTCAACCAGCCGAACAGGTCTTTTCGCTGGTGGCGGCGGCCCGCGCGCGCGGCTTTGATTCCATCAATATTGATTTGATCTACGGCTTGCCAAGGCAGACGCCGGAGTCGTTCGAGCGCACGCTGGTGCAGGTCAAGCAGTTGCGTCCGGACCGGATTGCCTTGTATGGTTATGCACATTTGCCTGAGCGTTTCAAGCCCCAGCGGCGCATCGATGCGGCGGAACTGCCCAGCGGTGCGGCCAAAGTCGCCATGCTCTCGCAGTCCCTGTCGGCCTTTTTGTCTGCCGGCTATGTCTATGTGGGCATGGACCATTTTGCGTTGCCCGACAACGCGCTGGCAATTGCCAAGCGCCAGGGGCGTTTGCACCGCAATTTTCAGGGCTACAGCACGCAGCCCGATTGCGACATGATCGGCCTCGGCGTGTCCTCCATCGGCCGCATTGGTGCCACCTATAGCCAGAACGCCAAGACCATGGAGGAGTACTGCGACCTGCTGGACCAGGGGCGCTTCCCGGTTGTGCGCGGACTGGCGCTGTCGCGCGACGATCTGGTGCGCCGGGCCGTCATCATGTCGCTGATGTGCCAGGGACAGGTATTGTTTGAATCGATTGATCTGGCCTATCTGGTTGAATGCCGCAGTTACTTTGCCAAGGAACTGGAAGAACTGCAGTCATTGGTGGATCAGGGCTTGGTGACCATCGATGCCACCGGCATCCAGGTGACGGCGAAGGGCTGGTTCTTTGTGCGTGCAGTGGCCATGGTGTTTGACCGCTACCTGCAGAGCGACCGCACACGGGCGCGGTTTTCCAAGATCATTTAGCATCAGCCGATGCAATCTTCACTGGCGCTGACAGCGCTGCTCATGGGGCTGGCGGGCGGCCCACACTGTGTTGCCATGTGTGGTGCGGCCTGCGCGGGTATTGCGCAGGCGGCTGGCCCGAATCGGAACTTTTCGCTGTGGGTCTTCCAATTGGGCCGCATTGCCGGCTATTCGGTGCTGGGTGCACTCGCGGCCGCATCGCTGCAGGGGTTGGGTTGGCTGACGATCCAGTCGGCCGCGTTGCGTCCGGTCTGGTCGCTGTTCCACGTTGCTGCACTGGTCTTGGGGTTGATGCTGCTGTTGCAAGCGCGCCAGCCGGTGTGGCTGGAAGACACGGCGCGGCGCGTGTGGGCGCGCACGCGCGCCTTTGCGGCCAAGCGGGGCAGGGGGGCACCCATCATCCTTGGCATGCTGTGGGCCTTGCTGCCCTGCGGTCTGCTGTATTCCGCCCTCATGGTGGCCGCACTGGCCGGAGGCCCGGCCGGCGGAGCGATGGTGATGGCACTGTTTGCGGTAGGTACCAGTGTCACCATGGTGGTGGGGCCGTGGCTGTGGCTGCGCCTGAGTGGTTCACAGCCCCGCCTGGGCAATGGCCAATGGGGTGTGCGCCTGGCGGGAGCCGCACTGGCTGCCAGTTCTGGCTGGGCTCTGTGGATGGCGTTGGCGCACGATGCCGCACCGTGGTGCGCCACGCCATAGGCGTCACGCGTGCGCGTCGCGCACGGAATTTTCCAGCTCGGTGAAGGCTTCCTGCACATAGCCTCCCAGCCGCTCCAGATTGGGCAGTTCGTCCGTTGCAATCAACCCGAAGAACAAATCACCTGCGTAACTGAACAGTGTGATGTTCAGCAGGTTGCTGGGCGGCAGCGTGCTGATGGGGTGCATTTCTTCCATGCGAGCGCCCTTGATGTACAGATGCTCCTTGGGGCCTGGCACGTTGGAAACCAGCGTGTTGCCCATGGGGGGCATCTTGTTGCTGAGCTTGAGCATCTCCGCAATCTGCGCCACCAGACCAGTAATGATGGTGTAGGACTCGATGGCCTCGGGCGCCACGCTGTCCACCATGGTGCGCACATTGCGCAGGCTGTAGCCGATGTTGCGCAGGCGCACATAGGGGTCATCCGTGGGGGGGGATAGTTCCACCTGGATGATGCCGATCTTGTTGCCCGCGGTTTTTTCTCCTTCCTTGCGCAGGTTGACCGGCATCTGGATGGTGATGGGGCGGCGCAGTTCCACACCCTGGTCTTGCAGGTAGCGGCGCAGTGCACCGTCCAGGCAGGTCAGTGCAATGTGGTTCAGCGTGGAGCGGGTGCGTGTCCGGATGGCGTTGACGCGGTCCATGGACACTCCGGCCGTTGCAAACTGCCGCCCGGATGTGACCTGGCCGGTCAGCGGTGTCCTGGCGCTGGAGACAAAGGGCAGGGCGATGGCGTTCTTGGTCAGCTTGACACTTTCCAGGAACAGCATGGCCGCCAGACGTCCAATGCCCAGGAAGCGCCGGGTGTTGCCGGTGACTTCCTTCCATGTGAGTTGCAGCAGTTCCTGCTTGGCCCGGCTGCCATGTCCGCCATGCTTCTGAGTCCAGACTGGTGCGTGTTCCATGTCGGTTGGCGAGGTGCTGTAACCCTCAGCCGTCCAGCGCGCCATGGTGACGCCATCGGCGTAGGCGTGGTGCATCTTCTGGTACATCGCAAAGTGACCATCGGGCAGGCCGTCAATGACGTGAACCTCCCACAGCGGGCGGCTGCGGTCCAGCATCGGCGTGTGCAGCTTGGAAACCAGTTCGTACAAGGCCTTACGGTCGTTGTGGCCCTTGGGCATGGTGTGGAAGAACACATGCTGGCTCATATCCATCTGGTCGGTGGCTTGCCAATGGGGCAAGGCGTTCAGGGAGAACTGGATGATCCGGTTGAACGGTGGCTTGACATCACTGGCGGCCAGGTACTCCCGATACAGGTTCTTGGCGAAAGCCGTTCCGGATTTCGGTGGACGTTTGAAAATCAGCAGTCCACCCACATGTTTGGGGCTGGCTTCGGATTCGGCGATGAAGAAACCAAGATCGAGTAGCGAGAGTTTGCTCATGGTGATAGGGCTTTGCGGTTGCCTGGGTTTGTTGTTGTGGGGCAAGAGGGATAATTTACCCCTGAACGCCTGCCGGAAATGTAGGTGTTGCCCCTAGAGCGGCCCGCTCTGGCGTGGCCCAGATTGTGAGAATGCTGCGTTGAACGAAACCCCTGCCCACCCCGCCGCGGTCAGCCCGCACCGCCTGTCCGTTGCTCCGATGCTCGACTGGACGGATAGACATTGCCGTTACTTCCACCGGTTGCTCAGTCGCCATGCCCTGCTGTACACCGAGATGGTGACCACCGGCGCCCTGGTGCACGGCGACGTGGCGCGGCACCTGCGCTACAACGGGGAAGAGCATCCCGTTGCCCTGCAACTGGGCGGCAGCGATCCGGCTGACCTCGCGCACTGTGCCCGGCTCGGCCAGGACTGGGGCTACGACGAGATCAACCTGAATTGCGGCTGCCCCAGCGAGCGGGTGCAGCGCGGCTCCTTTGGTGCCTGCCTGATGGCCGAGCCGCTACTGGTGGCCGACTGCGTGAAGGCCATGGTCGATGTGGTGGATGTGCCGGTCACGGTCAAGCATCGTATTGGCATCGACAAGACCGAAAGCTATGAATTCGTACGCGACTTCATCGGCATGGTCAGCCAGGCCGGCTGCCAAGTGTTCATCGTCCACGCCCGCAATGCCTGGCTCAAGGGACTGTCACCGAAGGAAAACCGCGAGGTGCCACCCCTGCGCTACGAACTGGTGCACCAGCTGAAAAAGGACTTCCCGCATCTCACCATCGCCATCAATGGCGGCATTGCCAGCAACGCCCAGATTGCCGAGCAACTGCAGGTGGTGGATGGCGTGATGGTCGGGCGCGAGGCCTACCACAACCCCTGGATACTGAGCGAGTGGGACGCCGCCTTCTATGGTGCCACGCCCGCCGAGTTGACACGCGAGGCGGTGGAGCAGCAGATGGTGGACTACATGGTGCGCGAACACGAAGCGCACGGCACACCCTGGAGCCACATCGCACGCCACATGCTGGGCTTGCGCCACGGCATGCCGGGCGCGCGCCACTGGCGCCAGGTCTGGAGCGACCACCGGCTCAAGACCAGTCACCCGGCCGAGGTGATGGCGTTGGCGCACAGCCACTTTCAGCCAGTCATTTGAAGCCTTTTAGGCTGCTAGCCCTCGTAGATTATGAGTGAGTAGCTATCAATGTGATAGCTACTTGATTCAGGCCGCAGCTTCCAACCCGTTTGCAAAATGCTCACGCATGCGCTGGGCAGTCGCATGCGCGTCGCGTGCCACGAGCGCTGCCATGATGGAGCGGTGCTCGGCCAGCGACTCGGCGATGCGCCCGGTTTTCAGCAGCGAGTTGTGGCGATTGAGCTTCATGACCTTGCGCAGGTCGGCCACCATCTGGTCGCGCCAGCGGTTGTTGGCGATTTCCAGGAGGCGCATGTGGAAGCGCTCGTTCACGGCAAAAAAAGCATCGGTGTTGGCGGTTCCCGGCAGGGCAGCGGCCTCCAGATCGCCGTGCAGGGCCTGCAGTTCGGCGAGCTCGGCGTCGGTGGCTTTGGTCGCGACCACGCCGGCGGCGTCACTTTCGAGCAGGCTCAGCAGGTGGTAGACGTCGGCCAGGTCGTTGTTGGACACCTCGGTCACGTAGGCACCGCGGCGCACCTTCATGGTCACCAGGCCTTCGGCGGCCAACACCTTCAGGGCTTCGCGCAGCGGGGTGCGGCTGATGCCGTATTCCTCGGCAATGCGCAGTTCGTCAATCCAGCTACCGGGCTCCAGCTCGCGCTTGAAGATGCGCTGGCGCAGCAACTCCGCCACTTCCACATAGAGGGCCTTGGGGGAGAGCGAGGTGCCGCTGCGAGGGGCGGAAGAAATTGCTGGCATGGCGCGTGGTGTAAGCGTGGATCAATATTTTGAATCAATAATTATGAATAATGTAAACTAAAACCTTTCTGACACCCTAGCCCGTTGATCAAAAAACGGTCACCATTACGGCCAAACCGGACCTCGCCATGACTGAAAAGAACCCTGAATTCAAAGCCGCCAACCTGGACGCCTGGGCCAAGGCAGCCGCCAAATCGGCACCCGGTGGCAATGTGGAGCTGCTTACCTGGATCACCCCGGACGGCATTGCGGTCAAGCCCCTGTACACCGCCGAGGACACGGCCAACCTGGCCTACACCAACACGTTGCCCGGTTTTGAGCCCTACCTGCGGGGGCCGCAGGCCACCATGTATGCGGTGCGCCCCTGGACCATCCGCCAGTACGCGGGCTTCTCTACTGCTGAAGAGTCCAATGCCTTCTACCGCAAGGCGTTGGCCGCTGGCGGGCAGGGCGTGTCGGTCGCGTTCGACCTGGCCACCCACCGTGGCTATGACTCGGATCATCCGCGGGTGACCGGCGACGTCGGCAAGGCCGGCGTGGCGATTGACTCGGTCGAGGATATGAAGATCCTGTTTGACCAGATCCCGCTGGACAAGGTCTCGGTCTCCATGACCATGAACGGCGCGGTGCTGCCGGTGCTGGCCGGCTATGTGGTCGCAGCCGAAGAGCAGGGCGTCAGTCAGGACAAGCTCTCGGGAACCATTCAGAACGACATTCTGAAAGAGTTCATGGTGCGCAACACCTATATCTACCCGCCGGCGCCCTCCATGCGCATCATTGGCGACATCATCGAGTACACGGCCAAGAACATGCCGAAGTTCAACTCGATCTCCATCAGCGGCTACCACATGCAGGAAGCCGGCGCCAACCAGGCACTGGAACTGGCCTTCACGCTGGCCGACGGTAAGGAGTATGTGAAGACCGCCATCGCCAAGGGCATGGACGTCGACGAATTTGCCGGCCGCCTGTCGTTCTTCTGGGCGATTGGCATGAACTTCTACTTGGAAGTGGCCAAGATGCGCGCCGCGCGCCTGCTGTGGTGCCGCATCATGAAGGGCTTTGACGCCAAGAACCCCAAGAGCCTGATGCTGCGTACCCACTGCCAGACATCCGGCTGGAGCCTGACCGAGCAGGACCCGTACAACAACGTGGTGCGCACCACCATCGAGGCCATGGCGGCCGTCTTCGGCGGTACACAGTCCCTGCACACCAACAGCTTCGACGAAGCCATTGCACTCCCCACCGAGTTCAGCGCCCGCATTGCCCGCAACACCCAGCTCATCATCCAGGAAGAGACCCACATCACCAATGTGATCGACCCCTGGGCCGGTTCCTACATGATGGAGAAGCTGACGCAGGACATGGCGGATGCGGCGTGGGCCATCATCGAAGAAGTCGAAGCCATGGGTGGCATGACCAAGGCCGTGGACAGCGGCTGGGCCAAGCTCAAGATCGAGGCTGCTGCTGCCGACAAGCAGGCGCGCATCGACAGCGGGCAGGACGTCATCGTGGGCGTCAACAAGTACAAGCTCAAGACAGAAGACGCTATCGATGCCCGTGATATCGACAACGTGGCCGTGCGTGAATCGCAGATCGCCCGGCTTAACGGTATCAAGCAAAAACGCGACTCCGCCCTCGTCAATGCTGCGTTGGCTGCTATCACTTCTGCAGCAGAGTCCGGCACCGGCAACCTGCTGGACCTGTCCATCAAAGCCATCCGCCTGCGCGCCACAGTGGGCGAAGTGTCCGACGCCATGGAAAAGGCCTTTGGCCGCCACCGCGCCGATACCAACAAGGTTTCGGGCGTGTATGCCGCCGCCTACGACTCGGCCACGGGAGACACCATGGAATACTGGAACGCGCTCAAGGCCGACATCGCCGCCTTTGCCGAAGCCCAAGGCCGCCGCCCCCGCGTCATGATTGGCAAGCTGGGCCAGGATGGCCACGACCGCGGCGCCAAGGTGGTGGCCACCGCCTTTGCCGACCTGGGTTTTGACGTGGACATGGGTCCGCTGTTCCAGACCCCCGAGGAATGCGCCCGCCAGGCCATTGAGAACGACGTGCACGCCGTGGGCCTGTCCACGCTGGCCGCTGGCCACAAGACCCTGGTGCCCGCCATCATTGCCGAATTGAAGAAGCAGGGCGCCGACGACATCGTGGTATTCGTTGGCGGCGTGATCCCGCGCCAGGACTACGACTTCCTGAACGCGGCCGGCGTCAAGGGCATTTTTGGCCCCGGCACACCGATCCCCGTGTCTGCCCGCGAAGTGCTGGAGCAGATCAAGAAGGCGATTCAGTAGCAAGTTCCGCGGTGATAGACCAAGTTGACGAGTGCAAAAGGATTCACTTTGACTGAACTCATCAATATTCTGATGTGGCCCTATTGCGCCTTGGTTTCATCGAGGGCACGGCGCAAGTCGACGCAAAGCATGCCTTGTCCCGCGAGCGATGCGGAATATCGTGCTGAGCAGCGCTTTCAAGGTTTGGTTGATGTTTACTTGACTCGGCTAGTGGTTCTCGTGGCGATGGCTTTGTTGCTCGCGATTTTTGTGTTTTTGGCTGTGCACAGTTCGAACTATGTGTTGGAAGGGAGTCGCCTGCTTCTTACCCTCGTTTTGCTGTTGATTGCTGTTTTGGCAGGGATTGCATATGTGATAGGGATTATTCGGTCGCTTCGACTGCAGAGCATCAGTTTCGATGCAATCACTCTTTCGAGCTCCCAAGTCTTGGTAACCGGCAGCCCATTTACATTGGAGTTGAGTAGTTCCAAACCCGGTTTGGTTCTTCAAGTTGCGCCCACGTTGACATGGTATTTGCCAATAGTCGGTTCTTCGCCATGGCCTCTGTTGAGGATCCGATGCACCTTCGCCACTCAAGTGGATGGATTGAGCAACTCCGCCGGGCGCTACGTCATTTCAGGAAGAGTTCCAAACCGAGCACCTATCACCGGTGTACCCAGTGTCCCTGTTTACGCTCTATTGCGTGTGCGCTCTGGGTTTGCGAGTTTTGATTTCTATTTGCCTGTTGTCGATGGGTCACTCGTCAATGGGAACAATCATGCAATGGCATCATGAATCCTGAGCAGATTGGTTCGACCCTGCTTGCGGGTGACTTATTGGCGCAGCGCCGCGCGATCGCCAAGGCGATCACGCTGCTGGAGTCCACCCGCGCCGACCACCGCGCGCAGGCGGATGCGCTGCTCACGGCGTTACTGCCGCGCACCGGCCAGTCGTTCCGTCTGGGGATCAGCGGCGTGCCGGGCGTGGGCAAATCCACCTTCATCGAGGCGCTGGGCCTGTACCTGATTGGACAGGGCCACCGTGTGGCGGTGCTAACCATCGATCCTTCCAGCTCCGTGTCCGGCGGCTCCATCCTGGGTGACAAGACGCGCATGGAGCACCTCTCGATGCGCGAGGAAGCCTACATCCGCCCCAGCCCCAGCAGCGGCACGTTGGGCGGCGTGGCCGAGAAGACGCGCGAGGCCATGCTGGTCTGCGAGGCGGCCGGCTACGACATCGTCATCGTCGAGACCGTGGGCGTGGGCCAGAGCGAGACAGCGGTGCACGGCATGACCGACATGTTTGTGCTGCTGCAGTTGCCCAATGCGGGCGACGACCTGCAGGCCATCAAGAAGGGCGTGATGGAACTGGCCGATCTGGTGGTCATCAACAAGGCCGACATCGACCCCGACGCCGCGACCCGCGCCCGCGCGCAGATCACCTCCAGCCTGCGCTTGTTGGGCATGCATGGCAACCCCGAACATGACCCCCACTTGGTCACCCAGTGGCACCCCAAGGTGATCCAGATCAGCGCCCTGCAGGGCACTGGCGTGGACACCTTCTGGAACACGGTTTGTGAGTTCCAGAAACTGGGCCATGCCAATGGCAAGTTGGCGGCGCGCCGCCAGCACCAGGCTCTGGCCTGGATGTGGGAGCGCATTGACGCCGGGCTCAAGCAGTCGTTCCGCCAGAACCCGGCGGTGCGCAGCTTGCTGCCCGCCATGACACACGCGGTGGAGGCGGGCCAGATCGCAGCCTCTACTGCCGCGCGAAATCTGCTCGCAGCCCTCGAAAAGACTGCGTAGACAGCTACTAGTTTGATAGCAACCAAATACAACCCTGAAAAGACCTGAAAGAAGGACACCATGCACGACATCCTGGAACAACTGGAAGCCAAGCGCGAACTCGCGCGTTTGGGTGGCGGCCAAAAGCGGATTGACTCCCAGCACAAGAAGGGCAAGCTGACCGCGCGCGAGCGCCTGGAGCTGCTGTTGGACGAGGGCACGTTTGAAGAGTGGGACATGTTTGTCGAGCACCGCTGCGTGGACTTCGGCATGGCCGAGCAAAAGATCCCCGGTGATGGCGTGGTCACCGGTTACGGCATGATCAACGGTCGTCTGGTGTTTGTTTTCAGCCAGGACTTCACCGTGTTTGGCGGAGCCTTGTCCGAAGCCCATGCGGAAAAAATCTGCAAGGTCATGGACCAGGCCATGAAGGTCGGCGCGCCTGTTATTGGCTTGAATGACTCGGGCGGCGCTCGCATCCAGGAAGGGGTGGCCTCCCTGGGTGGCTATGCCGACGTGTTCCAGCGCAACGTGATGGCCAGCGGCGTGATTCCGCAGATCAGCATGATCATGGGTCCCTCGGCCGGTGGTGCGGTGTACAGCCCGGCCATGACCGACTTCATCTTCATGGTCAAGGACAGCTCCTACATGTTCGTGACCGGCCCCGAAGTGGTGAAGACCGTTACGCACGAAGAAGTGACCGCCGAAGAACTGGGCGGCGCCGTGACCCACACCACCAAGAGCGGCGTGGCCGATCTGGCATTCGAGAACGACGTGGAAGCGCTCTTGATGCTGCGCCGCCTCTACAACTACCTGCCTTTGAGCAACCGCGAGAAGGCCCCGGTGCGCAAGAGTGGCGACCCGATCGACCGCATGGAAAAGAGCCTGGACACTCTGGTGCCGGACAACCCCAACAAGCCGTATGACATGAAGGAACTGATCGTCAAGACCGTGGACGATGGCGACTTCTTCGAGATCCAGCCCGAGTACGCCAAGAACATCATCATCGGCTTTGCCCGCATGGACGGCCAGACCATCGGCATCGTGGCGAACCAGCCCCTCGTCTTGGCCGGCTGCCTGGACATCAAGAGCTCCATCAAGGCGGCGCGTTTTGTGCGTTTCTGCGATGCGTTCAACATCCCCGTGGTGACCTTTGTGGACGTGCCCGGCTTCATGCCCGGCACCTCGCAGGAATACGGCGGCATCATCAAGCACGGCGCCAAGCTGCTATACGCATACGCCGAGTGCACGGTACCCAAAATCACGGTCATCACCCGCAAGGCCTATGGCGGCGCGTATGACGTGATGGCATCCAAGCACTTGCGCGGCGACGTGAACCTGGCCTGGCCCAATGCGGAAATTGCGGTGATGGGCGCCAAGGGCGCGGTGGAAATCATCTTCCGCGAAGACAAGGGAGACCCCGCCAAGCTCGCCGCCAAGGAAGCCGAATACAAGGCCCGCTTTGCCAACCCGTTTGTGGCCGGCGCGCGCGGTTTCATCGACGATGTGATCCTGCCCAGCGAGACCCGCAAGCGCATCTGCCGCAGCCTGGTCATGCTGAAAGACAAGAAGCTGGAAAACCCGTGGCGCAAGCACGGGAACATCCCACTCTGATCGCAGCCTAGAACAAGAAAAGGATCACAGACATGTTTACCAAAATTCTGATTGCCAACCG
The DNA here is from genome assembly GCA_049294595.1 of Rhodoferax sp. GTDB lineage: Bacteria > Pseudomonadota > Gammaproteobacteria > Burkholderiales > Burkholderiaceae_C > Allorhodoferax. The sequence continues at coordinate 115,202 of JBAQDE010000043.1, read as the reverse complement.
CGGTGAAATTGCCTGCCGCGTCATCGCCACTGCCCGCAAGATGGGCATCAAGACCGTGGCCGTCTATTCCGAAGCCGACAAGGATGCCCGCCACGTGCTGATGGCCGACGAGGCAGTCAACATTGGTCCAGCGCCCAGCCGCGAGAGCTATCTGGTGGCCGACAAGATCATCGCCGCCTGCAAGCAGACCGGCGCGCAGGCCGTGCACCCCGGCTACGGTTTCCTGAGCGAGAACGCCGAGTTCTCCAAGCGCGTCGAAGAAGAGGGCATCATCTTCATCGGCCCCAAGCACTACTCGGTGGGCGCCATGGGCGACAAGATCGAGTCCAAGAAGCTGGCCGGTGCAGCCGGCGTGAATTGCATCCCTGGTGTGAACGACGCCATTGACACGCCCGAGCGTGCCGTCGAGATTGCCAAGGGCATCGGCTACCCGGTGATGATCAAGGCCAGCGCCGGCGGCGGCGGCAAGGGGCTGCGGGTGGCCTTCAACGACAAGGAAGCCTTCGAAGGCTTTACCAGCTGCAAGAACGAAGCCCGCAACAGCTTTGGTGATGACCGCGTGTTCATCGAGAAGTTCGTCGAGGAACCCCGCCACATCGAAATCCAGCTGATTGGCGATGCCCACGGCAATGTGCTGTACTTGAACGAGCGCGAATGCTCGATCCAGCGCCGCCACCAGAAGGTCATTGAAGAGGCGCCCAGCCCCTTCATCAGTGAGGCGACCCGTAAGGCCATGGGCGAGCAAGCTGTGGCCCTGGCCAAGGCCGTGAAATACCAGAGCGCCGGCACGGTGGAGTTTGTGGTCGGCAAGGACCAGAGCTTCTACTTCCTGGAAATGAACACCCGCCTGCAGGTGGAGCACCCGGTGACGGAGTGCATCACCGGTCTGGACCTGGTGGAGCTGATGATCCGCGTGGCCGCTGGCGAAAAACTGCCGCTGACGCAGGCCGAAGTCAAACGCAATGGCTGGGCCATTGAGTGCCGTATCAATGCCGAAGACCCGTTCCGCAACTTCCTGCCTTCCACCGGTCGCCTGGTGCGCTTTGCACCGCCCGAGCAGACCATGTTCCAGGCCAACACGCAGGACTGGTTCGGCGTGCGTGTGGACACCGGCGTGCAGGACGGCGGCGAGATCCCGATGTTCTATGACTCGATGATCGCCAAGCTGATCGTGCACGGTACCGACCGCATGGACGCCATTGCCAAGATGCGCGAAGCCCTGAACGGCTTTGTGATCCGCGGCATCAGCAGCAACATTCCGTTCCAGGCCGCACTGTTGGCACACCCCAAGTTCGTGGCCGGCAACTTCAACACGGGCTTCATCGCCGAGAACTACGGCAAGGGCTTCTCCGCGGAAGACGTGCCGCACGAAGATCCGTCCTTCCTGCTGGCGCTGGCGGCCTTTGTGCGCCGCAAGTCGCGAGAGCGCGCGGCCGGCATCAGCGGCCAGCTGCCCGGCTACGGTGTGCAGGTGGGCAAGGACTACGTGGTGGTGACGCTGGCGCCGGACGGCAACAACAGCTACACCCCGGTACACGTTGACGAGTTTGTCGGCGAGACCGGTTCGGCCCGCGTGCGCATAGGTCCCAATAGCTATGAAATCCGTAGCAACTCCCGCATCAACGACATTGCCATCACCGGCACGGTCAATGGCCAGCCGTTCACCGCCCAGGTGGAGCGTGGCACGCCCCGGAACCCGCTGGCGCTGCGCCTGCAGCACAACGGCACGCGTATCGACGCCCTGATCGTGTCGCCGCGCATGGCCGAACTGCACAACCTGATGCCACACAAGGCACCCCCGGACATGAGCCGCTATGTGCTGTCGCCCATGCCCGGTTTGCTGGTCGATGTGGCGGTGGTGCCCGGCCAGAAGGTGCAGGCCGGCGAGCGCGTGGCGGTGATCGAGGCCATGAAGATGGAGAATGTGCTGTTCGCAGCCGCGGACGGTGTTGTGGGCAAGGTGTTGGCCGCCAAGGGCGAGAGCCTGACCGTGGACCAGCCGATTGTGGAGTTCGTTTAAATGTTGCGTCCCTTTCATGTGCTGGGCATCCAGCAGATCGCCATTGGCGGCCCCGACAAGAAGCGCCTGCAGAAGCTGTGGGTGGACATGCTGGGGCTGGAAGTCACCGGAACCTTCAAGAGCGAGTCCGAGAACGTGGATGAAGACATCTGTGCCATCGGCGCCGGTCCCTTCAAGGTCGAGGTGGACTTGATGCAGCCGCTGGACCCCGACAAGAAGCCGGCCGTCCACACCACGCCACTGAACCACGTTGGTCTGTGGATTGACGACCTGCCCACCGCCGTGGAATGGCTCACAGCCCGTGGCGTGCGCTTTGCACCAGGCGGTATCCGCCGCGGGGCAGCAGGTTTTGATATCTGCTTCCTCCATCCCAAGAGCAATGAGGAGTTTCCGATTGCCGGCGAGGGTGTGTTGATCGAGTTGGTGCAGGCTCCACCCGAAGTGGTGAAGGCGTTTTCACAGCTCGCACACCCCGGGCAAAGTCGTTAATCGGGCGGTCATCCAGCCGTTTGGGTGGATACTGCGGTCATATCACCTGGGTGGGGTTCGGAGATGACCGTTTTGGAGATGGCGCTGGCGCGGCAACAGGAGTTGGGATGGGCACTATTGGGTGTCATCCTGACGGCGTTGGCTTTCCGCGCCATACGGCCGGGCGAACGCCGCGGCTTGCGTGTCACCTGGGTGGTGACTGTCCTGTCGCTGGCTTCCCTCGGCCTGGTTACGCGCCTGGAGAGTTCCTCCCTGTTTGCAACCACGGCCATGGCGGTGGCCGTGGTGCTGTGGGGTCTTGCCTGCATCCATCTGGTTGCAATATTGGTCTTTCGCGGGATACTGCCTGCCCTGGGCCTCAACGTTCCGCGTATTGCGCATGACCTGACCTTCACCGGACTGGCATTGGCATGGGGCATCGTGTGGTTGCGACTGGCGGGGGTCGATCCCACCCAGCTTTTCACCACGTCGGCAGTCATCACCGCCGTGCTGGCCTTTTCCATGCAGGATACCCTGGGCAATGTGTTGGGCGGCGTGACACTGCAACTGGACAACTCGCTGCGGGTTGGCGACTGGGTGCGTATGGAGGACGTCAGTGGCCGGGTCACCGATGTGCACTGGCGCTACACCGCTATCGAGACCCGCAACCGGGAACTGGTCATCATCCCCAATAGCTGGCTGATGAAGAACCGCTTCACCGTGATGCGCGCGCCGGTGGACGCACCCTTTGCCTGGCGCCGCGGCGTGCAGTTCAACATCGACCCAAGCGCCGACCCTGCCAAGGTGATTGATGCTTTGGAGCACGCGGTCTTGGACGCTGAAATCGCCCATGTGCTGACGGACCCGGCACCGAACGCCATTCTCAGCGAGGTGGCGTCCGGCTACTGCCGCTACACGCTGCGCTATTGGTTGGGCGATCCACGTTATGACGATCCCGGTGACTCCGCTGTGCGGGTGCATGCTCTGGCGGCCCTGGCGCGCGCGGGCATTCGCCCCGGTGTGCCGCAGGAAGAGCATTTGATGATCAAGGAAAACGACAGCTGGCGGGCTGCGTTGGGCCAGCAGGAATCCGAGCGGCGCCTGGACGCGATTCGCCGTACCGAGCTGTTTGCCCAACTTCCCGTGGAGGAGCAGCAGACACTGGCTGGCCATCTTGTGCATGCGCCGTTTGCTGCCGGAGACATCATCACCCGGCAGGGCGCGGTGGCGCACTGGCTGTACCTCATCATTCGAGGGGAGGCCAAGGTCATGGTGGACTCGCCGGAAGGCCGTTTACCCGTGGCGACGCTGCGTGACGGTGCGATCTTCGGGGAAATGGGCATGCTCACCGGGGAGGCGCGCAGCGCCACGGTGGTGGCAGTCACATCGGTGGACTGCTACCGGCTGGACAAGGAAGGCTTTGCCAAGGTGCTGCAACAGCGCCCGGAGATCGCCACCGAAATGACCGCGATTGTGGAAGCCCGCAATGTGGAGCGCCATGCTTTGCTGGAGCGTGCCGGGCAGGCGGCTGCCAACCATGGCGATCTGCTGGATCGCATACGCAGCTTCTTCTCCCTGCGCGCATGAGCGGGGTGCCATTTTCTTGATGCGGATCATGAAAATGGCAAATGCACCCGGCTTTGAGGGATTTCCCGTACCTGTTTAAGGGCACGCAGCCGTAGACTGCACCACACCTGTGCGGCTGTTTCGTTGGCCAACACGGGTCAAGGAGGCAGATTTGCAACCCGTCAACACATCCCTTCCGGCGTACTTCCACAAGGTCGTCGATTGCCAGTGGGCCTGTCCGGCCCATACCCCCGTACCTGAATACATCCGGCTGATAGGCCAGGGCCGCTACGGCGACGCCTACCTGATCAACTGGGTTTCCAATGTCTTTCCCGGCGTGCTGGGTCGAACGTGCGACAGACCCTGCGAACCGGCCTGCCGGCGCGGTCGGGTCGAGGAAAACAACGGTGACAAGCCGGAACCGGTCGCCATTTGCCGCCTCAAGCGCGTCGCCGCCGACCACAAGGAAGACGTCAAATCGCGCATGCCGGCGATTGCCCCCAAGAATGGCAAGCGCATTGCCTGCGTGGGTGCTGGGCCAGCCTCGCTCACGGTGGCCCGTGATCTGGCGCCGCTGGGTTATTCGATCACCGTGTTCGATGGCGAAGCCAAGGCCGGTGGTTTCATGCGTTCGCAGATTCCGCGGTTCCGCCTGCCCGAGTCGGTGATCGACGAGGAAACCGGCTACATCCTGGACATGGGTGTGGACTTCAGGAGCGGCCAGCGGGTGGAATCCCTCAAGGATTTGATGACCCAGGGCTATGACGCCATTTTTGTTGGCAGCGGTGCGCCGCGTGGCCGCGAACTGGATGTGCCGGGGCGCAAGGAAGCCGCAGCCCATATCCACGTCGGCATTGACTGGCTGGCTTCGGTGTCCTTTGGCCACATCACCAGCGTTGCCCCGCGCGTGATTGTGCTGGGTGGCGGCAATACCGCCATGGACTGCTGCCGCTCGGCAAGGCGCCTGGGCGGCAAGGATGTGAAGGTCATCGTGCGCAGCGGCTATGAGGAAATGAAGGCCTCGCCATGGGAGCGTGAAGACGCCCAGCACGAAGGTATTCCCATCATCAACTACCACGTGCCCAAGAGCGTGCAGCATGAGAACGGCAAGCTGCTGGGTATGACTTTTGAGATCGTACGGGCCGAATACGACGCCAAGGGTCGGCGCAGCCTGATACCGACTGGCGAGCCCGATGTGTTCTTTGAATGCGACGAGGTGCTGGTGGCCGTGGGACAGGAGAACGCCTTCCCCTGGATCGAGCGCGACTGCGGCATTGAGTTCGACAAATGGGGCCTGCCGGTGCTGGGCGAGAACACTTTCCAGTCCACGGTGCCCACCGTGTTCTTTGGCGGCGATGCCGCGTACGGCCCCAAGAACATCATCACCGCGGTGGCACAAGGCCATGAGGCCGCTGTGTCCATCGACCGCTTCCTGCATGATGAATCGGTCGCGGTGCGTCCGGAGCCGCTGACCAAGCTGATGTCCCAGAAGATGGGCATCCACGAGTGGAGCTACCGCAACGACCCGACCAACGACACGCGCTTCAAAGTGCCATGGGCTGCGGCCGAGACGGCACTGGCCAATATCCGTGTGGAAGTGGAGCTGGGCTTTGATGCCGCCACCGCGTTCAAGGAGTCCAGCCGCTGCCTGAATTGCGACGTGCAGACGGTGTTTAACCGCGACACCTGCATTGAATGCGACGCCTGTGTGGACATCTGCCCGATGGACTGCATCACCTTCACACTGAACGGTGACGAGGCCGAACTGCGCACACGCCTCAAGGCGCCGGCCACGAATGCCGCGCAGGATTTGTATGTGTCCGCCGAGCTCAAGACCGGCCGCATCATGGTCAAGGACGAGGACGTCTGCCTGCACTGCGGCCTGTGTGCCGAGCGCTGCCCGACCGGGGCCTGGGATATGCAGAAGTTCTTGTTGAATACGATGCAAGCTGGCCCTGGATGCAGGGACAAGAAGGTTGCACAAAAGGAGTTCGCATGAAACGCCTGGAAGCCATCAACGATTTCGTCATCAAGTTTGCCAACGTCAATGGCTCGGGGTCGGCATCGGCCAACGAGCTGTTTGCCAAGGCGGTGATGCGCATGGGCGTACCCGTCAGCCCGCGCAACATCTTTCCCAGCAACATCCAGGGTATGCCGACCTGGTACGAGGCGCGGGTTTGTGAAAAGGGCTACCACGGTCGCCGTGGTGGTGTGGACATGATGGTGGCCATGAACCCGCAGACCTGGGATGCCGACATTGCCGAGATCGAGCCCGGCGGCTACCTGTTCTATGACAGCACGCGCCCGCTGCCGCCCAACAAGTTCCGCGACGACGTGCACACCATTGCCGTGCCACTGACGGAAATCGCCAACGCGACCTACACCGATCCGCGCCAGCGCCAGTTGTTCAAGAACATCATCTACGTGGGGGCTTTGTCGGTGCTGCTGGATGTGGATGCGGATGTGTTTGAGACCCTGTTTGGCGAGCAGTACAAGGGCAAGGAGCGCCTGCTGGATTCCAACATCCGCGCCCTGCACTTGGGGCGCGACTACGTCAAGCAACACATGGCCTTCCCGTTGGGCTTGCGTGTTCGCCGCTCCGACAAGGTGGGCGATCAGATCTTCACCGATGGCAACAGCGCGGCCGCTCTGGGATGCCTGTACGGTGGCGCCACGGTGGCGGCCTGGTATCCGATTACACCGTCGTCGTCCATCCCTGAGGCGTTCCAGAAGTACTGCGACAAATACCGCATTGACGAAGCCACCGGCCAGCACAACTACGCCATCGTGCAGGCGGAGGATGAGCTGGCATCGATTGGCATGGTCGTGGGGGCAGGCTGGAATGGGGCACGGGCCTTCACGGCCACGTCCGGCCCCGGCGTGTCGTTGATGACCGAATTCATCGGGCTGGCCTACTTTGCCGAGATTCCGGTCACCATCATCAATGTGCAGCGCGGCGGGCCATCCACCGGCATGCCCACGCGCACCCAGCAGGCCGACCTGCTGTCCTGCGCATATGCCTCGCACGGCGATACCAAGCATGTGCTGCTGCTGCCGCAGGACCCGCACGAGTGCTTCACCCATTCGGCCGCTGCGCTGGACCTGGCGGATCGCCTGCAGACGCCGATCTTTGTGATGACCGACCTGGACATCGGCATGAACCAGCGCCTGTGCAAGCCCTTTGTATGGGACGATGCCAAGCCGTACGACACCGGCAAGGTCATGACCGCCGCCGAACTGGAAGCCGGCAAGGACTTTGGCCGCTACAAGGATGTAGACGGCGATGGCATTCCCTGGCGCACGCTACCCGGCACGCACCCGACCAAGGGCAGCTTCTTCACCCGGGGAACTACACGCAACCCGTATGCCATGTATTCCGAGCGCGGCCCGGACTACATCTACAACATGGAGCGGCTGAACCGCAAGTTCCGAACAGCGGCAGACCTGGTGCCGCAGCCGATCCTGCGTAAGGCCACTGAGAAGACACCGTTTGGCGTGATCTACTTTGGGTCCACCAGCCCGGCCATGCGCGAGGCGCTGGATGTGCTGGAAGAAGAGGGTATCCACCTGGACGCGCTGCGTCTGCAGGCCTTCCCGTTCCCGGAATCCGTGAACCGCTTCATTGCCGAACACGACCGGGTCTTTGTCGCCGAACAGAATCGGGACGGGCAAATGCGCTACCTGTTGATCAACGAACTGGACGTGGACCCGGCGCGCCTGGTCCGTGTGCTGCACTATGACGGAACGCCGATCACCGCGCGGTTCATCGCCAGCACCATTCGCAAGAATGTGGAAGCCGTGACCAGGCCAGCGACCGCCGTTGCTGCCAAGGAGCTTGTATGACCTATATCGCCAAACCGCATCTGCACCACCCGACGCTGACCAAGAACAAGGTCGGTTACACGCGGCGCGACTACGAAGGACGTATCTCCACCCTGTGCGCGGGCTGTGGGCATGACTCCATTTCCGCCGCCATCATCCAGGCCTGCTGGGAACTCGACATTGAGCCCCACCGCGTGGCCAAGCTCTCGGGCATTGGCTGCAGTTCCAAGACGCCGGACTACTTCCTGGGCGCTTCGCACGGCTTCAACACCGTGCATGGCCGCATGCCCTCGGTGTTGACCGGTGCCAACCTGGCCAACCGGGATCTGTTGTACCTGGGTGTCTCAGGGGACGGGGACTCCGCCTCCATTGGCCTGGGCCAGTTTGCCAACGCCATGCGCCGCGGTGTGAACATGGCCTACATCGTCGAAAACAACGGCGTGTATGGCCTGACCAAGGGGCAGTTTTCTGCCACGGCGGATCGTGGCTCCAAGAGCAAGAAGGGCGTCATCAACAGCGACAGTCCGGTGGACCTGGTTGGCCTGGCCCTGCAACTGGGCGCAACCTATGTGGCGCGCAGCTTCTCGGGTGACAAGGCACAGCTGGTGCCGTTGATCAAGGGCGCCATGGCCCACGGCGGCGCAGCCTTTATCGATGTGATCAGCCCCTGTGTGACCTTCAACAACCATGGCGGCAGCACCAAGAGCTACGACTATGTGCGCCAGCACAACGAGGCCGTGAGTCGCATCGATTTCATGGACCAGCACAGCGAGATCACCACCGAGTACCAGCCGGGTGAGGTGGTCGAGGTGCAGCAGCACGACGGCTCACTCCTGCGCCTGCGCAAACTCCACCCCGACTACGATCCGACGGATCGCTACAAGTCCATGAGCTATATGCAGGAACACCAGGCGCGTGGAGAGGTGGTCACCGGTCTGCTGTATGTGGACCCGCTCGCCACGGATTTGCACATTGCGCTCAACACCACGCACCGGCCATTGAACACATTGGGTGCTGCCCAGCTTTGTCCGGGGGCCAAGGCGTTGGAAAAGATCAACGCTGCACTGCGTTAAGGCGTAGAGTTACCTAGTCTGTTGAAAGAGGTGAAGATCATGTCGGAACGCACCGTATTCCAATCCATGTCCCAGCGCCATGTTGTCAGTCTGGGACCCCACGCCAGTGTGTGGGATGCCGCCTGTGCGATGACCCGCGCCAATTGTGGCAGCGTGCTGATCGTGGATACGCCGGGAACCTTGTTGGGCATCGTGACCGAGCGGGACCTGATGACCAGGGTGCTGGCCAAGGCGCTAGACCCACAGACCACCAGCGTTTCCGAGATCATGACGAAGAACCCGTATTGCGTGTCACCTGAAATTTTGGTGTCAGATGCGGTCCTTATCATGATTGAGCGCGGTTTCCGGCATCTGCCCATTGTGGGACCCGGTTCCAAGATTCTGGGTGTTTTCTCAGTACGGGATGCGTTGCCACGGGAAATTGGCAATGCGGTCAGTCTGGCGGAATTCCACGAACAGGTAAATGACGCGCTGGGTTGAACCGAACACGTACGGAGATACGTGGAACGGATTGACAGGTTAGGGGACATACCAAAAGAATTTCTGAGCAGCTACCTCGGAGGGCCTACATGCTCGTTGCCCAATTGTTGAAGCCCGGTTTGTATTGCGTGCGGCGTCTGTCGTTTGCGGGCAAGCTGGCGTTGATTGCCGTACTTTCACTGTTACCGGCCCTGTCGCTGATCTGGCAACTGGTTCTGGGAAGTGGCTCCAGCGCCGCCGCCATGGTGGTGACCGTACTGGGCGTTATTGACGTGGTCGTTCTGCTGTATGTTCTGGCGGCCTTTTACCATAGTGTCAGTGACGATTTGGGTCAGGTTCTGCGTGCCACCGACCAGATGGTGGCCGGCGACCTGCGCCTGAACATTTCCGGCTCCGGCCAGGATGAGTTGGGCCGTTTGCTGGTGTCCATGGGCCGCCTGGGCCGGACGGTTTCCGCCATGGTAGCCAATGTTCGCAGCAATGCCGCTTTCGTCTCGCATTCCGGTCAGAGCCTGGCCCGGGCCAGCCGTGATCTGTCGGACCGCACCGAGCAGCAGGCTGCCAATTTGGAGCAAACCGCCGCCAGTGTGGAGGAATTGGCCTCCACCGTGCAGGAAAATGCGGGCACCGCCGGCCAGGCAAACGGCCAGGCCAGTGCGGTGCGCGATGTCGCCGACAACGGAGCAGCCATCATGGCGGAGGCCGTTCAGTCGGTCGAGGCGATTCAGGCCAGTGCCAAGCGCATGGACGAGATCGTGGGAGTCATTGACGGTCTGGCATTTCAGACCAATATCCTGGCGCTGAATGCGGCCGTTGAGGCGGCCCGTGCCGGAGAGTCCGGACGCGGTTTTGCCGTGGTGGCCAGTGAGGTCCGCTCGCTGGCACAGCGCTCCGCCGAATCGGCCAAGGAGATTCGTCTGCTGATTGGCACGTCTTCCGGCCAGGTTGCCAGCAGTGTGCAAAAGATCCGTTCCGCCGGTTCCACCATTACCCAGATCGTGCACGGCATCCGCGAGGTGGCGGCCAGCATGTCGCAGATTTCCACCTCCAGCGCCGAACAGAGCACGGGTTTGACAGAAATCACCTCGGCCGTGCGGCAGCTCGATGAGATCACACAACGCAACGCCCATATGGTGGAGCACGCCGTGGCACAGGCCGTGGCCATGGAAGGGCGGGCCAGCACGCTGGTCGAGTCTGTTGCCATGTTCCGTTTGCAACAGGGAACCGCAGAGGAAGCTGCTGAGTTGGTTGCGCACGCCGTGGCGCACCGGCGTCGCTCGTCCCGCGAGGCCTTCCTGCGCGACGTGACGAACCCATCCAATTCGTTTTACGACCGGGACATGTATGTCTTTGCGCTTGATGACAAAGGCACCTACCTCGCATTTGGTGGCAATACCGCCAAGGTGGGAACCCGCGTGCAGGACATTCCAGGCATCGATGGTCAGGGTCTGGTGCAATCCATCATCGATCAGGCCAACTATGAGCCCGGTTGGGTGGAGTACGACATCACCAATCCCACCACCGGCAAGGTGCAGACCAAGATGTCGTTCGTGGAGAAGGTGGATGATCTGTATGTGGGTTGCGGGGTCTACAAGAACCTCATGGCCAGCTGAGCGGCCGCATCCGGGAACCGGTCAGTCTTTTGCCGGGTTTGCGCCGGCGCGTTTCGCCCGAGCCCGCGCCATGGCGGCTTCAATGATGCTGCGTTTGTGGTCCAGCATCTGGGGATCGGTGATGCGGGAGTGGGCTGTCAGGTCGGCCAGCTTCATCTGTGCCAGGCCCGCCAGTTTGGCGTCGTTTTCCCGTTTGTCACGTTCCCGGCGCACTTGATTGCGGGCATAGCGGTCCCGCGCCAGGTCGGCATCGGCCTGGGGCCAGGCGTCCCAGCCAGTGGCCATGCCACTGACATTTTCGAGTTTGATGCAATCCACCGGACAGACGGGCAGACACAGTTCGCAGCCGGTGCAATAGGCTTCGATGACCGTGTGCATGCGCTTGTTGCTGCCCACAATCGCGTCGGTGGGGCAGGCGGCGATACACAGCGTGCACCCAATGCACCAGTCTTCATCGATATAGACCACGCTGCGTGGGCCTTCGCTGCCACACTCGGGGTCCAGGGGTTTCTCCGGTTTGCCGGTGATTCGTGCCAGCCTGGCAATCCCCTGAGCCCCGCCTGGGGGGCACTGGTTCAGGTCCGCAGAGCCGGCGGCGAGCGCCTGGGCATAGCCAGCGCAGTCCGGGTACCCGCAGCGGGTGCACTGCGTCTGGGGCAGTGCATCCAGGATGCGGGAGGTCAGATCGGCAGGAGGCGTGGACGCCCGGGCATTCACTTCTTGGTGGGTGCGCGTTTGGGTGCTACTTTTTTTGAAGCGCTCTGCCCAGTATCTGCGAGGGCTGCAGTCGCATTTTGGTGATGTTCGCGGATGAAGGAGCGCACTTGCGGATACACCATCTCCCGCCAGCGTTTGCCGGAGAAAATGCCGTAATGGCCGGCGCCCTTGGCTTCGTAGTGCGCCTTGCGGGCCGCGGGCACGCCGGTGCAAATCTCATGCACCGCCTGGGTCTGTCCCGATCCGGAGATGTCGTCGAGTTCTCCTTCGACAGACATCAGTGCCGTGGTTTCGATGTCTTCCGGACGGACCCGGCTGATTTCACCATCGACGCCCTTGACATCCCAGCTGCCGTTGACCAGACAGAAGTCCTGGAACACCACCCGGATGGTTTCCAGGTAGTAATCGGCGTCCATGTCCAGCACGGCGTTGTATTCGTCGTAGAACTTGCGGTGGGCGTCGGTGCTGGCATCGTCGCCCTTGATCAGGTCCTTGAAGTAGTCGTAGTGGCTCTTGGCGTGGTTGCTGGGGTTCATCGCCACAAAGCCGGTGTGCTGCAGAAAGCCGGGGTAGACACGGCGTCCGGCACCGGGGAAGCTGGCCGGCACGCGGTAGATCACGTTGTTTTCAAACCAGTTGTGGCTCTTGTTCATGGCCAGGTTGTTGACCGCCGTAGGCGACTTGCGCGCGTCAATGGGGCCACCCATCATGGTCATCGTCAGAGGCGTGGTCTCGCCGCGGCTGGCCATCAGGGACACGGCTGCCAGAACCGGCACCGTGGGCTGGCACACGCTCATCACGTGGCAGTTGCCGTACTTGGCCTGCAGGTGGCGGATGAACTCCTGCACGTAGTTGACATAGTCATCCAGATGGAACTCGCCCTCGGACAGCGGGATCATGCGGGCGTTCTTCCAGTCGGTGATGTAGACCTTGTGGTCGCGCAGCATGGTCTTGACGGTGTCGCGCAGCAGCGTGGCATAGTGGCCGGAGAGGGGGGCCACGATCAACACGGCAGGTTGGCCCTTGATCTTGTCCAGGGTGGCAGTGTCGTCGCTGAAGCGTTTGAAACGGCGCAACTCACAAAACGGCTTGTTGAGCTCGACCCGCTCATGGATGGCCACTTCAACGCCATCGACGTCGATGGTGCGCAGGCCGAACTCGGGCTTTTCATAGTCCTTGCCCAGGCGGTGCATCAGGTCGTAGCTCGCGGATATGCGCTGCGCAAACGGGTTCTGACCGGCCAGGGTCATCGGGTTGCCGAACACTTTGGAGGCAGTTTGGGCCAGTTCGGAAAACGGCTCCATCAAAGAACGTTGGGTTTCATAGAACTGGTACAGCATGGGAGGCTCGCTTTCGAAAACACGTCACAACACGAATATGTTGCAGTGCAATATAACAGTTTTAGAAGATTCCGGCTTGGGTGTTTGTCCCTAAGGTGGCATGCGCCACAGGTGCCTGTCAGTATTGTGAAGGGTTTACGGGTTGACTATGAATTTAATAGCGCCCTCGTCAATGCTGACGAGGGCAGAGGTCGAAAAACGACCGCAAGGTTTAGACAACCTTGGCAATGGATGCGCAAACGTAGTCGATGTTCTTGCTATTCAGCGCGGCCACGCACATGCGACCGGTGTCGGTACCGTAGACACCGAACTCATTGCGCAGGCGCACCATCTGATCTTTCGTCAGACCGGAGTAGCTGAACATGCCGATCTGGCTGGTGATGAAGGACATGTCCTGCTTGACGCCGGCGGCTTTCAGGCCGTCAACCAGCTTCTGGCGCATGGCCTTGATGCGCACGCGCATTTCACCCAGTTCTTTTTCCCACAGGGCGCGCAGTTCCGGGTTGCCCAGCACGGCAGCCACCACGGCGCCGCCGTGGGTGGGTGGGTTGGAGTAGTTGGTGCGGATGACGATCTTCAGTTGCGACAGCACGCGGCCGGCTTCTTCCTTGTCCTTGCACAGCACGGACAGGCCGCCGACGCGCTCACCGTACAGGCTGAAGCTCTTGGAGAACGAGGTGGAGACAAAGAAGTTCAGGCCGGCGGCGACAAACTTCTGGATTACGGCGCCGTCTTCGGCAATGCCGTAGCCAAAGCCCTGGTAGGCCATATCCAGGAAGGGCGTGAGTTCCTTGGCCTTGACCACGGCAATCACCTGGTCCCACTGGGCCGGGGTGATGTCGTAGCCGGTCGGGTTGTGGCAGCAGGCGTGCAGAACGACGATAGTGCCGGCTGCTGCCGCGTTCAGGCTGGCCAGCATGCCGTCGAAGTTCACGCCGCGTTTGGCCGCGTCGTAGTAGGCGTAGGTGTCGACTTCAAAGCCCGCGTTGGTGAACAGCGCACGGTGGTTTTCCCAGCTGGGATCGGAAATCAGCACCTTCGCATTGGGGCTGACCTTCTTGAGGAAGTCGGCGCCAATCTTCAGGCCGCCGGTTCCGCCAATCGCCTGCACGGTGGCCACGCGGCCGGAGGTGACGGGTTCGCTGTCGGCGCCAAACACCAGGCCCTTGACGGCGTTGTCGTAGGCCACGATGCCGTCGATGGGCAGGTAGCCACGGGCGGTGGGCTTGTCCATCATGGTTTTTTCAGCGGCTTGCACGCACTGCAGCAGCGGAAGTTTGCCGTTGTCGTCGAAATACACGCCCACGCCCAGGTTGACCTTGTTGGGGTTGGTGTCGGCGTTGAATTGTTCGTTCAGACCCAGAATCGGGTCGCGGGGGGCCATTTCGACGGCGGAAAAGAGAGACATAGCAGAGTCCTGTGAGAGAAAAATTCGGCGGCTGGGCGCCCGCATTGCGCGGACGCAAGGCCCAATTCTACCGGGCCGGACGTTCTAGCCCGCCCGTGGGCGATGCGGATTCGGCATGGTTTAGGCGTCGGATTGCAGCGCCTGTTGCACTTCCGGTGGGATGCGTGTGGGGCGCATGCTCAGGCTGTTCAGGCAGCCGATGCGCACCGTGCCGCGGCACAACACCGTGGGTACCGGGGTGTCCAGGCAGGCTTCCTGCTCCAGCGTGAAGGAGGAGCGACCCATTTCCACGAGGCGGGCCGTCACCTGCAGGGAGTCGTCCAGTCGGGCAGACTGCAGGTATTTGAGCTGCACGTCACTGACGACAAAGATGCAGCCTTGGTCCTGCTGCAAGCGGCTTTGCGCGATGCCCAAGGCCCGCAGCCACTCGGTGCGGGCCCGTTCGAAATACTTCAGGTAATTGGCATAGAACACGATGCCGCCCGCGTCCGTGTCCTCCCAGTACACGCGCACGGGCCAGGTGAAGGTCTTGGTGGATTGGGGGGTGGGTTCGACGTTCATGCCATCCATTGTTGCAGAGCAGGGCGGTTGCTTGGCAGGGTCTGGCCGGAGTGCTTGGCGGAGTTGTGCGGCTTTGGGTACCATGTCCGGTTGCCCCGCGCCATTTGCCCCATTTTTGGAACTCCTTGCCATGTCGTCGCCCGTTCACAGCACTACCCCAACCACCGTTGCCAGTGGTGACGAAACGCCCGTGCCCGCCGGTGGCGTGTTCGTCCGCTATCCGGGTTCGCCGTACGAGCTGTACCAGCCCTATCCGCCAGCCGGCGACCAGCCGGAAGCCATCGAGCAATTGGTGGAGGGCGTCAACGATGGCGAGGTGTTCCAGACCCTGCTGGGCGTGACGGGTTCCGGCAAGACCTACACCATGGCCAATGTGATTGCCCGCCTGGGGCGCCCGGCCATCGTGTTTGCACCCAACAAGACACTGGCGGCGCAGCTGTACAGCGAGTTCCGGGAGTTTTTTCCGAAGAATGCGGTGGAGTATTTCGTCAGCTACTACGACTACTACCAGCCCGAGGCCTATGTGCCGCAGCGCGACCTGTTCATCGAGAAAGACAGTGCCATCAACGAGCACATCGAGCAGATGCGGCTCAGTTGCACCAAGAGCATCCTGGAGCGGCGTGACGTGGTGATCGTGGCCACCGTGTCCGCCATCTACGGTATCGGCCAGCCCGAGGCGTACCACAAGATGATCATGACCCTGCGCACCGGTGACAAGCCGGGCCAGCGCGACCTGATCGCCCAACTGGTACGCATGCAGTACCAGCGCAACGATATGGATTTTTCCCGCGGCACCTTCCGCGTGCGGGGCGACACCATCGACATCTTCCCGGCCGAACACAGCGAAATGGCGATCCGGGTCGAGCTGTTTGACGACGAGATTGAGTCCCTGCAGCTCTTCGATCCGTTGACCGGGCGCATCCGCCAGAAGATTCCACGCTTCACCGTCTACCCCAGCAGCCACTATGTGACACCGCGCGAGCAGGTGTTGGCGGCGGTCGAAACCATCAAGGTCGAACTGGCTGAACGGCTGAAGTTCTTTGTGTCGGAGGGCAAGCTGGTCGAAGCCCAGCGCCTGGAGCAGCGCACCCGCTTTGATCTGGAAATGCTCAGCGAGGTGGGGCACTGCAAGGGCATCGAAAACTACTCGCGCCACCTGAGCGGCTCCGCGCCCGGCGAGCCGCCGGCCACGCTGACCGACTACTTGCCCAAGGATTCAGTGATGTTCCTGGACGAATCCCACGTGCTGATTGGCCAGTTTGGCGGCATGTACAACGGGGACCGCTCGCGCAAGACCACGCTGGTGGAGTACGGTTTTCGCCTGCCCAGCGCGCTGGATAACAGGCCGCTGAAGTTCGAGGAGTTCGAGACCAAGATGCGCCAGGTCGTATTTGTGTCTGCGACGCCTGCGCAGTGGGAGAAAGACCACGCCGGCAAGGTGGTTGAGCAGTTGGTGCGCCCCACAGGGCTGGTGGACCCGGAGGTCGAGGTGCGCCCGGCCACCCACCAGGTGGACGATGTGCTGCAGGAGATCCGGATCCGGGTGGAGAAGAATGAGCGGGTGCTGATCACCACGCTGACCAAGCGCATGGCCGAGCAGTTGACCGACTACCTGACCGACAACGGCGTCAAGGTACGATACCTGCACAGCGACGTGGATACGGTCGAGCGGGTCGAGATCCTGCGTGATCTGCGCCTGGGCGCCTTTGACGTGCTGGTGGGCATCAACCTGCTGCGCGAGGGGCTGGACATTCCCGAGGTGTCCCTGGTTGCGATCCTCGACGCCGATAAAGAAGGCTTCTTGCGATCCGAACGCTCATTGATCCAGACCATTGGCCGGGCCGCGCGCAACCTGCATGGGCGCGCCATCCTGTATGCCGACAAGGTCACCGATTCCATGGAGCGGGCCATTGGCGAGACCGAGCGGCGTCGCAAGAAGCAGATTGCCCACAACCTGACCCACGGCATCACGCCGCGCTCCATCGTCAAGCAGGTGCGGGATCTGATTGACGGGGTGTACAGCGAAAAGGCCGGCAAGGAGGCTGACCGTCTGGAGCGCGACGCCCTGCAGCGCGCCCAGGTGGAGGACATGAGCGAGAAGGACATTTCCCGCGAGATCAAGCGCCTGGAGAAGCTGATGATGGAGCACGCCCGCAACCTGGAGTTCGAGAAGGCAGCCTTGGTGCGGGATCAACTGGGGATATTGAAGGAGCAGGCCTTTGGGGCTCCGGGTTCGGACAACGTGGTGGCGCTCACCCCCGGCGGACAGTGATTGGGCTACTGGCGGGTTGCAGTTCCGGCGAATAACCTGAGTACCCGAGCAAAACGCTAGGTTTCTTGCTATACTTGAGCCGGTTAGTCAACCAAGTACGACTCAAGGAGCTTTCGATGCGTCTCACAACCAAAGGCCGTTTTGCAGTCACCGCGATGATCGACCTGGGTCTGCGCCAAAGCGGTGGACCTGTCACGCTGGCGGCCATCAGCCAGCGCCAGCAGATTTCCCTTTCGTACCTGGAGCAGCTCTTTGGTAAGCTGCGCCGCCATGAACTGGTGGAGTCCACCCGGGGTCCCGGTGGCGGTTACACCCTGGCACGCAAGGCTGCTGATATTACCGTAGCCGACATTATCGTGTCGGTGGACGAGCCGATTGACGCCACCCACTGCGGCGGCAAGGAAAACTGCCTGGGCGAGGGCGCTCGCTGCATGACGCACGATCTGTGGGCCTCGCTCAATGTGCGCATGGTCGAATTCCTGGATTCCGTCACCCTGCAAAAGCTGGTCGACGACCAGTTGGCCAAGGGCCTGCAGGTCGAAGACAAACCCAGCGTGAAGCGCGCCATTTCGGCCATGCCCATGAGCAAACCGATCCGCGTCAATGCGCCCAACTCGGTTTTTGCCCTGGGCAACGCGTTCTCCAAGAGCTGATCGCGTACAAACGACAATTACAGACTGAATAGCCGGAACAAGCCCCATGGATACCACCCCCCATTTCCCCATTTATATGGATTACAGCGCCACCAACCCCTGCGACGAGCGGGTGGTGGACGTCATGGTCCCGTGGTTGCGCACCCATTTCGGCAACCCGGCGTCGCGTAGCCACGCCTGGGGCTGGGAGGCCGAAGCCGCCGTCGAAAAAGCACGCGCCCAGGTGGCTGACCTGATCGGCGCCGACCCGCGCGAGATCGTCTGGACATCCGGCGCCACCGAATCCAATAACCTGGCACTCAAGGGTGCCGCCCATTTCTACCAGTCCAAGGGCAAGCACATCATCACGGTCAAGACCGAGCACAAGGCTGTGCTGGACACCTGCCGTGAGCTGGAGCGCCAAGGGTTTGAAGTCACCTATTTGGATGTGCAGGACGACGGTCTGGTCAATCTGGACGCTTTCAAGGCCGCTATTCGCCCCGACACCATCCTGGCCAGCGTGATGTTTGTGAACAACGAGATTGGTGTCATCCAGGATATCGCCGCCATTGGTGCGGTGTGCCGTGAAAAGGGCATCATCTTCCACGTAGACGCCGCCCAGGCCACCGGCCGGGTCGCGTTCGACCTGTCCAAGCTGCCGGTTGACCTGATGAGCCTGACCGCCCACAAGACTTACGGCCCCAAGGGCATTGGCGCCCTGTTCGTGCGCCGCAAGCCGCGCGTGCGCCTGGAAGCCCAGATGCACGGTGGCGGTCACGAGCGTGGCATGCGCAGTGGCACGCTGCCCACACACCAGATCGTCGGCATGGGCGAGGCCTACCGCATTGCCAAGGAGGAAATGGCAGCCGAGAACGTGCGCATCCAGGCGTTGCACGACCGCATGCTGGCCGGCCTCAAAGGCATTGAGCAGGTCTTCATCAACGGCCATGAGACCCAGCGCGTGCCGCACAACCTCAATATGAGCTTCAACTATGTGGAAGGCGAGTCCCTGATCATGGGCATCAAGGGTCTGGCGGTGAGCAGTGGCTCGGCCTGTACCTCTGCCAGCCTGGAGCCCAGTTACGTGCTGCGCGCCCTGGGCCGCAGTGACGAACTGGCCCACAGCAGCCTGCGCATGACGATTGGCCGCTGGACCACCGAGGCGGATATCGACTACGCCGTGGACACCATCAAGAAAAACGTCGCCAAACTGCGTGATCTCAGCCCCCTGTGGGAGATGTACCAGGACGGCGTCGACATCAGTTCCATCCAGTGGGCAGCCCACTAAGGAGTAAACCATGGCCTATTCAGAAAAAGTCGTTGATCACTACGAAAACCCCCGCAACGTTGGCAGCTTTGAAAAGGGCGATGACAGCGTTGGTACCGGTATGGTGGGCGCGCCCGCCTGCGGTGACGTGATGAAGTTGCAAATCAAGGTCAATCCGCAAACCGGCGTGATTGAGGATGCACGCTTCAAGACCTATGGCTGCGGCTCGGCCATTGCGTCCAGCTCCCTGGTGACCGAATGGGTCAAGGGCAAGACGCTGGACGAAGCGGCTGCGCTGAAGAATAGCCAGATTGCCGAAGAACTGGCCCTGCCGCCTGTCAAGATCCACTGTTCCATCCTGGCCGAAGACGCCATCAAGGCGGCCGTGGACGACTACAAAAAGAAACACCTGAACTGATATGGCGGTAACGCTGACTGAAGCCGCTGCGCGGCATGTGACGCGCTACCTGACCAAGCGGGGCAAGGGAATTGGCGTTCGCCTGGGGGTCAAGACCACCGGCTGTTCGGGCCTTGCCTACCAACTGGAGTATGTGGACGAGCTGGCACCGGAGGACCTGGTGTTCGAGGGCCATGGCGTCAAGGTGCTGGTGGACCCCAAGAGTCTGGCCTACATCGATGGCACCGAGCTGGACTTCGTCCGCGAAGGCCTGAATGAGGGCTTTCGCTTCAACAACCCGCGGGAACGCGACAAGTGCGGCTGTGGCGAGTCGTTCCGCGTGTGAACCTCCAATCCAACGATTTCGAACTGTTTGGCGTGCCGCAGCAGTTTGCCCAGGACCGGGCGGCGCTGGACGCCCGCTGGAAAGACCTGCAGCGCGAAGCCCATCCCGACAAGTTCGCCGCCCAGGGCGCAGCCGCCCAGCGCGTGGCCATGCAGTGGTCGGTGCGCATCAACGAGGCCTATCAGCGTCTGAAGGATCCGCTCAAGCGGGCGGCCTATTTGTGCGAGTTAGGTGGTGCACCCATCAACGCCCACAGCAATACGGCCATGCCAGGGGCCTTCCTGATGCAACAGATGCAGTGGCGCGAGTGGCTGGACGAGGCACAGGACACCCAGGCGCTGGATGCCTTGCGCGACAATGTGGATGCCGCCCAGCGTGACCTGATCCAGACATGTGCCCGCCAACTCGATGAGCTGCACGACACCAGCGCCGCCGTGCAGTCGGTGCGCTCGCTGATGTTCATCGAAAAGTTTGCGCACGATCTGGAACTGGCCTTCGACAAATTGGAAACCTGAATCCCTGCCGGGCGGCTTCTGGCCTGCACGGCCATTGCCCCACTTGATGACCTATGGCGCTTCTGCAAATATCTGAACCCGGCCAAGCGCCCAATCCGCACCAGCGCCGCATTGCCGTGGGCATTGACCTGGGCACCACGCACTCCCTGGTGGCCTCCGTGCGCCATGGCGTGGCCGAATGCCTGCCCGACAGCGAAGGGCGTGTCATCCTGCCGTCCGTGGTGCGCTACCTGGAAGGCGGCGGTCGCCAGATTGGCTATACGGCGCAGGACGCCATCACCACCGATCCGCAGAACACGATTGCCTCGGTCAAGCGCTTCATGGGCCGCTGCCTGGCCGATGTGGTCGGGGCGGAGAAACTGCCGTACCGCTTTGCCGACCATGCCGGCATGCTGGGCCTGATGACCGTTGCCGGTGAAAAATCACCCGTCGAGGTCAGCGCCGAAATACTGGCCACACTGCGCTATCGCGCCGAAGACACTTTCAACGATGACCTGTATGGCGCCGTCATTACCGTGCCGGCCTACTTTGACGATGCCCAGCGCCAGGCCACCAAGGATGCGGCCCAACTGGCCGGCATCAATGTGCTGCGCCTGATCAACGAACCTACAGCCGCGGCAATCGCCTACGGGCTGGACAACGCCAGCGAAGGCATCTACGCCATCTACGATCTGGGCGGCGGCACTTTTGACATCTCTATCCTGCGCCTCACGCAAGGCGTGTTCGAGGTCGTGGCCACTGGCGGAGATTCCGCCCTGGGTGGTGACGACTACGACCACGCGCTGGCCGACTGGGTGCTGACGCAAACCGGCACCGAGGCCGTCAATTCCGGCGACAAGGCAGTCCTCAAGCGCGCTGCGCGGGCCTGCAAGGAGTCACTGACTGCTACCGATTCAGTAGCGTTCCGTGCAGTATTGACGAGGGCCAACATCGAATTTTACGTAAGCCGCTCGGCGTTTGAGGCCGCTACGGCCCATCTGACAGCCCGCACCGTCACTGCGGTGCGCAAGGCGCTGCGCGATGCCCGGCTGGCGGCGCAGGACGTGCAGGGCGTGGTCATGGTCGGCGGTTCCACCCGCATGCCGCAGGTGCAGACAGCAGTCGCCGAATTTTTCGGCCGCGCGCCGCTGAACAACCTCAACCCGGACGAAGTCGTGGCGCTGGGCGCTTCCATCCAGGCCAACCAGTTGGCGGGCAACAACACGGCCGGCGACTTGCTGCTGCTGGACGTGATTCCCCTGTCCCTGGGCGTGGAAACCATGGGCGGCCTGGTCGAGCGCATCGTGCCGCGCAACCAGACCATTCCTACTGCGATGGCGCAGGACTTCACCACCTACAAGGACGGTCAGACCGCGCTGGCGCTGCACGTGGTGCAGGGCGAGCGCGATCTAGTCAAAGATTGCCGCAGTCTGGCGCGCTTCGAGCTGCGCGGGATCCCGCCGATGGCGGCCGGCGCGGCGCGCATCCGTGTCACCTTCACTGTCGATGCCGATGGCCTGCTCAACGTGTCCGCGCACGAGCAGGTCAGCGGCGTGCAGGCCGACATCAACGTCAAACCGTCTTACGGCCTGGCCGATGACCAGATCGCCAAGATGCTGCAGGACAGCTTTGCCACCGCCGAGCAGGATATTCGCACCCGTGCCGTAGTGGAAGCCCAGGTCGATGCCGACCGCCTGTTGCTGGCCATCCATAGTGCGCTGGATGCTGACGCCGATTTGCTCGACGCCCAGGAGCGCTCAGACATCGATGCCGCCATGGAGGCCCTTTCCGAAGGCAAAAACGGCACAGACGCCGCCGAGATCGAGCGCTTGAGCAAGGCCCTGGCCCAGGCCACTGAATCCTTTGCCGCCAAGCGCATGAACCGGGGCATAGCCCACGCGCTGGCCGGCAAGAACATTGAGTCAATTTGAAAATGCCTATTATCAAAATCCTGCCCCACCCGGAATACTGCCCGCAAGGCGCCGAGATCACGGCCTTGCCCGGCACCTCCATTTGCGAGGCACTGCTGGAAAACCACATCGCCATCGAGCACGCCTGCGACATGAGCTGCGCCTGCACCACCTGCCACGTCATCGTGCGCGAGGGCTTTGCGTCGCTCAATGAACTCGATGAAAATGAGGAAGACCTGCTGGACCGCGCCTGGGGCCTGGAGCCCAATTCGCGCTTGAGCTGCCAGGCCTTTGTGGCACAAAAAGACCTGGTGGTGGAGATTCCCAAGTACTCGATCAACCACGCCAAAGAAAACCACTGATGCGTCAGATCTTTCTGGACACCGAAACCACTGGTTTCAACGCCAACCTGGCGGAGAACCCGGACCGCATGGTCGAAATCGGCTGTGTGGAACTGGTCAACCGCAAGCTCACAGGCAACAACCTGCACTTCTACCTGAACCCCGAGCGGGACAGCGACGAGGGCGCCCTGCGTGTGCACGGCCTGACAACCGAATTCCTGAGCGACAAGCCCAAGTTTTCGGCCATTGCCCAGGAGCTGCTGGACTTTGTGGCCGACGCGGAAATCATCATCCACAACGCACCGTTTGACATCTCCTTCCTGGACGCGGAGCTGGCGCGTGCGGGCCACCAACCGTTCAAAAAGTATGTGGCCAGCGTGACCGACACGCTGGTCATGGCCAAGGAAATGTTCCCCGGCAAGCGCAACAGCCTAGACGCGCTCTGTGACCGGCTGGAAGTCGACAACTCCGGACGAACGCTGCACGGCGCCTTGCTCGATGCCGAGTTGCTGGCGGATGTCTATATCAACATGACCCGCGGCCAGGATGCGCTGCTGATGGACGTGGGCTCCAGCGAGGAGGGCGGAGTGGCGATCATTCAGGTGGATTTGCGCGGCTTTGATCTGCCGGTGTTGGCCGCCAACGCCCAGGAGCTGGCCTCCCACGAGGAAGTGCTGGTGCAAATGGATAAATCCAGCGGTGGAAAAACGGTTTGGCGCAAAGTAGCCTGAAGATTGTTGTATAATTTGAGGCTATTCTGATGAATAATCAGGGCGGTTAGCTCAGGGGTAGAGCACTGCATTCACACTGCAGGGGTCACAAGTTCGAAACTTGTACTGCCCACCAAATACGGTAATGAAATCAAGCACTTAGCGGAAACGCTAAGTGCTTTTTTCTTGTGGGGTACCAGAACGGTGCAATGGTCGGATGGCAGGTCATGTTTCTTAATCGTATAAAAGCGCTGCTGCTTCCCAATCGCCGGGGTCCTATCCATCCGGCAGATCAGCAGCGCTCGCTGGAGTCAGAGATCAGTGATCCCAGGCTGGCAACCATCGTCTGGCGCAAGGAGTATCTGTGCGGTCACCCCCGAATCGACGAGCAGCACAAAATGCTGTTTCTCATTGGGAATCGCCTGATCAATGCGGGTCGCCAGGGGCACTCGAAAGAAAAGGTAGAGCGGTTGATTGGTGAGATGTCGCAGCACATCCTGGACCATTTTTGCAGCGAGGAACTGATTCTGGTCCATGCGGGCCATCCGCTGACTCAGCAGCACCGGGATGCGCATCAGTGTTTGCAGGACCGCGCGGCCGAATTCTCAATGCAATACGCGCGCGGGCAGGTGTCGGTGGAGGACATCGTGAGTTTTGTCGCGCACGATGTGATCCATGGACACATCATCAAGGAAGACCTCAAGTTTGCCGTCAAGGCGCTAGCCTGAACGACAGGAAAACCCTGCGGTTGCGATCAATGCGCCTCGCCCACAGCCTGTGGTGGTGATTGCGTCACAAAGTTCAGCACCAGCTTGTCGTGCTGCGTGAGGTTGCGAAACGCCAGGCCCACGTAGTAGGTGGCGTCCGCCGCAGAACGGTTGTTGTGGCAGATGCTCGCGGCCACGTTCAGAGTGACCGGTTCGTCATCAAAGGTCACCGTCATGCCCAGCGTGACCAGATCACCCACGGTGGACAGGGAGGATGGGGCCTTGATCATGGCGCCGTGCATGCTGATGTCCACCAGTGTGGCGTCCAGAGGAGCCGGGCCTGCCTTGCCATCCTTGGCCACGGTCTGCACCGTGGTCGGCCAGGACGTCTTGGTGCGCATGGACTGGCGCACCATGCGTGCATCCACCAGCGCCGGATAGGCCAGCAGAGCGTAGGCAAAGGGCTTCTGGAAGGTCTGCAGCACCTTGCTCAAGAATGAGAATTCGTACTGGCCCGTGAACCCGCGTACCACGCAGATTTCGCCATCGTCCAGTTCGGTGCTGACGCCCTCAGGCCCCATCGGGCCGACCATCACGCCCTTGCCCTCGATTGCGCCAAAAAATTGGGATTCCTTCTTGCTGGCACCTTCCACCAGGCGGCGGGTTTGCAGGGCCATGCCGGTGCGCAAGCCTAATGCCTTCAGGGGCATGCGGCTGACGTCGACGCTGGGGGATTCTTCAGAGCTCATGGAGGCGCTTTCGGGTGGGATGGCCGTATGGAACTACGACCGGAAAGTGGGTCTTGATCGGGCTTTGGTGCGGTGCAATTCTGGCTAAGATGGTACACCGGTGTTGCGCCGGTTGGGCTTGCGCCCGCTCAAGGAGATATGCATGAAACGTCCACCATCCGCGTGCTTTTCACTGGCCCCAGCCGCCGTCGTGGCATTGCTGGCCGGCTGCGCCGATTTGAACGATACCGGGCTGGCGGCCCTGGCCACGCG
Source organism: Rhodoferax sp. (assembly GCA_049294595.1). Taxonomy (GTDB): domain Bacteria; phylum Pseudomonadota; class Gammaproteobacteria; order Burkholderiales; family Burkholderiaceae_C; genus Allorhodoferax. Next base: position 90,057 of record JBAQDE010000043.1, on the reverse strand, counting down.
GGTGCCCGCCTATGCCATCGTCAATGAGCAGTTGGTGCAGGGCGAGATGACACTGTTTCCCGACCACACGGGCACGGTCACCTTGCGCGGCCAGACAATGCCCGGCGTGGGGGCGGACGGAGTGGCCGTCGCTGCACCAGCGCCGGCCAGCAAGCTGGTCCTGAGCAGTTGTGTGGGGCGCTTGCGCTACACAGCAACCACCATGGGCAGCATCGATTTGCGCTGCAACGACGGCTCGGTGTCTGACCTGCGCATGGCCTTGATCGGGGAGACCCGTGGCTACGGCTATGGCCAGACCGCCACCGGGCTGGTCAGCCTGACATTTGGCCTGGGTCCCGTGGAAGCCCGGGCACACCTGACCGTGCCACCCAACCGGCAACTGGTGGAAGGCACTGACTCTTCGAATTTGGAGTTGAGATAGATGGTGCGAAGGCGTAGCGGTGGTTGATCAGGTCGATAGTGTGGTGGTAGGGGCCGGCGTTGTCGGCCTGGCAGTGGCGCGCGCACTGGCGCTGTCCGGGCGTGAGGTGCTGGTGCTGGAAGCCTGCTCGGCCATCGGCACCCAGACCAGCTCGCGCAACAGCGAGGTGATCCACGCCGGCATGTACTACCCCATCGGCTCGCTCAAGGCACAGCTCTGTGTGCGCGGCAATCGCCTGCTGTATGACTACTGCGGCCTGCGCGGTGTGGCCCACCGGCGCTGTGGCAAGTTCATTGTGGCGACCACCGTTGACCAACTCGCCCAGCTGGAGGCCATACAGGCGCGGGCGCTGGCCAATGGTGTCAATGATCTGGTGCTGCTGGACCAGGCGCAGGCACTGGCCGCAGAGCCCGCTCTGCAGTGTGAAGGAGCCCTGCATTCGCCATCCACAGGCATTGTCGACAGCCATGGATTGATGCTGTCGCTGTTGGCCGATCTGGAGCACGCGGGCGGAACCCTTGCATTGAATTCGCCCTTGGCCCTCGCAAAAATTGATGGTAATGCTATTGAATTGGTAGCAGACGACGGTACCCGCTTGCGCGCAGCATCCGTGGTCAATGCGGCTGGCCTGAAGGCACCGGCGTTGGCGGCCTGCTTTGCGGGGTTGGACCCGCACCATGTGCCAACGGCCTACTTTGCCAAAGGCAACTATTTCACGCTGGGCGGGCGTTCGCCGTTCTCGCACCTGATCTACCCGGTGCCCGAAGCCGCCGGCCTGGGCGTGCACCTGACGCTGGACCTGGGCGGCCAGGCGCGCTTTGGCCCGGATGTGCAGTGGGTGGATTCGTCTGACGACACGCGGGTAGAGCCCGCGCGCGGCGATGCGTTCTATGCCGAGGTCCGCAAATACTGGCCGGCGTTGCCCGACGGTGCGCTGCAGCCGGCCTATGCCGGCATCCGCCCCAAGATCAGCGGCCATGGCGAGCCGGCGCGGGACTTCTGCATCCAGGGCCCGCAAGACCATGGTGTGGCGGGGCTGGTGAACCTGTTCGGCATCGAGTCACCGGGGCTGACCAGTTGCCTGGCGATTGCCGAGGTGGTTTGCGATTTGCTATCGGATCAGTAGCGAAAAACGCAATAGCCACGAGGGCTAACGTGTGTTTTTGCCCAAAGCCTTGATCGCCAGGGCCGAATCCTTGACCAGTTGCGGCCCCTTGTAGATCAGCCCGGTGTACATCTGCACCACATCGGCCCCGGCGCGGATCTTCTCCACCGCATCTTCGGCGCTCAGAATACCGCCCACGCCGATGATGGGGAACTTCGGGCCCAGGGCAGCGCGCAACTGGCGTATGACGCGGTTGCTGGCCTCGCGCACCGGTGCGCCCGACAGGCCGCCAGCCTCCTCGGCGTGCTCCAGCCCTTTGACGGCGTCGCGGCTCAGCGTGGTGTTGGTGGCGACCACGCCGTCCATGCCGTGGCGTTGCAGTGTGGCAGCAATCACCGCGACCTGGGCCTCGTCCAGGTCCGGTGCAATCTTCACAAAGATGGGTATGCGCTTGCCGTGCTGCTTCTGCAAGGCCTCGCGGCGTGTCGCAATCGCGCCGAGCAGGGCGTCCAATGCCTCGTCACTTTGCAGGGCACGCAGGTTCTTGGTATTGGGGCTGGAGATATTGACGGTCACGTAGTCGGCATGCGGGTAGACACCGTCCAGGCAGATCAGGTAGTCGTCAGTGGCGTTCTCGATGGGCGTGGCCGCGTTCTTGCCGATGTTCAGGCCCAGCAGCATGCCGGGCTTCTTCTTGCGTCGCAGGGCCGAACGCTGCACGTTCTCCACAAAGGCGTCCAGCCCGTCGTTGTTGAAGCCCAGGCGGTTGATCAGCGCATCGGCCTTGGGCAGGCGGAACATGCGCGGCTTGGGGTTGCCCGGCTGCGCCTTGGGCGTGACCGTGCCCACCTCGACAAAACCAAAGCCCATGGCGGCGAGGCCGTCAATGCACTTGGCGTTCTTGTCGAGACCAGCGGCTAGACCCACGCGGTTGGGGAAGGTCAGGCCGGCCAGTTCGATGGGATCGTCCACGGTCGAGACGCAATAGGCCCAGGTCAAGGGCGTGCCCTGCACGCGGGCCAGGCTGGCCATGGTGAGTTCGTGGGCCACTTCGGGGTCCATGCTGAAGAAGACGCGCCGCGCCAGACCGTAGGGGACAAGAGACATTGGATAATTCCTGCAATTTATCAACACTACCCGGATTTTCGCCCATGACCAGCTCCACCCCCCCCAATGCCACCCCTTTGACACAAGACCAGCTCAAGACCCTGGTGGGGCAGGCCGCCCTGCAGTACGTGGTGCCGGGCGAGATCGTCGGCGTGGGCACCGGCTCCACCGTCAACAAGTTCATCGACGCGCTGGCCACGATGAAAGACCAGATCAAGGGCGCGGTGTCCAGCTCGGTGGCCAGTACCGAGCGGCTGTTGGCCCTGGGTATTCCTGTGTTTGATTCAAACGATGTTCCGCGTCTGTCGGTGTACATTGATGGCGCCGACGAGATCGATGGCCATGGCAACATGGTCAAGGGGGGCGGTGCGGCCCTGACGCGCGAGAAGATCGTGGCTGCGCAGTCCGACCGCTTTGTGTGCATTGCCGACGAGTCCAAGCTGGTGCAGACACTGGGTACCTTTCCGCTGCCGGTGGAGGTGATCCCCATGGCCACGCAGCGGGTGATTGCCCAGTTTGCTGCCAAGGGTGGCAGCGCCAAGGTGCGGCTGAAGGACGGCCAGCCGCTGGTGACTGACAACGGCCAGACCATCGTCGACGTGACCGGCCTGCAGATTACCGACCCGCTGGCGTTTGAGGCCGAGGTCAGCCAATGGCCCGGTGTGGTGACGGTGGGGGTGTTTGCCTTCCAGCGCGCCCAGGTGTGTCTGCTGGGCACCGCCAGCGGTGTGAAGACGCTGACCTTTTAGGCAGAGGGCCTTTGGCCCTAGAAACTGATGCCAGCCGGGTTGGATGGGCTGGCGGGCGGTGGTGGCTGGTAGCCGGGTTCGGATGCCGCTGCCTGGGGCTTTGTTTCGGCCTTGCCATTGGCTGCCGGTACCGCCTGAACCACGACCAGAGGAGTCGGTTCGGGCCGCTTGTAGCCCGGGGGCAGCATGGAGGTCTTGGGGTAGCCTGCGGCATCCAGGTATTGCGTCCACTCCAGATCGGACAGCCCCTTGATCCGCTGGGTACCAATGGTCAGATAGGGCAAGGACGTGTCGCCGGTCAGGCGTTGCAGGTAGCCGCGGTCTTCCGCTGTGGTGACAGTCCGCTCGATGAAGGGGACGCCGCGTCCGCTCAGGAGTGCACGTCCGGAATCACAGGGTGTGCACGGGGTGGACGTGTAGAGCACGACCGGGTATTTGGCGACGACTTGGCGCAACTCGAACGGCAGTCCGGTATTGGGGTTGGCGGCTGCGGCGCCGACGCCGGTGGTGGCAATCTTGCCTTGTTCGGCATTGACCGGAGGTTTGTCGGAGAACGTGACCTTGCCATCGGCGCCCACAATGCGGTAAATGGTTTGTGCCTGCACGCCCATGGCTGAACCGAGCAGCGCCGCGCCGCCCAGCAGAATTGCAATGGTGTGGTGTTTCATGTGGGTCTTCCTCTTCATTGAGCCGGGTGATTGCGTTGTCAGGGCCAGGGTCATCATGGTGCCATACCTTGGTGGCGCAGCAAAGCGTCCAGCGAAGGCTCGCGGCCGCGAAATGCCTTGAAGGATTCCATGGCCGGGCGACTGCCACCGGCTTCCAGAATGGCCTGGCGGTATTTCCTGCCGGTCTCCAGGTTGGGTAAACCGTCGGCGCCGGCTGTTTCTTCAAAGGCGGCATAGGCATCGGCGCTCAGCACCTCGGCCCATTTGTAGCTGTAGTAGCCGGCGGCATAACCACCCGCAAAGATGTGGCTGAAGGTGTGGGCCGTGCGGCTCCATACCGGGGGTGTCATGACGGCTACTTCGGCGCGCACCTGGCTGAGCAGAGGCAGGAAATCCTGCTGCGGGTCATGAGCGGTGTGCAGCAGCATGTCGAACAGCGAGAACTCGATCTGGCGCAGGGTCTGCAGGCCACTCTGAAAATTGCGTGCGGCCAGCAGCTTGTCGAACAAGGTACGCGGCAACGGCTCTCCGGTCTGCACATGGGAAGTCATGTGGCGCAGCACGTTCCACTCCCAGCAGAAGTTCTCCATGAACTGGCTGGGCAACTCCACCGCGTCCCACTCGACACCGCTGATGCCCGACACGTCGTGTTCGTTCACCTGGGTCAGCATGTGGTGCAGGCCGTGGCCAAACTCGTGGAACAGCGTGGTGACGTCGTCGTGCGACAGCAGGGCCGGTTGGCGCACGCCATCCACTTCCACCCCGTCAGCAAAATTGCAGACCAGGTGCGCCACTGGCGTTTGCAGCTGGCCGCTGTCGGGGCGCAGCCAGCGGGCGCAGACGTCATCCATCCAGGCGCCGCCGCGTTTTCCCGCGCGTGCGGTGGGGTCCAGGTAGAACTGGCCGACCAAATGGGTGCCGTTGGCGTCGTTGCGCTCAATGCGGTAGAACTCGACGTTGGCATTCCACACGGGTGCGTCGTCGCGCAGGATGGCAATGTCGAACAGGGTTTCGGCGATCTTGAACAGGCCTGCGAGAACCTTGGGGAAGGTGAAATACTGCTTGACCTCCTGCTCGCTGAAGGCGTAGCGCGCCTCCTTGAGCTTTTCACCGATGTATGCCCAGTCCCAGGGTTGCGGGTCGTCCAACTGGAGCTGTTCCCTGGCAAAGCTGCGCAGGTCGGCCAGGTCTTTCTCACCAAACGGGCGGGCCTTGTGCGCCAGATCGCGCAGGAAGGCGATGACCGCATCGGGTGAAGAAGCCATCTTGGGCACCAGAGACAGCGTGCCAAAGTTCGGGTAGCCCAGCAAGACCGCTTCTTCCTGGCGCAGCGCCAGAATCGCGTGAATGTTCTGCGTGTTGTCAAACGCGCGTGCCGCCTCATCGGCCTGGTCGGAAGCCCGGGTGACATAGGCGCGGTACAGCACGGCGCGCAGTTCGCTGCTGTGGGCGAACTGCATCACCGGCAGATAGCACGGCATCTTCAGGGTCAGCTTGTAGCCGTCCTTGCCCTCGGCCTGCGCGGCGGCGCGGGCGGTCTGCTGCACATCGTCTGGCACGCCGGCCATCTCCGCCTCGCTGGCGTAGTAGCTGAAGGCATCGGTGGCGTCCAGCGTGTTCTCGCTGAACTTCTGGCTCAGGGCCGCCTGCTGCTCCTGGATTTCGGCAAAGCGCTCGCGCGCAGCACCGGTCAGTTCCGCCCCGCCCAGAACGAAGTTGCGCATGGCGTTCTTGTGGGCCTGGCGCTGTTCGGCGTTCAGCGTCTGCACGTCAATGGCTTTGTACTTTGCGTACAGGCGTTCATCGGCGCCCAGGCGGGTCCAGAACTCGGTGATGGTCGGCAGTGCGGCGTTGTAAGTGGCGCGCAGCTCCGGCGTATCGGCCACACTGTTGAGGTGGCTCACCGCACCCCAGGCGCGCCCCAGCTTCTCGGTGGCCACGTCCAATTCCCTGGCAATCGATTCCCACTGCGCCGGGAAATCCGCAGCCGTGACCGTTTCCAACGCCCGGCTGGAGTCCGCCAACAGCACGTCGATGGCGGGCATCACATGCTCGGGGCGGATCTGGTCAAACAGGGGCAGGGGTGAGGAACTCAGCAGAGGATTCATGGAGGCGGTCGGTTGGTGAGCTGTGGGGCTGCTTTTACTTGGATGCGGCAGCTTGTTTTTCAAGCGCGGCAGCCTCGCGTTCTGCCGCCTCGATGGTGTTAACCAGCAGCATGGTGATGGTCATGGGGCCGACGCCACCCGGCACCGGTGTGATGTAGCCTGCCACCTGCTTGACGCCCTCAAAGTCCACATCACCGCAGAGCTTGCCCTCATCGTTGCGGTTCATGCCGACGTCAATCACGACGGCTCCGGGTTTGACCATGTCGGCGGTCAAGACGTTGCGCTTGCCAACCGCTGCGACCACGATATCGGCCTGGCGCGTCATGGCACCCAGATCGGCCGTGCCGCTGTGGGTGATAGTGACGGTGGCGTTGGCCTGCAGCAGCATCATGGCCATGGGCTTGCCGACGATGTTCGAGCGGCCGATCACCACGGCGTGCTTGCCGCGCAGGTTCTTCATGCCGATGGATTCCAGCATCTTCATGCAGCCGTACGGGGTGCAGGCCTTGAAGCCGGTCTCTCCCACCATCAGGGCGCCGGCGCTGGCCACGTGGAAGCCGTCCACGTCCTTGGCCGGCGAGATGGCTTCAATCACCTTGTGGTCGTCAATGTGGCCGGGCAGGGGTAACTGCACCAGGATGCCGTGGATGGCGGGATCGTTGTTCAGGGCGTCCACGCGGGCCAGCAGTTCGGCCTCGGTCATCGTGGCATCGTATTTTTCCAGCACCGAATGCAGGCCGGCGTCCTGGCAGGCCTTGACCTTGTTGCGCACATAGACCTGACTGGCCGGGTTCTCGCCCACCAGTACCACGGCCAGGCCGGGGGTGAGTCCGCGGGCCTTGAGCGCGGTGGTGCGCTGGGCAACCTCTTCACGCAGTTGTTTGGACAGGGCAACGCCGTCAATGATCTGGGCTGTGGTGGTTGTCATAGTGGGCTTTCGAATTAAAAACGCCCGCAGTCCTTGCGGGGCGGGCGTGGGATGCTATGAATGTCGGATCGTCAGGATTTGGGGGCGTTTTGTCCCAATGCAATTTTCAGCAGGTCGGCAACCGTATTGGCACTGAGCTTTTCCATGATGTTGGCACGGTGTGCCTCCACCGTTTTGATGCTGATGCCTAAATCGTCGGCAATCTGCTTGTTCAGGCGGCCGGCGACGATGCGTTCCAGCACCTGGGATTCGCGCAGCGTCAGTTTGGACAGCAGGGCGTCGCGGCTGGCCGCAGTCTGGTAATCGGCGAACGAGTCCTTGGCATGGTCCAGCATCCGCTCCACCAGACCGACCAACTGGTCTTCGTTGAAAGGCTTCTGGATGAAATCCATGGCGCCTTTCTTCATGGTGTCCACCGCCATGGGCACGTCGCCGTGGCCGGTGATGAAGACGATGGGCAATGGCGAGCGCGCTTCGATCAGGCGGCTCTGCAGTTCCAGTCCGGTCATGCCACCCATGCGGATGTCCACGATCAGGCAGGCGACCTCGCGTGCGTCGTAGCGGCTGAGGAAAGATTCCGCAGAATCAAAGCACCGCACGCGAAAGCCCTTGCCCTCCAGCAGCCACTGCAGCGAGTCGCGCACGGCTTCGTCATCATCGACTACGTAAACAGTACCTTTTTTCGGAAGCAGGCTCATTCAGATTTCCAGGGTTCTAGTTGCTTTTTCGCGGATGTTGCGTCAAACCGGCGCTAACTTCCGTTAGCGGTATCCAGAATGAAAATCGGCACCCCGACACTTCGCCGCCATTGTAGAGGTTCTCTGCCGACATTCTTCCCAAGTGGGATTCCACTATGGAGCGGCACAAAGACAGGCCAATGCCCATGCCGTCGGCCTTGGTGGAGTAGAAGGCCTCGTACAGGCGCGCCTGCACTTCCGGGGCCAGACCCTTGCCGGTGTCCTGCACCGAAAACTCCACCACGCGCTTGTCGTCCATGGTCTTGGGCACCACGCGCAACTCGACAATCCGCTGGGAGGTCTGGCGCAGTGCCATGTCAATCGACTCGGCGGCATTGCGCAAGAGGTTGATCAGCACCTGCTCGATCAGGATGGGGTCCACCATCAGCGGGGGCAAGCGCGCGGCCACATAGTGGTTCAGGCGCACATTGAAGCGGCGCAGCTCGATTTCTGCCAGTTCCACGGCCTCGCTGACCATGGAGCTCACCTCTGACGGCGTGCGGTTGGGTTCGCTGCGTTTCACGAACGAGCGGATGCGCTGGATGATCTGGCCGGCACGCTGGGCCTGGCGGGCGGTTTTCTCCAGGGCGCCCAGCAACTCCTCTTCGGTGATCTGCTGGGCCCGGATGCGCGAGACCATGCCGTTGCAATAGTTGTTGATGGCGGTCAGCGGCTGGTTCAGCTCGTGTGCCACGCTGGAGGCCATTTCGCCCATGGTGATCAGGCGGCTGGCGGACTGGGCACGCTCGGTCTGGCTGGCGGCCTGTTCCTCGGCGATGCGGCGCGAGGTGATGTCGGTGGCAATCACCATCTGGGCCAGGCGGCCATCCACCCAGCTCAGGTAGCGGCTGCGCACTTCCAGCCACTTGTCCAGTTCGGCGATGTAAATTTCGGCGCTCTCGGTTTCCGTGTCCGGCAAGGCTGTGGTGGGCAAGCCCGCAAAGGAGTCCACGCTGTCGGTGGATTCATCGGTGGTGGGGCTGGCGGGCACACCAGCCTCCGCGATCAACTGCAGATGCCCCTGGGTCTGCGTGCCAAACCATTGGCGGTACAGCTTGTTGGCAAACAGCAGCTCGTCACTGCCCAGCGGTGCCACCGAGATCGAGGCGTCCAGCGCCTCCAGCACGGTGGTGAAACGCTCGTGCGATGCCGACAACTGTTCCCGCACCCGGTTGGGCTCGGTGATGTCGGTCATCGAGGTCATCCAGCCGGTCTGCTTGCCCACGGCGTCGATCAGCGGGGATACATACAGGCGCGCGTCAAACAGGCTCTGGTCGCGGCGCTTGACCCGTACCTGAATGCCGCCGGGCGTGGTCTTGCCTGCCAGTTCCTCGCTGAGCAGCGAGTTGAGCTGTTCCCGGTCGCTATCGGGCCAGTAGGGGAACGGGGCCGTGCGGCCCACCAGTTCGGACTCCGTCCATCCCGTCATCTGGCAGAACGCGGCATTCACATAGGTGATGCGTCCCTGCAGGTCCATGGCGCGCATGCCGGTGAGCATGGAGTTTTCCATGGCGCGGCGGAAGGTGGTTTCCGACATCAGTGCCTGCTGGGCCTGCATGCGCCTGCGGGTGTGACGCCAGTTGGCAATCAGCATCCAGGCGGTCATCAGGCTCAGGGTAGTGACCAGCCAGAACAGGCCGCTGCCAATCACACCGAGCGAGGCACGGTAGGCCTTGCCGCGCACCAGCAGCGCGTCACCCACGGGGGATACCGGCATGGAGTACTCATTGGCCGGATTGGCCCAGGGCAGCAGGCCCTTGATTTCCTTCTGTGCCGGAATGGTCGTGCCGGCCAGCAGGTCGCCCTTGGCGTCGTGCAGGGAAATGGCGTAGCGAGAGGTGACCTCGGTGGGTACGCCATAGCGGTACAGCCCGTCCACGGAATACTCGGCCAGCAGCACGCCGGAGAACCTGCCCCGATCAGCAAGCGGCAGATGCATTTGCAGCAAGGGCGTTTCGGCGGTGGATGCCAGGGGCTGCACATACACCGGCTGCTGGAAATCGCGGGTCATCAGGAATCCGGCAAGCGTGTCGTTGCTCTGGTTTTCGCCACTGCCAGGATTGAGCTGGCTGGCTACCAGCGTCGTGGTGCCCAATGCGGAACGCACCCTCTTGCGCTCGTCTACCCAGGCCAACCCCTGCAGTTCGGGGTACTGGTTGAGCATCGAACGTGCGCGGGCGCGGAAGTCTTCGGTGTCCAGTTCGCGGTTGGAGATCTCGCGGGCAATGCGCGCCAACTGCTCCTGGCGCTCCAGCAGACGCAGGCGCAGCCGCTGCTGGGTGTATTCCACATCGCGCTGCACGGCTTGCTGCTCGCGGTCCATTTCTTCAAGACGCAAATAACCCAGCGCGGCGACGATGGCGGCAAAAAACAACAGCACGGCGGCCAGCGGTGCCAGCACGGCGACCCGGTCCTGGCGGTGGGGAGCGAGCCGGTGCCACCAGCGCCGGGCACGGTCCACGGTGGACAAACCCAACTGGTTGGGCAGGGTGATGATCTTCGGTAACGGCATAGGCTGAAGTGTAGGGCGTGCGCCCATGGACATGCGTTTCCGAAATTCACATTATGAAATCGTAAAGCACATATTGAAATTTCAAAATACTTGTGTGAAAATTGACGCAACGTACTAAATTGCGTGAAAACAAACAGGAGACACACGATGTCAGCAGTTCCCCCGGGCGCAACCGGCGCCTCTTCCCTCGACCTGGACAGCCAGGAAACCCGTGAATGGATGGACGCACTGTCCGCCGTCATTGAGACAGAAGGCCCCGAACGGGCGCACTTTTTGTTGGAGCAACTGCTGGAGCACGCGCGCCAGAAGAGCATCGACATGCCGTTTTCGGCCACTACCGGCTACGTCAACACCATCGAGCCCGATCAGGAAGAGCGCTCGCCTGGCAATCTGGAAATCGAAGAGCGCCTGCGCGCCTATATGCGTTGGAACGCCATGGCCATGGTGGTCAAGGCCAACCGCCACCACCCCGTTGATGGGGGTGACCTGGGTGGCCACATTGGCTCCTTCGCCTCTCTGGCCAGCCTGTTTGGCGCTGGTTTCAACCACTTCTGGCACGCCGAGAGCGAAGGCCATGGTGGTGACTGTCTCTATATCCAGGGCCACGTGTCCCCTGGTGTCTATGCCCGTGCCTATATGGAAGGCCGCCTGACGGAAGAGCAGTTGCTCAACTTCCGCCAGGAAGTCGATGGCAAGGGCCTGTCGAGCTACCCGCACCCCAAGCTGATGCCCGAGTTCTGGCAGTTCCCCACCGTGTCCATGGGTCTGGGCCCGTTGATGGCCATTTACCAGGCGCGTTTCCTCAAGTACCTGCATGCCCGCGGCATTGCCAATACCGAGAACCGCAAGGTCTGGGTGTTCTGCGGCGACGGTGAAATGGACGAGGTCGAATCCCTGGGCGCGATCGGCCTGGCCGCACGCGAGAAGCTGGACAACTTGGTGTTTGTCATCAATTGCAACCTGCAGCGCCTGGACGGCCCGGTGCGCGGCAACGGCAAGATCATCCAGGAGCTCGAAGGTGAATTCCGCGGCTCCGACTGGAACGTGATCAAACTGATCTGGGGTTCCGGCTGGGACCCGCTGCTGGCCCGCGACAAGGAAGGCGCCCTGCGCAAGGTCATGATGGATACGCTGGACGGCGATTACCAGGCCATGAAGGCCAACGACGGCGCCTACGTGCGCAAGCATTTCTTCGGCCGCGACCCGCGCACGCTGGAGATGGTTGCCAAGATGAGCGACGAAGAGGTGTTTGACCTGCGCCGTGGCGGTCACGATTCCAAGAAGGTCTATGCCGCCTTCCACAAGGCCGTCCACCACAAGGGTCAGCCCACCGTTCTGCTGATCAAGACCGTCAAGGGCTTTGGCATGGGCAAGGCCGGCGAGGGCAAGAACAATGTGCACCAGACCAAGAAGCTGACCGACGAGGACATCAAGGCCTTCCGCGACCGGTTCAACATCCCGATTCCCGACAGCGAGCTGCCCAAGATTCCGTTCTACAAGCCCGCCGACGACACGCCCGAAATGCGCTACCTGCACGAGCGCCGCAAGGCACTGGGTGGCTACCTGCCACACCGCCGTGTCAAGTCGGATGAGAGCTTCACGGTGCCATCGTTGGAAACCTTCAAGTCGGTGATTGAGCCCACCGCCGAAGGCCGTGAAATTTCCACCACACAGGCCTATGTGCGCTTCCTGACGCAGCTGCTGCGCGACCAGGCCCTGGGCCCACGCGTGGTGCCCATCCTGGTGGATGAGGCCCGCACCTTCGGCATGGAAGGCCTGTTCCGCCAGGTCGGTATCTACAACCCCGCAGGTCAGAACTACACCCCGGTCGACAAGGACCAGGTCATGTACTACCGCGAAGACAAGGCCGGCCAGATCCTGCAAGAGGGTATCAACGAGGCCGGCGGCATGAGCAGCTGGATTGCCGCAGCCACCAGCTACAGCACCAGCAACCGCATCATGGTGCCGTTCTATGTGTATTACTCCATGTTCGGCTTCCAGCGCATTGGCGATCTGGCCTGGGCAGCGGGTGACATGCAGGCACGCGGCTTCCTGCTGGGCGGCACCTCCGGACGCACCACGCTCAACGGCGAAGGTCTGCAGCACGAAGACGGCCACAGCCACATCATGGCCGGCACCATTCCCAATTGCATTTCCTACGATCCGACCTTCGCGCACGAAGTGGGCGTCATCCTGCACCGCGGTTTGAAACGCATGGTGGAGAAGCAGGACAATGTTTTCTACTACATCACGCTGCTGAACGAGAACTACGCCATGCCGGGTCTGACCGCCGGCACGGAGGAACAGATCATCAAGGGCATGTACCTGTGCAAAGAGGGCGCCAAACTCACGCCACGCGTACAGCTGCTGGGTTCGGGCACGATCCTGCGCGAAAGCATTGCCGCTCAGGAACTGCTGGAGAAGGATTGGGGCGTGGCCGCCAACGTGTGGAGCTGCCCCAGCTTCAACGAACTCACCCGCGACGGCCAGGACTGCGAACGCTACAACCTGCTGCACCCCACGGGTGAGCAGCGCGTGTCGTTTGTCGGCCAGCAGTTGGAGAAGCACACCGGTCCGGTTGTGGCATCGACCGACTACATGAAGAACTACGCGGAGCAGATCCGCCCCTTCATTCCCAAGGGCCGCACCTACAAGGTGCTGGGCACCGACGGCTTTGGCCGCAGCGACTTCCGCAGCAAGCTGCGCGAGCACTTCGAGGTGAACCGCCACTACATCGTGCTGGCCGCGCTGAAGGCGCTGAGCGAAGAAGGCACCGTGCCGGTGGCCAAGGTTGCGGAAGCCATTGCCAAGTACGGCATCAAGACCGACAAGATCAACCCGCTGTATGCCTGAAACCTTGCGGGTCAGACCACTTTGCGAAGCAAATGTGCTCTGACCCCAACTGATTGAAAGAACAACATGGCACAAATTGAAATTCAGGTCCCCGACATTGGCGACTTTGATGAAGTCACCGTCATTGAACTGATGGTCAAGGTCGGCGACACGGTCAAGGCCGAACAGTCGCTGATCACTGTGGAGTCCGACAAGGCCTCCATGGAAATCCCCTCCAGCCACGCCGGTGTGGTGAAAGAGGTCAAGGTGAAGCTCGGCGACAAGGTCAAGCAGGGCTCGCTCGTCGTGATTCTGGAAGGCGAGGGCGTTGGCGCTGCGACGGCTCCCGCAGCTGCTGCACCGGCTCCCGCGCCAAGTGCTTCAGCGCCAAATCCGGCTCCAGCCCTCGTGGAATCTGCGCAGGCTGCTCCTGTTTCCGTAGCGCCTGCAGCGGTTGCTCCCGTGGCTGCGGCTGCCGTGCCGGCCCACAACCCGACCACCGCGCCCGTGGGCTTGCCCCATGCGTCGCCGTCGGTACGCAAATACGCCCGTGAACTGGGTGTGCCCCTGAACGAAGTCAAGGGAAGCGGTCTGAAGGGCCGCATCACCGACGCCGACGTGCAGGCCTTCACCCGTGCGGTGATGAGTGGCGCTGCGCAGACGCAGGCGGCCGCGGCCCAAAACAAGGCCGGTGGTGGTGGTGATGGCGCAGCCCTGGGCCTGATCCCCTGGCCCAAGGTGGACTTTGCCAAGTTCGGACCCATCGAGCGCAAGGAACTCTCGCGCATCAAGAAGATCAGCGGTGCCAACCTGTTGCGCAACGCCATCATGATTCCGGCTGTCACCAACCACGACGATGCCGACATCACCGACCTGGAAGCCTTCCGCGTCTCCACCAACAAGGAGAATGAAAAGAGTGGCATCAAGGTCACGATGCTGGCCTTCTTGATCAAGGCCTGCGTGGCCGCGCTGAAGAAGTTCCCCGAGTTCAACAGCTCACTCGATGGCGACGCTTTGATCTACAAGCAGTTCTACCACATCGGTTTTGCGGCGGACACGCCCAACGGCCTGATGGTTCCGGTGATCAAGGACGCCGACAAGAAAGGCATCTTCCAGATCAGCCAGGAAATGGGCGAACTGGCCAAGAAGGCGCGCGACGGCAAGCTGAGTCCGGCCGAAATGTCGGGCGCCAGCTTCACCATCTCCAGCCTGGGTGGCATTGGCGGGCGCTACTTCACGCCCATCATCAATGCGCCCGAGGTTGCCATTCTGGGTGTCTGCAAGAGCCAGATGGAACCGGTGTGGGACGGCAAGGCATTCGTGCCACGCCTGATGCTGCCGCTGAGCCTGACCTGGGATCACCGCGTGATCGACGGTGCCGCTGCGGCGCGTTTCAACGTCTACCTGGGCCAGATCCTGGGTGACTTCCGGAGGGTCCTGCTGTGAGCGCCATCGAAATCAAGGTTCCCGACATTGGCGACTTCGCCGAGGTCACCGTCATCGAACTGATGGTCAAGGTGGGTGACACCATCCGCGCCGAGCAAAGCCTGATCACCGTGGAGAGTGACAAGGCCTCCATGGAAATCCCCTCCAGCCAGGCGGGTGTGGTGAAGGAACTCAAGGTCGCGCTGGGCGACAAGGTCAAGGAAGGCTCCGTGGTGCTGATGCTGGAAGCAGCCGGGGCGGCTGACGCTGCAGCCAGCCCCGCTGCGCCAAGTGCTTCGGTGCCAAATGTGGCACCAGCCCTCGTGGAATCTGCCCAATCTGCTCCTAAAACAGTAGCGTCTCCAGTGCCTGCTGGCGCCAGCTACGCCGGCACGGTCGATCTGGATTGCGATGTGCTGGTGCTGGGCGGTGGCCCCGGTGGCTACTCCGCCGCCTTCCGTGCTGCCGACCTCGGCCTGAAGGTGGTGGTCGTGGAGCGCTATGCCACGCTGGGCGGTGTGTGCCTGAACGTAGGCTGCATCCCGTCCAAGGCGCTGCTTCATGTGGCCGCCGTCATGGACGAGGTAAGCCACCTGGGCGATTTGGGCGTGGACTTTGGTGCGCCGGTCGTCAACATCGACAAGCTGCGTGGCCACAAGGAAAAGGTCATTGGCAAGCTGACCGGCGGCCTGGCCGCCATGGCCAAGATGCGCAAGGTGACAGTCGTGCGTGGTTACGGTGCCTTCGTCGGCGCCAACCATGTCGAGGTGGAGGAAACCACGGGCACTTCGCAAGAGAAGACCGGCAGCAAGAAGGTCATCGCCTTCAAGAAAGCCATCATCGCGGCGGGTTCGCAAGCCGTGCGCCTGCCCTTCATGCCCGAAGACCCGCGCGTGGTGGACAGCACCGGCGCCCTGGCGCTGAAGGAAGTGCCCAAGCGCATGCTGATCCTGGGCGGCGGCATCATCGGCCTGGAAATGGGCACCGTCTACAGCACGTTGGGCGCGCGCCTGGACGTGGTGGAAATGCTCGACGGCTTGATGCAAGGTGCCGACCGCGACCTGGTCAAGATTTGGCAGAAGATGAACGCCAAGCGCTTTGACAACATCATGCTCAAGACCAAGACCGTCTCCGCACGCGCCTTGCCCGAGGGCATTGAGGTGACGTTTGCGCCAGCGGAAGAGGGCGGAACCGCCCCTGCGCCCCAGGTCTACGACCTCGTGCTGCAGGCCGTGGGCCGCACGCCCAACGGCAAGAAGATTGCCGCCGACAAGGCCGGCGTGTCTGTCACGGACCGCGGCTTCATCAATGTCGACATCCAGATGCGCACCAACGTGCCGCACATCTTCGCCATTGGCGACATCGTCGGCCAGCCCATGCTGGCGCACAAGGCCGTGCACGAGGCGCATGTGGCGGCGGAAGTGATTGCCGGTGAACTGCAAGGCAACCAGGAGCTGGCACGCGCCGCCTTCAACGCCCGCGTCATCCCCAGCGTGGCCTACACCGACCCCGAAGTGGCCTGGGTCGGCCTCACCGAAGACCAGGCCAAGGCGCAAGGCATCAAGGTCAAGAAAGGCTTGTTCCCCTGGACCGCATCCGGCCGCGCCATTGCCAATGGCCGCGATGAAGGTGTTACCAAGCTGCTGTTTGATGATTCTCCCGAGGCCCATGGCCACGGCAAGATCCTGGGCGGCGGCATGGTCGGCACGCATGCCGGCGACATGATCGGCGAGATCGCGTTGGCCATCGAAATGGGCGCGGACGCGGTGGACATCGGCAAAACCATCCACCCGCACCCCACGCTGGGCGAGAGTATCGGCATGGCAGCGGAAGTGGCGCACGGCAGTTGCACCGACGTACCACCGGCCCGCAAGTAAGCCGGCATCATCCGCACGGAGAGCGCATGAGCCGGAAATTCCCCATCAACCCCGCCCACCCCGAGCGGGTGTGCTGGGGTTGTGACCTGTTCTGCGCGGCCAAGGACATGCGTTGCGGCAACGGCTCGGACCGCACCATGCATCCGGTGGAACTGTTTGGCGAAGGGTGGCAGGACTGGGGTGGCTCGACTGAAGCTCCGCCTATTGGGCACGAAGTGAGCCCCGATGCAGCTGCATTGACCTTATCCGTGCAGAAGGGGTAAGTCAGGCTAAACCCCGAGTGCTACACATTCAGTCGCTTCGACTGTTTCGATGCAGTCGCGGTTTGTTGAAAGCAGGGAGTAAAGGAAGATTGCGGGGCATGGCATTGACGCGGACGCTTATGTGGGGCATGAACCGCGTGAAGGTGTGGATGCTCGGTTCGTTTCATCCACATCAATCTGCCTCACCGTTCGTCGGCGAAATCGTGGGCGATCCTGGCGAAATCGTCTTGCAACTCCAGAAAGGTGTCCACGAGGAATGGGTCGAAGTGCTTGCCACTCGCCGCAGTGATGTCGGCCACCGCCTGTGCGACTGGTAACGCTTTCTTGTACACCCGCGCGCTGGTCAGCGCATCAAACACGTCCGCCAATGCCATGATGCGGGCTGCCAGGGGAATGGCTTCGCCTTGCGCGTGATCCGGATACCCCGAGCCGTCCCATCGCTCATGGTGTGAACGCGCAATTTGTCTGGCGACTTCCAGAAAGGCCAGTGGTGTGCCCAGGCTGCGATAGGCGGAGCGATCCGCGTCCCTGACGCGCTGCATGGCCAGCGCGATGGCATCACCCCCAATCTGGCTGTGCGTCTTCATGATTTCAAACTCGTCGGCCGTCAGCTTCCCGGGTTTGCGCAGAATCTGGTCAGGGATGCCCACTTTCCCGATGTCGTGCAGGGGGGCGGCCCTGACGATCATTTTCAGCTGCTCTTCCGAGAGCTGCCCCTGGTAGCGTGGGTGTCGCCGCAGTGCCCCACCCAGCAACTCCACGTAGGACTGGGTGCGAAAGATATGACCACCGGTATCGGCATCGCGTGTCTCGGCCAGTGTGGCCAGCGCGTGCAGGCTGGCGTTCTGGATCAGCTCGTTGTCGTGCATGCGGCGCAAGACTTCGGACTCCAGAAACACATTCTGGTCCTTCAGCCAGTCCTTCGCACTCTTGTTTTCCAGTTGGGTGCGAACCCGGGCCAGCACCACGACCGGCTTGATCGGTTTGGTGATGTAGTCCGCCGCCCCCAGTTCCAGCCCCCGTTCTTCGTCCTCGGCGCGATCCTTGGCGGTCACAAAAATGACGGGGATGTCGCGGGTGGCGGGGCTCTCCTGCAGGCGCGCCAGCAACTGGTAGCCATCCATGTCGGGCATCATCACATCCAGCAGGATCAGATCGGGGCGGGGCTCGGACAGTGCCGCGTGCAGCGCGCGTTGCCCGGAGTTGGCAACCTTGACCCGGTAGTGGGTCTCCAGCAGTTCCCCCAGGATGGCCAGGTTTTCGGGCTGGTCATCGACTACCAGCACAGTGTGCTTCGTGTTCATGTCTGCCGCCTCAGGAGAGCAAGTGCTTCATCGTAGGCGAACTTGCCCATGTGCTGTTCCATTGCTTCCACCGAGGCCGCGCCTATGGCTTGTACCAAGGTCTGTCGGTGCTGCTCAAAGTAGCGCCGCGCGGCCATGTCACCCGTATCCAGCATTGCAGCCAGATCTTGAATGACCCGGTGAGGTGACTGCTGCGACGGCATTGCCAAAGCGTCCGGCCCGACGATTCCGGGCTCTGTCAATTGGGACTGTATCCCTTGCAGCAGCAGTGGCAGCTCGATGGACAACTGACGCAGTTGCCCTTCGATCTGCTGGGTCGCATGCTGCCGGATCGACTGCTCCAACGCCGCCGCGAGTTCCTGAATGCCATTGGCCCCAATGTTGCCGGCGCTCCCCTTGAGCGTATGCGCCAGGCGTTCGGCATCCCCATATTCCTGGCGTTGCAAATGGTCGCGCAGGGCCACATGGTCAGCCGCGTGACCCGCGACAAACATGCGCAACACGCGCTGGTAGGCCGCCAGTCGTCCGCGAACGACCTTCAGGCCCGCCTTCACGTCAAGACCCGCTACGGTGGCGATTCGCGCCGCCAGCAGCCGATCCGATTCGCGCTTCTGGTCAGAAGTTACTGGCGATTGCCCGTTGTGCAACGCACGCCCTTCTTTGGGCAACCAGTGCAGCAACACCTTGATCAATACGTCGGGATCAACCGGCTTGGCGACATGGTCGTTCATGCCAGCCAGTTTGCAGGCCAGGCGGTCCTCAGCGAAGGCGTTGGCCGTCATGGCAAGAATGGGGGTGACCGCGTGCTGGGGCAGGGCGCGGATGGCGCGGGTGGCTTCCAGACCATCCATGCGTGGCATCTGCACGTCCATCAGGATCAGGTCATAAGGCGTGGTGCCAGCCTTGTCCAGAGCTTCGACGCCATCGACGGCGACGTCCACGGCCAGTCCCATACCGTGCAATAGTTCCAGCGCGACTTCCCGGTTGGTGGCGTTGTCTTCGGCCAACAGGATCCGGGCCCCGGCGTGGTAGTTGCGCAGTTCGGCTTCGCCATCCGGTCCCAGGTCGTCGGTTGTGGCAACGGGCATGATGCCCCGGCCACGCCCCAGTCGGGCCGTGAACCAGAAGGTGCTGCCCTTGCCGGGTTCGCTATGGACCCCGACTTCGCCCCCCATCAGTTCGGCCAGATGGCGGGTAATGGCCAGACCCAGCCCGGTTCCGCCGTACTTGCGGGTGGTGGATGCATCAGCCTGCTCGAAGGTTCGGAAAAGACTGGACATTTGTGATTCGCTGATGCCAATGCCGGTGTCCTGCACTTCGAAGCGCACCACGATCTCGTCAGCCCCGTCTTGCAGCAGGATGGCGCGCAAGGCAATGCTTCCGCGTTCGGTGAACTTGATGGCGTTGCTGGTGTAGTTGAATAGGGCCTGGCGTAGCCGGGTCGGGTCTCCACGCAGCCACATCGGTACGCCGTCCGGGTCCACCACGATGTCGAGCCCCTTGGCACGGGCCTGGTCCGAGATCAACGAGTGAACGTGATCCAGCACGGACCCGAGTGCAAAGTTGGTCTGTTCCAGTTCCAGCTTGCCGGCTTCGATTTTGGAGATGTCCAGGATGTCGTTGATGATCGAGAGCAGGTGGTTGGCCGCCGTGTCAATCTTGCCCAGTCGCTCGGTTTGTTCAGGTGTCGGCTTGCTGCGGCGCAGTAAATGCGTCAGCCCGATGATGGCGTTCATCGGGGTGCGGATTTCATGGCTCATGTTGGCCAGGAACTCACTCTTGGCCCGACTGGCGGCCTCGGCTGTTTCCTTGGCACTGGCCAACTGATCCGTGCGTTTGGCGACCAGCTTTTCCAGCTCATTGGCGCGCTGGCTCTCGGCCTGGCTGAAGTTCAGCAACCGCTCCCGCATCGTGTTGATGGCGGCGCTCAGCACCGACAGCTCGTCCTCCTTGACCGGTTGCATGCGCTTGAGGGCCAGAGCCGGAGCGTCCTGTGCGTGTGACTGGTGCGTTGCGTAGTGGGCGATCTGCTCAATATGGCGACCAATCAGCCGGTAGAAAATGAACAGCATGAAAATGGCCACCAGTGTGATCATCAGGCCATTGGTGAGTAGCAACAGGAACAGGCGGTCAAGGGCGCGTTCGTTGGCACTCTTGTAAGAAGCCGAAACCACCAGCTCGCCAATCGTCTGCAATTGATCCCTGTGCATGCGCTGCAGCGCGAAGGAGCGGGTGATACCCGCCCCAGCCAGCGCCTGGCCATGGCTGAGCAGGGGCTTGCCATCCACCCGGATCTCGGCCATGACAAAGTCGGGTAGACGTGTGATGCCAATCAGTTGGGTCTCCAGGCGCTCCCGATCCATCACCCAGAGATTTTCGACCGCGCTATCCACATAGGCTGCTTCCACCTGTTGCATGCGCTCGTCGATCTGACGCACATCCCGCAAGTGGGTTGTCAGCAGCTCGGTCGCGGTGAGCAGTAGGGCGACCAACGAGCTGAACAGGATCACGTTGCCAGCCAGACGCAGGGCCAACCGACCCGGCCGTATCTCAGGGAAAAACAGCATGGCTCTCAATCGGCAAGAGGTTTCAGGGTTGCGTCGAAGATGCGTTGGTAGCGGCCGTCGCGCTTCATTTTGGCCAACGCCTCTGCCACGCGCGGCACCAGTGCCGCATGTTTCTTGTGCAGGTACATGTACATCTTGGTGCGCACCAGAGGCGGCTCCAGCACCTGTACCTTGATTCCCATTTCACGGGTCTTGACCAAGCCTTGCCAGCGTTCATACAAAGCAACATCAGCACGTCGGGACTTCAGGAGGCCGAACAGTTGATCCACGTCGCGCACCAGCGTGAGTTCCTTTCCCTTGGGCACATTCTGTTCGAACACTTTCCAGCCGATGATGTAGGTGACAACGTAGGGCGAAAGGGACTCCCAACTGTCGGTGACAAAGGGTTCTCCAAGGGTGTAGGCCACGAAATCATTGTCGGCAACTTCCTCGGGTACGCGCATCAGGTTGGGGTATTGCTTTTCCAGCCCAGCCACACGCATTGCCAGGCCATCGTCCACCCCTTCGTTGGCGTTGAGCATGCCGCGCTCCGTGGCTGTGGGGTAGACGATGATCTCGGCCTGCAGCCCGACGTCACGAAACACCGCCACGACCAACTGATCCAGAAACCCGCTGCGCTCCAGGTTCGTATAGGGGGGCAGCACCCCGGTCGAGAGCACGATCTTGTTGCTGGCCTGTGCCGCCGAAAGCCCCAGGCCCAGCGCGGCACACACGGTGAACGAGAGAATGCGAATCACAATCGTGGCAGCAATTGAGCGATGGCCCGGTTCTGCGAGGCTTGCACGTGCCGTGATCATGGTGATCCCCTGTGTCTGGTTGCAAGGTATCCAGTTTATTCCCGGGCTGGAGGAGCGTCCATCTGCGGGCCAGTTCGCGCAACCACCTCATGCGCTGGATCAAGGTATGTGGCTTGTGGAGTGCGTCTTCAAGTGCAATGCCACCTTGGCTTGTCGCAGCCCGATAGGGAAGGCATGCGGGGTCGCAAGAAAAAGAAGCCATCTGGGTTCGGCAGCGCACCACCCTATCTGCCGTTTTGCGCCATGATTCAGGGCACACCATGTTCTTCCCACCCAACATCCAGCCTGGTTCGACACTTCTGCACGCGCCCGCACGCATGGCGTGGGCGTTGATGATTCTGTGCGTGGTCGCATCGGCCCAGCAGCCAGGCCCACAGGTCGGGCAGATGCCTGCGGTCACCATCTCGGGCAAGGCCAACCCCAACCCGGTTGAAAAGTCCTACCGCAAGATGCTCAAGGGCCTGGACCTCTTTGACCGCCAGCATGGTCAGTCGCCCGATGCCGAGCTGCGCTTCAAGCTGCTGCCGCGCAAACGGGGGACCGACATGCAGGCGATCACGCTGGCGGTCGTGGGTGACACGGTGGATTTCCTGGTGCCCATTGCAGGCGATCACACCTTCACGTTGCCACGCGACGCGTTGGCACTGCAGGAAGATGCGCAGGTCGTACCCAACCGCAGAGCGCTCAGCATGACCTGGCGCACCGACATCCGCACGCCGGGTCTGCCACCCGATACCCGGCGCCTGGGGGATCTGCGGCTGGAGTGCAAGGTGGGCATGGAAGCGGGTCTGATTTCCAACAGCAGCAGCTTTCTTGGCCGGCTCGCCAGTGCGGCCCTGGACACCCCAGCGTACTGCGACAAGGTGGACCCGCTGTACCTGTTCTTTGCTGACCGTCCCCTGTTCAGTGTGACCCTGGTTTCGGGGCAGCGCCGGGAAGTCCTGGCCATCGACAAGCTCTATGCGAACGCGAGCGACGATCTCGGCCTGCGGGACAACCTGCCGTATTGCGATTGCGAAGTGCTGGTGGACCGCACGTATGTGCTGCCACTGGGCGACCTGAGCTGGCCCGACGATACGCAGGTCGAGTTTGACTACATGGACAGCGAATGATGGCGTACTTCATTGGCAACCACATCGTCCGTGCGGGCCTGGCATTCGTTATCTGCCTGGGGCTGAGCGCCTGCGGCAGCCTGAACGCGGGCGACACAGCGCCACCGTTCCGTGATCCGGCCATGTCCATGCAGGGTGCTTATGACACCATCGTGGCGGGAAAGACCACCCAGGCCGAAGTCCTGGCAGCGCTGGGGCCTGCAACCGCGATCCAGTTTGACAGTGGTTTTGCAGTCTGGGTCTATCGGGCCAGGGCCGCGCAGGCAGATGCCGACCGGGTCGAGTTCGTGATTCTGTTTGCTCCGACCGGCGTCGTCAAAAAGACGAGGCTTCGTCACGGCAATGTGAAATCAAACGTATAGAAGTGGGCTCCATCCAAGATCTGGATCCCCATTTGCCCCGTCAGCCCAGCCAGCTCGTCGGTACCTGAATCGGGCACGACCTGTACCAGCAGTTGCGAAGCACCGCGGCTCATGGTGCCAGTGTGCATCAGGACGAAGCTGCCTTTTTTGCCCACCAGCGTGCCGGTCACCCGCTCGATGGCGACGTATCCGGCCGAGCCCTTCACGTCTGTCTGGACGGCCAGCATTTCGCCCAGGCTGTGCGCGCTCAGGTCGCCGTGGAAGGTCTTGTCCAGCGTCTGGCGGCCCAGCCTGGCAGCCGCGATGGCGGGGGCGGCGGTTTGGGGCGTGAGTGTGATGTCGAAACTTCCGGTGATGTGGTGTTCTTGTGGCAGCATGTGCCGCTCCTTGAAAGTGGTGGATGTGGATTACACACGACCCTGTCGAGGCATGATAGGAAAAACGCGACAACGATCCCAGACCCCACACCATGAGCCAGCCTGCATCCACGCCAGCCGGCGCCCCTTTGACGAAGCCGCGTGGCGTCTTGCGCCCCCGCTTCAGCCAGGGCCAGCTTGAGCACTATCGGCAATTGCCTTCCGCCCCGCTGGCGGCCTGGGTGGAGCACTACTGGCATGTGCGCTGGGACCTGCGTGGTCTGCCTCCCCAGCAGCAAGCCACGCTGCCGCACCCCAATGTGCATCTGGTCGTGGAGCAGGGTCAGGCGCGCATCTATGGCGTGCAGCGTGGCCGCTTTGTGCGGCAGTTGCAGGGGCTGGACCAGGTGTTTGGCGTCAAGTTCAAGGCCGGCGGCTTTTACCCTTTCTACGGCCATGCCGTGTCGGAACTGCTCAACCAGTCCGTGGATGTGACGGACTGTTTTGGCCCCAGGGGTGCGGAGCTGACCGGGCAGGTGCTGGCTGCAGCCGACTTTGCGGCCATGTGCGCGGCTGCCGAATCGTTCTTGTTGCTCCGCCTGCCCGCTGCGGACGCGCAGGTGGCACGCATCGGCCGTATGCTGGAGCGCATCGCCCAAGACACCTCCATCGTGTCAGTGGATGATGTGATAGCCATGAGCGGGCTGAACAAACGCGGCCTGCAACGGTTGTTTCAAAGGTATGTGGGTGTTGGCCCCAAGTGGGTGATACAGCGCTACCGCCTGCACGAGGCGATTGCCCAGGTGCAGGCCGGCAAGATGCTGAGCTGGACCGCGCTGGCGCTGGAGTTGGGCTACTTTGACCAGGCCCACTTTGTGCGCGTCTTTCGCCAGCTGGTGGGCATGGCGCCAGGTGAATACCAGAAAAGCCTGGCGGAGAGTGAGTAGGGCGCTGATGCGATGAACAGGCGCCTATCCGTCAGCTCCTGGCACCTGCCCATGGCATGGCCCGATTCTTGCCCTGACGTTTGGCGACGTACATGGCTTCGTCGGCATGGTGCAGGAGTTGCATGGAGTCGCGGGTGTCGGCCGGCGCCAATGCATAGCCAATGCTGGCGCTGACTTGGTCTCCGGCCGCTTCCGCCACGGTCTTGATGGAAACGCGCAGGTGCTCGGCAAGCGCTTCGGCTCCGGTTTGCCCGTTCACCCGCGCCAGCACGAGGAACTCATCGCCACCGAAGCGCCCGACAGCATCCTCAACCCGAACCGCGCCGCGCAGGGCACTGGCAACGTCGGCCAGCAGTCGGTCACCGACATGGTGGCCTTTTTCGTCGTTGACGGCCTTGAAGCCGTCCAGGTCAATGAAGAATAAAGCGTATTCCAGGTCGGGATCGGCAATCGAACACTCGATGAAGGACATCATCGTGTGGCGGCTCAAAGCGTCGGTCAGTGCATCACGTTCGACACTGCGGCGCAGCTTTTCCTGCGTGACGGTCAGATCATGCACATCGGTGGTGATGGTGTAGACACCGACCACGTCCCCCGAGCCATCCGTGTCGGGGACATAGCTCGTACGCATCCAGCGCGGGCCATTGACCAGGCCATCCACCAGACGCGAAAAGTGTACAGTGTCACCGGCGAGCGCCTTTTCATAATAGGGTTGTTGTTCCAGCCAACTCGCTTCGCCGCGCACCTCGCTAACGTGGCGCCCCACCGCCTTGTCGGCCGGGATGCCGGTGATGGTGCTCCATGCCTTGTTGACGAACCGCAAGATGCAGTCCCGGTCGAGGTAGGTCAGGGGGGAGGGAATGTTTTCGGTGAAACGATCCAGCCGCTTTCGGGCAGCAATGAGTGCGTCGCGCGCGACGATGTCTTCGTGGATGTCGGTCGCAATGGTGAAGACCGATGCAACCGAACCCCTGTCGTCTTCATCTGGAAAGACCTGCACCCGTGCCCAGCGCTGTGGGTGGGGCGGGTGCGTCAGCAGCCGTTCATAGCTTGAGATTGCTCCACCAAAAGCGGACTCGAATGCGGGTTTCGCTGCGGCCCAGGCCGCGGCGCCATAGAGTTCTTCGAGTGTCTTGCCTATCAGCTGTTCGTGAGGACGACCGGACCAGGCTAGATAGGGCGCATTGCAGAAGACCAGGCGCGCGTTCGCGTTCCATCGCCCAATCGGCAACACGATCACATCGGCGAGGCGCTCGATGTGGAGGGTCTGAGCGTTTTGCGAGTTTTGCATCTCTCGAAATGGCCCGTTCGAAAGTGTGGATGGGGTCAGTCTGGATGCCAAGCTGAATGAGCCGCCCCTTGAAAATCATTCTATAGCTGAATCCTTCACTGCGTCGATCGGGTGCTGCCCCAGGCCAGCCACTCGTGCGCAGCCCTGTTCACGCATTCTTGGATTCGTTGTGAGCGGACAGCTGCTTGCGGGTGGTCTTGTCCCGGTACATCTCGGCATCGGCAGCACGCAGCAATTCCTCGGCGTACCGCCCATCGTCGGGATAGATCGCAGCACCAATGCTGCACGCGGCACGGACGGTTTCATGGCCGAAGCGCAGTTCAATGGCACAGATGTGGGCACGCAGTCGTTCCGCCTGCTCGCGGACTTCGTCCGCAGACAAGCCCAGGGTCAGCACTGCGAACTCGTCACCACCCACCCGGGCTGCAAGATCGGAATCCCTGACGGTTTCCTGGAGGGTTCTGGCCACATGGATGAGCATCGCATCCCCGGCGGCGTGGCCCAGTCGGTCGTTAATAGGCTTGAAATGGTCCAGGTCAATGAAGAGGACAGCAAAAATCGCAGCACCTCTCTGGGCATCGGCGACGGCCTGGATGATGGACAGGTCAAAGTGGCGCCGGTTGAATAATCCGGTAAGGGGGTCCCGCATGGAGGACTCCAGCAATTGGGCGTGGGATTCGCGCACGTTCTCCATGAGCTGGTTGAAATTGTTCGCCAGGCTCAGCACTTCCTGGGGCCACCTCGGATTGGTAGGCAGGTCTTTGTCATATTCCTTGTTTTCCGACACATCGGATACATGGGAGGCCAGGTCCGCAATCGGACCGCTGACCCGCTGGCGGACGATCAGAAACGTTGCCAGCATCAGCACAAGCACCAACGCCACGGTGACATACATGACCGGTACAGCAATGTTGACAATGGGTGCTGCGGTTGCCTCGACCGAGACGCTGACCCCGATGACGCCATTGATATCGCCCACCTTGGATGCGGTGTGGCACACCACGCATTCTGCGGTCGACTTGATGGGGTGGAGAAACCGAAGCTTTTGCCCAAGCTGTCCGAAATGGGCGTTGCCAGTAGCGAAGACCTCCTGCAATTCGGCATCCTCAGTGCGAGATTCCTTCTGTCCTTTTCGATCGCCGAATTGTCGTATCACCGGCTCACCGCGAAAGATGGTGACTTCATAACCCGGCAACTGCGTTTGAACGTGGTGGACGATGTCGTCAATCTCCGGCTGGGTCCAGCCCTTGCGCATGACGGAATAGAGGTGTTCAAAAATCAGGTGGGAGATGCGATCAACATCGGCATTGGCCATTCGGTTGATGGCTTCGTTGCGGTAGGTCGAAAATGCAGAGTAAATGATGATCGACGCAAGCAGGAAGCCGGACGTGAATATGACAATCAGCAATGTGCTGATGGAGAGGCGGGCAGCACTTTTTGCTCGGGATCGCTGGAGATGGCTGGTCATGGCGCATTGATTTACCCGGGTCAAAGACCAGCCACAGGGGAAGCACCCAGAGTTGCCTGAACTCCAACTGCCGGGGCAGCAGCTCGCCAACGACGTCGAAGCTGCTGAGTCACCCTTGTGCCAGAAAGCTGACCGAGGATTTGTGTTTGTTGATGCATGAGGATGATACGGGAAGGCGGTTGTCCAAGGGCGCCTACTTCACCGCAGTCTTTGCGTCGCGCACCAGTTGCCCGCAATCGCTGTCCTTGCCGGGGCCTGTGTCGATCAGCGGTATCAACGCCAGAAACGGGTTGAGTGCGCCGAGCAACGCCGCGCCCGCCGCGCGCAGCGCCACGCGTCCCTTGTCCACGCCAACCTGGGGCTTGACAAAACTGCCGCGCACCTGGATGGGGCTGCGCAGCGCCAGCGGGCTGGTGGTCTTGGTGCGTGGATTGAGCACCAGGTCCAGTTGTTCATGCGCCAGATCAATGCTGCCGCTGCCAAACAGCGTGGTGACTTCGGTGTCAACGACCAGAGCATTGGTGTGCATGACCCCGCGCTTCACATCAAAGTCTGCCACCACGCAACGCAGCTTCACTTGCTTGTCGCCGGTCAGCGTCAGCGTCACGATCTCCCAGATATGCAAGCCGGCCTTTTCCATCAGCAAACGGCTGACCCGACCCCCCGATACGACGAGACCCAGCTTGCCGTTGGACGTGGCCAGCATGCTGCCGACCGAGTTGCCGCTGCCTGCCAGATCAAACTCGCCGTTGAGTTCGCCCAGGCTGCTTTTGGTCAGTTCCACGGTCGGGAACAGCCGGGGCAGCAACAGTTTGCGGGCGCGCAGCTTGGCCCGCGCCTGGATGGGGCTGTTGCGCCCGTCCAGTGTGATGTTGGCGGTGAGTTGTCCGCCGGCAAAGCCGAACGCCAGCGGTTCCAGCGTCAGCACCTCGTCCTGCAACTTCAGGTGGACTTGCAGGTCTTCCAACGGCAGGGCCTTGTTGCGTGCGATGGTCTTGGCCTGCAGGCGCACGTCGGCATCCACAGAGTCCCAGCGCTCGGTGTGGAAAGGCAAATCCGGCATCACGCGCGTCTTGGTGGCAGTGCCGGGCTGGGCAACCGCTTGCGTGACACTGCCAGGCCGTGCGCCGATCACGGGCCCCAGATCGTCCAGCACCAATGTCCGTGAACGCACATCCGCGGTCAACAGCGGGCGCTTTCCGCCGCTCACAATTTGTGCAAACCCCGCAATGTCGCTGGCGCCCACTCTTCCCGTGAACTGCTCATAGCGCCAGGTATTTCCGCTGTGCAGCAGGTGGCCCTCGGTCGAATAGGCGCGCGTCGCCGGGAACGCGATGCCCAGCAGTGGATACAACTGCTCCAGGCTGTCGCCTTTGAGCACCATGTGCATGTCCAATGCAGTAAGCGCCAGCAAGCCCGTCACCGTGCCGTTCACCTTGACCTGTGTGCGCCCCAGCGTGGCGTCCACCGAGAGCGGATACGGCTGCGTGGTGTCGCGCAACGTCAGCACGGGGCCGCCATTGCCTTGTGCCTTGACTGGCAAGCCCTTGAACTGGCCCTGGGCTGCAAAGGCCAGTTCGGTGGCCCCGTCACGGGTTTGGGTGTTGTTGGTGGATAGCTCTCCGCGCAGATGGGTCTTTTGCGCCGTGTCGTCATAGCCCAATGTTGCGTGGTTCAGCAGGATGCGCCCCAGTCCGATGCGAGCATCTTCATCCTGCTGCTGCAGGTCCAGCAGCCAGCTTCGGCGCCCATCCGGCGCCTTTTCCAGGAATACCATCCCATGGTCCAGCAGCACTTCGGGGAACGCCAGCTTGCGCCGCAACAGTTGCGTCATGTCCAGCGACACTTCCACACCTTTCGCGGCCAGCATCTTCTTCTCCCGCGCCCAGGCCGGGTTGGCATATTGCACCCCGTCGGCGCGCAGTCGTGCCTCGGGCCAACCCAGCCTCACCGTCAGGTCCCCCTCGATCTGCAAGGCGCGTCCAGTCTTCTCCAGCGTGTAGCGCTCCAACGGTGCACGCATCCAGTTCCAGCCGAACAGCACGATGAACGAAACGGCCAGGAACAAGACCATCAATGCGGCTGAAGTGATCCATCCGAGAATCCGGAGCGGGGAAGGGCGTTTCATGCGGTCATTGGCGTCGTGTCGCGACAAACTGCGCCAGCTCGTTCAGCACGCTTTGCACGACGGTGTTGGCGGCGTCCACACCACCCTGAGGCGTGGCGCTGGCCGAGGCGGACTCTCCACTGAATTCACGCCAGGCCATCACACGGCGTGTCTTGTCGTCGAGCAGGAAGGCACGCAGTGCAAACTGCACGCGGCTGGGGTTGCTCTGAAAGTTGTGCTGCAGCCGCACGATCTCCGTCTCCAGACGCAGGTCACCGGAGGCACTGGCCGGGGTCACGACCACCGCACCAAAGGCGGCTGTGCCCTCCAATGCAGAGGCCAGCAAGGGCCCGAGCATGCGGGCCGGCGTGTCCACCCATTCGCTGTGCGCAAAGTACTCCAGTTGGTGGTCGTGGCGCACAAAGATAATCCGCTGGCTGTCGAATCCGGCCGCCGCGCGCGTCGGTGTGATGATCAGCGTGGGCAGGGTGCGCGTGGCGTTATCCGGTGAGCGCAAACGCGCCGCGTTGGGCGCCACATTGAGCGCAAAAAAGGCAGGCGGCTCGGTCGCACTGGGCTGCAGCACGCTGCAGGCACCGAGGGCCCAAACGCACAACAGCACGGAAACGCTGCGCGCAGCCCACGTGCCTGCGAGGCGACATTCGAATGACTTCATGGTTTGCTCCCTGTTTCGCCCGGACCTTCTGGCACGGGTGTGCGCCCGAAGATCAGGCCGCGCGGGTCGCGCCGGGTCTGGTCGGTCAGCCGCCGCAGTGAACCGGACAGCAGGCTCAACTCCCCCAGCAGCCGTTCCAGTTCGGGCAATGTCTCCGAGCTGAAATGCTTGACGTCGGCACCAATCACATCCACGGTCTTGCCCGCGCTCACACTCGTCTTGGCGACCTCGGTTCCCATGGTGTCCACCGAGTCAGCGGCACGCCCCACGCGCTCAGTCAGCTCGTCCAATCTGGCACTGGCCTTGGCCGTGTTCTTCAGGGTGGTTGCGCCGTCTGACAGGCTGCTATCGATGCTGTCCTTGCGAGCGGCCACGGTGCGAGTGACCGCCGCGATGTCGGCCAGAGCGCTGCGGAACGCGGCCTGGTTTTCGGGGCTGAGAATGGCGTTGATGCTGCTGGAGGTGCTGTCCAGTTTGGCCAGCACGCTGGTGAGTATGTTTTCCAGCCGCGCCGCGAGCGAAGGCTTGGTCTGGATTTGCGGGTACTTGGTACCGTCTTTCGCCACCAGGGTCGGAGAGGCCACGCTGCCACCGCTCAGTTCCACATAGGCAATGCCGGTCAGGCCCTGGGTCTTGAGCACGGCAATGGTGTCTTCCTTGACCGGTGTGCCGTGTTCGATGGCAAACAGCAGGTTCACGCGCTGCGGGTTGGTCTTGTCCAGCGTAATCGTCTGCACCTTGCCCACATCCACGCCGTTGTATTTGACCGGCGCATCCAGATTCAGCCCGGCTACCGATTCGTCTTCCACCGCCAGGTACACGTCGTACTTTTTTTGCCATGCGCCACCCGAGGCCAGCCACAACAGGACTGCGACCAGCACGGCACCCAGGACAAGGACAAAGCCCCCGATCAACGCGTAGTTCACTTTGGTTTCGATGATGGCCCCCAGGAATGTTGTGTGGCTGGCTTGTCGGCCTGCGTTTTCGCCTGCGCCTGGGCGGTTCTGGCGCGCGGCCCGTCAAAAAAAGCGCGTACTGCGGGCTTGTCGCTCTGTTCCAGCTCAGCCATGGTGCCCACCGCTTGCGCCTTGCCATCGGCCAGCACCGCCACGCGGTCGGCCACCTGCCACAGCAGGTCCAGGTCGTGCGTGATCATCACCACGGTCAGGTCCAGCGTGTCGCGCAGCGTGCGCACCAGGGTGTCAATGCCGGCGGCACTTTGCGGGTCCAGCCCAGCCGTGGGCTCGTCCAGAAACAGCAGCTCAGGGTCCAGCACCAGGGCCCGTGCCAGTGCCGCGCGCTTGAGCATGCCGCCGCTCAGTTCCGACGGCAATTGGGCGCCGACCGCAGCGTCCAGTCCGACGGCCTCCAGCTTGGCCCGTGCGAGCTTGTCCACTTCTGCGTCCGCCAGCTGGCGATGCTCGCGCAGCGGCAGGCCTATGTTTTCCAGAACGTTGAGCGATCCAAACAGGCCGCCCTGCTGAAACAGCACGCCAAAGCGCTGGCGCAGCGCGAGTGCGGCGGCGTCACCAATATCGGCCAACTCCGTGCCCAGCACGCAAACGCGGCCCTCGCTGGGTTTCTGCAACAGGATCATTTCGCGCAGCAGCGTCGATTTGCCCGAGCCACTGCCGCCAATGACGGCAAACACCTCGGCCTTTCGCACCGCCAGGTCAATGCCGTTGTGCACCACATGGCTGCCAAATCGTGTGACCACGCCGTGCATTTCAATGGTCATGTCGGAGGTCGTGCTCTGGGTCTGCATGTCAGAGGTCCAGCACGCTGAAGGCGATGGAGAACAGCGCGTCTGCCAGAATCACCAGAAAGATGGACTGCACCACCGCACGGGTGGTTTGCTGGCCCACGCTGTCGGCGCCGCCCCGGGTGCGAAAGCCCTGGAAGCAGCCAATCACCGCAATGATGACAGCGAACACTGGCGCCTTGCCAATGCCCACCAGGTACGACGTGGTGCTGACCGCGTGTGGAAACCGGTCCAGAAATTCATGGAAGCTCACGCCCAGTTGCGCGCGTGCCATCAGCATGCCCCCGGCCACGCCCAGGACGTCGGCAAACACGGTCAGCAGCGGCAGTGCAATCAACAGCGCTATCAATTTTGGCAGCACCAGCATCTCCAGCGGTGCAATGCCCAGCGTGCGCATCGCGTCAATCTCCTGTGTCACCGCCATCGTGCCGATCTGCGCCGCGTAGGCCGAGCCGGATCGCCCGGCAATGATGATCGCGCTCATCAGTGGTGCAAACTCTCGTAGCATCGACAGGCCGACCAGATCGGTCACGTAGATGTTGGCTCCGTACTGTCGCAACTGGTCGGCGCCCTGGTAGGCCACCACAATGCCCAGTAGAAACGACAGCAAGCCGACGATGGGCAGAGCGTCCAACCCGGCGGTGCGCAGATTAAAGAGGATTGGCCGCCAGCGTATGCGTTGCGGGTGCGTCAGCCACCCCATGAACGCCAGCGCGCTTTCGCCGACAAAGCTGAGCAAGGCGAATCCCTGTTCCCACACGCCCGCCGCAGATCGGCCAACGCGCTCGAGCGTCGGCGACCTGGGAGGCGCGGTATTTGGATTCATGGAGTTTGCAGAGAGACACCTCCATGGTGCGCTGAAGAAACTTGAATTTCTGTGCGCTGCTGCACCCACCGAGCCCTTGCAGTCGCTTAGTCGCCCAGAACCTTGTTCAAGGTCCGCATCTGCTGCCCCAGATCCGGCCCGACCAGTTCCTTGATGGTCTGGGCGTCACTCTGGCTGGGGACGCCCGCGCTATCCAGTTTGGTGCGCAATTCCGCCGTACTGATGCCGGCCACCTGGGCGACGGTGCTCAGGGGCACGGCGGCCAGTGCCTGCATGGGGGCCACGAACGGCGGCTTGCCGCCGCCATTGCCCAATGGGACAAAGCTCATGGCCAGCACGGCCGCGCAGGCCAGCATGACCCAACGTCCGGTGGTCTGGGTGAAATAGCGCTTGAAGGCATTCATGTTCAGCAGCAGGTGCAGCAGCACCGCCGCCACCATGGCCCAGCCCAGCCATTCGTGCGCGGTCTTGTTCAGGCCGGTGTCCAGATGAAAGAACATCAGGCCGCCGGTGACGGCCATCAGTGCAAAGGTGCCGATCACCAATGGCGTGATCCAGGGGCGTTGGGGATTGAGGTTCATACACTTCCTGTTCATTGAGTTGAGGGTTAACCCTGATACTCATTGTCGGAGTGCACTTTGAAGTTGTACGAATCGCGCTTGAAGCAGAGGTAAAGCTGGCGCTGCAGGGCGGGTGTTGTCAGGCGTCCAGCGCAGGCAGGCCATGCCTGCGGCGTGCCTGGGCGCAGGCATCGCTGCCTTCCTCAAACTCGCGGCAGGGCGAGGGGCGCCATTCATAGATTCCACAGCGGACCTGTCGGCCCAGGGTGCCAGTGAGCGCCGCACAGCGGGCCGGCGTATGGTCGGTGCCGCGCATGCGGGCGGTGTGGTCGGTCACCTCCACCGTCAGGCCGCAGGGCACGTTGCCGTGTTCGGTGTCGAGCTCATAGGTGGAGAAGTCCACCCGAAAACTGGCGCAGCAGGCGCCACAGGTTGTGCAGGCTGTCATGGGCACATTGTGGCAGCGATCACGCTGCGCACGGAGCGCCCCGGGCGCTTAGCGCACGACGCTGATGTAGGCGGCGGCGGCCTCGCGCAGTTCCTGCGCTTCGTGCGGGTTGGTGCCGGCACAGGCTTCGGCGCTTTCCATCAGTTGGTGGGCAACACCGTCATCCTCGGGCTCGGTGGGAGTGGATGGCAGGAGGCGGGCAATTTGTTCAAGGAGTGCGTTCATGATGCTTGGGTGCCACCGGGATGGATGGCGAGTTGTCATGCTTGAAGAATAAGGGTTTACCCTAGAAAAGCAAAGCCAATTAGGCCGTCTTTCCATGCCTATTCAGCATGATTTACGCTGGATTGCTGCATAGCCCTCGTCAAAGCTGATTGGTCCGCTACTGAATGCATAGCAATCTGACAATGGATACGAAAAAGAGGTGCGCAAACATAAGTTTGTAATCTATACTTTAGTTTGTGACTGAGCGCGAGCAACAAATCCTTTCCATCCTGCGGGATGAGCCGCTGATTGCCCAGCAGGCGCTGGCCGACCGTCTGGGCATCAGCCGTCCGGCGGTGGCCGGACACATCATGAACCTGATGCAAAAGGGGCACATCCTGGGCAAGGGCTATGTTCTGGCGGACCAGCGCTTCGTGCTGGTGCTGGGTGGTGCCAACATGGATATTTCGGCCACCACCGAGCGCAGGCTGACCGCCGCCGATTCGAACCCGGGCCGCATCCGCAGCGCACCGGGCGGTGTGGCCCGCAACGTGGCGGAAAACCTGGCGCGTCTGGGTCACGACACGCGCCTGCTCAGTGCCGTGGGCGACGATCTGCAAGGCCGCAGTCTGCTGGAGGCCACCCAGAAGGCCGGTGTGGACGTGCGCGGTTGCTGGGTGTTCACCGGCGAGGCCACGTCCACCTATGTATCGCTGCACGGCCCGGCGGGCGATCTGGAAGTGGCCGTCAACGACATGCGCATTCTGGAGCGCATCACCCCCGAGCAACTGGCCACCCAAGTCGAGCGCGTGCGCCATGCCGCCGCCCTGGTGGTGGACTGCAATGTGACGGATGCGGCACTGGCCTGGCTGTTTGCCAATCGGGGTGCCACGCCGGTGTTTGTGGACGCGGTGTCGGCCTTCAAGTGCCTGCGCATCCGCCCGTGGCTGGGGCAGGTGCACACGCTCAAGGTCAACCGCCAGGAGGCCCAGACCTTGTGCGGTTTCACGCTGCAGACCGATGCCGATATCGAGCGCGCCGCGCAATGCCTGCACAACCTGGGTGTGCAGCAGTTGGTGCTGAGTCTGGGCGCGCGTGGCCTCTACTGGAGCGACAGGGATGGCGGCCACGGCTGGCACGGCGTGGTGCCGGGTGATGTGGTCAACGTGACCGGCGCGGGTGACGCGCTGATGGCCGGTCTGGTGCACGGCTTTGTCCACCACCAGACCCTGGCAGAGTCGATTCCGTTTGCCTTGGCCTGCGCGGCGCTGACAGTGGCGTCCGAGCAGGCCAACCATCCCAGCCTTTCCGTTGTAACGGTTGCGCAACTGCTGCGCACCACCACCGAGTGATCCTCACCATGCCCCATCCTTACCTCGACATCCATCCCGAAGTGGCCCAGGCTCTGGCCGACAGCCACCCGGTCGTGGCGCTGGAGTCCACCATCATTTCCCACGGCATGCCGTACCCGCAAAACGTGGCCACCGCCTTGCAGGTGGAGGCCGAGGTGCGCGCGCACGGGGCCGTGCCGGCCACCATCGCCATCATTGGCGGGCGGCTCAAGGCGGGCCTGAGTGCCGACGAAATCGAGGCTCTGGGCCGGGCCGGCCATGGCGTGGCCAAGGTCAGCCGGCGGGACATGCCCTTCATCGTGAGTGCCGGCGCCATGGGCGCGACCACGGTGGCGGCCACCATGCTGATAGCCGCAATGGCCGGCATCCGGGTGTTTGCCACGGGCGGCATCGGCGGCGTGCACCGGGGCGCGCAGCAGAGCTTCGATATTTCTGCCGACTTGCAGGAGCTGGCCCGCACCCCGGTGGCGGTGGTCTGCGCGGGGGCCAAGTCCATCCTGGACCTGGGCCTGACGCTGGAATACCTGGAAACCCACGGCGTCCCGGTGGTCGGCTACCGCACCCCCTGGCTGCCGGCCTTCTTCACCCGCGAGAGTCCATTCAAGGTGGACTACCAGCTCGACAGCGCCGAGGTCATTGCCGCCGCCTTGCACGCCAAGTGGGCGATGGGGCTGGACGGCGGTGTGGTGGTGGCCAACCCGATCCCGCAGGAACACGCCATGCCGCAGGCCGCCATCGACGCTGCTGTTGCGCAGGCCCTGCAGGAGGCTGCCGAGCAGGGCATCAGCGGCAAGGCCTCCACGCCCTTCCTGCTGGCGCGGGTGTGCGAGATCACCGGCGGCGACAGCCTGGCCGCCAATATCCAGTTGGTGCGCAACAACGCGCGTCTGGCGGCGGGCATTGCCGCCGCGTACACCCGGCTGGGCCAAGTGGTTGAGAGTCAAATTGGCTTATAGCCCTCGTGAAATAAGCCTTGTTTGCTACTAAAAACGTAGCAATATGAGGCCGTTTAGCGGCGGCTGACTAGCAGCACACCGGCCAGCACCAGACCGGCCCCCAGCATTTGCCACAGCGAAAGCGGTTCGTCCAGCAGCCAGCTGCTGAAGAAGATGGTCAGCATGGGGCCGATGGTGCCGATCAGCACCGTCTGGGCCGAGCCAATGCGCCGGATCGCCGACGAGGTCATGAACACCGGCAGCACGGTGGAGAACAGCGCCATGCCCGCCGCATAAAAATAGATGGGCAGGGGTTGGACCAGCGCTTGCACCGGCTGCGTCACCGCGAAGTGCAGCAGCGTGGCCAGCGTGGACACCAGCATCGCCATGGCCGTGAAGCGTGCCGCGCCCAGCTGCCGGATCACCG
This sequence comes from Rhodoferax sp., assembly GCA_049294595.1. Taxonomy (GTDB): domain Bacteria; phylum Pseudomonadota; class Gammaproteobacteria; order Burkholderiales; family Burkholderiaceae_C; genus Allorhodoferax. Next base: position 53,824 of record JBAQDE010000043.1, on the reverse strand, counting down.
GCTCGCTGCCGGCCTGGTAGAAGGCATACGACAACGACGAGGCAAACACGAAGGCCGCACCCACGAGCACGACCCCCATGTCCCCCGCCAGTTGCAGATCGTGCGCAAAGGCCAGGCCGATGCCGGCGTAGGACAGTACCAAAGCGCCGATCTCGCGCTTTGATGCCGTCTTGTCCATGAACAGCACGCCGATCAGGATGGTCAGCGTGGGGTAGGTGAATAGGATCAGCCGCTCCAGACCGGCGGTAATGTAAAGCAGGCCCAGAAAGTCGAGGATGCTGGCGCCGTAGTAGCCCAGAAGGCCCAACGTGACGAGCAGCAGCCAGTCGCGCCGGCTCAAGGGCGCCACTGACCGGCTGGAGTGAAAGCCCGCCCAGACAAAAGCCGGCAGTGCAAAGATCATGCGCAGCGACAGCAGGGTGACCGGGTCCACCGGCGCCGCCTGCGGAACCGCGTAGGCCAGCTTGACGAAGATGGCCTTGAACGAAAAGCCCAGTGCGGCCAGGATGGCGAGCGCAACGCCCAGGCGATGGGAGGACCAATGTTTCCAGGGCATGTCGGGAAGTGGAGTGAAATGTGCGTGTGGTACGAATGCTGCAGTGCTTTACCATGTCAGCCATTCAGGATGATCCCAATCATCACAGGCTAAGGCGATTACCACAATTGCCAAAGTTGAAAACCTGCGTTCGTCTGAAACGAACGCTATAAGGAGAGGCCATGCGTTACGACCTGGTGGATTTGCGCCTGTTCATCGCCATTGCCGAAGAGCACAACCTGACGCGCGGCGCGGCGCGTGTCCATTTGGCGCCGTCATCGGCCAGCCACCGGCTGCGCCAATTGGAGGAGGCGCTGGGCGCGCCGTTGTTTGGTCGCCAGGCCCGGGGCCTGGAACTGACGCGTGCCGGCGAGGCGCTGCTGCGCAGTGCCAGGCAGGTCTTTGCCCGTATTGAGCAAATGCATGCTGATCTGCTGCCCTATGCGGCCGGAATTCAGGGCCATGTGAGTCTGTGGGCCAATACGCACGCCACCCATACCTTTCTGCCGGACGATCTGGCCGGTTTCCTGAAGCAGCACCCCCAGGTCAGTGTCAGTCTGGAAGAACGCACCAGCACCGAAATTGCGCTGGCCGTTGCCAGTGGCGAGGTGGAGGTCGGTGTGCTGGCCGAGGCCGGCGCGGGTGCGGGCGTGGACATGACGCCGTACCGGCAGGACCGGCTGGTGCTGATTGTTCCCCTGGGCCATGAACTGGCCTTGCGTGAGCGCGTGCGCTTTGCCGATGTGCTGGACTACGCCTTTGTCATGCTGCACGCCGGCTCGGCCATTCACACCTTCACCATGAACGCCGCAGCCGAACTCGGCCGCCACCTGGATGTGCGCATTCAGGTTCGCAGCTTTGAGGCGGTCTGCCGCATGGTGGGAGCCGGTGTGGGCATTGGCATGGTGCCACGTAGCGCGGTGCCGGGGGCGGGGCTGCGGGAGCCACCCGTTGTAGTGGAAATGGATGAGCCCTGGGCGCAACGGGATCTGCAGATCTGTGTTCGCAAGGGGGCTGTGCTGTCGGGCTTTGCGGCGACGCTGGTTGACAGTCTGCACCGCAGCGGGTTGGCCGCCACCCCCTAAAACGCGCACCGTCATATATCAATTGCCCTCTGCGATAAAGCTCCTACACTTCTTTTCGCATGGCACTCCATTGTTGGGTCCTTGCACCAGTGCGTGGAAAGGCGGATAGCTGATCATGGACTTGACGGGCATTACCCTGACCGAAACCGAGGGACAGGTGTTTCTGCGCCACCAGCCGGTCGCCGGGCGGCCGCCGGTCGATGCAGCCATGTTGCACGCCTTGCTCGATGAGGCCGGATTCGGTCAGTGCCTGCTCCACGAGGAGGCCATCGCATCGGCCGCAGCCGATTGCAATACGGTGCAGACGCCGTTCGTGGTGCAGGTGGCCGAGCGGCGCAATGCCAGCGTGCAGGTCGAGATAGCACCTGATGAAATGGCCGTGCAGGTCAGCCTGGTGCCGCCGCAGGGGGGAAAGCCCATCTCCCTGGAAGACATTCAGCAGGCCCTGAGAGACGCCGGTGTCGTGTTCGGAATTGACGAGGCTGCGCTGGTGCATGCCTGCAGCGTCGGGCAGGGCGAACACCTGCCGGTGGCCAGCGGAATGCCCCCCGAAGACGGCCACGACACGGGATTTGACGCTCTGCTCACACTCACAGCAGACCGCGCGCCCAAGGTGGACGACAACGGACTGATCGATTACCGGGAGCACGGCGGCATTCTGGTGGTGCATCCGGGTGAACCCCTGATGCGGCGCATTCCTCCCACTCCCGGTGTACCCGGTCATACGGTGAAGGGCCGTGAGTTGCCGCCCCGCCCGGGTGTGGACAAGCCGTTTTCTGCCCAACTCAGTGGAGCCCAACCGGCCAGTGACGACCCCAACCTGCTCGAAGCGGCTTCGGTGGGGCAGCCGGTGCTGGTGGATTGCGGGGTCCAGGTGGAGCCTATCCTGCGGGTGGCCGAGGTGAACATGGCCACCGGCAACATTCACTTTGAAGGGACCGTGCAGGTGGACGGCGAGGTCAGCCATGGCATGAAGGTGCAGGCCAGTGGCGACATCGTGGTCAAGGGAACCGTGGATGGCGGTCTGCTGGAGGCCGGCGGAGACATCCATGTGAGCGGCGGCATCATCGCCCAGGCCCGGGTGCAGGCCAACGGGGCGGTGTCGGCGCGGTTTGCCGAGAACAGCAGCATCCACGCCGGGACAGTCATTGCGCTGGACGATATGGCGCTGGGTTGTGAGCTGGAGTCGCTCAACCAGATCATCATCGGGGAAAAGGTGCCGCAACGCGGCCGCCTGGTGGGTGGATCGGCCACCGCCATGATGCTGCTGCGCGTTCCCCTGCTGGGTTCTGACAAGAGTGGTACCACCGTGGTCAAGGTCGGTGCCAACGCCGAGCTGGAGCACCAGATGCAGGAGCTGAACCTGCGTCTGGAGAAGGAAAAGACCAACGAGGAAAACCTGCAAAAACTAGTCAAGCACCTGAGCACCGTCGGCGACCCCAAGGGCATGCTGGAACGCGTCAAGGCGGCCTGGCGCCAGGCCGTGCAGGTGTGGTCCAAGTCGCTGGCAGAACGCCGCGAACTGGAGGAGCAGATGGCGCTCACATTGCAGGCCCGGGTCGAAATCAAACTGGCGGTGGACGGGGCGGTTGATCTCGCGTTTGGCAGCAAGGTGGCGCGTTTGCGCACGGAGCTTTCGGACGGGGTCTTTTCGTTTGATCCGGAGGCCGGGATACTGTTCACTGACTCAGCGGGGAGGGTGACCGTCGTCGCCACTCCCTAGGATGGATGGTGGGCTCGCCACCGACCCCGGACCAGCTGCTTGCGGGACATGGCCGGTTTTTTCCGCTGGCGGCCAACTCCAAACTGGACCCGACCACGTTGCCGGCCTTTCATGCGCTGGCAAAACACCTGATGCAGTAGCGCTTCCGTTGCAAATCCCTCCACTCTGGGGTGAATAAGGTTGATGTAGGTCAAAGTTACCCCACTTAGTGGGTTCCCTTTGCATTTCCGATCCCGGCGCCGCGTGCGGCTGGAGAGAAGCCAAACAAAATCACGCAGCGCATGGTGTAGCCATGTGTCGCGCCGCGCTGTAGGGGCTGAACAGTGCCCCGAACCGTTTGCACGGACTGGCTATCCATTTCAGCCAGGGCAGTTCTCCCCGTTTTTCGCCATAGGGTCACACCGAGGCACCACGGACCGTTGACCCAAGCCACTTCACCGATGGGGATAGAGCGATGCTGAGTCGAATGCGAATAGTGACGAGGTTGTTCCTCGGATTTGCTGTCGTTTTGTTGGGAGCAGGGCTGCTGGGTGTACTGGGAGCCAGTAGTGCGTTGCGCCTGGCCAGTCTGACGGTTGATATCTTCGAGCATCCCTATACAGTGACTACCGCCATCCAGGAGGTACGCTCCGATGTGCTGCTGGCCCGCAGCCACATGACCCGCCTGGTGCACAGTCCGTCTGCGGCGCAAGCCGAATCCACACGGGATCTGTTGCAACTCCAGGCGGCCAGGGTTGATGCGAATATCGCCCTGGTACGCCAACTCTACCCGGGCGATTCCAATGATGTTCGGCGTATGGACCAGGCCTGGATCGCGTTGCGGGCGGCACGTGAGCAAACCATGGACCTGGTGCGCAGCGGACGCCATGCGGAGGCCGCTCTGCAGAACGACGAGCGTGACAACCGCTTGGGCGACATCGTGCAGGAGCGTGTGCTGGTGGTTGCAGACTTTGCCACAGCCAGGGCCAGCAGCATCCGGGTCGAGGCGGAGCAGGAGGGCCGCACGACCGTAAGGGTCTTGGGAATCATGCTGCTGTTGATCCTTTCGGGTGGTATCGCTCTGGCCGTTTTCATCACACGTAGCGTTCGGGCGTCCCTTCGCCAGGCGATTGGCGCAGTGCAAAGCCTGATCGAGGGCAGTGCCGAGAAGATTCGGGTTGCGCAGGCCATTGGCAGTGGCGACCTGAGTCTTCAGGTTGCTCCGAGCAAGCCCTTGCAGATCGATTTCAGGGATTTGCCGCTGGATGAGTCCGGCACTTTGTTGAAGACCGCCGTGAACCTGAGCGAAGTGCAATGCACCCTCAATGAGTCCTTTGGCAAGATGACCGACTCGCTGCGGCACAGCCGCGAAGCCGCAAGCGCTTCCGATTGGCTCAAGAGTGGTTTGAACGAGCTGAATGGGCACATGCGCGGCGAGCTTCGGGCCACTGAGTTGGCCGACAAGGTGTTGACCTATCTTGTCGAATACCTGCGCGCCGGAGTAGGCGCGCTGTATCTGTATGACGAGCGGGCGGAAGAACTGCATTTGGCAGCGTCCTATGCCCACACCCGTTCAGGGTTGGGCCGGGAACGGCTGCGTCTGGGGGAGACGCTCACGGGCCAGGCGGCAGCCGAGCGGCGCACCATCTGTGTGTCGGACCTGCCCGAGGGGTATCTGCCCATCGCCTCTGCGTTGGGCCAGGCCGCGGCGGCCCAGGTGCTGGCGTTTCCGCTTCTGCATGACGACCGGCTGGTGGGCGCCATCGAACTGGGAACCTTCCATCCCTTCACTGCGCTGGAACTGGAGTTCATGCGGCTGGCTGGGGATGGTATTGCCGTCGGTCTGGGTGTCAGCGTGTCCCGTCAGCGTCTGGCAGAACTGCTGGAGGAGACCCAGCAGCAGACCGAAGAGCTGCGGGTGCAGCAGGAGGAGCTGCAGCAGAGCAACGAAGAGCTGGAAGAGCGGGCGCAACTGCTGGAGGAGCAGCGGGAAAGCATCCGGGCGAAAAACCGCGAAATCGAGGCAGCCAGTGACACCCTGCGGCAAAAAGCCGAAGAGTTGGGGCAGGTCAGTGCGTACAAGTCGGAATTTCTGGCCAATATGTCGCACGAGCTGCGTACGCCGCTGAACAGTCTGATGATCCTGTCCAGTCTGCTGTCGCAGAACAAGGACGGCAATCTGTCCAACAAGCAGGTTGAATACGCCTCCACGATCCAATCGGCTGGCAAGGACCTGCTCAACCTGATCAATGACATTCTGGATTTGTCCAAGGTGGAAGCAGGACAGATGCAGTTTCACAGCGTCGACGTTCCACTGCACAGCCTGTGTGACAACCTGCGTAGCCTGTTTCAACCACTGGTGGCGCAAAAGGGTCTCCATCTGCTGATCGATGTTGCACCGGATGTTCCGGGCAGCTTTCAGGGGGACGACCAGCGTGTCCAGCAGGTGTTGAAGAACCTGTTGTCCAATGCCGTGAAGTTCACCGAAAGCGGGGATATCTCCCTGCGCATCAGTTTGGCAGGCCCCCACGAGACGCCATTGGGGGTGCCCGCCCTGGCCTTTGCGGTGAGTGACACAGGCATCGGTATTGCTGCGAACAAACAGGAGACGGTTTTTCAGGCATTTCACCAGGCCGATGGGTCTATCAGCCGCAAATACGGTGGTACCGGTTTGGGGCTGTCCATCTCGTTGCAATTGGCGCGCGGGATGCAGGGCGATATTCGTCTGGTGAGTGAAGAGGGTTGTGGCAGCGTGTTTACGCTGTATCTGCCGCTGCAAATGGTGCCCAGCGTGCCGGAGCAACCCCAGCCGCTGCGTCAGAGCACCATCGCCCTGCAGCCCTCTGTCCCCGAACGGCTGGCGGAGATCGATGTGGCGGGCGCCATTGCGCAGAAGTGCATTCTGGTGATTGAGGACGATCCGCACTTCTCGCGCATCCTGCAGGACATGATCCGGGAGCGCGGCTTTGACGTGCTGACGGCGGGCGACGGCCAGCAGGGACTGGGCCTGGCGGAGCGTCACCTGCCCAGTGCCATTCTTCTGGATGTGATGCTACCCGGGCTGGACGGCTGGGGCGTGATGCGCCATCTCAAGGACAACCCGCGAACCCGCCACATTCCGGTGCACTTTGTCACCTGTCTGGAAGATCGCCAGAGAGCCATGACCATGGGGGCCATTGGCTTCGTGACCAAGCCGGTTGGTGCCGAGAGCCTGCAGGAGGTACTGCAATCCATTGAAGGTGCGCTGACCCCCTCCATGAAGCGTCTGCTGATAGTTGAGGACAATGTGGACGAGGCCAAGAGCATGGTGGCCTTGCTGGAAGAGCAGGGCGTGGAAATCACGGTGGCCGGCAGCGGTGCCCAGGCGCTGGCCCAACTCCAGGCGAATGCCTTTGACTGCATGGTGCTGGATCTGGGGCTGGCCGACATGTCGGGTTTTGAGCTGCTGGAGCACATCCAGTCCATGGACCACGCCCGACGCACGCCGGTCATCATCCATTCCGGGAGGGATCTGAGCCATGATGATGAGCGCAAGCTGCGGCGCTTTGCCGAGAGCATCATCATCAAGGGCGTCAAGAGTCCGGAGCGCCTGCTCAATGAGGTCACTCTGTTCCTGCACCTGGTGGAGAGCAACCTGCACCCCAGCAAGCAGCGCATGATCCGCACCGCGCTGGACAAGGAGGCCATGCTCGATGGTCGCAAGGTCTTGCTGGTGGATGACGACATGCGCAACGTGTTTTCGTTGAGCAGCGTGCTGGCCGAGAAGAACCTGGCCGTGATCGAAGCGGAAAACGGGATGGAGGCCCTGGCCCGGCTGGAGGAGCACCCCGACATTGGCATCGTGCTGATGGACGTCATGATGCCGGAGATGGATGGCTACGCCGCCATGCGGGAGATTCGCAAGAACCCCCGCCACGCGGGTCTGCCGGTCATTGCCATGACCGCCAAGGCGCTCAAGGGCGATCATGAGAAGTGCCTGGCCGCCGGCGCCAGCGACTACATCTCCAAGCCCATTGATGTGGACAAGCTGATGTCGCTGATCCGCGTCTGGCTGTTCCAGCGGAACTAGGCAGCACCATGGTCGATGACGTCACAAGCGTGGAAATTCGCCTCTTGCTGGAGGGCTTGCACGATGTCTATGGCTACGACTTTCGCGACTATGCAGAGTCGTCCATCCGCAGACGCCTGACCCACTGGCTGAACGAGTCACCCTTTGACACGTTCTCCCAGGCGCAGTCCGGGCTGCTGCGCGAGCGTGGCTTGTTTGAGTCGCTGCTGCGCGGCATCACCGTCAATGTCACGGAAATGTTCCGCGATCCGCTGTTCTTCAAGGCGGTGCGTGAGCAGGTCGTGCCCTTCTTGCGCACCTATCCCTTCGTCAAGATCTGGCTGGCGGGGTGCTCCACCGGTGAAGAGGCCTACTCCATGGCCATCCTGCTCAATGAGGAAGGCCTTGCCGGGCGGTTTCGCATGTATGCCACCGACATCAACGAGACCGTCCTGCAGCAGGCCGCCGAGGGCGTGCTGTCGATTTCCGAGATGCAGCGCTTTACCCGCAACTACCAAGCCAGTGGCGGCAAGGCTTCGTTTTCCGATTACTACACGGCCCGCTACGAGCGCGCCATTCTGTTTGCAGAGTTGCGCAAGGACATTGTCTTTGCGCCACACAACCTGGCCGTCGATGCCGAGTTTGGGGAGATGAACATGGTGCTGTGCCGCAACGTCATGATTTATTTCAAGACCGCGCTGAAGGAACGCTGCCTGCGTCTTTTCGACAGCAGTCTGCTGCCCGGTGGATTCCTGTGTCTGGGGCTGAAGGAAAGCCTGGAACGGCGGGTACAGGGCGAGCGCTACGAGGAACTGCAACCCGCCATGCGCATCTATCGGAAACGCTATGGCTGATGCACCGATTTTCCGCGCGGTGGTGATCGGTGTCTCCAGTGGCGGCGTGCAGGCGCTGAGCAGCCTGCTGGGCGCCTTGCCGGCCGACTTCCCGCTGCCCATCATGATTGTTCAGCACATTGGCGCCGAAGCCGGCAATGGCCTGGCCAGGCTGCTCGATGCCCACAGCCCCCTGCGGGTCAAGGAGGCCGATGAACAGGATCTGGTGATGCCCGGCCATGTGTACCTGGCACCGGCCAACTACCACCTGCTGGTGGAGCCGGATGGGCGCCTGTCGCTGTCGGCCGACGCACCGGTCAGCTATGCCCGGCCATCGGTGGATGTCCTGTTCGAGGCGGCCGCCGATGTCTACACCGACACGCTGATTGGTGTCGTCCTGACCGGGGCGAATTTTGATGGCAGCCGGGGGCTTGCGCGCATCAAACAGTGTGGGGGGCTGGTCATCGTGCAAGACCCCGAGGACGCGGAAGCACCGCAGATGCCGGCGGCGGCACTGGCGGCAACCCCGGTGGACCACGTTCTGCCGCTGAATGGCATTGCAGGCTTGTTGTCTGCTTTGGCTGGTGGCGGTGTATTGCCAACACGAAACAAGGTGCCTTGCCATGGCTGACAACATCGCCTTGCTGCTGGTCGATGACCGACCGGAAAACCTGACCGCGCTCCAAGCCGTTCTGGGGCCGCTGAATGTGGACCTGGTGACGGCCACCTCCGGCAATGATGCCCTGCGCCATACCCTCAAGCGCGACTTTGCACTGGTTCTGCTGGATGTGCAGATGCCGGGCATGGATGGCTTTGAGACCGCCGAATTGATGCGCTCCAATCCGAAGACGCGCCATCTGCCCATCATCTTTGTCACGGCGGGTATCAATGACATCCAGCTGCAGTTCAAGGGCTATGACCTGGGTGCCGTGGATTACCTGATCAAGCCGTTTGATCCCCATATCCTGCAAAGCAAGGTCAAGGTGTTCTGCGAGCTCTACAGCCACCGGCGGGAGCTGGAAGCTCATCGCACGCAACTGGAGGCCAGGATCCGTGAGCGGGTCGTGCAACTGCAGGAGAGCGAGGAACGCTTCCGCCTGCTGGCCACCCATGCGCCGGTCGGCATCTACCAGATCAACAACGATGGCCATTGCCAATTTGTCAATCCGAGTTGGAGTGCTGGTTCGGGCCTGTCCCATGAGGATGCCGTGGGGGAGGGTTGGACCAGCACACTGCACCCCGATGACCGCGATGAGGTGCTACGTTCCTGGCGGGAGGCCGTCGCCGAGGAAAAGCATTGGGGGCGGGATTTCCGCTACCTCAAGCCTGACGGTCAGGTGGCATGGGTCAGCGGCAGCGCGGTGCCGCTGCGCAATATGCACAACACGGTTACTGGGTATCTGGGCAATAACCTCGACATTACCCAGCGCAAGCGGGACGAGGCGTGGGACCGCACCCGCGCGGCGCTGATGGATGATCTGGCGCGTGGCACACCGTTGCCCGAGATGTTGCACACCATTGCCGAGGAGGCCGAACGGCAGGTTCCTGGCATGGCTTGCACCATCTTGTTGGTGGATGAACTGGGGCAGAAGTTGATCCGCTCTGCGGCGCCCCGGGTTTCGACTCCCGGTCCGCTGGCCATCCGCAGCTTTGGGGACGGTGACAGGGGCTGCGCGCATTCCGCACGCCATGGCCGGCCATCGGCCATTGATGACATCAGCACCCATGCCGACTGCGCAGGTTGTTGGCCCGGAACAGAGCGACCAGTTGGCATTGCCTGCCGCACGGAGCCGTTGAGCGCCATGAATGGCGAAGTGCTGGGGGTTCTGGCCTGCCTGCGCCGGGAGTCCCACGCCCCCGCTCCGGATGACACGGTGCGCATGGACAAGGCGGTCCGTCTGGCGTCGGTTGTGATTGAACGCAAGCGCACCGAGAACGAGTTGCAGATTGCTGCCTCGGTCCACCAGGCCATTGGAGAGGCGATCACGGTGACGGATGCCAACAACCGCATCATCGCCATCAACCCGGCTTTCACCCAGTTGACCGGCTACACCTCGCACGAGGCGATAGGCCAGACCCCGAGTATTTTGAACAGTGGCCGCCAGGACGCCAAGTTCTACCAGGGCATGTGGCACGCTCTGGAAACCACGGGGCGCTGGCAGGGCGAGATATGCAACCGGCGCAAGAATGGTGACGAGTATCCCGAATGGCTGTCCATCAACACCATTTATGACAATGAAGGCAAGGTGCTGCGCCGCATTGCCATGTTCTCGGATATCACCGACAAAAAGCGCGCCGAAGAGACCATTTGGCGTCAGGCCAACTACGACCCATTGACCGAGCTGCCCAACCGGCGGCTGTTTCGTGACCGGCTCCAGCAGGAGGTCATGCGCGCACGGCGTTCGGGCACCCTGTTGGCGTTGCTGTTTGTGGACCTCGACCATTTCAAGGAAGTCAATGACACGCTGGGACACCACGCGGGCGACAGCCTGCTGGTTGAGGCGGCAAAGCGCATTTGCCAATGCGTGCGCTCCAGCGACACGGTGGCGCGCCTGGGGGGCGATGAGTTCACCATCATCATGACCGATCTGAGCGACACCCACCGGGTCGGCGAAGTGGCGCAGGCCATGCTGCAGGCGCTCACGGCCCCCTTCACGCTGGAGGGCGAAATTGGCTACGTGTCGGCCAGCGTCGGCATCACGCTGTTCCCCAATGATGCGGCTGATGTGGATTCGCTGCTGAAGAATGCCGACCAGGCGATGTACGCGTCCAAGGCCGGTGGGCGCAACCGCTTCAGCTACTTCACCGGTTCCATGCAGACCATGGCCAAAACCCGCCAGCAACTCAGCAATGACCTGCGGGTCGCGTTGGCAGCGGGTCAGTTCGAGATCTATCTGCAACCCATCATTGAGTTGCGCACCGAGCGCGTGCTCAAGGCCGAAGCGCTGTTGCGCTGGCACCATCCCCAGTTGGGCATGGTCAGCCCGGGGGAATTCATTCCCATTGCTGAGGAAACCGGCCTGATCAACGAGATTGGGGACTGGGTTTTCCGGGAGTCCGCGGGCATCGTCAAGTCGTGGCAGTCGCGCTCGGCAGACCCGTTGTTGGCGCCGGTGCAGATCAGTGTCAACAAGTCACCACGCCAGTTTTTCGTTGACAACACCCATGAAACCTGGATCGAGCACCTCAAATCCATCGATCTGCCCGGCAGTTGCATGGTGATTGAAATCACGGAGGGCCTGCTGTTGGAAGATCGGCCGGAAATCGCGGAAAAGCTGCTGCAGTTTCGCAATGCCGGCATTCAGATTTCACTGGACGACTTTGGCACCGGGTATTCGGCCATGGCCTACCTGAAGAAGTTTCCCATCGACTTCCTGAAGATCGACCAGTCATTTGTGCGCGACATGGCAACGGACCCCGGCGACCTGGCCATTGTCGAAGCCATCATCGTCATGGCCCACAAGCTGGGGCTCAAGGTCATCGCCGAGGGGGTGGAAACTGTGGAGCAGCGCGATCTGCTGCTGGCTGCCGGTTGCGACTATGGTCAGGGCTATTTGTTCGCCAGACCCTTGCCAGTTGCTGATTTGATGCGAAAATTGCTATAAATAATATGGCAATATCGTCATATTCTACGAGGGGCTGGACACACTCCACTCCTTGGTGGTTTTGCCAGCGGCGTTCACGCTCTCCAGTTGCACGCCAAATCGCCACAGGCGCGCCACGTGACGCAGCACTTCCATGGTGCTGTCGGCCAGCGGGCGGTCCTGGTACTGGGTGTGGCGCAACGTCAGGCTGCGGTCGCCACGCAGATTGACGTTCCAGACCTGGATGTTGGGTTCGCGTGTGCCCAGGTCGTACTGCTGCGACAACGTCTGGCGCAGACGCAGGTAACCGGCGTCATCGTGGATGGCGCTGACCTCCAGGTCGCGTTCGGCTTCGTCGTCGTGGATGGCAAACAGGCGCATCTCGCGCATCAGCCGGGGACTGAGGTACTGGCCGATGAAGCTCTCGTCCTTGAAGTTGCGCATTGCATGGTCCAGCGTGGGCAGCCAGGGTGCGCCCGCCACGTCGGGAAACCAGGCACGGTCCTCGTCGGTAGGGTTGTTGCAGATACGCTGGATGTCGGAATACATCGCAAAACCCAGCGCATAGGGGTTGATTCCGCTGTAGGCGCGGTGGTCCACCGGTGGCTGGTAGATCACGTTGGTGTGGGAAGTCATCCACTCCAGCATGATGCCGTTGGTCAGGTGCCCATCGTCGTACAGGGTGTTAAGCAGCTTGTGGTGCCAGAAGGTGGCCCAGCCCTCGTTCATGACCTGGGTCTGGCGCTGTGGATAGAAGTACTGCGCAATCTTGCGCACGATACGCACTATCTCGCGCTGCCATGGTTCCAGCAGCGGGGAGTTCTTCTCGATGAAGTACAGGATGTTTTCCTGCGGTTCCTTGGGGAAGCGCTCCGCGGCCTGGGGCCCTTCATCTTTCTCCATGCGCTGGGGCAGGGTGCTCCACAGTTCGTTGACCTGCTGCTGGGCATGGCGTTCGCGCTCCAGGCGCTCGGCCACTTCACGGGCCAGGGTGCGCCGGCTGGGGCGACGGTAGCGGTCCACGCCGTAGTTGGCCAGTGCGTGGCAGGAGTCCAGTACCGCCTCCACGGCCTCCAGGCCGTAGCGTTCCTCACATTCGCTGACGTAGCGGCGGGCGTAGACCAGATAGTCGATGATGCTGGATGCATCGGTCCACATGCGAAACAAGTAGTTGCCCTTGAAGAAGCTGTTGTGGCCATAGGCCGCGTGGGCAATCACCAGGGCCTGCATGGCGGTGGTGTTTTCCTCCATCAGGTAGCTGATGCAGGGGTTGGAGTTGATGACGATTTCATACGCCAGGCCCATGTGGCCGCGCCGATATCGACGCTCGGTGGCCAGGAACTCCTTGCCATAGCTCCAGTGGCGGTAATTGACGGGCATGCCCACCGAGGAGTAGGCATCCATCATCTGCTCGGCGGTGATGATTTCCAGCTGGTTGGGGTAGGTGTCCAGGCCAAAGCGTTCAGCGGTCTGGCGGATGACCTCGTGGTAGCGCTCGATGAGGTCAAACGTCCAGTCGCTGGGGTCGGGCAGGGGGGCTGCCGCTCGCGGTGGCGCCGGGTGCGGCGCCTGCAGCACAACCCGAGGGCGACGATCCCCCGTGCGGGGGACGCGCCACAGGTTTTCGGCCGCGCGGCGCTCCAGAACCGGGTGGGTGACGGGATTCATGCTGGCACCCCTTCCCGTTTGAAGAGGTCGCGGAACACGGGGTAGATTTCAGCGGCATCCGAGACCTTGCGCATGGCGAAATTGCTGTACTGTTCCTGCAACTGCTCATATTCCGTCCACAGGTTCTGTTCCTCCTGGGCCACTTGCACATAGGCAAAGTAGCGCACCAGCGGCAGGATTTTGTCGGCCAACAGCTCGCGGCAATTGCCACTGTCGTTGGTGAAGTTGTCGCCGTCGCTGGCCTGTGCGCCGTAGATGTTCCACTCGCTGCTGGGGTAGCGTTCCAGCATGATTTTGTGCATCAGCACCAGCGCGCTGCTGACCACGGTGCCGCCACTCTCGGTGGCGTGGAAGAACTGGTCCTCGTTGACCTCCTGGGCCTGCGTGTGGTGGCGGATAAAGACAATGTCGATCTTCTCGTAATGGCGTGTCAGAAACAGGTACAGCAGGATAAAGAAGCGTTTGGACAGGTCCTTGCGCTCCTGGTCCATGGAACCGGACACATCCATCAGGCAGAACATCACCGCCTTGCTGCTGGGCACCGGCACACGCACCCGGCCGCGAAAACGCAGGTCAATCGGGTCCAGAAACGGAATGCGTTGCAGGCGTGCCTCCAGCTGAGCAATATCCAGCCGCAACTGCTGGGTCTCGGGCACATCGTCAATCCCCAGCTGCAGCAGTTCCTGCAGACGGGCCTGTTTTTCTTCCAGCAGGCGCCGGTCAGCCTTTCCCAGTGCAATGCGCCGGCCCAGGGCGCCGCGCATGGAGCGCACCACGGCCAGGTTGTTTGGGGTGCCATCGTGGGTGTAGCCGGCGCGGTGCGTCTTCCATTGGGGGTTGTCGCCAATGGCGGTGCGCATCAGGTGGGGCAGGGCCAGGTCTTCAAAGAAGAGTTGCATGAACTCTTCCTTGCTCAGGGCAAATACAAAGTCGTCCTCGCCTTCGCCAGAATCACTGGCCTGCGAGCCGCTGCCACCGCCGCCCTGCGGACGTGCAATGCGATCGCCCCGCATGTGGTCCTTGTTGCCGGGGTGGATGGTGTCGCGTATGCCGCCCTGGGCATGGTGAAAGACAGGTTCGCTGATGTCCTTCTTCGGTATGGTGATGCTTTCGCCCTGCTCGATGTTGCGGATGTCACGGCTGGACACGGCCTTGCGCACGGCTTCGCTGATCTGCTCCTTGTAGCGGCGCAGAAACCGTTCACGGTTGCCGACCGACTTGTTCTTGCCGGCCAGCCTGCGGTCGATGATGTGCATTGCCATCTCGGTCCTCTCGTGCTTTGCGTTCAGACCACACCGGGTCCGAACCCTAGGAACTCTTGCGAACCCGCAGGTACCACTCGCACAACAGACGCACCTGCTTGGGTGTGTAGCCCTTGTCTACCATGCGGGTGACGAAGTCTTCGTGCTTGCGTGCCTCATCGGCGCTGGCCTTGGCATTGAAGCTGATCACCGGCAACAGCTCTTCGGTGTTGGAGAACATCTTCTTCTCGATGACCAGGCGCAGCTTCTCATAACTGGTCCAGCTCGGGTTATTGCCCTGGTTGTTGGCGCGTGCCCGCAGCACGAAGTTGACGATCTCGTTGCGGAAGTCCTTGGGGTTGGCGATGCCGGCGGGTTTTTCGATTTTTTCCAGTTCGGCGTTGAGGGCCGAGCGGTCAAATACCTCGCCGGTGTCGGTGTCGCGGTACTCATTGTCCTGAATCCAGTAGTCGGCATAGGTGACGTAGCGGTCGAAGATGTTCTGGCCGTATTCGCTGTAGCTTTCCAGGTAGGCGGTCTGGATTTCCTTGCCAATGAACTCGGCATAGCGCGGCGCCAGAAACTCCTTGATGAAACCGGTGTACTTGGTCTCCAGCTCGGCGGAGAACTGCTCCCGCTCAATCTGCTGCTCTAGCACATACATCAGGTGCACCGGGTTGGCGGCCACCTCGGCGCTGTCAAAGTTGAACACCTTGGACAGGATCTTGAACGCAAAGCGGGTGGACACGCCGCTCATGCCCTCGTCCACGCCGGCGTAGTCGCGGTACTCCTGGTAGCTCTTGGCGCGCGGGTCGGTGTCTTTCAGGCTCTCGCCGTCGTAGACCTGCATCTTGCTGAACAGGCTGGAGTTCTCCGGCTCCTTCAGGCGTGTCAAAACCGAGAACTGGGCCATCATCTTCAGGGTTCCGGGGGCGCACTTGGCAGCGCCCAGAGACGACTCCCGAATCAGTTTCTCGTAGATGCGGGTTTCTTCACTGACGCGCAGGCAGTAGGGCACCTTGACGATGTAGATGCGGTCCAGAAAAGCCTCGTTGTTCTTGTTGTTGCGAAATGCCTTCCATTCGCTCTCGTTGCTGTGGGCCAGCACCACACCATCAAAGGGAATGGCGCCAAAGCCTTCCGTGCCCTTGTAGTTGCCCTCTTGCGTAGCGGTTAGCAGTGGATGCAGCACTTTGATGGGCGCCTTGAACATTTCCACGAATTCCAGCAGGCCCTGGTTGGCCAGGCACAGGCCACCGGAGTAGCTGTAGGCGTCGGTGTCGTCCTGGGCAAAGCTCTCCAGCTTGCGGATGTCGACCTTGCCGACCAGGGAACTGATGTCCTGGTTGTTTTCGTCACCGGGTTCGGTCTTGGCCACGCCCACTTGTTTCAGGACGCTGGGATAGCGTTTGACGACCTTGAACTGGCGGATATCGCCACCGAATTCATCCAGCCGCTTGACGGCCCAGGGTGAGAGCACACGCTGCAGGTAGCGCGCAGGAATGCCATAGTTTTCCTGCAGGATGGGGCCGTCTTCCGTGGGGTCAAATAGGCCCAGGGGTGTCTCGTTGACGGGCGAGCCCTTGAGAGCGTAGAACGGCACGTTCTGCATCAGGTACTTGAGCCGTTCGGCGATGGAACTCTTGCCACCACCCACCGGGCCCAGCAGGTACAGGATCTGTTTGCGTTCTTCCAGGCCTTGCGCGGCGTGGCGGAAGAAACTCACCACCTGTTCGATGGCGTCTTCCATGCCATAGAACTCGGCGAAGGCGGGGTAGCGTTTGATGACCTTGTTGGCGAACAGGCGCGATAGGCGCGGGTCGTTGCGGGTGTCCAGCAAATCGGGTTCGCCAATGGCAGCCAGCATGCGTTCGGCAGCGGTGGCGTAAGCCATGGGCTGTCGCTTGCACTCCGCCAGGTACTCATCGATGCTCAATTCTTCTTCGCGGTTGCGCGCATAGCGCGCTACGAAGTTTCCAATTGCGTCCATAAGGCCTCCTGCTTTGAACCAAGCCCACCCCCGGTGTACGGCGGTGTTGTCGGTTAGGTCAACAAAACGCCGTGAAGTTCATTCATTTAAGCACCGTTTGCAGGGCTTGACCAGTGCATTTGCGCCGTTCAAGTGGAACTTATCCGGGGATCACACGGGTCTCAGGCACTGGCCATGCTGGCGTGACCGATGGCAATGGGGCGATGGGTCTGCGCTTTGAGGCTGGCCCCTGTGTGCGCACGATCACCGCCTTGGGGATGGGAGGCTCCAGGTGTCAGCTTGAAGATGGCCACGGTGTCCACCAGATCGTGTGCCTGGGACTTCAGGCTGCTGGCCGCGGCGGCCATTTCTTCAACCAGGGCCGCGTTTTGCTGGGTCACCTGGTCCATTTGCGAGACCGCTTCCCCAACCTGGGAGACGCCCTGCGCCTGTTCGTGGCTGGCATGGCTGATTTCCCCCATCAGATCGGTCACCCGCTTGATACCGTTGACCACTTCGTCCATGGTGACGCCGGCCTGGTCGACCAGCAGTGTTCCCTGTTCCACCCGCAGCACACTGGCGCTGATGAGGTTCTTGATCTCCTTGGATGCTTCTGCCGAGCGCCCGGCTAGGCTGCGAACCTCCCCGGCCACCACGGCAAAGCCGCGCCCTTGTTCACCCGCCCGCGCCGCCTCGACCGCCGCATTGAGGGCGAGGATGTTGGTCTGGAAGGCGATGCCGTCGATCACGCTGATGATGTCGGAAATCTTCCTGGAGCTTTCATTGATGCCGCGCATGGTGTCCACCACCTGGGCAACCACCTCACCGCCCTTGGCCGCTGTGGTGCTGGCGCTCAGGGCCTCCCGGTTGGCCTGGGCCGCCGCATCCGCGTTCTTCTGCACGGTGGCATTCAACTCTTCCATGGCGGCGGCGGTTTCCTCCAGCGCGCTGGCCTGTTGTTCGGTGCGAGCGGACAGATCATGGTTGCCCGATGCGATCTGCGCGCTGGCGGAAGCAACGCCCTCCGATCCGGTGCGCACACTGGATACCACTTTGGCCAGGTTGCCCTGCATGGCGGCCAGGGCAATCAGCAGCTGGGAGACTTCATCTTTACCCTGGACGTGAATCGTCTGGTTCAAATCACCTTCTGCGACGGCATTGGAAATATCCACTGCGTGGTTCAGCGAGCGGGCGATACCACGGATCAGCGCAGCACCGAACAGCACGGCAAACACGACGCCCAGAACGATGGAAGTGATCGACGCAATGCGAATGGTGTTGTAGCGTTCAATCGCGGCGAGATAGTCTTGCTTTGCGTCGTTCAGCTGGTATTGCATCAGTGCCTCGATTCCCGCGTTGACGGGCACATACAAAGGCCGAATCGCGTCGACCACCACCCGATTGGCAGTCGGTATGTCATTCGCACGAAGTGCAGCGATGGCGGGCCTGAGCCCCTGCTGAACAAACTTGCTTCGATTCTCTGCAAATGTCCTGGCGATGGCCTCCTCATCCGGCTGCAGGCTGGTTGCCTTGTAGGCTTCCCATATTCTGGTTATCTGGGCAATATTGGCCTCGACTTCTGCTGTGGCAGGGCCGATGATCTCCGGTGTCGGGGTGACCAGCGAGGTCGCAATCGCCAGCCGGTTGCGCAACAGCAGCTTCTGGATTTCCGATACCTGCCCGGTGGGTATCAGGCGCTCCTCGTACACCGACCGTACCGATGCGTTGGATTGGGCAACGCCGTAGATACCCACGCTTCCAATGGCGATCAGCAATGCCGACAGAATTCCGATGAGGATCATCAGGCGGGTTGAAATTTTCAGGTGGTTCACGTGCGGTCTCCGTTGGGTTGTTATCAGGTCATGGCGACTGGTAGGGCCAGTTCTTCGAATTCGTTCAGTGGCATGGGTTTGCCAAACAGGTAGCCCTGGTAGGTAGGGCAGCCAAAGCGTTCCAGACAGGCTCGCTGCGCCTCGGTTTCAACGCCTTCGGCGATGACCGCGACTCCCAGGTTGTGGGCCATGCCGATGATGGTTTGCACAATGACTGCGTCATTGAAGTTGGTGGCGATGTGGCGCACAAAGCTCCGGTCAATCTTCAACTGCTGGATGGGCAGCTCGGTCAGGTGCGCCAGGGAGGAATAGCCGGTGCCGAAATCGTCCATGGAGAAATGCACGCCCTGTCGGTTCAGTGCGTTCATCTTCTCGATGGTGTCGGCAACGTTGTGCAGCACCAGACTCTCCGTCAGTTCCAGCTTGATCTTGCGGGGGTTGACTCCGGTTTGCGTCAGGGCACGCGTCACCACGCTGACGAAGTCGGGTTGGCGGAACTGGCGTGCACTCACGTTGACCGACAGCACGAAATGCTCGGATGCCGGGTTGCCGGACCAGGCCCTGAGTTGCGCACAGGCCGTCTGGAGAACCCACTCGCCAATCGGCAGTATCAGGCCGGACTCTTCGGCAATGGGAATGAACTGGTCGGGCAAGACCAGGCCGTGGCGCGGATGCTCCCAGCGCAGCAGCACTTCGGCACCGAGCACGCCATGCCGGTTATCGACCTGGATCTGGTAGTAGAGCTTGAGCTGGTCGCGTGCAAGCGCCTCCCGCAGTTCGCTTTCGAGTGCGGTGTGGCTTTCCAGGGAGGCCTGGATTTGCGGGTCGTAGAAGCGCAGCGCATTGCGCCCGCTGCCTTTGGCCTGGTACATGGACATGTCGGCGCGCTTGAGGAGATCGTCGATGCCGATATCCTGGCCCTCGAACAGGCACAAGCCCATACTGGCCGAGCTATGGTGCGTTTGGTTCTCCAGCACATAGGGCTGGTTGAGGGCGGTCAGAATTTTTTCGCCCACACTTTCAGCCAGCACGGCAGCCTGCACCGCGTCCGGGCTCAGATCGACCAGGACGATGATGAACTCGTCGCCGCCCAGGCGTGCCACCGTGTCGGCCTGGCGCACATTGCTCTGGATGCGCAGGGCAACATCGGCCAGCAGCCGGTCGCCCATGTCATGTCCGCGCGTATCGTTGATCCGCTTGAAGTTGTCCAGGTCGATCATCATCACCGCGCCCACCAGGTGGTTGCGCGCGCTGGCCGAGAGGGCGCGCTGCAAGCGGTCGCGCAGCAGGCGCCGATTGGGTAGGTTGGTCAGCGGGTCGTAGAAAGCCAGTTGGTGAATCGCCTTTTCATCCAGTCCCAGCTTGGTCTGCATGTCGCCAAGTGCGCGCATGACCTTGCTGATCTCGTCCTTGCCGGCAATGGGGATATCGGAGTCGTACTGGCCATTGGAGATGCGTCTGAAAACCCCGATGACCTGCTTGAGCGGATTGATGATGGATGTGGTCAGCATCAAGCCCAGCCAGGTCATGAAGGTCATTGCCAGTCCCAGCGCAACCAGGGCCATGAGGCGTGTGTTCTCATAGCGACGGACACCATCGGTGTAGGTGTCGTGGGCAGCCTCCAGTTGCACCTGGTTCAGGGTCTGGAGGTCGGGTATGGCGCGGTGGTAGAGCGCTTGCGCCTTGGCTGCCAGTTCCTTGGTCTGTTCGTAGTGGCCCGAGCGCAGCGCGGCTGCGGCGGGCTTCAGCGCTTCCTGGATATAGGTGCCGCGGCTGAGGGTGAAGCGGTTTGCCAGTTCAAGGTGTTCGGGAGGGTGGGGGTATGCCGCGTATTGCTGCCATTGCGTGTCGATTGTTGCGATGTTGTCCTCAATCGCATGGGCCGTGCTCCGCGCCAGCTCCTGGTTCAGCGTAAGTTCAGGGGTTCCGGTGCTGTGGGTGTAGATGCGGATGTCGCTCAGGGCCGTTTGCAGCAAGGTGCGATTGATCAGCATGAGCCGTGCAATGTCCGCTAGCTGCTGCAGTGGCAGCATGCGATCTTCATATACGGATCGCAGGCTCTCCTTGGATGCCGCCAACCCCACAATGCCGGCCGCAGCAAGCAGCAGTGATACGGATGCCGCCAGTGCCATGAGCGCAAAGAGGCGCACGCCAATATTGACGTCCAGCAGCCGCCTTGCAACGTAGAAATGAACTATTTCAAACAGTTTGAACACGCGCGTTTGGGTCCACATGGTGGACGTACCGATCTGGCTAACGAGGCGTGTTCAGGGCCTCAACAACTTGGGGTCAGGGGCGGGGACCCACAAGTCAGGCGTTGGGCTTTGTTTATAGCAGGATAGTTTGCGTTACGTCAAACCTGTATTTTAAAAGTCACAAATTCAAAGCTTCACCCGCCTGCACAATTTCATTGGCCAGGTCCACCAGCTTGCAGCGTTGTGTGCGTGCGGCATTTCGCAGTTTGTTGAACGCGTCATTGCGCTTGAGGTGGAATTGCATCATTGTGATGCCCACAGCGACATTGATATTGCGTTCTGCGTCCAGTGCCGCTTGCAGCTGCTGGCGGGACACGCGTAATTCCTGCAGTTCATCGGCGCGGGCCAGTGCGGCCTCCAGAGCCGGAACCAACTTGGGTATGTCCATGGGCTTGACCCAATAGCCCAGCGCTCCTAATTGGGTTGCCTGGTCAATCATGGGCTGGTCACTGTAGGCACTGAGAATCACAAAGGGAATGCGATCCAACTGTTGGAGCCTTTCGGCCAGGTACAGGCCGCTGCTGCCCGACAATCGAATGTCGAGAATGGCCATGTCAGGACGGTCGCCACTGGCCAGGAAGGCCTCGGCTTCCTCGGCAGACTCCGCGCTGGTGATGCGGTAGCCGGCCTGCTGCAGTCCCAGCGCCAGCGTGGACAGAACCAGACGGTCATCGTCAACCAGCAAGAGGTGAGGGAGTGGCGTTGTATTGTTCTGAATCATGGGTTTCCATTGGTTCCAGTGTGATGACAGGAGGCTCGACCTGCAGTCGTGTAATCACCGTTGTGCAGCTTTGTTCCCGGGTCAGGGTGACACCATGGCGTGGCATCAATGAATGGACCAGATGCAGGCCGATGTGCTGATCAGGTGTCGCATCCATGGTGGGGCGCAACTCGCCGACGTTTTCAATGGCCACCTGAATCACATCGGGGCGCTCGCCCTTGCGCAATCGCACCTGGACCTGACCGTGTGCCTTGCCTCCATGTTTGACGGCGTTGACTATCAGCTCGTTGATGACCAGGGCCATGGGTACGGCCTCATTCTCGGCGACGATGCCCGCAACCCATTGTGGCGGGATGTCGACGTGGATCGGTATTTGCCACATGGCCTGAACATTGCCGGCGATCGCGCTGGTCAGTTCGCACAGGCGCACCGTATCGGCGGATTTGCGCCCTTGCAGGCCGTGCAGCACGGCCACGCTGTGGACCTGGCTGATGGCCTGATCCAGCGGTTCGCGGGTTTCTGGATGGGCCGCCGCAAACTGTCGCAGCAACCCGGTGATGCCCTGCAGATTGTTCTTGATGCGATGGTGGACCTCGCGCACCAGGCTGTTGCGGTGAGACTCTTCGAGCTGCAGACGTTTTTTTTCCTGCAGATACAGGTCGGTCGCATCGGTGAAATTGCCCACAAAATGGGAAATTTTCCCGTTCTCATCGCGCACGGCGGTCATGGTTGTGCGGCACAAATAGTCTTCGCCATTCTTGCGCGTATGCCACAGGTCGCCTCGCCATGATCCGGAGCGCTGGACTTCGTTCCACGCAGCATCCCAGGTCATGGACGGGCGCAGGTCTGCTCGGGCAAATACCGAGGTGCGTCCTTCCACTTCCTCGTGTGAGTAGCCGGTGATCTCGGTGAATGCATGATTCACCCGCAAGATTTTGAGCTGGTCATCCAGCACCAGCATGCCTTCCTGGCACTCAAAAGCAATGGCGGCGATGCGCCTTTCTTCCTCGATTTTCTTGCGTTCGGTGATATCGGTCGAAATTCCGCACAGCGCGTAAATATCGCCCTCATCGTTGCGCAAAGGCAGTTTCACGCTGAGGTAGATGGCTGTGGTGCCGGTTGCGGGATTGAAGACCGTTTCATCAGTCTTCAAGGTAATACCATTCTCCAGAACCTGCCGATCATTGGCATGCAACTGTTCCACCGTTTTGGAGTCAAAAAACGCATCATCCGTGGAACCCACAATTCCCTCTGAGCCAACACCGCGCTTGCGGCGCATGGCGCGATTGGCAAACAGGTAGCGACCGTTGAGGTCCTTGAGGTAGATGTAGGCTTCGATATTTTCCAGAATATCCAGGAATTTGCGT
This sequence comes from Rhodoferax sp., assembly GCA_049294595.1. Classification (GTDB taxonomy): domain Bacteria; phylum Pseudomonadota; class Gammaproteobacteria; order Burkholderiales; family Burkholderiaceae_C; genus Allorhodoferax. The sequence goes on along the minus strand of JBAQDE010000043.1, from coordinate 30,984 downwards.
TCATTGCGCTTCAAGGCATCTTCCCGTTGCGCTAACGTCGCCAGCAGGCCATTGAAGCCACCGATGACCTGACCAATCTCGTCGTTACGGGTGATGGGAAGGGGCTGCAATGGAAGTGTTGAAGATGACATGTTTGCCAGTCTGCTGGCCGCATCGCTCAGAGGCGTGAGATGGCGTCGCAGCGTCCACCACGTCAGCGCGCATGCCAGAAAGGTCAACGTCACAGTTGCCAGCAACATGCGTTCCTGCAGGTTGTGGATCGGGGCAAACGCTTCCGCAGCGGGAAGCGCCACGGCTACATACCAGTTGCCCAGCGGAATGCCCCGGGCCGATGCCAGAACTTCTATGCCCAGTGGATTGACAGTCACCCCCGAACCTTCATAGCCTTCGAGGAAGCGGTCTACCAGGGCATTGGTGCCAGACGGCGGCAACTTCTCCATGATGCGGCTCTTGTCCGTTGCTGTGACGATGAGACGTGGCTGTGGGGCCACCAGCATGTACCCACCTGTCTTGCTGTAGCGGTTTTGGGTGATTTGATCGAGAAAGTTGGGAGCGCCCAGATTCGTCACGCCTGACAAGGCGCCGACCACTTTGCGGTGCGCGTCGCGGATGGGGACTGTCATGCCAAATACGGGAGTCAGCAGTTTCTTGCCCATGACAGGACTTCCCACAGTGGACTTGCCTTCCCGGAGCGCAGCAGCAATCGTGTCGATGTCCATGTAATTGGTGCCGACGCGTCCGGCCGAGCGGGGCACTTCTGCAATCGCGTCGCCATTCATTTGATAGGCAATGACGCCGGCGTTGAAGTTGTTTTGCAGCAGGGGCAGGCCGTTCAGGAAACTCTGCGTGGCTTGTGCATTGCTGAGAAGTTCCGGGGGGATCATTGCCGCCACTGTTTCCAGCACGTTCAATCGTTCACTGAGGGCGCTGTTGACGTTGCCTGCAATCAGTGAAACCGTGGAGAACTGCTGCTCACCCAGTGTGCGCTCCATATCCTGGCGCAGGATGTGGCTGGCGTAGTACGACAACGACCACAGGCTAGCCAGGAAGAGCCCCAGCATGGACAGCGTGACCCGGGTCGTAAGAGATTGCCATGGAGCAACGATGGATGCCATTCTGGTCTCGGAGTAATCTTCGCTGTCAAGGCGCCATGGTCCTCAAGCAGACTGCATTGTGAAATGACTGGCAGCGTGAGTATACGTAGCCGCATGTCGTTCTCTTGGTGTGGCGTTCGCGCATGCTCAGCCCTAGAATCACCGTCTATCAACACCTGCCGCATGCAGCTCTGGAGCATGCTGTTCGCGGCGCTTTGGATTGGCAGTTTGCATTGAATACACAAAACTTCCAGCGGTCGGGACCAGTAGGCGATGCCTTGGGTTCGATTGCCGCTCTGCGAATTGTGTTGATCTACGCCCTGTTCGCAAGCCTGTGGATATTGCTGTCCGATCGGGCCGTGACCTTGCTGTTTCAGGATGTTCGCTCCATCGCAATGGCCAGCATGCTGAAGGGCTGGCTGTTTGTCGCAGTGACAGCCTTGCTGCTGTTTGGCTTGATAAGCCGCTTGGCGGGAGGCTTGCAGCGCACGCTGGAAACGGTCAGGCAACGCGAGACGGACCTGCAGGAAAGCGAGGGCCTGTTGCTGGAGTCGCAGCGGATTGCGGGCCTTGGCAGCTATGTGTTGGACATCTCCCGGGACCAATGGACCAGCTCGCCGGTATGTGATCAGGTGTTCGGCATTGATGCGGCGTATGACCGGAGCGTGCAGGGTTGGGTCCATCTGGTCCATCCGGACGAGCGATCCAGCATGGCGGATTACTTTTCATCCAGTGTTCTCGGGCAGGGGCAATCGTTTGACAGGGAATACCGCATCGTGCGTCCGATTGACGGTGCCCAGCGCTGGGTGCACGGGCTGGGGCGGCTGGAATTCGATGCGCAGGGCAAGCCCACTTTCATGCGCGGCACGATCCAGGACATCACCGACAAGAAGCATGCCCAGATTGCTGTGGAGTCGGCTCGCAACCAATTGAAAGCCACGCTCGATGCGTTGCCGGATCTGTTGTTCGAGGTTGGTCGGGACGGACGCATTCACGACTACCACTCCCACCGTTCCGATTTGCTCGCCGCGCCACCGGAGGTATTCCTGGGCAGGCGTTTTGAAGAAGTCATGCCCACCGACGTGGCGCAAACATGCCGAGCTGCCATTGAAGAGGCTGCGGAAAAAGGTGTGTCAACCAGCGAGGCCTATGCACTGCAGTTGCCCCAGGGCGAGCGCTGGTTTGAGCTGTCGGTCGCCAGAATGCCTGCCCGTACGGATGCAGAGCGGCATTTCATCCTGATTGCCCGCGACATCACCGAGCGCAGGCAGTCGGAAGAAAAACTGCAACTCGCGGCCCGCGTGTTCAGCCACGCGCGGGAAGGCATCACCATCACCAACGCGGATGGCGTCATCATGGATGTCAACGCGGCATTCACCCGTATTACCGGCTATGAGCGGGCAGAGGCTATTGGGCAGAACCCGCGCATGTTGAAGTCGGGTCGGCAGGACCGCGCCTTCTATGCCAACATGTGGCGTGAATTGCTGGAGCGGGGACACTGGACGGGAGAGGTCTGGAACCGGCGCAAGAACGGTGAAGTGTTTGCCGAACTGCTGACCATCAGCACGGTGCGCGACGCGCGCGGCGCAGTCGTGCAGCATGTTGCGCTGTTCTCTGATATCACGGCACTCAAGGAACACCAGAACCAGTTGGAGCACATGGCGCATTTCGATGCACTGACCAATCTGCCCAACCGCCTGCTGCTGGCTGACCGGTTGCAGCAGGCCATGAGCCAGGCCCAGCGCCGGGGCAAGCAGTTGGCAGTGGCATACCTGGATCTGGACAGTTTCAAGACCATCAATGACCGGCATGGGCACGACGTGGGAGACCAGCTATTGGTTGCCCTGGCCGGGCACATGAAGGAGACACTGCGTGACGGCGACACCCTGGCGCGCATGGGGGGTGATGAGTTTGTGGCCGTGCTCATTGATCTGGACAATGCTGCCCACAGCGTGCCTTTGCTGCAGCGGCTGCTGGATGCGGCCGCCCGGCCGGTCACCTTGGGGGGACTGGAGTTGCAAGTTTCGGCCAGCCTGGGCGTCACCTTCTTTCCGCAGGCGCCGGATATGGATGCCGACCAGTTGCTGCGCCAGGCAGACCAGGGCATGTACCAGGCCAAGCTGGCCGGGAAGAATCGTTATCACATCTTCGACGCCGAGCAGGACAACAGCATCCGTGGCCACCACGAAAGCGTGGAGCGTGTTCGTCTGGCCATGCAGCAGGGCGAGTTTGTGTTGTATTACCAGCCAAAGGTGAATATGCGCAGCGGAGCGATGGTGGGCGTCGAAGCCCTCATCCGCTGGCAGCACCCCGAGCGCGGCTTGCTGGCGCCGGCCACGTTTTTGCCGGTGATTGAGGACCATCCGCTGGCCGTGGTGCTGGGCGAATGGGTCATTGCAAGTGCACTGGAGCAGATCGAGTTGTGGTGTGCTGCCGGACTGGATGTGCATGTCAGCGTGAACATCGGGGCGCGCCAACTCCAGCAGGTGGACTTTGCAGATCGTTTGCGCGCCATCCTGGCGGAGCATCCCCGGGTCAGCCCCTCGCATCTGGAGCTGGAAATCCTGGAAACCAGTGCCCTCAAGGACATGGGGCAGGTATCGCGCCTGATTGAAACCTGCGAGGAATTCGGGGTCCAGTTTGCCCTGGACGATTTTGGCACCGGCTATTCGTCGCTGACCTACCTGAAGCGCCTGCACGTCGGCCTGCTGAAGATCGACCAGAGTTTTGTGCGGGACATGCTGGACGATGCCGATGATCTGGCCATCCTCAAGGGTGTGATTGGATTGGCCGGCGCCTTTCGGCGTCAGGTAATAGCCGAAGGGGTGGAAACCGTGGCCCATGGAACCCTGTTGCTGGAGTTGGGTTGCGAGCTGGCGCAAGGCTATGGTATCGCCCGGCCCATGCCCGCCGAAGCCTTGCCAGCCTGGCAGGCGCAGTGGCAGCCGGACCCCGCCTGGAGAGCGTAGCCAATCGCGTTCGGAGTGAAGGATGCTATAAAAGTGATAGCTTCATGGCCATATTTTGCGAGGGCTGGAGGCGTTTTTTCCTTCTTTTTACTCCGTGGAAACTGCAATTCCGGTGTTCTGCGCGTAGCCGCAAGAGGAAACCGTTGGCGGCCAGGGCCACAACAATTGGAGCAAAATCCACGGTTTTCAGTTTGAGGGTTTGCCAACCATGCACCGTGTTGTCCTGCTTGCTGCCATTTCCACTCTGATCTCGGCCTGTTCCAAAGCACCTGAAGCAGCGCCCGCGCCCGTAGTGGCCAAGGCAGCCCAGGATACCCATGCAGCAATCGCATGGGTCAAACCCGATGGAGCCAGCCTGGACGCTGTCTTTGCCAAGGCCCGGGCCGAGAACAAACCCGTGTTTCTGTATTGGGGTGCCGTGTGGTGCCCGCCCTGCAACCAGATCAAGGCCACGGTATTCAACCGGCCCGACTTTGTGGAGCGCAGCAAGGGCTTTGTCCCGGTCTACCTGGATGGCGACACGCCCGGTGCTCAGAAACTGGGCACGCAGTTCAAGGTGCGCGGCTATCCGACCACCATTCTGTTCAAACCTGATGGCACCGAACTGACCCGCCTGCCCGGAGAGGTGGATGCGGTGCAGTACATGCAACTGCTCAAGCTGGGCATGGCGGCCACGCAACCGATCAAGGAAACCTTGACGGCCGCGCTGACCGAACAGCCGGGAGGTGGCGCAGTAAACCTGTCTCCCGACGCCTGGCGTATGCTGGCCTACTACGCTTGGGACGTGGATGAGGCGCAGCTGTTGGCCAGGAAGGACCTGGCGGCCACGGTGGTCCAACTCGCACGCAAGTGCCCATCCCAAGAGGCTGAGGCTGCCGCGCGCTTGACCCTGCGCGCCGTAGCCCTGGCGGCACAGGACAAGGCGTCCGGACTGGATACCGTGCAGGCCTTGTCCCGTGTGCAATCGATTCTGGCCGACCCCGCCCGAGCCCGTGAAACCGCCGACATTCTGGTCAACTATGCCAACGACCTGGTCACGGTGTTGAGCAAGCAGGGTGGTGCCGAACGTGCCGCCCTGGTGGGCGCCCTGAACACCGCGCTGGACCGTCTGGCGGCGGACGCCAGCCTGTCCACCGCTGACCAGTTGGGCGCGGTGCAGGCCAAGGTGGGGCTGGCGCTGATGGACAAGCCCAAGGCCGCAACACCCGATCTGCCGCCCGAGCTGGTGGCACAGGCTCAGGCCGCAGCCGAGAAGGCCGACAAGGCCGCACGCGACAAATACGAGCGCCAGGCCGTCATTCCATCGGCCGCGCATTTGCTCAGCGATATCGGCCAGCTGGATGCTTCCGATGCCATGCTCAAGGCCGAGCTGCCCAAGGCCGTTTCCGGGTATTACCACATGCTGGTGCTGGCGTCGAATGCCAAACGGCGCGGTGACAAGGCCGCCTCACTGGATTGGGCGGAGAAGGCCTATGCCGGATCCCTGGGGCCGGCCACACGCCTGCAGTGGGGCAGCGGCTATGTGCAAAAGCTGATTGAACTGGCGCCCCAGGACAGTGCCCGCATCGAGAAAGCTGCCGCCCAGGTGATTGGCGAACTCGATGCTGCCCCGGAGACGTTCTACGAGCGCAACCGTCGCAGCCTGGAGAAGATGGGTGCCCAGCTCACCAACTGGAACGCCAGTGGAAAGCATGCACCGGTGGTGAAGCGGCTCCATGCACAACTGGACGGCGTGTGCGCCAAACTGCCGGAGCGCGACACGGCGCGTGCGGCCTGCCTGGGGGTGTTTGGCAAGGCGGCCCAGAAGGTCTGAACGCGGGCTAGAGCTTCAGTTCCAACCGCAGGCCCCAGCGGATGCTGGATGGATTGAAGCTCTCGTTGTCCTGGCGCTGGGCGCCGTTGAGAAGGCTGCTGATGTTGCTGTAGTCGCGCGGTGCCAGGTTGTTGGCGCTGAGCCGCAGCTGCGCATTGGGATTGATGAACCACACCAGAAATGCATCGGTCACCACCTTGGCGCCCACGCTGCTGCTCTGGATGTCGCTGAGCTGCAGGTCGTAGGCTGGCGTGTAGTTCACGTTGGCCCCGACACTCACGGGCCAGCCCCGGAACTTGTAGTCCGCCCCGAGATTGGCCGTGCCCCTGGGTTGGCCTTCCAGCCGGTTATTGGGGCCGGGAACCTGATCTACCGTGGAGTCAAAGAAGCTCACATTGGCTCGCAACGCGACGGGAATGGCATCACTCCACAACTCGTCCATGCGGGCCTTGGCTTCCAGTTCAATGCCCTGTGCGGTGGCGTTGCCCACGTTTTGCGGGCGGGAGACCCAACGCTTGACCGGCGACCAGGACACGTCTTCCAGCGCCACCACGTTGCGGATCAGGTCGCTGATGCGGCGGTGGAAGAAGTTGGCACTTAGCAGGCCACCCTTTTCCAGGTAGTACTCATAGGCAATCTCGAAACCCCGCGCCAGTTCGGGCGCCAGGTTGGGGTTGCCGGCACGATCCGGGCTACCCACCTCGTTGCTGCCGCTCGGGTAGCGCTGGGAGATGGCGGGACGTGCGATCAACTCCTGCAGGGTCGCCGATTTGTAGCTGCGGGTCAGGCTGGTGCGCCACTGGTTGCGGCTTTTCTCGTCGGGCCGCCAGGTGGCGTGCAGCAGCGGCGTCAGTACTCCGCTCTGGTTGCTGACCTGGTAGGCATTGCTGTCGCTGGTGGTTTCAATGCCTTCCCAGCGCAGGCCGGCGTAGGCGGACAGTTGCTTGCTGGGGTTCCATTCATCCTGGATGTAGGCCGCCATGCGCAGGGACGAGGCATTCAAATCGTCGCCAAACTCGGTCAGGATGGGCAGGCCGTTTTGCAGTGTCGTTCGGCTCTGGTTACGCCGGCTGCTGTCCAGCTCCAGGCCGCTGACCAGGCTGTGTTCGCTTTCCAGTTGCTGTGAAAGCTTGCCGGACAGGGTCCAGCCATTCTCCCGGGTGCTGGATTGGTCATCGACGGTGCGACTTTGTTCCCCACGGGTGTCCCATTCCCGGCGCAAGCCATGGCTTTCAAACGTGCTGGCGCCCACGCCGTAGCGCGCTTCCAGACGGGTGCCATCCCCCAGGCTTTTTTGCCATTGGGCGTTGGTACGTACATTGGTGTAGCGGCCGTCGCCGTCGGTGGTGTAGCTGGCATAGGGCTGGGCAATGCCCCCGCCGGGAGCCTGTTCCAGGTGGCTTTGTGTGAAGGAGCTTCCCTTGGACAGGACCATGAATGGCATCACGGTCAGGGACTCGCCCTGGCCCAGACCCATCTGGAGTCTGCCATTGAGGTGCACGCTGTTGCGCAGGCTGGTGCTGAAGCCGGTTTCATGCTGGTCCAGTTCCTGGCGCCCACTTGGCTGGTCGAACCAGCGCGTGCGGGTGTCACTCTTGTCCAGGCTGTCGCTGCGGTTCACCGACAGGGTCACGGTGTAGGCCAGCTTTTCGCCCAGCTTGTCATTGCGTGTCCATGACGCGCTGGGGGAATGGCGTCCATCCTCGCCGGTCATACCCAGCTTGACTTCGTTGAGGGTCTTTTTCAGTGCTTCCTTCAGCACGATGTTGATGGTGCCAGCCACTGCACGTGCGCCGTATTCGGCGGTGGGCGCACGCATTACTTCAATGCGCTCCACCTGGTCCGGGGGCAGGCTGTCCAGCGAAAACCCGGGCGGCATGCGCTCCCCATTGACCAGCAGTTGGGTGTAGCCACCGCCCATGCCGCGCATGCGCACATCGCCGCCTCGCCCAGGGCGGCCACCGGTGGTGACGCCGGGCAGGCGCTTGAGCACCTCGCTGACCGAGTTGTCCCCGTAGCGTTCAATCTCCTCCTTGCCAATGATGATCTTGGAGGCGGTTGAGGCGCGGCGCAGGTCGGTGTCGCTGGCTGTGCTGGTGACTTCTACGCGGTTCAGGGTTGCGGATGGTTTCTCCGCATGGCTGTCTTTGGCGGCAGTCGGGGGAGCGGGCGGGTCCTGCTGGGCCAGGGCAGATACGCAGGCCAGTGTGCCCAGAGCGAAAGCATGGCGCACGCATGCCGAAACTGCAAGCAGAGGAGGGCGCAAGATGGGCAGAACTAGGGGGTGTCGGAAGCGGCCGCATCAACCGGCACGCGGCGGGCGCCATCGAAGCGGCGCGCCCAGTAGCTCAGGGACAGGCTTTCCACCCGCACCTCAGCGCCAGGCTTGGGAGAGTGGATGAACTTGCCGTCACCGATGTAGATGCCGACATGGCTGAAGGCGCGGCGCATGGTGTTGAAAAACACCAGATCACCTGGCTGCAGGTCAGAGCGGTCGATTTTTTGGGAGGTCGCGGCCTGCTCGCTGGCCTTGCGTGGCAGGACCAGCCCGGCCGTTTGTTCGTAGATGGCACGCACGAAACCGCTGCAGTCAAAACCGGTTTCCGCACTGGTGCCGCCGCGCTTGTAGGGCACGCCCAGAAAGGTCATGGCGTTGAGCACCAGCTCGGAGGCTTTCGCCTCCACTTTGCCGCTGACATCGCCAATTCGGGCCAGTAAACCACGGCCAGCCAGGAGGCGGTTGATTTCGTCTGGTTGGGGTGCCGGATCAGCAAGTGCCACATTTGCCATCAAAAGCATGGCCAGAACGAGGATAATTCGCATCTAACGAGCTTAACCCGTGGTGTTCACGGCGTCAAGCCAGGCAATTGAGGGTATCTACTATGGCAAAAGCTGAACCGAAAACAACCGTCCTGCCGGACGGATTGCGTTACAAGTCCAAGGTTTCGGGTTCTCCGTTTATGGCGGCCGCTTCCTTTGGCGGGGCCACCATGTCGTGTTTCCTGTGCGGCAAGCACCGCGCACGTTCGCTCATGACCACCAAGAAGGTACTGGGCAAGTCCCAGGCCGTCTGTTCGCCATCGTGCAAGGCACTGGATGAGGCCACAGCCGCCGCCGCTGGCACGCGTTGAGGCCATGACGCACCCAGCGACCCATATCACCACATTCAGGGGATTTCATGCTGTTAGACGTTGACGAGTCCCAGTTGGTGCTGGTGGACTACCAGGTTCGCCTGATGCCAGCCATGCTGGACGGGGCCACCGCCGTGGCCAATGCCGTGCGGCTTACGCAGATGGCTGCGCTGCTGCGGGTGCCGGTGTTTGCAACCGAGCAGAACCCATCCGGCCTGGGAGGCAGCGTTCCCGAACTGGAGGCGGCCCTCAAGCACGCCAACGCCCGCATGCTGTCCAAGATGCAGTTTAGCGCGATAGAGGAGGGCCTGGGCGAATGGCTGCGTCCCCCACCCAAGCCGGTGCAGGGCAATGCGCGCAGCCTGCCCAAGCATTTGCAGAAAGGCCCGGCCGGGCCCGAGCGCGGCACGATTGTGCTAGCAGGCTGCGAAGCCCATGTGTGCCTGTTGCAGACCGCACTGGACCTGCTGGAAGACGAGTTCGACGTATGGGTCGTGACCGATGCCTGCAGTTCGCGCACTGAACGTAACCGGGACGCGGCCTTTGACCGCCTGGCCGGTGCTGGTGTTGAGCTGGTGACCACCGAGATGGTCGCGTTTGAGTGGATTCGCAGCGCCGAGCACCCGGACTTCAAAGCGGTACAAGCCCTGATCAAATAGGAGTTTGGAGTCGGCCGGCGACTGAGCGTTGCCCGGAATTGACTTGTGTCAGTCAGGTGCTTGCAAGCTGTGTATTCATAATTATGAATTCAGTTTCAACGGCACCGAGGGACACACCATGACCGCTTACGCAGATTTCTACCGCCGCTCCATTGACGACCGGGACGGTTTTTGGGCTGAAGAGGCAAAGGCCATCGACTGGCAAACGCAGCCGCAACAGGTCTGCGACTACAGCAACCCGCCGTTTGCGCGCTGGTTTGTCGGCGGCACCACCAATCTGTGCCACAACGCGGTGGACCGCCACCTCAAGGACCGCGCCAACCAGGCCGCGCTGATTGCGGTGTCCACCGAAACCAACACCGAGCGGTCCTACTCCTTTGCCGAACTGCACGCCGAAGTGCAGCGCATGGCAGCATGCCTGAAGGACCTGGGCGTGCAGAAGGGCGACCGCGTTCTGATCTACATGCCCATGATTGCCGAAGCCGCCTTTGCGATGCTGGCCTGCGCGCGCATCGGTGCCATCCACTCGGTGGTGTTCGGCGGATTTGCCTCGGGTGCGCTGGCGTCGCGCATTGAAGACTCCAGCCCGAAGGTGATCGTCAGCTCGGACGGCGGCTCTCGCGGCGGCAAGGTGGTGGAATACAAGCCGCTGCTGGACGAGGCCATTCATCTCTCCAGCCACAAGCCCGATGCCGTCCTGCTGGCGGACCGCAAGCTGGCTACCATGAATATCGTAGCGGGCCGCGACCATTTCTGGGCCACGCTGCGCGAGAAGAACCTCAACGCCTTGGTTCCCTGCGAGTGGGTGGATTCCACCCACCCCAGCTACACGCTGTACACCAGCGGCACCACGGGCAAACCCAAGGGCGTGCAGCGCGACACCGGCGGCTATTGCGTGGCACTGGCCGCTTCGATGAAGCACATTTACTGCGGCAACCCGGGCGAAACCTATTTCTCCACCAGCGACATCGGCTGGGTGGTGGGCCACAGCTACATCATCTACGGTCCGCTGATCGCCGGCATGGCGACCATCATGTACGAAGGGCTGCCTATCCGCCCGGACGGCGGCATCTGGTGGAGCCTGGTCGAGAAGTACAAGGTTACCGTCATGTTCAGCGCACCCACTGCGGTGCGCGTGCTCAAGAAGCAAGACCCGGCCCTGCTCACCAAGTACGACCTGTCCAGCCTGCGCGCCCTGTTCCTGGCTGGTGAGCCGCTGGACGAACCCACGGCCCAGTGGATCAGCGATGGCCTGAAGAAGCCCATCATCGACAACTACTGGCAGACCGAGACTGGCTGGCCCATCTTGGGACTGGCCAACGGTGTCGAGCTGAAGGACAGCAAATTCGGCAGCCCCGGCATCCCCATGTACGGCTACAACGTCAAGCTGATGGACGATGCCGGCGAGGAACTGATTGGTGGCGACAAGAAGGGCGTCGTCATGGTCGAAGGCCCGCTGCCTCCCGGCTGCATGCAGACCATCTGGCGCGACGATGACCGTTTTGTCAAAACCTATTGGCAGAAACTCAACGGCAAGTACATCTACAGCACCTTCGACTGGGGCGTGCGCGATGCCGATGGCTACTTCTTCATCCTGGGCCGCACCGATGACGTGATTAACGTTGCCGGCCACCGCCTGGGCACCCGTGAAATCGAGGAGGCCATCTCCAGCCATCCGAACATCTCCGAGGTGGCCGTGGTGGGCGTGGCTGACGAGCTCAAGGGCCAGGTGGCCGTGGCCTTTGCCGTGGTCAAGGATGCCAGCGGCCTGGTAGACGATGCCGCCCGTGCCAAGCTGGAAGCTGAAGTGATGAAGGTGGTGGATAACACCATTGGCGCGGTGGGCCGTCCGGCGCGGGTGCGCTTTGTGTCGGTTCTGCCCAAGACTCGCAGCGGCAAGCTGCTGCGCCGCGCCATCCAGGCGGTGTGCGAAGGACGCGACGCCGGCGACCTCACCACCATGGAAGACCCGGCCGCACTGCAGCAGATCAAGGATCTGGTGAAGTAGGCGCCCAGCCGCTTAGGCGCTGGAGTCACCCTGGTAGAAGCAACGCGCACAGACCTGCTGGTAGCGGTTGTTGCCACCAATGTGAATCTGCGCGCCGGTCAGCACCCGCTGGCCGTTTTCGTCCAGGCGCACCTGCATCGTGGCCTTGCGGCCACAGGCGCAGATGGTCTTGATTTCCTCGATGTCGTCGGCCAGCGTCAGCAATTGCGCGGCGCCCGGAAACGCGTTGCCCTGGAAGTCGGAACGGATGCCAAAGCAGATCACGGGCAGGTTGGCGACATTGGCCAGGCGGTGCAGCTGGCGCACCTGATCGGGTGTCAGGAATTGCGCCTCGTCGATCAGCACACAGGCCAGGTTGGATCGAGCCTGCAGCAGGTTCCAGAAATCGGTGGTCACATCAAAGGTTTCAGCCTGGCGTGACAGCCCCAGGCGCGAGGCGATGCGGCCCACACCGCTGCGGTCATCGATGCGGGCGGTGAACAGCAGCACCTGCTGGCCATGCTCCTCGTAGTTGTAGGCAATCTGCAGCAGCGAGGTGGACTTGCCGGCGTTCATGGCCGAGTAGCGGAAAAACAGTTTTGCCATGTTTGCTATAAATTCAGTAGCTGAGTACGACCGTTTGACGAGGGCTAGGATGGGTTTTCGTCAATAACGGTGTCGCGCTCGAAGAGTTCCACGGCGGTCTTGGCCACCTGCAGTGTGTCGTAGTATGCATAGGCGCCCACGCCGACCGCACCCAGGATCGGCACAAAGCGGGACGCGCTCTTGGTCAATACCGCCTTGGACACCTGCACGCCCACTTGCTGGGCAATGTTCTGTAATACCCTGAGCGACGTTTGGCGAACCACCACCCGTTCGCCCACACGCACCACCACGTCGCGGAACAACTGGGCCGAGACGTGCTTGAACAGGCAGTAAATCATCTGCTCGCGTCCCAGCGTCTTGCGTTGGCCGTAGACAGCGGCGATGTCGGACACCATCTGCGCCTGCAGCTTCCACACGCCTACCAGTTCGGGCAGCACGGTCAGCCAGCCCAGAAAACCCGGCGGCAGCGACAGCGAGCCCGACACCACGCTGGCCGTGCGTGCGGCGGTGCGGGCTATGGCGTGGGCCCGCTCGGACGGGTGCTCGCCCACGGGCTCGGTGCTATCGGGCACCTGCAGCACCAGCGCCAGCACGGCATCGGTCAGCTTGCTGGTGTTGCTTGCGTCGTTGGCGACGGAGGGTGTGGTCATGGTGTTGGCGTGCTCTGGGGTCAGACGATGTCGACCACGTGCAGGCCATAGTGGCCGCTGCGGCGGTCGGCAAAGTAGCGTTCCAGCGTTTCCTTGACGGTGCGAAAGGCAATTTCGTCCCAGGGGATTTCGTCTTCGGCAAAGAGGCGGGCCTCAATGGTTTCGAAGCCCGGCGCGAAGTGTTCACTGAGCAGTTTGGCCCGGTAGAACAGGTGAACCTGGCCGACGCGGGTCACATTGAGCAGGCTGAACAGGCCCTGCAGCTCGAACTGGGCACCGGCTTCCTCATCCGTCTCGCGGGCGGCGCCTTCGGCCGTGGTCTCACCCAACTCCATGAAGCCGGCCGGCAGCGTCCATTTGCCCCAGCGCGGCTCGATGTTGCGCTTGCACAGCAGCACCTTGTCGCCCCAATGGGGCACGGTGCCAACCACGTTCAGCGGGTTCTCGTAGTGGATGGTGGCGCACTGCGTGCAGATGGCACGCTCCTTGGTGTCGCCGTCGTCGGGCAGGCGGTAGACCACGGCGCTGCCGCACTCTTTGCAATGTTTGATGGGACTGCGAAGCATGGTTGCAATGTTAGCGCGCGCGCACGGCCAGGCTTTGGGTGGCGCGGCCGATCAGGCCCTGGACGTCGTACAGGGCCGATTCGGCCAGTCCGCAGCCGTTGGGTCCCAGGTGGGTGCGGGCATCCAGGCAAATCCATTCGCCCACCGGATGGCGCAGCAGGTTGATGGTCAGGTCCGAGTTGACGAAGCTGTAGCGCTCGTAGTCCAGGATGGCGCTGATGCCATTGCCCGAGTCCGCGGCCACCGCCACGCGCTGGTAGGCGCTGGGGACTTCGCCCTCCAGCAAGGGGTGGCGCAGGCGAAACCAGATGGCGCACGGGCCACTAAAAATCTCGCCGCGTGCGGCGCGGGTCTCCACCAGATCGGAGTAGCCCACATGCCTCCCGGCAAACGGAAAGTGCACCACCGGCGAATCCTCCGGTGGCTTGGGTGCCAGCGGCAGCGGGTGGCCGGGCAGGCCGTCGGGCACCGTGAAGTCGCTTTCGCGCTGCGCGAGAGCGGTGAAAACTCCGACCTCTTTGCCCTGGGCCACGAGCTGTGCCGAGAAGTGCGCCGCATTGCGGCCCACATACACCGGGGTCACGTTCACGGTCAGCTCGCTGATGGGCACCGGGCGCAGCAAGTTGGCCGTGAGACGCGAAAGGTGGGTCAGGCCATGTTCCCGGGACGCCGCCTCGAATGCGCGGCACACCAGGGCGATGGGCGGGCCGGCGTGCTGGTGGTCGGGGTGCCAGGGCCCGCGCGTCAGCGCGCTGGACTGGTAGCCGCCGACAAGCAGGGGGGCGTAGGCTGACGTCGGGTGCTTGTCCGAATGGTGGCTCATTCGACGCGCACCTGAATGCCTTGCAAGCCGTCAATGCTGCCTACCAGTGTGTCGCCGCGTACCACGGCGCCCACGCCCTCAGGGGTGCCGGTGAAGATCAGGTCGCCGGGTTGCAACGTCCAGGCGCTGGACAACTGCTCGATGGTCTCGGCCACGTTCCAGATCAGCTTGGCGATAGTGCTGCGCTGGCGGTCCTGGCCATTGACCAGCAGTTGGATGGCAGCCGTGTGGATGTCGGGCACCTGCGCCGCGGGCGTGATGGGGCCGATCGGTGCGGAGTGGTCAAAGCCCTTGCCGATGCACCAGGGGCGGCCCTGCTTTTTCATGTCGTTCTGCAGGTCGCGTCGCGTCATGTCCAGACCCACGGCGTAGCCGTAGATGTGCTTGGCCGCATCGGCGGCCTTGATGTTGGCCCCGCCCACGCCAATGGCCACTACCAGCTCGATCTCATGGTGCAGGTTGGCGGTGAGCGGGGGGTAGGGCATGGCCACCGCGGTGCCAGGCTCGGCCAGCAGCACGGCATCGGCCGGTTTCATGAAGAAGAACGGGGCCTCGCGCCCGCTGTGGCCCATTTCCTGTGCGTGTTCGACGTAGTTGCGTCCGACGCAGTAGATGCGGTGCACGGGAAACTGGTCGGTGCTGCCCACCACCGGCAGGCTGACCGTGGCGGGTGGGGTGATGACGTAGGACATGGGGATGGGCTCCGGTCAGGAAAGGGGGTGTGGGGTCAGGCCGACTTGGTCACCAGGTCGAAGTGTTCCACGGTCGGCGGGCCGGCAAAGAAGGGGCCGACGATGGTGCGCCACTGCGTGAAGGCCTCGGACTGGCGAAAGCCCACGGTGTGGTCTTCCAGCGTGTCCCAGAAGATTTGCAGGATGTAGCGCTCGGTACTCTCGATGCCGCGGTTGACCTTGTAGCCCTGGAAGCCCTTGGCGCTGCCGATGACGGTGGCCAGGCCGCGCTGGATGGCCTCTTCAAAGGCGGCGTTCTGGCCGGGGTGGATGCGGATATCGGCAAGTTCGAGAATCATGGTCTGGCTCCTGGGCAGGTGTGTTATCGGTACAGGGGATCAATGGTAACGGGCTTGGTTTATCCTTGTTTGCATGACTTGTCCCCCACTTGATCCGGCCGATTGCCTGATACCTGATTGGCCCGCGCCGGCGAATGTGCGCGCCCTTTGCACCACGCGTGCCGGTGGCGTTTCGGTCGGGCCCTATTCCAGCCTGAACCTGGGTTCACATGTCGGTGATGAGGCGACGCGTGTGCAGCGCAACCGCGCCATCCTGCAGCAGACCCTGGCGGCCCGGCCGGTGTTCCTGAACCAGGTCCATGGCACCGCGGTACTGGAACTCCACGCCGACACACCCGACGGTGCGCAGGCCGATGGCGCCTTCACCACGGAACGCGGGCTGGCCTGCACCATGATGGTGGCGGACTGTCTGCCCATTTTGCTGTGCGATGCGCAAGGCACCCGGGTGGCGGCTGTGCATGCCGGCTGGCGCGGCCTGGCGGGGGCGGGTAGTATCGGCGTGGTGGAACAGGCTGTTAGGCTTGTTAGGCCTCCAGCCATCGTGGACGCTGAACAAGTTGCTTCTGAATTGATAGCGTGGTTGGGGCCTTGCATTGGCCCGGATAGGTTCGAGGTGGGGTCAGAAGTGCTTGCCGCCTTCACCGCCAGCCTGCCCGAATCCCGAACCTGTTTTCGTCCGCTGTCCGGAGGCAAGTGGCTGGCAGACCTGTCGGCTCTGGCGCGTCAGCGCCTGCTGGCGGCGGGTGTGTCTCGCGTGTTTGGCAACGACGGTAGTGCACCGTGGTGCACAG
Organism: Rhodoferax sp.; assembly: GCA_049294595.1. Lineage (GTDB taxonomy): Bacteria > Pseudomonadota > Gammaproteobacteria > Burkholderiales > Burkholderiaceae_C > Allorhodoferax. The sequence goes on along the minus strand of JBAQDE010000043.1, from coordinate 14,865 downwards.
TGGGCAATCCGCTACGGTTCTTTTCGCACCGGCGCGACCGCGGTGTCAGTGGCCGTTTCGCCGCCAGTATCTGGCTGGCCTAGCGCCTGCAACTCTTCGGCCTCACGGGCGCGGATGGCGCGCTTGCGCCCCGGAGCGCCCATGAAGTAGAGGATCAGCCCCACTGGCAGCAGGCCATACAGCACAAAGGTGATGATGGCACCCAGGATGCTGCCGTTGGAGGCGGTGGCTTCGGCCACGCTCATCATGACGGCCACATACAGCCAGGCGATGGGAACGATATACATAGGTACTAACGCGTATTTGCCACATGTCAGCGAAGCGTAGGGCGTATGCTGACATACTACGGCTTGCGCAAAGATAAATGAAACAGAGGTGACAGTGTGACGCAAAACGCTCCTGAATTCTGGACCCAGGCCGCAGAACAGTTTCAGCAGTCCATGACCGAAAATTGGTCCAAGGCCGTGCAATCGTTCCAGGGTATGGATATGGGGGCATTGGGTGCCGGCTTGCCCGGCGCCGGAGCCAAACAACCCGACATCCGTTTCGCCCCCGAAAAGCTGCAGGCCCTGCAGCAGCAGTACCTGCAGGATGCCATGGACCTGTTCAGCCATGGTCTGACCGCTCCGGTGCCCACAGGCGACAAGCGCTTTGCGGGTGAAGCCTGGGGCAGCAATCCGGTGGCAGCCTATTCGGCCGCGGTGTACCTGCTCAATGCCCGCACCATGATGGGCTTGGCCGATGCCGTCGAGGCCGATGCCAAGACCCGCAACCGCGTGCGCTTTGCCGTCGAGCAGTGGATGGCCGCCGCAGCACCCAGCAACTTCCTGGCTTTCAACGCCGAGGCGCAGAAGAAGGCGCTCGACACCAAGGGCGAGAGTATCGCCAAGGGCATCCAGAATCTGGTGCACGACCTGCGCCAGGGCCATGTGTCCATGACCGACGAGAGTTTGTTCGAGGTGGGCAAGAACGTTGCTACCACCGAGGGTGCGGTCGTCTTTGAAAACCCGTATTTCCAGCTCATTGAATACAAGCCGCTGACCGCCAAGGTCTACGAGAAGCCGTTTCTGATGGTGCCCCCGTGCATCAACAAGTTCTACATCCTGGACCTGCAGCCCGAGAACTCGCTGGTGCGCTACGCCGTGGAGCAGGGGCACCGCACCTTCGTGGTGAGCTGGCGCAACCCCGATGCATCCCTGGCCACAGCCACCTGGGATGACTACATCGAAGACGCCGTCATCAAGGCGATTCGCGTAACCCAAGAGATTTCCGGTTCGCCAACGATCAACGCGCTGGGTTTCTGCGTCGGCGGTACCATGCTGGGCACTGCCCTGGCCGTGCTGGCCGCACGCGGCGACAAGCCAGTGGCCAGTGCCACTTTCCTGACCAGCCTGCTGGACTTCACCGACACCGGCATCCTGGACGTGTTCATCGACGAGTCCTTCGTCAAGTTCCGCGAGGCGGAAATGGGCAAGGGTGGTCTGATGAAGGGCCAGGACCTGGCCAGCACCTTCAGCTTCCTGCGCCCCAATGACCTGGTGTGGAACTACGTGGTGGGCAACTACCTCAAGGGCGAGACACCGCCACCGTTTGACCTGCTGTACTGGAATTCCGACAGCACCAATCTGCCCGGCCCGTACTACGCCTGGTACCTGCGCAACACCTACCTCGAAAACAACCTGGTCAAGCCCGGCAAGGCCACCACCTGTGGCGTCAAGATTGACCTGAACAAGGTGGACCTGCCGGTCTACATCTACGGCTCACGCGAAGACCACATCGTGCCGATTGGCGGCGCCTACGCATCCACCCAGGTGCTGCCCGGCAAGAAGCGCTTCGTGATGGGGGCCTCCGGCCACATTGCCGGCGTGATCAATCCACCGGCCAAGGGCAAGCGCAGCCACTGGATCCGAGCCGATGGCAAGCTGCCCAAGACACACGCCGCCTGGCTCGAAGGCGCCACCGAGCACCCGGGCAGCTGGTGGACAGATTGGTCCACCTGGCTCAAGGGCCACGCTGGCAAGCAAATTGCTGCGCCCAAGACCTATGGCAAGGGCAAGTACAAGGCCACGCAGCCGGCACCCGGCAGTTACGTCAAGGCCAAGGCATAAACAACTTATTCACTGAAGGACTACAAAAATGGAAGACATCGTCATCGTTTCAGCCGCCCGTACCGCCGTGGGCAAGTTTGGCGGCTCCTTGGCCAAGACACCGGCTCCCGAACTGGGCGCGGCGGTCATCAAGGGTCTGTTGGCGCGTACTGGTCTGCCAGCTGACCAGGTGGGTGAAGTCATCATGGGCCAGGTGCTGGCAGCCGGCCAGGGCCAGAACCCCGCCCGCCAGTCGCTGATCAAGAGCGGCATTGCCAAGGAAACCCCGGCATTGACCATCAACGCCGTCTGCGGCTCCGGTCTCAAGGCGGTGATGCTGGCGGCCCAGGCCGTGGCCTACGGTGACAGCGAGATCGTCATTGCCGGCGGCCAGGAAAACATGAGTGCCAGCCCGCACGTGCTGCTGGGTTCGCGCGACGGCCAGCGCATGGGCGACTGGAAGATGATCGACTCCATGATCGTCGATGGCCTGTGGGATGTGTACAACCAGTACCACATGGGCATCACCGCCGAGAACGTGGCCAAGCAGTACGGCATCACCCGCGACATGCAGGACGCGCTGGCCCTGGCCAGCCAGCAAAAGGCCGCTGCCGCACAGGACGCCGGCAAGTTCGTCGATGAAATCATTCCCTTCAGCATCGCCCAGAAGAAGGGCGACCCGATTGTGTTCGCGGCCGATGAGTTCATCAACCGCAAGTCCAACGCCGAAGCGCTGGCCGGTCTGCGTCCCGCATTCGACAAGGCCGGTGGCGTGACCGCCGGCAATGCATCCGGCATCAACGACGGCGCCGCCGCCGTGATGGTGATGACGGCCAAGAAGGCCGCCGCCCTGGGTCTGACACCGCTGGGCCGCATTGCCAGCTTTGCCACCAGCGGCCTGGACCCTGCCATCATGGGTATGGGCCCGGTGTCCGCATCGCGCAGGGCGCTGGAGCGTGCCGGCTGGAAGCCACAAGACCTGGACCTGCTGGAAATTAACGAAGCCTTTGCCGCGCAGGCCTGCGCCGTCAACAACGAAATGGGCTGGGACACCAACAAGGTCAACGTCAATGGCGGTGCCATTGCCATTGGTCACCCCATTGGTGCGTCCGGCTGCCGTATCCTCGTGACGCTGTTGCACGAGATGCAGCGTCGCAACGCCAAGAAGGGCATTGCGTCCCTGTGCATCGGTGGCGGCATGGGCGTGGCACTGACCATTGAGCGATAGAAGAGTTTTTGATCAGAATAGCCGCTAGCCCTCACCAATATTGGGCTGGCAGCTACTGTTTTTGTAGCGAGTAATACCAAAGAGGAGTGAATATGAGTCAAAAAGTAGCATACGTAACCGGTGGCATGGGTGGCATCGGAACCGCCATCTGCCAGCGCCTGTACAAAGAAGGCTTCAAGGTCATCGCCGGCTGCGGCCCGACCCGTGACTACGCCAAGTGGCTGGCCGAGCAGGCAGCACTGGGTTTCACCTTCTACGCATCGGTGGGCAATGTCGGTAACTGGGACTCCACGGTGGAAGCCTTCACCAAGGCCAAGGCCGAGCATGGTGCCATCGACGTGCTGATCAACAACGCCGGCATCACCAAGGACCGCATGTTCCTGAAGATGACACGCGAAGACTGGGATGCCGTGATCGAAACCAACCTGAACAGCATGTTCAACGTCACCAAGCAGGTGGTCGGTGACATGGTGGAAAAAGGCTGGGGCCGCATCATCAACATCTCCTCCGTCAACGGCGTCAAGGGCCAGGCCGGTCAGACCAACTACTCGGCAGCCAAGGCCGGCATGCACGGCTTCTCGATGGCGCTGGCGCAGGAACTGGCGACCAAGGGCGTCACCGTCAACACCGTCAGCCCCGGCTACATCGGCACGGACATGGTCAAGGCCATCCGCCAGGAAGTGCTGGACAAGATCATTGGCACGGTGCCGGTCAAGCGCCTGGGTGAGCCCAGCGAAATTGCCTCCATCATCGCGTGGCTGGCATCCGACGAAGGTGGTTACGCCACTGGCGCGGAGTTTTCCGTCAACGGCGGTCTGCACATGGGCTAAGGCCCGGTGCGCCGCGGCGCCAAGCCGTGGCAACACAACCCGCTTCGGCGGGTTTTTTTATGCCTGTGTGGCGTGGATGCACCGACAGGTATGTAACTTGCTGGGGAAACTTGACCATTCGGTCACAAAGCTGGGGTATGCTTTCGCCATGTGAAGTCACGGTCTCACATCGTATGTGGTTTTTTTGCGTGACTTGGGTGAGCCGCTGGCGGTCAAACCGCAGCAACGATGGTCGCTAAAGATAGTTTGGTAATAATAGTTTGAGTGCGCAGCGGCTGGGAGGTTGGGTTGTTGGAGCGTCAGAGAGGAAAACCCTTGAATAGCAAAGAAGACAGTGTCGAACTCGTGGACGTCAAGTCCTTGCGGATCGGCATGTTCGTGGAGTTGGATGTGGGCTGGTTGTCCCATCCGTTTCCCGTCGGCAGTTTCAAGATTTCTTCCAGCAGGCAGATAGACACCATTCGTGGCCTCGGCCAGGACAAGGTTCGTGTCAATCTGACCAAGAGCGACCCGGACCCCGAAGCCACAGCCGCAGCCGTGAATCCGGCGCTGGCTGCAGTGGCAGCGGAGCGAGCGGCTGCGGCGCAGCGTGAAGCCGCACTGCGCCAGGCCCATGCCGAGCAACTGGCGCAGCAGCAGCGCAGCCTGGTCGTGTGCGAGCGCCGCTTTGGCGAGGCCGTACGCCAGTACCGCAAGACCCTGGAATTGATACCGACCCAGCCCAAGGCCGCCGCAGAGTTCTGCCACACCATGGTCAGTGGTTTTGTCGGCGAGATGCTGGCCGAAGGGGAGTCGGCCATTCGCTTGCTGTCCGAGGCGGCGGGTGACAAGTCCTCCATGCATCCGGTGAACGTCACCATCGTGTCCCTGTTGCTGGGCAAGGCCATGGGCCTGGGGCAGCCGGAGCTGGTGGATCTGGGCATGGCGGCTTTTCTGCACGATGCGGGCAAGGTTCAGTTGCCCGACCGGGTACGCTGGCTGGAAGAGAATTTCTCCACCGCAGAATACAAGCTCTACCAGGAGCACGTGGCGCAGAGCGTGCAGGTTGCCAAGTCCATGGAGCTGTCCAAGGCAGCCCTGCTGGCCATTGCCCAGCACCACGAACTGATCGACGGCAGCGGTTTTCCAATGCGGGTCAAGGGTGAATCCATGACGCCGGCTGCCCGCATCCTGGCCCTGGTGAATCGCTACGACAACCTGTGCAACCCGAGCCGCGCGGCGTCCGCCATGACGCCGCACGAGTCGCTGTCGCTGATCTTTGCCCAGCTCAAGACCAAGTTTGACTCGGTGGCACTGAGTGCCTTCATCCGCATGATGGGTGTGTACCCGCCGGGGTCGGTGGTGCAGCTGATGGATGAGCGCTACGGCATGGTGGTGTCGGTCAACTCCGCACGGCCGCTCAAGCCCCGCGTGATCGTCCATGATCCTGGAACTTCCAAGCACGAGGCGCTGATTCTGGATCTGGAGCACGCCCCCAACATCGGCATACGCCGCAGTCTCAAACCGGCAGCACTGCCGGCCGAGGCGCTGGACTTTCTGGCACCGCGCCAGCGGGTCAGCTATTTCTTTGAACGCGTCAGCGATTCCCAAATGGGCGGGCTTGCATGACACCCGCGGAGTGCGGGCCTGTTCTGGACGCGATGATCGAGGCGGTCTGCCTGGTGGACCCCAAGACTCTGCGCATTGTTGGGGCCAACCAGGTGCTAGCCGCGCTGGTGGGCGTGGAACTCGCCGACTTCGTGGACAAACCCGTGGTCGAACTGACCAACGCGCCGGAGGACCTGTTCTTCTGGGAAGACGTGGCCGCCGGCCTGGCCGACCACATCCTGTCCGAGACGCTCCTGCGCTGCATGGACGGCGTAGCCATTCCCGTGGAGCGCAAGGTCAGCCGTGTCTGGCTCAGTCCCGGCAACCCGGTGTTCCTGGTGGGTGTGCGCGATCTGCGCCAGCAGCGCCGGGCCGAAGAACAGCTGGAAGACCGCATGGCCGAATTGCGGGCCACGCTGGAATCCACCGGTGACGGCATTCTGGTCGTTGACACCACAGGTTCCGTTCGCCATTACAACCGCCGCTTTGTGGAACTGTGGAACGTTCCGCAGGACCTGAGCATGGACGATGGCGGCGCTGTGCTGTTCGCCCATCTGGCCAGTTGCGTGCAGGACGAAGCCGGCTACCGCGAACACCTGGACAGCATTGCCAACGATCCCGAGATCGAACGGACCGATGTCCTGCTGCTGCGTTCAGGCCGCATGCTGGAGCGTGTGACGCTGCCGCAGACCAGCCGCAGCCGGGTGGTGGGGCGGGTGTATTCATTTCGTGACCTGACCGAACGGCTGGATGCGCAAAAGCGCATCGAGACCCTGGCCTACACCGATGTGCTGACCGGCCTGCCCAACCGCCTGCTGCTGGGCCAGCGCGTGGCCGTGGCCCTGCGCGCAGCACAGCGCAGTGGTGCCACCTTTGCGGTGCTGTTCATTGACCTGGACCGCTTCAAGAACATCAACGATTCCTTGGGCCATTCCTTTGGCGACCAGGCGTTGATCGAGGCGTCGGCCCGCATCCAGCAGACATTGCGTGAAGTCGATACCTTGTGCCGGGTTGGCGGTGACGAGTTCATTGCCTTCTTGCAGGAGGCCGACGCCTTTGGTGCCGAGATCGTGGCGCGCCGCATCCTGGACAAACTGGCCCAGCCTTTCATGGTGGATGCGGTCAGCTTTTCGTTGGGCTGCAGCATCGGTGTGGCCATGTATCCGGAAGACGGCCGCAATCTGGACACGTTGATCCAGTGTGCCGACACCGCCATGTTCCGCGTCAAGGAACGCGGGCGTGGCAACTTCCGCTTCTATCAGCCGCAGATGAACGTGGATCTGCTGTCCCGTGTGAAGATGGACCACGCCATGCGCCAGGCCATGGACCAGGGGCTGTTCCGCCTGCACTACCAGCCACAGATTGCGCTGGGCGACGGACGCCTGTTGGGGGTGGAGGCTCTGATCCGCTGGAGCGATGCCGATCTGGGCAATGTGTCGCCCGCCACCTTCATTCCACTGGCTGAAGAGTCGGGCTTCATTGTCACCATTGGCAACTGGGTCATGGAAGAGGCCGTGCGCCAGGCTCTGGCCTGGCAGGAGGCCGGGCAGCCAGTGGTGGTGTCCGTCAACGTGTCGGCTCTGCAGTTTCAGCAAAGTGACTTTGTGGAGCGCGTCGCCAGTGCGGTGCACGGGGCCGGACTCAATCCCGCCCTGCTGGAGCTGGAGCTGACCGAGTCCATCCTGATTCGCGATGTCAGCGAGACCCTGGCACGCTTGCACGCACTGTCCGCGCTGGGCGTCAGCCTGGCCATTGACGACTTTGGGACCGGCTATTCCAGCCTGGCCTATCTGAAGAAGTTCCCGATTTCCAAGCTCAAGATCGACCGCGCCTTTGTCATGGGCCTGCCCGAAGACGAGGGTGACCGGGCGATTGTGGGGGCCACCATTGCCATGGCGCGGGCTCTCAAGCTTTCCGTCGTGGCGGAAGGGGTGGAAACCGCAGCGCAACGCGACTACCTGCAGGGGCTGCAATGCGAGGCATTCCAGGGTTTTCTGTGCGCGCCGGGCTTGCCGGCGGCGGAATTCGAGTGCCTGCGCGCCCACCTGCCCGGGGGCACATCGCAACCGGGCTAGCCGTGCAGGCCCTTCCAGAGCATGTAGGCGGCCAGGCAGTACAGGATTAGCGCGAAGATTTTCTTCAACTTGGCCACCGGCAGGCGGTGCGCCATCTTGGCGCCCAGTGGCGCTGTCAGCACACTTCCGCAGGCAATCACGCCTAGCGCTGGCAGCCACACATAGCCTAGTGAATGGGCGGGCAGACCAGACAGGCTGGCTCCACTGACCACATAGCCCACGGTATTGGCCAGTGCAATCGGAAAGCCCAGTGCCGCACTGGTCGCCACTGCGTTGATGATGGAAACATTGTGTGCCACCATGAAGGGCACACTGATGAAACCGCCACCCGCGCCCACCAGTCCGGAGAAGAAACCAATGACACTGCCGGCCACAACCTGGCCGCGGGTGCCGGGCATCTGTCGGCTGGGCTTGGGCTTCTTGTCCAGGAACATTTGCGTGGCCGAGAAGCCGACGAACAGTGCAAAGAAAATGGCCAGGGCGGTGCCCTTGAGCAGCGCGAACACGCCTGCACTGGCGATGGCTGCGCCAATCACAATGCCGGGTGCCAAGCCCTTGACGATGTCCCAACGCACCGCACCGCGTTTGTGGTGCGCACGTACGCTGGAGATCGAAGTGAACATGATGGTGGCCATCGACGTGGCAATCGCCATCTTCACCGCCAGATCGGCTCCAACACCCGCAGCCGACAGGATGATGGTCATGAAGGGACCAATCAGCATGCCCCCGCCAATGCCCAGCAGCCCGGCCAGAAAGCCGGTTGCCAGGCCGAGAGTGGCCAGCTCAACAATCAGAAGGGGATCCAGCATCGGTGCAAGGGGAGGTGGGAGTAGAGGGTGTCTGCAGAAGCCACCGGACCGGCATCCTGAACCGGGGTTCAGGTGGGCGAGGTCAGCGCAAGCTTTGGGTTCATCTAACGCGAGATGATCACGCTAGCAGGGCAATGTTCCAAGCCCGGGCTCTATGAGCATTGGTTCAAGGAAATATAAAGCCCGGCGGCACTGCAGACAGGAACAATTGTAGGCCCATCTGCTGATGATGTTTCACCGCCGGGCCGCCCCAAGGTGAAACGCGCCCCCTCGGGGGGCAGCGACCCACACGCAGTGGGGGAGCGTGGGGGCTACAGTAATCGGCCGTCTTCACCCAGGGCTTCGTCCAGGCGCTCCAACAGGGACACCAGCAGCACGTTCGAGTCGGGCGAGAGATTGGCGGCCACATCATCGGTCGATGCGGCAGGCGCACTGGCTGCCGCCGGTGCACGCTCGGGCACATCGAATGCCAGGTTCAGGGCCGCCAGCACCGCAATGCGGTCACGGGCGCGCACCTTGCCGGCGTCACGAATCTTGCACATGGCGGTGTCGACACGTTCCACCGCTTCGAGCAGGCGGGCATCGCCGCCCTCCGGGCAACCCAGCAGATAGGTTTGCCCCATGATTTGAACTTCAAGCTGTTTCATGATGGGTCTTTTTGCACTGCCGCCGCATCGGTCTCGGGCAGCCGGTCGAGCAAGGCGTCCACCCGCGCACGCGCCGCGTTGAGGCGGGACTTGAGGGCATCGCGCTCCTGGGTCAGGGCTTCCACCTGCTCGGTCAGGAGCTGGTTGGTGCGTTGCAGCTCGCCATAACGCACCAGCAGGCGCTCGGTACGCTCGGCAATTTGGTCGATGAGGTTCTGGTTCGCCATAGACCGACCATTGTAGGGTTAGGCCAAGCAAACTGCCGTAGAATTCGCGCGTTGGTTCTCGCGGCGTGGTTCACACGCAGCAGTTCAACGGGAAGCAGGAGGGAGAGCCACCCACGGCAAACCTAACCTGCGCTGCCCCCGCAACGGTAAGTGGACGAATCGCACGATTCCGCTTCCATCAACAGCCACTGGACGTCTTGAACACGCGTCTGGGAAGGCGATGGAAGTTGCTCCACCAGCCCGGATACCGGCCAACACGGTGGTTGCACGCTGGTCGTGCAACCGTTACGCCCATGCGCTGTCGGGGAAGACGGCGAGGGCAAATATGTTGATGGTTTCCCTTTATGAAAAACTGCACTTCACGTGCGCGCTTTGCCACGCTGTCTCTGGCGTTGGGCACGGCGCTGTCCGCCCACGCCCAATTGCAACTCAAGGAGCAGGTGGTGACCGCCTCCCGCGTCGCCACCCCGGTGACCGACGTCATTGCGGATGTCTCGATCATTGACCGCGCCCAGATCGAGTTGGCCGGCCAGTCCTCAGTCCGCGATCTGTTGGCGCAGCAGGCCGGCGTGCAAATCGTTTCCAGCGGCAGCTACCGTTCCAACACCGCCATCTTTTTGCGTGGTGCGGTGACGTCCCAGACCCTGGTGATGATTGACGGCGTGCGGGTTGGCTCGGCCACCTCGGGCGGCGCTTCGCTGGAGAATCTGCCGCTGGAGCGCATCGAGCGCATTGAAATTCTGCGTGGGGCGGCCTCGGCGCTCTATGGCCCCGACGCCGTCGGCGGTGTGATCCAGGTCTTTACCCGCGCACCCAGCCTGGCGCTGGAATTGGGCGCCAGCGTGGGCGTCGGAACCGATGGCCAGCAGCAGGCCAGCGCGCATGTCAGCGGCAGCAGTGGTGCCATTGGCTACAGCCTGGGCGTCTCGCGCGAGAAGGCCTCCGGCATCACCGCGGTGGCCAACCCGGCATCCGGCAGCTACAACGCCGACGACGATGGTTTCGACGCTGCGAGTGCCGATTTCCGTCTGTCGGCCCAGATCAACCGCGAGCATGCCCTGCGCCTGAGCCTGCTGCGCAGCGACACCGACTACCGCCTCGACTCCACACCCTTTCCCAATCCGCTGGGCCTGAACCGCCTGACCACGGACGCCCGCGGCAAGACCGGCCTGAGTCACGCCACGGCGCAGTGGGACGCGCAGTGGCTGCCACAGTGGCACTCCACGTTGACGGCTGGTACCAGTAACGAGCAATCGCTGGGCGACTACTTCCGCATCAGCGACGGTGCTGCCGGTGGCTCGACCCAGTTCAACACCAACCGCCGCCAGGCCACCTGGCAGAACGACATCACGTTGGACAAGGACGTGTTGTCGGTGATGCTGGAAAACCGCAACGAGACGGTGGACAGCAACACCGCCTACACCGTGACCAGCCGCGATGTGCGCAGCCTGCTTGCGTCCTACGCCTTCAACCGCGCGGCGTGGAATGCACTGGTGGTGGCGCGCAACGACGACAATTCGCAGTTTGGCAACTTCAACAACTGGTCGCTGTCCGGTGGCTACCGCGTCACCGACGCCCTGCGTGCCGTGGCCAGCGTGGGAACCAGCTTCCAGGCACCGACCTTCAATCAGTTGTACTACCCCGGCTTTGGCAACCCGGCGCTGCAGCCGCAACGCAACCGTGCCACCGAGCTGGGCCTGAAGTACCACACTGGTAGCCTCGCCCTGGGCGCTGTCGCCTACCACAACGACATCCAGGGCTTCATCGTGCCGACCACCAACGTGCAAAGTTCGCTGGCAGTGCTGCGCGGCCTCACGCTGACGGCAGATGTGCAGTCGGGTGACACCAGCTACAGCCTGTCATACGACTACGCCGATCCGCGGTCGTATTCGACCTTCGCAGCGTCCAACGACCTGCGTCTGGTGCGCGTGGCGCGCAACCTGCTCAACGCGCGCATCAGTCAGCGCCTGGGTGACATCAGCGTGTTTGGCGAGCTGCGCCTCTCCGGCGACCGCGAGGACAACAACCTGTCCTTCAGCGGCCGCGACCTGCTGCCGGGCTACAACCTGCTCAACGTGGGTGCGAACTGGAAGCTGCAGAAGAATGTGTCGCTGCTGGCGCGCATCAACAACCTGACCGATGCGCAGTACCAGCTGGCCAATGGTTTTTCCACCCCCGGACGCAACCTGTTTGTGTCCATGAACTGGGCGATGTAAGACGTGTTCAAGCCCAACGGCCCGCAGCGCATCGTCTGTCTGACGGAAGAGACCACCGAGTGGCTCTATCTATTGGGTCAGGAGTACCGCATCGTGGGCATATCGGGCTACACCGTGCGCCCGGCCCGGGCGCGCGCCGAGAAGCCGCGCGTCAGTGCCTACCTGAGCGCCAAGATCGACAAGATCCTGGCGCTGCAGCCGGACTGTGTGTTCGGCTTTTCCGATTTGCAGGCCGATATTGCCGCCGAGCTGATCCGCAAGGGCGTGCAGGTGACCGTGTTCAACCAGCGCAGCGTGGCGGAGATTTTCTCTATGCTGTTCCAAGTGGCGGCCATGGTGGGGCAGGGCGCGCGCGCGGCCAGTTTGATGGACGCCATGCAGGCTCGCCTGCAGGCCATCCAGGCAGCGGCGGCCAGTCTGCCGCGCCGGCCCCGTGTGTTTTTTGAAGAGTGGGACGAACCCCATATCAGCGCCATCCGCTGGGTGTCCGAGTTGGTGGGGATTGCCGGTGGGGATGACTGTTTCCCCGAGTTGGCCTCGCAGCCCATGGGCAAGGACCGCATCATTGCCGACGGCTCCGAGATCGTGCGCCGCAACCCCGACATCATCATCGGCTCCTGGTGCGGCAAGAAATTCCGCCCCGAGAAGGTGGTGGCACGTGCCGGCTGGGAGAACGTCAACGCCGTGAAGAACGGCCAGTTATTCGAGATCAAATCCTGTGACATCCTGCAGCCCGGCCCCGCCGCGCTGACCGATGGCGTGGAGCAGTTGCACAGGATCGTGATGGCGTGGGGCGCGCAGCAATGAACCTGACCCTCGCGCGCAGCGAATTCATCTTGGGCGGCCAGAAGAGCGGCAAATCACGCCGTGCCGAAATGCTGGCGCGCCAGTGGCTGGATGCGTCGGCCGACCACCGCGCTGTTCTGATCGCCACCGCGCAGCCGTGGGATGACGAGATGCGCGAACGCATTGCCCGTCACCAAGCGGATCGTGCCGAGCGCGTGCCCGGCATGCAGACGGTGGAGGAACCAGTTGCCCTGGCCAAGGCGATTGTTCAGCACAGCCGGCCCAATACATTGCTGGTGGTGGATTGTTTGACGCTGTGGCTTACGAATCTGCGCATGCCGATGGAATCTGATTCCGTTGATCACCCCGGAGGCTGGGCGGCTGAGCGTTTTGCTCCGTGTCCCCCGCCCGCTTTGCGGGCTCCTCCTTTACCTACGCAAAACGCCCAGCCACCCAGCCTCCTAGCCACCGTGGAATCTGCACAGGTAGCTATGTTTTTGGGAGCAATTGACGCCGCACCCGGCCCCCTGGTGCTGGTCGGTAATGAAATCGGCCTGGGCGTGATCCCCATGGGCGCCGAGGTGCGCGCCTTTGTTGATGCGTTGGGACGGCTCAATCAGGACGTGGCGCAGCGCTGCCAGTGCGTCACGCTGATGGCCGCCGGGCTGCCTTTAACCTTGAAAGAGTCGCCATGAACAATATCCAACTCTGCGGCCTCAGTAAGCAACCGACCCGGCCAGAAGGCGGGGCCTCGGGGCGTTTTGCGCAGGTCAAGGAGGAGCCCGCAAAGTGGGCGGGGGACACGGAGCAAAACGTCCCGAGGCCGCGCCTTCTGGCAGCGCTAACTTTCATCTTCGCGTTCTTGCTCGCCCCCGTGGCCCAAGCCCTGCAGGTGACCGACGACCGCGGCGTCACCGTCACATTGGCGCAGCCGCCCCAGCGCATCGTCAGCCTGCTGCCATCGCTGACGGAGATGGTGTGCGCGCTGGACCAGTGCCAGCGCCTGGTGGGTGTGGACCGCTATTCCAACTTTCCGGCTAGCGCACGCGCCTTGCCCCAGGTGGGCGGCGGGCTGGACCCCAGCATTGAGGCCGTGGTCGCCCTCAAGCCGGATGTGGTGCTGATGGCAATCAGCTCCCGCGCCGGTGAGCGGCTGCAGGCGCTGGGTATCAAAGTCGTGGCCCTGGAGCCCAAGACCCACGCCGACGTGCGCCGCGTGCTGGAAAAGGTCGGCGCCCTGCTGGGCGTGGACGATGCCCAGCGCGTCTGGCGCGTCATCGACGCCGGTGTGTCGGCCGCAGCCCAGTCGCTGCCGCCGGCGGCGCGCAACACCCGGGTGTATTTCGAGGTCAACAACGGCCCCTATGCCGCTGGCGAGGTGTCTTTCATCGGCGAGACGCTGACCCGCCTGGGCGTGAAGAACATCGTGCCGGCCAGTCTGGGGCCGTTCCCCAAGCTCAACCCCGAATTCGTGGTGCGCGCCAACCCGGACCTGGTCATGGTGGGTGACTACAACTACGTCGGCATGGAGCAGCGCCCCGGCTGGAGCAGCATGCGCGCGCTGCGCGAGAAGCGTGTCTGCCTGTTCAACCGCGATGAGGCTGACATGCTGGTCCGCCCGGGGCCGCGCATGGCCGACGGCGCACGCTTGATGGCGCGCTGCATTGCTGACAAGGTGGCGGTGCGCACACCATGATGAACCAGCGCGCCAGCGCCATTGCACTCGTTCTGCTGCTGATCGCCGCCGTGCTGGTGCTCGTGGGTGCCGGCGTGGGCAGCACTGGCTTTGAGAGTGTGTTGCATGCCATGGATGACCCGGTGGCGCTGCAAATCCTGTGGGACATCCGCCTGCCGCGCACCTTGGGTGCCTGGATGGCTGGCGCGCTGCTGGGCCTGGCCGGTGCCGTGGCGCAGGGGCTGTTTCGCAACCCACTGGCCGACCCCTATCTGCTGGGCAGTGCCTCTGGCGCCTCGCTGGGTGTGGCGCTGAGTCTGGTGCTGTTTGGCGTGTCGCCGTTTGCCACGCAATGGCTGATGCGCCTGGGCCTGACCGCCGGTGCCTTTGCCGGCGCCGTGGCCGGCGTGTTGCTGACGCTGGCTTTGGCCAAGGGCGTGCAGCACACGCTGCGCCTGTTGCTGGCCGGTGTCATCGTCGGCGTGGTGCTGGGCGCGGCCAAGGAACTCATCATGCTGGCCCGGCCCGACTTTTTGCAGTCCATGCAGTCCTTCATGCTGGGCAGCACCGGCTATGTGGGCTGGACTGCGTGCAGCATCATGCTGGGCACCTGGCTGCTGTGCATGGCCGTGGCCTGGGCCCTGAGCCCGGTGCTGGACGGCCTGGCGCTGGGCGAGGCCACCGCCGCCAGCCTGGGC
>JBAQDE010000042.1:0-19197 GCA_049294595.1 Rhodoferax sp. | reverse complement strand
TGGACCAGATGGCCGATGAGGTGAAGGCCTTTGCCGCCAAGGCAGGCAAGGAGAGTGGTCTGGAGGTGAAGATCGAGCTGGTGTCCAGCTACCCCGCGCAGGTCTTCCATGCGGACTGCGTGGACGCAGTAGGCCGCGCCGCCAAGAAACTGGGTTACTCCAATATGCCGGCCGTGTCAGGCGCCGGGCACGATGCGGTCTACATGGCGCGCCTGGCGCCCAGCGGCATGATCTTCATTCCGTGCAAGGACGGCATCAGCCACAACGAGATTGAAGATGCCAAGCCGGAGCACATTACCGCTGGGTGCAATGTGTTGTTGCATGCGATGTTGGAAAGGGCGGGGGTGGTTTGAGCGGAATGCTTTGGAGTCAAATCGGCATGTAGCCCTCGTGGATATTGCGTCATCAGCTCCTAATTTAGGAGCATGCCGAGCCACTCAGTCCCTGGCTTTGACCTCGATTGGAAGCAAAGCGCCTTTGCGCAGCACTGTCAGCACAATCTGATCGCCCGGATTGAGCCCATGCAGCGTTCGGTTGAAGCCAGAAACCGATAGCACGTCAATAGCATTCAAGCGCACAACAATGTCGCCACGCTCGATCCCCGCCAGATGCGCGGGTCCATTTGCAGTTGTGCCAAAAACCACTATTCCGCCCTTGATCGCCCTGTCAAAGGAAGACAACGCCTGTTTGTCTTCGGCACGGAGCCGCCCCATTGCCAATCCGATGTAGGGACGAATCACTCGGCCATGTGACTGCAGGTCTGTCCTGATCTTTAGGTAGTTCTCAATGGGCGAAGCTTGCGTCTTGCCCTTGTCGGGTCCCCAGTTCCATTCACTGAGATTGATACCGATGACTTCTCCCGAGCTTGCCCCAACCAATGGCCCGCCCTCAAGCTGACCCCCAGCCATTGGAGCGGATGACTTGAATGCAGTTTCCTCAGGAACGTCAGATCGTTCCAGCTCTGCAATGACGCCTTGTGTCACCGTGCTCTGCCATTTCTCCCCCTGCCATGCCAGCCCGAAGGCCAGGACGCGTTCACCAACGGAGATGGACTGCGCTGGCTTCTCAATACGCAGGTGGCCCCACACCAGTGGAGACTGAATCTTGATCAGCGCAAGACCGGATATCCTGTCGCGCAGCACCAGGGTTCCAGCGTATTCAGCGCCTGCCTCGGTGTGGATTTCAATGCTTTGATGCCGTTGAAACAGCGAGTCGGTCGTTAGCACCAGTCCGTCAGCGGACACCACCATGCCAGAGCCCGCAAATCTTCGAGTCCCGGGTTTTCTGGCGGCCAGGACGTTGGACTGCTCACCGGCAGTGCGACTGATTCCAAACCGTGCGGCAAGCGTATCCAACTGTGGGTCTGGCGCCCTCTCTGCCTCGGTCACCACAATACCGACGACCACTTGGCGAAGCCGCTCGACAAATGTCTCCTGTTCCGCCCCCATCGCGGCACGGCATGGCGCAACAAAGCTGAACCATGCAAGGCACAGGGTCAGAATGGGTCTTGAAATGGAATTCAAAGCAGTTCCCCTGCAACTGGGCTCCACCGCCCGGTCGCTAAAAGTCTTTTTTGGTAATCACGCGGTCGCCGGCGCGGGGCTTGCCTGCACGCCCAGCCTTGGACCAATCGTAGTCATGGCCATCGGGCGTCTTACCGTCCGCAATCGTGTCAACACCGGGCTTGCCTACGTGCTCGGGGTTCTCGCTGGCCATCGTCACAAAGGTGTAGCCAGCGTCGCGCATCTCTTTGCTGATGCGCAATGCGGCGACCAGATCCGCCGTCTCCTGGGCCTGGATCTGGTTGTCGCCATCGGTGCCGTAAATCTTGAACACGTGCGTTGCTCTTCCAAAGTTGTTGTGACTGCCGTGCGGCGGAAGATGTCAGGATCAAACTGACGAGCCGATCTTACAGAGTCGCGTCTTGGAGTGACTTCGAGACCGGGCCATTTGTAGTACTTAGCGACGACGGCTTAGAGGTTCTGATCGAAGTGTTTTCGATGACCATCCTTATCGACGGATGACCCGCTATCGGCTTAGAGCGAGGCTCCGGCGCATCCTGTTGGATCGACAACTTGAATCCAAAGCAGCCATCGCGCTCAGGCCCAACTCTGCTTCATGGACATTGTCTCACCTGATTACTCGGACTCGGAGATAGCATACGTGGCAAAGCACAACTGTGTCTAAGCCACTTAGACGATTCGCCCACAATTCAGGAGGAGTGGATGGAAACAAGCATTTTCACGCCGGACATCGAGCGCCTCGGTAAATTGAAGATCCAGGAGGCGACGGAAGTATTTGGAAGGCTTCTTTGGTGCGAGGCGGCTCGGCTCGGCCTAGTCAATATCGTCGTGTCGGGTGATGTCAATTCCGCGGACGGCGGCATAGATGCCAAAGCAGAACTGGTTGGCGGCAAGGGCGGTCACTCATTTCATTACCAGATTAAGACTGGCACCTCCTTCAAGCCATGGCAGCGGGCGGCCATCGCGAAGGAGCTCTTTGGAGATGCCAGAGCGATGCCTTCACGATCAGCGCTCGGCCCCGCAGTACGGCGTTGCATGAATATGGGCGGGACCTATGTGATGCTCGCATTGGGTCATGACCTGCTTGCGGAGAATCACTCCCTCGCCGTGGAGTTGATCTCGGAGTCGTTCAGAAACTGCGGATACAAGAACCCGCGTGTCCAGGTTTGGGGTTCGCGACAGGTGGCGAACATGCTGGAGCGATATCCCTCTCTGTGTCTTGACCTCGGCGCGATGGGCGATCTCCGGTTCCAGACTGTGTCTTCTTGGGCCATGAATGGCGACATGACGCCCGAATTGTCACTTGGCGAGGCGCAAGAGCAATTCATTTCCAGACTGCAGACCTTACTCACAGGTCCTGACATCCAGCATGCGCGCATTGTCGGAGAACCAGGCATCGGAAAAACGCGACTGGTTCTAGAAGCCATCCAGAGACTGCGTCCCTTGGCTGCTAAAGCTATCTATGTCCCGTCCGCAGAATTGTTTCAAAGAAGCAAGTTGTATTTCGAGTTGCTAAAAGATGACCGCGAATATTCTGCCGTCTTAGTCGTTGACGAGTGCGATGACGATGAGCGCGCTTCGATATTCAGATCTTTGAGAGGCAGAACGCGCATCAAACTGATCACGATCGACCACGGTCCTGAGACTTCAGCTGATTCGCTTATGGAGGTGCTGAAATTCCCACCACTTGAAGACGCCCAAATCGAAGCGATTCTTCGCCAATACATAGGGAAATCTGCCCACGCACGCAACTGGGTCTCCTGGTGTGAAGGGTCTGCTCGCGTGGCCCACGCCGTTGGCAACAACCTGAAGCGAAATCCGGGCGATATCCTCAAATCGCCAGCAGTGGTTCCGATCTGGGAGAGGTTTGTTCTGGGCTACAGCAAGGCGAGTGGGATGGCAGCCGATCGGCTCATGACGATCGTGAGGCACATCGCCCTCTTCCGCAAGTTCGGCGCCAGGAGGCCTGTCGCGGCCGAAGCAGAATACATCGCACAACTGGCCGGCCGTATCGATCCGGCTATCACCAAAGGCGCGTTTGATCTCGCAGTCGATAAGCTTGCGGAACGCCGCATCCTGCAGGGCAGTCATACCCTGCGGTTGGTCCCGAGGGCTTTACATGTACACCTCTGGAAACAATGGTGGCAAATCCATGGCTCCAACGTCGACCTGGCAGCCCTCATGGACGAGATGCCAGAGACATTGCGCAAGTGGTTTCTGGACATGATGATTTACTCAAATGGCGTTCCGTCTGCTCAAGCGGCCATCAAAGATGTGCTGGGTGCTAGAGATGGACCGTTTACCTCCAGGAAATTCGTCGCTACCAAGAGTGGCTCGAGGTTTCTCTCTGTCATGGCGGAAGCCGATCCAGCCGCAACTCTGGCAGTACTGCAGCGGACAGTCGGCATCGCGTCGCGGGCGGAGCTCAAGGGCTTTGGTGACAGCAGACAGAATCTCGTTCACGCGTTGGAAAAGATTGCTGTCTGGTCGCAACATTTCGCCCCCGCAGCCCGGTTGCTTGCACATCTGTGCTTTGGCGAATCCACTACCTACTCCAACAATGCAAAGGGCACACTTATTGGCTTGTTCGTCTTAAGAGGTGGCGCCACCCAAGCCACTCCGCTTGACCGGCGTGCCGTTGCGCAGGAGCTAGTCAACGATGTGGATGACTTCAACCGCCGTCTCGGGCTGGAACTTCTCAAAGCTTTTCTGACCGACAAATCGAGAATACGCGTCATCGGTGTCGAATACCAAGGACTTGCTCCCGAGATCGAGTTTTGGGCGCCTAAATTGTGGAGTGACCTCTTCGATCCAAGGAAGACGGCTTTACGCGGGTTGCTGGCCTCCTCCAAGCCAAATGACATGGTTTGGCAGGTCGCACTTTCTGAGGTCATCATCGAAGGTGCCAATAATCTCCTGCAATCCAAGGAGGCGTCAGACTGGGCCATCTCCATCCTGCGTGAGCATCTGAACTTCCCGGGTGGCAGCCGCCAGGCGCTGACCAAAATGCTTATTCACCGGATCAAGCATCCTTATAACGGCACTCCGCCGAATGTCACCAAGGCGTTGAGCTCAATACTGGATGCGACAGGGACAGGTTCGTTCTCAACCCGCTTTGATCGCTTTGTCACGTATGACATCCACGAGGAAAACTACAGCTTCAGCCCGTCAGGCCAGTACATTGAGTCGGATGTGCCCATCAAGCGCGTGGAGGCACTCGCCAAGGAGTTTGTCGACTCACCTGCAACTAGGCGCGAGAGCCTAGAGACGGTCATACGATCTTCAGGTCAACGCGCCAACTCCTTTGGGCAATTTGTTGCGTCAATGTCCTTTGAGGTAGTCAACCTCGACGATGAGATCTTCATTTGCGCTGAAGCTCTGAAAGAGGACGTCGGCAACTTGTTCTTGAGCGGCTACTTGGAGAAGATAAAGAGTTCTGACCGTGCGCGATGGGAAGCCCACGCATTGCGGTTGCTCGCAGACGAGAAACCTGCCACATGGAAGATCCGCGCCGTCGTATTCAGTGGTCTTTCTCCGAAAGTCACTGATCGGTTGCTGGACCTTTTTGCTGCTGGCTCACTCCACGCATCCAATTTTCGGAACATTGGCTGGCATTTCGGCGAGACCGACCTTACCTCTGATCAGGTGCAATCGATCTGCTCACGCCTTGTGAAGAGTGGCGACCCCGAAGCAGCGCGGGTGGCAGTGGAAATTACCTCTTCACGCTTTGCACAAAAAAACACCGACTGCTCATCTGAACTTCTGTGGTCACTGCTGATGAATCCCAAGGTCTTCGAACGGCACGACGACCAGATGACTTCCCACTACTGGAAGACCTTGGCTGAAGCGTTCAGAACGCGCCATCCCGAGCGAGATCTTGAGCTGTTGGCGGGGATCCTGACCGCTCACTGCAACACGTACAGCATTGACTCTTACAGTGGCGTCTTCGAGACGGTCGCCGAGATCAGCAAAGCGCATCCCAATGATTGTTGGCCATTGGTTAGTCATGCATTGGAGACCAGCGAGGCAAGTTGGACGATCGCCAATTGGCTTGGCGAAAGCTATCGCACGGAAGAACCACCAGAAGGCGCGGCTCGTGCACTTCTTCCGATTGACGCATTTGATCCTGAACAAATTCTTCGCTGGCTTGCCGAAAAGCCTTCGCGTTCCGAACTGATCATGCAGGCAATTCCGAAGTCTCTAGAGCTAGGGGCTGGGGGCGAACTGGCACGAGGCTTTATCGATTTATTTGGCGCACGAAGCAAGGAGGCACGCAGCCTCATGGGGTATTTTGAAGGCGGCACACGCTGGGGGCCGGATTCTATGTTCTACGCCAAGCGGCGCGATAAGGCTCGCATATGGATTGAGGCAGCATCACCTGCTGTGCGTGAATGGATCGGTGAGTGGATCGACTATCTTTCGGGTCAAATTGAACGATCTCGCATCGCCGAGGAGAGAGAGTTTTGAAGCAACCGATATTGCAGCCGCCAGCCTATGATGCGCCTTGCATGTCCGATGCTAGCCGAATGCGCAGGTTGTCGACGAAGCTTGAGCATTGAACTCTTAAGTCGCTTTTGGCCGGAGAGTGGCATTCAACTTGAGTGCTCTGAATGCCCGCTGACGCTGCGTTCCGCGAACGACATCGAACGAGCCTGACGTGTCAGCTTCCAATGACCGATCTTCAGCACTGAATCCGAGTTGTTGGAAGACTGCTGTGGATCGACCGCCGCTACCCGCGAAGCGCAAAGAGCCGCGCTCCACCCCCATCCAAACACCCTATCCCCACCAACGCCGCCTCCACCGCCTCATCCAGCGGCGTATGCGGTTCATGCCCCAGCGTTGCCACCAGCTTGGCATTGCCCATCTCCACCCGCGTGGTCCACAGGTAGCGCATCTCGCGCAGCTCCCGCAAGGTGGGTACAAAGGGTGCGGCCAGCGCGGTCAGCCACCAGGGGAAGGCGCGGACCTTGGGCTGGGCGCCGCCCCGGCGGGTGACGACGCGGCGGATGGCCTCTGCCATCTGGCGGCCATCGGCATCCCAGTGCCCGGCCATGTTGAATGCGGCGAAAGGCTCCAGCGTGTCGCGGCGCTGCACCAGTTCCACCATGGTGCGGGCCACGTCGGGCAAATAGGACCATTGGTGGCCCACACCGGGCGCACCCGGCAGGCTGATGGCCTTGACCGGCTGACCCGGTTGGATGAGCCCTTGCGAGAACCAGCTGTTGCCGGGCTTGGGGCCAAAGAAGTCGCCGGCACGCACCACGATGACCTTGCAGCCCTGGCTGCTGGCCTGGCGCAGGCGTTGCTCCATCTGCACGCGGATGGCACCCTTGCGGGTGAGGGGTTCTTGCGGCGAGTCTTCCTGCAAAGTAGGGAATGCGCTGGGGCCAAAGTTGTAGACGGTGCCAGGCAGCACGATGGTGGCGCCCTGTGCCTGCGCGGCGGCGATGGTGTTGTCCACCATGGGCAGCACCAGCTCGGCCCAGCGGCGGTAGCCTGGCGGGTTGACGGCGTGCACGATGACCGCGCAGCCCTGGGCGGCGGCCAGCACATCAGCGCGGACCATGGCGTCGCCACGCACCCATTCGATGCCGCCCTGCTGGCCGGTGGCCCGCGCGGCACCTCGTCGCAGGGCGCGCACGGTCCAGCCTGCGGCCAGCAGTTGGCGGGCGACCTCGCCGCCAATGCCGCCGGTGGCGCCCAATACCAATGCCGTGTTGTTGCCCATGACCCGATTCCTTTGAAAGCGTGTTGCGATGGCATGGAGTTTGGAAGGGCGGCGGCCAATAGGCAATTGACCAACATGTGCCAGCCGCCATACATTTCTGCATGACTAACGACAACCACACCGAAATTGGCTGGGAGCTGTACCGCTCGTATCTGGGCGTGCTGGAAGAGGGTTCGCTTTCGGGCGCCGCCCGCGCCATGGGCATTGCCCAGCCCACCGTGGGGCGGCACATTGACGCGCTGGAAAAAGCACTGGGCGTGGCGCTGTTCACCCGTTCACAGACCGGGCTGCTGCCCACCGACGCCGCTCGGGCACTGCAGCCGTTTGCCCAGGCCATGAGCAGCTCAGCCGCGGCGCTCAAACGCGCCGCAGAAAGCCAGGGCTCGGGCATCAAGGGCACCGTGCGGGTGACCGCAAGCGAAGTCATGGGGGTGGAGGTGCTGCCCCCCCTATTGGCGCAATTGCAGAGTGCCTACCCGGACCTGAAGGTGGAACTGGTACTGTCCAACCGCGTACAGGACCTTCTACAACGCGAGGCCGACATTGCCGTGCGCATGACGCAGCCCAAGCAGGAACAGCTGATTGCGCGGCGCGTGGGCCAGGTGCAGCTGGGTTTGCATGCACACACGCAATACCTGCAACGAAGGGGCACGCCCCAGTCCGTGGCGGATCTGGCGCAACACGCGCTGATTGGCTTCGACGAGGAAACTGCGTTTGTGCGCGCGGCGCGCAAGGGTTTTCCGCTGTGGCAGCGCGATGCCTTTGCGCTGCGCACCGACAGCGATGTGGCGCAACTGGCGCTGATCCGTGCGGGCTGCGGCATTGGCATCTGCCAGGTGCCCCTGGCCGCGCACGACCCGCAGCTGGTGCACCTGCTGCCCGAGGGTTTCACGCTGGGCCTGGAGACCTGGATCACCATGCACGAGGACCTGCGCAACACGCCGCGATGCAAGGTCACGTTTGATGCCTTGCTGCAGGGGCTGCAGGCCTACATGGGCGCGTGATGCAGCGCGCCATCTGCGCTACCTGTCTGCGCCCGCAAGCCACCTGCATCTGCGGCTTCATCACGCCGACACCACCCGCCTGCGAGGTGCTGATCCTGCAGCACCCGCTGGAAGAGCACCACGCCAAGAACAGCGCACGCCTGCTGCACCTGAGTCTGCGCGGCAGTCGCCTGGTGATCGGTGAGGCATTTGACGACGCGGCACTGCAGGCACTGATGCCAGGGCCGCGCTACACCGTGCTGCTGTATCCGCCAACCGCTTTTGAGGGGCACGCGGCACCCGCACCACTAGACGCTGCGCAACTCGCAGACCTATCAACCGTGCGACTGGTGGTGCTGGACGCCACCTGGCGCAAGAGCCGCAAGATGCTGCACTTAAGCCCGGCGCTGCAGCGCCTGCCGCGGCTCACCTTGGATGACGTGCCACAAGGCCGCTACGCGATCCGCAAGGCGCACAAGCCGGGGCAACTGTCCACGCTGGAGGCCACCTGCGCGGCACTGGCGCAGCTGGAGGGAGACGCCGCGCGCTGGCAGCCGCTGCTGGCCGCGTTTGACCGGTTTGTCGCCCAGCAGCAAGCCTTTGTGCCAAACTAGCCGCTAGCCCTCGTGAAATAAGCCTCATTAGCTACCAATTTGATAGCTACTTGATTCAGGCGTTGTCCACCAGCGCCAGCTCGGCCAGGCGCACGGCGCCATCCAGACTGCGGGCGCCGCCAATGAACAGGTTCAGGTGGCAAAACACGCTATCCGGCACGCCGGTCACGGCGGCCAGTTCCTGGTCGCGCAGGCCGGACCAGCGCTTGGGCAGATCCTTGCGCGACTTGAATGAGCCGGCCTCCACCGGCACGGTCTTCACCTGGTACTGGTTGCCGTCGGAGTCGGGGTAGATCACGAACAGCACGTCGGGCATCTCATCCACCACCACGCGCGTCCACGGCATGCCGCCCTCCTGCAGGTACAGCACACGCCCGCCCAGCAGGCGCGGCGCCTGGCGCACGGTCTCCACGGAGCGGATCTGCGCGACCTTCTTGCTGATGGCGTGGTCCAGGAACTTGCGGGTAATGGCAATGGCCTCGCGAAAACGGGTTTCCTGCAGCCGGGCCTTGGTGTCGCCATCCAGCCCCTGCTCTTCCATCCAATGCGTGTTGAGCTGCGCCAGCAGCGACGACAGCCCAAAGATGCCGGGCGACACATCGCCCTGGCCCGTGTCCACGATGTCAAGGTACTGCACCAGCGAGTGGTCGATGGAGCGCACCACGTCCTGCACGGCATGCACATCCAGGCTGTGGCCGTTTGCTGCCGCCCAGGCCTGCACGTACGCGGCACCCAAGGCGGACCACACCAGCCCGGCGCTGGCGTAGCCGACACCGGGCACGGTCTGGCCGTCCACTTGGCGCGCCGGGCGCGCGCCGTCAAAGCCGCGCTGGTGGTGGTCAAAGCGGCCCGCTTCGACGTCCCAGATGCCGCCGACGTCCACCACATAGTCGGCAGCCTCAATCTGCGCCTGGTCGCGCGTGCGCACCAGGGTGTGCGATGGGAAAACCCCCATCAGGACGCCGACTCCGAAGACGTCGTCGGCATGGAAGCTGCCATGGTGGGTGGCGATGGTGGTGTTCTTGGTCATGCGCCCATTTTATGAACTGAGCGGAACTTTCATCGAGAATGGGAAACGATGCACCACCGTATTGCCCTGCGAACCTTTCTGATCAGCGCCCTGCTGGTGGTGCTGCTGCCCATCGTCATCGCCAGCGGCTGGTTCTTCTACCGCTCAGCGCTCAATGCCACCGAGCAGTTTGCGCAGCAGATTGCGGATGAAGTGTCGGGCCGGGTGCGCGAAAAAATCATCGCCTTCTTTGACATCCCGCTGCGGGTGGTGACCTTCAATGTGGAGCAGGCCAAGGCCGGTTACCTGGACTACGCCCACCCCGATGAGCTGATGCGCCAATTCCTGCTGCAGATCCGCCAGCAGCCACAACTGACCTTTGTGTCCATGGGCATGACCGACGGTCAGTACTACGCGGGCAGCCGTCCCCCGCTGGGTGGCGACATGGACCTGCGCATGCTGCGCGCCCGCATCGCCGAAGACCGGGCCATGGAGGTCTTTCGCGTGGACACCGCCAACAAGCGCGGCGAACGCATTTCGCACAGCGACATCCATTTCGACGCCCGCGTGCGCCCCTGGTACGAATCTGCCGTGCGCAATGGCGGCATGGCCTGGTATGCACCCTACCGGTATCGGATCGAGGATGTGCAGGGCGCCTACGCGGCCATGGGCATGGGGGTGTCGGCCCCGGTCTATGGTGAGAACGGCGCCATGGTCGGCGTGGCAACGGCTGACCTGGCGCTGTCCCAGGTCAGCGACTTCCTGAAGTCGGTGGCCAACGAGTCCGGCAGCGTGGCCTTTCTGGCCGATTCGGGTGGCGAGCTGCTGGCCACCTCCACCGCGGAGCCCAGCTTCCATCTGGATGCCGGCCGCAACGACTACCGGGTCAAGACCGCTGACAGCAAGAACCCCATTCTGCGGGCCGTGGGGGAACGTATCCGCAGCACCGCCGCCGCCGAGGGCAATCACTTCATCACGGTCAACGGCACCCGCCACCTGGCCCGCTGGTGGACGCACCCGCTACCCCATGGCCCGGAACTGACAATGGGTGTGGTGCTGCCGGAAAGCCAGTTCAACACGCCCCTGAACGGGGTGCTGCGCAACGTGGTCTCACTGACGCTGGCCGTGATGCTGGCCTCGGCCCTGTTCGCCGTGTTCGTGACCGACCGGGTGGTGCAGCCACTGGCCTTGCTGAGTGCCTGGGCGGCGCGCCTGACCAAGGGCGACTGGCATGCGGTGGCGCCCAAGTCGAGCGCCATCCGCGAGCTGATCGCCCTGTCCGAGGCCATGGGCTTCATGGCCGGGCACATGCGCGAACACGCCGAAGAGCTGGAGCACGAGGTGGCCCAACGCACCACGGAGCTGGAACAGGCCCTGGCGGTGATCGAGCAGGCGCTGACCGATGAACGCCAGTTCATCGCCATGCTGTCGCACGAGGTGCGCTCGCCGCTGGCGGTCATCGATACGGCGGCGCAACTCCTGTCGTTCCGGCTGAAAGACGATGCCGCCCAGTTGGCGGTGGTGGAGCGCATCCGGCGCGGCTCCGCGCGGCTGAGCAACTTCTTTGACAACTGCCTGACCCAGGACCGCATCGACAGCCAGAACTTTGCCGTGCAGCCCGGCGCCATCGATGTGCGGCGCATGGCGTCGTGGGTGGTGGAGAACTGTTCCCAGCTCGCCAACGACCAGCCGGTGGACCTGGACGTGGCGCCCGATCTGCCCGCGCTGCAGGGCGATGAGGTGCTGCTGCGCATTGCGCTGACCAACCTTTTGTCCAACGCCTTCAAGTATTCGCCCGATGGCACCACGGTGGGCCTGCGCGTGTGGGGCGACGGCGCCCTGTGCTGCTTTGCGGTGGAGGACTGCGGCAGCGGCATACCGGACGAAGAGACCGCGCTCATCTTCCAGAAATACCGGCGCGGGCGCGCCGCCGAGGGCATGCCCGGCGCCGGGCTGGGCCTGGCTCTGGTGGAGCGCATCGCCACGCTGCATGGCGGCAGCGTGCGTGTGGAGCGGCGCGAGACACCGGGCACGCGATTCGTGCTGTGCATTCCATTCCAGGCTTTGGCAACGGCCTAAACTGGGCACCCATGAAGACCGCCAAACCCCGCATTGCCATCGTTGAGGACGATGCCGACCAGTTGCACACCATCGAGGAATTCCTGCTCGACGCCAGCTACCCGGTGTGGGGCGCCGGCAGTGCCGAGGCCTTCTACCGCCAGTTCATGGTCAACCCGGTGGATGTGGTGATCCTGGACATTGGCCTGCCCGGCGAGGACGGCCTGGCCGTGGCCACGCTGCTCAAGGACAAGCCCCAGGTGGCGGTCATCATCCTGAGTGCGCGCGACTCGCTGGGCGACCGCCTGTCCGGCCTGCGCTCCGGTGCCGACCGCTACCTGATCAAGCCGGTGAACCTGCTGGAGCTGGCCGCCAACATCGACGCCGTGGGCAAGCGCCTGGCATTGCACGCCGGCGCGGGCATGGAGGGCCGGGCCCAGCGCGCCCCCGAACCCGCGCCCGCCCACTGGGATCTGGCCACCCAGGACTGGAAGCTGCGCTCGCCCGGTGGCACGGTTCTGCACTTGACCACACACGAATTTGCGCTGCTGAACTGCCTGATCCGCGCGCAAGGCTCGGTGGTATCCAAGCAGGAATTGATCAACCAGATTCTGGGCCCACGTGCACAGAACGGCAGTGAGCGGCTCACCCTGCTGGTGACGCGGCTGCGCAAGAAAGCCAGCGAGACACTGACCGAGCCCCTGCCCCTGAAAACGGCGCACCAGCTCGGCTACGCGTTCACCGCGGCAGCACGCCTGTCGCAAGATTCACGGTCTGTCTAGGGGCCAAATGGCGTACGGGATTTCCCGTACGCGAAATGAAATCAAATGAAAGGAATTGAAGCCGCGTGAAGGGGGGTTTTGCGAAAAACTCGAAGTGTTCTTTTGCACTACCGAGGAATCCACCATGCAACGTCGTCAACTCCTTCAGCTCTCCGCACTGGGCGCACTGCCCGCTTCCCTGGGACTGTTCCAGTCCACCTTTGCCCAGGCCACGGGCGCCATCCAGTTCGGCTGTCCGGTCCCCATGTCGGGCGCCTTTGCCGCCAACGGCAAGTTTGCCGACCTGGGCATGAAGCTGGCCATCGAGCAATATGGCACTGCCCTCAAACGCCCCCTGGCCTACACGCTGCTCGATACCGAAGGCAAGCCCGCCACTGCCGTGCGCAAGGTGCAAGAATCTGCCCAGCAGCAGGGTGCCCGCTTCTTTGCCGGCGGCATTCTGTCCTCCGAATCCCTGGCCATGGGCAAGGAGGCCGAAAAGGCCGGCGGCGTCTTCATCACCACCGCCGGTGCTGACGAGATCACCGGCAGCGACTGCAATGCCGCCACCTTCCGCTGGTCGGTGCCCACCTTCGGCGCGATTGAACAGACAGTGCGCCCCCTGATTGACCTGATGCCCAAGGCCAAGCGCTGGTACACCATCACGCCGCAATACGTGTTTGGTGACGGCCTGCTGTCGGCGGCCAAGAACATCTTCAAGGAAAAAGGTATCGAGCATGTCGGCAACAGCTACCACTCACTGGCCGAGAAGGAGTTCAGCGGCTACATCACCAACGCCATCGCGGCCAAACCCGATGTGCTGCTGCTGCTCAACTTTGGCGGCCAGTGCGCCGACACGCTGCGCCAGGCGGTGAGCTTCGGCCTGAACAAGAACATGACCATCCTGGTGGCCTGGGCCTCGGGCCTGGAGCAGTTTGAGTCCCTGGGTGCCGACCTGTGCGAGGGCATCTACTTCGGCGCGCAGTACTGGCACACCGTGGACTCCCCCCTGAACCGCGATCTGGTCAAGCGCACCAACGACAAGCTGCAGATGAACCCCAACTACAGCCTGGCCGGCTCCTACATCTGCACCAAGCTGCTGATCGACGGCATCATCAAGGCCGGCAGCGTGGACCAGAAGGCCGTGATCGCCGCACTGGAAGGCATGAAGTACCAGGGCCTGACCGGCGACGAGGAAGTGCGCAAGGCCGACCACCAGGTGCTGAAGAACTACTACCTGCTCAAGGCCAAGGCCCGGGCCAAGATGAAGAACAAGGACGACTATGTCGATGTTCTCAGCTCCGGCAAGTCGTTCCTGCCCATCGACCAGACCGGCTGCAAGAAGGCCTGATCGTCCCACCGGTTTTCGCTGATGAACATCTACCTGCTACAGGCCGTCAACGGGGTCGGCATTGGCATGCTGTACTTCCTGTTGGCGGTGGGCCTGTCCATCGTCTTCGGCTTGCTGCGCTTCGTGAATTTTGCGCACGGGGCGTTCTACCTGCTGGGCGCCTATTTCTGCTACCAGATGATGCAGTGGGGCGCCAATTTCTGGCTGACCCTGACCGTGGTGCCGCTGGCCGTGGGTGCCATCGGCTGGCTCACCGAGAAGCTGATGCTGCGCCACGTCTACGACAAGGCCCATGAGTTCCACATCGTGATCACCGTGGGACTGGCGCTGGCGGTGCAGGAGCTGGTCATCGTGCAATGGGGGGCGCTGGGCACCAGCGTGCCGGTGCCCGACGTGCTGCAGGGCGTGGTCATGTGGGGCAGCTTCATCTACCCCAAATACCGGCTGTTTGTGATCGGCTTTACCGCCGTGCTCGCCGTGTTGCTGTGGTGGGTGCTGGAAGGCACGCGCCTGGGCAGCGCGGTGCGCGCCGGCAGTGAATCCACCGAGATGGTGTCACTGCTGGGCATCAACGTATTCCGCATTTTCAGCCTGGTGTTTGCGCTGGGCGCGGCCACGGCGGCGCTGGCCGGCGTGCTGGCCGCCCCGATCCGCGGGGCCGAGCCCTTCATGGGAATCGAAGCCCTGGGCGTGGCCTTCATCGTCGTCGTCGTCGGTGGCATGGGCAGCTTTGGCGGCGCGCTGTTGGGCGGCCTGCTGATCGGCGTGGTGCAAAGTGTGATGAGCACGTTGTGGCCCGAAGGCGCGCGGCTGATGATCTACATCGCCATGGCCGCCGTGCTGCTGTTGCGCCCCCACGGTCTGCTGGGCCGCAAGGAATAGTTGCCATGAAAAAACACATGCATTTTTTGCTGGCACTCGCCGTGGTCCTGCTGATGCCGCTGCTCATGCAGTCGGGGTCGCTGGCCAGCGAGGTCCTGATCTTCGGCCTGGCGGCCATGGGATGCAACCTGCTGCTGGGCTTTACCGGGCTGCTGTCCTTCGGCCAGGGCGTGTTCTTTGGCCTGGGCAGCTACACCATTGCGCTCACGTTGACGCGCTGGCCGCTACCGATGCCGCTGGCCCTGCTGCTGGCCATGGTCCTGGGCGCGCTGGGCGCGGCCATCGTCGGCTGGGTTGCCATCCGCCAGAAGGGCACCTACTTCGTGATGCTGACGCTGGCGTTCTCCCAGATGTTCTACTTCATTGCCTACACCGCCACCGGCATCACCGGCGGCGACAACGGACTGATGGACATCCCCCGGCCCAGCATCAGCGTGCTGGGTCACACCCTGTGGTCGCTGGCCTCGCCGTGGCAGTTCTATGGCTTTGTGGCGGCGGTGTTCCTGCTGGCGTTCTGGCTGCTGCAAACGGTGTCGCGCTCCACCTTCGGCCGCACCCTGCTGGCCGTGCGCGATAACGAGGAACGGGCCGGCGCCATTGGCTACAACCTGAAGCTGCTCAAGCTGCAGGCCTTTGTGATCTCGGGTGCCGTGACCGGCCTGGCCGGTGCCCTGCACGCCATGATGACCGGCATTGCGCCGCTGTCCAACGCCGAGTACCACACCAGCGAGATGATTCTGGTGATGACGGTGATTGGTGGCGCGGGCAACCTGTTTGCATCGGTGCTGGGCTCGGCCTTCTATGTCCTGATGGCGGACTGGCTGTCGTCACTGTGGCCACGTTGGCTGCTGCTGCTGGGTCTTGTGCTGATGGCAGTCAGCCTGTGGATGCAGCGCGGCCTGTGGGGCCTGGGTGAGAGCGCCTGGCGCCGCATTCGCAGCAAGCTGGAGAACCAACATGACTAGCCCCATCCTGCTGGAAGCCATCGGCATCGAAAAGTATTACGACAAGTTCGCCGCGCTGGGTGGTGTGGACCTGAAGGTGCGCGCCAACACCGTGCACTCCGTCATCGGCCCCAATGGTGCGGGCAAGACCACGCTGTTCCACATGCTGACCGGCACCAAGCGTGTCAGCGGTGGCCGCATTGTGTTTGACGGACACGACGTCACGCACGAGCCCGACCACCGCCGCGTGCAGCGCGGCATGGCTCGCTCGTTCCAGGTGACCAGCCTGTTCCTCAGCCTGCCGGTGCGCGAGAACCTGCGCCTGGCCGCCCAGGGCATTGCCCCAGCCAAGGCGCTGAACTGCTGGCACGAACCCGTGGGGCCGCGCGCCTGCGCCGACACCGTGGAGCGCGTGCTGGCCAAGCTGGGGCTGGAGAGCCATGCCCTCACGCCAGCGGGCAACCTGTCGCACGGCCAGCAGCGCCGCCTGGAAGTTGGCATGGCGCTTGCTGCTCACCCCAAGGCGATCTTTCTGGACGAGCCCACGTCGGGCATGGGCATTGATGACCTGGACGACATGAAGCGCCTGATCCAGAGCCTGCGCGAGGAGCACACCGTCGTGCTGATTGAACACAATATGGACATCGTGATGGACATCTCGGACACGGTCACCGTCATGCAACAGGGCCGCGTGCTGGCCGAAGGCCTGCCCCACGTCATTCGCAGTGACGACCGGGTGCGCGCCGCCTACCTGGGCAACATGATCACCGGGGGCAAGGCATGATCCTGGAACTGGAAAACGTGCACGCCCACTACGGCAAGAGCCATGTGCTGCAGGGAGTGAGCCTGGAGGTGAACGACGGCGAGCTGGTGACCCTGCTGGGGCGCAACGGTGCCGGCAAGACCACCACGCTCAAGAGCATCGTCGGTGTGGTGCCGCCCACGCAAGGCATCGTGCGCTTCTGCGGGCAAACCCTGCAGGGCCATGCGCCGCATGCGATTGCCAAGCGCGGCGTCTGCCTGGTACCGGAGCACCGGGGCATCTTCAAGCTGCTGACGGTGGAAGAGAACCTGATGCTGGGCCAGCGCAAACAGTCACCCTGGCAACTGGAGGACGTGTACCGCATCTTTCCGCGCCTGAAGGAGCGGCGCAAAAACGGTGGCGGCCAGCTCTCGGGCGGCGAGCAACAGATGCTGGCCATTGGCCGCGCTCTGATGAACGACCCCAAGCTGCTGATGCTCGACGAGCCGGTGGAGGGCCTGGCGCCGGTCATCGTGGAAGAGATCGTGGCCCAGCTCAACACCATCAAGGCGGCGGGCGTGGCGATCCTGCTGGTGGAGCAGAACCTGGAGGTCTGCACCCAACTGGCCAACCGCCACTACATCATCGAGCAGGGCAGCATCGTCTACGGTGCGGACAATGCCAGCTTCCTGGCCGACACCGAGGTCAAGGACCGTTATCTGGGAGTAGGACTGGTATGAAAATTCTGATTGCCCGTCTCAACCACGAGACCAACACCTTCTCACCCGTACCCACGCCGCTGGAATCCTTTGCGCCCACCTATGGCGCGGCAGCCTACCAGGCGAACCAGGGCATGCGCACCGCCATGGCGGCCTTCATCGACTTGGCGAACCAGCTCGGCGCCACGCTGGTGACACCGGTGTCCGCCACTGCCAACCCCAGCGGTCCGGTGCAGGCACTGGCTTACGATGCACTGACCGACTGCATCGTGGCGGCGGTGCCGGGATGCGACGCCATCCTGCTGGACCTGCATGGTGCCATGGTGGCCGAGAACAGTCTGGATGGCGAAGGCGACCTGCTGGAGCGCGTGCGTGCCGCCGCGCCCGGCGTTCCGATTGGTGTAGCGCTGGACCTGCACGGCAACATCACGCAGAAAATCGTGGACAACGCCGACGTGGTGGTCGGCTTCAAGACCTACCCGCATGTGGACATGTACGAGACCGGTCAGCACGCCGGACGCCTGCTGCTGGCCATGTTGCAGGGCGCGCAGCGCTACACCGTGCGCTGGCGCCAGTTGCCGCTGATGAGCCACACGCTGCGCAGCACCACGCTGCACGGCGCCATGCA
Source organism: Rhodoferax sp. (assembly GCA_049294595.1). Taxonomy (GTDB): domain Bacteria; phylum Pseudomonadota; class Gammaproteobacteria; order Burkholderiales; family Burkholderiaceae_C; genus Allorhodoferax. The sequence goes on along the minus strand of JBAQDE010000042.1, from coordinate 1,255 downwards.
GCGCGCGGTGCAGGCCGCGCAGGCAGCCGAGCAGGACGATGGCCTGCCGGCAGTCACCATCTTTGCCGGCTTCTCGCTGGCGGACATTCCGGCACCCTTTGTGAGCGTGGTGGCCACGGCCGTTGACTCACCGGCGGGCGTGGCCGCCGTGCAGGCCGCCGTGGACCGCATTGCCGACCAGATCTGGGCCGAGCGGGGCCAGTTTGTGTACCGCAGCGAGGCGCTGGACAGCTCCATGCAGCGCGCACGTGCAATGGCCGAGGGCGCCACACGCCCGGTGCTGCTGCTGGACCACAGCGACAACTGCATGTCCGGCGGAACCTGCGACACCATGGACGTGCTGCAGGCCGCCCTGGCGCAGGGCCTGCACGACATTGCGGTGGGCCCGCTGTGCGACCCGCAGGCCGTGGCTACCCTGATGGAGGCCGGTGTGGGCACCCGCGTCAGCCTGGCGCTGGGCAACAAGGTGGCGCTGACGCAGTTGGCCATCACCAAGCACCCCATGCAGGTGACTGGCACGGTGCGTGCCGTGAGCGACGGTGCATACACCGTCAGTGGCCCCATCTACACCGGCCAGCGCTGCTGCATGGGCCGCACAGCGCTGCTGGACATTGGCAGTGCGCAAATCGTGGTGACGGAACAACCCCATGAGCCCTGGGACCTGGGCGTCTTTGCATGCGTGGGCGTGGACCCCACGCAGCACCACTTCCTGCTGCTGAAGTCGCGCATGTATTGCCGCCCGGTCTTTGTGCCGCTGTCGCAGGGACTGATCGAATGCGACAGCCCCGGCGTGACCAGCTCGGACTACGCGCTGTTCCCGTTTGCCCGGATCACGCGCCCGGCGTTTCCACTGGACACCATCTAAACCAATAGCACTGCCCCGTTTGGAGTCTCCCATGAACACCGCAACCGCCATCGATATCGCCTCGGCCCGCATCAACGGCTCTCGCCTGTGGGACTCCCTCATGGAGTTGGCCAAGATCGGCGCCACACCCAAGGGTGGCGTCTGCCGCCTGACACTGACCGACCTGGACAAGCAAGGCCGTGACCTGGTCACCCGTTGGGCGCGCGAAGCTGGGATGACGGTGACCATCGACCGAATAGGCAACGGCTTCATGCGCCGTGCCGGGCGCAACAACGCCCTGCCACCGATCGTCACCGGCAGCCACATCGACACCCAGCCCACCGGCGGCAAGTTCGACGGCAACTACGGCGTGTTGGCTGGGCTGGAGGTGGTGCGCACGCTGAATGATCT
>JBAQDE010000041.1:0-104527 GCA_049294595.1 Rhodoferax sp. | reverse complement strand
CCGTAGCCGCCGCCACCGCTGCGGCCACCGCCACCACCTGCGCCGCCGCCGAAGCCGCCGCTACGGGGAGGACGTGCTTCCATGGGGCGTGCTTCGTTGACAACCAGACCACGGCCACCGAATTGTTGGCCGTTCATGCCGCCGATAGCTGCTTGCGCTTCTGCATCGCTGCCCATTTCCACAAAGCCGAAGCCCTTGGAGCGGCCGGTGTCACGTTCCATCATGACCTTGGCGCTGGAAACGGAACCGTAAGCCGAAAACGCTTGTTGCAGGTCTTCATCACGGAAGGAATAGGGCAGGTTGCCCACGTAAAGTTTGTTGCCCATGTAAGGACTCCTCAAAAACTAACTCTCAAAACGCGATGGTGTCCAAACCCGCAATCAACAAACCAATGAAGACTTAAAGCAGACGCGAAACTGGTAAATCACCGCAAACCAGTATTGTCTAGATTTCACCGAAATTTCGGCAATACTGCACCATTATGCGGTTAATTCGCGAAGTCACCTAATTTTATTTTTGTGGCGCGCCGCCGGCAGCGGAATCGTCCGAATCCGCATAGTTGCGCCACTGGCGCATGCTGTTGCGCATGGTGAGGATCTGGCGCTCGAATCGGGGGCAGGCTTCGCACATCGCCATATGCAGGCGCAGGGCCAGGCGGTCGGCCAGTCCTAGGTGGCGGTCTTCGCGGGCCACCAATATGGCAGCCACCTCTTTGCAGGTTCTCTTGAGAAGTGTCATGGCGTACCGGCCTTCTTAAACCAGTTGAGTTCCAGGCACTCCCGCAAACGCAGGCGAGCCCGGTGCAACTGCACATACAGGTTGGTCGGCGTGAGCTGCAGTTCCTTACAGATTTCCTCGCTGGAGAGCTCCAGCCATTCGCGCATCAAAAACAGGCGCCCCTGGGCGGCGGGCAGCTTGCTGGCGCAGGCCTCCAGGATGGCGAAGAACTGCTGGTTGCTGGTCTGCTGCTCGGGGTCGCCCCAGTCGGCCGGTTGCTCGACAAAGTGCCCGTCGGCATGGAAGGCCATGGCTTCCAGTGGGTCGGCGCGTTCATCGTCGCTCCCATCCAGACCACTGACCTCCCGGTGGTGGTGGCGCAGGGCGTCCACCACCTTGTGCTTGAGGATGCCGACCAGCCACGTCTTGAGTTGAGAGCGGTTGCCAAAGGATTGCGGCTTGGCCAGCGCGGCCAGCACCGTCTCGGAAACCGCGTCCTCGGCCCAGGCGTCATTGCGCAGCTGCAGGCGTGCAAACCGGAGCAGGTAATCCTGCAAGGCAACGATCTGTTGTTCAAAGCTGGCCATGGCGGGTGCTGGGTTGGGGGCTGCGCGGTAGCAGGAGTGTACGGGGAGAAAGGAGGCACCCGCCGTGTTCGGGGGAAACCCGCACGGCACACTTCTTTTTTGGCAATCCTGTAAGAATGCGCTTCCTGGGCGGACTAAACCCTGACCAGCGAAATCGCAACTGTCTTGCAGGCGTCCGCTGGTTGACCATCAACCTGTCCCATGAGGAGTTAGCAAATGAACCAACGTGCCCTGATCGCTGCAACCGCAGCCGCTGTGATGTCCCTGTCCATGGTGGCCGTGCCCGCCGCCGCCCAGGAAAAGGAAAAATGCTTTGGCATTGCCAAGGCCGGCCAGAACGACTGTGCCAGCATCACCGGCGCCCACTCCTGCGCCGGCCAGTCCAAGGTCGACATGGACAAGATGGAGTGGAAATACGTCGCCAAGGGCACCTGCAAGGATATGAAGGGCCTGTCCCAGGACGAGGCCAAGATGTCCAAGAAGGGCTGATGGCGTCCATCGGCATCGGCTGGCGCCACCCCCATTACCGGGAGCTGCTGGAGCGCCGGCCCGCGCTGGATTTTCTGGAGGTCCACTCCGAGAATTTCTTTGCGCCCGGTGGTGCCGCGCTGGCCGTGCTGGAGCAGGGCCGTGCGCAGTACCCGATCAGCCTGCACGGCGTGGGGCTGTCGCTGGGCTCGGCCGTGGGCCTGGATGCCTGGCATCTGGACCAGCTCGCGCGCCTGGTGCAGCGGGTGGCCCCGGTGCGGATCAGCGACCACGCCGCGTTTGCGCGCGGCACCGTGAGCGGCAAGCTGGTGCATGCGGCTGACCTGCTGCCCTTGCCGTTTAGCACCGCGGCCCTGGACGTGCTGTGCGCCAACGTCAGCCAAGCGCAGGACCGGCTGCAACGGGTGTTGCTGTTGGAGAACCTGTCGGCCTACTTGCGCTGGAACCCGCTGGACCCGAACACCGCATGGAGCGAGACCGCCTTCCTGGCTGAACTCGCCCGGCGCACCGGCTGCCAGCTGCTGGTGGATGTGAACAATATTTACGTCAACGCCCAAAACGCGACGATTCGTGAAGGCGTGGGCGGCGACCCGCTGCAGCACTGCCGCGACTGGCTGGATGCCATTCCCGCCCACGTGGTGGGGGAGTTGCACCTGGCCGGGCATTGCCATGTCAGCGATGTCCATGGCGACATCGTCATTGACGACCATGGCAGCCGCGTCTGTGATGCCGTCTGGGAGCTGTACCGCCACGCGATCAGCCGCTTTGGCGCGGTGCCCACGCTGATCGAATGGGATACCGACGTGCCGGCGCTGGATGTATTGCTGGATGAGGCCGCGCGGGCGCGCGCCCATTGTGACTACGTGCTGGCCGGCGAACCCGCCGAGGTAGCCGCATGAGCGCCGTCCGTTCTGATCTGGCCCGCCAACAGCAGGTTCTGCTGGACGCGCTGCTGACGTGGCCGGCTGATGATGCTACTAAAACAGTAGCTGCCTACGCAATCGATCCGAGGGCTAGAGGCCTGAAAGCCTATCAGGCAAATGGCCACATGCTGGCCGAACGGGCGCTGCAGGCTGCCTACCCGGTGCTGGCGCAGTTGCTGGGTGGCGAGAGCTTTGCCGACCTGGCGCGTGCGCTGTGGCATGCCCACCCACCGACGCGCGGCGATGTGGCCTGCTGGGGTGGCGACCTGGCGGCCTTTGTGCAAACCAGTGCGCAACTGCAGGATGAATCCTACCTGGCTGACGTGGCCCGGGTCGAGTGGGCGCTGCACCAGTGCGCCGGTGCGCCGGATGCCAGTGCCGACCTGCCCACGCTGGCGCTGCTGACCAGCGAGGACCCCGATCAATTGCGCCTGATGCTGGCCCCCGGGTGCGCCGTGTTGCGCAGCGCATGGCCGGTGGCCGCGATCCTGGGCGCGCACCGCGATGGCCAGCCCAGTTTGGCTGAGGCCGGCGCGATGCTGCAATCTGGAGTGGCGCAGGATGTGCTGGTCTGGCGTGCCGGCTTGCGGCCGGAGGCACGCGCTGCCGTACCGGGTGAGGGGGATTTGGTGCAGGCGCTGCTGGAGGGTATTTCACTCGGCCAGGCGCTGGAGCGTGCACCGGCACTGGACTTTGGACAGTGGCTGCCCATGGCGGTGCAGAGCGGTCTCGTGCTCGCCGTGGTTTTTTGATTCTTGCTGATGCGCGCGATGTCCCCACTCTCCCCCCGCCCTCTCGCCCCGCCGGGCGAGAGGGGGCCTTAACAGCCGATTTGGCCGCGTGTTTGAAGGTGGCACGTTCAACGTGTGGGATTGGGAATACGGAGCTTGGGGTGCTTGCGCCGCAACAGCGCACACAGTTGCATTTCCCCCATGTTGGCCATTGAGCGTGTACGTCCTTCGTTCAAAGACAAGCACAAATATGGCTGTTCAGGCTCCCCCTCGCCCGGCGGGGCGAGGGGGCTGGGGGGAGTGGGGGAAAACTACTTGAGCAAGCCCTCTGCCTTCATCGCCGCCACGACCGCCGGCCGTGCGGCCACACGGGCGCGGTACGCCACCAGGTTGGCAAACGGCGCCAGATCCAGTCCCACATACTGCGCCCAGTTGGTGACGGTGAACAGGTAGCCGTCGGCCACGGTGAACTGGTCACCCATCAGGTACTGCTTGCCGGCTAGTTCGCCGTCCACCCACTTCAGGCGGGACTGCAGGCGCTCGAGCGAAGCGGTCTTGGTTTCGGCGGGCGTCGTGGGCACGAACAGTGGCGAGAAGGTCTTGTGCAGTTCGGTGCCGATCAAGGTCAGCCACTCCTGCAACTTGTAGCGTTCATACGTACCGTTGGCGGGTGCCAGGTTCTTGGCCGGCACTTGGTCGGCGATGTATTGCACGATGGCCGGACCTTCGTGCAGGCTGCGGCCATCGTCCAGCGTCAGGTAGGGTACGTAGCCCAGCGGGTTGATGGTGTAGTAGTCGGTGCCGTCGGGCAGCTTGTGGGTCTTGGTGGGTGCGGGAATGGCCTCAAACGACAGGCCAGCCTCGTGCAGGGCGATGTGGGGAGACAGGGAGCAGGCGCCGGGGGAGTAATAGAGCTTCATGGTGATCCTTGTGGGGTGGGTCATGCAACAGTGCAGTCCGCCATGCTAGCGACAAAGCCGGATCATTGCAGGGTGGCGGCCATTCGTCTTTACACGGCGTTTGCAGGGGCTTCAGCTGGCGGCGCTACAGTGGTGTATTCCAAACGCAGGCAACGAGAAGGACGCGCATGACGACACCGAACACCCCTCCTGCACGCTACAGCAGCGCCAGCATTGCCATGCACTGGGCCATGGTGCTGGTCTTTGTCGCGGTGTACGTGCTGATCAATGTGGCCGAGGGCTTCGAGAAGGGCAGTGCCGAGCGGCAGATGGCACGCGACTGGCATGCGACATTCGGCCTGCTGGTCTTTGCGCTGGTGTGGTTGCGCATGGTGTTGCGCGTGCTGGGCAGCACACCGCCGATTGAGCCGACGCCGGCGGTCTGGCTGGAGAAACTGGCCAAGCTGGGACACCTGGCCTTGTACGCGCTGATGATTGGGTTACCCCTGTTGGGCTGGCTGCTGCTCAGTGCGCGTGGCAAACCGATTCCGTTCTTTGGTCTGGAACTGCCGGCGCTGATGGCACCAAACAAGGAGCTGGGACGCACCATCAAGGAGATCCATGAGTTCGGCGGCAATCTGGGCTATTTCCTGATTGGTGGCCATGCCATCGCCGCCCTGTTCCATCACTACGTGCTGAAGGACAACACGTTGCGCCGCATGACGGGTTTTACGCGCCAGCCCTGATCAGGTCGGCGGCCTTCTCGCCAATCACCATGGTTGGCGCATTGGTGTTGCCGGAGACCAGGTTGGGCATGATGGACGCGTCGACCACGCGCAGGCGCGCTATGCCCCGCACGCGCAACTGGCCATCCACGACGGCCATGGCGTCGGAGTCGGGCCCCATGCGGCAGGTGCCCACCGGGTGGTACTCGGTGTCGCAGGTGGCGCGCAGGAAGGCTTCCATGGCCTTGTCGTCGTTGATGTCGAACGGGTGCAGGCGTTTGCCGCGGTAGGGCGCCATGGCCTTGGCTTCCAGCACCTCAAAGCCCATGCGCGCGCCCTTGATGGCCACGGCCATGTCGTCCGGGTGGGTGAAGAAGCCGGGGTCGATCAGCGGCGCCTGGTACGGGTCGGCACTTTGCAGGGTGACGCTGCCGCGGCTCTTGGGCCGCATTAACGTGGTGTGCAGCGTGTAGCCATGACCCAGGTGCTGCTTGCGGGTGTGGTCGTCCACGATGCTGGGCAAAAAGGCGAACTGGATGTCCGGATGGTCGGTGTTGCCGCAGGTGGAGACAAAGCCGTTGGATTCGGACACGCAGGTGGTGACCCAGCCCTTGCGTGCGCTGCGCCACTGGAATATGGCCTTGATGATTTCCCAGCTGCCACGCAGCGACAGGCCTACCGTGTCTTTCCAGCGTGGGGTGCGGTAGATGAGGTTGGAGGTAACGTGGTCCTGCAGGTTCTGGCCCACGCCGGGCAGGTCGTGCACGACCGGGATGCCGTGCTGTTTCAAATGACCGGCGGGGCCGATACCGGAGAGCATCAGCAACTGCGGTGAGCCATAGGAACCTGCGCTTAGCACCACTTCCTTGCGCGCCCGGATCTGCTGAACCTGGCCGTCACGGCGCAACTCCACTCCGACGGCGGTCTTGCCTTCCAGCACCACCTTGCGTGTGTGGCAGCCGGTCCAGACCGTGAGGTTCTTGCGGTCCGCATTGGCATGCAGGTAGGCGCGTGCCGCGTTCCAGCGTTCGCCGTTGTACTGCGTGGCCTGGGTCGGCGAAATGCCGAACTGGCTGGCGCCGTTGTAGTCGGGGTTCAGGGGAATGCCCTTTTCCACGCAGGCGGCGCGGAAGGCTTCATTGGCGGGCGAGGGGCTGCGCAGGTAGCTCACATGCAGCGGGCCGCTGTTGCCGTGGTACTCGTTGTTGGTGAAGCAGTGGCTGTTTTCCGCACGCTTGAACAACGGCAGCAGGTCGGCATAGCTCCAGCCGGGGTTGCCCAAGGCGGCCCAGCCGTTGTAGTCGTTGGGGTTGCAGCGGGTGTAGACCTGTGCGTTGACCGAGCTGGAGCCGCCCAGCACCTTGCCGCGTGGCTGGAAACCCTTGCGGCCACCCAGCCCTTTTTGCGGCGTGGTGAAGTAGTGCCAGCTGTTCATCAGGCCATAGGGGAGCATGACCGCAAAACCCAGTGGCGCGCGCACGAATACCGAATGGTCCGCGCCCCCGGCTTCCAGCACGCAGACCGTGGTCTGAGGGTCTTCGCTCAGGCGTGCCGCCAGGGCGCAGCCGGCGGAGCCACCGCCGACGATGATGTAGTCAAACTCTTGCATACAGGCCCGTTCGATTTCGTTCTTCTTATTTGGTCAAAAAGTCCAGGTACTTGGTGGCGAACTTGCCATAGGGCGGCCACAGGAATTTGATGGCGCTGAAGGGCGCCTGGTAGAACACGGGGCGCATCTTGGAGAAGGTGATGAAGCCTTCAAAGCCGTGGTAGTGGCCCATGCCGCTTTCGCCCACGCCGCCAAAGGGCATGTCGTGCTGGCCGGTGTGCAGCACGATGTCGTTGACCGTGGCACCGCCCGACATGACCCGGTGCAGCAGCGTGTGGATCAGGCCCTTGTCATTGCTGAACGGGTAGAAGGCCAGCGGGCGCGGGCCGGCGTTGATGGTGGTGATGACCTCTTCGATGGACGTGTAGGCCACCACGGGCAGCACTGGGCCAAAGATTTCGCGGGTGCGCAGCTCGCAGTCGGGCGGCGCGTTGAGCACGATGTGGGGTGCGATCTTGTGGGTGGCGGCGTCCCACTTCTTGCCAGCAATCAGCTGCACCAGCGTGGCGCCGCGGGATTCGGCCTCCTCCATGGCGCGGGTGATGCGCTTGAAGGCGCGGTCATCAATGACGGAGGTGTAGTCCGGCGTGTCCAGCGTGGCATAGCGGCCCGAGACGATTTGCTTGGCCAGTTCCACGAACTCGGTGACCTTGGCCTGCGGCACGAACACGTGGTCGGCGGTGGTGCAGATCTGGCCGGCATTGAAGTACTTGAAGAAGGTGATGCGCTCCACCGCTTTTTTGAGCGGGAAGTCGTCGCACACCAGCGCCGGGGCCTTGCCGCCCAGCTCCAGCGTCACCGGGCACAGGTTCTGCGACGCAGCGGCCATCACGGCGCGGCCGGTGGTGCCCGAGCCGGTGAACAGCAGGTGGTCGAACTTCAGTTTGGAGAACTCGATGCCCACGCCGCCGGTCTCGTCAAAGAAGGCCAGCTTGTCCTTGGGGAAATAGGCCGGGGATTTCTCGATCAGCAGCTTTGCCAGGTGGCGCGAGTTTTCCGACATCTTGACCATGCAGCGGTTGCCGGCGGCAAAGGCCGAGGTCAGGCCGCCAAAGCACAGGAAGATCGGGAAGTTCCACGGCACGATCTGGCCCACAATGCCCAGCGGCTGGGGAATGACGCGGTTCTTGGCGCCGAAGAAGTTTTTCAGGTCAATGCCGCGGCGCTGCTGCTTCATCCATTGCTTGAGGTGGCCCACGGCGTGGTCCACGCCGTCGACGACGCCGTAGACCTCGGCAAACAGGGTCTCGTGGCGCGAGCGGTTGCCGTAGTCGGCGCTGATGGCATCCAGGATGGCATCGCGGTTGTCCTGGATGAAGGCCTTGAGCTTCTTCAGGTCGGCCTTGCGCTCGGCCAGGCTGGGATAGGGGTGTGCGAAATAGGCAGCGCGTTGCAGGGCCAGGGTTTCTTCCAGCGCGGTGCGGATGGCGTCAGCCGGGGTCACGGCGTGCAGGGGGATGGCAGACATGGTGGGGTCTCTTTCTTGAATCAGGATTGGTAGCTGGTGTCCATGCGGTCCAGCTTGCGCAGGAGTGCGGGCCAGGCCAGGGCTGCGCCCATGCCGGCGGTGGCAGTTTTCATGACGCCGGCAATGCCTTGCAGGATGGCCGGATTGACGTGCACCAGTTCGCCACCGGCCTGGGCATCGATCTGGATGCGGCAGGTGTTTTCAAACGTGTACATGTGCAAAAAGGCGTCGGGGATTGTTCTGCCCACCGTCAGCAGGCCGTGGTTGCGCAGCATCAGGTAGTTGGCGCTTCCCAGATCGGCCTGCAGACGCGGCTTCTCGTCGTCGCGCAGGGCCACGCCTTCGTAGTCGTGATAGGCCAGAGAGCCCAGCACAAAGGTGGACTGCTGGCTGATCGGCAGCACGCCGCACTTCTGGGCGCTGACGGCCACGCCGGCGCGCGAATGGGTGTGCAGCACGCAACCGGCGTCCTCACGCGCCTCGTGCACGGCGCTGTGGATCACAAAGCCGGCCGGATTGACGGGGAAGGGCGAGTCGATCAGCTTGTTGCACTGCTGGTCGACCTTGACTAGGCTGCTGGCGGTGATCTCGTCAAACATCAATCCGTAGGGGTTGATCAGGAAGTGGTGTTCGGGGCCTGGGATGCGGGCGCTGATGTGGGTGAACACCAGATCGCTCCAGCCGTAGGCGGCCACCAGCCGGTAGCAGGCGGCCAGATCCAGGCGCAACTGCCATTCTTCGGGACTGACCTTTCCCTGCAGGGAGGGGATGTTCATGCGGGCTTCCTTTATGACTGCGTGGCACCTTACCCCGCTCATCTCCACAAGACTGTTAAAAAATTTACAATTTAGGGTATTTACCGGGTGGAAATGGATGCCCTACTCAAAAGACGCTCTTCTGGCCGCCCTGTCGCGCAACCCCTGGTTTGGTGCGTTGCCGGTGAGCGAGCGCCGGGCCATGCTGGCAGCCAGCGATCTGGTGCACCTGCGCGCCGGCGAGATGCTGTACCGCAAGGGCGATCCCGTGGGTGGATTCATCGGCGTGGTGGAAGGTGCGTTCAAGGTGTCCACGCTGGGCGAGGATGGGCGCGAGGGCATTTTGTCGGTGATGGAGGCCGGCAACTGGTTTGGCGAGGCCTCGCTGATCGATGGTCTGCCCCGCCCGCACGACGCCACGGCGGTGCAGGCCAGCACGGCGCTGGTCATCAGCCCGCCGGCCTTCAACCGGCTGATGCAGCGTGCCGTCTTTGCCCGCGCGGTGGGGATGCTGCTGTGCAGCCGGGTGCGGGCGTTGTACGGTTTGGTGGAGGACGCGATGCTGCGTTCCACCCGCACGCGCATTGCCCGCCGGCTCCTGGTGCTGGCCCGGGGCGATGCGACCATGGCCAGCGACGCCCGCGCCAGCGTGGCGGTGTCGCAGGAAGCCCTGGCGATGATGCTGGGGATCACCCGGCAGACCTTGTCCAAGGAGCTGAAGGCGCTGGCGGGTGCCGGAGTGCTGACGCTGGGCTATGGCCGCATCGAGATCGTGTCGCTGGCCGAGCTGGAGCTGCGCGGCGCCTTGGCCTGATTGCTACCAAGTTTATAGCTATCAGGCCAATATCCACGAGGGCTAGAGCCGTATTTCTAGGCCAATCGTTTGGCGGCCCACAGCACCTGGTCGATGACGGCCTGCACGCTGTGGCGATGGGCTTCTGACTTCAGCAGGCCGGCGTCGTCAAAGGCTTCACTGGCGCGGCCCAGGGCGAATTGCTTCGGCGCTATCCAGCACTGCGCGTTCTGCATCAGCGGGTTCAGGTGGCTCAGCGAACGCAGGCCGCCCAGAGCGCCGTTGGATGCGCTGAGCAGGCCGACGATCTTGCCCTCGAAGGGTTTGCGGTCATCGGCCCAGACCGAGTGGCCCTTGACCGGGCTGGAGGCCCAGTCGATGGTGTTTTTCAAGAGGCCGGTGTAGCTGCCGTTGTATTCCGGCGAGCAGATGATCCAGGCCGGGTGGGCGTCCATGATCTCTTTCAGGCGGATCACATCCGGCGGTGTGCCTTGGGCTTCCAGGTCGGCGTTGTACAGCGGAATGTCCAGCGTGGACAGTTCCAGGTGCGTGACTTCTGCACCAACGGCGCGGGCTTGTGCCGCTACATTGGTGGCCAGGCGGCGGTTGAAGGAGTGCTGGCGGGTGCTGCCCGCGAAAACGAGGAGTTTGGTCATGGGCGTATTGTCGTCAAACCTCGGTGTTTGTTGTTCGCCTGTCTGTGGAAAACCCTGTACGCCGCAGTCGGAGTGTGTGCCCGCCGCTGGGTTGGGGTATGCGTTTTGCTCCGTGTCCCCCGCCCGCTACGCGGGCTCCTCCTTGACCTGCGCAAAATGCATACCCCAACCCAGCGGCTCGGAACCTGTATTCGGTCTGGTTGGGAGTGCCAACAAAGTGGCGAATACCAGCAGGGTGCCAAAAAATCAGGCAGCCGGTAAAATCGCGGGTTATCCCTCTTCGGGGGCACGCAAGCGCTTGTGCATCCCAAACCGAACACCATGCTCTACCCAGAAGATTTCGACGTCATTGTCGTCGGCGGCGGCCATGCCGGGACCGAGGCTGCGCTGGCGGCTGCCCGCATGGGCTGCAAGACCCTGCTGCTGACCCACAACATCGAGACCTTGGGGCAGATGAGCTGCAACCCCTCCATCGGCGGTATTGGCAAGGGGCATCTGGTCAAGGAAGTGGACGCCCTGGGCGGCGCCATGGCGCTGGCCACTGACGAAGCCGGTATCCAGTTCCGTACGCTGAACTCCAGCAAGGGCCCGGCCGTGCGCGCCACCCGCGCTCAGGCGGACCGCATTCTGTACAAGGCGGCCATTCGCCGCATGCTGGAGAACCAGCCCAACCTGTGGCTGTTCCAGCAGGCGGTGGATGACCTGATGGTGGAGGGCGACCGGGTGGTCGGCGCCGTGACCCAGGTTGGCATTCGCTTTCGCTCCAAGACCGTGGTGCTGACCGCCGGCACCTTCCTGGACGGCAAGATCCACGTGGGGCTGAACAACTATGCCGCGGGCCGGGCCGGTGACCCGCCGGCGGTCAGCTTGAGTGCCCGGCTGAAGGAACTGAAGCTGCCGCAGGGCCGCCTGAAGACCGGCACGCCGCCGCGCCTGGACGGCCGCACCATCGATTTTTCCAAATGCCAGGAGCAGCCGGGTGACGGCATGCCCGGTGGCATGAGCGCGACGATGCCGGTGTTCAGCTTCATGGGCAGACTGGATATGCACCCGCAGCAGATGCCATGCTGGATCACCCACACCAATGAGCGCACGCACGACATCATCCGCAGCGGTTTCGATCGCAGCCCGATGTTCACCGGCAAGATCGAAGGGGTGGGGCCGCGCTACTGCCCCAGTGTGGAAGACAAGATCAACCGCTTTGCCGACAAGGACAGCCACCAGATCTTTCTGGAGCCCGAGGGTCTGACCACGCACGAGTACTACCCGAACGGCATCAGTACCAGCCTGCCGTTTGACATCCAGTACGACCTGGTGCGCTCCATGGCCGGGCTGGAGAACGTGCACATCCTGCGCCCCGGCTACGCGATTGAATACGACTACTTTGACCCGCGTGCGCTGAGAAGCAGTTTTGAGACGCGCCAGATCAACGGTCTTTTCTTTGCCGGCCAGATCAACGGCACGACCGGCTATGAGGAGGCAGCGGCGCAAGGCTTGTTCGCCGGCGTGAATGCGGCACTGCAGTGCCGCGAGCAGGCCGCCTGGGTGCCGGCGCGCGACGAGGCCTATCTGGGTGTGCTGGTCGATGACCTGATCACCAAGGGCGTGACCGAGCCCTATCGCATGTTCACCAGCCGCGCCGAGTTCCGCCTGCAGCTGCGGGAGGACAATGCCGACGCCCGCCTGACCGAGACCGGCCGCAAGCTGGGCCTGGTGGACGACGCCCGCTGGGATGCCTTCTGCCGCAAGCGCGATGCGGTGTCAGTCGAGACGGAACGGCTGCGCTGCATCTGGGTCAGCCCCAAGAACCTGCCGGCCAGCGAATCCGAGCGGGTGCTGGGCAAGGCCATCGACCACGAATACAACCTGGCCGACCTGTTGCGTCGGCCCAATGTGGGCTATGCGGCGCTGATGTCCCTGGACAACGGACGCTATGCCAACCGGGATTTGCCGGTGGGGCCGGATGGTGTTTCACGTGAAACACCATCGGCTGAAGGTTCGGCGGCGGCCTTGGCGCAGGATGTGTTTGTGGCGGCTGTCATCGAGCAGGTGGAGATTGCCGCCAAGTATTCCGGCTACATCGACCGCCAGAAAGACGAGGTCGAGCGCGCCGCGCACTACGAAAACCTGCGCCTGCCACCGGAGCTGGACTATATGCAGGTGACGGCCCTGAGTATCGAGGCGCGCCAGCGTCTGAACAAGCAACGCCCCGAAACCCTGGGCCAGGCCTCGCGCATGTCCGGCATCACGCCAGCCACGATTTCGCTGCTGCTGATCCATTTGAAGAAGGGCAACTTCCGCGGCTTTGCGTCGAATGCGGCGGCGGAGGTATCTGCCTGATGCACGCGCTGGAACCGGGATTGCGCCAAGGTCTGGTGGCGCTGGGGCTGATGTTGGACGATGCGCAGGTGCAGCGTCTGCTGGACTATCTGGACCTGATCCAGAAATGGACCAAGGTCTACAACCTGACAGCGGTGCGCGATCCGGCGGAGATGCTGACGCACCATTTGCTGGACAGTCTGGCTGCCATTCAGCCATTGCTGCGGCAGTTGCAGAGCCAGGGGCTGGCTGCTCCAAAACCCATTCGATTGCTGGATGTCGGTTCTGGCGCCGGACTGCCTGGCATTGTGATTGCCATCTGCTGCCCCGAGATTACGGTGCACTGCGTGGATACGGTTGCCAAAAAGGCTGCATTTATCCAGCAGGTGGCGGTCACTTTGAAGCTGCCGAATCTGCGCGGTCTGCATGCGCGGGTGGAGTCGTTGACCGAACCGTATGACGTGGTGAGTTCCCGGGCGTTTGCGTCGCTGGTCGATTTCACCAACTGGTCGGGTGGGGCGCTGGCGGAGCAGGGCGTTTGGATGGCGTTGAAGGGCAAGCACCCTGCTGACGAGATCGCAGCGCTGCCAGCTTCGGTGGAAGTGTTTCACGTGGAACAGTTGCAGGTGCCGGGGCTGGGCGCGGAGCGGTGCATTGTTTGGATGCGGGCGCGTCGGGTGTAGCCGGGTCGGGTTCTTTGCCGTTGCGGTCTTTGGGTGGATGGGTTGGGGTATGCGTTTTGCTCCGTGTCCCCCGCCCGCTACGCGGGCTCCTCCTTTACCTGCGCAAAACGCATACCCCAACCCATCTTGCGGGGCGTCGGTTGCACTCGCCCTGAATACAGGCAGTCGGTCATTTGGCTGTCGTCCTGAATGGCGCGGGACTTTCACACCATAGGCTGGAGTGGGCCTGGGCGTTTTACGCAGGTAAAGGAGGAGGCCGAAGGCCGGGGGACACGGAGTAAAACGCCCAGGACCACTCCAGCCGGACAACCCCACCCACCGTCCCAACCAGGACACAACCGAACCCGAAGCCGCGTAACGTAAACTCAGCCCCTCACCCCGGAGGAAAATCCCATGCTTGGCGTTATCGACTACGGCACGTTTGTTGTCACCGTGATTGTCTTTTTACTGATTCCCGGTCCCGGAAATCTGGCGCTGATCACTTCCACCAGCAAGGGCGGAATCGCGGGTGGACTGGGTGCCACCATGGGTGTGATCCTGGGCGACCAGGCCCTGATGTGGTCAGCCGTGGCCGGTGTGGCCGCCCTGTTGGCTGCCTACCCCGATGCCTTCAACGCCGTGCAGTGGATCGGTGCTGCCTACCTGGCCTGGCTGGGTGCCAAGATGCTGCTGGCCAAACCCGGCGCGGCGCCGGTGCTCAACATCACCGCCGGCCACTACCTGCGCCAGGCCCTGATGATCACCTTGCTGAACCCCAAGGCCATCCTGTTCTACATGGCGTTCTTTCCGCTGTTTGTGGATCCGGCGCGCCAGCAGGGCTTGGTGACCTATGGCTTCATGGCCGCGACGATTGCGTTCATCACCTTCCTGTACGGCCTGACCTCGGTGCTGCTGACCCACTTTCTGGCCGAGCGCATCCGCGCCAACCCCGTGGTGTCTCGCGTGCTGGAGAAGATTGCCGGCCTGTTCCTGATCGGCTTTGGCATCAAGTTGGCGGTTTCGCGCTGATGCGGGGCCACCCGATTACTGTTCCACGTGAAACATATCCGCAGCTAGTTTCCGGTTTTCACATTTCCCACTGAGCACTCCATGGCCAAAATCTTCTGTGTTGCCAACCAAAAGGGTGGCGTTGGCAAAACCACCACCACCGTCAACCTGGCGGCGGGGCTGGCCAAGGTCGGCCAGCGGGTGCTGATGATTGACCTCGACCCGCAGGGCAATGCCACCATGGGCTCCGGCGTGGACAAGCGCAAGCTGGAACTCTCGGTCTACGACGTGCTGCTGGAATCTGCGTCGGTGGCCGAGGCCCGAGCCCAGAGCGACAAGTTGAAAGAGGGTGGTTGCAGCTACGACATCCTGGGCGCCAACCGCGAACTGGCCGGTGCCGAGGTCGAGCTGGTGGAAGTGGAGCGCCGTGAAAAACGCCTCAAGCAGGCCCTGGCTGCTGTCGACGCGGAGTACGACTTTGTGCTGATCGACTGCCCGCCATCCCTGAGCATGCTGACGTTGAACGGCCTGTGCTGCGCCCATGGCGTGATCGTGCCGATGCAGTGCGAATACTTTGCGCTCGAAGGTCTGACCGACCTGGTCAACACCATCAAGCAGGTCAAGGCCAACCTCAATGACGACCTGCAGATCATTGGTTTGCTGCGTGTCATGTTCGACCCGCGCATCACCTTGCAGCAGCAGGTCAGCGACCAGCTCAAGGCCCACTTTGGCGACAAGGTGTTCGAGACCGTGATTCCGCGCAATGTGCGCCTGGCCGAGGCACCCAGCTATGGCGTGCCCGGTGTGGTGTTTGACCCATCCTCCAAGGGTGCGCAGGCGTTCGTCGCCTTTGCCCAGGAGATGGTGGCCCGCATCCAGGCGATGTAGACATGGCAGTAACCACCGTCCTGCTCCTGCCCGGCTGGCAGAACTCCGGCCCCGAGCACTGGCAAAGCCGCTGGGAAGCGCTGCACGGCTACAACCGTGTGCAGCAGCACGACTGGATGCAACCCCTGCGTGGCGATTGGATGGCACAACTGGAAGAAGCCGTGTTGGCCGCGCCGGGCCGGGTGGTGCTGGCTGCCCATAGCCTGGGCTGCATGCTGACCGCCGCCTGGGCTGCGCACTCCCGCAATACCCACCGCGTCATCGGTGCACTGCTGGTGGCGCCCGGCGACCCCGAGCGCGAAGAGCTGCGCGCTGCACTCAAAAGCTGGTCGCCCGTGGTCCTGCAGAAGCTGCCGTTTGCCAGCACCTTGCTGGGCAGCCACGACGACCCCTATTGCAGCTTCGCGCGGGCGCAGGCCTTTGCCAGCGCCTGGGGCGCGCACTTCATCGACTACGGCCACAAGGGCCATATCAACGCTGACTCCGGCCTGGGCGACTGGCCAGACGGGCTGGCGCTGCTGCACCAACTAACGGAACAGAAGAAAGAGAACGCATAAATGGTCACCAAGAAACCCAAGGGCCTGGGGATGGGTCTGGAAGCACTGCTGGGCCCCAAGGTCAAAGACCGGGCGCCGGCCGAAGAGACGGTGGGCAATTCCGGCGTGCCCAGCACACTGGTGCTGGACGACATGGTGGCCGGCCAGTACCAGCCGCGCACCCGCATGGACGAGGGCGCCCTGTACGAACTGGCCGAAAGCATCAAGGCCCAGGGCATCATGCAGCCGATCCTGGTGCGGCGTCTGACCGGCGGTGCCAACGCCGGCAAATACGAAATCATCGCCGGCGAGCGCCGCTTCCGCGCCGCCAGGCTGGCCGGCCTGGAATCGGTCCCCGTGCTGGTGCGCGACGTGCCGGACGAGTCCGCCGCGGTCATGGCGCTGATCGAGAACATGCAGCGCGAAGACCTGAACCCGCTGGAAGAGGCCCATGGCCTGCAGCGGCTGATCAAGGAATTCGGCCTGACCCACGAGACGGCGGCCCAGGCGGTCGGGCGTTCGCGCAGTGCCGCCTCCAACCTGCTGCGCCTCTTGAACCTGGCCGAGCCGGTGCAGACCATGCTGATGGCCGGCGACCTGGACATGGGCCACGCGCGCGCACTGCTGACACTGGAGCGCGGCACGCAGATCACGGCGGCCAACCAGATTGCGGCCAAGAAGATGTCGGTGCGCGAGGCCGAAAGTCTGGTCAAAAAACTCAGTGCCGAATTTGAGCTGGTGGCCACCAAGCCCAAGAAGGAAAAGTCCCGCGACATCAAGCGCGTGGAGGAAGAACTCTCCGACCTGCTGATGGCCCAGGTTGAGATCGTCGTCAAGAAGCGCGTCAAGCGCGCTGGGCGCATGGAGGAAATGGGCGAAGTCGTCATCCAGTTCGGATCGCTGGACGAACTCAATGGCCTGATTGAACGCCTGTCGCCGGGCGCAAGCCGCTAACCGACAGGCCAGGCTGGGTTGAATGCTATAAATACGATAGCTATCGATCCAATATTGACGAGGGCTGGAGGCACTTTTTGCGCATAACCATTCTGCCAGGGCTGTTGGCGCGGCTGTCCATCTGGCCGCTGCCGGCGGTCGTCAGCTGGCTGGCTGCCTGGGGCGTGTTTCGCCTACTGCTGGCGCAGGACATCGCACCCGGCGCGGCGCTGGGCGCGGCCACCGCACTGGGCGTGGCCTTGAGCCTGTGGGGTGACAGCTGGTGGCGCCGCGTGTTCATTGCCGCCGGATTCCCGTTGTCGCTGGCCCTGAGCTTGCCCAGCCTGGGGTTGGCTGCGCTGCCGGCCTGGGCCTGGCTGGTGCCGCTGTTGCTGCTGCTGGCGGTCTACCCGCTGAATGCCTGGCGCGATGCACCGCTGTTTCCCACCCCCCCGCGTGCCCTGGATGAGTTGCCACGCTTTGCCACGCTGGCACCCCATGCGCGGGTGCTGGATGCTGGCTGCGGTTTGGGGCAGGGCCTGGCGGCGCTGCGCCGCGCCTACCCGCAGGCGCAGTTGCACGGGCTGGAGGGCAGCTGGCCGCTGCGCTGGGCGTGCGCACTGCGCTGCCCCTGGGCCCGGGTGCGTCATGGCGACATCTGGGCGGCGGATTGGTCGGGCTATGACCTGGTCTATCTGTTCCAGCGCCCGGAAAGCATGCCCCACGCGGTGGACAAGGCGCGGGCAGAACTGCGCCCCGGTGCCTGGCTGGTCAGTCTGGAATTTGAGGCCAGCGCGCTGCGGCCAACAGCACAGTTCACCGCACCCGGTGGCAAAATGGTATGGTTGTACCAGGCGCCCTTTGCGGCGCCACAAGGAGACTGAGCATGCCTTCCGATAACTCCGCAGTCCAAGCCGCTGTGACCGATGCCAACGAAATCCCGCATGCCCGGCAGGTGCTTTTGTTGGCGATGACCACGCTGGCCGAACAGCGCGAGGCGGACTCCGAAAGCCACATCCTGCGGGTGCAGAACTATGTGCTGACGCTGGCCGATGCGCTGTCCAAACACCCCAAGTTTGCCGAACTGCTGACGCCGGCCTACATCGACACGCTGTACTTGAGCGTGCCGCTGTACGACATGGGCTCCATCGGCATTCCCGACCGCATCCTGCTCAAGCCCGGGCGCCTGACACCCGACGAGCTGACCATCATGCGCACCCACCCCACCATCGGCCACGCCGCCATCGAGCGTGCCGAGAAGACCCTGGGCCGGCCCTCGCCCCGGCTGGCCGTGACGAAGGATCTGGTGCTGTGCCACCAGGAGAAGTGGGACGGCAGCGGCTACCCGCGTCAACTGGCCGGGGAGGACATTCCGGTGGCGGCGCGCATCATGGCCATTGCCGACGTCTACGACGCGCTGATCAGCAGCAAGGTCTACAAGGACGGCGTGCCGCACGACAAGGCGGTGCAGATCATTTTCAGCGAGCGCGGGGCCCACTTCGACCCCGACATGGTGGATGCCTTCATCGAGATCCAGGATGAGTTCGCCGCCATCGCCCAGCGCTTTGCCGACACCGAAGCCGACATGCAGCACAAGATCGAGTACATGGCCAATGCCATTGCGGAGATCGCCTCGCTGTAAGGCCGCTCTGGCGCCGGCGTTAGGCGCCAAATAGGGCATCGGCCCTCGCGGATTAAGCCTTTGATGCTACTGGATCTATAGCGAAAAGATCTTCCCCGGGTTCAGGATGTTGTGCGGGTCCAGCGCGCGCTTGATGGCGCGCATCATGTCCACGGCGCCACTGCCGGTCTCGGCCACCAGGAACTCCATCTTGTGCAGACCCACGCCGTGCTCGCCGGTGCAGGTGCCACCCAAGGCCAGTGCACGTTGCACCAGCTGGTGGTTCAGACGCTCGGCGGTTTCGCGCTCGGCCGGTACGTTGGGGTCGATCAGGTAGCCCATGTGGAAGTTGCCGTCGCCCACGTGGCCGACCAGGAAGTAGGGGATGCCGGCCTGCTGCGCCTCGGTCACCGAGTCCAAGAGCGCATCCGCCAGGCGCGAGATCGGCACGCAGGTGTCGGTGGTGATGGCCTTGCAGCCGGGGCGCGACTGCACACCGGCAAAGTAGGCGTTGTGCCGCGCGGTCCACAGCCGGGTGCGCTCCTCGGGCGTAGCTGCCCACTCGAACGCATTGCCGTTGTTTTCCGCGGCAATCGCCTGCACCAGTTCCACCTGCTCGTTGACGCCGGCCGGGGATCCGTGGAATTCCATCAGCAGCATGGCGCTCTCGGGCAGGCTCAGTTTGGAATGCTGGTTGACCACCTTCACGGTGGTCGAGTCCAGCAGCTCGCAGCGCGCAATCGGAACGCCGAGCTGGATGATCTGGATCGTGGTGTTGACCGCATCGGCCAGCGACGCAAAGGAGCAGGTGGCCGCCATCACGGCTTCCGGCAGCGGATACAGCTTGACGGTGACCTCGGTGATCACGCCCAGCGTGCCCTCGCTGCCCACCATCAGGCGGGTCAGGTCGTAGCCAGCGGATGATTTCTTGGCATGCGTGCCGGTGCGGATGACCTCGCCGCTGGCGGTGACCACTTCCAGTGCCAGCACGTTCTCGCGCATGGTGCCGTAGCGCACGGCGTTGGTGCCGCTGGCGCGGGTGGCGGTCATGCCGCCGATGGTGGCATCGGCTCCCGGGTCGATGGGGAAGAACAGGCCGGTTGACTTGACGGCGGTGTTGAGCTGGGTGCGCGTCACGCCCGGTTGCACGGTGACGGTCAGGTCTTCGGCGTTGATAGCCAGCACCTGGTTCATCTGGCTCACATCCAGGCTGATGCCGCCTTCCACCGCCAGCAGATGGCCCTCCAGCGAGGTGCCGACACCAAACGGGATAACGGGCACGCGGTGTTCTGCAGCCAGCTGGACGACGAAAGCCACCTCGTCGGTGCTCTGCGCAAAGACCACCGCGCCGGGCGGTGGCACATCGAACGAGGACTCGTCGCGCCCGTGCTGCTCGCGCACCACCTGCGCCGTGGAGCAGCGCGTGCCCAAACGGGCCTGCAGCGCCGCAATCAGTGCCTGTGGCACGGGCCGTTGGTTCACGGTGGGCAGCAAATGCAGGGGGGGAGTAGGGGCATTCATTTGACCAGTTTACGATAGGGGCACCTTTTTTGTGCTTTCATGGAGCTGACTATGGGCCTACGCCTCTCGCAAATCGCCACCCGCACCGGGGACAGTGGCACCACCGGCCTGGGGGACAACACCCGGGTCTCCAAGAACAGCCTGCGCGTGCATGCCATGGGCGATGTGGACGAACTCAATTCCCACATCGGCCTGCTGCTGTGCGAAGACATGCCCGGCTCGGTGCGCACGTTGCTGGTGGAAATCCAGCACCAGCTGTTCAACCTGGGTGGCGAGCTGTCCATCCCCGGTTTCGAGTTGCTCAAGCCCGAAGCGGTGCTGACGCTGGACCAGGCGCTGGCCGACTACAACGCCGACCTGCCGCGCCTGCAGGAGTTCATTCTGCCGGCCGGCACCCGTGCCGCATCGCAGGCCCATGTGTGCCGCACGGTGGCACGCCGGGCCGAACGCTCCGTGGTGGCCCTGGGCAACGAGGAGGCGCTGAAGGACACGCCGCGCCACTATCTGAATCGCCTGTCGGATCTGATGTTCGTGCTGTCGCGCGTGCTCAACCGCTATCGCCCTGATGGCAGCGTGGGTGACGACGTGTATTGGAAGAGCGAGCGGATGGCGAACGCGGCAGACGCGTAGCGTCTGTCACCAGCGTGTCTGATAGCCGGGGGGCGGGCGTGCACACTGTCACGTTCCAGACACCGTGCACCGCATAACAACATGGCCGAGACAAGCCCCCCACACCCAATCGCCCCCAACACCCCCCAGATCCGCCTGTACCAGGATTGGCTGCGCGACCATCGCGGCCTGAGTTTTGCGACCTATCGCGATCTCTGGCAGTGGTCCATCACCGACCTGGATGCCTATTGGCAAAGTGTGTGGGACTACTTTGAACTGCAGTCACCCACGCCGCACTCTGCGGCGCTGACGAAGAACGTGATGCCCGGTGCCGTCTGGTTCCCCGGCGCGCAGGTCAATTACGCCCAGCAGGTGCTTCGCCACGTGGCGCCGGCCCACGCGGCCGGCTTTCCCGCCGTCATCAGCCGCAACGAAAAGGGCGAACACCGCGAGCTGGGCTGGCCCGAGCTGCGCCGCCAAGTCGCGTCCCTCGCCCTGCACCTGCAGGAGCGGGGCGTGATGCCCGGCGACCGCGTGGCCGCCTACCTGCCCAACACGCCCGAGGCCATGGTGGCTTTTTTGGCCACGGTCAGCATCGGCGCGGTGTGGAGCATCTGCGCGCCCGACATGGGCAGCAATGCCGTGCTGGACCGGTTCCAGCAGATCGAGCCCAAGGTGCTGATCGCCTGCGACGGCGTGCGCTACGGCGGGCGCGACTTCGACCGCATGGGCGTGGTGCAGGAACTGCAGAGCGCGCTGCCCACTGTGCGCCACGTCATCCTGCACGTGAACCTGGGTGTGGCCGATGATCCGCAGCATGCTACGAATTCAATAGCTACTTGCGTCCGTTTCACGAGGGTTACCGCCCGAAATGATGCAAAGACGTTGGCGTTCGAGCCCGTCTGGCTGCCGTTTGACCACCCGCTGTGGATCGTCTATTCCAGCGGCACCACGGGCCTGCCCAAGGCCATCGTCCATGGCCATGGCGGCATGATTCTGGTGGCGCTGGCGATGAAGGTGCTGCACAACGATGTGGGTTGCAGCTACAAGGCCAACAACTGGGGCGAGCGCTTCCACTGGTACAGCTCCACCGGCTGGGTGATGTGGAACGCCCAGGTGGCCGGCCTGCTCAGCGGCACCACCTGCGTGATCTACGACGGCAACCCCGGCCAGCCCGACTGGACCACGCTCTGGCGCTTTGCCAGCGAGACCGGTGTCACCTACTTTGGTGCCGGTGCCGCCTTCTACGCCAACTGCATGAAGGCCGGGGTGGACCTTGCTGCTTGCGGCGACCTGTCCGCCATCCGCGCGCTGGGCACGACCGGTTCACCCTTGTCGCCCGAGGCGCAGAACTGGGGCACGGAACAGTTCCGTCGCATCGCGACGAACGCGGCACAACAAGACATTTGGTGGTGCAATATTTCGGGCGGAACCGACTTCTGTGGCGCCTTCATCGGCGGCAACCGCGAGTTGCCGCAGAAGCCCGGCGTCATGCAATGCCGCCTGCTGGGTTGCGCGGTCGAGGCCTGGAACGAGGCCGGTGAGCCGGTGCTGGGTGAGGTCGGTGAACTGGTCTGCAGCCAGCCGATTCCGTCCATGCCCCTGTACTTTTGGGGCGACTCCTGCAACGCGCGCTACCTGGCCAGCTACTTCGAGATGTACCCCGCAGGCCACGGCCGCAAGCCCGGCGGCGGCGATGCCGCACCCGAAGCCGGCGGTGTCTGGCGCCATGGCGACTGGCTGCGCGTGGGTACCAAGGAGGCGGGCGGCGAGGGCTGCGTGATCTTCGGCCGCAGCGACGCGACCATCAACCGCCACGGCTTGCGCATGGGCACCAGCGAGCTGTACAGCGCCATTGAGGTGCTGCCCGAGGTCCTGGACAGCTTGGTGGTGGACCTGGAATACCTGGGGCGCGAGAGCTATATGCCGCTGTTCGTGGTACTACGCCCGGGGCTGACGCTGGACGACGCCTTGCAACGCCGAATCGTCGACGCCATCAAGACGGCGTTGAGCCCGCGATTTGTGCCCAACGCCATCTTTCAGGTGGCCGAGGTGCCACGCACGTTGTCGGGCAAGAAGCAGGAACTGCCGATCAAGAAGCTGCTGCTGGGCCAGCCGCTGGTGAAGGTCGTCAACAAGGACGCCATGGCCAATCCGGGTTGCCTGGACTGGTACGTGGAATTTGCCCGCCAGCGACAGGCACAGCCGGTCTAAGCGGTGCGCGCGGTGGTCGCAATCAGCCGCGAGTCGCGCAGTGCAGCGGTACGGTGGTGGACGATGGCGGCATAGTCCTGTGACTGGATCATGCTGACAAAGGCCTCTCGGGAAGGGTATTCCACCAGCAGCACCTCATCCCAGCTTTCGCCGGGTGGAGCGATGAGCGCGTGGTGTGCGTCGGCAAACCATTGCACCCGCCCACCCACTCGCGCGAGCAGCGGTGCAACTGCCTTGCTGTAGTCGGCGTAGGCTTGGCGGCCCGTGCGTTTGCCGTCAGTGGCCACAGCGTGGAAAGCCAGCAAGTTCAGCATGACGACTGGACCCTGCGCGGGGACCTTTTCAAACAACTGCTTGAAACTTTCGCGTGTCGGATCAATGGCAGCCCGGTCGGATGGCGTTTCCATGGTTCGCTTCCTTACTTTGGTTGCAGGATGGCCATGGTGATGCGCGACACACAAGTCAGCTCGCCGGCCTCGTTGCGCAACTCAATCGCCCAGACATGCGTCGTGCGTCCGATGTGGACCGGGCGGGTGATGCCGGTCACCCAGCCGCTGGTGGCTGCGCGCAAGTGGTTGGCGTTGATATCCAATCCAACCACACGCGTGCCCTCAGGGCTGGCGCAGGCCGCGGCGCAGGAGCCCAGGGTCTCGGCCAGCACCACGCTCACGCCACCGTGCAACAGACCATAGGGCTGGCAGGTACGCTTGTCCACCGGCACGCGGGCAGTGATGAAGTCGTCGCCGACCTCCAGAAACTCGATGCCAAGGTGGTCGGTGGCAGTGTTGACGCTGAAGGCGGTGAGCGACTCAACCGTGGCGGGACGTTTCCAGATGGACATGGTGCGAAAGCCTTGCAAGAGTAAATGGGGAAGCTGCTGTTTTACACCGTAGCGCCGGTCAGCAGGCCGCGCTTGTGTAACATGGGTTGCACCTGCGGGTCCCGCCCGCGAAAGGCACGGTAGGCCTGGGCCGGATCCTGTGTGTTGCCGGTGCGGTAGATGGTGCGCAGCAGGCGCTGGGCGGTATCGGCATCAAAGGCGTCACCCGCCTCGGCAAAGGCGGCAAAGCCATCGGCCTCCAGCACCTCGGCCCACATGTAGACGTAGTAGCCCGCGGCATAGCTGGCACCGGCAAACAGGTGCTGGAAGTGCGCCAGGTAGTGGCGCTGGCCAATGTCCTCGGGAATGCCCAGGATGCGGCACTGTTCGGCTTCAAACGCAGCCAGATCCACCGGTGTGCCATTGGGCAGCGCGTGCAGGGCCATGTCGATCAGGGCCGGGCCGGTGTACTGGATCGTGGCCCAGGCCTGGTCAAACTGGCGGGCACGCTTGAGCTTGTCCAGCCACTCTGCCGGCAAGGGCTTGTTGGTCTGGTAGTGGCGCGCGTGGCGCTGCAGCACTTCGGGCTCCAGTGCCCAGTTTTCAAACAACTGTGAGGGCAGTTCCACGAAGTCCCTCAGCACACGGGTGCCGGCCAGGCGCTCGTACTGCACGTTCGACAACAGCCCGTGCAGGCCATGGCCGAACTCGTGGAACAGTGTGCGCACATCTTCAAAGCTCAGTAGCGTGGGGCTGGCCTTGGCAAAGTTATTGTTGTTGATGACGATGGGCAGGGTGCCGCCACCGTGGCCGGACTGGCTGCGGAACACGCTCATCCAGGCCCCGCTGCGCTTGGTGCTGCGGGCAAAGTTGTCGCCAATGAACAGGCCCACCAGCGCACCGTCGACGCCACGCACCTCCCACAACCGGGCGTCGGGGTGGTGCAGGGTGTGACCGTGTTGCTCGACAAAGCGCAGGCCGAACAGGCGCTGGGCACAGTCGAACATGGCCGCAACCATGGCGTCCAGCGAGAAATAGGGTTTGAGCGCGGCCTCGTCCAGGTCAAAGCGCTGGGCACGGACCTTGTGCGCCAGGTAGCGCCAGTCCCAGGCGGCAATGGGTGTGGGTTCACGCAGCGTGCGAGCCATCTCGGTCAGGGCCTGGCGGTCCACCTCGGCATGGGCCTTGGCCGGCGCCCAGGCGCGGTGTAGCAGGTCCAGCACGGCTGCGCTGCTGCCAGCCATGCGGTCCACCATTTCATAGTCGGCGTAGCTGGCAAGGCCGTGCAGGGCCGCCTGCTCCTGGCGCAGCGCCATGATCTGGGCCGCCACAGTCCGGTTGTCATGTGGACCGTCCTCACCCGCGCGGGCCACGCGGGCGCGCCACAGGGTTTCGCGCAGGTCACGCCGGCTGGAGTAAGTCAGGAAGGGCTCGGCCAGTGACGGCGACAGGGTGATGGCATAGGCGTTGTCGCCCAGCCCGCGCTGCCGGGCCGCAGCGCGGGCGGCATCCAGCAGAAAGCCGGGGAGGCCGGCACGGTCGGCCTCGGTGCGCAGCTCCAGTGCGTAGGCGGCTTCCGCTGCCAGCACATTCTGGGTGAAGCGGGTGCACAGCACGGCCAGTTCGCCCATCAGGGCGCTGTAGCGCTGGCGCTCCTGCTCGCCCAGGCGGGCTCCGGCACGGGTGAAGTCCAGGTGCACGCGTTCCAGCAAGCGCAACTGTTCGGGTGTCAGATGCAGTGCATCGCGGTGGGCATGCAGGGTGTCAATCCGGGCAAACAGCTCCGGGTGCATGTAGATGGCGCTTTCATGCGCTGCCAGGCGGGGAGCCAGGTCGCGTTGTGCCGCCTGCAAGTCGGGCGAGGTCTCGCTGGCGGTGAGGTTGTGGAACAGCAGGCTGATGCGGTTCAGCAAACGCCCGCTCTGGTCCAGCGCGGCCAGGGTGTTGTCAAAGCTCGGGGGCTGGGCCTGCGTGGCAATGGTGTCAATTTCGGCCCGGTGCTGCGCCAGGGCCTGTTCAAAGGCGGGAGCGAAGTGCTGTGCCTGAACCTGGTCGAAGGGCGGCAGGCCGTAGGGGGTGTTCCAGTGTTGGAGCAGGGGATTGGCGGTGTCCGCCGTGTGGGTAGAGGTAGGCATGCCAGAATCCTTGGCGCGTGGCCGAAAGCGGGGAATTCTACGGACGCCGTGGATCTCGGCGCTGAGGCATGGGAATTGCTAAGTGGTTGTCACAAGCCGTGGGTATAAACCCTGATAGCGAAAACGCTAGGCGCCGTTCTGTCAGCTTCATGCAAAGAAACGCATTGGCAAACTACAATGGCCGGTTTCAATTTTAGCAGTTTACATACGCTGCGCCCCGAATTCCGACCCGGAGTTCAAACGCCAGTTAGTAGTTTTTCTATAAGGAAATGATTGTGCATACAAAGTTCAAAGTGCTGGTCCGTGCCTGGGTGTTGAGCATGGGCCTTACATTGGTGGGTGTAGCAGGCGTTACCGCGCCAGCCATGGCGCAAACGGCCGCACCGGCCGCCACCGCTCCCGCTGCCACTGAAGTCAAGACCGAAGCCCCGGCTGCTGCCGCACCGGCCGCCGCCAAGCCCGCAGCCGAAGCCACCGAGAATCCCTACGGCATCGCCGCCCTGTGGAAGACATCCGACGCTGTCGCCAAGACTGTGTTGTTGATTCTGGCCATCATGAGTATGGGCAGTTGGTACATCCTGGCGGTGAAGATGCTGGAGCAGCGCAAGGTCGCCGGCTATGGTCGTGAAGCCGCCGAAAAATTCTGGGGAGCCGGCACCGTGGCGCAAGGCGCGGCCGCACTGAACAAGGAAAGCCCCTACCAGTTCATCGCCGCTTCCGGATTGGAAGCCACCAAGAAGCACGGCGGCCTGATGGGGCACATCCCCCTGAATGACTGGATCGCCATGAGCATCCAGCGTTCCGTGGACCGCGTGAACCGCGAAATGCAGGGTGGCCTGTCGTTCCTGGCAACCGTGGGCTCCATTTCCCCCTTCGTTGGTCTGTTTGGTACCGTGTGGGGTATCTACCATGCGCTGACTGCCATCGGTATTTCCGGCCAGGCTTCCATCGACAAGGTGGCCGGCCCTGTGGGTGAAGCCCTGATCATGACCGCCATCGGCCTGGCCGTGGCCGTTCCCGCCGTGTTGGCCTACAACTGGCTGGTGAGCCGCAACAAGGGTGTCATGGACGACGTGCGCAGCTTTGGCAGCGATTTGCACTCCGTTTTGCTGGGTTCGGTTACCAAGAGCTAAGACGTTGCGTAATTTACGCAGAAGGATGGCTCTATGTCTATGAATGTAGGCAGCCCGGACGGCGACGAAGACGCCGTCATTGCTGCAATCAACACCACCCCTCTGGTGGACGTGATGCTGGTGATGCTGATCATTTTCCTGATCACCATCCCCGTGGTCACCACGTCCATTCCCGTCTCCCTGCCCAAAGAGCGGGTTGAGGTTCGGGAAACCAAACCAGAGAACATCATTATTTCTGTGGACACGGCTGGCGGTATCTTTTGGTACGACCAGCGCGTGCCCAATGTGGAGGCCCTGGTCGACAAGCTGAAAAAAGTCTCGACCGTGAAGCCACAGCCTGAAGTGCAGATTCGTGGCGATATGGCTTCCCGATACGAAGGTGTCGGCAAGATCCTCTACGCATGTCAGCGCGCAGGTATCGTCAAAGTGGCGTTCATCACTGAACCGCCCGCACTGGGCGGCTGAGGCCGCTCCAGTTTTGGAAGGAATCCCATATGTCTATGAATGTAGGAAGTCCCGGCGGGTCGGGCGAACCTGAAGTCATGATGGACATCAACACCACGCCGCTGATTGACGTGATGCTGGTGTTGCTGGTGATGCTGATCATCACCATCCCCATCCAATTGCACGCTGTCAACCTGGACATGCCGGTTGGTACACCGCCAGTCAATAACATCAAGCCGGAGAAGATCCAGATCGATATTGACGAGCGTAGCGTGGTGTATTGGCAAGGTTTGCCGGTTTCGGCCGAGGAACTGGAAACCAATATGGCCGTCGTCAGCCAACAGGCGTTACAGCCTGAAGTGCACATTCGGCCCAACAAGGCATCGCAGTACGCTGTGTTTGCCAATGTGCTGTCCACCTCCAAGCGCAAAGGCTTGACCAAGATGGCAGTGATCGGAAGCGAGCAGTTTGTCCAATGAATACGCTCGGCCTGCATCCGGTCTATAAACCGAAGGACCCCTCGCGACGCTACAAGGGCATCGCGATTGTGGTCGCACTGCACATTGTGATTGGCTGGGGCATCGTCTCCGGCACCGCGAAGAACGCGCTGGTGGCTCTGAAAAAGCCGCTTGAAGCCGTGGTGATCCAGGAAGTCATCATTCCCCCACCACCTCCACCGCCACCCAAGCAGATCAAGCCGCCGGAAGCACCCAAGGTCGAGGCGCCGCCGCCGCCCTTTGTTCCACCACCGGACGTGGCTCCGCCGGTGACATCTACGGCGCCAGTCATTGCGTCGGTGGCCACACCGCCTCCGGCCCCCGCCGTCATTGCGCCGCCAGCCCCTCCGGCACCGCCCAAGCCGGCGCCGAACCGTTCCGATCTGCGGGTGGCTTGTCCGACCCAGGTGCCACCTGAAATGCCACGGAAGGCACTTCAGGACGGTTCAGAAGGCGTCGTGAAGGCACAGGCGTTGATCAAAGATGGCGCAATCAAGGAAATCACAATTTTGTCTGGTCCCCGCGTGTTTCATGCGGCCGTCAAGGCAGCGATGATGCAATACAAGTGCTCAGCGGATTCTGGGGAGGTTGTGGCTACGCAAGAATTTATTTTCAAGGTCGAATAGTCTTTCGCGAGCCTCTGCAAGTGGCCTACCGGCCAATGCCAGTCAGTGACTAACTGACTGGCATTTTTTTTGGTTAAGTCCGAAGCCCAATACTCGTTGTCTCTCTGTCCGCCATGCTGGAGAGACCATGCTCATTCGGTGGTTGCTGTGATCATTGGACTGCACCTCTACAGTGCTTTTGCGAGTCCAGAATGGTGCGGCGCAGCAAGCGCTTTAAGTAATGATGTGTGGATGCAACACCTTGTTACTAAATGGTGACAAACAGGGTTGACCCGACTGCAAAGAATTGTGTTTCCTCAGTAAAGTTGCAGGTCGTTTATCAAACTCTTGGAGTTACATCTATATGAGCAATCATTTGTCTCAATCCCCTCTTTGGAGGCGTACCGCAGTTGCGGCCGCTGCGGGTCTGCTGCTGGCTGCTGGCGCTGTCCATGCGCAGCAAAGCGCGGGATCCATTAATGTTCGCGCAAGCAAGGGCGCGACTATTACCATTGAAAACAAGTCCATTGGTGTGTCACGCCAGTTGAAGGCCAATGATGAGGGCACTGCACAAGTGTCTCAATTGCCGTCTGGCGCCTATATCGTGACGGTGACCAATGCCAATGGCAGCACTGATTCCAGAACCGTGGAAGTCAAGGCCGGCCAAGGCGCTGACGCCTATTTCGGCTCCTTGCAGACTGTGGTTGTGACTGGCTCCGCCAGCCGCTCTTTGGACGTAAAGTCCACTGAGTCCAACCAGACCCTGTCAAAGGCTACTATTGACCGTATCCCCGTGATCAAGGACGTCACCGCAGTGACTCTGCTGGCTCCTGGCGCTGTCGAGGGTGACGGGCGTATTGGTCAGACCGGTGGTGGGTCGCGTGGGGGCAATGTTCCGTCTCTCGGTGGCGCGTCTCCGGCTGAAAACGCTTACTACATCAACGGCTTCAACGTTACCAACATTGTTAACGGCGTGGCGTTCAACCAGATTCCTTTCGAAGCGATTGCCGAGCACCAAGTCAAGACCGGTGGATATGGCGCCGAGTTCGGTCGTTCCTTGGGTGGCGTGATTAGTGTGAACACCAAGCGCGGTACCAACGACTTCCACGGAGGCGTTAGTGTCAGCTATACACCTGAAGCTTGGAGGGGATCTTCCGTCTATTCAGAGAAGAATGCATCGGGAACCTGGGAATTGAAGAACCGTCCTGGTGGAACTTCCGAGTCCAAAGTCAATGTTTGGGGTAGCGGTGCCTTGATCAAGGACGAATTGTTCTTCTTCGGTATTATGGAAGGCAACAATAAATCCACCAGTACCTTCGGAAACGATCTCCAGACCGAACTTAGCAACACATCGCCGAACTATTTGGTCAAGCTCGATTGGAATGTCAACAAGAGCAATCTGTTGGAGTTGACCGCATTCAGCGACAAGACAACCGACTACATTAATACGTGGAAGTCGCCCGCTAAATACGCTACGCCGAAGGGCGCCTACGTAGGTTCTGAAGCCTATACCTATGGCGGTCAGAACACCGTGTTGAAGTGGACCAGTTGGATCACCGACGACTTCAACATTTCTGCCATGTTTGGCCGTGGAGAGTACTCTCGTTCATCCGACGTTTCGTCAGCGGCTTGTCCAATCGTTCGTGATCAACGCGTAAATCCCCGCCTGAATTATGGCTGCGGAACCGTACTCTCCGTGACAGATCCCACTGCCAACGACAAGCGCGAAGCCTTCCGCTTGGACGGCGAATACACTTGGAACAACCACCAAGTCCGTGCAGGCTTGGATATCGAAAAGTACAACGTCGTAGACGGCACGGCTTACTCCGGTGGCACCCTGTACCGCATATTCAATCTGAACGCAGGCTCAAAACTGGCCAACGGGTATACCAACACGACTGGTAGCCCCATGTCCTACGTTGAGGCTCGCACGTTCAAGAATGGCGGAACGTTCCTGACCAAGAACTCTGCCTGGTATATCGAGGACAATTATCAAGTTACTAAGGACGTGCTGCTCAACGCAGGTATCCGTAACGAACAATTTACCAATAACAACGCAAACGGCGATCCCTTTATTGACATCAAGAACACCTGGGCTCCCCGCTTCGGCGCTTCTTGGGATGTGTCTGGCAAGGGTGACCTGAAGGTTTACGGTAACTTGGGCCGTTACTTCATTCCCGTGTACGCCAACACAAACGTCCGCTTGGCTGGCGCTGAAACCAACTACTTCGACTACTACCAATACCTGGGCACTATTGGTGCTGGGCCTCAGCAACTTCCGAACATGGGTGCGACGCTCGGCTCGCGTCTGACACTCAGCAATGGCAAGACGCCTGATCCCAAGACGGTGGTCGATCCTGACATCAAACCCATGCACCAGGATGAGTTGATTCTGGGCTTCCAAAAGGCCCTGTCCAGCAATTGGTCGGTCGGCATGAAGTACACGCACCGCAAGCTGCGTGACGCCATGGATGACATCTGCAATGACGAAGGTCCTGCAGCATGGGCCGTGCGGAATGGCTATACCCAAGCGCAAGCGGACGCTATCGGCAGCGCTATTGGTCACTGCTTCCTGTACAACGCGGGACGTGACTTGAAAGCCAATGTCGACCTCAACGGCACGGGCGCTCTGACAACTTTGACTATCCCTGCATCCGCACTGCAAATGCCAGAGCCAGAGCGTACATACGACGCGATCGAAATCACATTCGAACGTGCTTGGGACAAAAAGTGGAGCTTCCAGGGTTCATACGTGTATGCGCGTAGCCGTGGCAACACCGAGGGTTATGTCAAGTCCGACATCGGCCAGGATGACGCCGGTATCAGCCAGGATTTTGACTACCCAGGCTTGATGGAAGGCGCTTACGGCGACCTGCCAAATGATCGCCAGCACACCATCAAGATGTTTGGTTCTTACGCACTGAACAATGAATGGCGTGTTGGTGGTAGTTTGGTGGCCCGCAGCGGTCGTCCCAAGAACTGCTTCGGTTACTACAATGGGACTACCGACACTGTGTCAATCCAGTACGGTTCTTCTTCGTTCTATTGCAACGGCGTACCTACACCTCGTGGTTCGCAAGGTCGCTTGGATTGGTCCAAGGAAGTTAACCTGCAAGCTACCTACACACCGGGTTGGCAAAAGGGTTTGACCTTCACTGTTGACGTATTGAATGTCTTCAATGAGCGTGGTGTTCGTGCTATCAACGAGCAAGGCGAAGTGGGATTGCGCTCACCTGATCCAGCATACGGTCAGCCAGTCGCAGACAGTATCCAGAAGCCCCGTTCTATCCGTTTGACCGGTTCGTACGAGTTCTGATTTGATACTTTGAACGTTCAAAAGGCCACCTTCGGGTGGCCTTTTTTTGCCTATGGCATCTCACGATATGGAGATGCAGGACTGTGAGGGCAGGTCAGGCTAGTTCAGGTTTTCATCCACTCTAACGCCGTACTTGGTAGCGGCCTAACGCTGGAATGGCTCAGAATGCAGCCGACCTGAGTAATGTCATTCGAGAATGCAGGCGGTTTCGGTCTGGGGCGATACCGAATGCAATAGTGGGATCTGCTGGGCACACAGTGGTACAGCCTTGGGGCAGCGGGTGCGGAACACGCAACCCGACGGCTGGTTGATGGGCGAGGGCAAATCCCCCTGCAACAATTGCAGCGCCTTGGCCCGCTCAAGCCGGGGATCTGGAACCGGAATGGCTGACAGGAGCGCCTGTGTATAAGGATGCCTGGGAGTGTCGTAGAGGGCATGCTTCTCAGCCAACTCCATGGCCCTTCCCAAGTACATCACCATCACCCTCTGACTGATGTGTTTCACCACCGCCAGATCATGGGCGATAAACACCAGCGCCAGGCCCATTTCGGCCTGCAACTCTTTCAGCAGGTTGATGATCTGTGCCTGAATGGAGACATCCAGCGCCGATACCGGCTCGTCGCAGATGACGACCTGCGGCTTCAGAATCAGGGCGCGGGCAATGCCGATGCGCTGGCACTGGCCGCCAGAAAATTCATGGGGATAGCGGTTGATTTGCTGCTCCGTCAGCCCGACGCGCAGCATCATCGCAAGTACGCGCGCATTGTGCTGCGCCGTGCTCAATTCGGGCGCATGGGTGCGCAAGGGCTCGCCAATGATTTGCGCAACGGTCATGCGCGGGTCCAGCGACGCCAGTGGATCTTGAAAAATCATTTGCACCGTCTTGCGCTTGGCCTGCCAGGCTTGTGGGCTGGCGCCACGCATTTCGTCACCGTTCCAGATGACGCTGCCGTCGGTGATGGGCACCAGATTGAGCAGGGCCCGGGCCAGGGTGGATTTGCCACAACCCGATTCGCCAACAATCCCCAGGGTCTCGCCGGCGCGTAGATCAAAGGAAACGCCGTCCACCGCTTTCAGGAATCGCGTGGGCGTCCAAGGCCAGGCGTTGTCACCGCGAATTGGAAAGTGGACGCGCAAGTCCCTGACGGACAACAGGGGCTGGGTCGCAGTGTTGTTGTTAGTGGGGGCGCTGGTCATGCCAGGGCTCCTTGTTCCATTTTCAGGCGCTGCAAATTCTGAGTCACGTCTTCAATCGGCAGATGGCATGCGCGAAGCACTTGGGCATCGTGGGCAGCAGGCGCGAAAGTGGGCCGCTGTGTTCCGCAATGAGGCAAAGCCATGGCACAGCGCTCGGTAAAAGGGCAGCCAGCCGGAAGCCTGGCCATGTTCGGAGGCGCGCCGGGAATCGCCAGCATGGGTGCGTCGCCACCCTCCAGTCGCGGAACCGCTGCCAGCAGGCCGGCGGTGTAGGGGTGGGACGGCCGGTAGAAGATCGCCTCCGCATTGCCCTGTTCCATGACCTGACCGCCGTACAGCACCATGACCTCGTCACACAGGCCTGCCACCACGCCCAGATCGTGGGTGATCATGACAATGGCGGTACCGAAATCGCGCTGCAATTCGCGCATCAGAATCAGGATCTGGGCTTGCACCGTGACGTCCAGGGCCGTGGTGGGCTCGTCCGCTATCAGTACGTCGGGCTCACACAGCAGTGCCATGGCAATCATCACCCGCTGGCGCATGCCGCCGGAAAATTCGTGGGGGTACATCATGATGCGTCGAGCCGCCTCGGGCATCTTCACCGCATCGAGTGCCTGCACTGCTTTGACACGCGCGTCCCTGTGACTCATGCCCTTGTGGAACTCCAGCACTTCCGTCATCTGCCGCTCGACCGTGAGGTAGGGGTTCAAGGAGGTCATGGGATCCTGGAAGATCATGGCAACGCGGTTGCCGCGGATGCGATTCAGGTCGGCCGTTGGCATGCTCAACAGGTCCTGCCCCTTGTACAGCACCTGACCCGTCGCCTTGCCGTTGGTGGCAAGCAGCCCCATCATGGCCAGTACGGACTGACTCTTGCCGGAGCCGCTTTCGCCGACGATGCCCAGTGTCTGGCCCCGGTCGAGGGTGAAGCTAATGCCGTTGACCGCGCTGACCAAGCCGTCGGGGGTCTGGAACTTCACCCCCAGTTGTTTGACATCCAGGAGATGCATTGGTGTCGTGCTCATGCTTCAGCGGTCCTTGGGGTCGAGTGCATCGCGCATGCCATCGCCGATGAAGTTGAAACAATACAGGGTGATGGAGAGCAAGGCGCCGGGAAACAGCAGCAGCCAGGGCGAAACCTCCATGACATTGGTGCCATCCTCAATCAGCACGCCCCAACTGGTCATGGGCTCCTGAATGCCCAGTCCGAGGAAGGACAGCACCGACTCGGTCAGGATCACGCCCGGCACGGTCACGGTGGTGTAGATCACCACGACGCCTAGTAGATTGGGCACGATGTGCGTGGTGATGATGCGGTGAATCGGCACGCCAATGGAACGCGCCGCTTCCACGTACTCGCGTGAGCGCAGCGACAGGGTCTGGCCCCGCACAATGCGCGCCATGTCCATCCAGGAGAAAACGGTGATGGTGATCACCACCAGATAGAACTCGCGGCCCAGAATGGTGACGAGCAGAATGGCGATCAGCAGATAGGGAATGGCGTACATCATGTCCACGATACGCATCATGAACGCATCCACCTTCCCACCCACAAACCCGGCCACGGCGCCCCAGGCGATACCGATGGTGACGGAAGCAAAGGTAGCCAGCAAGCCCACCATCAACGATATGCGCCCGCCAATCAGGCAACGCACCAGCAGGTCGCGTCCGGCATCGTCGGTGCCCCAGTAGTGGGCGTTGGTAAGAGACGGTGCAGCGCTCATGGCATCCCAGTCGGCGGTGTCAAAGGCGTGCGGAAGAATCCACGGCCCCACGATGCAGGACAGAATGATGAAACCCAGCACGCCGAGGCTGATGGCGGCGGCCTTGTTGCGGAAGAAGCGGGTGCGGGCATCGGCCCACAGATTGCGCGGCGGATTGCCGGGCTCGGGGAGCTGGCTCAGGCTGTTGACCAAGCCATCGTTTTTTGCGGGTGTCAGGGGATTCACGTTGGGTCCAAAAGTGATGGTTTGGCGTGCGCCTTCAGTAGCGGATCTTCGGATCCAGCAAGGCATAGGCCAGGTCCACCAGCAGGTTCATGGTCACTGCCACCACGGTAACCAGAACAACCAGGCCCAGCACCAGGGTGTAGTCGCGATTTCCCGCGCCGTTGACAATCAGTTTGCCCAGGCCCGGCAGTGAAAACACGGTTTCGGTTACCAGGGCAGAGGTGATGGAACTGATGGTCAGAGGTCCCAGGGTGGACACGACGGGCAGCAGGGCCGGCTTCAGCGCATGCCGCAAGACCACCACCCGTTCGGGCAGACCTTTGGCGCGCGCGGTGCGGATGAAATTGCTGTGCATGACCTCAATCAGGCTGCCGCGCATGACACGACCAATCGTGGCGACATTGATGAATGTCAGCAGGGCGATGGGCAGGACCATGAAGCGTGGCTCGAAATTGTTCCAGCCACCGGCGGGTAGCCATTTCAAGACAATTGCAAACACGATGATCAGTACCGGCCCCATGACAAAGCTGGGCACGGCACTGCCAATATTGCCCATCAACATGACCAGATGGTCCGCCAGACTGTTCTGACGCAACGCGGCGATGGCGCCCACGGCCACGCCAATGAGAACCGACAGGAGCATGGCGCTGCCGCCAATCGTCAGAGACACCGGCAAAGCCTTGCCAACCAGCTCGTTGACAGACCAGTCACCGTAGCGGAAGGACGCCCCCAGGTCGCCTTGCAGCAGGCTCTTGAGGTAGAGCAGATACTGGTCCCACAGGGGCAAGTCCAGGTGGTATTTGGCCTGCAAATTGGCCAGCACCGCGGCAGATACCTTGCGGTCGCTGTCAAAGGGGCCACCCGGTGTCAGGTGTAGCAAGAGATAACACACGGAAATGACCACCAGCATGGTGGGGATCGCCGACAGAACACGTCGCAGGGTGTAAGACCACATCGCTTGGCCCCCTCAGTGTTTGATGATGTAGAAGTCTTTGCTGCGGTAATGATCCTGCGGGTTCAATTCGGAATATCCACCCACGTAGGACTTGACGAGTCGGGGCAGCGAATACTGGACCAGGGGGATGATGGGGTAGCCATCCATGATCTTCTTGGAGGCCTGGGTCAGCAACTCCTTGCGCTTGGCCACATCCGTGGACTGGGTGCCCTTCTGAATCAGGGCTTCGGCTTCCCGGTCGCAGTAAAAGTTGGTGTTCTGGTCCGAATCGCAGCGCACCAGGGCCAGGAACGTGGTGGCGTCGTTGTAGTCGGCCAGCCAGCCGTTACGGGCCAGCTGAAAGGCACCGTCGTGGCGTTTCTTGGCCAGCACCTTGAACTCCATGGTTTCGGTTTCCATGATGATGCCCAGCTTGGTCTTCCACTCCGATGCGACAAACACCGCCATCTTCTTGTGGTACTCGCTGGTGTTGTAGGAGAAGCTGAATTTGGTACCAGGCTTCACGCCAGCCTGCTCCAGCAGCTTCTTGGCTTCTGCCACACGCTGCTCCATGGGCCAGGTAGCCCACTCGTAGGGTGTCGGGTCGGCACCGACTACACCGGACACGATCAGGCTATAAGCCGGCGGCTGGCCGTCGGCCGTGACGCGCTTGGACAGGATCTCGCGGTCGATCACCATGGACAGCGCCTTGCGCACACGCACGTCCTTGAATACGTCCTTGGTCTGGAAATCGTAGTAGCGCACGCCAATGATGGCCTGGTTGCGCAACTCCTTGGGGTACTGGGCCTTGTACTTCTCGAACACCCCCGGTGGCATCTGGTAGACGTAGTCTGTCTCGCCCGACTCCCACAGCTTGATGTCGGCAAACTGGTCTTCGATGGGCAGGTAGGTGACCTTGGTCAGTTGCGTGTTGGCCGCATCCCAATACTGGGGATTCTTCTCCAGCACAATGCGGTTATTCACCTGCCAATCCTTGAGCACGAAGGCGCCGTTGCCAACCATCTTGCCGGGCTTGACCCAATCCTTGCCCCATTTTTCTACCGTGGCCTTGTGGACCGGGCCCAGCTGCGTATTGCTGACCAGCTCC
Organism: Rhodoferax sp.; assembly: GCA_049294595.1. Classification (GTDB taxonomy): domain Bacteria; phylum Pseudomonadota; class Gammaproteobacteria; order Burkholderiales; family Burkholderiaceae_C; genus Allorhodoferax. Next base: position 67,723 of record JBAQDE010000041.1, on the reverse strand, counting down.
GGCATGAAGGCGACCGGGTCCTGGGTCTTGATTTCCAGTGTGAACTTGTCCAGTGCCTTGACGCCAACCTCACTGGTCTTCTTCTTGCCTTGCGCGACTTCCAGGCCGTTGAGCAGGAAGACGCCAAAGGTTGCTGCATAGGGCGATGCGGTCTTGGGGTCCACGAAACGGCGGATGGCGTAGACAAAATCCTCCGCGGTGACGGGGTCGCCATTGGAGAACTTGGCGTTTTGGCGCAGTTTGAAGACCCATGTTGTCGGGTTGGTCTGTTTCCAGCTTTCCGCGACGCCGGGTACGGTTCTTCCGGCCGTGTCGGTGGCTGTCAGGCCCTCAAACAGGTCGCGCAGAATCTGGTTGGCAGGGACTGTCTCGGCGACCGCCGGGTCCATGCTCTCCGGCTCGGAGCCGTTGCTGCGGACGAATGTTTGGGTTGGGTGGAGTTGCGTGCCGGCTGGGATGACCGCTGCGAAGCTTGTGCCGACGAGAGCCAGGGTCAGGGCCGCGAGGGCCGTCAATGTGAAACGCGATTGCATGGTGTTCCTAATCAGTGAGGGCCGACGTGGTTCGTTGTGCAAACTTCAGTCAGTCCTGCCGGGTTGCAGATAAGCATTCGAGGAAAGTGCCGCATTGTAGGGGGTACCCCAGCCCATGGTGGGCGGGGGTAGGCCGGGTAAACCCGCTACTGTTTGGGCAGTTTATCGGTATCGATATCGACGTAGCGCCAGAATGCGCGCGATGTCGGATGGCGGCGGTAGCCGATCAGCCATGGTTGCATCACGTCGGTGCGGATGCGGTGGGTATTGAACTTGTAGGGCATATGGGCCACCAGAATCTTGACCATCTTGCGCATGATGGCGATGCGTTCGGGGCCATCCGGCATGACCACCTGCTGGCGGTACAGCCGGTCGTACTCGTCATTCTGGAAACCTGCCAGATTACCTTCGTATTTTTGTGGCCCGTAACCAAAGTCCAGAAAGCTGCCGCCGTCTGGCGAGGATGCCGAGTTGCCCAGCCCCCACATCATGACCTTGCCGGCGCGCGCTGCCTTCAGGTTTTCGGGCCACTTGGCGGTCTTGAACACCATCTGGATGCCCACAGCCGTCATGCTTTTCTTCCACACCTCGTTGAGTTCGCGGTCGGCCGCCGACGGCTGGGTCGAATACTCCAGTACCAGGGGTTTGCCGTCAGGCATATCGCGCCAGCCATCGCCGTCCTTGTCCACATAACCATACATATCCAAGAGCGCCTTGGCGCGGGCCGGGTTGTAGTCACTCAACTCGGACTTGAACGTCGGGTCATAGCCCCAGGTATTGGGTGGAATCACGCCTTGGGCGGCGATCGCTTGGTTGCGCCGGGGCAGGCGAATCTCTTCCTCGGTGTTGTAGGCCAGCGCAATGCCGCGGCGCAGTGCCACCTTTTCGGTGGAGTTGCCCCCGACCAGGGGGTTGTCCATATTGAAGAAGGAAAAGGTCAGCTCCGGTGCCGCGTATCGCTCAATGCGGATGCCTTTCTTGACCAGATTGGGGGCCAGCTTGTTGTTGGGGATCACCTGGTTGGCAAACTGGGCCGGCAGGTACATCAGAAAGTCATGCTCGTTGCCCAGGAACGAGAGCCAGCGTGGCTGCACCTCATCAATGATGGAAATTTCCACCTTGTCGACGATGGGGATGCGCTTGCCCTTCATCTTGCGGTAAATTTCCTGCGACAACACATCGCTTTCTGGTGGCTCCGCCTCGTAATACTCTTCGCGGAAATTGGGGTTCTTCACGAACGTGATCTTGGACGAGCGGGTCCACTGGTCCAGCTTGAATGGCCCGGTGCCCACCGGATGCTCCATGATCTTGTCGCCGTACTTTTCAACCACCTCACGCGCCACCGCACCCAGGGTGCTGGGCTCGGTCAGCTTGTAAATGAAACGCGGCTGCGGGTCCTTCAGCTTGAACTGGATCGTGTAGCGATCCAGTGCGCGCAGGCCCTCCACCTCGGTGTCGTAGTTGAAGCTGGCTCCCGGCTTTTCGGACTCGCGGCGCAGGGCATCCATGCCCAGCAGCTTGACTTCTTCCAGATCGGAATAGACCTGGCTCTTGGTTTTGGGGTCAAAAATCCGCTTGATGGTGTAGACGAAGTCCTGCGCAGTCAGCTCACGCTTTTTGCCACCAAAGGCCGGGTCGTCGGCAAAGTAGATGCCGGGCTTGACCTTGACCGTAAAGGTCTTGAAGTCATCGGCAATGACCGGCATGCCCTGCGCCACATTGGGAACCACCTTGGCGGGCCGCGCCAGGTAGTCGTAGCGGTACAGCGCATCAAACATGTTCTCGGTGGCCGTGCGCGAGTAGTAGTCCGAAATCTGCGCCGGGTCGAACCCGGTCTCTGCAATCTCAAACGCGTAGCGCAAAACCTTCTCGGCCTGAGTCTTGCTTGCCGTCTCCCCAACGGCGCCAAAACCCCAGCACAGCACAACCAAGGCTGCCCCTATTTTTCCTAAACCCATAGTCACCCTCATACAAACACCAATGCTTAAAGCAAAACATGCAAGCATAATCCGCGCCTTGTTCCGCTGCATCAGCGTTTAACCCTAGTTACCCCAATCTATGCTTTCCTACATCCTGCGACGCATCTGGCAAATGCTTCCCACCCTGCTGGGGGTGATTCTGCTCATCTTCTTCCTGTTCAAACTGTTTGGGGGCGACCCGGTCGAGATCATGGCCGGTCTGAGGGCATCGCCCGAACGGCTGGCCTCGCTGCGGGCGCAACTGGGTCTGGACAAGTCCGTGCTGGAGCAGCTTTGGGTCTTTGTGCAGCAGGTCTTCACCTTCAACTGGGGCAAGAGCTGGACCACCAACGAGGCCATCTCCGATATTTTTGCCACCCGCCTGCCTGCAACGTTGACCATCATGATCCCGATCCTGCTGCTGGAAGTGGTGCTGGCCATTGGCGCGGGCCTGGCCGTAGCCTATGTGCGCGGCAGCCTGACCGACCGGGCCATCATGATCATCAGCACCGTGGCGCTGTCCGTGAGCTTCCTGGTCTACATCATCGTCGGCCAATACCTGTTTGGCTTTGTGCTGGGCTGGTTTCCGGTGCAGGGCTGGAGCAACAGCGTCTGGAAGAACCTGGCAACCTACGCGCCACTGCCGGTGTTTCTGGCCGTGCTGGTGAGCCTGGCACCGCAGACACGCCTGTACCGCAGCTTCTTCCTGGACGAAATCGGCCAGGACTATGTGCGCACCGCGCGGGCCAAGGGCGTTTCGGAAAACGCCATCCTGTTCAAGCATGTGCTGCGCAACGCCATGATCCCGATCCTGACCAATGTGGCCACCGGCCTGCCGGGTGTCTTCATTGGATCCTTCCTGATCGAAGTGTTCTTCTCCATTCCGGGCCTGGGGCGCGAGATTCTGGTGGCGGTCAACCGCAGTGACTATCCCGTGATCCAGGCGGCCACGGTGTACCTGGCCGCGCTGACGATGGTGATCAACCTGATTACCGATGTGTTGTACAAGTTTGTTGATCCAAGGGTGACGCTGAAATGACCGCCGAAATTTTGCAATCCCTTCCCCACTCACCCGGCGTGTGGAAACAGGCCTGGCTGCGCCTGAAGACGGACCGGGTGGGCATGGTGTCGCTGTACGTGACCCTGTTTTTCATTGTGCTGGTGCTGGCAGCCCAGTTAGGTCTGGTGGCGAAAGACTGGCAGAAGGAAGTGGGTGTGCCATTTGCCGCCCCGACCCTGGTGGGCAAAATTGCCGATGGCACGCAGAACGCCATTGTGGAAACCGTTGTGGGCCCGAATGTGGACATCAGCGATGTGGACCCGCTGGCTCCGCGCTACAAGGAGTGGGATGAGCGCGCCGCCCAGTTCAAGACCGAAGTGCTGGTGAAGGCCGACACGTTGCCCTTTGGCGCCGACCAGCAGGGCCGCGACGTCTTTGCCAAGGTGATCAAGGGCGCGCAGGTGTCCATCACCGTGGGGCTGACGGCGGCCCTGTTCGCGACGCTGATCGGCACCGTTCTCGGGGCCATCGGCGGCTACTTCGGTGGGCGTGCGGGTGACTTCCTGGAATGGGTCTACAACGTGTTCACCGCCATTCCCTACATCCTGCTGGTGTTCGCGCTGGCGGCGGTGCTCAAGTCCGGCCCGCTGGCCAGCACGCTGGGCAGCGGCGTCTGGACCGTGGTCATCATCCTGAGCCTGGTCGGCTGGACCGGCATCTACCGCCTGGTGCGTGCCGAGTACATGAAGCACCGTTCGCGCGAATATGTGCAGGCAGCCGAGGCGATTGGCGCGTCACACGCCGCGCGCATGTTCAGCCATATCCTGCCCAACATCAGCCACGTGGTGCTGGTGCAACTGAGCCTGCACGTGGTGAGTTTCATCAAGGCCGAGGTCATCCTGTCCTACCTGGGCCTGGGTGTGCCGATTGACATGGTCAGCTGGGGCACCATGCTGGCCGAGGCGCAAACCGAACTGGTGCAGGGCAAATGGTGGCAACTGGCCACCGCAACCCTGTTCATGGCTACCTTCGTCACCGCCTTCGCGCTGCTGACTGATGCCCTGCGCGATGCGCTGGACCCCAAATTGCGTTAAGAACATGACAAATCTAATTAGCGTTCAAGACCTGCAAGTGTCGTTTCGCATGAGCAAGACCTCGACGGCCCAGGCCGTCAAGGGCGTGAGCTTCGACATCCCCGCCAACTCCACGGTAGCCCTGGTGGGTGAATCCGGCAGTGGCAAGAGCGTCACGGCGATGAGCATCGTGCGCCTGCTGCCCGACAACGCCATTCTCGGTGCCGACAGCAAGATCCTCTACGACGGACGCGACCTGCTGACTGCTTCCGTCGAGGACATGCGCGCCATGCGCGGGCGCGACATCTCGGTGGTGTTCCAGGAACCCATGAGCTCGCTGAACCCGGTGTTCACCGTGGGCGAGCAGATTGCCGAGGTGCTGCGCATCCACATGCAGCTCAACGCCCGCCAGGCGCTGGATCGTGCGCTGGAGCTGATGACCGAGGTCGGCATCCCCAACCCCAAGGAGCGCCTCAAGTCCTACCCGCATGAACTCTCCGGCGGCCAGCAGCAGCGCGTGATGATCGCCATGGCGATTGCCTGCGAGCCCAAGCTGCTGATCGCCGACGAGCCCACCACCGCGCTGGACGTGACGGTGCAGCGCCAGATCACCGACCTGATCGCCCGCCTGCAGCAGCGCAAGAAGATGAGTGTGCTGTTCATCAGCCACGACCTCGGCCTGGTGGGAGAGATCTCGGACCAGGTCATCGTCATGCGCCACGGCCTGGTGCGCGAGACCGGCGACGTGGAGACCATCTTCAACGCCCCCAAGGATACCTACACCCGCGCCCTGATTGCCTGCCGCCCCAATCTGGACACGCGGCCCCGGCGCCTGCCGGTCATCGACGACTTCGTCAACGGCCGCCCCATCGAGACCGAACAGCGTGTGACGGTGGCAGCCGGCGGTGAGCCGCTGGTCACCGTGCAGGGTCTGCGCAAGGAATACCGTTTCAAGAAGGGCCTGTTCGGCCACAGTGTCTTCCCGGCGGTTCAGAACGCCGACTTCACGCTGCACAAGGGTCGCACCCTGGGCGTGGTGGGCGAGTCCGGTTCGGGCAAGACCACCATCGGCATGATGCTCACGCGCCTGACGGCGGCCACCACCGGCAGCATCCTGTTCGAGGGCAAAGACCTGGCCACGCTCAACGGTGACCAGATGCGCCCCTACCGCAGCCGCATCCAGATCATCTTCCAGAACCCCTACGCCAGTCTGAACCCGCGTTTCACCATCGCCCAGATCCTGATGGAGCCCATGCGCATCCACAGCATTGGCAAGGACGAGGACGACCGCGCCCGCATGGCCCTGAGTCTGCTGGAAAAGGTCGGCCTGCCGCGCGATGCGTTCGGCAAGTACCCGCACGAGTTCTCCGGTGGCCAGCGCCAGCGCATCGCCATTGCGCGCTGCCTGTCCATGAAGCCGGAGATCATCGTCTGCGATGAGAGCGTGAGCGCCCTGGACGTCAGCGTGCAGGCCACGGTGTTGAATCTGCTGCTGGATCTGCAAGAGGAGTTCGGCCTGTCCTACGTCTTCATCAGCCACGACTTGGCGGTGGTCAAGTACATGGCCGACGACATGCTGGTCATGAGCAAGGGCGAGATCGTGGAGCGCGGCCTGGCCGAGGACATCTACCGCAATCCACAGCATGCCTACACCAAGCAGCTGCTGCAGGCCATCCCGCGCGGGCTGACCGGGCGGGTTGCGGCCTGAGGACGTTCTGGCGGAATGATTTTTGGCAAAATCCGCCGCTAGCCCTCGTGGAATATAGATAAGTAGCTATCAAATCAATAGCTACTGGTGGAGTGCATGAGCACGTCTCTCAACGCGGAGCGGGATGGTAGTCCACCACCACCTGGCTGCTGGAATCCACAATCCGGCTGCCACCGCGCAGCATGCGGTCATAACGCACCAGGCGCATGGTGGTGGGCTCAATCCACAGCGTGCCGGTAAAGTGGCCGCTCATGCCATTCAGGTGGGCGAAGCCGCCAATGTCCACCTTGTAGGTCTTGATGCGTGCTCCGGGTATCTCCAGCTCTTCCAGCGCCACCGTCTTGAAGTCCAGGGTCACACGCACGTCATACCCACCGATGCGGTTCACAAAGGCAGCACTCCAGCGCTTGCCCAGCGAGATATCGGCCGGGACCATCATGATGGGCGGGTCCTTGACGCCCGAGTCATCGCGTATCAACGCCCCCATCTGGTCATACACCGTGGCGCCGCCATTGATTTCAACGCGGTTGTTGTCCGCAAAGCTCACACTCTGCACGTTGCGCTGCACGATCCTGGTCAATAGGTCGGTGGTCAGCATGGTGTACTGATCGCCCTTGGCAAAACGGTTGGTGCCGCTGGCCAGGGTGGCAATGCCATCGCGGCGGCGCTGCGCCACCAGCAGAGGTCGCTGCAGTTGGTCCGCGCGGAACTGCGCCATTTCGCTCATGAATCCATTGGGGTAACGCTGCAGGAAGCCAAAGAAGTCTGCTGCCCGCTGTGACGTCTTGATGCGATTCCACGCCACCCGTTCGGCTTCATAACGCTGCTGCCGCAGGCTGGCGCTTTCGGGTTCGGCTTTGGCGAAGCCTGTATCAAAGCTGAACGCCTCGTCCAGATTGGAACTGTCCGACGGGATCTGCCGGCCACCGCTGTGCAGGCGCACCTGCAACCGGACGCGCTTGAAGACATCTTCCACACGGGCCATGGGTTTTTGCAGTTCTTGCAGCAAAAAGCGGGTGTACAAGCCGTTGGGCGACTGTTCATCTCCATTGGCTGCCACGTTGCCGGGTGTGGTCGCAAAGGCCATATAGGTTCCGGGTGGTGCGTCCACCGGAGCCAGACCCTTGGTCGCCAGCTGGTTATCAAACGGGTTGTCGCGGCAGGCATCAAGCACCACCAGATTGAGGCGGTTGCCGGCGGCCTTGAAGGCTTCGAGCACGCTGCCCACATCGACGGTTTTCGCCGGAATGTCGGCCGCGTCCTGCAGGCGCGCATCCACCGGCACCATGAAGTTGCGCCAGTCGTACTGCACGCCATGGCCGGCGTAGTACAGCATGCCAACACCCTGCTTGCCCTGGAGCTTTTCGCGCACGCTAGCCACCGCCCGCGTCATTTGCTCCCGCTGGCCATCACGCACTTCCACCACACTGAAGCCCAGGCCTTTCAGGCTGACTGCCATGGCTGCGGCGTCGTTGCCGGGGTTGTCCAGCGCAGCACCGTCCGGGTAGGCGGCATTCCCAATGACCAGCGCGATGCGCACATCACCGGGTGCCTGGGCGCTGGCGCTGGCACAAGCCAGGGCAATCAGCGACAGCCATGCGTTCAGCCGCAGGGGCGATCGGTTTGAGACTGGGGCTTCAAGAAAATACAGGCGGTAGCCCTCGTGGAATAATCGCAGGAAGCTATAAAAAGCATAGCGAAATACCGCTTCGCCATTCACCCTTACACCTCACCCGCCGGCTGCTTGTAGCGCGCATAGGACCACAGGTACTGCCCCGGGGCCTGGCGGATCAGCCGCTCCATACCGGCATTGACTGCGGCGGCGGCGGCCTCCGGGGTGGCGGCGGCATCATGCAGTTCGGGCGCATCCAGCGGCTCGAAGTGCATCACAAACCCCTGTCCGGCGCCCAGTCGCTCACACCAGCACAGCAGCACCTTGGCCCCGCTTTGTTGTGCCAGCCGCGGCAGCAGGGTCATGGTGTAGGCCGGCCGGCCGAAGAACGGGGCCCAGGCGCCCTGACCCTGGGGCGGCACCTGGTCGGGCAAGATGGCTGTGTAGCCGCCGCCGCGCAGCACGCGGATCAGGCTGCGCACGCCGGCCACGCTGGTGGGCACGGCCCGCAGACCGGGGCGGTCCCGCGAACTGGCCACCAGGGGTGCCAACCAGGCCTTGCGTGCCGGGCGGTACAGCGCCACCAGCGGGCCGCGTGTGGGGCCGTAGCGTTCGGCCAGCGACTGACCAATCATCTCCCAGCAGCCCAGATGCGGCAGCGCCAGGATCACGCCCTTGCCGGCGTCCAGGGCCGACTCGAACAACTCCGCACCATCCCAACGCACCAGGTCCAAAACACCTTGGTCGCTGGGGCGCAGCCACAGCCAGGGAAGCTCTGCCACCATGGTGCCGATGGCGGCCACGGCTGGGCGGTATTGTCGCGCGCTGAAACCGGCGGAAACGGCCTGGGCTTCCAGCCGGCGTCGGTAGGCCGGGGACAGCAGCCAGACCAGCCAGCCCAGCAGCGCACCCAGGCGTTGCATCAGCGACAGCGGCAGGTGCCCCAACAGACGAAACAGGCGAACCATGAACATGCGGGAATTGTCGCCCAGGCTTACATGGCCTTGAACAGACCCGCGTAGCTGCGGCTGACCTCCAGCTTCTCGGTGCTGCCGCGCACGCTCACCAGCTGGCGGCCGCGCTCGTCACGGCTGACGCCGCTGATGGCCTTCACGTTCACCAGAGTCGAACGGTGGATCTGCCAGAACAGCTGCATGTCCAGTTCTTCCACCAGCTCCTTGATGGGTTTGCGGATCAACGCTTCCACCGTGGCGGTCTGGACCCGGGTGTATTTCTCATCGGAGATGAAGAACAGCACGTCCTCCACGGGAATCATCTGGATGCTCTGGCGCACCGTGGCCTGGATCCATTGCAGCTTGGCCGGCGCCTGCGGGTTGAGCTGGCCGGCCAGGCTTTGCAGCAGGCGCTGCATGTCGGGTGTGTGCGTGGCAAGAGGTGGTGTCTGCTCGTCGGTGGTGTCGGCGGCGTGGCTTGCGCGCTCGGCCATGCGCTGGCGGATGCGGCTGACCGTCACTTGCAGCCGTTCGCGCTCGGCCGGCTTCAGGACGTAGTCGACCACGCCCTGCTCGAAGGCTTCCACCGCATACTGGTCATAGGCAGTGATGAACACGATCTCGCAGCCGGGCCAGCCGTCCGCCTCTTCGTAGGTTGGCAGTTGCGCGATCTGGCGCGCCGCGTCCACGCCGGTCAGGCCCGGCATGCGGATGTCGAGAAAAACGATGTCCGGGTGGTGCTGCTCGGTCATAGCCACGGCCTCCAGGCCGTTCTTGGCCTCCGCCACGATCTCCAGCTCGGGCCACACCTCGGTCAGGCGGGCGCGCAACTGGTCGCGCATCAGGCGTTCGTCATCGGCAATCAGGGCACGGGGCATGCGCACACTCCATCGTTGGTTCGCGGTGATCGGGAGGGTCTATTCTGGCTGATCCACGGGCTTGGCGACATAGGGCACGGTGATGGTGACGGAGGTTCCACCGCCGGGCGTCTCGGCCACGACCAGGCTGGCCTTGTTGCCGTATAGCAGGGCCAGGCGCTCGCGGATGTTCGAGAGGCCAATGCCGGTGCCGGCAGTGGCGGCCTTGCCAAAGCCCAGGCCGGTGTCGGCCACGGTGACGGCCAGCTTGCCGTGCACGATCTCGGCGCTCACCGTCAGGCTGCCGCCCTCGGCCTTGGGCTCCAGACCGTGCTTGATGGCGTTCTCCACCAGGCTTTGCAGCATCATGGGCGGGAACTCGGCGGACAGCAGACCGTCGCTGACGCGCACCTCGGTCTGCAGGCGCTCCTCCATGCGCACCTTGAGGATTTCGAGGTAGGGGCGAATCACCGCCAGCTCGCGGCCCAGGTCGCGTGTGCCCTGGGCGTTGGCCTCGCGCATGGTCGGCATGCTGGCGCGCAGCAGCGCGATCAGGTTCTTCTGCATGATGCTGGCGCGCGGCGGGTCGGTCTCGATCAGGTGGTCAATGCTGGCCAGCGTGTTGAACAAGAAGTGCGGCTCCACCTGGGCCTGCATGGCGGCCATGCGGGCTTCCACAACCTGGCGTTTCAGCGATTCGGACTCGGCCACCTCGGTAGCCTGGGCGGCCTTGGCTTCGGCCTGGACTTTGCCCTTGTAGGTGACCTTGAGGATCATCGACAGCAGGATGAACCACATGGTGAGCGGCATCAGCGGATCGCCAATCTTGTGGGTGCGCAGGCGCGGGCGCCAGGCATCTGCGGCTTCCTCGGCGGAGTCAATCGTCTCCTGGCGCAGCTCCTCCAGTGCCGCCTGCACCTCGCGGCGGGCTTCTTCGATGGCCTGGCGCACTTCTTCGGTATTGGCGCCGGGCGGGAGTTTGATGTTGATCTCCGGGCCTGGCTTCGAGTCCGCATGCTCGGTGGCGGGCTCGGCGGGGGCCGAGGCGCCAGGGGGCTGAGGCGGTGCGGGAATGGGCGGGATTGGCGGAATGCTGGGGCGGGTGCGAATGCGCACCCCCTTCTCGTCCACCGAGATGTCGATCCCTTCCTTGCCAGTGGGTTTGCCGACCTTTCCCTTGGACTGTTCCCGACCGGAGGGGGCGGGGGTGGGTGGCGTGCCCGAGTGGATGACTTCGGTGTACGTGAAGCTGAACGGCGGGATGTCATGCAGGATGGCCATGCTGATGATCAACGCCAACGCCAGTACGAAAAAGCGCTTCCAGGAGATGCTGACCAGCCATTGCGCATAGGCGTGAAAACCGGTCACGCAGGTATTGGCAAAGCGGGACCATGGGCTGGGTTGGGAAGCTGGTGTTGTGTTCATGGTGGGTACCGTCTAGGCAACTTTCGATACCCGCACTGTACCCATCCGCCGCCGGGTCCAGCCAGTGGCGCGCGACGCAGTGCCAAGCCGGCAGACAGGCTGCACGGCGGCGCGATAAACCGCAAACCCGCCGCATATCCCGTGAAACACTTCCCGATGGGGGCTGCTCAAGGCAGGTTTATCATCGGCGCTATGACCAGCGCTACCGATCTGGCGCAAATCCGCTTTGACAACGCCTTGGCCTTGTTTGACGAGTTTGTGCGCAACACCATCAAACACCCCGACGCCGCCACCCTGCGAGGCCTGGAAGGCCGTTTTGCCGAAAGGGTGCAGATCCAGCCCAGCTACTGGAGCCAGATCAAGAGCCGGTCCCGCCAGATCGGGGAGCGCCTGGCGCGCCAGTTCGAGCAGCTGTGCCACAAGCCCCACGGCTGGATGGACCAGGTGCACACGCCCGGCGCCAGCAGTGCCAAGCCTGCGGCGGCGGTGGATTCCCCCAGCGACAGTCACGCTCCGCGCGATGACGACGAGCGCTTCATCATTGGCCTGGTGCTGACCTACTATCGGCGCCACCCGCAGCGCGCCCGCACCCGGCTGCTCGACCTGCTGGGTGAAGTGCTGACGCCGACTGCCGCCAGCGATACCAAGGGCACACCCGCACCGGCGACAGCGTCCAAACCCGCCGCGGCAGCCAAGCCCGCTGCCGCACAGGGGAGCGATGCCCACGCCCTGTGGTTGCGCTCCCAGGTCGGTGTGGCGCCTCTGCGACAAAAAAAGTAGACACAGGTTATTTTGGATAAATAGTATTTGCTCAAGATAAGTTTTAATTTATCATTTGAGCAAGTTTGCAAAGGATGAACCGTTTTCCGGTTTTGTCGATTGCATGTCCGATCAACCCCAAAGCTGTTTCCCGATCATGGTCCTGTTCCCGTCTGCATGCGTTTGCGCCCCACGGCGCAAGGCACAAGCGTCAGAGCAAACGACCATCGCCTGCCGATCCGGCTTTATTCATCTTCGCGCCCCACCGGGGTGCCTTGTGAACTGACCTCGCCCACATGGAGGTCGTCTTCTCAAAGGCCCGGGTGCGAAGTAGCCCCGGGCTTTTTTGTTGCCAGGAGAGGAGAGAGACCATGATGATAGGAACCATACCCACCAGAACCCTGCCGTTGCACGCGCCGCACCGCTCACCCTTGCGCCGCCTGCTGGCCGCAGCCCTGCGCACCGCCAGCCGTGCATTGGCCCGTCTGGCCCGCCAGGTCAGCGCCACGGAAAAGCGCCGGGCCCAGGCCCGTGCCGACATGGTGCTGGAGTTCTATGCGGAGGCCGGCGCGCCGGAAGGTGCCCTGTACGTGGATGGCCAACTGGTTGGCTATCTGCCCGGCGTCACGCGGCTATAAGAAAGAGGGGAGGCGGTCCTACAATCGCCGGTTTGCGCCGTACCCTGGCGCTGCCACCCTTCCCACAAGGAACCGCGATGACTGCCACGCCCACCATTCACGCCCAACGCATTGCCACCGCCCAGCACGCCCTGAGGGAGCTGGGTCTGGCGGCTTGCCTGGTTCCGTCCAGCGATCCGCACCTGTCGGAGTACCTGCCGGCGCGCTGGCAGGGGCGCGAGTGGTTGTCCGGCTTTACCGGCTCCATGGGCACCCTGGCCCTGACGCCCACGCGCGCGGCCCTGTTTGCCGACAGCCGCTACTGGACACAGGCCGAGACCGAGCTGGCCGGCAGCGGCATTGAGCTGGTCAAGATCGATACCGGCGCATCCACCCAGCACGTGCAGTGGCTGGTGCAGCACACCGGCCCCGGCAAGACCGTGGGCGTCGACGGTGCGGTGCTGGGGCTGGCACCTGCCCAGCAGTTGCGCCAGGCGCTGGACGCCGTGGGCGCCAGCCTGCGCACCGATGTAGACCTGTTCACCCACATTTGGCTGGACCGCGCGAGCCTGCCGCAGGCGCCCGTGTTCGAACATGATGCCGCCTATGCGGGCGCCGCACGTGGCACCAAATTGGCGCAGGTGCGCACCGCTATGGCCCGGCACGGTGCCAGCCACCACTTCGTGTCCACGGTCGATGACATCGCCTGGATCTTCAACCTGCGGGGATCGGACGTCTCCTACAACCCGGTGTTCCTGGCCCACGCCCTGATCGACGCCACGGCTGCGACGCTGTTTGTTGCCCCGGGCAAGGTGTCGGAAGAACTGGCGCAGCGCCTGCAGGCCGATGGCGTGCAGGTGGCGGACTATGTCCAGGCCGGCCCCGCACTGGCCGCGCTGTCGGCTCCGTCCGTGCTGCTGGTGGACCCACGCCGCATCACACTGGGCTTTCGGGATCAGGTGCCGGCTGGCGTCAAGGTCCTGGAAGCCATCAATCCGAGTGTGCTGTTCAAGAGCCGCAAGGGCGAGGCCGAGGCTGCCCACGTGCGCACCGCGATGGAGCAGGACGGTGCCGCCATGTGTGCCTTTTATGCCTGGTTTGAGGCGGCCAAGGGCAAAGAGCGCATCACCGAGCTGACGATTGACGAAAGGCTCACCGCCGAGCGCGCCAAGCGCCTTGGCTTCATGGGCCTGTCATTCAACACCATTGCCGGCTTCAACGCCAACGGCGCCATGCCGCACTACCGCGCCACGCCCGAGAGCCATGCCGTCATCGAAGGCAATGGCCTGTTGCTGATCGACTCCGGCGGCCAGTACCTGGGCGGCACCACCGACATCACCCGCGTCTGGCCCATCGGTACCCCCAGCGCTGCGCAAAAGCGCGACTACACGCTGGTGCTCAAGGGCACCATCGGTCTGTCACGCGCCCGCTTTCCGCTCGGCACGCTGTCGCCCATGCTGGATGCGCTCGCCCGTGCACCGCTGTGGGAACAGGGCATGGATTACGGCCATGGCACCGGCCACGGGGTTGGCTATTTCCTCAACGTGCACGAAGGCCCGCAGAGCATTTCCAAGGCCATCCCCGATGCCAATATGGCCATGCAGCCGGGCATGATCACGTCCATCGAGCCGGGTCTGTACCGTGCCGGACAGTGGGGCGTGCGGATTGAAAACCTGGTGCTCAATGTGCCGGCCGCCACCGACGAGCCGTTTGGCGATTTCCTGGAATTCGAGACGCTGACGCTGTGCCCCATCGACACCCGCTGCATTGACGCAAGCCTGTTGCGCAGCGACGAGATTGCCTGGCTCAACGCCTACCACGCCACCGTGCGCGCCCGCCTGAGCCCACTGGTCGATGGCGCCGCACTGGCTTGGCTGCAGCAGCGCACCGAGCCTGTCTGAGGCGCCGGGCACCCGGGTAAATCCCGGTAAGGGTTATTCCCGATAGGGGGTCCAATTGCGGTACGGAACTTGCGAGCAGCCCTACAATAACTTGACCAATCGGTTAGCTTTTACCCCATGAACCCTGATCCAGCGTCCGCCGCCTCCCCCGTTCCTGTCGCCTCCGCACGGCCTGCCGTGGAGGTGCGCGACGCCAGTGTGGTCTACCAGACCGCCGACACGCCGGTCAAGGCGCTGAGCAATATTGACCTGCGCATTGATGAGGGCGAATTTGTCTCGCTGATCGGCCCCTCCGGCTGCGGCAAGACCACGTTGCTGCGTGTGATTGCCGACCTGGAGCAGATCAGCGCCGGCACGGTGCTGGTCAATGGCGTGAGCCCGCACGATGCACGCTTGGCCCGGGCCTACGGCTATGTCTTCCAGGCACCCGCCCTGTTCCCCTGGCGCACCGTTTTGGCGAATGTCATGCTGCCGTTGCAGATCCAGGGTGGCAAAACCGAGCAGAGCCGCGCGGTTGCCATGGCGCATCTGGAGCAGGTCGGTCTCAAGGGTTTTGAGGGCAAGTACCCGTGGCAGCTTTCCGGTGGCATGCAACAACGGGTATCCATTGCCCGGGCGCTGGCTTTTGAGCCGAAGATTTTGATGATGGACGAGCCCTTTGGCGCGCTGGACGAAATCACCCGCGACCGCCTCAACGAGCAGTTGCAGCAACTGTGGCAGCGCGAGCGCCGCACCGTGGTGTTTGTGACCCACTCGATTGCCGAGGCGGTCTACCTGTCGACCAAGATCGTGGTCATGTCGCCGCGCCCCGGGCGCATCGTCAAGATCATCGATTCACCGCTGCCGGATGACCGGCACCTGGCCCTGCGGGATACGCAGGCTTTTATGGACGTGGCGCACGAGGTGCGCGAGGCCCTTGCCGATGGCCACGTCGAATAAGCCGGCGCCCAAGCCCTGGCTGCACCAGGCATGGGAAACCGGGCTGCCGGTGACGGTTGTGCTGGTGTTCTTTCTGTTGGTCTGGTACGGCGCGGCCTGGGGCATGAACGCCAGTGCCGCCGTCGAGCGCGTGCTGACTCCCGCCGGCAACCCCTGGACCTGGCAGGACCTGCTGGCCACGACCTGGAACATGGAGCGTCCGGTTCTGCCCGCGCCGCACCAGATCGCGCTGGATTTCTGGTCCAGCTTGGTGGACTGGCCGGTCGATTCACCGCGCAACTTGTTGTTCCATGTGGCGGTGACGGGCGAAACCACACTGGTGGGTTTTGTGTTGGGTACGCTGCTGGGGCTGGTGCTGGCAGTGGCCATCGTTCACTCGCGCACGCTGGACCGCGCGTTGCTGCCGTGGATCGTCGCCTCACAAACCGTGCCGGTGCTGGCCATTGCGCCCATCGTGCTGGTGATCCTGGGCAGTCTGGGCATGGAAGGCCTGGCGCCCAAGGCGGTGATTGCGATGTACCTGAGCTTCTTCCCGGTCACCGTGGCCATGGTCCAGGGTCTGCGCTCGCCCCAGGTGATTGAGACCGAAATGATGCACACCTACGCCGCCACCGCATGGCAATCGCTGTGGTTGCTGCGCCTGCCGGCAGCACTACCCTTTCTGTTCCCCGCGCTGCGCGTGGGCATTGCCGCCAGCCTGGTCGGTGCCATGGTGGCCGAACTGCCCACCGGCGCCACGGCCGGCCTGGGTGCGCGCCTCCTGACCGGCTCGTATTACGGCAACACGCTGGCCATCTGGTCGGCACTGGTGATGTCGTCCCTGTTGGGGCTGCTGCTCACCGCCGTCGTGGGCCTGACCGAACGACTGGCCCTTCGGCACCGGAGGCAGCCATGAAGCCCGCTCTGCCCGCATCCCTTCGCACCACCGCAGCGGCGGTGGTCGCCTCGCTGGTTGCGGCCAGCCTGCTGTTCCTGCATCCGGCTGCCCAGGGCGAAGCACCACCGACCGCCGTCTTCTGGCTGCTGCTCGTGGCGCTGGCCGGCGCCGCCCTGTGGACCATCCGGCGCGCCGCAGCGATCAATGGCACCCGTTTTGACGGCATGCTGACCGCGGCATTGTTCGGCCTGTGGGTGCTGTACTTCTGGCAGATGCTGGTGGTGGCCTTCGAGGTCCCGCGCGTGTTGCTGCCGGCGCCCTCGTTGATCGTGCAGTCACTGCTGGACAACTATGACAAGCTGTGGGGCGACTTTTCACAGACGGTATTGAAGGCCGTGTGCGTGGGCTGGCTGGTCGGCAGCGGCCTGGGTTTTGCCATCGCTGTGGCGATTGACCGCATGCCTTTCCTGCAGCGTGGCCTCCTTCCGCTGGCCTCACTCACCAGCACCGTGCCCCTGGTTGCCGTGGCGCCGATCGCCGTGATGTGGTTTGGTTTTGAATGGCCATCCAAGGCCGCGGTCGTGGTGCTGATGACCTTCTTCCCGATGCTGGTGTCCACGCTGGCCGGGCTGCAGGCATCGGGCAAACTGGAGCGCGAGCTGATGTACAGCTACGCCGCCAGCTACAGCCGCACGCTGTGGTCGCTGCGCCTGCCGGCGGCCACGCCGTTCCTGATGGGGGCGCTCAAGGTCAACGCCACGCTGGCGCTGATTGGCGCCATCGTCGCCGAGTTTTTTGGTTCACCCACCGTGGGCCTGGGGTTCCGGATTTCCACCGAAGCCTCGCGTATGAACATGGCATTGGTTTGGGGTGCGATTGTGGTGGCTGCCATCACGGGATCGCTGGCCTACGCCTTGCTTGTGCAGCTGGAGCGCCGCGCGGCGTTCTGGCATCCGTCGGTACGTGGCAAATAGTGCGCTGGCAAACCTGCCCCGTTGTTCTGTTGTTCCTGATTCCCAACCCAAGGAGTGTTCCATGACCCGTTCTTCCCTGATCCGTAATGGCCTGATGGCCGCTGTGGTCGCTGTGTGCGGCATGACCGCGCACGCGGCCGAAAAGGTGACCATCCAGCTCAAGTGGCTGCCCCAGGCCCAGTTTGCCGGCTACTACGTGGCGCAGGCCAAGGGCTACTACAAGGCCGAGGGTCTGGACGTAACCATCAAGCCCGGTGGCCCCGACATTGGCCCCGCGCAGGTGATTGCCGGCAACGGTGCCGACGTGATCGTGGACTGGATGCCCTCGGCCCTGGCCTCGCGCGAAGCCGGTGTGCCCCTGGTCAACATAGCCCAGGTGTTCAACCAGTCCGGCCTGATGCTGACCTGCAAGAAGTCCAGTGGTGTGGCCAGCCCGAAAGACCTCAAGGGCAAGACCCTGGGCGTCTGGTATGGCGGCAATGAGTACCCCTTCTTGAACTGGATGGGCAAGCTCGGCTACAAGACCGATTCCGACATCAAGATCCTCAAGCAGGGCTTCAACGTGGACCCGCTGTT
Source organism: Rhodoferax sp. (assembly GCA_049294595.1). Classification (GTDB taxonomy): domain Bacteria; phylum Pseudomonadota; class Gammaproteobacteria; order Burkholderiales; family Burkholderiaceae_C; genus Allorhodoferax. The sequence continues at coordinate 49,961 of JBAQDE010000041.1, read as the reverse complement.
GCAGAACCAGGCTGCCTGTATTTCGACCATGATCTACAACGAGTACTGGCAGGTGGTGGACGCTGGGGTCAAGGAAAGCGACCTGGTTACCTTCTTCTATGAAAAGGAAGGCGTGGCCACGCTGGAAGACGGCCTGTATGTGATGGAAGCCAAGCTGAAGGATCCGGCCTTCGTCGCGCGCATGGCCAAGTTCCTGAAGGCCAGCTTCAAGGGCTGGAACGATGCGGTGAAAGACCCTGAAGGCGCAGCCAAAGTGGTGGTCTCCGCCGATGCCTCCGGCAGTGCGACTCTGAAGGTGCAAAAGCGTCAGATGGAAAACGTGGCCAAACTGATCACCAATGCCGGTACGCCCAAGATCGGCTACCTGGAACCCACCGCCTATGAGCGCACCGTCAAGGTACTGCTGGCCGGTGGCAGCTCCCCGGTGATCAAGAAAGACCCGGGCAAGGCCGCCATGTCGCACGTGGTGTGGGAAGCCGCTGGCAAGTGAGTCAACACCGCTGATCACAGCCAACCATGAAAGCAAGGGGTCGTATCCACCAGGGTGCGGCCCCTTTTTTGCCACCATGAACACACGCCAAGCCCCATCCGCGTCGCCAGACGATGCAGCCAAGGGCCAGATCCGCCAGGCCAACGAAAACCGCATCCTGGGTGCCGCCGAAAAGGTGTTTGCCCGTGCCGGTTTTGGCGGAGCCACCATGGCCGCCATTGCGACCGGGAGTGGTCTGCCCAAGGCCAATCTGCACTACTACTTTGGCAGCAAGGACGTGCTGTACCGCGCGGTGCTGGCGCGCATCCTGAACGACTGGCTGGTGCCCACCCACGGCATCACGGCCGACGCCGACCCGCGCACCGCGCTGGAGCGTTACATCCGCGCCAAGATGGCGCTATCGGCCCAAAGGCCCGACGGCTCCAAGGTGTACGCCAATGAAATGCTGCACGGTGCACCGGTGGTCAAGACCATCCTGGCCACCGAGCTGCGCCCCATGGTGCAGGAGAAGGCCGCCGTGGTGCAGGGCTGGATTGATGCCGGACGCATGGCCCCGGTGGACCCCACCCACCTGTTCTTCACCATCTGGGCCGCCACGCAGACCTATGCCGACTTTGACGTGCAAGTCTGTGCCGTACTGGGCCGCAAGACGCTGTCTGCCAAAGACCACGCGCGGGCCACCGAGCATGTGGTTTCGCTGCTGTTGCGCGGCTGCGGACTGTGAGCAAAACAGGTGTTGTACAGTCCAGTCGCAACCACGGAGATTTCTCATGCACCCAGAAGCAATGAAGCACAAGGCCAGCCTGTGGGACGGCGCATTCGGCACTTCACGCCACATCACCGACGTCCACTGGGAGGGTGACATCACCCAGCAGGAACTGGCCGAAGTGGCCGACCAGATTTCACCAGACTGGCAGACCATTGACCTGGAGCTGGACCCCGCCCATCCCCGGCATGGCAACACCTACCGCCTGAACAAGACCTGGCCCAACCCCGACGACGAGGACTTTGCGCTGCGCGTGCTGGAGGCGGAGGACGAGCTGGAGGGCCACTACGTGTGGGTGCATTGCTGCAAACACGTGGACGACCCGCAAGGTGAACTGGAAGACGAGACTGGACGGACCTACCGTCAGGTCTTCAACACCGTCATGTTCTGTGTCGAGTTCACCTCGTTCGACGAGATTGCCGAACTGTGCAACGAGAACATCGGCGAAGGCGAGTGGGACGAATACGAGCTGTACCTGGACGACGAACTGCCCGAGCCCATCGCCACCTACGACTGAAGGCCGTAGAGCCGTCGCTCAGTCGGCGGCTTTGGGTGGCGTAGAGTTGCCCAGCACCGGATTCACCGGGCGCACTTCGTGCGCCTGTACATCCACCACATCGCCGCTGTCCGGGTAAGCGCCCGCGCCCTGCGCCGACCGTCGTCCCGGGCGGAACTGCTCCGCCGCCTGGCTGAAGCGCGTGAAGGTGGTGAACACGGCCGGTCTGCGCCCCGTGAGCAGGTAACGCACGGCCGTCACCAGAACGAATATCAGCCCGATGCACAGCACCGCCAGCAGAAACACGCCGGTGAGTGCAATCAGGGCCACTTTGGTCAAACCGCGCAGAATGCCGGCGACCAGATCAAGGATCAGGTTCATGCCAGTATTCTGCCTTGCGGGGGAATGACCCCACGGTCCTTCATTCCATGCCTTACCATCACCCCCCATGAAAACAAGCTATCTCTTTGGCGCCATCCTGCTCTGCAGCATCGCCGGCGCCCTGGTGGGTGCACGTGGGACCAAGACGGTCCTGCTGGTGGCCACCGCTGCGCTCTCCGCCTACGGCTTGTTCCGCATCCTGGGCTGAACCCACGCAACACCTACGTACCTATGACCGACACCACCCAACGCCCCGCACTGCCCGACCACCTGTCTGCCGACCCGCGCAGCCCCCACCATGTTGCCGCTGTGTTCGAGCACGACATCGGTATCCGCTTCAACGACAAGGAGCGTAGCGATGTGGAGGAATACTGCATCAGCGAAGGCTGGGTCAAGGTTCCGGCCGGCAAGACGCTGGACCGCAAGGGCAAGCCCCTGCTGATCAAGCTCAAGGGCAAGGTCGAGGCCTACTACCTCTAAACCCCGCCGCCTGCCCTCAGATGGAGAGGGCCGGGTCGTCCGCGCCTGTGTCCACGAACACGCGGGCCTTGCGCGGGGTCAGCAGCACCGTGTCGCCTTCCCGCAAGGCCAGTGCCGCATATTCCTGCGCTGCAAGATGGGCTTCGATGGGGTCGCTGCTGCCGGTGGCGGATGCGTCCAGCGGTAGCAACTCCAGCCGCGCGATGGGGCCCACCGCAATGGCGCGCACCAGTTTGGCGGGAATGCCGCGTGGTCCGCTGCCCTGGCTGTCACCGGTCACATAGCGGCGCACCTCCAGGTCGTGCGGGCGCACATAGGCAAAGGCCTTGGCGTCCTGTGCGCCGCTGTGCTCGGGGCTGTCCAGTCGCACGCCGTGCTGGTCTTCGCCGATGCGCATTTCGCCCTCATGGGCGCGGCCATGGAACAGGTTGACGTCACCCAGGAAGCCGTAGACAAAGGGGCTGGCGGGGTGTTCCCACACCTGTTGCGGTGAGCCAATCTGCTCCACCTTGCCACTGTTCATCAGCACCACGCGGTCGGCCACTTCCAGCGCCTCTTCCTGGTCGTGCGTCACAAAGATGCTGGTCACATGCAGGTCGTCGTGCAGGCGGCGCAGCCACCGGCGCAACTCCTTGCGCACCTTGGCATCCAGCGCACCAAAGGGTTCGTCCAGCAGCAGCACCTTGGGCTCCACGGCCAGGGCGCGGGCCAGGGCAATGCGCTGGCGTTGGCCGCCAGACAGTTGCGCCGGGTAACGATCCGCCAGCCAGTCGAGTTGCACCAGGCCCAGCAGGTCGTGGACCTTCTGCTTGATGACGGCCTCGCTGGGGCGCACGGCACGCGGTTTCATGCGCAGGCCAAAGGCCACGTTGTCGAACACCGTCATGTGCCTGAAGAGCGCGTAGTGCTGGAATACAAAGCCCACGTTGCGCTCGCGCACGTGGACGTCGGTGGTGTCCTCGCCGCTGAAAAGGATGTTGCCCTGGTCAGCCGTTTCCAGCCCGGCGATGATGCGCAGCAGCGTGGTCTTGCCGCAGCCCGATGGACCCAGCAGGGCGACCAGTTCGCCGGACTCGATGTCCAAGCTGACGTCGTTCAGCGCCTGGAAGCTGCCGAACGCCTTGTTGACGTTGCGAATTGCGATGCTCATGGTTCTTCTCGGTTTCAGACGGTAGGGCGTTCGGGTGGCAGTGCAGCGGCGGCCTTCTGGTCGCGCTCAAATTGCCATTCGACAAAGGACTTGATCACCAGCGTGACCAGGGCCAGCAGCGCCAGCAGCGAGGCCACGGCAAAAGCCGCCACCGACTGGTATTCGTTGTACAAAATTTCCACATGCAGCGGCATGGTGTTGGTCTGGCCGCGGATATGGCCCGAGACCACCGACACAGCGCCGAACTCGCCCATGGCCCGCGCGTTGCACAGGATCACGCCGTAGATCAGGCCCCACTTGATGTTGGGCAGCGTCACATGCCAAAAGGTCTGCCAGCCCGTGGCACCCAGCACCTGGGCGGCTTGCTCCTCGTCGGTGCCCTGGGCCTGCATCAGCGGGATCAGCTCTCGGGCGATGAAGGGAAAGGTCACGAAGATCGTGGCCAGCACGATGCCGGGAACAGCAAAGACAATCTTGATGTCATGCGCCTGCAGCCACGGGCCAAACCAGCCCTGGGCACCAAACATCAGCACATAGATCAGGCCGGCCACGACGGGCGACACCGAGAACGGCAGGTCCACCAGCGTCGTCAGAAAGGCCTTGCCGCGGAATTCGTACTTGGCAATCGCCCAGGCCGCGGCCACGCCAAACACCAGGTTCAGCGGCACGGCAATCGCGGCGGTGATCAGGGTCAAGCGGATGGCGCTCCAGGCATCGGGTTCCTTGAAGGCTTCGAAGAAGGCCTCGGAGCCCTTGCGCAGGGCCTCGGTGAACACGGCCGCCAGCGGCAGGATCAGGAACAGGAAGATGAAAGCCAGCGCCAGTCCGATGAGGGTGTAACGCACCCATGCTGGCTCCGTGGTACCGGCACGTGCGGTGCGAATGCTATGCGTGCCGCTCATGACTGGGCTCCTCCGCGCTTGCGCTGCCAGGCTTGCAGCGCGTTGATCAACAGCAGCAGCGCAAACGAAATCACCAGCAGCACCACGGCCACGGCGGTCGCGCCGGCATAGTCGTATTGCTCCAGTTTGCCGATGATGATCAACGGTGTGATCTCGGACACCATGGGCATGTTGCCCGCAATGAAAATGACGGAGCCATACTCCCCAATGGCGCGGGCAAATGCCATCGCAAAGCCGGTCAGCAAGGCCGGCGCCACGGTCGGAAAAATCACATAGCGAAAGGTCTGCCAGCGTGTGGCACCCAGGCAGGTGGCGGCCTCTTCCAGCTCCTTCTCGGCGTCTTCCAGCACCGGCTGCACCGTGCGCACTACAAAGGGCAGGCCGATGAAGATCAGCGCAATCACGACGCCATTGGGGTTGAAGGCCAGCTGGATACCGCGTGGCTCCAGAATGCTGCCGATCCAGCCATTGCTGGCCAGAAGCGCCGTCAGCGAAATGCCGGCCACCGCGGTGGGCAGTGCAAACGGCAGGTCTACCAGGGCATCAATGATCTTCTTGCCGGGAAAGGTGTAGCGCACCAGCACCCAGGCCACCAGCAGGCCAAACACGGCGTTAACCAGCGCGGCAATCAGCGAGGCGCCAAAGGTCAGCCGGTATGACGCCATCACCCGCGGGCTGCTGACGGCGAACACGAACTGCTCCCAGGTCAGCGTGAAGGTCTTGAACACCAGGGCCGAGAGCGGAATCAGCACGATCACGCTCAGATAAAACAGCGTGAATCCCAGCGTCAGCTTGAAGCCGGGCAGCACGCGGCGCGCGGGCCTTCGCGCTGGCTGTTGATTGGACAGCCAGTCCATGGGCAGCTTCTCGTCCATTTACTTGACCGTGTACAGCTTGTCGAACTGGCCGCCGTCGTTGAAGTGGACCTTCTGGGCTTCGGCAAACGAACCGAAGAACTCATCCACGGTGAACAGCTGGATGGGCTTGAAGGTGCTGGCGTATTTCTTCAGGATGGCCGGGTTGCTGGGACGGATGGCGTGCTGGGCGGCAATCTCCTGCCCGGCATCGGAGTAGAGGAAGTTCAGGTAGGCCTTGGCCTGTTCAGCCGTGCCCTTCTTGGCCACGGTGCGCTCCACCACGGCGACCGGGTTCTCGGCCACGATGGAGGTGCTGGGGTGGATGGCGTCCACCTTGCCGGCGCCGAATTCCTTGTCCACCGACACGACTTCGGACTCGAACGTGATCAGTACGTCACCAATATTGCGTTGCAGGAAGATGGTGGTGGCGTCGCGTCCACCCTTGGCCAGCACCGGCACGTTCTTGTACAGCTTGGCGATGAACTCCGCAGCCTGCGCGTCGGTGCCGCCCTTCTTGCGCACCGAGCCCCAGGCCGCCAGGTAGGCCATGCGGCCGTTGCCGCCGGTCTTGGGGTTGACGACGATGACCTGCACGCCGGGCTTGACCAGGTCGTCCCAGTCCTTGATGTTCTTGGGGTTGCCATTGCGGGTCAAAAACAGCATGGTCGAGCTGGTGGGCGCCGCGTTGTGCGGGAATCGCTTGGTCCAGTCCTTGGCCACGATGCCGGTGCTGGCCAGGAACTCCACGTCAGTGGTGGTGTTCATGGTCACCACATCGGCGTCCAGCCCGTCGTTCACGGCGCGCGCCTGGGCGCTGGAGCCGGCGTGACTCTGGTCGATCTTGATGTCCTTGCCCGTGCTCTTCTTGTAGCTGGCGATGAAGGCCGTGTTGATGTCCTTGTAGAACTCGCGCGCCACGTCGTACGACACATTCAGCAGTGTGGTGGTTTGCGCTGCTACAAAATTGCTAGCTGTCAACGCAATAACAGCGAGGGCTATGCGGGTTTTTTGCTTGAAAGTCTTAGGCGTAGTCATGGTGTAGTCTCCAAAGCGGGTTGTGGGTGGGCGGAGGTGGCTGCGGGTGCGACCCAGTCTTCACCCACCAGGGACTGCAGCAGCGCCAGGCCCAGTGGCCAGGCACCGAAGCCAGATTCGATATTGATATGCCCGGCGTTTTGCAGGCGCACGAACTCACTGCCCCAGGCGCGGGCATAGGCACCGGCCGTGCGCACCGGGCAATAGGGGTCGTTGTTGCTGGCCACGATGATGCTGCGGTAGGGCAGGGACTGGTAGGGCACCGGCGCAAAGTCGGCCAGCACGCCGCGCCGCTCGGGGTCGGCCGGCGCCACCAGCAGCGCGCCCTGGATGCGCTGCGCCGCTTCGGGCGGCAGGTGCACCGTGGCCATGCAGCCCAAGCTGTGGGCGGCAATCACCACCGGGCCGGGCTGCTCCAGGATGGTCTGCGTGATCGACGCTACCCAAGCCTGGCGGCTGGGTGTGATCCAGTCATCCTGCTGCACCCGCACGGCACCCGGCAACTGCTCCGCCCACAGGCTTTGCCAGTGGCCGGGGCCGGAGTCACGCCAGCCGGGAATGATGAGGATGGGAGCCATGTGCAAGCAAACAGTGGGGGCAATGCCGCGCCCGGTGCGCGGTTTGAAGGCATTGTGGGTGCCCGCTGTTAGATTGCAAAATATTGATTTTTAATTTGTTAATGCACAAATGTGTATAAAAGATTTGCGTCGCTCGCAAACACTCACCCGCGCCGGGCCGCCTCGATCGCCGCAATATCGATCTTCCCCATCTCCATCATGGCCTCAAACGCACGCTGGGCCGCTGCCGGGTCCGGGTCGGTGATCGCGGCCATCAGGGCGCGTGGCGTGATTTGCCACGACAGGCCCCACTTATCCCTGCACCAACCACAGGCGCTCTCCTGGCCGCCATTGCCGACAATCGCGTTCCACAGGCGGTCTGTCTCGGCCTGGTCGTCGGTCGCCACCTGGAACGAGAAGGCCTCGCTGTGCTTGAACTCCGGCCCCCCGTTCAGGCCGAGACACGGGATGCCCATCACCGTGAACTCCACCGTCAAGACGTCGCCCTGCTTGCCCGAAGGGTAGTCGCCGGGTGCGTGATGAACGGCATCCACCGCGCTGTCGGGAAACGTCGCGGCGTAGAACGTCGCCGCGTCCAATGCGGTGCCGTCGTACCAGAGGCAAATCGTGTTCTTGCCGGCCATGTTGGCTCCTTCAAGCGTAGGAAAGATATGTGCGTTCAAATCGTATTCCTAGCGCAATCGCCACGGGCAGCCAATGGTTTATACCCCCCTTGTGCGTGATCTACCGCACCGAACTCGGTGTCGCAGCTTGCGTATCCTGTGTCCATGCAAACTGCAAAACCGAAGTTGTCTCCCAAGTCGCCGACGGATCTGGAGGCGGGTAAGACGTTGACAGATGTCCTGGGGCAGGCCGAGCATGTGAAGGAACTGGTGGAGCAAAGCGCCCAGGAGCTTTCCTCCGTCAATGCAGAACTGGCGCATGAGATGGTTCAGAGCGGGGAGCCGCCCGGTGTACGGCAGGCGCTGGAGAAGAGTCAGGCCGTCGAAGGCAAGGTGCAGGATGCAGCCGACAAGCTCTCCATGGTGAATCTGGCACTGGAGGCTGAGGTCAGCGCCCGCCATGTGCTGGAGGGTCATCTGGCCACCGTGACGCATGACGAGGAGATTGCGCGCCATGCCGCCCTGCACGATGCATTGACGGGCTTGCCCAACCGAACGCTGTTTGAAAACCGCCTCGAACACGGGCTGGCACAGGCCAAGCGCCATGACCGGATCCTGGCCGTGATGTTCCTGGATTTGAACGGATTCAAGACCATCAATGACACGCACGGCCACGACGTGGGCGACGCGGTACTGCAATCCATCGCCGATCGGTTGAAAGAGCACGCGCGTGACGATGACACGGTCAGCCGCTTCGGTGGCGATGAGTTCCTGTACCTGTTGACGGAAATCGACAGTGACCAGGATGCCGTGCCGATTGCACAAAAAATCGGAAATGCGATCCAGCTGCCCTGTCAGCTCAGCGCAGGTGCGCTCCATATCAGTGCCAGCATTGGCATTGCGGTCTTTCCGAAAGACGGAACGTCGGTTCGCGCCCTCATCAAGAGTGCCGACACGGCCATGTACAAGGCCAAGCGGGACAAATCGGGCTACGCGTTCGCGTAGTTGCAATCGGCGCTTCTTCCGCACCGCGTGACATTTCACTGCGGGCGTCGGCGTCTGCCAGCAAAGCAAAATTTTCTCTTTCCGCCTACCATCTGCCTTGCATCGCAATTGGAGTGAGGACCTGCTGACATGCAAGCAACCGCGATAGTTCGATCATTTCCACTGCTGGCATTGCTGCTGGTGATGGTGGCAGGCATCGCGCTGGGAACGCTGGTGCGCCAGCATGAGGTGACCCAACTGGAGAGGATGGCTGAGGAACGCAATGCCAGCCTGACGCAAATGCTGCGCAGGCAGATGCGGATGGAGTTGGCGGCTTTGGTGAGCGCCCCGACCGCAGCTGACTCACCGCAGCACGCGCAGTTCCGCGAGGAGCTGGCTGCCTTCATGCAGGAGTCTGACATCGTGAAGTTCAAGGTCTATGACCTCAGGGGAATGACCGTGTACTCCACGCAGGCCTCGCAGATCGGCGAAGACAAAAGCACCAATGCCGGATTTGTCCGGGCGAAGAATGGGCGTGTTGCCACGGAATTGACACACCGCGACCAGTTCAGCAGCTTTGAGGGGGAGATCAGCGACGTTGACCTGGTCTCCAGCTACGTTCCCCTCGTGGACGGCGGGAAGGTGGTCGGTGTGTTCGAGCTCTACCAGAACGTGACTCCATTGATGCGGCGAATCGACGATTCGCTGTGGCGATTGGGGGGCATGGTCAGCATCGTGCTGGGCGCGCTGTACCTGCTGTTGGTGGCCATCGTGCAGCAATCCCGCAAGTCGCTGATGCAACGCGATGCCCAGTTGGCCGAGTCCAACCGGTTGCTCGACCAGCGGGTGGCCGAGCGAACCGCGCAACTGCGCATTGTTGACGCGGCCTTCGAAGCCCAGGATGCGACCATGGTCACCGATGCCAATACCGTCATCATCCGCGTCAACAAGGCCTTTGTGGAACTCACGGGCTACACCGCGGAGGAAGCCATTGGACAAACACCCCGGCTTCTGCGATCGGACCGTCATGATGCCGAGTTTTACCGGGCCATGTGGGAATCCGTCCAGACCACTGGCCACTGGCGCGGCGAGGTGTGGGACCGCCGAAAGAATGGGGAGGTGTACCCCAAGTGGTTGGCGATTTCGGCGGTGACCGCCAAGGACGGCACCGTCACGCATTACATCGGCACGCACTTTGATATATCGGATCGGAAAAAAGCCGAAGAGCGCATCTCCGAACTGGCATTCTTTGACCCCCTGACCAGCCTGCCCAACCGCACGCTGCTCAGAGACCGCTTGCACCAGGCGTTGACCAACAGCCAGCGCGACGGCAATCACGGTGCCGCCCTCTTCATTGACCTGGATTCCTTCAAGATGCTGAACGACACGCAGGGCCACGCAGTCGGCGACTCGCTGCTGCAGCAGGTCGGCACCCGGCTCAGGCACTGTGTGCGTGAAGGCGACACCGTGGCGCGACTGGGCGGCGATGAGTTTGTCGTTGTCTTGAGTGGCTTGGCCGGGAACACGGATGAGGCGGTCAAACAGGTGAAGCTTGTGGGGCGCAAGTTGCTGGACCTGCTGGCGACACCCTACGCACTCACCACCATCGAGTACCAGTTGACCGCCAGCGTAGGGGCCACGCTGTTTCGCGGCAGTGACAGTTCCATCGACGAGGTTCTCAAGCAGGCCGATCTGGCCATGTACCGGGCCAAGGACAGTGGTCGAAACGCCTTGCGTTTTTTCGACCCGGACATGCAGAGCATGGTGGTTGAGCGATCACGGGTCGAGAAGGATTTGCGCCAGGCCATATCGGAACAGCAGTTTGTGCTGCACTACCAGGCGCTGGTGTCCGGAGAGCGTCAGGTCATTGGCGTGGAGGCGCTGGTCCGCTGGAGCCACCCGCAGCGCGGCATGGTGGCACCCGACGAATTCATCGCACTGGCGGAGGAAACCGGATTGATCGTTCCGCTGGGGAACTGGGTTCTGGAGTCAGCCTGCCGACAAATTGCCACGTGGGCCGGGCATCACCGTCTGTCAGCAATGACGGTCGCCGTGAATGTGAGCGCCCGCCAGTTCCATCAGGACGATTTCACGGCGCAGGTATTGGCGACGCTGGACCGAACGGGTGCCAACCCGAGGCGGCTCAAGCTGGAGCTGACCGAAAGCCTGCTGATCGTCAATGTGGACGATGTCATCGCCAAGATGAACACGCTGCGCGCCCTGGGGGTCCAGTTTTCACTGGACGATTTTGGCACCGGTTACTCATCGCTTGCCTACCTCAGCCGCTTGCCGTTCGATCAGGTCAAGATTGACCGTTCATTCGTCATGAACATCGAAAGCAGTGATGACTCGGTTGCCATCTGCGCTGCCATCGTGAGTCTGGGGCACAGCCTCAAGCTGAAGGTGGTGGCCGAGGGCGTGGAGACCGAGGCCCAGCGCTACTTCTTGAGCACGGTTCACCGTTGCGACTACCTCCAGGGCTATTTGTTCAGCCGGCCATTGCCGATTGAGCATTTTGAGACCTACGAAAGTGGGCAAGCACCGGCCGTCCGGTAGCGTGCCCCGGTCGTGCATCAGGCCGCCTTGCGCTCCCGCCGGCGCGCGGCGTGCTGGTTCTCCGGGCGCTCCAGTGCCAGGTTCTCGCGCAGGGTCCTGCCTTCGTATTCGGTGCGGAACAGGCCACGGCGTTGCAGCTCGGGGATCACCAGGTCCACAAAATCGTCCAGGCTGGCGGGCAGCACGGGCGGCAGCACATTGAAGCCATCGGCCGCACCGTTTTCAAACCACAGCTGCAGCAGGTCGGCGATCTGGGTGGGCGTGCCCACAATCGTCCAGTGGCCGCGCGCCGTGGCCACCCACTGGTAGAGCTGGCGGATGCTGAAGCTGTGCTTGTGGGCGATGTCCACCATCATCTGTGCGCGGCTGACCCAGCCTTCGGTCTTGGGCAGATCGGGGAAGGGGCCATCCAACGGGTACTTCGACAGGTCCACGCCACCGGAGAGTCCGGCCAGCAGGGTCAAACCTTCCTCGGGGCGGATCAGGTCATTGAGTTGCTGCAACTTGGCCCGAGCCTCTTCCTCGGTCTTGCCGACATAGACCGACACGCCGGGCATGATGCGCAGCTCGTCGGGTGAGCGCCCGTACTTGGCCAGGCGGCCCTTCAGGTCGCGGTAGAAGGCCTGGGCATCTTCCAATGACTGCTGGGCGGTGAACACCACTTCGGCCGTGCGTGCGGCCAGCTCCAGACCGGGCTCGGACTGGCCGGCCTGCACCACCACCGGGTAGCCCTGCGGTGGGCGGGCCACGTTGAGCGCACCGGCCACCGAGAAATGCTTGCCCTTGTGCTTGGGCGGGTGCACCTTGGCCGGGTCGAAGTACTGGCCGCTGGCCTTGTCGCGGATGAAGGCATCGTCCTCCCAGCTGTCCCACAGTTCCTTGACGGTGTCGACAAACTCCTCGGCCCGGTCGTAGCGCTCCACCGGCGTCAGCTGCTTGTCGCGTCCGAAGTTGCGCGCGGTTTCGTCGCCAATGGTGGTCACCACGTTCCAGCCAGCGCGCCCGCCACTGAGGTGGTCCAGTGACGCGTATTTACGCGCCAGGCTGTAGGGCTCTTCGTAGGTGGTGGATGCGGTGGCAATAAAGCCGATGTGCGTGGTGACCTGCGACAGGGCCGAGAACAGCGTCACCGGTTCGAAGTCCGTCACCTTGGCGCTGCCACCCGCACCCACCAGGCCGCCGAAGTTGGCAGCCAGGCCATCGGCCAGGAAGAAGGCATCAAACAGGCCCCGCTCGGCGGTTTGGGCCAGGCGCTTGTAGTGTTCAAAGTTCAGTGGGCCGTTGGCGTTGGAGTCAGGGTGGCGCCACGCCGCGATGTGCTGGCCGGCGCCGGGCAAAAAGGCGCCCAGGCGCAGTTGGGGTTTGGTGGTGCTCATGGTGGTTGCTCCCTGTGAGTGAGTGGGTTGATTGAGGGAAGGGCTTACAGCTTGGCGATCGACACTTCGGTCGACTTCACCAGGGCCACCACATCGGAGCCGATCTTGAGTTGCAGGTCGTCCACCGAGCGCGTGGTGATGACCGAGGTAACGATGCCCCAGGGCGTCTCGACATCGATCTCGGAGACCACATCGCCACGGATGATCTCCTTGACCTTGCCCTTGAATTGGTTGCGAACATTGATGGCTTGGATGGACATGAATTTCTCCTTGAAAGTCCGTTAAAAAATGAAAAGTTTGTTGGGGCTAGATAGCCCAGCGCAGGCCATGGGCGGCAGCACCGAGCCAGACGGGTTCGGCCGGCGCGGCTTCTTCGCCCGGGCGTTGCAGCACCCGGTCCAGAATGCGTTTTTCCAGCGCGGCAAAGGCCGCGTCGCCGCGTGAGCGCGGGCGTGGCAGGGCGATGCGTTCGTCCAGTGCAATCACGCCGTCCTCGATCAGCACCACGCGGTCGGCCAGGGCTACGGCCTCCTGGACGTCGTGCGTGACCAAGAGCGCAGTGAAGCCGTGGCGCAGCCACAGGTCTTCGATCAGGGCGTGCATCTCGATGCGGGTCAGTGCATCCAGCGCGCCCAGCGGCTCGTCCAGCAGCAACAGGTTGGGCTGGTGCACCAGGGCGCGGGCCAGGGCCACGCGCTGGCGCTGGCCGCCCGACAGGCGTGCCGGCCAGTCGGCCTGGCGGTCGCCCAGGCCGACCTGCTCCAGCACCTTGGCTGCGGAACCACGCTGGTCTTCGGGTAGCCCTAGGGCCACGTTGTCGATGACGCGCTTCCACGGCAAGAGGCGCGCGTCCTGGAACATGATGCGGGTGTCATTGCGCAGGCCTGCATGGGCCTTGCCGGCGATGTGCAGGCTGCCGCTGCTGGCTGATTCGAGTCCGGCCACCAGGCGCAAGAGCGTGCTCTTGCCGCAGCCGCTGCGTCCGACGATGGCGACGAACTCGCCCGGCTCAATCGTCAGTTGGGCCTGGTTGAGCACGGTGCGCTGGCCGTACCGCTTGGTCAAGCCGTGCAGTGCCAGCGGCACGCCGCGTTGGCCCGTGGCGGAATGGTTTGTGGTCATATTGGCCTCTAGCCCTCGTGGAATATGCTTAAACAGCTATGAAATTGGTAGCAATGTGAATCGCCGGGCTCAGTGCTTGGACTGGTAGCCGGGGTGCCAGCGCAGCCAAGAGCGCTCCAGCGCGCCGGCAAACAGGTCGGCCAGCTTGCCGAGCAGCGCGTACAGCAGGATGCCCACCAGCACGATGTCGGTCTGCAGGAATTCGCGGGCGTTCATCGTGAGATACCCAATGCCGGCCTGGGCCGAGATGGTCTCGGCCACGATCAGGATCACCCACATCAGCCCCAGCGAGAAACGCAGCCCCACCAGGATGCTGGACAGCGCACCGGGCAGGATCACCTGGGTGTAGAGCTGCCAGCGGGTCAGGCCATAGGTGCGCGCCATCTCGATCAGGCCCGGATCCACATTGCGGATGCCGTGGTAGGTGTTGAGGTAGATTGGGAAGAACACCGACACCGCGATCAGGAACAGCTTGGCCGATTCGTCGATGCCGAACCACAGGATCACCAGCGGAATCATCGCCAGCGCCGGAATGTTGCGCACCATCTGGATGGTGGAATCCAGCAGCGTCTCGAAGAAGCGCACCGAGCCGGTCAGCAAGCCCAGCAGCAGGCCCAGGCTGCCGCCGATCGCCAGGCCCGTCAACGCGCGGGCGGCGCTGACCTTGACGTGGGTCCACAGCTCGCCGGATTCGGCCAGCGTCCAAGCCGCCTGCACCACGTCCAGCGGCGCCGGCAGCACCCGGGTGGAGAGCCAGCCGGAACTGGATGCGATGTGCCAGCCGATTATCAGCGCCAGCGGCACCAGCCAGGGCACCAAGCGCTGCGCGATGGCTTTGATGGCGATGACCAGCTTGTCATCAGCGGGGAAGTGCAGGCCCAGGCTGGGGCCGGTCCACGGCTGCTCCGGCTGTACCCCGGCCGTTGGGTTGGTTTGCAGTTCTTGCACGGTGTAGGTCATGGCTCACCCCAAATCCACGGGCGCTGCGTGCAGCAGGTTGAGCTTCTTGGGGATGAGCTTCAATTCAAAGAAGGTGTCGGCAATCTTTTGCTGCTCGGCCAGGATGGCGCTGTTGACCGGCGCGACGCCGAACTCGGAACGGTTCAGGTACAGCTCGGTGATGCTTTTGTCCAGACCGAGCACGGTGGAGAGTTCTGCTGCTGCGGCGGCCTTGTTTTTTGACGCCCAGGTGTCGATGGCGTTGATCTGGCGGATCGCGATCTTCAGCACATCGGTGTTTTTGCTGGCGAAGTCGCGGGAGGTGAAGTAGTAGGCGCGGTTGTTGACGACGCCGCTCGCGTCGGCCAGCAGGCGCGCGTCCAGCGTTTTTTGCGCCGAGGCGAGGAATGGGTCCCAGATGATCCAGGCGTCAATGGCACCTTTTTGAAACGCGGCACGGGCGTCTGGCGGCGGCAGGAAGACGGACTGAACATCGCTGTATTGAAGACCGTTCTTCTCCAGCAGCTTGACCAGGAAGTACTGCACGTTGGAGCCCTTGTTGTAGGCCACGCGCTTGCCTTTCAGATCGGCAATCGTCTTGATGGGCGAGTCCTTGGGCACGATGATGGCTTCGAGCTTGGGGCGCGGCACGGTGGCGCCGGCATAGACCAGCGGCGCACCGGCGGCCTGGGCGAAGATGGGCGGTGCTTCACCCACGTCGCCAAAGTCGATGGCGCCCACATTCAGGGCTTCGAGCTGCACCGGGCCGGCGTTGAACTCGGTCCAGGTCACGGAAACGCCCAGCGGGGCCAGTTCTTTTTCCAGCGTGCCGCGGCCCTTGAGGATGGACAGCCAGCCCTTCTGGTGGCCGACGCGCAGCACGCGCCCCGTGGGCTTTTGGGCCAGCACCAGGCCGCCGGTGGTGGCCAGGGCAGAGGTGGCGAGTGCCTGGGCCAGCAGGCGGCGGCGGGAAATGTCGTGGGTCAATGTCATGGCAATGGTTCTTTCAATGTGCGCAGGCAAGGCTTCGCCCATGCCGCTGGCGCGGTTTCAAAAATGGATTGGGGTTTGGAATAAAGGGCTGTGCGCCCCGGGGTGCAGCGGGCCTACACGCTACATCGCACCTGCGAGAAGTGCACCGGCGCAAAGCGGCCGGCAACGGACGGGATTTCTTTCAGCGCCTCGGCAATCAGCGTCTTGACGCTTGCGTCCAGCCGCTCGGCGATGTCCGCATGGATCTGGTAGCCGCCTTCGGGCAACACCACCACCTGCGAGTCGGTGGCATAGATGCCGGGCAGGATGTGGGCCGCACCCAGCGACTGCAGGACCGGGCGCAATGCATAGTCCAGCGCCAGCATGTGATTCGGGCTGCCGCCGGTGGCCAGTGGCAGCACGTGCTTTTCCTTGAGCGCGGTCTGTGGCAGCAGGTCCAGAAAGACCTTGAGCACGCCGCTGTAGGCCGCCTTGTAAACCGGCGTGGCCACGACAATGGCACTGGCCCGTGCCACCTGGGCAGCGGCGCCGGCAATCGACGGATGGCCAAAGTCCGCCAGGATCAGCGCCTGGGGCGACAGGTCGCGAATGTGCAGCCGCTCCACTGCCACGCCGCGCAGGGCCAGGCGCTGCTCCACGGCATCCAGCAGGGCCGCGGAGCGTGAGGGGGTGGAGGGGCTGCCGGCAATGAGCAGAACGGACATGGTGTTTATCTCCCTGTTAGATCGATGTGTGACAGCGTTGCGGGTTATTTTTTTGCGTAGATCTGGTCGAAGCTGGCGCCGTCGACAAAGTGGTCCTTGGCGGCCTTGGCCCAACCGCCAAAGGCCTCGTCAATGCTGAACAGCTTGATCCTGGGCAACTGCTTGATGTACTTGGCCTGGAACTTCTCGGAGATGGGGCGGTAGAAGTTCTTGCCGGCAATGTCCTGGCCCTCGTCGGTGTACAGGTACTCCAGGTAGGCCTGGGCCACGGCACGGGTGCCCTTCTTGTCGACGTTCTTGTCCACCACCGTGACGGCGGGTTCGGCCAGGATGCTCAGAGAGGGGTAGACCACATCGACCTTGCTGCCAAATTCCTTCTCCAGCAGGTAGGCTTCGTTCTCCCAGGAGATGAACACATCACCCTGGCCGCGTTGGGCAAAGGTGATGGAGGAGCCACGTGCGCCCGTGTCCAGCACCGGCACGTTGGCGTACAGCTTGGCAACGAAGTCCTTGGCCTGGGCGTCGCCGCCGAATTTGCGCTTGGCAAATTCCCAGGCCGCCAGGTAGTTCCAGCGTGCGCCGCCCGAGGTCTTGGGGTTGGGGGTGATGACGCTCACTCCCGGTTTGATCAGGTCATCCCAGTCCTTGATGCCCTTGGGGTTGCCCTGGCGCACCACCAGCACGATGGTGGAGGTGTAGGGCGAGGAGTTGTGCGGCAGGCGCTTTTGCCAGTCCTTGGGAATCCAACCGCCGTTGGCGTGCAGGGCGTCGGTGTCACCGGCCAGGGCCAGCGTGGCCACATCGGCCTCCAGCCCGTCGATGATGCCGCGCGCCTGTTTGCCCGAACCGCCGTGGGACTGCTTGATGCTCACGTCCTGGCCGGTCTTGGCTTTCCAGTGTTTGGTGAAGGCGGCGTTGAACTCAACATACAGCTCGCGGGTCGGATCGTAGGAGACGTTGAGCAGCTCCACGGGCTTGGGCTGGGCGGCAGCGCTGAATGCGGCGCCGGACAGGGCGGCGGTCAGGGCCAAGGTGGTGAAGACCCGGCGGGAAGAAAAGAAATCGGACATCGTGAACTCCAGACAATTGCAACGCAACAATGCGATGGAATGGATTCTGGAAGCCAAGCGTTAAAACTGGAACTACTGAATTCTCAGTTTCAAATAACCAAATCATCTATGAAAGTCGCGCAGTATGCTGTGGCGCTTGTCGTTGGACCAAGCTATAACACGAGATGATCATGATGATGCACATGCTGCGTGCCGGTGTTCTGATGGCGTCGCTGGTTGCCATGGTGAGTACCTGGGCAGCCGAGATTGACGTATTCGGCAGCGACTATTCAATACCCAAGGCCTATGTCCAGAATGGCGAGAGCAAGGGCGTTTTGGTCGATATCTTGAAGTACGTTGACGAACGGCTTCCCAAACACCATTTCACGATCAAGCTGGCGCCGTGGAGCCGGGCATACAAGAGTGCGGTTGACGGCGAAGGGGGAATTGTTGGGATATCCAAGACCGCTGAGCGCGAGCTTGTGTTTGACTATTCCGAGCCCTTGTATACCGACACCGTGGTGATCGTGGTTCTGGCCGGCAAGGCGTTTGATTTCAAGTCCATCGCGGATTTGCATGGCAAGACCATTGGCATTGGCAGGCGCGGCTCATACGGTGATGAATTCGACAATGCCCTGAAGGCGGGCCTGTTCCGTCTGGAGGAGGACAGCGGTCCGGCCAATCGTCTGCGCAAACTGTTGGCCGGACGCATGGACGGTGGCTTGTTCAATGGCGGTGCCGCTGGCTTTCAACAAGTGCTCCAGGAAGATCGCGAGCTGCAGGCGCAGCGGGACAAATTCGAAGTGCTTCCTGTGCCGCTGAAAATTGATCCCAACTACCTGGCCTTCGCCAAAAGCATGCACCAGCTAGACCTGCTGAACGAGGTCAACAAAATCTTGCGCGCGGGTCAGGCCAACGGTGATCTGGCACGTATCACGGGTGCTGGCTTGAGCAAGGCTGCGAGCCGCTAGCCGCGCATGTGGCGGGGTGATCACCCAAACAACTGTCCCCGCGCCGCATCGGTAATCGCCACCACGCAAGGGTGGGTGATGCGCCGCTCCACCGACACGGCATAGAACTCGTCCACCAGTTCCTCGGTGCGCCCGATCACCTCCACCCCAAACTGCGTCACCGTGTCCTGCTCCATCACCGTGGGCGCCATGAAGGCGCCACGCCCTTCGCGGCCAAAGGCGCTCATCAGGGCGCCGTCGTCAAACTCGCCAATGATGCGCGGGTGGATGTGGTGGCGGGTCAGCCAACCCTCGAACTGCTGGCGCACCGAGGCCTGGGCGCCGGGGATCAGCAGCGGAAAGTCGTTCAGGCACTGGGGAAAGTCGCCCTTCAGTTGCCTCTTGAGTTCCGGCGCGCAAAAAAAGCTCATGGCCGTGCGCCCCAGCGGGTGGTTGAAGGCCTTGACGCTGATGCGCCGGGACATGGGTTCGTCGGCAATCACCAGGTCCAGCCGGTTCAGCGCCAGTTGCGCCAACAGGTCGGGGAATTTGCCCTCGCTGCACACCAGGCGCACCGGCTCGGCCACGGCCAGCGCCGGTTCCAGCAGCCGGTAGGCGATGGACTTGGCCACCGAATCGGCCACGCCCACCTTGAAGTCCAGCACGCGCTGGCCTCCGTGGGCCTTGCGCACGGCACTCTCCAGTTCGGCGCCCAGGGTGAAGATCTGGTCGGCATAGCCCAACGCCAGGTGGCCATCTTCGGTCAGTTCCAGGTTGCGCCCGCTCTTGCGAAACAGCTTGCGGCCCAGCCAATCTTCCAGCAGCTTGATCTGGCCGGACAGGGTTTGCGGCGTGGTGTGCAGCTGTTCGCCAGCGCGCATGATGCCGCCAGCCTTGGCCGTGACCCAGAAGTAATGCAGGTGCTTGAAGTTCATGGCGTGCCTATAGTTCGTATAAATCGAAGTGAAATTGTTGCAAATTCGAATTTACACGAAGCATTTTGGCACCTACATTCAGGCTTCACCAGCATTTTTTGCGCTGGAAGGAGTAATCCCATGCGATTGAGTACCAGAGGCCGTTTTGCCATTACCGCCATGATTGACCTGGCCCTGCGCCAGAGCAACACCCCCGTTCCACTGCAGGACTTGGCCCTGCGCCACCGCATCTCCATGTCTTACCTGGAGCAGATGTTTGCCAAGTTGCGCCAGCACGGACTGGTCGAGAGCACGCGCGGACCTGGCGGCGGCTACACACTGGCTCGCACGGCCGAGGCCATTACGGTGGCCGACATCATTGGTGCCATTGAAGACGGCAGCGATGCGCGCCCCAAAGAGGCTGCACGCGAAACGTCCGCCAGTGCCCAGGAGATGACACAGGACCTGTGGGATGCGCTGCAGTCCACGGTGGTGGCCTACCTGAAAACCGTGACGCTGCAAAGCCTCGCTCAGGAGCAGAAGGCCAAGGGCTTCCAGGTGGAAGAGCGCAAGCCTGCACAGAAGGGCGTGTTCCAGAAACCGCGCCCCCCGGTGGCGCGCCCGGGCACTCCCAACTCGGTGTTTGCACTTGCCCAGGCCTGGACCGCACGCGCCTGATCCCCTGTGGTCAAAATGGGTATCAGCCCTCATGGCTGATACCTTGATCGCTATCAAATAAATAGCTGCCGGTTGTTGCGCCGCAGCGGTTTATCGGTATTGCCCCTCGCTTCGCTTGGTCTTACCATCGGCCAGCATCTCCGTGGCAGCGTGCCGACGGAGGTTTGAGCGCACCTCCCACTTATTCCGCACAATCTCGCACATGACCAGCCCCCGCACCGAAGCCCGGAGTGATGCCATCTCCCGCATCCCTGGTGCCGGTGCCTCGCGGATGCGCATTCTGGTGTTGCTTTTCGTGGCACTGATCATGGTGGTTCCCCTGGCGGGCCTGATGGTGGTCAAGCTGTATGCCCCGGAGGTGGAGCGCGATACCTATGCCAACCTGCAGGCCATTGCCAAACTGAAAGCCGATCAGATCGAAACATGGCTCGCCGAGCGTGATAGTGACGGGCAGATGCTGATGGCCAATGGGCCGCTTGAGAACTGGGTGGCGCAACTTGCCGATGGGCGCCTGGATGCCAACAGCCGGGACCAGTTGCAGCGCTATCTGGCCGGGTTTGCGGATAGCTACGGTAGCGGCGGCATGTCCGTGCTCCGGCACGACGGCCGCCTGCTGGCGTACGCCGGCAACCACGTCCGGGAACGCAGCATCATCGACCAGCAGCTCGCCACCATGCGCCCCGGCGAGATGCAGCGCAGCTCCCTATACCTGGACAGGGACGGCAGCCCCCGCATGCACTGGCTGGTTCCGATTGGTCCGGCCCGCCATGCCGACGGGCGACCCGTCGCAGCGATGGTGTTGCTGGTGGATGTGGATCGCTTTGTCTACCCGGTGATCCAGACCTGGCCCACTGCCAGCCCTAGTGGAGAAACCCTGCTGGTGCGCCAAGAGGGCAATACAGCGGTGTTTCTGAACGACCTGCGCCACCGCAAGGGCACAGCCATGGTGCTGGCGCCCTCCATGGACACACCCAACCTGCCAGCGGCGGCCGCAATTCGTGCCAACGCCCCGGGAACTACCGAGGGAGTGGACTACCGGGACCAGGCAGTTTTTGCGGCCTACCGGCCGGTCGCGGGGACGCGCTGGCACATTGTTGCCAAGATGGACCAGAACGAGGTCTTTGCGCCCCTGCGCACGCTGGTGTTCTGGATCGCGCTGGTGGCACTGGTCGCGGTATCGGCGCTCTGCTGTGGACTGTTTCTGCTGTGGCGTCAGCAACAGCGCGTGCACCTGCTGGCCCAGCTCGCGCGGGATGCCAAGGCCGAACTGCAACGCAGTGCGCTGGACGCATCGGTGCGCGAGAGCCAGGCACGCGCGCAGATGCTGATGGATGCCTCGCTGGATGCCGTCGTCAGCATGGACGAGAGTGGCCGGATCATCGGCTGGAACGCCCAGGCCACACCCGTCTTTGGTTATACGGTGGAGCAGGCCATGGGCCGCGACTTGGCCGATCTGATCGTGCCACCGGCCATGCGTGAGGCGCACCGCGAGGGCCTGGCGCACCATTTGCACACGGGCCACTCCAAGGTGCTGGACAAGCGGGTGGAGGTGCGCGCAGTCCATGCCGATGGCCACGAATTCCCGATCGAATTGGCGATCTCCAAGCTGCTGCAGAACGGCAAGTACTACTTCACTGCGTTCATACGCGATATCAGCATCCGCACACGGGCCGACGACGAGTTGCGGCGCTCCATGCAGATGATGTCCATGGTGTTCAACGCCAGTCCGATTGCCGCCTCCATTGCCACATTGGAGGACGGAACCTTCATCCAGGTGAATACCAACTGGGAGCGTGACTTTGGCTGGACGCCGCAGGAACTCACGGGTCGCACAGCGCAGGAGGTCGGGCTGTGGCCGGACATGGCGGTGCGCCAGCACTGGGTGGACGAACTGCGCGCGGTGGGCAGGCTGATTGACTATGACACCGTGTTGCGCCACAAGAATGGCAGCCTGCGCCGCATCAGCATTTCCGCCGAGCTGATGGAGTGCGATGGCAAGCCCTGTGTGCTGGCCTACACCATGGACATGACCGAACGCAAGGCGGCCGAGGTGCAGTTGCATCAGCTTTCCATGGCGGTGGAGCAAAGCCCGGTGGTGGTTGCGATTACCAATCTGGAAGGCAAGCTCGAGTACGTCAACGAGGCCTTTGTGCGCTCCTCTGGGTACAGCCGCAAGGAGGCCATCGGTCAAAACCCGCGTATGTTGCAGTCGGGAGAAACTTCCAGCCAAACTTACGCAGGGTTGTGGGATGCGCTAATGCATGGCCGCTCTTGGAGCGGTGTGTTTTACAACCGGCGCAAGGACGGCAGCCGCTACACCGAATCGGCCCAGATCACGCCGATCCGCCAGCCCGACGGCCGCATCAGCCACTACATGGCATCCAAGGAAGACATCACCGAGAAGGTCCGCATGCTGGCCGAGCTGGAACAGCACCGGGACCATCTGGAGGAGCTGGTGGCCAGTCGTACGGCCGAGCTGGCAGAAGCCGGCAAGAGTGCCGAGGCGGCCAACCGGGCCAAGAGCGCCTTCCTGGCCAATATGAGCCATGAAATCCGCACGCCCATGAACGCCATCGTGGGCTTTGCCCACCTGTTGCGCCGCGACCAGCCAACCCCCGCCCAGTCGGTGCGCCTGGCCAAGATCGAGGCGGCTGCCAGCCACTTGCTGACCATCATCAACGACATCCTGGATCTCTCCAAGATCGAAGCCGGACGGCTGGAACTGGAGCAGACCGACTTCCACCTGGGGGGTCTGCTGGACAACGTGTATTCACTGATTGCCGAGCAGGCCCGGGTCAAGGGGTTGGTGATTCAAGTGGATGCCACGGGTGTGCCGCTGTGGCTGCGGGGAGACCCGACGCGGCTGCGCCAGGCGCTCCTCAACTATGCCAGCAATGCCATCAAGTTCACCAGCAGTGGTTCAGTGACCATCCGGGCCCATGTGTTGCAGGACGCGCCTTCCGGCCCGCTGATGCGCTTCGAGGTGCAGGACACCGGTATCGGCATTCCGCTGGAAAAGCAGGCCAGTCTGTTCAAGGCGTTCGAGCAGGCCGATGTCTCCACCACCCGCCAGTATGGAGGAACCGGGCTGGGGCTGGCCATCACGCGCCGTCTGGCCGAGCTGATGGGTGGCGACGCTGGAGTGCACAGCACACCGGGTGAAGGCGCCACGTTCTGGTTCAGCGCCCGTCTGCAGCACGCCCATAGCCCAATGCCCGCTGATACCCTGCCATCGGTGCACAGCGCGGAAGTCGAGTTGCGCCGCCATGCCGGTGCCCGCATCCTGCTGGCCGATGACGTGGACATCAACCGCGAAATTGCACAGCAACTGCTCGAAGGCAGTGGCCTGGTCATTGATACCGCCGCCGATGGCCTGGAGGCCGTCACCCTGGCGCGCACGACAGCCTATGCGCTGGTGCTGATGGACTTGCAGATGCCGGTCATGGACGGACTGGAGGCCACCCGTGCCATCCACGCCCTGCCGGGTCGCCGCGATACGCCCATTCTGGCCATGACGGCCAATGCCTTTGACGACGACCGCCGGGCGTGCCTGGAGGCGGGCATGGTGGACTTCATTGCCAAACCGGTCGATCCCGCTCTGCTGTTTACGACCATCCTGAAATGGCTGCCAGCGATCAGTGACACCGCCGTGACGGCACCCGCCGAGTCGGACGGCCCTTTGCCTGTGGGTGTTGCGCCAAGCGAGGATTTGGCCTGCGGATTGCCGGGCCTGGATCTGGCCAGTGGATTGCGCACTTGGCGGCAGGCATCGGTGTATTCCCAATTTCTGCGCAAGTTTGCGTTGGACTATCGCGGCAGTGCCCAGACCCTTGCGCAGGGCCTGCGCCATGGCCAGAGTGCAGAGGTTGCCGCGCTGGCGCACAAACTCAAGGGCGCGGCTGGCAACCTGGCCTTGCTGGATGTGGCGGCCTGCGCGGGGACGATTGACCAGCAGTTGAAGATGGGAATTGATGTGGCGGCCTCGCTGGACGAACTGCAGGATGCGCTGGATGTGGCGTTGTCGTCCATTGCCCTCTACGCGCCCGAGCCCGTCGTGCCCATTGGTGCGGCGGCGGCCCTGGACGCGGATCAGGCGCAACAACGGGCCGGTCTGCTGCAAAACCTGCTGCGTGCACTGGATGCTGATGACTTGGACGCGGCCGAGCAGGGCCTGGAAGCGCTGACCCCCTTTGTCCCGCCTGAGCAATTGCAACGTCTGCGTGCTACCCTTAGTGACTTCGATTTCCGGGGTGCCGAGTTGGCGGCGCGCCATTTGTGTGAATGTCTGGATATTTCCCTGGACGCCTGACACCATGACCGCACCCATCCTCATCGTGGACGACGAACCGGCAAACCTGGCCCTGCTGCGCCAGATTCTGTCGCCGGAACATGCCCTGGTTTTTGCCCGCAATGGGGCCGAGGCGCTGGCCGCAGCCGCCAAGCACCGCCCGGCCCTGATCCTGCTGGATATCGAGATGCCCGACATGGACGGCTATACCACCTGCCGCAAGCTCAAGCTCGACCCGCAAACCGAAAGCATTCCGGTGATCTTTGTCACCAGCCTGGCCGAAACCGGCGATGAGACGGCAGGCTTTGAGGCCGGTGCGGTGGACTATCTGGTCAAGCCGGTCTCACCACCCGTGGTGCGGGCCCGGGTGCGCACCCACCTCTCTCTGGTCAGCACCAAGCAACTGGCGCAAAGTTACAACGACGCCATTTACATGCTGGGCGAAGCGAGCGAGTTCAAGGACGCCGATACCGGCACCCACATCTGGCGCATGGCCGCGTACAGCAGCGCCTTGGCCGCGGCCTCGGGCTGGAAGAAGGACGCCTGCCAGCAACTGGAACTGGCCGCGCCCATGCACGACATTGGCAAACTGGGCATACCCGACGCCATCCTGCACAAGCCCGGCAAGCTCGATGCCCAAGAGTGGGTCGTCATGCAGACGCATGCCACGGTGGGCTACAAGATACTGTCCAAGAGCGCTGCGCCGCTGTTGCAGATGGCCGCCACCATTGCGCACTGCCACCACGAGCAGTGGGATGGCAGCGGATACCCGCGTGGCCTGGTTGGCGAGGACATTCCCGAAATGGCCCGCATTGTGGCCATTGCAGACGTGTTTGATGCGTTGACCACCAAGCGCCCGTACAAGGAGGTCTGGCCGCTGGACCGGGTGATGGAGACCTTGCACAGCAGCGCGGGCTCGCATTTCGAGCCGCGTCTGGTGGAGCACTTCACCCGCATCCTGCCCCAAATTCTGGACATTCGGCAGGAGTGGGACAGTCGCGCCCAGGAATGGCCGGCTGGTTAGTCCGCGCCGACCTCGACACAGGTGATGGACGTGCACTGCAGGTGGTGCATGAACTCGCGCAGGATCAGCAGGGTGGCGGCAAAGCTGTTGTCGCGCGGTAGCCCCATGCGAGACGCAGGCTGACCCAGCACCACGGATGCCAGACGGTCGAAGGTTCGCTCGATAGCCTCCACCGAAAGTTGCATCCGGTCGCCCTCGGGCACGCCGGCCAGCTTGGCAATGGCACGTAGGTCCGGGTCCGAGGTGTAGAGCGGTACTGCGGCATTGACCATCGTGCGGGCGCGGGTCACCTCGTCTTCGACCGTGGCAATGGCGTTTTCCAGTTCCAGCGGACTGGGCGGTGTGTGGCGAAAGTGTTCGCGCGCGGTCCTGCCCGAGCCTATGGCAAGTGTCAGCGTGGTGCCGGACTCCGTGGCCGATCTCACCACCACGGTGGTCTCCTCCGGGCCAATATGCAGCACAGCAGTCGGGCCAGTTACTGAGTTCTGGAATGGTGAGTTGCTTGATCGCATGGGTGGAACTTTATTGACTTATGAGGAACAGATAAATTATCTAAATCCAAATTAATTGTTTCAGCTGGGGTAACAATGGATCGATTCCTGGAGATGCAGACTTTCAACGCGGTGGTGGATGCCGGCAGTTTTGTGAAGGCGGCCGACGCGCTGGACCTGTCCAAGGCCGCCGTCTCGCGCTATGTCGTTGATATGGAGACCCGGTTGGGCGTGCGCCTGTTGCACCGTACCACGCGCAAACTCTCGCTCACCGAAGAGGGCCAGGTGTTCTATGCGCGCAGCAAGGAACTGCTGGCCGAGCTGCAGGAGGCCGAAGATGAAGTCACCGCCCGCAGCGATGCCGCCAGCGGTTTGCTGCGCATCAACGCACCGTTCACCTTTGGCATCCTGCACCTTGCGCCGCTGTGGGGCGAGTTCAAGGCACTGCACCCCAAGGTCTCGCTGGATGTCACGCTGGCTGACCGATTGGTGGATCTGGTGGAGGAGGGCTACGACGTCGCCATCCGCATCGCCAAGCTGGAAAACTCCACTCTGGTCAGCAAGCGCCTGGCCACTACCCGTATCGTGTTGTGTGCATCGCCGCAGTACCTGGCCCAACATGGCACGCCCCAGCATCCCAGCGAACTGATCAACCATGCCATCATTTCCTATAGCTACCGGTCGGCCAAGGACGAGTGGACGTTCACGGGACCCCAGGGGACCGTCAGCGTGAAGACCAAACCCTGCATTCACACCAATAACGGCGACACCTGCCGCGCCGCGGCGTTGTCACACCAGGGGGTGATCCTGCAGCCCACCTTTCTGGTGGGTAAGGACCTGGCAGACGGCAGCCTGGTGGAGTTGATGCCAAGCTACCGCTCTGAAGAGCTTGGCATTTATGCGGTCTATCCAACCCGCAAGCATGTTTCGGCCAAGGTGCGCGCCCTGATTGAGTTTTTGGCGACGCATTTCGCCGGGCGCAGTCCCTCGTGGTGAGTGCCCACTGTCGCTGATAGCCTTCAGGCTGCCTGTGCGGCGCTGGGCTCGTTGGCGGCGGTGAGCGCTACCGCGCGGATCTCGATTTCAGCCGCGGCCAGGGCTTGAGCCTTGGCCGCCTCACCCATGCCCAGACCTTCGGCACGCACAAAGCGCACGTCAGTGATGCCAAAGAAGCCAAACACGGTCTGCAGATAGCTTTCCTGGTGTTCCATGGCGCGGCCACCTTCGCTGGTGGAATACACGCCGCCGCGGGCGGAGGCCACGATCACCGTCTTGCCACCGGCCAGGCCCTGGGGGCCCTTCTCGGTGTACTTGAAGGTGCGTCCCACCTGGGCTACGCGGTCAATCCAGGCCTTGAGCTGGCTGGGAATGGAGAAGTTGTACAGCGGAGCACCGACCACGATCACATCTGCGGCCAGAAACTGGGACACCAGTTGCTCCGAGAGTGCGTTCTCGCGCTTTTGCGCGTCGGTCACCCCTTCGGCGCCAGGCGCCAGGCGAAAGCCCAGTGAATCGCTGGACAGGTGGCTGGGAGCGTTGGTTGCCAGGTCCAGGTAGTCCACCGTGGTGCCGGGGTGGCTGGCGCGCCACTTGGCGACGATCTGGGCCGTCAGTTGGCGGGAAACGGAGTGGGTGCCGAGCACGCTGGAGTCGATGTGAAGCAGTTTCATGATCAGTTCCTTGAGGTCAATACTGCGGGTTGCAGCGATGAATCAAGTATGTGGATGAAACCATTCTTTGATAAGACGGCAAAAATGCGTTAGATTGTCCTATCAGTAGGACAATAAGGGGAATCCATGCAGGACCTGAATGACCTGATGTACTTTGCCGAGGTGGTGGACCGCGGTGGTTTTGCGGCGGCCGGCCGGGCCCTGGGCCTACCCAAATCCCGCCTGTCCCGCCGGGTCGCGGAACTTGAGGCGCGTTTGGGTGTGCGTCTGCTGCAGCGCACCACGCGCAAACTGTCGCTGACCGCCGTGGGCGAGCAATACCACCGCCACTGCGTGGCCCTGCGCGAGAACGCCCAGGCGGCACAGGACGTGGTGGCCCAGGCCCACACCGAACCGCGTGGCACCATCCGCGTGGCCTGTCCGGTGACGCTGGCGCAGACCACGCTGGGTCCCATCCTGCCGCTGTTTCTGGCGCGCTACCCGCAGGTGCGCATCGACATGCGGGTCAGCAACCGCGCGGTGGATCTGGTGGAAGAAGGCTTTGACGTGGCCCTGCGCGTGCGGCCCACACTGGACGACAGTGGCAGCCTGGTAGTGAAAAACTTTGGCACCACCGGGACCCTGCTGGTGGCCAGCCCGGCCCAGCTGGCCCGCCAGGGTCGGCCGAATACGCCCGAGGACCTGGCCAAGCTGGACACGGTCAGCATGGCCAGTGGCCCGGATCACGCGACCTGGCATCTGGTCGGTCCGGACGGTGCGGCCCACACCTTTCACCACCAGCCGCGCTACGTGGCGGATGATTTGCTGACGCTGAAATTCGCGGTGCTGCGCGGGACCGGCATCTGTGTCATGCCCGACTACATGTGCTGCGACGAATTGCGCGACCGCCTGCTGGTACCGGTGTTGCCGGGCTGGGCGCCACGCCCGGGCATCTTCCACGCGGTGTTTCCGTCACGCCGGGGGCTGGTGCCTGCCGTGCGCAAGTTCCTGGACTTTCTGGGTGAGACGATTGAACGCGAAGGCCTGGCTCTGGCTGAGCCGCCGGTGCCACGATTGGTACGGCCCTAGCCGCATAGAGGGGTGTTTCCATCCTAGCACCGCCGCTGCGTGGCATAGGGTGAAGCTGGGCGGCCATTGCCCCCGTTATTGCAGGACAGGGATACCGCGATTGCGTCGATAACAGACACAAGTACCCGATTCACATTCTTGAGAGGACTTGTATGTTGTACATGATGCCCAATGAGTTGTTCAACAATGCGCTGCAATCGTGGTTTGCCGCCGCGCGCGACCAGGCGACGATGCAGATGATTGCGACCCTGTCCACGCAGAAGAAAGTCCAGTCCGAACTCACGAGGAGCCTGGAGTCGTGTGCCCTGTATGTCGAGGACCAGGTGGAAGCATCGTATGAACCGATTGCGCCGGTCGCGCCCAGCCGCACGCCCGCCAGGCGCGCGCGCAAGAGCCGTGCGCAATAGGCTGCAGAAGCTGTTGGGTTGTGCGGCTGGCTACCCGACCCAGGGGGCCACGCGCACTTCCTGCAGGATGATGCGGCTGTAGGTTTCCAGCGCGCCCGCCTGGTTGCGCAGGCGCTCCGTCACATCCACCAGGTCGGCGCGGTCGGTGCAGGCCACGCGCAGGGAGTAATCGTAAGACCCGGTCAGCAGCATTGCGCTGATCAGTTGCGGCATGTGGCGAATCTCGCGCTCAAAGTCTGCGGCGCTGGTGTCCGGGCGGAGCTTCACATCGATCTGCGCTTCCAGCGTGCGATCCAGGGCCGCCGGATCGATAACAGCGCGAACCGACCGGATCGTGCCGTCTTTCAGCAAGCGTCGGACCCGCTCTGCGACCGCATTGGCGCTCAGGTGCACGCGCTCCGCCAGTTCGCGGTACGACAGGCGGCCATCTGTAGCGAGCAAACCGAGAATATCTCTGTCAAATCGATCCATACAACGATTATCGCTGCAGGAATCAATTTAACGAACTGATATCTGTGTAAATCGCAGCAATGTCAACGGTACGATGGCTCGACATGACATGCATCTTTCTGCCATCACCATGAACTTTCCCACTTCCCTTTTCACCCGGTGCCTCACTGCGTTGAGGCCTGTTGCTGCACTTGCGTCTGCCCACTTGGCACAGGCACGGCGTCCATGGTCGCGCCGTGCCATGGCACTTGGTCTGGTGTCGACAATGGCCTTCGCTGGAGTCGACGCCTCCGCCACGGTGTCCGCCGGTACCGTGTCACGCGGGGCCATTGTTGAAGCGGTGTTGGCGCAACTGCGCGAGCATTACATCGATGTGGCGAAGCTCCCGGCCATCGAACAGTTGCTGCATGCGCGCCAGACCGCCGGAGACTACGACCGCATCCAGGGTGGTGCGGAGTTCGCCCAGGCCATGACGCGCGACCTGCAGAGCATCGGCCACAGCGGTCACCTGAACCTGCGTTATCGCAGCCAGCCTTTGGCGTTGCAGGCGCAGGCGCCGGAGGCGGTGGAGCGTGCGGCGCAAAGCGCCGAAGCCCGGCGCATCAACTACGGACTCACCCGGGCCGAGGTACTGGAGGGCAACATCGGCTACCTGCGCATGGACCGCTTTGGTGATGCGGAGGCGGGTGGGCGCGCAGTTGCCGGTGCCATGGCGATGCTGGCGAACACCGATGCCATGATTCTGGATCTGCGCGCCAACCGCGGCG
Source organism: Rhodoferax sp. (assembly GCA_049294595.1). Taxonomy (GTDB): domain Bacteria; phylum Pseudomonadota; class Gammaproteobacteria; order Burkholderiales; family Burkholderiaceae_C; genus Allorhodoferax. Next base: position 19,794 of record JBAQDE010000041.1, on the reverse strand, counting down.
GCGGCGATCTGTACGTCGTGCTCGCCTCCTACTTCCTGCCGGCGCAGACGCAGCAGTTGTCCACGCTGGAATACCCACGGCGCGACACGACGATTCAGGTCTGGACCTTGCCGTCACTGGCTGGCCCGCGCTACCTCGACCGGCCCGTCTATGTGTTGACCTCTCGCCAGACCTTCTCGGCCGGCGAGGCCTTTGCCTACAACCTGCAGGTCGGCGGTCGTGCCACAGTGGTTGGCGAGCCGACCCGTGGCGGGGCCGACCCCAACATGGTCATTCCCGTGGACCCGCACTTCTCGCTGTCCATACCCATTGGCCGCACGGTCCATCCGGTGACGAAGTCCAGTTGGGAAGGTGTTGGTGTGCAGCCCGACGTGCCAACGGCACAGGCCGAGGATGCGCTTGCAGCCGCCCTGACCCTGGCCAACGCCGCAGTGCGCCGCAAGGCTGGCATCGTGCCATGAGCGCTGGCCGCTTCCTCGCCCAGGATCGCTGCGATGTCATGAAACGGCGTGCATGCTTCTCCAACCCGAGCCAGTGGTGGCTGGCCTTGGCGTGCGCAGCGGTGTTGGGCGCCTGCGGTGGAGGCAGCAGCAGTACTGCAACCGACGTCCGCTACGGCCTGGTGTTCGATGTGCTTGGTGCCGACGGCGTCGCGCGACTGTTCCGCAGTGACCTGAATGGCCAGCCAGCGACGCCCATTCATGGCGGTGTACCCGGCGTCCGCCCGGCGCCGCACCCGGGAGGGCTCGCCTTGGCGTTCGCCGCCGCAGAGCCGGGCGATCCATGGTCCCCTCCCATCCTGTACTGGCTTGACTTGACCAGCGGCCAAAGACTCCTCCTGTCGTCTGACACAGCCGTTGTCGAACTCGAACCGAATTTGGCACCCGATGGCAAGCACATGATCTACACCTCGCAGCGCAGTGATCCTGGCGGCGACATCATGCTGGCGCGCATGGAGGCCGGCCGCCTGCGCGATGTCCGCAACCTGACCCCGCTCGCCACCTCCCAGTCAGATCCCGACCGCACACCAGTGTGGTCGCCAGACGGACAGTGGATCGCCTTTACCGCCTACCGTGACGGTACGCCTGCCGTGTGGGTCATGGATGCCGCGGGTGGCCGGGCCCGGCGGGTGACGGCGATGGGCAACTGGGGGGATTTCAGTCCATCCTGGTCGGCTGACGGCATGACCCTGGCCTTCCATCGGATCGCGACCGATCCGGCCACCGGCGCCCTGCGGGCGCGCATCGGCATGGTGCCGGCATTGGGTGGCCAGCCCGTCTTTCTGAATCTGCCTTACAGCGCATACGACCCACGCTTCTCGCCGGACGGAAACCACCTGGCCTATTGGGCCAAGACGGGTGACGGAGGTCAGATCATCATCGCTGACGTGAATGGCGTCACCGTGCAGCGCATCGACACGCCGGGGGTCGACCGGCATCCAGCCTGGATCAGACTGCAGACCCCGCGCTAGGGATTGGGGCATCATATGACCCCATGTTCCCCTTTCGCTCCACCCAGCCATTGCCCGACGCGGGCAACAGCGCCGTTCGCAGTGCGCTGTGCATTGCGGTGGCTGCCCTGCTGTGCCTGTGTGCCGGCGTGGCCCATGCGGGCAGTTTTGAAGATGCTGTCGCTGCCAAGGACCGCGGCGACTTTGCCCAAGCCCTGCAACGGTTCAAGCCGCTGGCCCAGCAGGGTGATGCGGCCAGCCAGTTCCAGTTGAGCCTGTTGTACCGCAACGGCCAGGGTGTCCCGGCCAACGCGACGGAGTCCCTGCGCTGGCTGCGCCGGTCGGCCCACGGTGGGCATGCCGCAGCCCAATCCAACCTGGGCGCCGCCTATGCCCAGGGGCGCATGCTGCCGCAGAACACTGGCCTGGCCTATGTGTGGCTTTCCGCCGGTGCCAATGGTGGCAGTCGGGAGGCCGCCACCAACCTGACGGTGCTTCAGCGGCGCATGACGCCCGCCGAGATCAGCCAGGCCAGGGAGCTGGCCAGCGCGTGTGCGCAGCGCCATTTCCAGGGCTGTGACTGAGTGCGGTTGCCGGGCTTCAATGCGCCGGCGCCGTGCCCTTGCGGTACTCATCCGGCGTAGCACCCACCAGCCGTTTGAACATGGCGATGAAGCTTGAGGCGCTGCCATAGCCCAGGTCCAGTGCAATCGTTTCCACCGTCTGGCCGGCCTCCAGCAGCGGCATGGCCTTGACCACGCGCAGGCGCTGGCGCCAGTCGGCCAGCGACATGCCCAGGTCGCGCTGGGCCCGGCGCATCAGCGTGCGTTCGGTGGTGTGGGCGGCGTGGGCCAGTTCGGGCAGGGAACGGTTGTCGCCCGGGTTTCCTTCCAGCATTTGCAGCACCGCACCCAGTTGCGGGTCGTCCGAGGTGGGCAGGTAGCTGCCCTCGCGGGGGGCCAGGGTCAACTGGTCCACCAGCACCTGCAGCAGGCGCTCGTCGGCCGCGTTGCCGGGTTGTTGCGCGCCCTGCTGCTGCAAATGCTCCAGCAACGCGCGTACCAGCGGGCTCACCGTCAGGGCGCAAGGCGTGCGTGGCAATGCGGCGCACACCCGGGGCGCCATGTACAGCGAGCAGTGGTGCGCTGCGTAGCGGTTCAGGCCTACGTGCTCGATGTCCGGCGGCAGCCAGATGCCGTACTGCGGTGGCGCCAGGTAGTGGTGCTCGGCCACCTTCACTTCCATCACGCCGCTGAAGGAATACACAAACTCGCCCCAGGCATGCTGGTGCTGCGGATACAAACCGTCGGCCGGCACATGGGCGCTGCGGAACATGATGGGCACCGGCAACTGCCGGGCAGACAGCGGGATATCGAGCTTGGGTTGCAGGATGGGCATGGATTGGCGGCTGCGCCGTATGGCTTGTCAGTTATTCACTATATCAACGAAAGCAGTCAATTCAATAATTCACCATCCCCCAACTACCCCTGGACTGATCTGCATGGACACCCGCAAAGCACTCGACTCCCACGCCATTGCACTGATGCTGGTGCTGTGCCTGGTGTGGGGTTTGCAGCAAGTGGTGCTCAAGGCCACGGCGGGCGACATAGCGCCCATCATGCAGATCGCGCTGCGCTCCGGCGTGGCGGCGCTGCTGGTGGGGCTGGTCATGGCGCTGCGCGGTGAGCGCATGCGGCTGGACGACGGCACGCTGGGCCCCGGGGTGGTGGTGGGTTTGCTGTTTGGCCTGGAATTTCTGCTGGTGGGCGAGGGCCTGCGCCACACCAGCGCTTCGCACATGGTGGTGTTTCTCTACACCGCACCGATTTTTGCTGCGCTGGGTCTGCACTGGAAGTTGCCGGCTGAACGCCTGGGTGCCGTGCAGTGGCTGGGCATTGGCCTGGCGTTTGCGGGTCTGGCGCTGGCCTTCTTTGGCCGCAGCCAGGCACCGGTTGCCGCTTCCGGCAATATGCTCTGGGGTGATTTTCTGGGGCTGCTGGCCGGCATATCCTGGGGTGCAACCACGCTGGTGGTGCGCACCACCAAGCTGTCCCGGGCGAGCGCCACGCAAACCCTGCTGTACCAGTTGGTCGGCGCCTTTGTGCTGTTGCTGGCCGCCGCTTTTGCTACGGGCCAGGCGCGTTTCAACCCCACCCCCGAGGTCTGGGCCAGCCTGCTGTTCCACTCGCTGGTGGTGTCATTCGCGAGCTTCCTGGTCTGGTTCTGGCTGCTGCGCCACTACCTGGCCTCGCGCCTGGGAGTGTTCTCATTCATGACGCCGTTGTTTGGAATGGTCTTCGGTGCCTGGCTGCTGCACGAGCCGATTGAAGCCCGTTTCCTGGCCGGGGCAGTGCCGGTGCTGGTGGGCATCGTGCTGGTCAGTGGTGGCGGCACGTGGATGGCACGGCTGCGCGGGAAGGTCAAAATAGTGGCGTAGACCTCCGTGCCATGCAGCACAATCCGCTCAGAGCCCTACCCACACAGGATCTGAGCCATGAAACCTGCAGATGTCCACGCAGACCGCGTCCCTTCCCTGCTTGCCAACTCCCGGTTGTTCAAGGGGGTTGATCTGGCGACCATGGACGCCGAGCTGCGCGAAAGCCGGCTGCTGTCCATCGATCCGGGGCAGGTGCTGCTGGACCCCAAGCACCTCAATACCCACATCTACATCGTGTTGCATGGTGAGTTGCTGGTGTGCCTGGAGCCCAAGATCACCAACCCGCTGGTCCGCCTGGGCGTGGGGGACTGTGTGGGCGAACTCTCCATCATTGACGCCAGCGCCCCATCGGCCTACGTGGTGGCTGCGGTGCAGACGCAACTGCTGAGCATTACGAAGCCGGTGCTGTGGCGCATGCTGGCCCTGCAGCAGACCATGGCCCTGAACCTGCTGCATGTGCTGGCGCACCGTATCCGCGAGAACAATGTGGTGCTGCTGGGCAGCCTGGAGTTGCAGCGCCAATACCGCAACAAGGCCGAGACCGATGCACTCACCGGCCTGCACAACCGCGCCTGGTTTGAAGAGGTGTTTCCCAAGCAGCTGGAGCTGTGTGAGCGCACCGGCCAGCATGCCTCGTTGCTGATGGTGGACATCGACCACTTCAAGAAGGTCAACGACGAGTACGGCCACAGCTGTGGTGACGAGGTGCTGCGCCACATGGGCAGCTTGTTGCGGCGCAACCTGCGCTCCACCGACCTGTGCGCCCGCTACGGCGGCGAGGAGATGATCGTCCTGATGCCCGGCACGGAGATGCTGCAAGGCCAACTGACCGCCGACCGTCTGCGTGAGAGCATTGCCAACACGCCCTTGCGCCTGCAGGACGGCCGTGAACTCACGGTGCAGGTGTCCGGCGGCATTGCACAATGGCAACCCGGCACCGCCTTGCACGACCTCATCCGCTCGGCGGACCAGGCGCTGTACAAGGCCAAGGACGGTGGGCGCAACCAGATTGCCACATCGACCCTGCCGAACCATTTCGAAGTATCTTAGAGTTCCCCGTCCCGTGGCCCCGGCCACCACACACCATGAGTCCCTTGTCGGCGCTTCCCTTTTTCCGTTGGTCTGGCGTGTGCCTGGTGCTGGCGGTGTTGTCCCTGAGCCCTGGCGTGCATGCCGCGCCCGATGGCGGCGGCACCCGCATCTACAAATACCTGCAGGGCGGCACGCCCTCATTCTCCGACGTGCCGCCGAGCAAGGGGGGCTACATCGTCTACCGCCCCTCGTGCTACGCCTGCAATGTCACGTCCAACATCAACTGGAACGCCACCAAGCTGCATCTGGATGCCTTTGGCGACGAGATCACGCTGGCGGCGCGCCAGTTCGACCTGGACCCGGCCCTGGTGCGCGCCGTCATCCACGCAGAATCCGGCTTCAACCCCCGGGCGCGCTCGGAAAAGGGTGCCATGGGCCTGATGCAGCTGATGCCCGGAACCGCCCGCATGCTGGGCGTGCCCGACGCCAGCGACCCCGTCCACAACATCCGCGGCGGGGTCCGGTATCTGGCGGGTCTGCTGGCCCGCTTCAAGAACGACGTGACACTGGCTACTGCGGCCTACAACGCCGGCCCCGAGGCGGTGCAGAAATATGCCGGCGTGCCGCCCTATGCGGAAACCCAGGTCTACGTGCAGCGGGTCAAGATCCTGCATCAGCGCTACCGGGAGTCCTTGCACGGTTGACGGCTGATTTGCTATAAAAAGCAGAGCGTCATTGGTTTATTCCACGAGGGCTGGAGGCCAATTTAGCCAAAAACCATTCCGCAGGGCGGATATCTGTCGGCGTGGTCAACGTGGCTGCAGCATCGGTGTCCCACCCAGGGTTGCCAGCAGCATGTCGATGAATACCCGCGTCTTGGCGGGCATCAGCTTGGCGCCGGGAAACACGGCCGACGCCGCCTGACTGGGCAGGCACCAGTCGGGCAGCACCCGCTGCAGCACTCCCTGGCGCACCCAGGGCATGGCAAAGAAGTCCGGCACTGCGGCAATGCCGGCCCCGGCACGGATCAGGCCGATCAGCAGCTCGGGCGAGTTGGCCATGATGCGCCCCGGCGGCAGCCCCTCCCAGCGCGCATCGCCACGCTGCAGGTTCCACACCACGGGTTCACCATGGCCGCCCAGCAGGCGCACCGCGTTGTGCTGCGCCAGATCCTCGGGCGTGGCGGGTTGGCCGTGTTCGGCCAAATAGCGGGTGGCAGCGTACAGGCCGCTGGAGAACACGGTGAGCTGGCGCGCCGCCAGCAGGGCATCATCCGGCAACGCGCCCATGCGCACCGCCACGTCGAAGCCCTCGCCAAGCAGGTCCACCCGGCGTGCCGACAGGTCCAGTTCCAGCGCGATGCCGGGGTGCAGGGTCACAAAGGCGGCCAGCGCGTCGGTCAGCAGCAAGTTGGCAAAGTCGCTGGGCAGGGACACGCGCAGGCGCCCGCTGGGGGCGGCCTGGCGGCGCTCGCTCAGCGCGGCCACGGCGTCCACCTCGGCCACCACCTGGCGGGCGTGCTCCAGCAGTTGCAGGCCAAACTCGGTCACCGTCTGGCGCCGGGTGGTGCGCAGCAGCAGGCGCTCGCCCACGCGCTGCTCCAGCGCGGCCAGCCGACGCGAGACGGTGGACTTGGGGTAGCCCAGCCGCTCGGCGGCGCGGCTGAAGCTGCCCAGCTCGGCCACGCGGGCAAAAATCAACAGGTCATTGGGGTCGATGTCACGGGAGGATTGTTCCATGTTGGCAACAATCATATCCATTTGACGGTATTTTCACGGGCATTGTTGAGGAATACAGTTCAACCCATCTGTTGTCCCAACCCGCATCCGAAAGGACTTTCTCCATGTCTTCCAATCCCTTTGATGGCACCACAGTTCAGCAATCCCGCAACGTGGAGCGCCTGGTGGCCGGCCAGGCCACGTCCGACGGCGCCGGCGTCAAGTTGACCCGGGTGCTCTCGCAAAACCTGCAGCACCGCCTGGACCCGTTTCTGATGCTCGATGCCTTTGGCAGCGACAACCCCAACGACTACCTGGCCGGTTTCCCCGACCACCCGCACCGTGGTTTCGAAACGGTGACCTACATGATTGCCGGGCGCATGCGCCACGAGGACAGCGCCGGCCACGTCGGCCTGCTGGAGAACGGCGGCGTGCAGTGGATGACCGCCGGCAAGGGTGTCATCCACTCCGAAATCCCGCAGCAGGAGCAGGGCGTCATGGAAGGCTTTCAGCTCTGGCTGAACCTGCCTGGGCGCGACAAGATGCAAGACCCGTGGTACCGCGACTTTGTGAACAACGACCTGCCCAAGCGGGTGACGGAGCAGGGCGTGGCCGTGACCGTGATTGCCGGCAGCAGCCACGGCGTGACCGGTGCCGTGACGCGCGATGCAACCCAGCCGCTGTACCTGGACCTGCACTTGCCCGCCGGCTCGCGCTTCGAGCAGCCGCTGCCCCCCGGACACAACGCCTTTGTCTACGTGTACCGCGGCGAGGTGGCGATTGCCGGCAAGGCGGTTCCCGTGCAGCGCATGGCGATCCTGGCCAACACGCCCGAGGCGGATGGTGTGGCCATCGAGGCCAGTGCGGACGCCCGGGTGCTGCTGATTGCTGGCAAGCCGCTGAAGGAACCCATCGTGCAATACGGCCCGTTTGTGATGAACAGCCAGCAGGAGATCTACCAGGCCCTGAACGATTTTCGGGACGGACGCCTGGGTGAGAAAGCCGGCCAGCCGGCATAACAGGAGCCCACCATGACCGCGTTGATCCGTTGGCCCGGGCGCGTGAGCGAGTTGGCCGGTGCGCTCACGGTGCGCCGTGTGTTGCCCGCCGTGGCCCGACGCGCCGTGGGGCCGTTTGTGTTCTTCGACCATTTCGGCCCGGTGACGCTCCCTGCGGACATGGACAGCGATGTGGGGGCGCACCCGCACATCGGCCTGGCCACGGTCACCTATCTGTTCGAGGGCAGCTTCCTGCACCGCGACAGCCTGGGCACGGTGCAGGCCATCACGCCCGGTGCCATCAACTGGATGACGGCGGGCCACGGCATTGCGCACAGCGAACGGGTGACGGATGCCGAGCGCGGCCAGCCACGCCGCCTGCATGGTCTGCAACTGTGGGTCGCGCTGCCGCCAGCGCTGGAGGAAACCGAGCCGTCCTTCCAGCACGTGCCGACTCGCGACATTCCGGTTTTCACCGATGCGTCCGGTGTGCAGGTGCGCGTGCTGGTCGGCGCCGCCTTGGGCCACACCAGCCCGGTGCGCACGGCATCGCCCACCGTGTACCTGGACGTGCAGTTGCCGCCCGGTGCCACCTGGACATTGCCAGTGCTTGCGCCGGAATTGGCGGCCTACAGTCCGACGGACAGCCTGTCCATCGACGACCAGTCGGTTTCCGCGCAGGAGATGGTGCTGCTGCCGGCTGGCGCCAGTGTGACCGTGCGCGCGGGTGAAGCGGGCGCCCGGCTGGTGGTCATTGGCGGTGCACCGCTGGAGCAACCGGTGCGCATGTGGTGGAACTTTGTGGCGACGGACCGCACGCGCATGGCCGCTGCGGCAGCCCGCTGGGAGCAGGGCGGCTTCCCTGCCATACCCGACGAATCCGTCCGCATTCCGGCACCGCCGTGGCCGGGTTGATGCGCCGACAGCGCCAGGCGATACAGGGAAAACCCACAGACGAATTCCCCTCGCCGCCCCAATAATCCGCCTACATTGGGACCCTGCCGTGCAGGTCTTTGAAGAGAGGGAGCCTTGGGCGCATGAACGCTGACAGAAAAATCGGTCCCGGTCCCTATGCCCTGGGCTTGCTGGCCATTGCCGTGTCGGTGTCCGTGGCATTCTTTCTGGCGTACTGGAAGGGCCTGGGGTCGCTGGAAGAGCAGGCACAGCGCCTGGCCGACGAGATGCTGTTTCGCAGCCATGCCGTCAGTGAGCAGTTTGACAACACGGCACTCAAGGCCTTGCTGGCGCAGCCTGGCCTGCAGCCGTGTTCGAACGCCGGCCTGGAAGCAATGCGCAGGCTGGCCATCAATTCCCGGGCTCTGCGGGTCATCGGTTATATCCAGAACGAGCGCCTGCTGTGCTCTTCCTACGGTAGCCATGGCGACGGCATTCCCGTGGGGCCGCCGAGTTTCGTCAGCAAGAATGGTTTTGCGATCCGCTCTGCGGTGCCGCTTCCGCTCGCGGGCAACAGCCTGTTCCTGACGACGACCCACCAGGGCAGCGGCTACACCGCGTTTGTCGTGCCCGGCCTGGTCAATGACATCCTGCCGGGCTCTTCGAATGCCGCGTTTGGACTGTTTGGCGCGTCCAGCCAGAAGCCCATGATGGGGCGGGGCGATCTGAAACTGCCCAGTGCCTGGATGTCTGCGCCGCTGGATGCCACAGGAACCGCCGTCTTTCAAGTCGACGGGCATCTGGTCGTGCTGAAGCGCTCCCCGTGGTTTGACTATGTGGCCTACGCCGCGCTGCCGCTGTCCAATATCGCACCCGAATTCAAGACCACCAGCCTGATCCTGGTGCCGCTGGCCCTGGTGTCGGGGTTGGCCCTGGCGGCGCTGATCGTGCTGCAGGCCAAGCGGCGCCAGGCCCTGCCCCATCGGTTGCGCCAGGGCTTGCGGCGCGACGAGTTGTTCCTGGTCTACCAGCCGATTGTGGATCTGGCCACGGGGCGCTGGATCGGGGCGGAAGCACTGGCGCGTTGGCGCACGGCCGATGGGGAGCTGGTTCCTCCCGATGTATTCATTCCAGTGGCCGAAAGCGAAGGCCTGATCCGGCAGGTCACGGCCAAGGTGATTGCCCATTTTGGGCGCGACGCGGTGGAACTCTTCAGGCGTCACCCGGAGTTTCGCGTCAGCATCAATTTCTCCGACCAGGATTTGTCGGACGCCCAGTCGGTGGAGACATTGAAGGCCTGCATCCAGACTCTGGGCATTGCCCCTGCGCGCATTGCGGTGGAGATCACCGAGCGGGCACTGATTCACGCCGATGCAGTCCGGCGCAACATCAAGACCCTGCGCGATGCCGGCACGCGGGTCGCCATTGACGATTTCGGCACCGGCTATTCCGGTCTGTCCTACCTGGCCACGCTGGAGCTGGATGCGCTGAAGATCGACAAGGTCTTTGTCGACACCATCGGCACCGATGCGGTGACCAACAGCGTGGTGTCCCACATCATCGAGATTGCCAAGTCCATGGGGCTGAAGATGGTTGCCGAGGGAGTCGAGACGCAGGCGCAGGCCGACTACCTGCGCGCGCGTGGCGTTGAGTGCGCCCAGGGCTGGCTGTATTCCAAGGCCATTCCCATGGGCGAACTGCTGGCGGGGCTGGAGGGGCAGTCGACCGGCGCCACTGCCGCCTAGTTGGCGACCGTGAAACGCTGTTGCACGTGGCGTGCCTGTTCGATCTCGTCGACGATGGCCACCGCCAGGTCGGCCACGGAGATGCCGGCTGGTGCGTCACCGTCGCCGGGCAACAGGTTGTCGGCACCCACGCGGTAGACACCGGTGCGTGGGCCGGGTGCCAGCGCAATCGGGGGCGACAGGAAGGTCCAGTTCAGCGTGGATTCGGTGCGGATCTGGTTCAGCGCCTCGCGCGCAGCCAAGGCACCCTGCTTGTATTCGGCAGGAAAGGGTGGGGTGTCCACCAGCTGCACACCCGGGGCCACGAACAGGCTGCCTGCACCACCCACCACCAGCACGCGCTTGACGCCGGCCTGCTTGACGCCATCGATGATGGCGCGGGTGCCCTGCAGGAACAGGTCGTAAATCTTTGGCACGGTCCAGCCGGGGTTGTAGGCGCTGATCACCGCATCCTGGCCGGCTGCAGCACCGGCCACCTGCGCGGCATCCAGCGCGTCACCTGCGACCACGGTCAGGCCCGGCTGGGGCGCGAGTTTGGCCGGGGTGCGGGCCAGCACCGTCACCTGGTGGCCCCGCTGCAGCAGCTCGGGCAAAACGGCCGATCCAACAAAACCGGTGGCGCCAATCAATGCGATCTTCATAACAAAACTCCTGTGTGAAAGAAGTTGTTAGTGTGAATTCCTAATGAATCCATGACTAGATGGCAAAATTCGATAATACTGTGAAGTATTACTAATCAATCTCGCAAGAGTGATGGACCAATACAAACGCATGGCGATTTTTTCCGAGGTGGTGGCCGCAGGGTCCATGACCACGGCGGCGCGCCAACTCGGCATGACGCCATCGGCCGTCAGCCAGCACCTGCGCCAGTTGGAGAGCAGTCTGGGCCTGGCGCTGTTGCACCGCTCCACCCGCAAGCTCACGCTCACCGAGGCCGGTGCCCGCTATCTGGAGGGCTGCAACGCGATGGTGGCCGCCGCGCGGTCGGCCGACCAGGCCCTGGCCCGCCACCGCGACGAGCCCGAGGGCGAGCTGCGCATTGCCGCCCCCATTGGCTTTGGTGGTCTGCTGGCCCGGGCGCTGGCGCCATTGCGCCAGCATCCCAGACTCAGCCTGCGTCTGCTGGTGGACGACACGGTGATCGACCTGATCGAAGAGCGCGTGGACATTGCGCTGCGCGTGGGGAAATTGCCCGATTCCAGCCTGGTGGCACGCCGCCTGGGCGCCATGCCGGCCCAGATGTGTGCCGCACCCGCGTATCTGGCGGAGAACGGCTGGCCCCAGCACCCGCGTGACCTGGCGCACCACGCCTGGCTGGGCGCCCGGCCTTTGGGTTCCGGTGAGGAAACCCTGCAACTCACAGGTCCGGCGGGAGAAGCCGCGCAGGTGCAGGTGACCTCACGCGTGCTGGCCTCGCAGGTCACCGCCTTGCATGCACTGTGTGTGGCTGGATGGGGCATCAGCGTGGTCGTCAGTGAGGACGACCGGCGCGCGATGCAGGATGGTCGGCTGGTGCCGGTGCTGCCCGATTGGAAACTGCCGGACTTCGTGATCCATGCCATCACACCGCGTCGTGGCGAGCAGCCTGCCAAGGTGCGCCACGCCATGGTCCTGCTGGCCGACACCATCGCACAGTTGTCACTCTAGGATGGGTATTCCCCCGGCGTTTGCAATCCGACCGGCGGGTGCCTACAGTGACTGCATGGTTTGGCAGGAAAGGAGTTGTCCATGTCTGGCTACCCCGTACTCGAACATGAAGGCTTCTGTGCATCGGTTTCGACCCAGCGCGAGCCTTCCGGGCGATGGATGGCGTGGGTCACCTTTGAGCGTGACCGCGTCTTTGCCCGGCTGAAGGTGCATGGCGATCAGCCGCACCGCGTGCCCAATGACTACCCCAGCGAGGAAAAAGCCGTGCTGGCGGCCTATGAATTTGCGCGGGAGCTGATTGCCAGAGAGACCGTGGCGCACTAGCACGCGCTAGGACTGTGCCTTGTGCAGCGACACCTGCATGGCATCTGACAACGCCGAGTTGCCATGCGTGCGCAGTGCGTCAATGGCGCCCTGCTGGTCGCGCGCATCCTTGTTCTGGCTGAGCTTGAACTTGCCGGTGATGCGGGTGATGGCGATCTCGATGCCGACAATGGCGCGGACCAGCCCATCGATATAGGCCGGCTCGGAGTCGGCCATCTTCCAGGGTTTGGCATCGCCCGTGCGGCGCTCGTGTTCGCGCGTGAGCCGCCCGATCACACCGCGCACATATTTCTCGTCATCCCGGATCTGGATACTGCCGTGCACATGCACCACGCGGTAGTTCCAGGTGGGCACCTGCCGGTGTGTCTCGTGTTTGCTGGGATACCAGTTGGGCGAGATGTAGCCTTCCTCGGCCTGGAAGATCACCAGTACCGGCGCGCCGTTCTGCACCTGCTGCCACACCGGGTTGGCACGGGCCACGTGGGCGCGCAGGGTGCCGTGCGCGCCGGTCTGGCTGTCCAGCTCAAACGGAATGTGGTTGGCGTCCAGTCCATCCGGCCCCGAAACCACCAGCGCACCCAGGGGGTTTTCGTTGATCAGGTGGTGCAGCGTCTCGGTGTGTTGTTCGGCAAAGTGCGGTGGCAGGTACATGGTGTTTCCTTTCAGAAGTGCAGGCTTTCGCGGGCCAGTCCGTAGGCGATTGTCCCCATCATGATGGCAACCAGACCGTCCAGTATCCGCCAGGCCACAGGGCGTGCAAACAGCGGGGTCAGCAGCCGCGCGCCGTAGCCCAATGCGGCAAACCAGGCCGCACTGCCCAGGCAGGCACCCAGCAGGAAGACGTTCTGCAGCCCGGCCGCCTGCTTGGCGCCCACCGCACCCACCAGCACCACGGTGTCCAGATAGACATGGGGGTTGAGCAGGCTGATGGACAGCACCTGCGCCAGCACCTTTGTCGCGGAAGCCGGTGTGCCGTCCGCTGCCGCGCGCAGGGCATGTGGGGCAAGGGCCCGCTTCAGGGCCATCAGGCCATAGACCGCCAGCGTCAGGGCACCCAGCAGGCCCAGTGCGTCCCGCAAGCCGGGTGCGTCGCCCAGCACGGCCGCCAGCCCACTGACGCCCAGGGTCATGAGGACCATGTCCAGCAGTGCGCAGGCCAGCACCACCACGGCCACATGCTCGCGCCGCAGTCCCTGGCGCAGTACAAAGGTGTTTTGCGCGCCAATGGCCATGATCAGGGACAGGCTCAGGGAGAGCCCGGTGGCAAAGGCGGCAAATGACGGAGACGTTTCCATGCCCGGCAGTATCGGTGCTAGCAGCTTGTGACATGCATGAAATCTGCTAACCTGAATGAAGCGATATTCATGTGGAGCCGCCAATGATTGAGACATCCCTGCTGGCCACGGTGGCCGCCGTCGTGCGCGAAGGCAGCTTCGAGCGCGCCGCCCGCGTGCTGCACATCACGCCGTCTGCGGTCTCCCAGCGCATCCGCCTGATCGAAGAGCGGGTCGGCACGGTGCTGGTGGTGCGCGGGCAGCCCTGCACGCCCACCGAGGCCGGGGCCCGCCTGTGCCGCCATGCGCAAACCGTGGCCATGCTGGAAGGCGGCTTGCTCCGCGACATGCCGGAGTTGCAGCCGGAGCAGACTGCGGGCACACAGGCCACCATCCGCATCGCCATCAACGCCGACAGCTTGGGCACCTGGTTCATCGCCGCCCTGCAGGACTTCTGCCGCGAAGACGGCCCGTTGATCGACCTGGCGGTGGACGACCAGGACAAGACCAGCGACTGGCTCAAGCGCGGCCACGTGCTGGCGGCCGTCACCTCGCTGGCGCGCCCGGTGCAGGGCTGTCGCAGCCGCAAGTTGGGCGCGTTGCGCTATTGCGCCACTGCTTCGCCGGCCTTCATGGCGCGCTGGTTTGCCTCGGGCGTGACGGCAGAGGCATTGGCCCGCGCGCCCAGTCTGGTGTTTGACCGCAACGACCGCCTGCAGGAGCAATGGGTGCGCCGCCTGCTGCGCAAGGATGTCACGCTGCCCGCGCACCGCCTGCCTTCGACCCAAGCCTTTGTCGAGGGCGCGCTGGCTGGCATTGGCTGGGGCATGAACCCGCTGCATCTGGTGGGCGAGCATTTGCGGACCGGGCGTCTGGTAGAACTGGTCACCGAGCGTCCGCTGGACGTGCCCCTGTACTGGCAGGTGGCCAAGCTGCCCCTGCAGGAACTGGAGCGCTTGAGCCAGAGCGTGCACAGGGTGGCCAATGCCTTGCTGGTGCACTGACTGTGCTGGTAATATGCTGTACAAATGAACAGTTATTGGGACCCCTATGCCAGATGACACCCCTGTACCCACCGGCATCTTCACCGACGACCAGCAGGTCACCCGCTGCGTGTGGTGCCGCGCCACGCCGGCCTACCAGCACTACCACGACCATGAGTGGGGTTTTCCGGTGGCCGAAGACCGGCGCCTGTTCGAGAAGATCTGTCTGGAGGGGTTTCAGGCGGGCCTGAGCTGGCTGACCATCCTGAACAAGCGCGAAGCCTTTCGCCAGGCCTTTGCCAACTTCGATATGGACCAGGTGGCTACATTCGATGAAGCCGATTCCCGGCGCCTGGTGCTGGACGCCGGCATCGTGCGCCACCGGGGCAAGATTGCCTCCACCATCAACAACGCGTTGCGCGCCCAGGAGTTGCGCAGCGAGTTCGGGTCACTGGCGGCCTACTTCTGGCGATTTGAACCCCAGGGCGGCACCCGGCCCGAACGCATCACCCACCAGAGCCTGAGCGGCATGACCACGTCGCCGGAGTCCATCGCCCTGTCCAAGGATTTGCGCAAGCGCGGCTGGAGCTTTGTCGGCCCCACCACCATGTATGCCTTCATGCAGGCCATGGGCCTGGTGAATGACCACATTGAGGGCTGCACGGCCCGACAACGCGCACTGGACGCGCGGGCCGCGTTTGCATCACCCGCGGCGCGCTGAATCGGCCGTTTGGGCTATTGCGCCGGGCGCCCCGATCCCTGTTTGCCCTCGGCGCGGGCCGAAAGGTAGGCGTAGAGGTCGGTGACGTGCGCGGTGACCTGGGGTTCCCCATCCCAGGCCGGCATGGTCAGAACGGCTTGCTTGCGTTGCATGACGTCATCCACCGTAGCGTCCCAGGCGGTGCCCGTGCTGGCGGTCTGGGCGGCGGACAGGCCCCAGTCGTAGCGCTTCAAAACAAGGCTCACGAACTGGCGGGGGCCCATCTGCCGCACGCGGGGCAACAGGTCGGGCGCGTTGGCCAGGCCGGTCGCGGCCGGGCCGTGGCAGCGGGCGCACTTGTCCTGAAAGACGCGCCAGCCGGAATAGACCGAACCGGGCGGCTGGGTCTGGTGTTTCAGTTCCTGGGCGGCCTGTGTGTTCTGCACTTCTACAGCACAACCGGTCAGCGCCAGGGTCGCTGCAACGGCAACGGCCGGCAACACGGCCAACTTGAAAAATGTTCTCATGGTGATCCCCTTTTGCATTGGTGATTGGGCGTTCCAGCCATTGTGGCATTTCGGGACAATCACAGGGGCATCAGTCCCGACGTCTTGCAGAAATACATGGCCTGGTCGGCCACCTCCAGGATGTCTTTCAGGTTGTCTCCGTCGGAGGGATACCAGGCGAAGCCGATGCTGCCACCCAGGCTGACCACGTCGCCCGAATCCAGCTGGACAGGTTCGGCCAGCATGTCAATCAGCTTGCGGCCCAGCGCCACCACCTGTTCGCGCTCGGCGACGGACTCGATGATCAGCACAAACTCGTCACCGCCCAGGCGCGCCACCGTGTCCGATGAGCGCACCACCGACACTAGGCGCTGTGCCACCGTGATCAGCACCGTGTCGCCGGCGGCGTGGCCGTAGGTGTCGTTGATGGCCTTGAACTTGTTCAGATCCACCATCAGCACGGCGAACTGCTGGCGGCTGCGTTTGGCGTGCTGCATGGCCAACTGGAAGCGGTCCACCAGCAGCAGCCGGTTGGCCAGTCCGGTCAGGGGGTCAAAGAATGCATGTTTTTTCAGCGAGCGCTCGGCGCCCTGCAGTTTTGCCACGTAGCGCTGGAGCTGTTTCTTGTCGGCGCGCGCGCGCCGCAGCTGGATGGCCAAAACCAGTACTGCCACTGCCAGTACCGCTGCGATTGCCGCGAGGATGTATGCCGTCAAGGTGAATGCTCCCTGTCAGCGAAACATTCTGTGCCCTTGATATGCAGATTGCCACGCCTGGAACACTCTTTTACAAAGTGGGGCGTGCCGTGCGGCAGCGCGGTTTGTCTATGGGACGCGCGTCACTTGCTGCGGTGCGCGCAGCAGGTACCGGCCCACGGTCAGCCGCACCAGCTCCAGCCACACCACGCACACGGCCAGCATCACTGCCACGCTGGCCAGACCCGGCGCATTGGGCATGGCCAGGCGCATCAGGTCGCGCAGCCAGGGCAGGCCCATGACGGCGGCCAGCAGTGCCACCATGGCGGCGGTGATGCGCCACAGCCAGGGCGTGGGGGCCATCGCCGACAGGAAGGCCGGCCGGGCCATGTTGCGGTTGGCCAGAATCAGCAGCATCACATTGAGCACCAGCGTGACGAACACCACGCCCCGGCTTTGGGTTGCGCTGGCGCCATCGGCATTGAGCCAGGCATGGCCACCCAGCAACACGACCGCGATGCCCAGGCCCTGCAACACGGCATAGCCCAAGGAGGCGAGGCCAAAGGGGGAGTCGCCCACCGGGCGGGGCGGTCGCTGCATCAGGCCAGGTGCCTCGGGCTCGGCTTCCAGCACCACCGCGCAGGTGGGGTCTATCAGCAGTTGCAGCAGCACGATGTGCACAGGCAACAGCAGGGCCGGCCATTGCAGCAGCGTGGGCACCAGCGCCAGCGCGATGATGGGCAGATGGACCGCGAAGGTGAAGCGGATCGCCTTGCGCACGTTGTCATCAATGCGCCGGCCCTGGCGGATGGCATCGACGATGCGGGCAAAGCTGTCGTCCAGCAGCACCAGCGCGGCGGCTTCGCGCGCCACATCGGTGCCGCGCTCGCCCATGGCAATGCCCACATCGGCAGCCTTCAGGGCTGGCGCGTCGTTGACGCCGTCGCCGGTCATGGCCACCACATGGCCGTCGGCGCGCAGCATCTGCACCAGGCGCAGCTTGTGCTGGGGTTTGAGTCGGGCGCACAGGTCCACATGGCGCAGGCGCTGGCGCAGGGCGGCATCGTCCAGGGCCTCGATCTCGGCGCCGGTGATGACGTCGGGTCGCTCGGACAGCCCCACCTGGCGGGCGATGGCCAGGGCCGTGGCGGGGTGGTCGCCGGTCATCATGATCACGCGCACACCGGCCTGGCGGCACTCGGCCAGCGCAGCCGGCACCTCGGGGCGTGGTGGGTCGGCCAGCGCGACCAAGCCGAGGAACTCAAAGTCAAAATCGTGTTGGCTCTGCGGCCAGGGCGGCGGTGTGTTGGGCTCGGGGGCGGTTCCGCTCCAGCGTCCACGCGCCACGCCCAGCACGCGCAAGCCCCGCTCGGCCATGGCCTCCACCTGCCTGCGGATGGCGTCGCGCCGCGCGGCATCCAGGTGGCACAGGTCGGCCACCGCCTCCGGTGCTCCCTTGGTGGCCAGCAGGTGCTGGGACGGGTCGGCACTGGCGAACACGCGCGTCATGGCCAGGATCTCGCCGGACAGCGCGTACTCAAACTCGGGCTCGCGGCCGTCGTGCACATGCTCGGTGCCGGCCAGCCACTGGTGACCAAAGTGCTGGATGGCCTTTTCCATGGGGTCGAACGGATCGCCGGGCGTGGCCAGCATCGCAAACTCCACCAGCGTGTGGAATTCCTCGGCCAGCTCGTCGGCCCCCTCGGGCTGGAAGCGCGCATCGGCGGTGGCGATCTCGGCCACGGCCATGCGGTTCAGCGTCAGCGTACCAGTCTTGTCCACCGCCAGCACGGTGATGGCGCCCAGCGCTTCGACCGCGGTGACGCGGCGCGTCAGCACCTGCTGCCGGGAAATGCGCCATGCGCCCAGGGCCAGGAACACGGTCAGGATGACCGGAATCTCTTCGGGCAGGATGGCCATGGCCAGCGCAATGCCGGAGAGCAGGCTCTCCAGCAGCGGCCGGCCGTTCCACCACCAGGCCATCAACACCTGGGCCAGGGCCAGCACGAGTGCGCCCGCGCCCAGTCGGCGCACCAGTGTGCGCGAGCCTTCCTGCAGCGCGGAAGGCGGTTCCACGGTGGCCGCCAGGTCGGCGCCAATCCGACCGACTGCGGTGTTGGCGGCGGTGGCACCGACCTCGGCCACGCCGACGCCACGGGTGACCACTGTGCTGGCGAACAATGCCCCCACGCTTGCCATTTCATGTGCTGCGCTGCCCCCCGAGGGGGCTGGCCTGGCTTGGGGCGGCCCGGCGCTGGCGGCCGGTGCCCCCACGCGTGGCGCTGCATTTTGTGCGATGCCTTGGGGTTGCTTTGCCACGGGGACGGCTTCGCCGGTGAGCAGGGATTCGTCTACCTCCAGCTGGCCTTCGAGCAGCCGCGCATCGGCGGCAATGCGGTCGCCCTCGTGCAGCACCAGCAGGTCGCCCCGCACCACGTCGCGCCCGGCAATGCGCTGCTCCTGGCCGTCGCGGATCACCAGGGCGCGCGGTGCCGACAGGTCGCGCAGCGACTCCAGCGCGCGCTGGGTCTTGCGCTCCTGCGCCAGCGTGATCCCGATGACCACGAACACAAAGCTCAGCAGGAAGAGTGCCTCGCCCCGGTCGCCCAGTGCCAGGTAGATGCCGCCGGCGGTCAGCAGCATCAGGAACATCGGCTCGGTGATCACATCACGCACCAGGGCGGCGGTGGACTTGGGCTCGCTGCCGGGCAGCAGGTTGGGCCCATCCTCGGCCAGGCGGCGCGCGGCCTCCGTCGCACTGAGCCCCTGACGCGTCACCCCTTCCGTCATTCCATGGGGGGGCTGGGTTGGGCGCGGTGGTGTGGTGGGCATGGCAAGGGTGGCTTCGGTCACTGGCGCGGAGCACCACCGCCGTGGCGGCGTGGCCCCTCGACTCATACTAAACCAATTTGCGCACCGACAGACGCTGATGGCGTGGAGTGGCCAGCTGGCAGTAGATCAAGTACGCTATCAAATATATAGCTATATGTGTAATATCCACGAGGGCTGCATGCCGATTTGACTCCAAAGCATTCCGCTCAAACCACTCCCGCCCGCTCCAGCATCGCATGCAACAACACATTGCACCCAGCGGTAATGTGCTCCGGCTTGGCATCTTCAATCTCGTTGTGGCTGATGCCATCCTTGCACGGAATGAAGATCATGCCGCTGGGCGCCAGACGCGCCATGTAGACCGCATCATGCCCGGCGCCTGACACGGCCGGCATATTGGAGTAACCCAGTTTCCTGGCGGCGCGGCCGACGGCGTCCACGCAGTCCGCATGGAAGACCTGCGCGGGGTAGCTGGACACCAGCTCGATCTTCACCTCCAGACCACTCTCCTTGCCTGCCTTGGCGGCAAAGGCCTTCACCTCATCGGCCATCTGGTCCA
>JBAQDE010000040.1:0-92068 GCA_049294595.1 Rhodoferax sp. | reverse complement strand
CTGCTCGCCACCACGACCCTGGCCGCCGTTGCCGCGAGGGCCTTGCGCACCACGGCCACTGCCACCGCCGCCATTGCCGCGACCGGCACCCTGGCCGCCACGCTCGCCTTGACCGGCCTTGTTTTCGCGTACGCGTTGCATCATCTCGGTGCGTGCGGCGCGGGCTGCGGCCTGCATCACATCGCGGCTTGGCGGTTTGCCAGCGCCGCCCCAGATGGTCTGGCGACCCATGGCAATGGGCTCACCCTTTTCACCGGGCTCGGGGCCAAAACCGTCAATGACCTGGACTGGAATGGTCTGCTTGGTAAAGCGCTCGATGTCCTGCATGAAGCCTTCTTCGTCCAGGCACACCAGGTTGATGGCGGCGCCATCGTTGCCGGCGCGACCGGTGCGGCCGATGCGGTGCACATAGTCTTCGCTGACGTTGGGGATCTCGTAGTTGACCACGTGCGGCAGGTCGTCGATGTCAATGCCGCGGGCGGCAATGTCGGTGGCCACCAGGGCGCGGACATCGCCGCTCTTGAAACCAGCCAGAGCCTGGGTACGCGCTGCCTGGCTCTTGTTGCCGTGCAGGGCCATGGCGGTGATGCCGTTCTTCTCCAGGAATTCGGCCACGTTGTTTGCGCCGAACTTGGTGCGGGTGAACACCAGCACTTGGCTCCAGTTGTGCTCGTTGATGATGTGGGCCAGCAGGGCCTTTTTCTTGCCGCGACCGACTGGGTGGATCACCTGGGTGATGCGCTGCACGGTGGTGTTGCGGGGGGTGACCTGCACGCTTTGCGGGTCCTTGAGCAGGCCGGCGGCCAGTTCGCGAATTTCGTCGCTGAAGGTGGCCGAGAACAGCAGGCTCTGTTTTTCCTTGGGAACGGCAGCCAGCACTTTCTTGACGTCATGGATGAAGCCCATGTCCAGCATGCGGTCGGCTTCGTCGAGCACCAGCATCTGGACCTGGCCCAGATCCAGCATGCCCTGTTGCATCAGATCCAGCAGACGCCCGGGGGTGGCCACCAGAATGTCGACGCCCTTCTTGACCTTGGAAATCTGCGGATTCATGCCGACACCGCCAAAAATCACGGTGCTGCTGAGTTGCAGGTATTTGCCATAGGTGCGTACGGACTCTTCAACCTGGGCTGCGAGTTCGCGGGTGGGCGTGAGTACCAGGGCGCGGATGCCGGTGCCGCCAAACTTGTTTTGCGCGCTGCGGCTCATGGAGAGGCGGTGCAGCATGGGCAGTGTGAAGGCGGCTGTCTTGCCGGTGCCGGTCTGGGCGCCGCCGAGCAGGTCGCATCCTTCCAGAATCAGCGGGATGGCCTGGGCCTGGATGGCGGTCGGGGTCTCGTAACCCTGCTCGCGCACGGCCTTAACGATGGCCGCAGCCAGATTCAATTCTTCGAATTTCATGGATTGTGGCGCCCATCCAGGGCGCTAGGGATATCGGCCTGTCCCCGCGCGGTAGCACCGGTTCAGTCAAAGGCAGATAGATTCAAAAGCAGGACGGAGTTTGTCAACCGGTCCCCAGCAATGTGCTGACGTTGTGGGCAACTGAAGCTCCGCAACAGCGCGTATTGTCGCACGTTGCAGGCGGTCGCGCTAGAAAATGTGTAGCGCAGGTGTTTTGTCGGCACCACTGGGCGGTAACAATGTGTCTTGGGGGCTAGTCATTGCGCACGGCAACTGGGAGAATCTTTCCACAATGAAAAAGTTCATGTTGCGACGGCTGGGCGTGGCCCACGAGCCCGGCAGTTTCAAGCCCTCCCTGCAGGATTGCATGGAGGCGGTGCTGGAGCAAAGCGATACCCTGGTTGCCGATGTACTGGCCGGGTTGAAGGCGTCCATCTCGCCCGTGCGCACCAAGTCCATGCATGGCATTCAGAATCCGGCGACCAAGGCGGCCATCGAGCATGTTTGCGCCCACGCCGATGCGTTCAGGACATCCTTTGCTGCGCACCTACGCGCCGCGCTCTACGGTGGTGACATCCAGCGCGGCGGCGCGCAGCCTTTGCGCTTTGATGATTTTCAGTTCCTTGAAGAAGAGCAGATTGATGCCAACATCGAATTCGCCCTGACCCAGCAGGAAATATCGATGGCGGTGGACGATGCATTGCCGTTACTCAATGCCATGATGAGCAGCCTGCTGGGCTGGATGACGGTGCAGCCGCACTTGAATCCGCTCAAGCCCGAGTCCTTTGTCTACGCACTGCGCGAGACCCTGGTTGAACTGGTTCCCAGCGATGAAGCGCGCACCCCCCTGATGACGCCCGCCGCCGGCATGCTGGGTGTCAGCATGCGCCAGTTGTACAAGGAGATATCTGAGTGGCTTCGCTCCCAGGGCGTCGAGCCGGTTGGCCCCGCTTTGCCAGTTGGTGGCGCCTCCGGACCGGGTAAGCCGGTCGAAAACTCGGTCACCCGCACCCTGCTGACGCTGGACAAGCTGCGCCGACTGCTGTCGGGTGAGCTCGACCCCGGCCCGTTGAACGGCAACATCAAGGACTTCACCCACACAGTTCCTGCATCGTTTGTCGCGTTGGAAGACATGAAGCTGATGGAGCCCATGATGAAGCGACTGGCCGCACGCGCCAGCCAGTCGGCGGCCAAAGTTGCGAATGGGCCGGTCGATTCCGTGGTGGAGACCCGCGTCCAGCGGGAGAAGTCCAAGAGCAAGAAACTGGGGCGCGAACTGGGTGAGGAAGTGGTGCGCCTGATGCTGGAGAACCTGACCCAGGATCACCGCATGCTCGCGGGGGTCCGCCAGAACCTCAGGCAACTGGAGCCGGTGCTGATGGCACTGTCGCAGTCCGATGCGCGCTTTTTCAGCGAACGCCAGCATCCGGCTCGCCAGTTCATGGACAAGATCACCAGCCGCAGCCTGGCCTTCACCTCCGAGGACCAGCCCGGGTATGCGAATTTTCACAAGGCGCTTGAGAACACCGTTGCGGTTCTGGTCGGAAGTGGTGGTGACGCGGCCACGTTTGCGCGCGTATTGCGCAAGCTGGAAGACGGCTGGTCGCGCGACGAGCAGGAACAGCGCCAGCGTGCCGAGGAAGCCGCGCGTGGCCTGTTGCACGCCGAGCAGCGCAACCTGTTGGCGCAGAAGCTGGCCGAGGATTTCGCCGGACGCATCCAGAACAAGAAGGTGCCCGAGATCGTGGGTGTTTTCCTGCGCGGACCCTGGGCCCAGGTGGTTGCGGAGTCGCAGTTGCGTTGTGCCGATGGCGCAGCCGATGCCGATGGCTACCTGGGGCTGGTCGACGACCTGATCTGGAGCGTGCAACTGAAGCTGGCCCGGCGCAACCGCGCCCGGCTGGTGGATATCGTGCCGGGCATGCTGGTCAAGATGCGCCAGGGCCTGAGCCTGATTTCCTACCCGGAAGACAAGATCCCGGTGTTTTTTGACGAATTGATCACTTTCCATGAGCAGGCCTTTGAAGGCGCCCGCCCCGCTGCCGCTCCAGAGCCGGGCGACAGGAGCGATGTGGTGCACGATGTGTCGGCAGTGGAGGCCGTCGGCCTGCCGGTGGACGAATTCTGGATGGCGCAGGACGAGGCCACCGACTCCGGATATCTGCAAGGTGCGCACCAACTGATTCCGGAAATCGAAGAAGACGAGACGCCCGACCCGGCCGCCCAGCTCGCCTGGAGCGCCGAGCACCTCGACACCGGCTCCTGGGTCGACTTGGCCCTGGGAGGGGTATGGGTTCGTGCACAGCTCACCTGGGCCAGTCCGCACAAGACGCTGTTCATGTTCATTTCGTCGGGCGGCATGGCGCATTCCATGTCACGACGCACCATGGATCGCCTGCGCGGATTGGGCCTGATACGCCTGGTATCCGATGGCCGGGTGGTGGATCACGCGTTGGACGCCGTGGCCCAGGCGGCACTGCGCAACGACGTGGAAAACGCGGCCGGAGGCACCTGATTCACCCTTTGTCGGGGCGGTTGGGGGTGGGGGAGTCGATAATGCGGTATTTACCCCTCCAATAATTCAGACTCGCAATGGCCCAATACGTTTTCTCCATGAACCGCGTCGGCAAGATCGTGCCGCCCAAGCGGCACATTCTCAAAGACATCTCCCTGTCCTTCTTCCCGGGTGCCAAGATCGGTGTGCTGGGTACCAATGGCTCGGGCAAGTCCACGCTGTTGAAGATCATGGCCGGCGTCGACAAGGAAATCGAAGGCGAAGCCATTCCCATGCCGGGGCTGAATATCGGTTATCTGCCCCAGGAACCCCAGCTCGACCCGACCCAAACTGTGCGCGAAAGTGTGGAAGCCGGCATGGGCAAGCTGTTTGCCGCCAAGGCGCGCCTGGAAGAGGTCTACACCGCCTACGGCGCCGAAGATGCCGACTTTGATGCGCTGGCTGCCGAACAGGCCGAGCTGGAAGCCATCATCGCCACCGCCGGTACCGATTCCGAGCACCAACTGGAAATCGCCGCGGACGCGCTGCGCCTGCCCCCGTGGGACGCCAATATCGGCGTGCTGTCCGGTGGTGAAAAACGCCGCGTGGCCCTGTGCCGGCTCTTGCTGAGCAAGCCCGATATGCTGTTGCTCGATGAACCGACCAACCACCTGGACGCCGAATCGGTGGACTGGCTGGAGCAGTTTCTGCAGCGCTACCCCGGCACCGTGGTGGCCATTACCCACGACCGCTACTTCCTGGACAACGCCGCCGAATGGATTCTGGAACTGGACCGTGGCTCCGGCATCCCCTACAAGGGCAACTACTCTGACTGGTTGACGCAAAAGGGCGCCCGCCTGGAGGCCGAGCAAAAGGGTGAGGAAGCCCGTGCCAAGGCACTGAAGAAAGAGTTGGAATGGTCGCGCCAGAACCCCAAGGCCCGCCAGGCCAAGAGCAAGGCGCGTTTGGCCCGTTTCGAGGAATTGAGCGACTTTGAGTACCAGAAGCGCAACGAAACCAACGAAATCTTCATTCCCGTGGCGGATCGCCTGGGCCATGAGGTGATCGAATTCGTTGGCGTGAGCAAATCCTTTGGCGACCGCCTGCTGATTGACAACCTGAGTTTCAAGATTCCAGCAGGAGCCATCGTCGGCATCATCGGCCCCAACGGCGCCGGCAAATCCACGCTGTTCAAGCTGATTGCTGGCAAGGAGAAGGCCGATTCGGGCGAAGTCAAGATCGGCCAGACCGTCAAGATGGCCTTTGTGGACCAGCACCGGGACGATCTCTCCAACGACAAGACCGTGTGGGAAGACGTCTCCGGCGGACTGGACATCTTGAACGTGGGCAAGTTCCAGATGGCCAGCCGCGCGTACTGCGGCCGCTTCAACTTCAACGGCGCCGACCAGCAAAAGAAGGTGGGCATGCTCTCCGGTGGTGAGCGCGGCCGCCTGCACCTGGCCAAGACCCTGATCGCCGGCGGCAACGTGCTGATGCTGGACGAGCCGTCCAACGATCTGGACGTGGAAACCCTGCGTGCGCTGGAAGATGCGCTGCTGGAATTTGCCGGCACCATGCTGGTCATCAGCCACGACCGCTGGTTTCTGGACCGCATTGCGACCCACATCCTGGCCGCCGAAGGCGACAGCCAATGGACCTTCTTCGACGGCAACTACCAGGAGTACGAGGCCGACAAGAAGAAGCGACTGGGTGAAGAGGGCGCCCGTCCGCACCGCATGCGTTTCAAGGCGCTCAAGTAGCCTGTCGGGCGGGGGGCTCTGCCATGGCAACGGCTTACACGCAGTCTTCAGCGCAGTACCAGGCGCTGTACCGCTCCACGGTGGAAGAGGCCGCTGCCGCCGGCAGCCTGCTCATGGGCAAGCTGGTGACCGCTGCACGCACCCAGCTGCATACCCGTGAGGCGGCCTGCCGGGATTTGCGCGAGCGCGATGCGCTGGCCCAATCGGGCAAGCAACTGCGCGAATGGGAGTCCAAGCTGTGCCAGCGGTATCCGCAAGCCCTGCTGGATGCCTTTGCCAATCCGGATGCCACCAAAAAGGTGGGTACGCAGTCCATGGCCGATGTGGCGTTTGACGAACTGGAGCTGATGGACGAAGTGCAGGTGCAAACCAGTGTCACGCTGGCGCGCACCCAGCAGGTTGCCATGCTGGCGGCAGAAGCCAGTCTGGCCGAACTCAATACCCTGATTTGCAGCACCTTGGGGCTGGGAGCGGTCAACGCCGAACGCAACCCCCTGCGCCCCCAGATCTACATCAGCGCCTTGCAGGCGGTGGTGGAGCAGACCCAGTTGCCACCGGCCACGCAGCTCGAATGGCTGGGCGCCATGAGCACGACCCTGGGTCAGGAGTTGCGCAAGCTGTACCTGCAGTTGTCTGCAAGTCTGCGCGCCCAGGGTGTCGTGGCAGCGGGCTATGCGGTGCTGTCGACCCCCAGCGGACCGGGCATCGGTCGCGGTGTGGCTCAGGACCTGTACCAGCGTTCGCCCTCGGTGGGCGCTCCACCACAGGCCGTCGCACCATGGCCAGTGCGCGGGCCGGAAGGTGCCTCTCCCGCGCCCGAGTATGGTCCTGGATACGCGCCACAAGCGAGTGGGTCGCACGGCGCGCCAGCGGATGACACGCTGTTGACCCTGGACAAGCTGCGCCGTCTGCTGGCCGGGGAGTTGGAAGAGCCCGTGGCACTGAGCGCCAAGGAACGTTTTGCCCAGCAGTTTGCCCGCCAGTTTGAAATGGGGGATGACCCCGGTGATGCCACCCCCACCGATTTCGATGCGACGGTGCCCGCCGCGCTGGAGGCGCTGAAGGAGTTGAAGCAGGTCGATGCCTTTGTGCAGCGCATCCGGCATCGCCGCAGTGGCGCTTCCGCGCCCACGGCGCCGGGTGGTGACACCTCCATTGAAGCCATTCGCGCCCACTTGCGCAGCCAGGCCGATGGTCTGGCGCAAACACTGAGTCTGGAAGTGGTGTCACTGATGGTGGACAACATTGCCCATGACGAGCGCCTGCTGGTGCCGGTTCAGCAACTGATTCGCCGCATGGAGCCCGCGCTGCTGCTGCTGGCGCTGGCCGACCCGCGGCTGTTTACCAACAAGCTGCATCCGGCCCGGGTCCTGGTTCAAGAGGTGGCCAACCACAGCCTGGCCTATGCCTCGGTGGAGGCCACCGGGTTTGCAGGATTTGTCGATGGGGTAGCCCGTGCCATTGCACCACTGGAGCACGACGCGATCGAAGATGCCGAGCCCTTCGAGAAGGTGCTGCATCAGCTGCAAGGTGAATGGAAACAGGCCGAGCGGGCCAGCGCCCGCAGCCGCGAAGAGGCCATGCAGGCCCTGCAGCAGGCCGAGCAACGCAATCTGCTGGCCGAGAAGATTGCCCGCGAGGTTGCCAGCCATCCGGATGCTGCGCGGGTACCGGCGGTGGTCATGGATTTCCTGTGTGGCCCTTGGGCGCAGGTGGTGGCACAGGCGCGCATCGGTGGTGCCACAGCCGAAGGGGCTGCCGACAAATACCAGGCGCTGATTTCCGCCCTGTTGTGGAGCACCGACCCGGAGCTGACCCGCAAGAACATTGCCAAGCTGACCCGGTTGGTCCCTTTGCTGCTGGGCAATCTGCGCGAAGGCCTGGAGACCATCCGCTATCCGGCGACCAGGACCAGCGTGTTTCTGGAAGCCCTGATGGGGCTGCACCAGCAGGCCTTTCGTGCCGCCAAATCACCACCCCGGCCAGAGCCAAAGCCAGAGCCCGAAGTGGCCCCCGTCCCCTCAACGCGTTCGAATCTGGTGGATGAGGGAAACCCCTGGGTGGCCCCGCAAGAGGCGCAGGCATCGAATTTCATCGAGCTTCCGGATTCGCCCGCCGAAGCGCCTGCTGCGCCACCCGCAGCCGCCGCTGCAAGCGCGCCGGCCTTGAGCAACTTGCCGCTGGGCTCCTGGGTGGAAATGCGGGTGCAAGACCAATGGGTTCGTACGCAACTCACCTGGGCCAGCCCGCACGGCACCCTGTTCCTGTTCACCAATGCCCAGGGCGCCACCCAGTCCATGACACGGCGCTCCGGTGACAAGCTGGCGGCTGCCGGTCATTTGCGGGTGATCTCCGATCGACCGGTGGTGGACGGTGCCCTGAATGCCGTGGCGCAAATGGCGCTGCGCAACAGCGTCAACACCGGCTTCTGAACCGGTTTCCCCAATCATTTTTGACGATTTGTGCCACTAGCCCTCGTGGAATGGCGATTTGCCGCTATTTAATTGATAGCAATTTGTGGTTTTAGAGCGGATGCTCTGCATAAAACCGCCCACCATGGAACAGCAGGGGCGAGGCACCTGGCCGGTGCGTGCAGCGTTCCACCTCACCCACAAAAATGACGTGGTCACCCTCGTCATAGCGGCTGCGGTTGAAACACTCAAAGGTGGCCACGGCGCCTTCCAGCAAGGGCGCTCCTCCCGTGCCAGGCATGAACGCCACACCGGCAAAGCGGTCACGGCCCCGGGCGGAGAACTGCATGGCCAGCTCCTGCTGGTCAGCGCTGAGGATGTTGACGGCGTAGTGTGAGCCGGCCTGAAATGCCGCCATGGAGCCGGCCGAGCGCGCCAGGCTCCACAGCACCAGGGGAGGGGTCAGTGATACCGAGTTGAAGGAGTTGGCGGTCAGGCCGACCAACTTGCCGTGGGCGTCGCGGGCGGTGACCACAGTCACGCCGGTGGCAAACATGCCCAGTGCTTCGCGGAATTCGGTCGGGGAGAAATTGGGGGGGAGAGCCTGTTTCGGGCTGGCGGTCAAAGGCATGGCTCTGAATTTAACCGAATCGATGCAGCCCTGCAGTCGCGGCACCGACAACCCTGCACCTTCACAGGGGCGTCCTACAATGGACGCATGTCGTTGAGAACCGTTTCTTTTGCACTGTTTGCTACATTTAGCATAGCTTCCCACGCAATTCCCATGCGGTCTTGTGCCGATTATTCGGCAAAAATCCCGAACGTCAAACCGGTTCTGTGCGAAGCTGCGCAACTGCAGGACATGCAGGCCCGTTCGGTGCTGGGGCGTCCCATCTGGGGGCGCGACATTCGCGCGGACGATGCGCAACTGCGGGTGCTGGTGCTGGGTGGCATCCATGGTGACGAGATGTCCTCCAGCTCTTTGGTGTTCCACTGGATTGCACTGGCGCAAACACCACCGGTTGATATGCCGATGGCCATCCACTGGCGTTTCATTCCCGCCCTCAATCCGGATGGCATGTTCGCCAAGCCGGCCCGGCGCGTCAACGCCCGCGGGGTGGATCTGAACCGCAACTTCCCCACACCGAATTGGGCACGGGATGCGCGCGTGTACTGGGAGTCCCGCACCCGGCGCGACCCGCGCCGCTGGCCCGGCAACAAACCACTGTCCGAGCCAGAGTCGCGCTTCCTGCTGGAGCAGATGGACAGTTTCAAGCCCAATCTCATCGTCAGTGTGCACGCACCCTATGGCGTGCTGGACTTCGATGGTCCATCGGTTCCGCCGAACCGGCTGGGGCGCCTGTATCTGGACCAGGTGGGCATATTCCCCGGATCGCTGGGCAACTACGGAGGCATTCACAAAGGTGTTCCGGTGGTCACCATCGAGCTGCCCAGCGCATCGCGTACGCCCCAGGATGCAGAGATGCGCAAGATGTGGCTGGACCTGTTGCGCTGGACCTCGGACCGCCTGGGACCCGGCATTGCGACCGCGTCAGGCGACTTACCCAAGTAGCTCTGAAGGGCTTGGGGCTACGGCGAAGCCTGTGTTAGCTTCGCCGCATGCAGCAAGTCGAAGTGGCCATTGTCGGTGCGGGATTTGGTGGCCTGTGTGCCGCCATCCGTTTGCGGGAGAGCGGCGTCCAGTCGCTGGTGATTCTGGAGCGCAGCGGTGAGGTGGGCGGCACCTGGCGTGACAACGTCTACCCGGGCTGCGCTTGCGATGTGCCCTCGCACATGTATTCCTTCTCGTTTGCGCCCAACACCCAGTGGACGCGCCCCTATCCCCAGCAGCAGGAGATTCAGGACTACATCCTGCGCGTCACCCAGCAGTACGCGCTGCGGCCCCTGATCCGTTTCAACAGCGACGTGCAGGCGCTGCACTGGTTGGCCGACCAAGCCTGCTGGCAGGTGGAGTTGTCGGGGCAGGAGCCGCTGCTGTCCCGCCATGTCGTCCTAGCCACCGGCCCATTGAACAAGCCCGCCATTCCGGACATCCCCGGCATGGGCAGCTTTGCCGGGGAGTCGTTTCACTCCGGCTACTGGCGCCACGATGTCGATCTGAAGGGCAAACGCGTCGCCGTGGTCGGCACGGGTGCCAGCGCCATCCAGTTCGTGCCGGAGATTGCGCCGGATGCCGCGCAGGTCGACGTGTTCCAGCGAACGGCGGCGTGGGTGGTGCCGCGCTTTGACAATCCCTATGGTGCCCTGCGGCGCTGGGCCTATCGGTGGGTGCCGGGTCTGCAACGCCTGAGCCGTTGGCGGGTGTACTGGTTCAACGAGTGGATTGGCATGGGATTCATGGGATCAAAACGCATGCAGGCCATGCTCAGACGGCTGGCCGGTGTTCACCTTCGCAGGCAGGTGGCTGACCCCGCGATGCGCCAGGCTCTGACGCCGGATTTCAACCCCGGTTGCAAGCGGCTGCTGATTTCCAACACCTGGTTTCCCACGCTGCAGCGCCCCAATGTGCGTCTGGTGACGCAGGCGGTGACCGGCATTGCGCCCAGGGGCGTGGTCGGTGCCGATGGCACGGTGTACCCCTGCGACGTGATCATCTGGGGCACCGGTTTCAAAGCCACGGAGTTTGTAGCCCCCATGCGCGTCTATGGTGAAGGCGGGGCGGGCGATGTGGCGGTCCCCGAATTGGCGCAGACATGGCGCACCAAGCCGGCCGCGACGCGGCTGGGCATCACGGTGGCAGGCTTTCCCAATCTGTTCTTGCTGGTGGGGCCGAACACCGGTTTGGGCCACAACTCCATCATTTTCATGATCGAGTGCCAGGTGGATTACATCGTGCGTGCGTTGGCCAGCTTGCGAGAGCGTGGGCACGACACGCTGCGCCTAAGGCCCGAGGTGCAGCAGGACGACTACCAGTTGAACCAGCGCAAGATGCAAGGCACGGTCTGGGCCTCGGGCTGCAAGAGCTGGTACCAGAATGCCGATGGCCACATCGACACCCTGTGGCCCGGCTACACCTGGGAATACTGGCTGAAGACGCGGCGCTTCCGGGTGGGCGACTACCGGTAGGGGCTACCGCCGGGGCCGCGCCTGCGCCAAAAGCACCAGCACTGCGGCGCAGGCCATGCCCCACAAGGCGATCCAGATCCAGAACGTGATGGACTGGTTCAGAAAGGTCCAGCTCACCGCCCCGCACATGGCGCGCGGCTCGAACACATCGGGCAGCCACTGCTCCAGGGGCATCCACTCCGGAAAACCCTTAAAGCGCGCGCAGCTGGCTTCTGCACCATCCCGCACCTTTTGCTCCAGGTCCAGCAGGATGTTGGCGCGGTACAGGCTCCAACCCAAGCCTGCCAGCCACACGGCCAAGGCGCTCCATCGCATTAGGGCAATTCTGGGCGCCACAGCCCCCAAGAGGCCCGCCACCGCCACCACCAGTACGCCGACGCGGATGTAAATGCATTCATTGCACGGCTCCAGACCGTGCACGTGCTGCATATAGAGGGCGAACGATTCCAGCAGCAGAGCGGCGGCGCTCAGCAGCAGCCAGGGAAATCGATGCAAGGTCAGGGAATGAAGGCGTTGGAACACGGTGGCTATTTCAGGTGGTTAAAAAGGATATGAATGCAAATGTGCCAAAGGGTTCCGCGCTCATTTGCGGGCCAGATAGACGCCCCATACCGCCATGGCCATGCCGACCAGGGCCAGGCCGGTGAATGCCTCACCGAACAGCAACCAGGCGACCAGCGCGGTGCAAGGGGGAACCAGGTAGAACAGACTGGCGACATTGACGGCATCACTGTGGCGAATCAGCCAGTTTAAGAGACTGATGGCGCCAATCGACAGCACCAGGACCAGCCAGCCCAGCGCAAACACGAATTCGCCGGTCCATTCCACCCGGAACGTCTCGGTGAGCCAGGCGCCCACCAGGGTGACCAGGGCCGTTGGCAGGAATTGCGCGATGGCACCGGTGCGCCAGTCAAATGGCGGGCAGAAGCGCTTCTGGTACAGCGTCCCCGCGGTGATGCCGATCAGGGCCGCAATGGCGGGCCACAGGGCCTCCATGCCGAAGCCCGTGCCGATCTTGCCAAAGACCACCAGGCCCACACCCAGCAGGCCCAGGAACAGACCCAGCCATTGGCGCTTCAGGACGGTTTCCTTCAGCAACCATCCGGCGCCCACGGCCGTCAGCAGGGGTTGTACGCCCACCACCAGGCTGGTCACGCCGGCCGGCAGGCCCTTGGAGATGGCAATGAAAACACCGCCCAGGTACACCCCGTGCAGCAGCAATCCAGCCACGCCGATGTGAAACCAGGCACTGGTGGTGGGCGGCCAGGGCGCGCGCGTGAGCATGGCCACCAGTGCCATGCAGGCCAGCACGGCGATGTAGCGGATCAGCAGAAACGTCAGCGGCTCGGTGTGCGGCAAGCCCAGTCGGGCGCCGATAAAGCCGGTAGACCATAGCAGCACAAAAACGAGCGGAAAGGCATTGGAAAATCGTCGGGTCATTGACGCTATTGGAACACTGCCTTCAATGACCCAGGATCTTCGACAGAAAGTCCCGGCTGCGTTCATTCTGCGGGTTGTTGAAAAAGTCGTGCGGGTTGTTCTGCTCCACGATCTGGCCCTGGTCCATGAAAATCACACGGTCCGCAACGGCCTTGGCAAAGCCCATTTCATGGGTCACGCAAATCATGGTGATGCCCTGGTTGGCCAGGGCAATCATCACGTCCAGCACTTCCTTGATCATCTCGGGGTCCAGTGCGGAGGTGGGCTCGTCAAACAGCATGATCTTCGGCTTGAGGCACAGTGCACGCGCGATGGCCACGCGCTGCTGCTGACCACCGGAGAGCTGCAGCGGGTATTTGCCGGCCTGCTCGGCGATGCGCACCCGATTCAGTTGTTCCATGGCCTTTTCCTCGGCCTCTTTCTTGGGCATCTTGCCGACCCACATGGGGGAGAGTGTCAGGTTCTCCAGCACCGTGAGGTGTGGGAACAGGTTGAACTGCTGGAACACCATGCCGACTTCCTTGCGCACCTGGTCGATGGCCTTGACGTCGTCGCTGAGCTCCACGCCGTCCACGATCAGGCGGCCCTCCTGGTGTTCTTCGAGGCGGTTGATGCAGCGGATCAGCGTGGACTTGCCCGAGCCGGATGGTCCGCAGATGACGATGCGCTCGCCTTTGGCTACGACCAAGTCAATGTCGCGCAACACATGGAAGTTGTTGCCATACCATTTGTTGACCTTGTCGAAAGTGATGATGGGTTGGGACATGGTGCTAGCGGAGTTTGGACTTGTTGACCTGCTTTTCGACCCAGTGGCTGTAGCGCGACATGGAGAAGCAGAAGAGGAAGTAGATGGAGGCAATGAACAGGTAGCCTTCGATCTTGAAGGGGCGCCAGTCGGCATCCGAGTTCAGTGCCAGGCCCATGGCACCGGTGAGCTCATACAGGCTCACGATGGTCACCAGCGAGGTGTCCTTGAAGGTGGAAATAAACCCGTTCATGATGCCCGGAACCACCATGGCCAGCGCCTGCGGCAGCACGATCTTGCGCTGCGTCTGCCAGTACGACAGGCCCAGCGTGGCGGCGGCCTCCACCTGTCCCTTGGGGATGGCCTGCAACCCACCGCGTATGACCTCGGCCATGTAGGCCGCCGCAAACAGGGTGATGCCCACCAGTACGCGGATCAGCACGTCAATGGTAAAGCCCTGCGGCATGAACAGCGGAAACATAAAGGACGCCATGAACAGAACCGAGATCAGCGGCACACCGCGGATCAGCTCCACATACACGGTGCAGGTACTGCGGATGGCCGGCATGTTGGAGCGCCGCCCCAGTGCCACCAGCAGGGCGATGGGGAAGGCCATGGCAATCGACAGGGAGGCCAGCAGAATGGTTAGCGGCAGGCCACCCCAGCGGTCCGTCTCGACCCGGCTCAGGCCCAGCACCCCGCCGAACATGATGGTGAAATACGCCCCCAGCATACCCAGCCACAGCAGCACCAGCCAGGGCTTCCAGAAAGCCCGCGCGCAACTGGCCACCAGCAGGCCCACCATCAGCACAGTGGCCACCAGTGGTCGCCACTGTTCCTCGAACGGATAGCGGCCAAAAATGATCAGACGGTACTTCTCGGCCACCACGCCCCAGCAGGCACCCACACCATCCAGACGGCAGGCCTCTGCATCGGGCGCCCAGGCGGCGCGGAACAGGGCCCAACCCAGCAGGTTGGGCACGATCCACAGCAACAGCCCACCCAGAATGACGGTGCCGACCGACGTCTGCCAGTTGCCAAACAGGTTGGCCCGGATCCACGGCACCAGTCCATCGGTCTTGACCGGAGCAGGGCGTGCGGCAATGGGTTGAAAGGTTGGTGCAGCCATGCTCAGCGCTCCTTGATGGCCGCGCGGGCGTTGTACCAGTTCATCAGCAACGAGGTCGCCAGCGAGGTGCTCAGATAGACCAGCATGATGACCGAGATGCACTCCACCGCGCGCCCGGTCTGGTTGATGGCGGTGTTGGCAATGGACACCACGTCCGGATACCCAATGGCGACGGCCAGCGAGGAATTCTTGGTCAGATTCAGGTACTGGTTGGTCATGGGCGGAATGATCACGCGCAATGCCTGCGGCAGCATCACCAGCCGCATTTCCTGCGCCGGGGACAGGCCCAGCGCACTGGCGGCCTCCGCCTGGCCACGTGGCACCGACTGGATGCCGCTGCGCACCACTTCCGACACAAACGCGGCGGTGTAGATGGTCAGCCCCAACAAAACCGACAGAAACTCCGGCGTCAGGGCGCCACCGTTTTCAATGGCGAATTCGCCCTGTTTGGGGTTGTCGAAGCTTGCCGGCGCACCTCCCAGCAGCCAGCCCAGCGCGCCACAGCACAGCACCACCAGCAGCGGCATCCAGAACGTGCTGGCAGGGTGGCCGGTGCGCTCGAACACGCGGATGGAGCGCCTGCGATACAGCCAGGCCGGGAGCAGTCCGGCAATCAGCGCCCACGCAGCCCAGGCGTGGCCACTGGCCCAGATGGGAATGGGGAAGTTCAGTCCTCCCTTGCTCAGAAACAAGGGGCCCAGAACCAGGGGTTCGGTGGAGGCTGGGAGCAGCTCGGTGAACAGCAGGTACCACATCAGCAGTTGCAGCAGGATGGGGATATTGCGAAACACCTCCACATAGGTGGCGCACAGCCCGCGCACCAGCACATTGCGCGAGAACCGGCCGATCCCTATCAGTGTTCCCAGGAGGGTGGTCAGCACGATGCCCAGCACCGCCACCCGCAGCGTG
Source organism: Rhodoferax sp. (assembly GCA_049294595.1). Taxonomy (GTDB): domain Bacteria; phylum Pseudomonadota; class Gammaproteobacteria; order Burkholderiales; family Burkholderiaceae_C; genus Allorhodoferax. The sequence goes on along the minus strand of JBAQDE010000040.1, from coordinate 76,692 downwards.
TTGGTCACGCCGATCAGGAAGGCGCGCCAATACGGCTCGCCGGAATCAAAAGGATAGAGGCTTTCGCCGATATCAAAGCCGGCGGCGCTGGTCAGGAAGTCAAAGCCGCTCTGGATGCCGCGAATGCGCATGTTCGTGGCCGTGTTGTGGGCCAGGAACCAGACCACCAGGCCAATGCCGATGATGGCAGCAACCTGGTACACCAGGGCGCGAAAGGCCTGGCTGCGCCAGGAGAATGGTTTTTTCTTCATACGGGCAAACGGACCTTGCGTTGCGAAAAAGGGCAGCGGAGCAAAGCCCCGACTGCCCTTGACGGACCAGGGGTCAACGAATCAGCGAACCGGGTACGCGTACATGATGCCGCCCTTGTTCCACAGATTGTTCAGGCCACGAGGCAGTTGCAAGGCCGACTTGGGGCCGACGTTGCGCTCAAAGATTTCGCCGTAATTGCCGGTGGTCTTGATGGCGCGGGCCAGCCATTCCTTGTCCAGGCCCAGCAGCTTGCCGGTGTCTTCGGTGGTGCCCAGGATACGGCCCACCACGGGGTCCGCGCTGGTCTTCATCGCATCCACATTGGCCTGTGTCACGCCATATTCCTCGGCTTCAATCAGGCCGTAGATCACCCACTTGACGATGGCAAACCACTCGTCGTCACCGCGGCGCACCAGGGGGCCGAGCGGCTCCTTGGAAATGATTTCCGGCAGGATGATGTGGTCGGCCGGGTTCTTGGCCGACTTGTTGCGCACCGATGCCAGGCCGGAGGCGTCTGTGGTGTAGGCGATGCAGCGGCCCGAGAAGTAGGCACCTTCCACCGCTTCGAGCTTCTCAAACACCACGGGCTTGACATTCAGGCCGTTGGCCTTGGAGTAGTCGGTCAGGTTTTTCTCGGTGGTGGTGCCGGACTGCACGCAGACGGTCTGGCCCTTGAGCTGCTTAGCACTCTTGATCTTGCTCTTGACCGGCACCATGAAACCCTGGCCGTCGTAGTAGGTCACGGCGGTCTGGTTCAGGCCCAGCGAAGCGTCGCGGGTCAGTGTGAAAGTCGTGTTGCGCGACAGCACGTCAACCTCGCCGGATTGCAGCGCGGTGAAGCGGGCCTGCGCGGGCAGGGGGACATACTTCACCTTGTCACCATCACCCAGCGTTGCCGCCGCAATGGCGCGGCAGACATCGGAGTCCAGCCCGTTCCACTTGCCGCTGGAATCGGCTGCGGAGAAGCCCGCCAGACCGGTGTGCACACCACAGATGACCTGGCCACGGGCCTTGATGCCATCCAGTGTCTTGCCTGCGTGGGCGGGGGCTGCCAACAGCGCACCCAGGGAAGCCACAACGGTGGCGACGGCTTTCACGGTATTCAATTTCATAAGCAAGTACTCCAGTAAGTGACGAGGCTGCCAGTATGCACGCTCTGTGCCACTTTTGCAGCATCAGACGGGCTTGGACAACAACAGTCGGGCATCGGTTCCACCAACCTGCTGCGCGCGCGCCGGCTCTGCGCGGCTCAGGCGGAAGGTGTCGACGATGCTGGATAGCTTGCGAGCCTGCTCCTTCAGGTTCTCCGAGGCGCCGGCACTTTCCTCGACCATGGCGGCGTTTTGCTGCAGGGTGTCGTCCAGCTGTTTGACGGCCTGGGAAATGGAACCGATGCGGCCACTTTGCTCGCCCGTGGCCACGGCGATTTCGCCCACGATGGCCGACACATTCTTCACCGAGCGTTCCATGTCCTGGATGATTTCACCGGCCTGTGCCACCAGGGCTGTGCCGGCTTCGACCTGCTCGGTGCTGTTGTCGATCAGGGCCTTGATTTCCTTGGCCGACGCGGCGGCGCGACCGGCCAAGGATCGTACTTCGCTGGCCACCACGGCGAAGCCGCGTCCCTGTTCGCCCGCGCGGGCGGCTTCCACTGCGGCATTGAGCGCCAGGATATTGGTCTGGAAGGCGATGCCGTCAATGACGCTGATGATGTCGGCGATTTTGCGCGAGCTGGCACTGATGTCGTCCATGCGTTGCACCACCTTGTGCACCACTTCACCGCTGCGTGTTGCCGTATCCGCTGCTGCGGCGGCCAACTGGTTGGCATTGCGGGCCGACTCGGCGCTGTGCTCCACGGTGCCGTTGAGGTCGCCCAGGTTGGTGGCGGCCATCTGCAGGTTTTGCGAGGCCACTTCGGTGCGTTGACTCAGGTCCAGTGTGGCCGAGGCGACCTCGGCGCTGGATGACTCGATGTTGTGTGCCGTCTCGCTGATGCTGCCTACCAGCAGGCGCAGCTTGTCCTGCATGGTGGCAATGGCCTCCAGCAGGCGACCGGTTTCATCGTGGATGCGCACTTCAACGGCCGAGGTCAGGTCACCGGCCGCAATGCGTTCGGCTACCACCACGGCCCGGCCAATGGGTGCCGTGATGCTGCGCGTGATCTTCCAGGCGATGAATGCACCCAGCGCCAGCGCCACCACCACCAGCACACTGCCGGTGACCAGTGCCTGGGACTGGGCCTGTTCGGCCAGTTGGGTGGCTTCCTGGCTGTGGGTGTATTGCAGCGCGACCATGCTGGAGAGCTTGTCGTTCCAGGCCAGTTCGCCGGGATTGACGCGCACCATCAGCGTCATATTGGCGGCAACGGCATCGCCATCCAGCGCCTGCCCGGCGGCTTGCAGCAATTCGGGGCCAGTCTTGCGGCTGATGTCGGATATTTCCTGCAGCAGCTTTTGTTCTTCCGCGCTGGGTTGTCCGGTCGATACCAAGGCAGTCAGTTCCTTCTCCTGCGCCTGGTAGCGCAGCAGTGTCTCATCCAGACGTTTGCTCTGTTGCTTGGAGCGCTCACCGTCAATGGCGTCCAGCATCACCACCGAGCGGCTCTGGATGCCCAGGGCGTTGACGCTGGCCAGCATGGCATTGGCCAGCTTGGTCTTGGCGGCGTTGACGCCGGTGATTTCCTGCATGCGTTGCCGCACCGTCTTGGCAGACAGCTGGCCCACCACCGCCACGGCAATCAGCAGTATCAGGATGCCGCCAAAGCCCAGGGCCAGGCGTGTGGAAATGGATCGGTTGCTGGGCGTTGCCATGGCGGACGGCTCCTCAAACGGAAGGGCTGGCAGCGGCTAGTGCTGCAGGATCTTGCTCAGGAAGTCCTTGGTGCGCGGCTGGCGGTTTTCCGGGTGGCTGAAGAACTCGTCCTTGGAGCAGTCTTCCAGAATCTTGCCGCCCACGTCGATGAAGATCACGCGGTTTGCCACCTTGCGGGCGAAGCCCATTTCATGCGTGACCACCATCATGGTCATGCCTTCCTTGGCCAGGGTCACCATCACGTCCAGCACCTCGCCGACCATTTCGGGATCCAGCGCGGAGGTGGGCTCGTCAAACAGCATCACGATGGGGTCCATGGACAGGGCGCGGGCAATGGCCACGCGCTGCTGCTGGCCGCCGGAGAGCTGGCCGGGAAACTTGTCCTTGTGCGCCATCAGGCCCACACGGTCCAGCATCTTCAGGCCGCGCGCCTTGGCTTCGTCGGGGGTGCGGCCCAGCACCTTCATCTGGGCGATGGTCAGGTTTTCCGTCACGCTCAGGTGGGGGAACAACTCAAAGTGCTGGAACACCATGCCGACACGGCTGCGCAACTTGGGCAGGTTGGTGTCGGGGGCCTGCAGGTCGGTGCCGTCCACAAAAATGTGGCCTTGCTGGATGGGCTCCAAGCCGTTGACGGTTTTGATCAGTGTGGATTTGCCGGAGCCCGAGGGGCCGCACACCACCACCACGTCACCCTTGGAGATGGTGACCGAGCAGTTGTTCAATACCTGTACGGGACCATACCACTTGGAGATGTTGTCGATCTTGATCATTTTTTGTTTCCTGATTCGCGGGTTCAATGCACCACCACGGGCGCATGCAATAGGGGGTTAGCGGATGATGGCAATTTTTTGCTGCAGGCGTTTGACCAGTGCCGACAGGCTGAAGCACACCACAAAGTACAGAATGGCGGCCATGATGTAAGCCTCCTCGGGGCGACCGTAGATCTTGCCCGCGGTGACAAAGCCCTTGAGCAGGTCATAGGCGCCGATGGCGTAGACCAGGGACGTGTCCTGAAACAGAATGATGGTCTGCGTCAGCAGCACCGGCAGCATGTTGCGAAAGGCCTGCGGCAGCACCACCAGGCGCATGTTCTGCGAATAGGTCATGCCCAACGCCTGGCCGGCATACACCTGGCCACGCGGTATGGACTGGATGCCGGCGCGCATGATCTCGCTGAAGTACGCCGCCTCAAACGCGATGAAGGTGATAGTGGCCGACAACTCGGCCCCCACCGGGCGCCCGGTGAGCAGCGGCACCAGCAGGAAGAACCACAGGATCACCATGACCAGTGGCACGCTGCGCATGCCATTGACGTAGAAGGTGGCAATGAAGGTCAGCGGCTTGTTGCCCGACAGGCGCATCAGTGCCAGCAAGGTGCCAAACAGGATGCCACCCAGCGTGGCCACGATGGTCAGGTTGACGCTGAACATGAAGCCACCCAGCACGAACTTGCTGATGATGTCCCAGTTGACGAAGGTAAGGTCGAGTCCGCCCATGTCAGTGTCCTCCCCCGGTTCCGGCAATCACATAGCCCGGGATCTGTGCCCGCTTTTCGACAAAGGCCATGGCGCGGTTCACCGCAAACGCGGATACGGCATACAGGGCGGTCACGGCGATGTAGATCTCGATGCCGCGCGAGGTCTCTTCCTGGGCCTGCATGGCGAACATGGTCAGCTCTGCAATCGACACGGCGAAGGCGACCGACGAGTTTTTCAACAGGTTCATGGATTCACTGGTCAGCGGTGGCAAGATGATGCGAAATGCCATCGGCAGAATCACATAGCGGTAAGTTTGAGCCGTGGTGAAGCCCAGCGCCAGGCCGGCGTAGCTTTGGCCACGCGGCAAGGACTGGATGCCGGCGCGCACCTGTTCGGCAATCCGTGCGGAGGTGAAAAATCCCAGCGCGAACACCACCAGGATGAAGCTGGGCACGCTCTGCATGGCCGGGAAAATTTTGGGTACCACAAAGTACCAGAGGAAGATCTGCACCAGCAGGGGTATGTTGCGGAAGAACTCGACCCATACGTTGGCCAGACGCACCAGCCAGGGGCTGCGGGGCAGGGTGCGCAGTGTGCCGACCAGGGCACCTACCAGAATGGCGATGACCCAGGCGCTACCGGCTACCGACAAGGTCCAGCCCCATGCGTCCATCATCCATTGGAGGTAGGTTCTACCTCCACTGCCATCGTCATTCAGAAATACCTGCCAATCCCACGCCATAGAAGCCTCACTTCATCCACAAATTCTTCGCGGGTGCCCGGCACCCGTCCTCATGATTCCAACGACTGATTGCGGTTGAAAGAAACCCGCCCCGGCCGAAGCGGAGGCGGGTCTGGATTCAACCGGCAGCGCCTTATTTCTTGGCGTAGTCTTCCATGGGCTTGTCGTTCAGGTTAGCCCATGCAGCCTTGGTGGTCTCGCTGGCGGGCAGGCCGACGCGGGTGTTCTTCGGGGGAATCGGCTGCACGAACCACTTGTCGTACACCTTGGCCAATTCGCCAGATTTCTGCATTTCGCGGATGGTGTCGTCAGCCAGCTTCTTGAACGCGGCGTCGTCCTTGTGCAGCATGATGGCGATGGGTTCCACGCTCAGCACTTCACCGACGATCTTGAAATCGGCGGGGTTCTTGGCGGTTGCGATATTGCCGGCCAGAATCTGGCCATCCATCACGAAGGCTTCGGCACGGCCGGATTCCAGCAGCAGGAAGCTGTCAGAGTGGTCTTTGCCCATCACTTCCTTGAAGTCAATACCCGCTGCGCGCTCATTCTTGCGCAGAGTCTGCACCGAGGTGGTGCCGGTGGTGGTGGCCACGTTCTTGCCATTCAGTTGGGCGATGGAGGTGATGCCGGAGTTGGCCTTGACCGCAATGCGCACTTCTTCCACGTAGGTGGTCAGCGCAAAGGACACGTCCTTCTGGCGGGTGGCGTTGTTGGTGGTGGAGCCGCACTCAATGTCCACCGTGCCGTTCTGCACCAGGGGGATGCGGTTCTGCGAAGTGACGGGCAGGTATTTGATTTCCAGTTTCTTGCCGACGGCCTTTTCTGCATTGGCAATGATGCGTTGGCAGATTTCAACATGGTAGCCAACGTATTTGCCATCGCCCAGCGTGTAGGACAGCGCGCCAGAAGAGTCACGCACACCCATGGTGATGCTGCCGGAAGCCTTGATCTTGGCCAGGGTGTCCACGCCTTGGGCGGCCGCGCCGAACGAGACCAGAGAGGCTGCTACTGCGACTGCGGCGACTGCAAACAGATTTTTCTTCATGTCATTTCCTATAAAGAGATTCGGTAAAGGTCGAATCGGAACCCAAAAAAAGCATGGTACGCGGTTGCCCCGAACCAGTCCACGGATGTTAGCCCTTTGCCGCCAATTGAACCCATGGGTTTATACGGGGACGTCATGCAAAAAGTGCATGGGCCAATACTGCGGGGCTTGCCGGGGCGTGGCTGACTGCGTCGCAATTTCCATGCCCATGGCGTCGCCCACGTGACTCAAACGGGTCGCTTTGGGTGGCTACCCGGATGCGTCCCGGTCATCGGCGCGCTAGGCTTGTCGCACTGATTTATCCGAGGAGTTCCGGTGCGTTCCCATTACAAGTTCTGGCCCAAGCGGCTGCCCCACGCCATCACCATTCCTGCCACCTCGCTGTGGGACAACCTGGAGACCAATGCCCGTCGTTACCCGGACAAGGCGGCGCTGGTGTTCTTTGGCACGGTGCTGACCTATGCACAGTTGCTACAAAAAGCAGAGCAACTAGCCAAGTTTCTGCGAGGGCTGGGGGTCGAAAAGGGTGACAAGGTTGTGCTGAGCATGCAAAACTGTCCGCAACTGGTGATTGCCCACTTTGCGATCCTGCGGGCCAACGCGGTGGTGGTACCGGTCAATCCGATGAACCGCGCCGAGGAGCTCAAGCACTACATCGTGGACCCCGATGCCCGGGTTGCCATCACCACGGCGGACCTGGCCGCGGAACTGGCGCGCGCCAGCGATGCGCTGGACGCCAAGCAGCGTTTGCAACACCTGATCGTGACCCATTTCGCCGACGGCTTTGACGTGGACGCGGCCGGTGACGATGCGCCCCCTACCGGCTGGAACCAGTGGCTGTTGACCCGCCACACCCTGCCAGCCCTGCAGGGTGGCGAGGTGGTGGACTGGAACCAGGCGCTGGCCGGCAGCGGCGAATTGCCGGCGCTGCAGGTTGGGCCATCGGATCTGGCCATCCTGCCCTACACCAGCGGCACCACCGGCCTGCCCAAGGGCTGCATGCACACTCACAGCAGCATCATGCACAACGCCGTGGCCAGCGGCATGTGGGGCAATGGCTCGGCCGAGAACGTGGTGCTGGTGGTCGTGCCCATGTTCCACATAACCGGCATGGTCAGCGTCATGCACACCAGCATCCGGGGCGGTGCCACGCTCATCATCATGCCGCGCTGGGACCGCGACCTGGCCGGGCGCCTGATCTCGCGCTGGAAGGTGACGCACTGGACCAACATCCCCACCATGGTCATCGACCTGCTGGCCAGCCCCAACTTCGCCAGTTTTGATCTCTCCAGCCTGGTCTACATTGGCGGCGGCGGCGCGGCCATGCCCCAGGCCGTGGCCCAGCGCCTGCTGGAGCAATATGACCTGCGCTATGTGGAAGGCTACGGCCTGACCGAGACCGCTGCACCCTCGCACAGCAACCCGCCGGATGCACCCAAGCAGCAGTGCCTGGGCATACCCTTCATGGGCACGGACGCGCGCGTGATCGACCCCGACACGCTGCAGGAAATGCCGGTGGGTGAGTCGGGCGAAATCATCATGCACGGCCCCGAAGTCTTTGCGGGCTACTGGAAGCGCCCCGACGCCACCGAAGCGGCCTTCATCGAACTCGACGGCAAGCGTTTCTTCCGCTCTGGCGACATCGGCATGGTGGACGAGGACGGCTACTTCTTCCTGACCGACCGGCTCAAGCGCATGATCAATGCTTCGGGCTTCAAGGTCTGGCCGGCCGAGGTGGAGGCGCTGATGTACCGCCACCCGGCCATTGCCGAAGCCTGCATCATCTCCACTCCCGACAGTTACCGCGGTGAATCGGTGAAGGCGGTGATCGTGCTGCGCGCCACCCACCGCGATCTGGTGACGGAACAGGACATCATTGACTGGTGCCGTGAGAACATGGCCGTCTACAAAGTTCCGCGCGTGGTGCAGTTCGTCACCGCGCTGCCCAAGAGCGGAGCAGGTAAAGTGATGTGGCGCAGCCTGCAGGAGGCTGAAAAAGGGGAGTAGATGACCATTGCCACGCCGGATCAACTGGGTAAACCGCTGGATGGCTGGCGGCTGCGGCTCTACACCATCATCTTCGAGGCCGACACTCGCGCTGGCCGGCTGTTCGACCAGTGGTTGATTGCCGTCATCCTGGCCAGCGTGCTGGTGGTCATGCTGGACAGCGTGCAGGGCCTGGGCGATGGCTACCAACGGACCTTTACTGTTCTGGAGTGGCTGTTCACAGTCGCGTTCACGCTGGAATACGTCGCCCGTCTGGTTTGTGTGCGGCATCCCGCGCGCTATGCGCTGAGTTTCTATGGGGTAATTGACCTGGCCGCCTTGTTGCCGACCTACGTGGCCCTGTTTGTGCCGGAAGTCCATGCGCTGATTGACGTGCGCGTGCTGCGCCTGCTGCGCGTGTTCCGTGTCTTCAAGCTCACCGCCTACATGACGGAATTCCAGTCGTTGGGGGCCGCCCTGCGGGCCAGCCGGCGCAAGATTCTGGTGTTCCTGTCGGCCGTCCTGATGATTGTGCTGGTGGTGGGCACACTGATGTATGTGGTCGAGGGGCCGGCCAACGGTTTCACCAGCATCCCCACATCGGTGTACTGGGCCATCACCACCATGACCACGGTCGGCTTTGGCGACATCACGCCCAAGACCGACCTCGGGCGCCTCATCGCATCGGCCATGATGCTGATGGGCTGGGGCACGCTGGCGGTGCCCACCGGCATCGTGACGGCGGAGATGACCTCCCAGCGCCACCAGGCTCCCCCCCCCACGCGGACCTGCCACGAGTGCCTGACGGAGGGACATTCCCCGGACGCCAGCTATTGCCAGCATTGCGGCGCAAAATTGCCTGCATACCAAACCCACCGAACTGGAGACAAGCATGTTTGAAACCGCCATCGCGGGCAGTCTGCCCAAACCCTCCTGGCTCTCGGAGACCGAGAAGCTCTGGCCCCAGTGGAAGCTGGCCGGAGCCGAGCTGCAGCAGGCCAAGGCCGACGCCACGCTGCTGTGGATCAAGGCGCAGGAGGACGCCGGGCTGGACATCGTGGGTGATGGCGAACAAAGCCGCCAGCACTTTGTGCACGGCTTTCTGGAGCAGGTCGAAGGCATCGACTTCGAGCACAAGGTCGAGATGGGTATCCGCAACGACCGCTACAAGGCCATGGTGCCCCAGGTGGTGGCGCCGCTGCGCCTCAAAGGGCGCGTGCACGTCTTTGAGGCCCGCCTGGCCCGCGCCCACACCACACGCAAACTCAAGTTCACCTTGCCCGGTCCGCTGACGATTGTGGACACGGTAGCCGACCGCTACTACGACGACCGCAAGGCCATGGCTTTTGCCTTTGCCGAGTTGTTGAACCAGGAAGCGCTGGCCCTGGAGGCGGACGGTGTGGACATCATCCAGTTCGATGAACCCGCCTTCAACGTCTACATGAAAGACGCTGCCGACTGGGGCGTGCAGGCGCTGGAGATTGCCGCCAAGGGCCTGAAGTGCACCACCGCCGTGCACATCTGCTACGGCTATGGCATCAAGGCCAATACCGACTGGAAAGAGACGCTGGGCCAGGAGTGGCGCCAGTACGCCGAGATATTCCCCGCGCTGGCCGCCAGTTCCATCCAGCAGATCAGTCTGGAGTGCTACCACTCCCACGTGCCGCCCGAGATGATGGACCTGCTCAAGGGCAAGGACGTGATGGTGGGCGTGATCGATGTCGCCAGTGATGTCATCGAGACACCCGAGCAGGTGGCCGACACCATCGGCATGGCCCTGCAGCACGTACCCAAGGAGCGCCTGTTCCCCTGCACCAACTGCGGCCTGGCACCCATGAGCCGCGAGGTGGCGCTGAAGAAACTCGAAGCCCTGGCACAGGGTGCGGCCCTGGCCCGCGCACGCTATTCCCAATCAGGATCCTGCTCATGACGATGACGAAACAACTCCCCCTGGGCTCGGCCAAGGACTTGGGTTTTTGCCCGCAGCGCACCCGCCGTCTGGTAGAGGTGCTGCAGTCCGAGGTCGCCAAAGCCAGACTGCCCGGTGCCGTGGCGCTGATCGCCCGCCGTGGCCAGGTGCTGCTGCACGAGACCGTCGGCCAGCAGGACCCGTCGAATGGCGTGCCGATGGCGCTGGACTCGATCTTCCGCATCTACTCCATGACCAAGCCGATTGTGTCGGTCGCCGTCATGATCCTGATGGAGCGTGGCCAGCTGCTGCTCAGCGACCCGGTGGCCCAGTACCTGCCGGAGTTCGAGGACGTCAAGGTCACCACCCACATCAGCGGCCACTCGGTGCAGCACCGGCCGCGCCACGCGCCCACGGTGCAGGACCTGTTGCGCCACACCTCCGGCCTGACCTACGAAATCCTGGGCACCGAGCCCATCCAGCGCCAATACGCCCAGGCCCAATTGGCCTCGCGCGACCGCACCAACCGCGAATTCGCGCAGGCCCTGGCCGCCATCCCGTTGATGTTCGAGCCCGGCACGGTCTGGGAATACAGCCGCGCCACCGATCTGCTGGGCGCGCTCATTGAGGTGGTCAGCGGCCAGAGCCTGGGCACCTTCCTGCACGAGAACATCCTGGGGCCGCTGGGCATGGTGGACACCAGCTTCTGTGTGCCGCCGGAAAAGCACCACCGCATTGCCGAGCCGTTCGAGAAGGACCCGGATGGCGGCATCGCACCGCGCCTCATCGATGTACGCAAGCCCGTGGCCATGGAAGCCGGTGGCGCCGGTCTGGCATCTACCAGCGCGGACTACGCCCGATTCCTGCAATGCCTGCTGAATGGCGGCGAGCTGGACGGCCAGCGCATCCTCAGCACTGCCACGGTGCGCTATATGACGGCCGACCACTTGGGGCAAATCGGCGTGCACCGAGCCGGTCGCTCCGGTGAGCTGCTGCCAGTGGGCCACGGCTTCGGCCTGGGCTTTGCCGTGCGTCTGGAGGAGGGCGTGGCCGCGATGGCGGGTTCCAAGGGTTTGTATTTCTGGGGCGGCATTGCGGGCACCACCTTCTTCGTGGACCCGGCCAAGGACTTCTTCGCCTTGATGATGATCCAGGCACCCAACCAGCGGGACTATTACCGGCCGCTGTTCCGCAATCTGGTGTATGCGGCTTTGACGGACTAGCGCCGACTGGCGGGGGCGCTTGGGATCAACAACCTGCGGTGCGCAGTATGAGCAACGGTTCGCCGGTCCCACCATAGTTGTAGGCCAGCGAACAGGTGGCCGGCGTGGGAGCCGCTGTCAACACCCAGCCCGCGTCTCCGTTGGGAATGGTGCTATTGCTGTAGCCGTAAAACGTGAACTGGTTGAACACAATGGGTGCCGTGGACAGGTAGCCGCCACCCGCAATGGCGGGCGCGCCTTGCAGCGTCATGCCAATACCGTCCCACCAGCGGTCGGGGTAGCCGTTCCACAGACGGATCGTGCTGCCCTGCATGTTCAGAAAGTTCAACTCCGGGTTGGCGCTAGTGGCGCTTCCGCGCAGAGCAACGGTGACCTTGACCAACTCCATGGACGTCTTGATTGAACCCTGCAGTGCAGTCATGGTCGCAATGCGGGCATCTGAACCCATCTGCACAAACTTGGGGATAGCGACCGCCGCCATCACACCCAGGATGACAATCACCATCACCAAGTCTATTAGCGTAAAACCCCGGCTTGACCGCATGGCCCTCCCATTGAAACAGGGGGGCATTCTATGCCTCGGGCTCTCCCACTTTTCCGATGCCAAGGGAGCAATCCGTGCTCAATTCAACAGGAGCCTTCCATGGGCAATTCAGGGCTGGCGGAAATGACTTTCAATCAAATATGCCTCCAGCCCTCGTGGAATATGCATGACGCGCTACCAAAACAGTAGCAAATTGCGCGCACCAGCCTGAGCGCAAAGCTCAGTCCTTCGCCACTTCCAGCACCAGCTTGCCAAAGTTCTCGCCGTTGAAGAGTTTGAGCAAGGTCTCGGGGAAAGTCTGCAGGCCCACCACCACGTCTTCCTTGCTCTTCATACGGCCGTCCTTGATGTAGCCGGCCATCTCGGCGATGGCCAGGTGGTAGCGGTCGGCGTAGTCGAACACCACGATGCCTTCCATGCGGGCGCGGTTCACCAGCAGGCTCAGGTAGTTCTTGGGGCCCTGGATGGCCGTTGTGTTGTTGTATTGGCTGATGGCGCCGCAGATGATGATGCGGGCCTTGCGGTTGATCTTGGCCAGCACGTCGTCGAGGATCTCGCCGCCGACGTTGTCGAAGTAGATGTCCACGCCCTTGGGGCAATGCTCTTTCAGGCCAGCGCGCACCGCGCCGGGGCCGGCCTTGTAGTCGATGCAGGCGTCAAAGCCCAGCTCATTCACCACCCATTCGCACTTGGCGGCACCGCCGGCAATGCCCACCACGCGGCAGCCTTTGATCTTGGCCATCTGGCCCACGGTCTGGCCCACGGCACCAGCGGCACCGGACACCACCACGGTCTCGCCGGCCTGGGGCATGCCCACGTCCATGAGGCCGAAGTAACCGGTCATGCCGGGCATGCCCAGCACGTTGAGCCATTGCGTGAGCGTGCCGGCGCGCAGGTCGATCTTGGCCAGGCCGTTGCGCTTGATCTCGTCGGCGGCAATGGTGATGTATTCCTGCACGCCAAAGCTGGCGTACACATAGTCACCCACGGCAAAGGCGGGGTTCTTGGACGCAATCACCTTGCCGACACCGCCAGCGCGCATGACTTCGCCAATGCCCACGGGTGGGATGTAGCTCTTGCCTTCGTTCATCCAGCCGCGCATGGCCGGGTCCAAGGAGAGGGCCAGCGTCTTGAGCGTGACGCCGCCCTCAGCCGGTTCGGCCACCGGTTCGGTGGTGTGGCTCCAGTCCGTGGGTTTGGGCATGCCCACCGGGCGGGCGGCAAGGCGGATCTGGTGGTTGACGAGGTTGGCGAGGGACATGGCAAATTCTCCGCAGGGGGATCACAGGGGGCAAGCGGCTTGCGGCTTGCGTGGGAGGCGCATCGTAGCGCGGCCTTTTGGCGGCGGGCGTTGCCAATGCGACAGTCCCTGTCCGGCGCCGGGGATTGATTGGGTCTATGCTCGGCGCATGACTGACAGCAAACCAACCCGTACCTATGACGTTGTGCTCTATGGCGCCAGTGGCTTCGTCGGCCGCCAGACCGTGGCCTATTTCGCCCGCCACCCGCAGGTCAAGACGCTGGGCCTGTCCTGGGCGATTGCCGGGCGCTCCGCGGACAAATTGGAGACCGTGCGCAAGGCGTGTGGCGCGCCCAAGGTGGGCGTGCTGGTGGCCGAGGCACATGATGCCAAGGCCATGGACGCGCTGGCCCGCAGCGCCACCGTGGTGCTGAGCACCGCCGGCCCCTTTGCCCTGTATGGCAGTGAGCTGGTGGCGGCCTGCGTGCGCCATGGCACACACTATGTGGACATCACCGGCGAGACGCCGTGGGTCAAGGGTCTGATCGACCGCCACCATGCGGAGGCAGAGCGCAAGGGTGCGCGCATCATCCCGTTCTGCGGCTTTGACTCCATACCCTCTGACCTGAGTGCACGTCTGGCCAATGAAGCCATGTGGGAGCGCCATGGCGAGGCCTGCACGCAGGTGAAGGCGGCGTTCAGCATACGCGGTGGCTTCAATGGCGGCACGCTGGCCTCTCTGTTCAACATGCTGGCATCCGGGCAGATGGATGCCATGGCCGATCCCTTCCTGTTGAATCCCGAGGGCACGCGTCCGGCGGATGCGGCGCGCCACAAGGACCCGGTGGCTCCGCTGCACGATGCCGATTTCTCCGCCTGGCTGGCACCCTTCATGATGGGTCCCATCAACACCCGGGTGGTGCGACGCAGCGCGGCCTTGCTGGGCTATGCCGATGGCTATGCCTATCAGGAGTATTTGCGGTTGGGGCGCGGGCCGGCTGCGGCGCTGGCGGCCACCAGCCTGAGCGCGGGTTCGCTGGCCTCGCAGGCAGCCCAGCGTCTGGCTCCGCTGCGCAGCTTGGCACAAAAACTGGCACCCCCGCCGGGTGCGGGGCCGTCCGAGGCCAGCATGGACGGCGGCTCGTTTCGCTGCCAGTGGGTCGGTCACAGCGCCAGTGGAAAGACCGTGCGCGGCGTGATCGCCGACCAGGGCGACCCGGGCAACCGCGCCACGACCAAGATGCTGTGCGAATCTGCGCTTGCACTGGCATTGCAGCTTGATGAGTTGCCTGGAGGGCGCCGGCACGGCGGCCTGTTGACCCCGGCCAGCGGCTTGGGTGATGTGCTGGTGCAGCGCCTGCGCGTGGCTGGCATGACCTTGAAGTCCGAGTGACCCACTGCATGATCGACCCATAGCGAGACCACCATGGCCACCAAGCCCCCTTCCACACGACAGACCGCACTGGTCACCGGTGCCTCATCTGGCATTGGCGAGGCGCTGGCCCGCAACTGCGCCGCCGCCAAACTCGATGTCATTCTGGTGGCACGCAGCGAAGGCAAACTGAAGGCACTGGCCGAGTCCCTGGCCGTGCAGCATGGCATCACCGCGCGCGTGCAACCGGCCGATCTGTCCCAGCCCGGTGCTGCAGCGCAATTGCATGCTGCCCTGCAGGGCAAACGCTGCAACGTCGATGTGCTGGTCAATTGCGCCGGTGTGCTGGAGCAGGGCGCCTTCACCGCCATTGACCACGCGCGGCATCAGGCCATCATTGATCTGAACATCTCCGGCCTCACGGCCATGCTCAGCGCGTTCGTGCCGGGCATGGTGCAGCAGGGCCATGGGCGGGTGCTGAATGTGGCCTCGGTCGCCGCCTTTCAGCCGATACCCACGTTGGCCAGCTATGCGGCCAGCAAGGCCTATGTGCTGTCGCTGTCCGAAGCGCTGGCCGAGGAGTTGCGCGGCACGGGCGTCACGGTCACTGCACTGTGCCCCGGCATCACCGCGACCAATATGCTCACCCAGGCCGCTGGCGCCAATGACAAGCTCAGCCAGCTGCCGGCCTTCCTGATCGGGGACGTGGAAGCCGTGGCGGCCCAGGCCTTTGCCGCCTGCATGCGGGGCGATGCCATCTGCGTGCCCGGTGTCATCAACCAGGCGGCCATGATTGCGTCGCGTGGCTCGCCCAAGTGGCTGGTGCGCCGCATTGGCGGGTTGCTGGGGCGCAAGGCGCTGTAGGCACTCCTGACTGCCCTTAAGCTATGGGGCATGACGACTACGACCTTAACTCCACCCTGTGTGGCGCTGGATGACGCCATACCCACGCTGCAGCGGCAGGGCTATGCCGTGCTGTCCGCGCCATCCGTGTCCGCACTGACCCAGACAGACCTGACGGACCTGATGGCCCTGGTGCCGAGCTGGAACGAACTGCCGCCGGACCAGTACCTGAAAGACGGTGGGCGTTACCGGCGTCGCCGCCATGCCAGCTACGTCATCCAGGATGGCCAGTTGCAAGCGGTTGCGCACCGCGCGCACTGGCAGCCGCTGGAGTACAACGCCCTGCATGGTGGAATGCAGCGCTGGTTTGAGCCGGTGGCGCCCGAAACGGCGGCGCAGCCGGCATGGTCGCATCTGCTGCTGGCGCTGGGTGCGTTGTGCTCCAAGCTCAAGGGGAAACAGCCCTGGTTTGTGGAGGCGCACCAGTTCCGCATCGATACCACCGACGGCATTGGACGCCCCACGCCCGAGGGCGCACACCGCGATGGTGTGGATCTGGTGGCGGTGTTTCTGGTGGACCGCCAGGGCGTCAAGGGTGGTGAGACGCGGGTGTTTGACGCCGACGGCCCGAATGGCCAGCGCTTCACGCTCAGCGAGCCGTGGTCACTGTTGCTGCTGGACGATGCACGGGTGATCCACGAGTCCACGCCGATCCAGCCGGTTAGCACGGTTGGACACCGCGATACCTTGGTGCTTACCCTGCGCGCAGGCCGCTTTCAGGACGATATAAAGGGCTGAGGGCGGGACTAAAATGCCCTAAGAACTAAAGAAAAAAGAACGGTCACAAGGAGAACTATGTCCTGTTCGCCGGCAGAGCTGAAGAAGAAGAGCGACGAATTTCTTTCCAAATGGCAGGCGTGCAAAACCCATCCGGGCATTGATGGGTTTGTGGAGTTTGCAGTTGCCGTATCCAGCTTCACCGAGTTCCTGGACGCCAAGGGTCTGCCCGGCCTGCATCAGTGTGCCCGCGCCGTGGAGCAGCAGGTTCTCTCCCAATTTGACCGCTGGAACAGCGACCCCATGCCGGACACGCCAATGGACGATCTGGATGGACAGATTGCCGATTTCAGTGTGCGCATTGCCGCCTTCCTCGAAGAGAACACCGACTCCAATCCCGAGCGGCGCCTGCACCAGGACAACGACGTCATTACCGATTTGCTTCCGGTCAAGAAAATCTGGCTGGTGACTTCGGCGCCCGATGCCTGGAAAGAGGTGGTCACTCAGGCGGGCTACTTCAATATCCGGGTGGAGGTGTGTGGCTCACACTACGACCAGAAGTCCACCCAGGACCCGGCGATTGTGCTGGTCGATGCCAAGGGCCTGGAGTCCACCGCCTTCATCGTGCGGGTGCAGGCCTTGCGCAGCCGGTTCTCGGCCAGCAGCATCATGGGATTGCAGCTGCCGCATGACTTTGACGCACTCAAGCTGGCCTTGCGTGTGGGGTGTGATTTCTGCTTCCCGGTGGGAACGCCCCAGTCCGTCATCATGGCGCGCATCGTCAAGTTGTGTGGCAGTGAAGAGGAGCCACCCTACCGGGTGCTGGTGGTGGAAGACTCCAAGACCGCCAGCACGCTGATCCAGCGCACGCTCAAAGAGTCTGGTGTCGAATCCATGGCCATCTCCAAACCCCAGGAGGTATTGACCGCCTTGACCAAGTTCCAGCCGGATCTGGTGCTGATGGACATGTACATGCCAGGTTGCACCGGAGTCGAAGTCACCCGCGTCATCCGCCAGCACGAAGAATTTTTGTCCACGCCGGTGGTCTACCTGTCAGCCGACACCAGCATTGCCCTGCAGGTGGATGCGCTGCGCCTGGGGGGCGATCACTTCCTGACCAAGCCCTTCAACCCGGTCATCCTCAACGCCGTGGTGCGCAGCAAGATTGAGCGCTACCGCATCCTGCGCCGTTCGATGTTCCTGGACAGCCTGACCGGGCTGCTGAACCACACGACATCCAAGCAGCGGGTGGATGCCGCCGTGACGGCAGCGTTCGCTGAAGACACACCGTTGTGCGTGGCCATGATCGACATCGACCATTTCAAGAAGGTCAACGATACCTATGGCCACCCCATGGGCGACCAGGTGATCCGCAGCATGGCCTGGCTGCTCAAGCAGCGCCTGCGCAAGACCGACGCAGTGGGGCGTTACGGGGGTGAAGAATTCCTGGTGATCTTGCCGCAGGCCGACGCCGAGCGGGCGCGCCAGTTGCTGGACCGCATCCGCATCGATTTTTCGGAATTCCGCCACCCGGTGAACGCCACTTCGTTTGCCTGCACCTTCTCATGCGGCATTGCGCAGCTGACGCCCGGCATGACGGCTCTGTCCGTGGTCAAGCTCGCTGACGAGGCCCTGTACCGGGCCAAGCGCGAGGGGCGCAACCAGATTGTGGTTGCCTGAGCGGCAAGCGACCTTAGACCGCTTCTGCAGTGTCTTCGGTGGCGGTTTCGGGGCTGGAGCAGGAGGGGCCTGCGCAGCCATGGATCTCAGCGGTGGGCAAGGCCTGGGGCGCGCTGATGGCTCCGGTGACCGTGTCGTAGCCAACGCGCTGCAGGTGCCCTGCCAGAGCGGCATCCATGGAGTCGGCGTGCTGGGGAAACCACACAGCCAATTCCTTGGCCATTTGGCGCACCATGGCCAGATCGCCTGCAGCGCCTTGCTCCGCGCCCTGCTGCATGATCTGCAGCACGACCTTGTGTTGCATGGAGTGGCAGTTGCTGGCGGCAAAGCGGGTCTCTGCCATCCAGCGGTCTTCGCGGCTGAAATGGTCGTCTGTGTGGGCCACCAGGTCTCGCCAGGCCGACAGCACCGCGCCATCCGATGCGGTTTCCACAGCCGCCAGCAGCTCCACAAATTCCTGGTGGGTGCTGTCCATCTGGGGCAACCCCAGAACAAAGTCATCAGACCATTCAAGTGCAGGCACAAAGTTCTCCGAAGTAATGAATGAATAGGGTTGTCGTCACAGTGCGTGCGAGACGATTTTGAAGTCGGCGTCTTCCGCAAACGTCTTGACCGAGAAGCCCAGGCTGCGCATCAGCTTGAGCATGCCCGGGTTGTTGGCCAGCACCAGACCGTCGATCTCGGCCAGGCCGCGTTCGCGGGCCACGTCCATGATGCTGAGCATCAGGCGCGAGCCCAGGCCCTTGCCGTTGAAGTCATCGGCCACCACCAGCGCAAACTCGCAGCTGGACTGGTCGGGATTGGTGATGTAGCGGGACACGCCGACGATGCGTTCGGTCTCGGTGATCTCGCCATCGGCACCTGCGGTGCGCTCCTTGAACACCGCCACCAGGGCCATTTCACGGTCGTAGTCGATTAGCGTAAAACGTGCCAGCATGGTGGGCGGCAGTTCGGTGATGGAGGACACGAAACGGAAGTAGCGGCTCTCGGGCGAAAGGTGCTGCATCAGGTCCTGCAGCATCTGGGCGTCGTCCGGACGGATCGGGCGCACGGAGTACTCACCGCCACCGGGCAATGGCCAGACCTGCTCGAAGCGGGCCGGATAAGGCAGTATGGCCAGGTGGCCGTAGTGGTTGGTGCCACCGCTGGCTGCCTGCGAGGCGTGGTCTATCACGATGCGTGCGTCCACGGCCACGGCACCGTGTTCGTCCACGATGAAGGGGTTGATGTCCATTTCGCGCAGCTGGGGCAGTTCGCACACCATTTCCGAGACGCGCAGCAGCACCTGCTCCAGCGCGTCCATGTTGACGGCGGTATTGCCACGCCACTCACCCAGGGTCTCGGCCACGCGGGAGCGCTCGATCAGACGCCGCGCCAGGAACTGGTTCAGCGGCGGCAACTCCATGGCGCGGTCGTTGATCAGTTCGATCATGGTGCCGCCGGCGCCGAAGGCGATCACCGGGCCGAACGGGTCGTCGGTGACCAGACCGATGTAGATTTCGCGCCCGCGCTTGGCGCTGGCCATGTTCTGCACGGTCACGCCGTTGATGCGGGCCTTGGGCTGTAGCCGGGCCACGGTTTGCATCATGTCGTTGTAGGCATCGCGCACGCCGGTGGCGTTGACGATGTTCAGCGCCACGCCCTGCACGTCGGACTTGTGGCTGATGTCGGGCGAGTCGATCTTCAGCGCCACCGGGAAGCCGAGTTGGGTGGCAATCATCATCGCCTCGTTGGCGCTGCGCGCCAGCATGGTGGTGGTGACCGGGATGTGGAAGGCCGACAACAGGGTCTTGGACTCCATTTCGGTCAGCACCTTGCGCCGCTCGGCCAGCACACTTTCAATCACCAGGCGGGCGCCTTCGATGTCGGGCTTGTTCAGCGTGGACAGCGGTGGTGGTGTCTGTTGCAGCAGCAGCTGGTTCTGGTAGAACGAGGCCAGGTTGCCAAAGGCACCCACGGCCGCCTCGGGGGTGCGGAAGCTGGGAATGGCGGCTTCCTTGAGAATGCCGCGGGCAGCGCCCACCGAGGCATCGCCCATCCAGCACGACAGCAGGGGTTTGCCGATGGTGCGTTTGACCTCTGCCAGGGCCGTGGCAACTGCGGCCGCGTCGCCACCGGCCTTGGGCGAGTAGATGGCCAGCATGCCGTCAATCTGGCGGTCTTTTTCGGCGGCTGCAATGGCGGCCTTGAAGTGTTCCGGGCCAGCGTCCTCGGACAGGTCGATCAGATCAGCCAGCGATGCCAATGGTGGCAGCTGGGGTTTGAGCGCAGCAATCGACTCGCTGGAGAGTTTGCCCAGTTGCAGTGATATCTCGTTGACCCAGTCGGCTGCCAGCACGCCGGGGCCGCCACCGTTGGTGACGATGGCCAGGCGTTTGCCCACCGGACGGTAGCGCGAGGCCAGGCACTTGGCAGCCGAGAACAAAGCCACGAAGGAGCGCACGCGCACCGCACCGGCGCGCCGCAAGGCGGCGTCAAACACGTCGTCGCTGCCGACAATGGCGCCGCTGTGGGTCTGGGCGGCCTCGTTACCAGCCGCCTTGCGGCCGGCCTTGAGAACCACCACCGGTTTGGCATTGGCGGCCGAGCGCAGGGCGCTCATGAAGCGGCGGGCGTTGGAGATGCCTTCCATGTACACCACGATGCTGTGGGTCTGCGCGTCATTGGCCAGGAAATCCAGGGCTTGCGCAATGTCAACCGAAGTGTGCGGGCCGAGTGACACCACCGACGAGAAGCCAACCCCGTTGCTGCGGGCCCAGTCCAGCATGGATGAGGTCAGGGCGCCGGACTGGGACACCAGCGCCAGCGACCCGGTACTGGCCAGCGGACCGGCGGCACTCGCGTTGAGTTGCAGCTGTGGCCGCTGGATGCCCAGGGAGTTCGGGCCCAGCAGGTGGATGCCTTCACGGCGGGCAATCTTCTTCAGTTCGGTGGACTGTTCGGCCGTGATGCCGCTGGATATCACCAGGGCTGAACGGCAGGCCATGCGGCCCGCCAGTTCCAGCGCCGGGGCCACGTCGGATGGGGGGAGGGCGATGATGGCCAGGTCGGCGCGGGCCTGGGCCAGGTCGGCCAGCGTGCCGCTGGTATGGATGTCCAGAAACTGCAGGGTGCCCGTGAAGCGCTGTGCGCGCAGGGCTTCCAGCAGGGCCACTGCCTGCGCCGTCTGTGTGGATGGGTCATCGACGCTACCGACAAATACGGCAACGGATTCGGGGGTGAACAGAGGGGTTAGGTAGTGTTTGTCCATATAGTTTCTCTAGTCGGCGCCGATCAGCACCTTGACGTGGGCGGCCACGCTGCGCGCCAGGGGGCTTAGCACGTATCCGCCTTCCAGGCAGGAAATCACGCGTCCCTTGCAGTGGCGTTGGGCCACCGCAAGCAGTTGCTGGGTGACCCAGGCGTAGTCGGCTTCGACCAGACCCAGGTTGCCCATGTCGTCTTCGCGGTGGCCATCAAAGCCCGCGGAAATGTAGATCATTTCGGGGGCAAAGGCGTCCAGTGCGGGAATCCAGTGGGTGGTGACGGCCTCGCGGAACGCTTCGCTGCCGGAGCGTGACGGCATACCGACGTTGACCATGTTGGGGCCGGTGGCGTTTTCGCCACTGAAGGGGTAGATGCCCTGCTCAAAGATGGAGCACATCAGCACGCGCTCGTCGCCGCGGAAGATGTCTTCGCTGCCGTTGCCGTGGTGCACGTCAAAGTCGATCAGGGCGACGCGCTGGATGCCGTGTTCGGTGAGTGCGTGGCGTATTCCGACGGCGATGTTGTTGAAGAAACAAAAGCCCATGGCGGCGGCCCGTTCCGCATGGTGGCCGGGCGGGCGCACACAGCAGAATGCGGACGGCGCTTCGCCGCTGACCACCAGGTCCGTGGCCTGGACAACAGCACCCGCGGCGCGCAATGCAGCCTGCACGGTGAAGGGGTTCATTTCGGTATCGGGATCGACGCGGTGGTAACCCTCGACCGGGGAGGCATCCATCAGCTCCGCCACATACAGGGAGGAGTGGGCGTGCGCCAGTTGTCCGGTTGTGGCCAGCGGTGCGTAGTAGGGGTGCATGTAGTCCAGCAGGCCCTTGGTCAGCAGCATGTCGTTGATGGCGCTCAAGCGCTCCGGGCATTCCGGGTGGTGAGGCCCCATTTCGTGGCGGGAGCAGTCGGCATGGGTAATGTAGGCTGGCAGCAAATTGGTCTCCACTTTGCGTCAGGCAAACCTTGGTTGGAACCTGCCGCGAGTTTAGGGTTATCCCTGATAAGAATTCTTGACTTAAAGCAATTTAAAGGAAAAAACGCCTCTAGCCCTCGTGAAAAGGGCGTGAGGCGCTATCAAATTTAAAGCGGTTTGGTCTGTGCAAGGATTTACAGGCGTTCAAAAATGGCGGCAATGCCCTGGCCGCCGCCAATGCACATGGTCACCAGCGCATAGCGGCCCTGGATGCGTTGCAGCTCATACAGGGCTTTCACGGTGATCAGCGCGCCGGTGGCGCCAATGGGGTGACCCAGCGAAATGCCGGAGCCATTGGGGTTGACCTTGGCCGGGTCCAGGCCCAGGTCGCGGCTGACGGCGCAGGCTTGGGCGGCAAAGGCCTCATTCGCCTCAATGACGTCCAGGTCGTTGACGGTCAGGCCGGCCTTCTTGAGCGCCAACTGGGTGGCGGGAACCGGGCCAATGCCCATGTACTTGGGGTCCACACCCGCGTGGGCGTAAGCCACCAGACGGGCCAGCGGCTTGGCACCGCGGGCCTTGGCGGCACCGGCTTCCATCAGCACCACGGCGGCGGCGGCGTCGTTGATGCCGGAGGCGTTGCCGGCAGTCACCGTGCCGTTTTCCTTCAGGAAGGCTGGCTTGAGCTTGGCCATGTCAGCCAGGCTGCAGTTGGGACGGAAGTGCTCGTCTACGGCATAGGCCACGTCGCCCTTCTTGCTCTTGAGCATGATGGGCAGGATCTGGTCCTTGAAATAGCCGGCTTCGGTGGCGCGCTGGGCGCGGTTGTGGCTCTCCACGGCCAGGGCGTCCTGCTCTTCGCGGCTGATGCCCCATTTGGCTGCAATGTTCTCGGCCGTCACGCCCATGTGGATGGTGTGGAAGGGGTCGTGCAGGGCGCCAATCATCATGTCGATCATCTTGGTGTCACCCATGCGGGCACCCCAGCGCATGTTCAGCGACGCAAACGGCGCGCGGCTCATGTTTTCGGCGCCGCCACCAATGGCCACGTCGGTATCACCCAGCAAAATGCTCTGGCTGGCAGACACAATGGCTTGCAGGCCCGAGCCACACAGGCGATTGACGTTGAAGGCCGGTGTTCCTTCAGCGCAGCCGCCGTTGATGGCCGCCACGCGGGACAGGTACATGTCCTTGGGTTCGGAGTTGACCACATGGCCGAACACCACATGGCCCACGTCCTTGCCTTCTACCTGGGCTCGCGCCAGGGATTCACGTACGACCTGGGCGGCCAGCTCGGTGGGGGGGATGTCTTTCAGGCTTCCGCCAAAGGTGCCAATGGCGGTGCGCACGGCGCTAACAACAACTACTTCACGGGACATGGGTGCTCCTTGGGTTAGATTTAGGCGTTTCAGTGAGTGTGGACCGGTTAGGCTACAGTGGGCTGACACAGCCAGTGGTCGGATTCAGTATGGCACGGCCCGGGCTGTTGCAATGTCGCCAAGCTTGCCCTCGTTTTGATCCAGGTCAATTTCAAAAGACTGAAAGCCATTGCAGGCATATGCCAGCTGGCGCAGAATGACTCCGTGATATGGATCAATCCAACAACTACTTATTCCTATGGAGAAATGCGAATCATGAAAAAACTTTCATTGACAGCTATTTTGTGCGGGGCTTCGCTCACCTTGGCCGCACTGGTGCCTGCCCACGCCGCGGTGGATGAAGACGCTGCAAAGGCGCTGGCCAAGAAGAACGACTGCTTCAAGTGTCACGCCCTGGACAAGAGCAAGAAGGGACCTTCCCTGAAGAAGATCGCTGCCAAGTACAAGGGCAAGGCGGACGGACAGGAGAAGGCCATCAAGAACATGACGACCGGTCCTAAGGTCAAACTGGAAGACGGTACCGAGGAAGATCACAAGGTGATTGACACCAAGGACACCGCCCAGATCAAGAATCTGGCCGACTGGATTCTTGCGCAATGACAGGTTGATGCAGCAGAGCGACCCAGTCGCGCATGCCCAAAAAAAGCCGCCCTCAAGGGCGGTTTTTTTTATTTGTTTTCACTACGATAGGCGCCCTTGATTTTGATTGATCTATGTCAAACCAAGGGTCAATCTCCCAGTTTGGGCCACACAGACCCATGGATCGCCTTGCCTATCGGGAGGAAGTGCGCGCTTCTGGTGAGGCCGGAGCACTTTTTCTTAAACTGAATCAATTTTCACTGCAAGCAAATCATGAGCAAACTGCTCAGGTAACCGGGTGATTTAGCAACGTAAAGCCCGAGTAAAGCAATTGTAAAAATTGACCCCGTCAATTGTGGGGAACAAAATGGTTTTACGTCCCAAAAGACCCGGCAACTGTAAACACCGAACTGAGATTCTTCCGAATGAACCCGTTTTCATCAGCCGAATCGTTGACCAGCACGGTGCATAGCGAAAGCCGCTGGGTCCATGACCACTCTTCCATCGTTGCCGCCATCCGCGTTGGCAGCGCTCCACAGCAGGATTGGGTCACCCGATATTTCGGGTGAGGGGTGTACCTTTTGTTTGGCATTTTGATAATACGGAGGCACTGAAATGAAATTCTTACGCTTTGCCCAGATCGCTGCGGTCTGGTGCGTTCTGGCCCTTGGGGGCATGTCCGCGCACGCGGAGGAAGCCAAGGATTTGCTTCTGAAAGGCGATGCCAAGTGCACAGGTTGCCACGATGAGGCAGATGATGCCAAGCCCACCATGCTGGATTTGCACCCATCCGTGCTGGCCATCGGCAAGACCCGCCATGGCATCCAGGCAGATGGTCGCAACCCGACCTGCACCAACTGCCACGGCGAAAGCAAGTCACACGTGGAATACAAGGGCAAGGACAAGCCGCCCAAGCCCGATAGCTCGTTTGACAAGAATTCCAAAACCACTGCAGAAGCCAAGAACGCAGCCTGTATGAGCTGCCACAAGGCCGATGCCAAGCGCTCCCACTGGGAAGGCAGCGCCCACCAGTCCAAGGATGTGGCCTGCAGTTCGTGCCACAAGATCCACACCGCCCACGACAATGTGCGCGACAAGAAGACCCAGCCTGAGGTCTGCTTTACCTGCCACAAGGAACAGCGCACCCAGGTCAGCAAGCCGTCGCATCACCCTGTTCTGGAAGGCAAGGTTGCCTGCTCGGATTGCCACAATTCACACGGTTCTGTCGGTCCCAAGCTGATGAAGCGCGATAGCGTGGTGGAGACCTGCTACACCTGCCACATGGAAAAACGTGGCCCGTTTGTGCACAACCACGAACCCGTCAGCGACGACTGCTCCAACTGCCACAACCCCCATGGCACCACCGCCGAGAACCTGTTGAAGGTGCGTGCGCCCATGCTGTGCCACCAGTGCCACACCCCCCACGGCGGTTTCATTCCCCAGTTGCTCGGTGCGCAAACACCTGCGCTGAAGAATGGCGTAACCCAGTCGGGCAAGAGCACCACCAATTTGACCCAGGGCCGTAGTTGCATGAACTGCCATACGCAAGTGCATGGCACCAACAACCCGTCCACCGTCAATCCAACACCCCAGTTCAACTTCCGTTGAGAAAGGTTGAGTATCATGAAATCGCACAACAATCAGTTCAGTTTCAGCAAGACCTTGCTGGCACTGGCGGTGATGGCAGCCTATGCGCCTGCGTTCGCGGACGATGCCGAAATTGCACTTCTGACCCGGCCCACCAGTTCCATCAGTGTTGGGGTCGGCAATGCGAGTGGTGATGCGGCCGGCCGTTCCATCTTTGGGCAGTACAACGGATTGCGCCCGGACAGCACCACCTTGCAGCTCGATGTGGACATCAACTCCCGCAACGACGCCACTGGAACCGCGCTGTACCTGAAGGGCAGCAACCTGGGCCTGGACAGCCGCGACCTCTCCATCTCCTACGAAAAGCAGGGCGACTGGAAAGTCGGCGCTGACTATTCTGGCCTGACCCACCGTGAACTGCGGACCGTCAATACCGGTCTGCAGGGCGTGGGCAGTGCAACCCCGAGCGTGGTGCGCCTGGCCACACCCGGCTCCGGCACGGACTACAACCTCAGTGCCAAGCGTGAGGGCATGGGCCTGTCGATGGAGAAGTGGTTTTCGAAGTCGCTGCAGCTGGAAGTCAGCTTCAAGAATGAGAACAAGACCGGTGCGCGGCTCTTCGGCACGGGCTATGCCTGTGCGGCCTATGTCTGCACCAATGCCCAGACGGCCACCAACCAGACCTGGGCATTCCTGATGTTGCCGGAGCCGATTGATTCGACCACCAAGCAGATCGAAGCCCGGCTCAACTATCACGACAAGAATCTCACGATTTCCGGTGGTTACTACGGCTCCTACTACACCAATGCCAATGGCAGCATCCGCGCCACGGTTCCCAACCAGTTGAACAACCCGCTGGGTAACCCGATCACGCTGGCGCCTGCAGTGTCCGGCTCAGTGATTGCGGGTGGCGGAACCAGCTTGCAGAACGTGATGCAGATGCCGGTGGCCCTGGGTGCCGACAACGAGGCGCACCAGTTCTATGTCTCGGGTGCCTACCGCTTCACACCCAGCACCAATGGCACGTTCAAATACGCCTATTCGCGCGCCAAGCAGGATGAGAACTTTGCTGCTGCGGGATTTACCGGCGCGCCCGCCGGAATCACCAGCCTGAACGGTGTTGTCGACACCCGTCTGGCCCAACTGGGGTTGACGACCAAGGTTACCCCCAAGTTCGGCTTGCTGGCCAACGTACGCTATGAACGCAAGGAAGACCATACGCCGTCGGTGTTGTACAACATCGAGGGTGGTGCAGCCTCTCCCGCGCCAGCCGTGCCATCGGTGGCCACGCCGTCGAATGTCAACCGCTATTGGTACAACTACCACGTGGACTCGACCAAGGTCGTTGGCAAGGTCGAGGCCAATTACCAGTTCGCTCCCGGTACCCGTGGCACCTTGGGTCTTGACTACAACATGGTGGACCGCCCGGTCCCCATCTCTATCACGGAAGAGGAGCTGGCAGGTATTGGCGCCGTGCGCTCCAAGAACACCGAAAACGGGTACCGCCTGGAACTGCGCAGCAATCTGGCCGAAACATTGAGTGGCTCCTTCGGTTACACCAACAGCAAACGCGTCGGCAACGACTGGACCAGCCTGAGCAACAGCGCAGCCTTCGTCGCCGCTGGTCTGGGTTATGGCATGACTGGCCCGGCAGGACAGTTCCTTTCGCTGAATGCAGGAAATGCCTTCCCCATGAACATGGCAGACGTGGATCGCAGCAAGGTCAAGTTGGCAGCCAACTGGAATCCCACCGAGCAGTTTGAACTGCAACTGGTGGCAGAAACCAGCTCGGACAAGAACGCCATGCCGTTCAACGCCGTGGCCCTGGGCAAAGGCTGGCGCGAGTCCAGCACCCGGCTGTTCAGTGTGGACGCAAGTTATGTGGTGTCCGACAACTGGAAGGTCAATGGCTACGCATCGTCGGGCAGCCAGAACCTGATGGTCAACCACAGCACCGGCTACATGGCAGACTTGACATCTCCCACCGAGAGTTTTGGCCTGGGCGTGGTCGGGCAGGCCAGCAGCAAGCTGGAGCTGGGTGCCCAGTTGACCCTGTTGCGTGACTCCACACGCTACGGCCTGCTGGCTTCGCCAACGACCACCGGAACACTGCCCAATATCCGGCAGGTCGCACCCAATGCCAACAATGTGGCCCAGGCCACCATTGGCCTGCCCGATGTCCGCTACACCAGCAATACCCTGAATCTGTTTGGCAAGTATGCGCTGGACAAGAAATCCGACATTCGTGTCAGCATGGTGTACCAGCGTGCCACTTTGGATGAGTGGAGCTGGGCCAACAATGGTGTCTCATTTGTCTTCGGAGACAACACCACGGTGAAGATGAGCCCGGAGCAAACGGTTACCTTCATCGGTGCGTCTTACATCTACAAGTTCTAGCGGTTTGCGTGGGCAGGGTAAACACCTGCCCACCAGTCATTTAAAGTACTTGATGTATGTCAACAATGTTGTCTTCATTGAAGTTTGTTCTATTTAAAGCGCAACAATGAGATTGCGCTTTTTTTCTGGGAAATCCTGACCATGCGAACTCAATCCTCGCCCATGCGCCTGTTGACGGCGTGGCTGCTGGCGGCATGCCTGGTTCCAGTAGCGCTGGCCGCAACCGATTCGACAAAGTCCCCGAGCGCTGCAACACCGGCATCTCTCGACAGCGCAACCTGCCAGACCTGCCATGACGGCAAAAAGGGCAAGCTCGAAGTGCCGGATGGAGAAGGCAATCCACGTGCCTTGCGCAGCATTGCCCCCGATGCGCTCGCCAAGGGTGTGCACGCCAAAATGGAGTGCGTGGCCTGCCACACCGACATCACCGACAACGCCGTAAACGGCAACGCGCACCAGAAAAATACCGCGCAACCTCTGAAGAAAGTGGATTGCGCAGGTTGCCACGAGGATCTCTGGGCCAAGGTGAAAAAGGATGGCAAGGCGGCTGACAATCCCCGTCTGGGTGTGGTAGCTCAGAACATTGAGCAGTACAAGCAGTCCTTCCATGCTCGCCCGAATGCGGACGACAAAACCAAGCCCAATGCTTCGTGTGACAACTGCCACGATACGCACAGCTTCAACGTTCCGCCCGCCAACTCACCGCAGCGGGCTGCCTGGCGCCTGGGAATTTCCGCAAGCTGTGGGGAGAGTTGCCACACCGATCAACTGGAGGCCTATACGGATTCCATCCATGGGCAGGAAACCATCAAGAAGCACAACCCCAAGTCGGCGGTGTGTTCCGATTGCCACAGCGCCCACGCCGTTGCCAACAGCTCTGGAGACCCCTTCAAGCTGGCGATTTCCGCACAGTGCGGTACCTGCCACGAAGCGAACTTTGCATCCTACAAGGCCACCTACCATGGTCAGATCAGCACCCTGGGGTATTCCTATACCGCCAAGTGCTACAACTGCCATGGCAGCCACGACATCCTGAAGGCGGATGACCCCAATTCCAAGGTGCATGCCGACAACCGCATGAAGACCTGCCGCAGCTGCCACAACGGCAAAAAGGAACTGGCCGATGCGCCGGCCGGCTTTGCCACCTTCCAGCCGCACGGGCACCCCGGAGACTTCAAACGCTATCCGGAAATCTGGATCGCTTTCCAGATCATGGTGCAGTTGTTGGTAGGCACCTTCGGCTTCTTCTGGCTGCATACCCTGTTGTGGTTCTACCGCGAGTTCAAGGAGCGCAAAGAGCGCGCCAAACAGCCCCACATCAAGGCCGATGATCTGGTTGCCAAATACGCTGGCAAGCACATCCGTCGCTTCAGCCCGATCTGGCGTCTGGCCCACATCACGTTCGCCCTGAGCCTGATGATCCTGACGTTGACCGGTATGCCCCTGTTCTACCCGGATGCGCCATGGGCCTCGGCCATCATGTCGGCCCTGGGCGGTCCCCACATTGCCGGCTTGATCCACCGCGTCAACGCGGTGATCTTCGCGGGCGTGTTCTTCTGGCACCTGTTCTACCTGGGCTGGATCATTCTGCGTGACTGGAAGAACTTCAAGTTCTTTGGCCCCAACTCCATGATTCCCAATCTCAAGGATGCGGCCGACATGCTGGGCATGTTCAAGTGGTTCTTCGGCAAGGGCCCTCGTCCTCAGTTTGACCGCTGGACGTACTGGGAGAAGTTTGACTACTGGGCACCGTTCTGGGGTGTCACCATCATCGGCGTCAGTGGCCTGGTCATGTGGTTCTCCAGTTTCTTTGGCTCTTTCTTGCCGGGCTGGGTGTTCAATGTGGCAGCCATCTTCCACGGAGAAGAAGCGTTCCTGGCGGTGGTGTTCCTGTTCACCGTGCACTTCTTCAACAACCACTTCCGCCCCGACAAGTTCCCGGTGGAGGTGGTGATGTTCACCGGCACGTTCTCGCTGGAAGAGTTCAAGCATGAGCACCCGCTGGAATACCAGCGTCTGGTGGACAGCGGTGAACTGGAAAGCCGCCTGGTGGACGCTCCGTCTCCCGCCAAGTTGACAGCCGCCAAGGCCCTGGCCTTTGTGCTGATAGCCTGCGGATTGACGCTGTTGACGCTGGTGGGAATCGGTTTCTTCACAAGCCTGTAAAGGCTTGTGGGGAGTGGGATTGCGACATTGACATCACCCGGGTGATGGAAAGGAAGACATGGAAATCATCGAAGCAGACGTTGCGATTGTTGGTGCCGGCGGCGCGGGTCTGCGCGCCGCGATAGCGCTGGCCGAGACCGATCCCACGCTCAAGATAGCCCTGATTTCCAAGGTCTACCCAATGCGCAGCCACACCTGTGCGGCCGAAGGCGGTGCCGCCGGTGTCGTCAAGTCGGATGACAGCTTCGAGCTGCACTTTGACGACACCGTGGGTGGCGGGGACTGGCTGTCCGACCAGGATTGCGTGGAGTATTTCGTGCACGAAGCTCCCAAGGAGCTGATGCAGTTGGAGCACTGGGGCTGCCCCTGGAACCGCGAGGCCGATGGTTCCGTCGCAGTGCGCCCGTTTGGCGGCATGAAGAAGCAGCGGACCTGGTTCGCGGCTGACAAGTCCGGCTTTCACATCCTGCACACGCTGTTCCAGACCACGCTGCAGTTCCCGTCCATCACGCGGTACGACGAATACTTTGCGCTGGACCTGCTGGTCGACGAGGGGCGCTGTCAGGGCCTGACGGCCATGGAAATGCGCAGCGGCATGATCAAGCAGTTCAATGCCAAGTCGGTGATCATCTGCGGTGGTGGCGCGGGACGCATGTTTCCGTTCACTACCAACGGCGCCATCAAGACCGGCGACGGTATGGCCATGGCCTACCGGGCCGGTGTGCCGCTCAAAGACATGGAGTTTGTGCAGTACCACCCCACAGGTCTGCCCAATACTGGCAGCCTGTTGACCGAGGCCTGTCGCGGCGAGGGTGGCGTCATGCTCAACAAGAATGGGCGTCGTTACCTGCAGGATTACGGTATGGGCCCCGAGACCCCCTTGGGCAAGCCGCAGCTCAAGACCATGGAGTTGGGTCCACGGGACCGAGTGAGCCAAGCCTACTGGCATGAGCTGCAAAAGGGCAATACCGTTACCACCCCATGGGGCGAATGCGTGCTGCTGGACATGCGCCACCTCGGCGAGAAATACATCGACGAGCGCCTGCCTCTGGTGCGCGAACTGGCCATTGCCTACCTGGGTGTGGATATCGTCAAGGATGCGGTGCCGATCCGCCCCGTGGTGCACTACATGATGGGCGGCATTTCGACCAACACCAAGGCTGCAACACCGCTGCCGGGCCTGTTCGCCGCAGGCGAGTGCGCCTGTGTGAGCCTGAATGGCGCGAATCGTCTGGGTTCGAATTCGCTGGTGGAATTGCTGGTGTTCGGAAAGAGCGCAGCGTTGTCCGCCATTGAACACGTCAAATCGGTCGGCCCGGCCAACAAGGCAGCCCTGGCCGAGCGGGCCAAGGAGAGCCAGGCCCGGGTTCGCGAGCTGTTCTCGCGCACTGATGGCACCGAATCCATGTCCGGCCTGCGCAAGGAAATGATGGACACCATGGAGAAGAACTGTGGGCTGTACCGCACGGAGCAGGGCCTGCAGGAAGCGGTGACCAAGATTGCCGAGTTGCGTCAGCGCTACCAGAAGGTGACGCTGCACGACAAGAGCAACGTGTTCAACACCGACCTGTTCCAGGTGCTGGAGCTGGGATCCATGCTCGACTGCGCTGCGGCGCTGACCGTGTGCGCGCTGGCCCGCAAGGAATCGCGCGGCGCACACCAGCGGCTGGACTATGTGGAGCGTGACGACAAAGACTACCTGCGGCACAGCATGGCCTACTATCAGGGAGCGGACAACCCCCGCGTGGACTACCTGGATGTGGTGATCACCAAGTCGCCACCGGGCGTGCGGGACTATTCAGGAGACCACAAATGACTGAATTGAAAAAGCGTCTGGTCCAACTGGAGGTCCTGCGCTACGACCCCGAGAAAGACAGTGAGCCCCACTTCCAGCAATACGAGGTGGAGTGCAACGAGGAGTGGGTGGTGCTGGATGCCCTCACCGCCGTCAAGGAGCGCATCGACCCCACCCTGAATTTCCGCTGGTCCTGCCACATGGCGGTGTGCGGCAGTTGCGGCATGATGGTCAATGGCGAGCCCAAGCTGTCCTGCCACGCCTTCCTGCGCGACTACGTGGGCAAGGTGATACGAGTTGAGCCCCTGGCCAACTTCCCGATCGAGCGCGATCTGGTGACAGTGGCCGATGACTTCATCGACAAGCTCAAGCGCGTCAAGCCCTACCTGATCCCGAAGGAGAAGAAACCCATCTCCGCAGGCGAATACAAGCAGACTCCGGCGCAGCTCATGAAGTACCGGCAGTTTTCCATGTGCATTAACTGCATGCTGTGCTATGCGGCCTGCCCGGAATACTCCCTGCAGCCCCAGTTCATCGGTCCGGCGGCCATCACGCTGGCGCACCGCTACAACCTGGATTCGCGCGACGGCGGGCGTGATGAGCGCCAGGAAGTGATCGCCACCAACGAGGGTGTGTGGGAATGCTCCTTTGTCGGTGCCTGCTCCGAGGTCTGCCCCAAGGCGGTGGACCCGGCTGGCGCGCTGCAGCAGGTCAAGGTGGCCAGCACGCTGGACTGGTTCAAGGAACATCTGTTACCCGGAGGTTCGAAATGAGTCGCAAACCTTATGTTCGTCCGGTCTCCAAGACCGGCTGGTGGCTCAAGCACCCGCGCTACATGCGCTACATGTCGCGTGAGGTCACCTGTGTCTTCATTGGCGCCTTTGCACTGCTGATGGTGTGTGCGCTGGAACGTCTGTCCAAGGGGCAGGCGGCGTACGATTCCTTCGTTGCCGCACTGCAGGGGCCGCTGAGCATTCTGGGCCTGATCCTGGTGCTGGTGTTTGCGCTGCACAACGCCACCAGCTGGTTCAACGTCACACCCAAGGCGCTGCCAGTGCAAATCGGTGAGGAGTTCCTGGCCGGAAAATACATTGTGGGCGCCCACTATGCGGTGTGGATCGTGGCCTCGCTGGTTGTGCTGTTCTTTGCGGGAGTACTGTAGCCATGGCCAAGTCGAACAAACCCATTTTCTGGAGCCTGTTTGCCGCCGGTGGCACGCTGGCAGCATTCCTGGCGCCGGTGCTGGCTCTGCTGTTCCTGTTGCTGGCCATGGGGCACCCGCCCAGCCTGCTGAGCTACGCCAATCTGCACGCCTTTGCCGCCAACTGGCTGGGCAAGGTGTTTCTGCTGGGTGTGATCACGCTGTTCCTGTGGCATGCCGCCCACCGCCTGCGGGTGACACTGCATGATTTTGGCCTTCGCCAGGACGCCGTTGTCGCGGTCGTGGTCTACTTGGTGGCAGCGGCAGGAACCGGCCTGACGGCGCTGTACCTCCTGCGTATCTGAATTATTAAGGTCCATTTGTGAGTCCAAAAGAAACTGCAGCCATCGCACAAACAGAAACATTGCAGGCCATTGGGCCCGGGCGTTCATTGACGCCCGCAGTCATTCCCGAGTATTTGCACAACACCTACTGGTGGGCGTATCTGCATCCCCGCGCGGTGCACATTTTTGAGCGCCAGTGGCTGGTCAACCTGATTCTCTGGGGCAACTTCGCCAAGTTGCGCGATGCTGCCCTGCAGGAAATGGGCGAGGTCATCAACGGTCGGGTGTTGCAGGTAGCCTGCGTCTACGGTGACTTCACCGAGCACCTGGTGCGCCGGCTGGGGCCGCAGGGCAGTGTGGACGTGATCGACGTGGCGCCGATCCAGATCAAGAACCTGCAGGCCAAGCTCAGCAATCCCCAGCATGTCAATGCGCTGTTGCAGGACTCAACCGACCTGCACTTTGACGATGGCAGCCACGACTCCGTGGTGGTGTTCTTCCTGCTGCACGAGCAGCCCGCCGATGTGCGCCGCAAGACCATTGCCGAGGCGCTGCGCGTGACCAAGCCGGGTGGCAAGCTGATCTTTGTGGACTACCACAAGCCGGTCGCGGTCAGCCCGTTCCGCTACCTGATGGTGCCCATTCTCACCACGCTGGAGCCGTTTGCCATGGATCTGTG
Source organism: Rhodoferax sp. (assembly GCA_049294595.1). Taxonomy (GTDB): domain Bacteria; phylum Pseudomonadota; class Gammaproteobacteria; order Burkholderiales; family Burkholderiaceae_C; genus Allorhodoferax. The sequence continues at coordinate 42,555 of JBAQDE010000040.1, read as the reverse complement.
GAACGGCCAGATCGTGGATTGGCTTCCCGCTGATGTGAAGATTTCCAAGATCGAGAAGCAGACCTACTTTGGTGGCCTGTACCAGAAGGTCGTGATAACCCGATAGGCGTTTTGCCTTGCAGGCGGCTTCCTCACTTTTCCCCCTCCCCCCAGCCCCCTCACCCCGCCGGGTGAGGGGGAGCCTGAACAGCCCTATTTGGCCTTGTTTTTGAAGGTGGGACGTACACGCGCCTAAAAGCGTTGAAACAAAATGCTCTGCTTTCGATAGCGTCACGCGCTTATTCCACGAGGGCTACCGCCAAAGTTCATCACAAACCACCTGCCCCAGCCGGCCAGCCCTTTTGCACTCCCCTTTGTTTGAAGACGCAGCCAAATCGGCTGTTCAAGCTCCCCCTCACCCGGCGGGGTGAGGGGGCTGGGGGGAGGGGGAAAAGTGAGGAAGCCGCCTGCAAGGCAGTCAGACCTCAGCCCCCTCCACCAGAAACCGCACCCGTCGCACGCCGTTCCACTCATCGGCATCCAGCCGAAAGGCCAGGGTTACCTTGGCTGGCAGTGGCTCGGTGTGGCCGAACCAGATGCCATCCACCGGCTGGCCGCGGTGCTTGAGCTTGAGCGACAGGTGCTTCTCACCGACCAGACGTTGGGCCACGACCTCCACTTCCTCGCTGAAGGTTGGCGCCGCAAAGCCCTGGCCCCAGACCTCCTTGTGCAAGGTGTCCACCAGGTCCACGCGCAGGTATTCGGGCTCCAGCGGGCCATCGGTTTCCAGGCGGCGGGTCAGGGTGGCGGCGTCCAGCCACTGCTGGGCCACTTCAATCAGCGCCTGCTCGAAGGTGTCCAGCCCATCCTCATGGATGGTGCAGCCGGCCGCCATGGCATGGCCGCCAAAGCGCAGCAGCACGCCGGGATGGCGCTTGGCCACCAGGTCCAACGCGTCGCGCAGGTGAAAGCCGGGGATGGAGCGCCCCGAGCCCTTCAACTCATGTTCCTTGCCGGGAGCCGCGCTGGCAGCAAACACAAACGCCGGGCGGTGCAGCTTGTCCTTGATGCGCGAGGCCACGATGCCGACCACGCCCTCGTGGAAGTCCGGGTCAAACACGCAGATGGCGGGTGGTGGTGCTTCGCCTTCTTCAAACAGCGACTCCGCCACCAGCAGCGCCTGTTCGCGCATGTCGCCTTCGATGACACGGCGCTCGCGGTTGATGCCGTCCAGGGTCTTGGCCAACTCGTCGGCGCGGGCCGGGTCATCGGTCAACAAGCACTCGATGCCCAGCGTCATGTCGCTCAGGCGCCCGGCGGCGTTGATGCGTGGGCCCAGGGCAAAGCCAAAATCGAAGGTGGTCGCGGCAACGGCAGAGCGTCCGGATGCTACAAAAAGGCTAGCAATACCATAAGGCATGGCGAGGGCTCGCACCCGTTTTAGCCCTTGAGCGACCAGGCGGCGGTTGTTCGCATCGAGCTTGACCACATCGGCCACCGTGCCCAATGCAACCAATGGCAACAGCACGTCCAGCTTGGGCTGTGTGGATGCGTCAAACACGCCGCGCGCGCGTAGCTCACCGCGCAACGCCAGCAGCACGTAGAACATGACCCCAACGCCGGCGATCGATTTGCTGGCGAATTCGCAACCGGGTTGGTTGGGGTTGACGATAACGTCTGCATTGGGAAGTTCCGCCGCCGGCAAGTGGTGATCCGTCACCAGCACCTGCAGCCCCAGCGCACGCGCGTGGGCCACGCCGTCCATGCTGGCAATGCCGTTGTCCACGGTGATCAGCACATCGGCGCCCGAGTCCTTGACCCGCTGGGCAATCGGAGCGGTCAGGCCATAGCCGTCCACAATCCGGTCCGGCACGATGTAGTCCAGATGGCGTGCCCCCAGCAGTTTGAGTCCTCGCAGGGCCACGGCGCAGGCGGTGGCGCCATCACAGTCGTAATCGGCCACCACGCACAGGCGCTTGTCGTCTGCGATGGCGTCGGCCAGCAGGCGTGCGGCCTCGGGCAGGCCCTTCATGGTGGACGGGGGCAGCAACTTGGCCAGTGCGTCGTCCAGCTCGGAGGTAGAGGCGACGCCGCGCGCAGCATACAGGCGCGCCAGCAGCGGGTGAATGCCGGCCTGCTCCAGCACCCAGACGCTGCGGGGAGGGATGTCGCGGGGAATGATGTTCATGGCCGGCATTGTCCCCCATGCAAGTCCCCAGAGCGGGCCCGGATCGGGTTTGGCTCCACAATGGTGCGATGACTGCAACCTCACACATCAAACTCTCCATGCTGGACCTGGTGGCGGTGCGCGAAGGCGGCACCGTGGCACAGGCATTGGCCCTGTCCCTGCGCACCGCTCAGCATGCCGAACAGCTCGGCTTCACCCGCTACTGGCTGGCCGAGCACCACAACATGCCCAGCATCGCCAGCTCGGCCACTGCCGTATTGGTGGGGCACATCGCTGGCGGCACGCAGCGCATCCGGGTGGGCTCGGGCGGCATCATGTTGCCCAACCATGCGCCGCTGGTGGTGGCAGAAGCCTTCGGCACCCTGGCCGAGCTGTACCCCGGCCGCATCGACCTGGGGCTGGGTCGCGCACCGGGCACCGACCCACTGACCATGCGGGCACTGCGCCGCAACCGGACGGAGACCGAGCAGGATTTCCCGCGCGAAGTGACCGAGCTGCAGGAGCTGCTGGGCGATGCCCGCCCGGGGCAGCGCCTGGTGGCCAACCCCGGCGCCGGCACCCATGTGCCGATCTGGCTGCTGGGCTCCAGCCTGTTCTCCGCCCAGCTGGCGGCAGAGCGGGGGCTGCCCTATGCGTTTGCATCGCACTTTGCACCCCAGATGCTGGAGCAGGCACTGGCCATCTACCGGCGCAACTTTCGGCCCTCTGCGACGCTGGCCAAGCCCTATGTGGCCATTGGCGTGCCACTGGTGGCAGCACCAACGGATGAAGAAGCGCAATACCTGGCCAGCAGCATCTACCAGCGCGTGCTGGGCATTCTGACCGGTGAGCGCAAGAAGTTGCAGCCGCCGCAGCAGGGCTTTGTGGCGTCGTTGACCGAGCGGGAACGCGCAGCCATTGGCGATTTTCTGGGCATGGCCGTGATTGGCGGACCGCAAACGGTGCGCGCCGGATTTGAAAAACTCCAGGCCATGACGCAGGCCGATGAATTCATCCTGGTCTGCGATGTCTATGAACCCGAGTTTCGCCTGCGTGCGCTGGACATTGCCCAGCAGGCCTGCTAGAGGCGCGCTAGAGCGACTGCAGTAACTGCTGCGGTGAGGAGGTGGAGAAGCGCTGTTGCACACGGCTCCACCAGGGCTTGTCTTGCAGCTCCAGCGTGGCTGCCATGCGCTCGCCGCACAGCGTTATCTGAGTCGGCTTGCCGGATTTGGCGCGTCGCAGCAGATCGGCCAGCACCGTGGCATCCAGGTACGACCAGGCCTCCAACCATGCCTGCGCGTCATCCCGAATGGCCGACTGGCGCAGCGCATCCACCCATTCCAGTCGCTCGGGCGCGGGGCTGGATTCACCCTGTGGTGTGCCCGTGCCGCTGACCCAGAACGCATTGATAGTGCTGGCGCCACGTGCGCTGCGGGCATCGTTGACCGGGTGGGTGTAGAGCAGCATCTGCATTTCGTTCTGCAGGCGCCGGATTGGCTTGGCCTGATCCTGTTGCGGCATCCAGGCGTCGATGGCGACGCCGGCCACCCGTTCGAGCGAAGCGGTGGGCAGATCCCGGAATACGGCCCCGAATGCCAGCCAGGTGCCATCGGACAGCGGGTGCAGCTCCACGCCGTCCTCTGCAAAATAGGCTTGCATGGCCACACGCAGTGCTTCGCATTCAGCGGTGCTGATGTCGAGATCCCTGGGGTCTTCCATGTCCACATGGTTGGATTGCACATTCAGGTGGCAGGGCGTAATCCAGGCCCAGCCGGCGTCACCTCGGGTCTTGGTCAGGCCCAGGTGCTGGGCGTCAATGGCGGCCCAGGGAATGAGCCCGTCGGCGCCTTGCAGGCCGAGGTTGTTTGCGCGCACCCGCTCGGCCAGTGGCGTGAGCGTCTCGGGCGAGCCCAACATGGGCGGGGTAGGGGTGAGAAGGCTCAGGATTTCGTTCAAACGGGGCAGAGCCACTCTGGCGATGGCTTCCTGGCACTGGGGACCAGGCGGGGCGGCATGGGAAATAAGCAAGTGCATGGTTCGATTGTCCTGCATGGATGCCACAATCCGGGCATGTTGAAATTTCCATACGAGCTGCGCATCGGCTGGCGTTACACCCGTGCCGGGCGCACCACCCGACGCAACGGGTTCATTTCCTTCATCTCCGGCGTGTCCATGCTGGGGATTGCATTGGGCGTTGCCGCACTGATTATCGTACTCAGTGTCATGAACGGCTTCCAGAAAGAAGTGCGCGACCGCATGTTGGGCGTGGTGTCCCATGTGGAGGTATATGCCGCCGGGGGTCAGGCGCTGCCCGACGTCAACCTGACCCTGAGCCAGGCCCGCGCCAACCTTGAAGTCGTAGGTGCTGCACCTTTTATAGCAGCCCAGGCCCTGTTGGCGAGGGGCGAGGACATGAAAGGCGTGATGGTCCGGGGCATAGACCCGGCCCAGGAGCCCAGCGTGACCGACCTGGTGACCGGTGCCCAGGCCGCCGTGTTGGCGCAGCTTGTTCCCGGCAGTTTTGGCGTGGTGCTGGGCTCTGAGCTGGCCCGTTCGATGGGCGTGCGCACCGGGGACCGGGTGACGCTGGTTGCCCCCAGTGGCCAGGTTACGCCGGCCGGTGTGGTGCCGCGTCTCAAGCAGATGACGGTGGTGGGCACCTTCGACTCCGGCCACTTCGAATACGACTCGGCGATGGCATTTGCGCATGTGGACGACGCGGCCAAGATCTTCCGACTGGAGGGGCCCTCGGGCGTGCGCCTGAAGCTGCGCGACCTGCACCAGGCGCGCCAGGTGGCCGATGAGCTGGGCCGCACCTTGACGGGTGATCTTTACATCCGCGACTGGACGCGCCAGAACCGCACCTGGTTTGCCGCCGTGCAGGTGGAAAAACGCATGATGTTCATCATCCTCACGCTGATCGTTGCCGTGGCCGCCTTCAACCTGGTGAGCACCCTGGTGATGACCGTCACCGACAAGCGGGCCGACATTGCCATCCTGCGCACGCTGGGGGCCAGTCCCGCCAGCATCATGGGCATCTTCGTGGTGCAGGGTGCCATGGTTGGCGTAATCGGCACACTGGCGGGCCTGGCCCTGGGGCTGGGTGTGGCTTTCAACATCGATGTCATCGTGCCGGCACTGGAGCGGCTCTTGGGTGCCAGCTTCCTGCCCAAGGATATTTACCTGATCAGCCGCATGCCCAGTGACCCACAGCAGTCCGACATCCTGCCGGTGGCGGTGATCGCTCTGGTCATGGCCTTTGCGGCCACCCTATACCCCAGCTGGCGTGCCAGCCGTGTGAATCCTGCCGAGGCACTGCGCTATGAGTGAAACCAAAGTTCCTCCCGCCATCGCAGCGGCCCAATACCGCCTGGTAGCGGGTCTGGGCAGCGCACCGGCGCCAGCCGTTGCCGCTCCTGACGCAGAGGTGGTGCTCAGCGCCCGCGGTCTGACCAAGCGCTTCACCGAAGGCCGCCTGGATGTGACCGTGCTGCAGGGCGTCGATCTGGACGTATACCGCGGTGAGACGCTGGCCATCGTCGGCGCCTCCGGTTCCGGCAAGAGCACGCTGCTGCACCTGCTGGGCGGATTGGATGCACCCAGCAGCGGCACCGTGGAGTTGCATGGCCAAGACCTGGCCCGCCACAGCGCTGCCGAGCAGGGTCGCCTGCGCAACCAGCACCTGGGTTTTGTCTACCAGTTCCACCACCTGCTGCCGGAGTTCAGCGCCCTGGACAACGTCGCGATGCCATTGACAATTCGGCGTCTAGCCCTCGCGGAATGTGCGCAGGAAGCTACAAAAATGCTAGCAAATGTGGGGCTGGAGCACCGTCTGCACCACCGTCCGTCGGAGCTGTCCGGCGGCGAGCGCCAGCGTGTGGCCATTGCCCGTGCGCTGGTCACCCGCCCGGACTGCGTGCTGGCCGATGAACCCACCGGCAACCTGGACCGCAGCACCGCCGACAGCGTGTTTGACCTGATGCTGGAACTGGCCCGCGCGCACGGCACGGCCTTTGTGCTGGTTACGCACGACGCGGCACTGGCCTCACGCTGCAGCCGGCAATTGCGCCTGGTGTCGGGCCGGCTGGCCGATGCCTGAAGGACGCAGCGCGGCACGCTGAGCATGAGCCATGGCCTGGATCGACACCCATTGCCATCTGGATGCCGCCGAGTTCGTCCCCGACCGCGCTGAAGTGCGGGCACAGGCACGTGCCAACGGGGTTGTGCATTGCGTGATCCCGGCGGTGCAGCGATCCAACTTCGACACGGTGCGTGAGCTGGCCCATTTGACGGGCGACAGCTACTGCCTGGGTATCCACCCGCTGTATGTGAAGTCCGCCACTGAGGATGACTTGCAGCTGCTGGCGGCTCGGCTGGCGGCCCACCGCGAAGACCCGCGTCTGGTGGCCGTTGGCGAGATTGGGCTGGACTACTTCGTTCCCGAACTGCGCACCGGTCCGCTGGCCGAGCGACAGGAGTACTTCTACCGCGAGCAGCTGAAGCTGGCGCGCCAATTCGGTTTGCCGGTGGTGCTGCATGTGCGCCGCTCGGCCGACCGGCTGCTCAAACACCTGCGGGATCTCGGTCGTGCCGGCCCCGCGTGGTCCGGCATTGCCCACGCCTTCAATGGCAGCGACGCACAGGCCCAGGCATTCCTCAAGCTGGGTTTCAAGCTGGGTTTTGGCGGTGCGCTGACCTATGAACGGGCGCTGCAGCTGCGTCGACTGGCCCAGAGCCTGCCGCTGGAGGCCTTGGTGCTGGAAACCGATGCGCCGGATATCCCGCCCCACTGGATATACGCTACCGCGCAGGACCGGCTGGCCGGAGCCGCACAGGGGCGCAACACGCCGGGTGAATTGCCGCGCATGGCGGCTGTGCTGGCGCAGTTGCGCGGCATGCCGCTGGACACGCTGGCGCGGGCCACAACCGGCAATGCCTGCCAGGCCCTGCCGCGCCTGGCGGCGCTGCTGGCCCAAGTGATTTAATACCCCCCATGGCAAGAAAAGAATCACTTACGCTCCCCGAAGTCAATTTTTCCGACGAGGGCCCCATCCGCCACCTGCATCTGGACAGCATCTGGATCCAGGGCTCCATGTTGGTGGATGCGCCCACCGTGCTGGTCCATGAGTACATCCAGCGCATGATGGCCTGGCTGCTGTTTGTCGACCCCGAGACCGTGCCGCAGCGCCAGGCACTGCAACTGGGGCTGGGGGCGGCGTCCCTGACCAAGTTCTGCCACAAGGTCGTGCGCATGAAGACCACCGCCATCGAACTCAATCCCCAGGTGGTGGCCGCCTGCCGCGGCTGGTTCAAGCTGCCGCAGGACGACAAGCGCCTGCAGGTCGTCCTTGCCGACGCCGAACAGGAGATCAAGCAAGCGCGATGGCAAGGTGTGGTCGATGCGTTGCAGGTCGATCTGTATGACCAGGAAGCCGCCGGCCCGGTGCTGGACAGTGCGGAGTTCTACGCCGATTGCCGCAAGGTGCTGACCGAGGAGGGCTGCATGACCGTCAACCTGTTTGGCCGCTCGTCGAGTTTCCAGCGCAGCGTGGACAACATGGCGGCAGCGTTTGGCAAGGATGCGCTGTGGGCCTTCAAGGCCACGCGCGAAGGCAATACCGTGGTGCTGGCACAGCGCACGCCCACCCGACCGACCCGCTCCGTGCTGATGGCACGGGCCGACACCATCCAGCGCCAATGGGGCCTGCCCGCCGATAAATGGGTGCGCGTTTTCAAACCGGTGACACCATGACCATGAGCACACACACACACCATGCCCCGCCCGCCAAGAAGATCCATGTCGGTCCGCTGGACTGGCGTCGCCTGGTGGAGTGGTTGCAGGCTGATGGCGTGATCTCCGACGAGCAGGCTGCACGCACCATTGCCCGCTGCGCGCAGGCCGAGAGCGTGCAGCACCCGCTGGTGCGCCTGGCCAGTGTGTCGATGCGCCGCGCGGCCGACAACAAACCATTGGATATCGAGACACTGACCCAGTGGCTGGCGGGGCATGTGGGCATGGATTACCTGCGCATTGACCCGTTGAAGGTGGACGTGAGCCGCGTGGCCGATGCCATGGGTGCGGTCTATGCCGAACGGCACCGCATCCTGCCGGTGGTCGTCAACGCCAGCGAAATCACCGTGGCCACGTCCGAGCCGTTCATTGTTGACTGGGTGGCCGAAGTGGAGCGCCAGTCCCGGCGCAGCGTGCGCCGCGTGCTGGCCAGCCCGCAGGAGATCCACCGCTACACGGCCGAGTTTTATGCCCTGGCCAAATCGGTCAAGGCGGCCAACAAGGGTGGGGTGAACAACGGCGCGACCTTTGAGCAATTGGTGGAGTTGGGCAAGTCCAACAAACAGCTCGATGCCAATGACCAGAGCGTGGTGCAGGTGGTGGACTGGCTGTGGCAATACGCCTTTGACCAACGAGCCAGCGATATCCATCTGGAGCCGCGGCGCGAGCAGGGCGTGATCCGTTTCCGCATCGATGGTGTGTTGCATCAGGTCTACCAGATGCCCATGGGCGTGCTCAACGCGATGACGGCGCGCATCAAGCTGCTGGGCCGCATGGACGTGATTGAGAAGCGGCGCCCGCAGGATGGCCGCATCAAGACGCGTAACCCCGGTGGCGACGAGATTGAAATGCGTATCTCCACCTTGCCAACCGCTTTTGGCGAGAAGATGGTGATGCGGATTTTTGACCCGGATACCACGGTCAAGGACCTGGACGCACTGGGCTTTTCCGCGCATGACGGTGGACGCTGGGAATCGCTGGTCAAGCGACCCCACGGCATCATCCTGGTGACTGGCCCCACCGGCTCCGGCAAGACCACCACGCTGTACTCCACCCTCAAGCGGGTGGCCACCGAAGAGGTCAACGTCAGCACGGTGGAAGACCCGATCGAAATGATCGAGCCCGCCTTCAACCAGACCCAGGTGCAGCCGCAGCTGGACTTCGGCTTTGTGCAGGGCCTGCGCGCCCTGATGCGACAGGACCCGGACATCATCATGGTCGGCGAAATCCGTGACACCGAAACAGCCGAAATGGCGGTGCAGGCAGCGCTGACCGGTCACCTGGTGTTCTCCACCCTGCACACCAACGATGCGCCCTCGGCCGTGACGCGCCTGATGGAGCTGGGCGTGCCGCAGTACCTGATCAACGCGACACTGCTCGGTGTGCTGGCCCAGCGTCTGGTGCGCACGCTGTGCAAGAACTGCAAGGTGCGCGACGAAGAAACGACGCGTGAGATGCTGGCGGAGTTGATCAAGCCGTGGCAGATCAATGGTGGCTACAAGCCCTACAAGCCGGTGGGTTGCGTGGATTGCCGCATGACCGGCTTCATGGGGCGCACGGGTTTGTATGAACTGCTGACGGTGTCGGACGCGTTCAAGGCCAAGGTGACGGCCGACCCCAGCATCGATACGCTGCGCCGCCAGGCCATTGCGGATGGCATGCGTCCCCTGCGTCTGGCCGGCGCCCTGCGGGTGGCGGAAGGGCTGACGGTGATCGAGGAAGTGCTGACCTCCACGCCGCCGTTGACCTGACGCCTACCCGTTTCACAGGAGTCTGTTCCATGCCCTACAACCCTGATGCTTTCTCCCGCGATTTTCCACGCGCATGGCTGCGGGCTCTTGTGCTGCTGGGGTTGGGGCTGCTGTCTGTTGTGCAGGCCATGGCCCAGTGCGTCAAGACCGTGCGCTGGTATGACGACGCGCCTTACTCGTTCAAGACGGCCGATGGCGAGGTGGCGGGTCTCAATCCCGATCTGGTGCGCGCCGCACTGAAGGGCCTGAACTGCGATGCCAGGTTTGTGGAGCTGCCGTGGGCGCGCGCGCTGCGGGAGCTGGAACTGGGGCGCCTGGACATATTGCCAGGCGCTTTTCGCACGCCCGAGCGGGAGAAATTCGCCTTCTTCTCCCGCCCGGTGAACCGCTCGCCGAATGTGCTGTTTGTGGCCAAGGCGGCTGCAGCCAAATACCGGCTCAAGACTCTGGCCGATATCGCGTCAACCGAGTTCCGCCTGGGTGCCCAGATTGGAGTGGCTTATGGGGCTGACTACGAGGCGTTGGTCAAGACGCCGGCGTTCGCTGCGCGCATCACGCAGGTAACGTCCCGCCGCAGTGCCTGGAAGATGATCGAGCTGGATCGTCTGGACGGCATCATCGCCGATGAAAACACGGGCCTGGTCGAGCTGCAGCAGATGGGTTTGTCCGACCGCATTGCCAAGACCGACATCATTGTTTCGGGCGAGGCGTCCATGATGGCGCTGAGCCAGGCCTCGCTGACACCCGAGTTCGTGGCAGACTTTGACCGCAGCCTCAATGCCCTGATGGCCGACGGCCGCTACAAGAAGATTGTGGAACGCTACGTGCCCTGCGCGGTGATCGTCAGCAAGCTGGGCTGCCGCTGAACCGTGATCGCGCTCGGGGCCCCGGCCCTAGGGCACGGGAGCCTGGTTGCGCAGCATGGCCTGTGCCAGCAGGCCCGGCAACTGGGCCAGCAGGCGCTCGGCCTGGCGGCCCGGTGGTGAGGCCACGGCATGGTGGGCGTACAGCGGCAGCAGCGGCAGGTCATCCAGTTCCACCGCCACCATGGTGGCGGGGTCCAGGTTGCTCGCGGTCAGAAAGTCGATGACGGTCCAGCCCAGCCCCAGGCGCACCAGTTCCAGCGCCAGACGCGAGGTTTGCACCTGGATGCCCGATGTCATGTTGACGCCCAACCGCGCGCCGAGTTCGTCAATCACCGCACGCATGGGGTCGTCGCCGACCAGGCGTATCAGTGGTGTGTTGGACATGAAGGAAATCGGATCGGCGCGCTTGACCCGCACCGCGCGCTGCCAGATCTCGCGGGTGACCGCCAGGTGCAGGCGCCCGCTGACCAGCAGGCGGTTGACCAGTTGCGGATGGGGGTGGGGGTAGTAGCCCAGCGCAAAGTCCACACTGCGGTTGAGCAGCACCTCGGCCATCTGGTCCTGGTGCAGCGTGCGCACCTCCAGATGCACATGCGGATGGCGCGCCACATGCTGCGCCAGCACCATGGGCAGGAATTCGTGCGAGATGGACGGTATGGCCGCCAGGCGCACCTGACCCTGGTCCACCTCTCGCAGGTTGACGGCAATGCTGCGCAACTGGTCCAACTGGCGGTGGATGCTGGCAGACTCGGCAAACAGGACCAAGGCCTCGGGCGTGGGCGCCAGCACCCCTTTGCTGCGCGTGAACAGCTTGTAGCCCAACTGCAACTCGGTGTGGCCAATGGTCTTGCTCACCGCCGACGGGGTGATGCAGATCAGGCGCGCGGCCGCGCTCATGTTGCCGGTTTGCATGACGGCCTGGAAGACTTCGAGTTGGCGCAAATTCATGGCGCAAGCGTACCCGACGGGAGGGAGGGCAGGGTGTGAATTTTGCTCACACCCGGTGCGCGATTATTCCGCGTGACCCCGCCATGGCCTCCTTACGATGGGCGACCCTGCTGCAAGGTGCAGAGGGCACAACACACAACCATTCCGGAGACAAACGTGATTTCACACAACCCACTCAAACATGTCGCTGCCACGCTGGTGCTGAGCGCCTGGGCCACTTGTGCGCTGGCGCAGGCCGCCAAGCCCACCGTCGTGATCCTGGCCACCGGCGGCACCATTGCCGGCGCTGGTGCATCCACCGTCAACAGCGCCACCTACGCCGCAGCCAAGGTGCCGGTGGACAAGCTCATTGCCGGACTGCCCGAGCTGGCCCAGGTGGCCCATGTCAAGGGCGAACAGGTGTTCCAGATCGCCTCGGAAAGCTTCACCAATGACAACCTGCTGAAGCTGGGCAAGCGCGTCTCGGCGCTGGCCAAGCAGGCGGATGTGGACGGCATCGTCGTCACCCACGGCACCGACACGCTGGAAGAAACGGCCTACTTCCTGAACCTGGTGGTGCGCACCGACAAGCCCATCGTGGTGGTCGGTTCCATGCGCCCCGGTACCGCGCTGTCGGCAGACGGTGCACTGAACCTGCTTAACGCGGTCACAGTGGCCGGCAGCAAGGACGCCGCCGGCAAAGGGGTGCTGGTGACAATGAACGACGAGATCCAGAGCGGTCGCGACGTCAGCAAGACCATCAACATCAAGACCGACTCCTTCAAGAGCCAGTGGGGGCCACTGGGCATGACGGTCGAGGGGCGCAACTACTGGTTCCGCGCGCCTGTCAAGCGCCACACGGCGCAGTCGGAGTTCAACATCGACGAGATCGACAGCCTGGCTGCCGTGGAGATCGTCTACAGCTACGGCAATGTGCCCCGCACCCTGTTTGACGCCACGGCCAGGACCGGTATCAAGGCTCTGATCCATGGCGGACCCGGCAACGGCTCGGTGGCCGACCGCATTGTCCCGGCGCTGCAGGAGATGCGCGGCCAGGGCGTGCAGATCATTCGTTCATCGCGTGTGCCGGACGGCTTTGTGCTGCGCAACGCCGAACAACCCGACGACAAGTACGACTGGGTGGTGGCGCATGACCTCAAACCCCAGAAGGCTCGTATTCTGGCCGCTGTTGCGCTGACCAAGACCAGCGACAGCAAGGAGCTGCAGCGGATCTTCTGGCAGTATTAATGGGTCTTAGCCCTCGTGAATATTGGATAGATAGCTATTGTTCTTATAGCAATCAAGGGGGCTAACGGACCTCGAACTCGACCAGGGGGGGCTTGTCGGCGTCGATCTTGCAGCCCAGGCTCAACTGACCGTAGCCCACCAGATAGCATTCGGTGCGGCGCAGCGCCACCGCTTCGGACTGGTCGCCAAAGTACACCCAGGTGCCAAAGCTGGAGGCATCGTTCAGCACGATCTGCCCGCCGCGGTTGCGAACGGTGGCATGTACACGGGACACCCGCGGGTCCAGTATGGGCAGAGATGCCTCGGTGGAGCGGCCAATGGTGATATCGGCCGCCGTGACATCAAAGACCTGGGTACGCCCCTTGTGGGTCAGCGCCAGGGTCTGGTGTTTGGCTGGTGTGTACATGGATGCCCCCATCGCGGTGGCCTCCATGTCGCGGTCGGTGTGCCACTCCACCCGGTAGACGTGGGTGGGTTGTGTCTTGCCCCGCAGGAGCATGGGACCCAGGCTGCGCAGCAGCGGGCGTTGGGTGGACAACAGTTCGTTCCAGACGCTCTGGGTGGTCAAAATCTGGTCAGCTCCGGCCAGGTCGGCCAGGCGGGCGGCACTGTTGACCGCATCGCCGAAACAGTCGCCGTCGATCTCGACCACGTCGCCACTTTCGGCGCCTATCTGCATCTGGATGGGATGGCCCCCGACAGCGGGAATCACGGGTTCGGTCTTGAAGCGTGATTGCAGCGTCACGCAGGCGGTGATGGCGCTGCCTGCATCGGGAAAGACGGCAAACACACCATCACCCAGCAGTTTGACCACGCGGCCCCGGTGCTGTTCGAACACCTTGCTCAAAATCCCGGTCAGGTGGGCCATGAGCTGGGATGCGTTGGTATCCCCCAGCTTCTCGAACAGGCTCGTGCTACCAACAATATCGGCAAAGACAACAGTAAGCATGGAAGGGTGGGGCTCGGGGACGAAGGACGTGCCGGCCAGCTTGGAAGGGCTGTGTCATCGTATCGGGTTCACTTGCTCCACGCAATAGAACGCCTATGCTTAAGCAAACGCTCAGACACATACAGGGTGTGTCTGCTAGCATGCCCGGGTTGGGCAGTTTTCTGGTTGGTTTCCGAACGGATCATTGTGGATATAGAAAAATTAGGCAGATACGACATCATCCGCGTCCTGGGCAAGGGCTCGATGGGTGTCGTCTACGAGGCCCGTGACCCCAACCTGGATCGGCAGGTGGCCATCAAGACCATCCGCGTGCAAAGCCTGTCCGCCGATGCGGCCTCTGAATACGAAATCCGCTTTCGCACCGAGGCGCGCTCGGCTGCCCGGTTGCACCACCCCAACATCGTCAGCGTTTTCGACTCCGGCCAGGATGGGGAAGAGGCCTATCTGGTCATGGAGTACATCCAGGGCGAGGACCTGAAACACCATCTGGAGTGTGGTGCACGGTTCTCGGTGCGCTCGGCCATTGCGATGGTGCACGACCTGCTGATGGCTCTGGATCACGCGCACCGGCAGAACGTGGTGCACCGCGATGTCAAGCCCGCCAACATGCTGATCGAGGTGACTGGCCGGGTCAAGTTGACCGATTTTGGCGTGGCCCGCATCCAGGAGCCTGACGAGAGCCACCTGACCCAGGTCGGTGGAGCAGTTGGCACGCCCAAATACATGTCGCCCGAGCAGGCCAAGGGCCAGCGGGGTGACTCCCGCTCCGACGTGTTTTCCGCCGCGGTGGTGCTGTATGAGCTGCTGACGGGCCGACTGCCCTTTGATGGTGACAACCAGTTTGTGATCATCCACCAGATCGTCAGCCACGAACCGGTGCAGCCCAGCAGCCTGAATCCGGACTTGCCCGCCAGCGTGGATGCGGTCATGACCCGCGCACTGGCCAAGAACCCGGACGAGCGCTACCCGACGGCACGCGACTTTGCCCTGGCGCTGCGTGATGTCGTGCAGCAGCTACCGCCTTCGACCGGGACGCCGATCACCCCGGTCACCCCCGACGTTGGCCGCAATCAGGCCAGTCCGATTGTGATTGCCGCCGCCGATGCGGCCCTGCGTGACGGCTCCAGCACCGGTATCTTTGGACCCGGCGCCGATGTGTCCCTGGTGGCCACCGTGAACCACGAGGCTGAACTCGGTGCATGGAGCGCTATCAAGGACTCGCGCAACCAGCAGGATTTTGACGATTTCCTGGCCCGTTTCCCCTCGGGGATTTATGCCCGGCGCGCGCAACGCGAGCGCGACCTGCTGGTCGCCAGGAGCCGGTACGATGCCGATTCAACCGTGGGCAACTTCGCATCAACCCTGCCCCTGGGTGCCATGCTGGATGCAACCCAGCAGCCAGAGGTTGCCAAACCAGCGCCCGTTCCCGTGGCGGCGCCACGTGGGGGGCAGGGCAAATGGTGGCTGCTGGGCCTGGGCGGTCTGGCCTGTGCGGTTGCCGCCGTGGTCTACCTGCGCGGCCCGGCGCAGTTGCCAGCGCCGACCGAGGTGGCCGCTGCCCCGGCAGCGGTGGCGCCGATTGAAGAGGTGATCGAGTCCAGCAGGCCAGCGTCGCCTGCGTCGGTCCCGGTCGGGGGGGGCAGTCAGCCCGCGCCGGTACCTGCCGCATCGCATGCCAGGCCGCCCCCGCTACCTGCGGCATCACGCTCCGCCAGGCCCAGGCCGACTGTTGCGGCGGCCGCTTCCGAGCCGACGACACCGGTTGTGGCCCAAGCCCCGGCGGTCACGTCTCCTCCGCCCCAGCGCACGGCCCCCGTTGGTGTGCTCCCGGTTCGTGGTGTGGGTCCCTCCGCGCCCGGACAGGTGTGTGCCGATCGCGTGTTCATTTTTCGCATCGCCTGCGTGGCCGAGCAGTGCACGGCCGACCGCTACCGCGACACCCCGGAGTGCATCCGTTTCCGTGAAATGGAGCGCCTGCGTGAGGAGCAGCGCGCCAACCGGCGCTAAAGCGGCTTTGTGGCACACTGGACCGCTCAAAAAAAGACCGGTGCGGTGCCGGGAGACAGGAGTCAGGTAGTGAATATCAAAAGCCAAAAGGATTTCTTTTCCGGCCTCATGTTCATGGGGGTGGGGGTGGCCTTTGCGTGGGGTGCCAGCAGCTATACCCTGGGCAACGGGGCACGCATGGGCCCGGGCTATTTCCCTTTGGCGCTGGGAGTGTTGCTGGCCGTGCTGGGCGGCATCATCACCTTCAAGGCGTTGGTCGTGGAGACCTTTGACGGTGAAAAAATCGGTGCGTTTGCCTGGAAACCCCTGGTGTTCATCATTCTGGCCAATCTGGTGTTTGGCGCCATGATTGGCGGCCTGCCCAGTCTGGGCATGCCGCCCATGGGGTTGATTGTTGGCATTTATGCCGTGACCCTGATTGCATCCCTGGCGGGTGACCGGTTCAATCTGAAGGAAACCCTGGTGCTGGGAACCGTTTTGTCCATCTTGAGCTACCTGGCCTTTATCGTGCTGCTCAAGCTGCAGTTTCCCGTCTGGCCCGCCTTTGTTGGCGTCTGAGTAGGACTTCCCATGGATTTGTTCAACAACCTGGCGTTGGGTTTTGGCGTGGCATTCACGCTGCAAAACCTGATGTATGCGTTTATCGGGTGCCTGCTCGGGACGGTGATCGGGGTGCTGCCCGGTATTGGCCCGCTGGCAACCATTGCCATGCTGCTGCCGGCGACCTATGCGCTGCCACCCGTGGCCGCGCTGATCATGCTGGCCGGCATCTACTACGGCGCCCAGTACGGTGGCTCCACCACCGCCATTCTGGTCAACCTGCCGGGGGAGTCATCGTCCGTGGTCACGGTCATTGATGGCTACCAGATGGCCCGCAATGGGCGTGCTGGTCCGGCGCTGGCCGCAGCGGGCTTGGGCTCGTTTTTTGCCGGGTGCGTTGGCACGCTGATTCTGGCGGCCTTTGCCGCTCCGCTGACCGAGCTGGCCTTCCAATTCGGCCCCGCCGAGTATTTCTCGCTGATGATCCTGGGCCTGATTGGTGCGGTCGTGCTGGCCTCGGGCTCGCTGCTCAAGGCCATTGCCATGATCGTGCTGGGGCTGCTGCTGGGCATGGTCGGCACTGACGTGAATTCCGGCGTGGCGCGTTTCGGCTTTGACATGCCCGAGCTGACCGATGGCATTGGCTTCATCGTGATTGCCATGGGCGTGTTTGGCTATGGCGAGATCATCAGCAACCTGGGCAAGCACGAGAGCGAGCGCCAGGTGTTTACCGCCAACGTCACCGGCCTGATGCCCACCAAGGAAGACTTTCGTCGCATGGTGCCCGCCGTCTTGCGTGGCACGGCACTGGGCTCCCTGCTGGGCATCCTGCCCGGGGGTGGAGCGGTCATGGCCGCGTTTGCGGCCTATACGCTGGAGAAAAAGACCAAACTCCAACCGGACGAGGTGCCCTTCGGCAAGGGCAATATCCGAGGCGTGGCAGCCCCCGAGGCGGCCAACAACGCCGGCGCACAGACGTCCTTCATTCCGCTGCTGACCCTGGGCATTCCGCCCAACGCCGTGATGGCGTTGATGGTGGGGGCCATGACCATCCACAACATCCAGCCCGGCCCGCAGGTCATGAGCAGCAACCCCGAGCTGTTCTGGGGCCTGATCGCCTCCATGTGGATTGGCAACCTGATGCTGATCATCCTGAACCTGCCGCTGATCGGCATCTGGATCAGGCTGCTGTCGGTACCGTATCGCTGGTTGTTCCCCAGCATCGTGCTGTTCTGTGCGATTGGCGTCTACTCCACCAACAACAGCACGTTTGACATCTGGATGGTGGGCATGTTCGGCGTGATCGGCTACCTGTTCATCAAACTGGGCACCGAGCCAGCGCCCCTGCTGCTGGGCTTCATCCTGGGGCCGATGATGGAGGAGTATCTGCGCCGGGCGCTGCTGCTGTCGCGTGGTGACTGGAGTGTGTTCCTGACCCGTCCGCTGTCAGCCAGCCTGCTGGCCGGCGCCGTGCTGCTGCTGATCCTGGTGCTGATGCCATCGGTCAAGTCCAAGCGCGAAGAAGCCTTTGTCGAGGATTGACGTGCAGACCCAACATCCCCAGCGCGTTGCGCTACACAACGAAGTCCACGCCCGGCCCCCCGAGGCCATGGACGTGCCCCTGAGTATTTCCCACGTGGTGATGGTGTGCGATGCCGCCCAGCGCGAAGCCAGTTGGGCCCACATGGCCACACTGGCGCGGGACCACCACTTGGCACCCCCCGATGCCGGTTCGACCCACGTCCGCCTGGACCTGGGGCCGTACCGCGTGCGCTGGGAAATGCACACCGAATTCGTGACCTGGACCTTCATGCGCCGGCTCAATGCCGACAACTTTGGCGAGCGTGAACCCGAGGCCGCGCTGGATGCCGTGCCCAAGACCTGGTTCGCGGCGCTGCCCGGACTGTGCCTAGCCAACCTTCACCTGTGGGTGCTGCCCAGCAAGGCCTTTGTGTCCGGCTCGCTGGTCAAGCATGTGCTGTACGAAGACACGCTGGTCGCCTCCACCGTGGCGGACGGTTTCTCCGAGGTCTATACCGACTTTGCGGTGCATGCCGATGGTTTCTCCCGCATGGTGCTGCTGGCCGGTGGCATGGCACCGCGCCGCCTGGGCCGTCTGGTGCAGAGTCTGCTGGAAATCGAGACCTACCGCATGGCCGCGTTGCTGGGTCTGCCCGCAGCGCGCGAGGCGTCGCTGGTGCTGGCGTCTGCCGAGCGCGAGTTGGCCGACCTGGCCCAGTCCATCCGTTCCGCCACGCGCGACGACGAACCCCTGTTGCTGGACCGACTGACCCGCCTGGCCGGCGCAGTGGAGAGCCAGCACGCTGCCACGCACTCACGCTTCTCCGCCAGCGCGGCGTATTTTGAGCTGCTGGACAAGCGCATTGCCGACATTGGTGAATCGCGCCTGGCCGGCATGCAGACCATCCGGGAATTCATGGACCGGCGCCTCTCACCCGCGCGCAGCACCTGCGCCTGGTCGGCGCGACGCCAGGATGCGCTGTCGCAACGGGTTTCGCGCATCAGCAACCTGCTGCGCACCCGGGTCGAGATCGAGCAGCAGCAAAGCAGCCAGGCCCTGCTGGCCACCATGAACAGCCGCCAGGACATCCAGATCAAGCTGCAGTCCACGGTGGAGGGGCTGTCCGTGGCCGCCATCACGTACTACATCGTCGGGCTGGTGAGTTACCTGGCCAAGGGCGCCCAGCACTGGGGCTGGCCCTGGAGTCCGGAAATGACCGCGGCAGTGGCCATTCCCGTGGTCGCTGCGGGCGTGTGGTGGTCGCTCAGGCGCTTGCACCAGCGAGTGTTCCATGGCTGAGTGACGTCATAGGTTTTTCCAATTTGATTGATTGGATCAATCAAATTCAAATGGTCCATAGAAGGGCTAAACTTCATCCCGTTCACCTGTAGAACCTGTCCAACCAAGAGGAAAATACACCATGTCCCTGATCAATACCCCCGTCCAGCCTTTCAAGACCACCGCCTTTGTCAACCGCAGCGGCAAGGGTGAGTTCATCGAGCTGACCGAGCAGTCCCTCAAGGGCAAATGGTCCGTGCTGATTTTCATGCCGGCCGCCTTCACCTTCAATTGCCCCACCGAAATCGAAGACGCTGCCGAGCACTATGCCGAGTTCCAGAAGGCCGGTGCCGAGGTCTACATCGTCACCACCGACACGCACTTCTCGCACAAGGTTTGGCATGAGACCTCCCCCGCTGTGGGCAAGGCCAAGTTCCCACTGGTGGGCGACCCCACCCACGCACTGACCCGCGCTTTTGGCGTGCACATTGAAGAAGAAGGCCTGGCACTGCGCGGCACCTTCATCATCAACCCCGAGTTGACCATCAAGACGCTGGAAATCCATTCCAACGAAATCGCCCGTGACGTCAAGGAAACCGTACGCAAGCTGAAGGCGGCCCAATACACCGCCGCCCACCCCGGCCAGGTGTGCCCCGCCAAGTGGCAAGAAGGCGCCAAGACATTGGCTCCCTCGCTGGACCTGGTTGGCAAGATCTGATTTGCCACTGGCTTTGCGCCAGATCAAGCAAGAGGGGCCCGCTGGGCCCCTTTTTCATTGGCTGGACTAGAGTGGGGCGGTGGGTTGCATGGAATTTGCCTATCGATAGGTTTTATAAAACAAATAACGAATTCAATAGTTATTACCTACAATTCATCCATCGCGAAATATTTATCTGACACCCCACCTTTCATCCACGGAGAACACCATGCTCGAACAAGCCCTCAAAGACCAACTCGCCGCCTACTTGGAGCGCGTGACCCAGCCTTTCGAGCTGGTGGCCTCGCTCGACGACAGCGAAACCAGCACCGAGATGCGTTCGCTGCTGGAAACCATCCAGAGCCTGCGTGCCGACAAGATCAGCTTGGCGCTGGACGGCCATGATGCCCGCAAGCCTTCGTTCAGCCTGCAGCGCGTGGGCAGCGACACCAGCCTGCGCTTTGCCGGCCTGCCGCTGGGCCACGAATTCACCTCCCTGGTGCTGGCCCTGCTGTGGACCGGCGGCCACCCGCCGAAGGTGGAGCAGGATGTGATCGACCAGATCAAGAGCCTGGACGGCGACTTCAACTTCGAGGTCTACATGAGCCTCTCCTGCCACAACTGCCCGGACGTGGTGCAGGCACTTTCGCTGATGGCCATCAACAACCCCAAGATCAAGACCACCGTCATCGAAGGCGGCGCCTTCCAGCAGGAAGTGACCGAGCGCGAAATCATGGCCGTGCCCATGGTTTTCCTCAATGGCCAGGTGTTTGGCTCGGGCCGCATGGAAGTGGAAGAAATCATTGCCAAGATCGACACCGGCGCCGCCGCCAAGGATGCCGCCAAGCTCAATGCCAAAGCGCCGTATGACGTGCTCATCGTCGGTGGTGGCCCTGCGGGCGCCGCCGCTGCCGTGTACGCCGCCCGCAAGGGCATCCGCACCGGCGTGGCTGCCGAGCGCTTTGGCGGCCAGGTCAACGACACGCTGGCGATTGAAAACTACATCTCGGTGCTGGAGACCGACGGCCCCAAGTTCGCCGCCGCGCTGGAAGCCCACACCCGCGCCTATGACGTGGACATCATGAACCTGCAGCGCGCCGACGCCCTGATTCCCGCCACCGAGCCCGGCGGCCTGATCGAGGTGAAGCTGGCCAACGGCGGCAGCCTCAAGAGCAAGACGGTGATCCTGTCCACCGGCGCCCGCTGGCGCAATGTCAACGTGCCCGGCGAGGCCGAGTACAAGAACAAGGGCGTGGCCTATTGCCCGCACTGCGACGGCCCGCTGTTCAAGGGCAAGGACGTGGCCGTGATTGGCGGTGGCAACTCCGGCGTGGAAGCCGCCATCGACCTGGCCGGCGTGGTGCGCCACGTGACCGTGGTCGAGTTCATGCCCGAACTCAAGGCCGACGCCGTGCTGGTGAAAAAGCTCAAGAGCCTGGCCAACGTCACCGTGCACACCAACGCCCAGACCACCGAGATCACGGGTGAGAGCGGCAAGGTCAACGGCCTGCGCTACAAGGACCGCGCCACCAGCGAAGAACACCTGGTGAATCTGGAAGGCGTGTTCGTGCAGATCGGCCTGGTGCCCAACACCGAGTGGCTCAAGGGCACACTGGAGCTGAGCAAGTTCGGCGAGATTATCGTCAATGCCAAGGGCGAGACCAATGTGCCTGGTGTGTTCGCCGCGGGGGACTGCACCACGGTGCCGTTCAAGCAGATCGTCATTGCGGCGGGCGATGGTGCCAAGGCGGCGCTGAGCGCGTTTGACCACCTGATCCGGCATTGAGTAGGGGCGGAAGGGCTATGTGCAAAATATGGCCATAGCCCTCGTGGATATTGCGTAAGCAGCTATCAATTTGGTAGCTTTAACAGCTAAAGAAGCCAGCTGCCAACGCGTCCAGTGGGCTTGCCGTTCCACTCGCCGCGTTGACCACATGGGGGTCGATCATGGTTGTGGAAACGTAGCTGTGGCCCAGAAGCTCCTGCACCGTGGGGACGTCGGTGCCAGCTTGTGCCAATTGGGTGGCGCGGGGTATGGACCAACACCTCGTCCTCTGTCAAAGCGCTGGGTATGCGCCGCTTGCTGGCAGGGCGGTTGATGCCTCCATCCATGGCTGATTGGTACAGATACTCCTTCTTCGAGTTCAAGCTGCAGAGCATGTGCGAGTACGCTCGCGTAACTGATCGAGCAAGCGAGCTGATTGCAACGGTAGTGTGCCGGGTTTCATGGGGAATTTATACCTGGATTCTTATCCAGCGCATCGGCTTGTAAGCTAGACTGCCCCCCTCCCACTTTTGGGAGAGTTTCATGACCAGACTAATGCGCAACGCCCAGAATATTTATCAAGTCTTGCCGTGTACATTTCGTTAGCACGCTAAGGACGAAGACGACTTCTACTTGAAGGTTGCACATGCCCTGTCGGGTTGCCAACTCGTCGAGCAGCAACTTAAGCTCTACATTACAGAAGCCTTGGATCTCGCAAAGAAGGGCATTGGCGAAAAGATGCCCTTCAAGATGACCGGCGAGGACTATGCGGACTCGTCATTGGAACCGCTCATCGAAATATTCAGGAAGCTGAGTGATGAAGTTCAGGCACAGCGACTGTATATCGCCATTTATGAAGAAGCGAACAAATTCCGTGGGCACCTGTTTTTCGATGATCTCACCGCAGGCTAACCCATTACTCCACCGGACCTTGCGCCTGAAGCCGCGCAAGGCATCTCAACTCAACGACAGCCGTCAGTGACAACCGCCTCCGACCCCTTGCCACGTTTTGGCGCACGCGTTGTCTTGCGACGACTGAACCTCGCAGATCTGGCCGCTTTCCAGGCCTACCGTACCGATGCCGACCTTGGTCGCTATCAGGGCTGGTCCGCCATGTCGGAATCCGAGGCCTGCGCGTTTCTGGACGAGATGGGCAGGGCTCCACTCTTCCAGCCTGGTCACTGGGCGCAGATCGCTATCGCAGAGCCGCAGAACCTGGCGCTGGTCGGGGACATCGGCTTGTATCTGGCCAAAGACTCACGCCACGCAGAGATCGGCTTCACGCTGGCTCGCCACGCCCAGCGCCGTGGGCTTGCCACGGCGGCGGTCCGCGAGGCATTTCAGCTCATTTTCTCGTCCACTGCCGTTGAGCGCGTCGTCGGGGTCACCGACGCTCGTAACCATGCGTCGATCACCCTGCTTGAGCGGGTTGGCATGCACAAAGTGGAAGAATGTACGGTCGAATTCCGCGGTGAGGAGTGTCGCGAGTACGTCTACGCCCTTCCCCGGGGTGACGGCTGAATTGCTTCGCATCGTCGGCTTCAGTCGAATCAGAATTCCACCAACCTCCCTCGCCCGAATGACATGCGTTCAGCTCTGCGACAGAAAATAGTTACCGTTTGCGAAAACAAGATCAACGAGAAAGGCGCAAACGTCGGTTTGTCCTTCTACGCATTCTTCTGCAACAAGAATGACGATCCCGAACTCCTGATGGAAGCGGCGAAATGGTGGATTCAAACCCATCAGTTGGATCACTTCGAGAAGGCAGTGAAGATCAAACGTCTGGTTGAGCAGGAAGCCACCCAACAGCGTTCATATTGATGTGACCACCATGCGTCTACCCTGGTTGTCTGGAATCGTTGCCCTCGTCCTGTTTGGCGCAATCGCCTGGTATCTGGCGCCGCTCAACCCGGGCGTGCTTGCCCTGCAACTCGCATTCACGCCACGTGCGTTTGGTGAAATCGTCCATTTCTGGTCGATGGAGGACTTGGCCCGCTACCGCAATCACCTGGTGATGGACTTCGGGTTGATCGTCGCCTATTCGGTACTCGGCTACAGCCTTGCCAGCCGGACCCGCCTGTTTGCGGGTCTCACACGGTTCTGGTCTTCGTCGGCCCGCTGGTGCCTGCCGGTTGCCGGCGCGTTGGATGGGGTGGAGAACCTGCTGCATGGCTGGCTCACGGAGGTCCCACGGTTTGACGTGCCCATGGTCTATGCGGTGTCCGCTTCGTGTTCGCTGACCAAGTGGCTGCTTCTGGCCGCTTTTGCGCTACTCGTCGCCTGTGCTGCGGCGCGTGCCGAAACCTGAGCCAGCAACGGGTCCGCAGGGCAGGGGACAATGCGGCATGCCTGCCCGCATTTACCTCGCCCCCATGGAGGGGCTGCTCGACTTCGTTCTGCGTGACATCCTGACCCGCGTGGGCGGGGTGGACCGCTGTGTGTCGGAGTTCATCCGCGTCACGCACACGCTGCTGACCGAGCGCACGTTCTTGCGCATCATGCCCGAGCTTCTCCATGGCGGTTACACGCCTTCGGGTGTGCCGGTGCGCGCGCAGTTGCTGGGCTCGGACCCGGTGAGCATGGCCGAGAACGCCGCGCGCCTGGCCGAGTTGGGCCCGCACGGCATTGACCTGAACTTTGGCTGCCCGGCTAAGGTGGTCAACCGCCATGGCGGCGGCGCCATGCTGCTGCAGTATCCCGAGGAGCTTCATGCCATCGTCAGCGCCGTGCGCCGGGCGGTGCCGGCGCACATGCCGGTGTCGGCCAAGATGCGCCTGGGTTTCAACGACGACACGCGCGCCGTGGAGTGCGCCCAGGCGCTGGCCGATGGCGGTGCCGAGGAACTGGTGGTGCACGCCCGCACCAAGGCCGACGCCTACCGCCCGCCGGCCTACTGGGAGCGCGTCAACGACATCCGCCTGGGGGTTCGCATCCCGGTGGTGGCCAATGGCGAAATCTGGACCGTGGACGACGCCCTGCGCTGCCGCCAGGCGTCCGGCTGCGACCACCTGATGCTGGGCCGCGGCATCGTCACCGATCCCGGCCTGGCCCTGGCCCTCCGCAACCACGACGCCGGTGTGCTGGGCTCCGACCATGCCGACCCCGTGGTGCCTTGGTCCGAGGTGCTGCCGTTGATGGGGGCTTTCTGGCGGCTGGTGGTGGCCCGCCTGGAGCGCCGCCAGCAGGCCGGGCGCCTCAAGCAGTGGCTCAATTTCATGCGCCACCGCTACCCCGAGGCGCAGGCCGCCTACGACGCCGTGCGCACCCTGCACGATCCGGCGCTGGTGACGCAGTGGCTGACGCAGCACGGTGCGTTGGACGAAAATGCGCTATCAATTAGATAGCTAATAAAGCTTATTCCACGAGGGCTGTAGGCCTATTTTGTTGCGAATGATCTGGCGCAAGATCAACCCGAAGGCCGTGGGGAAGAATCCTGCTTGATCCACCACTCCCACCCAGCCATGCAACAACACGCAATCTTCTGGCCCGTACTGTGCCTCATCCTCTGGACGTTTCTGGTGCTGGTCCAGATACCCATCCGCCGCTTCCACGCAGCGTTCAAGGGGCGGGTCGTTGCCTCCGATTTCCGCTACGGAGAGTCCGAGCGGGTTCCGGCGGATGTCGCCCTGCCGAATCGGGTGTTCATGAACCTGGTCGAGGTGCCGCCACTGTTTTACGTGGTCTGCGTGGTCCTGTTCCTGACCGGCACGGTGACCCCGGTGTCGCTGGCCCTGGCCTGGGTGTACCTGGGCCTGCGCGTTGCCCACAGTCTCATCTACCTGACCTACAACCATGTGGTGCACCGCTTCGCCGTGTTCGCCATCAGCAACTTTGTCGTGCTGGCCATGGTGATCTACCTGGCGCTCAAGCTGCCGTTGTGATGGGTGTTGTGGGCGGCTTTGGTCAATTCGGGCTACGCTAGCGGCTGATTTGATTTCCAGTAAGGAGCGCACGCATGTCGACCACCCAAACATCCAGACACATCGACGCCAGTCCCGCCGCCGTCTTCGCCGCCATCGCGGCGCCCGAGCGCCTGGCCAAGTGGTGGGGGCCAGATGGCTTTCGCAACACCTTCTCAGTGTGTGAGTTCAAGCACGGTGGTGCGTGGCGCTTCACCATGCATGGCCCGGACGGCACCGACTACCCCAATGAATCGGTGTTCGCGGAGATCGACGCGGGGCGCAAGGTGGTGATCGACCACGTGTGCCAGCCGCTGTTTCGTCTGACCATTGAACTGGCGCCCAGCGGTACCGGAACCTTGGTCCACTGGACGCAGACCTTCCAGGACCCGGCTGTGTTGGCCGCAGTGCGCCACATCGTGGAGCCGGCCAATGAGCAGAATCTGCAGCGTCTGGTGGCAGAGGTGGCTGCACATGCCTAGGATGCGGACGTCTGACACGGTGGCAGAAGAGTTTGAAAGCGCCCCATGTTTTCGCACATCTTCATAGGTATTACCGATTTTGATCGTGCGCTGCGGTTCTACAGCGCGGTGATGGGCTGCCTGGGACTGGAGCAGCGGTTCTGCGAGCCAGACCGCCCATGGGCCGGCTGGCAGCGTGCGGGGGAGGCTCGCCCCCTTTTTCTGATTGGCCGCCCTTTCGATGGACAGCCGCACGTGGCGGGTAATGGACAGATGACCGCGTTTCTGGCCGACAGCCGCGCGAACGTGGACGCCACCTACGCGGCAGCGCTGGCGCACGGAGGGTCGTCCGAAGGCGCGCCGGGTCTGCGACCCGAATACCATGCACATTACTACGGCGCCTACTTTCGCGACCCGGATGGCAACAAGCTGTGCGTGGCCTGCCATGCGGCGCAAGACGCGGGGGGCTTGCTGGTGCCGGTTGATAAGGGCCGTCAATTGGGATGAACGGCAGCTGTCGTGTAGATGCTTCACTTTGAGTCCTTCCGACACATTTCGGCTCCATCGGGTCAGTAATGCATGACCGCACGGATATAGTGCCGCAGCGATTGGCTTTTCCAATCGCTACAACAAAAAGTGCTTTATCTATCAAGGGAGTTTTGAATGAAGTCCAGCATCTATATCTTGGCGCTCGCCGCCGCTGTCAGCAGCGTTGGTTGTTCCACCATCACGCAGAGCGAATCCCAACCCCTGTCACTGACAGCCACCTATGAAGGCAAGCCGGTGGAAGCCAGTTGCCAGCTGAAGAATGACAAGGGTAGCTGGGATTCCAAGGCACCGGCGAATGTCAGTGTCCGCAAATCCAATGAAGACCTCGAAGTCACGTGCAAGAAGGACGGTATGCCGGACGGACTGCTGAAAGCGATTTCACGCGCTGCAGGCTCCATGTTTGGCAACATCATCTTCGGAGGCGGTATTGGCGCGATCATTGACCACAACAAGGGTACCGCCTATGACTACCCGGACCAGTTGCCGGTGAAGATGGGTGAGTCTGTCGTCATCGACAAGAAGGCCAGCACGCAGACGGCACAGCAAAGTTGCAAGCCCGGCCAACAGTGCTAACACCATGAACCGAGGACGTGTCAATCATGGCGCGTCCTCGGTCATGACTGCCTTAGCGTTCCCTGCCACCTTATTTCATTGCACGTTACCTGTTTGCGCGGCGGGTTCGCCGCGGAGCTTGCGCAATGAGGCGTCCTGGATCTGCTGCTCTTCCTGCGCCAGTTGGGTCTCGACCTTGGCTTCCTTTTCAAGGCGTTGTCGCAGGCTCTCATAGGTGCTGAGGTCGGTCGAGTCGTCGAAGATCAGGCGGTTGTCTTCGTTCTTGATCTTGCCGAAGCGTTCGTCAGCGAGGGTCAACAACTGGCGCATCAAGGTGATGAGGGTGCGTTGGTTTTCCTCGAAACGCATGGAGCGCTCGTAGGTGTTTGCCAGGCCTTTCTCTGCGCCGACCATGAATCCGTTGCGCATTTCAGGAGTTTCTGAGATGTTCTTCATGGCTTGCACCAGTTCATCGGAGGCCGCGTTGTATTCCCGCCAGCGTCGATTGAATTCGGTCTCATATCGATCAACCTTGGAGCGGCCTTGTGCGATGCCTTCGCGGGACGTCAGGTTGGGTGGCGTGAGGACGGTAGCAAGATCGATTTGGCCGACACGGGCCTGGAACTCGTTGAGGCTTCTCCGGTTGCGTATGTTGTAGTCTCGTAGCAGCGCGATCACTTCGGGCAAGGGCGCGCCGCTGCTTCCCGGCTCGGTTGTTGCGTCGGTATTGGCGGTCAGGGCATCTGCCATTTGTCGGTTGAATTCGGCGACGTGGCGTTGCGCAAGCTCTCTCATCCAGCTATTGGTTGCGTCTTTCAGTTTTGTCTGGATCGTCGATTGCGATTGGCCCAGCGTGCGCCAAGCCAAGCTGTTGTTGGTGAAGGCCTGGATTTTGATGTTCTCTTGCGGGCTCAGCGGAGGCAGTGCAAACGGCTTGCCGGCCAGTGCTGTCGTGGAGATTGCCCGCCAGAACTTGTCGCCAGGCGGAGTTGAGAAAAAAATCCGCAGCTCATTGGTCTGGCTGGCCGTCAGAAATTCAGCGTAGATCGGTGCCATGCGCTGGGTCGCCTCGGCTGCGGTGACCTGCTCCAGCACCCAAGCCATTTCCTTGGCACGGGCGGGGTTTTGTTTGGCGGAATCCGAAAACCCTCGCTTGGCGCCTTCGACGAACAGGTCGGAGATTCCGAGTGTGGAGATGAAGCGCTGTGCTGCCTGAAGGCGCTGTATGTCGACGTTGTCTCCGGCGTGGCTCAATGAAACTGTGAGGCCGAGGCAGAGTGTCAGCAGAATTGCGGCGATGCGGTTCATGGTTGCTTTCATGGGTAGGCAGATGAAGGCCGAGTAGCGTCGAGGCGCTTCATTTCGTGACGGGCGGCCACCTGGACAAGGCTGTATAGGGCTCCCAAATCAAGGGAGCGGCGCAGATAGGCTCGCGCCCTGGCACGGTTGGATGTCGCGAAGTACCGGTATAAATAGAAATACGCCTCGGCGGTGGCTTCTTCCAGCTGAATGCCTCGTTCGCTGCGGTTGAGTTGCTCGATGACATCCTCGGCACTGACTTTGTTATTGAATACATCCAGTGCCGCAGCCGGCCAGACGGTGATGCGCGGGTCGCGAAGCGGCATTGTTGCGCCGTCTTGCAGTCCCGCCAAGGCCTGCCAGATGGACGCACGGGCCTGAGGCCTCTCATCTTTGCTTCGAACGCCATACGCCGCGAAGTCCTCTGCGGCCTTGCGCCAGTGTCCCGCGTAGTAGTGCGCAAGTCCTCGCTGGAAGTAGGTCTCCGCCTCGTCCTGGCCGAGAGCCAGCGCGCGGCTGAGATCACGGATACTGTTCTCGAAATCGCCGATGATGAAGCGGACCGTGCCGCGGCAGCGAACCATGTCTGGCGATGCGGGTTGTTCGGTGACTGCTGCGTTGGCGTCTTCCAGCGCGCTGGCGGCCTGATCGAGGTAGGCAATTGCCAGCGCATGTTCGCAGCGGGCACCGGCAGTCTCGCTACCGCTCGCCTTGGCCGTCTTGATGGCAGTCGCCGAATTGCGCAGGGCCAGATCGAGGCGTTGACGGCTCAATTCCTTGAGCGGAATAGCGGCAACTGGAGCTGCGCGTACATCGCGGTCAAAGATGGACAGGTTGCCGCGAAAATAGCCATTGGCCTTGCGCAGATCATCGAGGTACTGTGGTGTTCCGGCTGCGGCGATGCGATCCCGGGTGAGTACCAGATTCACATCAATCTCGAGTTGCCGGCCTTTGAAGCTGAGCAACT
This sequence comes from Rhodoferax sp., assembly GCA_049294595.1. Classification (GTDB taxonomy): domain Bacteria; phylum Pseudomonadota; class Gammaproteobacteria; order Burkholderiales; family Burkholderiaceae_C; genus Allorhodoferax. Next base: position 13,338 of record JBAQDE010000040.1, on the reverse strand, counting down.
CGTCGAGTTTGAAGGCCTCAGTCTGCAAGATGCGCCGCTCTGGCTTGTAGTTGGCATCGTATTCGTCGGGCAGGGTAACTTCCAGGTTGTAGCTGGCCGCCCACGGAAAGGCGCCCACGTACAGCGGAAATCGCCGTTTGGAACTGCTCGGTGTGGGCAGGCTGTCACTGAGGTTCGATGCTTCGTAACGCATGCTCCAGCGGCCATCCTGCCGTTCGAAGAAATTGGGAATCCTGTAGCGGAGCTGGACGGTTAGCTGGTTCTGTTCCTGGTCGTCGCTGATCTGCGGTTCCCCGACGAACTGGGCCTGTGGGTAGCGCCGATCAAGGAGTCCTTCATAGGCTTTGCGCAGTTGTGCCGGGCTCATGGCACCAACGGCACGGCGGCCGGCTTCGGCGTCTTCTGCACGGTAGATGAATTTCACCTGCATGTCAGCGGGCTGATCCATGCGGTGGGCTGTGACCTTCTCGAAACGACGGGCGGTTGGCGCCGCATCTGTACGCTGCGCAGGCATGGACTCCAGTGCCGCTACGCCGTCCTGGACGACGAACGCCTCTGCGCCTGACAGGTACATGCCGATGGACTCCAGGCGACTGGCCTGGTGTTGCAGGGTCGGATCGAGGAAATATGTCTTGCCATCGACCATTGCGCGAACAATGGCATGGTCAAACAGTGCGGGGCTGGGCAGCAGGTCGCCGAGACCCTTGCGGGATTGGACAGATACAAGGACTGGTTGCGCGTCAATGCCTAGACGGCGCAATATCGCCACGAGTAACTGCGTCTTGTCCTTGCAGTCGCCATAGCGCCGTGCAAGGACCTCCGCAGGCGAATAGGGTCGGTGGGAATTCTCGCCGATGGAGATGGAAAGATAGCGGACGTTGTTTTGGACATACTCCAGGGCTCGCATCAGTACATCCGCCTTGACTGTCGATTTTCCCAGATCGGGCATGGCGAAGTCTGTGGCATTTCCACCAGAGAACAGGCCGGACGCCCATTGGCCGAGGTCCCGCCAATCGCGAAACTCGGAAAACTGCACCCAGGACAGTGTCTGCACATCGGGTGGAATCATGGCTTCCGGGTCGATGGCAGCGAGATTCTCGGCTTCGTAGCGCACCAGATGCCGATCACCCCGGTCGGACTCTACGGCCGTCGTCGGGTTGGTGGCGCCGATGATTCGGTGGCGAACACTGCGCCCTCTGGGCAAGTCGAGGACTACGCTGCGTCGCAGCACCGGCACCGTGGTTTCCCACGCGGCTGCATCGGTGAAGCGTCCCGCGAAAACCGGGTTCTGTCCAACAATGGAATAGATGATTTCCAGGGTATCGCCCGACCGGATGTCCTGTGAAATCACCACGGCAGTGACTGAGCCGGTATAGATGCCCTGGGCAATGCTGCGTTCGGCGTGATAGAAGCGGATTGAAGTGCTGTCCAGCTTGTCGATGACTTCTCCTCCGCGGTGCACTTTCAGTCTGTGCAGTTCGACATGCTGGTAATCGGGCTGAAAGGCAATGGTGTACTGTCCAATTTCAGTCAGAGCCGAACTTTCGTTGACCTGGATGGCGCGATGGTAGAGGCCTCTTGGCGTGTCATCAACGCGGAAATGGGTATCGGCGAGGCGCATCACCACAGGATCCCCGGAGCGGGTTTCCGGTAGCCGGGACTGGGGCTGGTACCAGGTCGGCAAGGTTGCACCCTGGACGAATGCGGTAGGGGAAACGGTGATTTCGCGCTGGGATTTCTCGCCAGGTGTTTGTGCCGCGGCCGAAGCGGCGAAGCCCATCGATAACAGCAGGGTGCACAGCCAGAATCCGCCTATGGAGGCAGTACGCTTACCGGCCTGGACAGCAGGACGGCGGGACAGAAAATTGAACAACATGCATCCAAGTATGGCATGCCTTGGAGAAGCCAAAGTACCGGTACGGGTCCGACGAGGACCCCTCGAACACGTCTCTTTTGACACTACGGTTCGCCAACACATGCTATATAAGTGATAGCTAACACCGCATATTCTGCGAGGGCTGCAGGCCTATTTATCTGTTGTTCATTGGCCGGGAATGTACTCAGGCAAACAGCGCCTCAAACCCATCCACCGGTTCAAAGCGCTTGTTCTTGTACAGCAGTCGGCTGACCCCCGGCAGAGCCCGCTGTGCCACCGAGTGCGCCGGGTCGCCCGGGTAACACAGCACGCGGGTTCCGCCTTCGTCAAAGGCCTCGGGCAGGATCACCGGTGGCGTGCTGGCGCGGGCGGCGGCCATCACGCTGTCCACGCTGTTGTGGCGGGCCAGATGGGCCAGGCTCATGATCTGCGGGGGAGCCAGTTCGATCTGGCGGTTCCAGTATTGCTCCAGCGCCACGCGCGGCGGCAGCCAGACGCTCTCGGTCGCTTCAAAGTTGTCGTGCGTGGCTTCCTGCTCGTGCGGCACGGCAGCCACGAAGAAACGCGTGTCAAAGCGCTTGCTGCTGACCGAGGGCATGCGCGGCGTGATCCAGCGGCTCCAGGGCAGCACGTGGCGGGTTTGCAGGCGCACCTGCAGTTCGGCCAGCAGGGTGTTGAAGGGCTTGGCCTTGTCCTGCAGCAGCGCCGCCTGGGCGCTGGCCATGTCGTGCGAAAACAGCACGCGGGATTCCTCAAACGCCTCGCGCAGGGCCGCCACATACAGGCCGGTGGCGGTGCGCACATCGGTCTCGGGTTCGGCCAGGGCGGCGTGCAGTTGGGCTGGATCCTGGTCCAGATGCATCAAAGGGTCGAGCAGCGAGTCGCTGGCGTCCAGCTTGCCTCCGGGGAACACATAGGCGCCGCCCAGCACATCCGACAGGCCGTGGCGCTTGACCAGAAACACTTCCAGCCCGCGCGGCGTGTCGCGCAGCATGACCACGGTGGAGGCATCGCGGGGCGGGGCGGTGGGGACTTCGGAGTTCAGTTCCATGGTGGGGTGTCTCCGTCTTGACGCGGGTCAGGGAAGTGGCGTGTCATGTGAATTACAGTATCTGTTGATGTGCAGCGTGGTTTCACCGTCGCTGTGGTGTGTCAGTCTAATTTTGCAGGAATGACGTGTATGAGCTTGGATTTCAAGGGTCGGGTTGCCATTGTGACGGGTGCGGGCGGCGGTTTGGGTCGCGAACATGCCTTGCTGCTGGCAAAGCGCGGCGCCAAGGTGGTGGTCAATGACCTGGGTGGTGCGCGTGACGGTTCCGGTCATTCCCTGACCGCCGCCGAGGCGGTGGTGGCCGAGATTCGCGCCGCCGGTGGCGAGGCCATTGCCAATGGTGCTTCGGTCACGGATTTTGATGCCGTGCAAGCCATGGTGCAGCAGGCCATTGACACCTGGGGTCGTGTCGACATTCTGGTCAACAACGCCGGCATCCTGCGCGACAAGACCTTTGCCAAGATGGACCTGGCCGATTTCCGCCTGGTGCTGGACGTGCACCTGATGGGCGCCGTGCACTGCTGCAAGGCGGTGTGGCCGCACATGGTGGAGCAGAAGTATGGCCGCATCCTGATGACCACCTCCAGCACCGGCCTGTACGGCAACTTTGGCCAGACCAACTACGGCGCAGCCAAGCTGGCGCTGGTGGGTTTCATGCAGACGCTGGCGCTGGAAGGTGCCAAGTTCGATATCCGCGTCAACTCCCTGGCACCCACCGCCGCCACGCGCATGACTGAGGGCCTGATGCCACAAGCCGTGCTGGACGCGCTCAGCCCCAAGGCCGTGGCCCCCGCGATGCTGGTGCTGGTGTCCGAAGACGCGCCCACGCGCACCATCCTGTGCGCCGGTGCCGGCCATGTGGAGTCCGCCAATATCACGATGACCCAGGGCGACTGGATCGGCCTGGACAGCGATGCGCCCGAGCGCCTGGCCGCCCAACTGGACAAGGTGCGTGACCGCACCGGCGAAATGGTGCCGCCCAACGGCTCGGCCCAGGGCACGCATGAAGTGACCCACGTCACCGCCAAGCTGGCCTGAACGGGGGCTGAAGCCGAATCGGGCTCAGCCCAGGGGAACGCCGGGCAGGCTGAGCTGGCCGGACTCCTGGTCCGGGCTAGTCGCCTGGGACAGCCGTTCGGCCTGGTCGATCAGGCTGGCCGGGTCGGCATTGCCCTCTGTCACCATGACGGAGCCAAAACCAAAGCGTGGCACAAAGGTGTGGATGGCTTCATCCAGGCCCCGCACCTGCAGCGGCTTGGTCATCAGGTAGCGCAGGCGTTGCAGGGTCTTTTCCACCAGCCGAGTCTGGCTGTAGGTGGAGATCACCACCACAAAGCAGCGCGGGTGGTACAGCCCCACCACGTGGCGGAACCCCACCGAGCGGCGGATGCGCGCAGACATGGCCGACAGGATCTGCTGGTCGGCATGGTGGCCGGCAATCTCGGCCAGCTCATACAGGTTCTGCAGGTGCAGGCAGATCACCGTGCACTCCTGGTTCAGGCGGGCGCTGCGCCAGATCGCATCGTCCACCTTGGACAGCAGCATCGAGCGTTGGGGCAGCCCGGTGGCCGGGTCGGCGCCCTGAGCCAGACTGGCCAGGCGCTCCAGCTGGCGGTTGACGCGGTCGCGCCGCAGACCCAGGTAGGTTCCCAGCATGAAAAACGCGACGGTGGAGATGGCGGTCAGCGTCCAGACCCCAATTCCAAGGCCCGCCACGTGCATGGCCTTGGCATACAAACCCACCACCATGAAGCACAGCAAGCCGGTAGCGCCAACAATGCCCCAGGCCAGTCGGTCACCCATCGCCGCAGCACGCAGGGAAGCAATGGCCGGTGGCAATACCGCCAGGCCATTGATGCCCGCTGTGATGGCCATCAGGCCGCGCCATTCGTCGGGTGGGCTGAGCAGAGTCAGAACGGCCATGGTGCAGCCTGCCAGTACCAGACCGATGGTGCCGAAGCCGATGCTGATGCGAACAATGCGGTCATCGCGTGCCGGGCCCATCCACAATCCCAGGTAGCTCAAAGCCAGGGCGCCGCTGAACAGGCCCAGGCTGTTTTGCAGCACATGCAGGACCAGCAAGGGAAAATCGGGGAACAGGGTTTGGGTCAGTCCCGTGAGCAGCAGACAGACGGTGCCGGTCAATGCGACGAAGATGAAGGCCCGCCAAGAGGCAATGCTGCGGCGGATCACGGCGTCGGCCAGCGCGAATGCGGCGAGCGTAACCAGTCCACCGAGCATGGCGGACCAAACGACGAGTTCCGGGGTGTCCATGCGGAATTATGGTTCAAGCATCGCGCGACGACACTTGCAATTTCCAGAACGTCCCCCATTTCGGCAATAGTTCACGGCGTGTGGTAACTTTGCGCCGCACAAAAAGTTGAAGGGCCATAGGCATGCTTACAAATTCACCGGCCCTGGGGTCATTGACATCGTCTCGTCTCCATGGCATCCGCCGCGGGGTGGAAAAGGAAAGCCTGCGCGCACTTCCCAGTGGTGCGCTGGCGTTTACCCCCCATCCCCACGGTCTCGGCTCGGCCTTGACGCATCCCCATATCACCACGGATTTCAGCGAATCGCAGGTGGAGCTGATCACCGGCGTGCACGCCGATGCCCAATCCGTCGTGGACGAGCTGACGCGCATCCAGCAGGTTACGGTGCGCGAGATGGGGGAGGAGATGTTGTGGGTCTCCAGCATGCCCTGCGGCCTGCCGGCGGACGATGCGATTCCGCTGGGCCAATACGGCAGCTCCAACGTGGGCCGTGCCAAGACGGTGTACCGCAGGGGCCTGGGTTACCGCTACGGCCGGCGCATGCAGACCATTTCGGGCATCCATTACAACTGGTCGCTGCCGGACGTTTCCAGCGAGCAGTACTTTGGCCTGATCCGCAACTTCCGTCGCCATGCATTCCTGTTGCTGTACCTGTTTGGCGCCTCGCCCGCCGTGTGTTCGACCTTTGTGGCTGGGCGTGCGCACCAGTTGCAGGCGCTCAATGACCACACCATGTACCTGCCCTACGCCACCTCACTGCGCATGGGGCGTCTGGGCTACCAGAGCGAGGCCCAGGCCTCGCTGGCGGTGAGCTACAACAACCTGCAGGGTTATGGCGCCTCCCTGCAGGATGCGCTGACGCGGGCCTATCCGCCCTACGAAGCCATTGGCGTGCGCGGCCCGGACGGCGAATACCGCCAACTGGCCACCAGCCTGCTGCAGATCGAGAACGAGTTCTACGGCACTATCCGTCCCAAGCGGGTCATTCACCCAGGCGAGCGGCCGTTGCACGCGCTGCGCGAGCGCGGTGTGGAATATGTCGAAGTGCGGCTGATGGACCTGGACCCGTTTGAAGTGGTGGGCATCAATGCCCAGACCATGCGTTTTCTGGATGTGTTCCTGCTGCACTGCCTGCAGAGCGACAGCCCGCCCGATACGCCCGAGGAAATCGTGGCACTGGCGCAAAACCAGCACCGTGTTGCCGAGCGCGGGCGCGAGCCGGGCCTGAAGCTGGAGCGCAATGGCGCGCAGGTCACGCTCACCGACTGGGGCCTGGAACTGGTGCAACAGCTGGAGCCGATTGCCCGCCAGCTCGACGCCGCACACGGCTGCAGCGACTACTCGGCCGCCGTGGCTGCCGCGGAGCAGGGCCTGGAACATCCCGACACCTTGCCCTCAGCCCGCGTATTGCGTGCCGTGACCGAGGAGTACAACGGCTCGTTCGTGGCATTTGCACGGGCCCAGTCGGTGCGCACCAAACAGGCCATGCTGGATGCACCCCTGCCGGAGGATGTGCGTGCCCATTTTGCGCAGCTGGCGCAGGCGTCCTGGGACGAGCAGCGCCGCATCGAGGCGATGGACAGCATGCCGTTCGACATCTACCTGCAGGAGTATCTGTCACCCCGACACCTGACGCCAGCCAGGGCACTTTGAGGCAAATCAACCCATCCGCAATCGGCGCTTGAAGCCTGCGCCATTGCACCTACATATGCATACGAGGCGGCACTGTGGTGGTGGCGCCCCGACCTTTGATGTGAAGGAGTGTGTATATGAACGCATTGATCAACCGCGGAAACTTTCTGGACGATTTCTTCCGCGATGTAGCCCCCGGCTTTTACGTCAAACCCCTGCATGGCGACAACCTGCCAACGCCAGCCCAGATCAAGGTGGACGTGAAGGAAAGTGACGCTGCCTACACGGTGCACGCCGAGGTGCCGGGTGTGGCCAAGGAAGACATCCACGTCTCGCTGGATGGCAACGTGGTCACCCTGCGTGCCGAAGTCAAGCAGCAGGACACCCAGACCAAGGACGAAAAGGTGCTGCGCAGCGAGCGCTACTTTGGCGCCGTATCACGCAGCTTCCAGTTGCCCATGGACATTGACCAAACCACGGCCAAGGCCAAATACGACAACGGCGTGCTGACGTTGACACTGCCGAAGAAGCTCGGCAACAAGCCGCAGCGGCTGGCCATCGACTGACGAAAAAAAGCCCGCACTTGGCGGGCTTTTCTTGTTGGCGGCTTTGATGCTTAGGCAGTCTTGCGGGCACGAACCACCTTCTTGGCGGGAGCGCGCTTCGCTGCAACCTTGGCCTTGGCGGGCTTGCCGGCGATCTTGGTCGCCAGAACACCGGATTGGGCTTCGATCTTGGCCACGACCTTGGTCACGGCCTGGGCTGCGGGCACAGCGGCGGTAGCCAGTGTGCGCAGGGTGGTCACGCCGGTGGACTTCTCAAAGCGGCCGGCATTGGCTGCCACTTGAACCACGCTCTTGCCAGCCAGTTCCACGGCCTTGTCAACCACCAGGTTGGCGTTGTCAGAGGTCAGTTCCACGCTCTTGGCGTAGTAGGCAGTGATCTTCTTCTCGGCAGCCACTGCGTTGTGACGGGCCTTGGCGCTCAGGCGGGAACCAGCCTTGTCCAGGGCGGCCACAAAGCTCTGGTCCATGAACACAACAGCGCGCTCATTGCCCACGCGGTAGGCGTTGATCACGTTCTTGGCAGTGTTGCCGTAGGACTCGATCAGTTCGTTGGTGACGGTTGCCAGTTTTTGGTTAGCCATGGAAATACTCCTGAAAAAATGCAAAAGGGTTGAAAGATTCGTTCGCTGGGGTGAATTCTCTGGATTAGTCCTAGTGCGGGCACCTTAAATCGGGCAGTTTTCCTAGAGATGCCTGCCTAAGCGCGGGGTGGTGTGCAAACTGGCCGACAATCGACCGGTTTCACCGCATCCAAGGAGATTTGTTCATGAAATTGGAAACACTGGCCGTGCATGGCGGCTATACGCCCGACCCCACCACCAAGGCCGTCGCAGTGCCGATCTACCAGACCGTGGCCTACGCCTTTGACAACACGCAGCACGGTGCCGACTTGTTTGACCTGAAGGTGGCTGGCAACATCTACAGCCGCATCATGAACCCCACCAATGGCGTGCTGGAAGCGCGTGTCGCCGCCATGGAAGGCGGTATCGGTGCGCTGGCCGTGGCCTCCGGCATGGCGGCCATCTCCTACGCCATCCAGACCATCACCGAGGCGGGCGACAACATCGTGTCCGCCTCCACACTGTACGGTGGTACCTACAACCTGTTTGCCCACACCTTCCCGCAAATGGGCATCGAGGTGCGCTTTGCTGACGCCAAGGACCCGGCCTCGTTTGCCAAACTGATCGATGCCCGCACCAAGGCCGTGTACTGCGAATCCGTCGGCAATCCGCTGGGCAATGTGACCGACATCGGCGCCCTGGCCGCCGTGGCCCACGCCGCCGGTGTGCCGCTGATCGTGGACAACACGGTGTCCAGCCCCTACCTGTGCCGCCCGTTCGAGCACGGTGCCGACATCGTCGTGCATTCGCTGACCAAGTACCTGGGTGGCCATGGCACGACCATTGGCGGCGCCATTGTGGACTCGGGCAAATTCCCGTGGGCTGAGCACAAGGCGCGCTTCAAGCGCCTGAATGAGCCCGATGTCAGCTACCACGGCGTGGTCTACACCGAGGCGCTGGGTGCCGCCGCCTACATTGGCCGGGCCCGCGTGGTGCCGCTGCGCAACATGGGCGCGGCTCTGAGCCCCATGAACGCCTTCCAGATCCTGATGGGCATCGAAACCCTGGCCCTGCGCATGGACCGCATCTGCGAGAACGCGCTGAAGGTTGCCAAGCACCTCCAATCCCATCCCAAGGTCGGCTGGATCAACTACGCCGGCCTGCCCGACCACGCCGACCACGCGCTGGTGCAGAAGTACATGGGCGGCCGAGCCTCGGGCCTGATCAGCTTTGGCCTGAAGGCAGCCGACAGCCTGGAGGCGGGCGCCCGCTTCCAGGATGCGCTGCAACTGTTCACCCGCCTGGTGAACATTGGCGACGCCAAGTCCCTGGCCTGCCACCCCGCCACCACCACGCACCGCCAGCTCAATGCCGAGGAATTGGCCAAGGCCGGTGTCAAGCCCGACATGGTGCGTCTGTCGATCGGCATCGAGCACATCGACGACCTGATCGCCGATCTGGAACAGGCGTTGGAGAAGGTCTAAAGCCATGGCAATCCAGTGGTTCCCCGGTCACATGCACTTGACGCGCAAGGCGATAGAGGAGCGCATCAAGGAAATCGATGTGGTCATCGAACTGCTGGATGCCCGCCTGCCGGGCTCCAGCGCCAACCCCATGCTGGCCAAGCTGACGGCGGGCAAGCCCGCGCTCAAGGTGCTCAACAAGCAGGACTTGGCCGACCCCACGCGCACGCAGGAGTGGCTGGCGCACTACAACGCCATGCCCGACACCCGCGCCTTGGGGCTGGACGCCAGCATGACAGCGCCAGCACGCGCGCTGATCGACGCCTGCTTCGCGTTGGCGCCCAGCCGGGGCCAGAGCATGACCAAGCCCATGCGGGTGCTGATCTGCGGCATCCCCAACGTGGGCAAATCCACACTGATCAACACCCTGAAGGGCAAGCGCAGCACCAAGACCGGCGACGAGGCGGGCGTGACCAAGATCGAGCAGCGCATCGTGCTGCAGGACGCCTTCTACCTGTTCGACACGCCGGGCGTGCTGTGGCCGCGCATCATCGTGGCCAAGAGTGGCTACAACCTGGCTGCCAGCGGCGCCATTGGCAAGAACGCCTATGACGAGGAAGAGGTGGCGCTGGAACTGCTGGACTATCTGCGCCAGCACTATGCGCCACTGCTGGAGGCGCGCTACAAACTGAGCGGTGCGGCGGAGCTGACCGACGAACAGCTGCTCGACGCCATCGGCCGCAAGCGCGGCGCGCTGCAAAGCGGCGGGCGGATCAACCTGCAAAAGGCGGCCGAGGTCGTGATTCACGATTTCCGCGCCACCGCCATGGGGCGCATGACGCTGGAAACGCCGGCCGAATTTGCCGAGTGGCTGGCCCACGGCCAGAAGATGGACGCCGAGCGGCAGGTGAAGAAAGACGCCATCGAGCTGGACCGTGCCATCCGCTTCAAGAAGATTCCCCGGCTACCACGGGACAAGCCATCTGGCGAAATGACTTGAAGCAAAATTGGCCTCTAGCCCTCGTCGAATATGACTTGTTCGCTACTAAAATAATAGCGATTCAGTTGCCGGTGGTCTGCCGCCGGTAGGCGCCGGGCACGCTGCCGGTCCAGCGCTTGAAGGCCCGGTTGAAGGTGCTGGCCTCGGCAAAGCCCAGCGACTGGGCAATATCGGAAAAGGCCCTTTGCGTGTGCGCCACGGCATGAATGGCGTGTTCCCTGCGCGCCGCATCCAGCAGGCCGGTATAGCTCAGGTGCAGCTCCTGCAGGCGCCGGGCAAAAGTGCGCTCGGTCATGCCAAAGGCCTGCGCGGCCTGGGCGCGGTCGGGCAGTGCGTGGCCCAACTGGGCGGCCAACCAGCCCCGCAGTTCGGTAGCCAGGTCACCGGACTCGTCGGACAGCGCCGCCAGCCGTGCGGCCGCGTATTGTTGGTGCACGGCGGCCAGTTGCGCGTCGGCCTGGGGCAGGGGCTGGTCCAGCACGGCGTTGGCGAGCAACAGTCCGCTGAAAGCCTGCTCGAAATCCACCGGGCACTGGAACACAGCCTGGTAGCCGCCTGGCGGCCCGAGTGCAGCGTGGCTGAACTGCGCGCGCAGCGGGTTCATGCTGCTGCCGGTCACCCAGCGGCTGAAGCTCACCACCGCCGACAGCACGGCTTCGAGCTGGTGCGGGCTGAACGCCAGTTCGCCTTGGCGCGGGTGGTACACGATCCAGCTGGCCTGTTCGCCGGCAATCATCTGGAAGCGCCCGCCATCGCTGATCAGGCGCTGGAACTTCTGCACCACGGCAATGGACTCGCGCAGCGTGGGTGAGGACTGCAGGATGTAGCTCACCACGTTGAAGCTGGCCGGCCCGACCTGGCTGCCGGCCTTCAGGCCAAAACCGGCGTCCTGTGTCAGCGTGGCGGCGGCGCGCCACAGGCGGGTGATGTGGTCGATGGGCCAGCGCTCGGCCTTCAAGTCGTCCAGCGGGATGCCGGCGTGGGCGAGCAGCGCCTCTGGCGCCAGGCCCTGGCGCTGTGCGGCGCCGAGCACCGTGCCGACCCAGCTCATGGAAACGGTGGCCTGTAAAGTCAAGTGTTTGGCCCCTAAAGTCAAGTGTGTTGGCATCATATCCCGCTATCGTTGCACGCTACAAGGTCCGCATTCCATGACGGGCTGCATGCACGAGGAGACAAATCTTGGCAACAACGGTGCAATCGGATGTGCTGGTGATTGGCGGCGGCCTGGCGGGCCTGGTCACAACACTGGAATGCCTGAAGGCAGGGCAGCGCGTGACGCTGGTGGACCGCGATACGCGCGAGCGCCTGGGCGGCTTGGCCCTGTGGGCCTTTGGTGGCATGGCGCTGGTCGATACGCCGCTACAGCGGCGCATGAAGCTCAAGGACTCGCCAGAGATTGCGTTGCGCGACTGGATGCGCTTTGGCGAGCTGGGTGAGGGCGATGTGCTGCCCCTGCAATGGGCGCGCTACTACGTGCAGAACTCGCGCGCCGAAGTGTATGACTGGCTGATTGCCAACGGCCTGAAATTCATGCCGGCGGTGAACTGGGTCGAGCGCGGCATGCAGGGCGATGGCAACACGCTGCCGCGCTACCACGTGGTCTGGGGCACCTCGCGTCACTTGACGCTGCGCATGATCGAACTGATGCTGGCGGCCGACGCCGGTGGCCGTCTGACCCTGCTCAGTGGCCACCGGGTGACTGCGCTGGAAAGTACCGCTGGCGTGGTCAGCGGTGCCGTGGCGGTGAACGAGGCCAACGGTTCGGAAGTGCGCCTGAGCGCCCCGGCCGTGGTGCTGGCCATGGGCGGCATCAACGGCAGCCACGAAGAAACCCGTGCCAACTGGGTGGCAGGCCGCCCGATGCCTGCGACGATGCTCAATGGCGCCCACCCCTTTGCCGACGGCAAGCTGCACCACCTGGTCGCCGGCCTTGGCGGGCAGATCACGCACGCCGGCGAGATGTGGAACTACGCGGCAGGCTTTCCGCATCCGTTCCCGCACTTCGAGGGGCATGGGCTGTCCACCATTCCGTGCAAGTCGGCGCTGTGGTTGAATCACACGGGCGAGCGCATCGGCCCGCAACCGCTGGTCACCGGCTTTGATACCCATGAACTGTGTCAGCGCGTGGCCGCACAGGAGAAGCCCTGGACCTGGCATCTGCTGAACTGGCGCATTGCGGCCAAGGAGTTCGCCATTTCAGGTGCCGAGCACAACCAGCGCATCCGCGATCGGCAGTTCCCGCTGTTCCTGAAGGAAACCCTGCTGGGTAACCACCGCCTGGTGAAACAAATGGCCGCCGAGAGCAAACACTTTCTGGTGGATGACACGCTGGCCGGCCTGGCCGCCAAGATGAACGCGCTAGCCGGCACGCAGGATGTGAAACTCGAGGTGTTGCAAGCCACGGCCGATGCGTTTGACGCCAATTTCTCGCGTGGCGACTCCGTAGTCAACGACGACCAGATCCGCCGCATCGAACACGCCCGCCACTGGGGGCCGGACAAGTTGCGCACCTGCAAACCGGCCCCGCTGCAAAAGCCCGGCGCCGGCCCCTACATCGCCATCCAGATGCAGCTCATCACCCGCAAGAGCCTGGGTGGCCTGCAGACCGATCTGCAGAGTCGCGTACTCGATGCCGCCGGCCAGCCCATGCCAGGCCTGTACTGCGTCGGCGAGGCGGCAGGCTTCGGTGGTGGTGGCGCCAGCGGCAAGCGCTCGCTGGAGGGCACCTTCCTGCCCGGTTGCATCCTGACGGCACGCGCGGCAGCGCGCTCCATCAACCATTAAAAAATAGGGTTCTTCGTCAATTTCACTGTGATTTTTTGCTCAATCCTGGAGAATCTGTTTTCCCAAAATTTCCGGCGTGAACATGAAAGACACCGCTTTGTATGAACAGCTTCTTGGGTTGAGGACGCCGTGG
>JBAQDE010000039.1:0-11629 GCA_049294595.1 Rhodoferax sp. | reverse complement strand
GGGCCAGATCGCGTGCGCCGCCGCCTACCGCGCGCTGACCGCCGGCAGCGCCATCCGCAAGTCGCACCTGGAGGGCGACGACCGCGTGCAGGACCCCTACTGCCTGCGCTGCCAGCCCCAGGTCATGGGCGCCTGCCTGGACCAGATGCGCTATGCCGCCAACGTGTTGATGATCGAGGCCAATGCCGTCACCGACAACCCGCTGGTGTTTGCCGACACCGGCACGCTGCTCTCCGGGGGCAACTTCCACGCCGAGCCCGTTGCATTGGCCGCTGACGCCTTGGCCGTGGTGATTGCCGAGATCGGCGCCATCACCGAGCGGCGTATCGCGATGCTGGTGGACACCGTTGTGTCACGCCTGCCAGCTTTTTTGACACCGGAGCCGGGCCTGAACTCCGGCTTCATGATCGTGCATGTGACCGCCGCCGCACTGGCCTCGGAAAACAAGTCGCTGGCCCACCCGGCCAGCGTCGACAGCCTGCCCACCAGCGCCAACCAGGAGGACCATGTGAGCATGGCCACGTTTGCGGCGCGCCGGCTCCAGCAGATGCTGCGCAACACCGAGTACATCGTTGCCATCGAACTGCTGGCCGCGGCGCAGGGCATCGAGTTCTTGCGCCCACTGCGGAGCTCGGACGCGCTCGAAGGCATTCTGGAACTGGTGCGCAGCGTGTCGCCGGCCATGATGATCGACCGCAGCCTGGCGCCCGACATGGAGCAGGTGCGCTCGCTGATCACCCAGGGCCGCATCGGCCTGGCCGGCGAAGCGCGCATCCATGAGTTGACGGCGCTGCGCCTGGGCTAAGTGCCGGCAATTTGCGGCAATAAATCACGAAACGCGGGTTTATTGCCGTAAATCAAGCTTTTGGGTGTACCAAGCGGCGCCCGATGCGCTGTAATTCTCCGCAGGAGACAGATTGCTCACAGAAGCAGACGTCCAACAGCAGGCAACGGAGGATTTTCCATGAGTACCATCGACATCGGCATTGCCGACACCCCCATTCCCGCTCAAGCCCCACACGCTTCCGCTCCCGCGGCGCGCCCGGTCACGACACCAGCCCCCGTGGTGGTGGACGACGGTTTTTACGTCGGCTCGGTCAAGATCGAGCCCACGTTGCAGCAGCCGCGCACTGCGGCTCCAGCCGTCAAAGCTTGGTCGCGGTAACCACCTGGAAGTTGCCAAAGAAATAGGTGCTGCGCTCGCAGCTCCAGCCACCCATTTCGGTCAGGCAGTTGACCGGATCGTGCGTATCCCATAGCGCCAGGCCGAAGGGTTCAAACACCTTGAAGTAGGTCCAGCTCAGCAGCCGCAGCAGTGGCACTTCCGGGCGGTGGAACTCGGCCAGGTACAGCTTGCCGCCTGGCGCCAGCATGCGACCGGCCTCACTCAGGGCCTTGATTTTCAGCGGGTGTGGCAACTCGTGCAGCAGGAAGAAGATGATGTTGGCATCCGCCCCGCCCTCCTGGCGCGTCATCGCGGTGGCGTTGTCTTCCACATAGTCAATCTTGCCGTCAAACTGCGCCAGCTTGCCCCGTGCGTGCTCCAGTTCGTTGCCGATGATGTCGGCAATCACGACCTGTTCGGCGCCCGACTGCACGGCCGCATCCACCACGCGGGGAATCACATTGCCAAAGGCACAGGAGGTGATCAGCACCTTCTTGTTCTTCAGGTTGGTGGCACCCAGGCCGGCGACGATCTTGGACACCAGGGTGCTGTACTGGAACAGCAGGATGGCCGAGATGATGGGCTGGAAGTCCACCAGCTTGATCAGCCGCATGTCGGAATACAGCGGGTACACGTGGGACTTGGCGCTGTTCTGCGCGGATGACAGTCCGCGCACCAGCAGGGCTCCCCGGGTCAGCACAAAGAAGAAAAGGCCGGTCAATGCCAACAGGACAAACAGGCCAACCAACAGGTTCATCATCCAGCTACTCATATAGGCTTTCTGAAAGTTGTAGTCATCGCCAAGGGTGCGATGCAGCCGGTTTAAGTATGGACCTTTCAGTACAGCGTGGCACGCTGACACCGACCAGACCATTCATAACCATTGATTTGCATCAAGACAGCTCCACGCAACTGGCTCAGGTGCGCTCACCCAGTTGCCCGACGATGTTGATCAGTTCGTCTCGCAGCCGGTGAAGTTCCGTCAGGCCTCCAACGGCCTGATCATCGCGTCCCGCATCGACGAAGGCTACCAGTCTCCGGGCAACCCCATGCACCCTGTCGTGCGCGTCCAGCAGCGTCGAAAACGCGGGATGGTGGTGGTAGCGGGCATGCCCTTGATCTGCCAGCCAGGCACCCAGCGGACAGCTCCACACATCCAGTGGTGGCGGTGTTTCACTGGTGCCAGTCACGTAGTTCTGCACATCGCGGATCCAGTGCCGGTGCTTGATGTTGGCCAAAACCAGGTCCCGGCTGTTCTGAATCCACCGGGGCTCGTTCCACAACACCCAGCTGGGGTCCGGCCGCCACTCCTGCACCCAGGCCGGCACCGCATCGGCCGGCATGGCCTTGGCAATGCCGTAGCCCTGCCCCAACTCACACCCCAGGGCCAGCAATAGCTCACCATGGCCCAGGGTCTCAACCCCTTCCGCCAGCACCGCACGCCCAAATGCCTTGGCCAGACCGACCACGCCCTCCACAATCACAAAGTCATCCGAATCCTCCACCATTCCGATGACAAAGCTCTGGTCAATCTTCATGAGGTTCGCCGGCAGGCGCTTGAGGTAGGTCAACGACGAGTAGCCGGTCCCGAAATCATCCAGCGAAAAGCCCACGCCCAGCGCGCAGCAGGCGCGCATGGTGACGCTCACATGCTCCATGTCCTCCAGCGCACTGGTTTCCAGCACCTCCAGATCCAGCTGACCGGGCGCCACTTCCGGATGCTGCGCCAGTATGTCCGTGAGCCTGGCAACAAAGCTGGCGTGCTGAAGATGCATGGCATCGATATTGACACTGACGGACACATCCAGCTGCCCGGCTTGCCAGATCGCCATCTGCGCAACAGCGGTGCGGATCACCCAGTCCCCCAGTTGGATGCTGATGGGATGTTCCTTGATCGCCGGAAGGAATGCGTCGGGAAACAGCAGCCCGCGCACCGGATGCTGCCAACGGATCAACGCCTCCACACCCACGACCTTGCCGGTCTTCATGTTGACCTTGGGCTGGTAATGCAGCACAAACTCCTGTCGATCGAGTGCGCCACTGACCTCCTCCAGCATCTCGCGGTGGGTCTTGACTTCTGCGTCGTCTTTCACGTCGAAGTAGTGGAAACGGTTCTTGCCGGACTGCTTGGCCTGGTACATGGCATGGTCTGCATGGCGCAGCAACTGATCAGCACTCACAGCATCCTGCGGAAAAACAGTGACACCCACACTGGCAGAGACGCGCAGCGAAATCCCGCTGGCATCAACAGGCTCTGCCGCTGACCGCAGAAGCCGCGACAGCACCACTTCGCAATCCTTGGGCTGGTCCAGACCGGTCAGGACGGCAACGAACTCGTCTCCCCCCATGCGTGCAAGGGTGTCGCCGTCGCGCAGGGCCGCCTTCATGCGCTGCGAAAGCGCAACCAGAAGTTCGTCACCCACGGTATGCCCGTGCAAATCATTGACCTGCTTGAAGCCGTCCAGGTCAATGAACAATACCGCCAATTGCTTGCGCCGCCGCACACAGTGCGCCATTTCCTGCTGTAGTCGGTCGGCCAGCAACGCACGGTTGGGCAGACCGGTCAGCACGTCGTAACGGGCAATGTGCTCTAGCTCCTGCTCGTGTTTCTTCTGGGGACTGATATCCGACAGCAGGGCAACAAAATTGATCGGCCTGCCGGCTGCATCACGCACGGCGCTGATGCTCAACAATTCGGCATAGATCTCGCCGTCCTTGCGGCGGTTCCAGACCTCGCCCTCCCAATGCCCAACGCCTTCGAGGGACTGCCACATGGCTGCGTAAAACTCGGGGCCTTGTCGCCCGGACTTGAGAATGCGCGGATTCTTCCCCAGCACATCGGCCCGCTCATAGCCGGTGATACGGGTGAATGCATCATTGACCTCCACAATCAGCCCGTGCGCATCGGCGATCAGGATGCCCTCGCGCGCATGGGTAAAAACACTGGCCGCCAAGCGGGTGGCGGCTTCCGCCTGACGTCGCTTGGTGATGTCCTGGGCAATTCCAAGGTAGCCGGTGATCTCCCCTCCGCTGGCCCGGACTGCTGTGACCACCAGTGACACATGGATGTGCTCGCCGCTCTTGCGCACATAGGTCCACTCACGATGGTCCTGCCCGTCCACGTCCGCTTTGGCGGCAAACACCCTGAAGCCGGCGACCGGGTAACCCAGCTCGACAGTCAAGGCAGCGCCGCGCTGCGCAATTTCGTCATCCAGGTGAAAGGCCGAGGCCGACATCTTCTGGACCACCTCACTCGCGTCATAGCCCAGCATGCGTTCAGCCCCCCGATTGAACACCTGAACCACTCCGCTCGCATCCGTGGAGATGATGGACACCTCCGACGCCGCGGACAACAGATTCTGGTGCTGCAGGTTGGCCCGTTGCGCGGCTTCCGTCGCGCGCACGAACGCCGTCACGTCAACCCGGAAGCCAACCGTGTACCCATCCGAAGTACGCCGCTCCAGAATGCGCAATACCCGGCCGTTGTCAATGGGTTGGGTAAAGGCCTGACTGCTCAAACGGTGCGCGGCGAGCCGCTGCGCAAGCCACTCCTCGATGCGCCCCACCGCCTCTACATACTGCCCTCGCTGTGCGCCCACCCGCAGAATGTGCTCGAACGAGGCTCCCGGAACGATCAGATCGGACGAGGTGGCATACAGATCACGGTACTTTTCGTTGCAGAACACCAACCGGTCCTGGGGATCGTACAAAACAAATCCCTCATCCAGGGCCTCAATGGCGGTCCGCAGGATGCGCTCGTTCTCCAGCAACGCGGTCTGGATACGGTGCTCCTCCGTGATGTCCGAGATGAAGCCGTGCCACAGCGTACCGCCATCGTCCTGCCGTGAGGGCCGGGCAATACCCCTGCGCCAGCGCTCCCCCTGCCGTGCCAACACCACCCGGTACTCGCAAGACCAGGGCGTCAACTCGGCAGCAGATTGGGCGATCGATGCCGCAACGGATGCCACGTCCTGGGGATGAATGGCTGCAAACACCATCGAGGCGTCCTGGCGCACCTGCTCCGGCGTGACCTCGTAGATCTCCTCGATTCCCTGGCTCGCAAATGGAAAGCAGGACTTCCCGTCCGGGAACTCCTGATATTGGTAGATCACCCCCGGAATCTGGGCTGCCAGATTCGTCAGCAGCTTGTGGGTCGCATCGGCTTGCTTCTGCGCCTCGACACGCGCGGAGATGTCATGGATGATCGAATACAACAGGGTACGGCCATCAATCTCTATCGGGCCCGAATGCACCTCCACATCAACCGTACGTCCGTCGGCCAGCCTATGGACAAAGAAGAAGTGCTCACGCAACTCCGCCTCCGCCCGCTGCATTTCCGCTCGCGTTTGCGCTGGCGTCAGGCAGTTGATGTCGGCAATGTGCATGTCCTGCAACAGTTCCATCGCATAACCATAAAAACGCTGAGCGGCACCGTTGCTGCGCACGATCCGGCCATCCGCCGGATCGATCAACAGCATCGGCACTTTGGACTTGTCGAACAACGCGCGGTATCGCTCCTCGCTGCGCGACACCTCGTCGTGCTTGACCGCCAGTTGGCGCTCGAAGGTCCGGTCCACCAGCACCATCAGGCGTTCATCGCGTCCAAACGTTTGCGGATCGAGAACGATGATGTGTGCATCGACCTCCGTGGCTTCAGCCAGCGTGCTGGGGGCCAACTGGCACTCCGACGCCCGAGCCAATTCACGCTGGGTGGTGAGCGCCGAGTGCAAAGCCTGTCGGCTGTCCATCGAAAATATCTGGTAAACGGAGCGGCGTTGCAGTGCCGTTTGCTGGCGCAGGGAAAACCGCTTTCGGGCCACCGCATTGGCTTCGACGATGAAGCCCTGCGCGTCCACGATCAGCCCTTCCAGCGGCAGGTTCTCAAACAGGCGCTTGTACTTGCGCATCGCCACCTCGGTCTGCAGTTGCGCAGCCTTGAGGTCCTGGTTCTGGATCTCCAGTTCCGTCTGGTAGACCCGCAATTCCTCGACCAGCCGCAGCGCATCAGCGATGTCTTCGGGTGGTTTCTCCGCAACGTCTGGCGCATGCTCCAATGCCGCCTGCGCACGCTGGCGCAGCAGCTCAATTTCCTTGTTCAGGGTTCTCATCGTGCGCTCCGCTGCGCCCAGGCGGTTACATTGATGTGGCTCACCACCGCACCAAAGGCCGGCCCCTGGATCGGCGCCACATTCATCACAAACCAACGGGGCTCATTGGGTGCATGGCAGGGATACTCGATGGAAAAACCGGGCAAGGTTCCGTCCAGCACGGCGCGCAAACCACGCAGCGCCGCGGCGGCGGTGTCACCGTCTTCCTGCGAATCCACCGCGCAGGCTGCCATGTAGTTGCACCCAGGCCCGGAAGTCACGAGGTCCGGGTCGCCATTGGCCATGGCAAACCGCCTCCATGCGGCATTGACCATGCGAATCGTGCCATCGGGTTCCAGCACGGCAACATGTTCGGGCAAGCCATCCAGGATCGCCTGGAGGCGCTTGGCATCGTGGTAGGCGCTGACATCGACGAAGGAGGTGACGGCGCCACGCCCGGTACTCGACGGAATGGCATAGGGCAGTATGCGCACAAACAGCATCCTCTCGCCATCGCTGCTGGCGACCTCGCGCTCAATCACGCGATTGGTCTTGAGAGTCAGTGCCAGGTCCTCCATGAGACCGGGGTAGCGCAGGCAGTGGGAGATATCGTCCAGCGGACGCCCGATATCGGTCGGGCGCAACTTGAAGATGGCGGCTGCATCCGGACTGAACCGGGTGATATTCATGTCGAAATCCACAAACACGGTGGCCACGCCGGTGGCCTTGCCCATGCTCTCCAGGTCGGCATTGACCTTGTTGAGCAACAGCATCTTCTCCTGGTACTCCGCGTTGACCGTATTCAGCTCTTCATTGACCGACTGCAATTCTTCATTGGAGCTTTGCAGCTCCTCGTTGGAGGCCATCAACTCTTCGTTGGTGGCCTGGAGCTCTTCGTTGGAGGTTTCCAGTTCTTCGATGGTGGCCTGCAGACTGTCACGGGTGGCGGCCAGTTCACGCTCCAGGCTGGAGATGCGGGTCATGGTTTCCGCACCCACGTCCACCGGCTTGCGGGCGTCCTTGAGGGTGACGGCTTCGGCCTCGAAGCACAGCATGGTCAATCGCTCCACGCCCTCGTTCCTCAGCGTGTGGGCAGACATGCGCACCGAGCGCACCTCGCCGTTGCGCAAGGTCACTTCAACAGGGTCTGACAGCAGCGAACTCTGGTCCTTGATGGACTTGTACAACAGGGCCGATGCAATCGGCACCAGCGGATCCAGCAGCAGCCGGTTGACGATCAGACTGGCGGAGCCTTCCTTGGCCTGGATGAAGGGATTGACATCGCCAAACAGGTGCACGGCCTCATGTGTCTCGTTGAAGATGATGGACGGTGGTGCGTACTGTGCGAGCAAGGTGGCGATGCCTGTGTCGGCGGCATTCACCGGCGGCGACTGGACGGGCAGCTTCCTGCGGGCTTCCGGCAAGGGCAGGCGCGTACGTCCACTGCCCGCCTTGCCGCGACTCTCCAGCAGAGGCAGGATGCGGTCCGCCGTGCGGCGAAACAGCTTGTGCTTGGCGCTGACCACCTGGAGCGCGTCGGTCATCATCGCCACCGACTCGCTGGAGCCCAGAAACAGGGTGCCACCACTGTTGAGCGCGTAGAGCAGTGCGTGCAGCACGCGCTCCTGAGCCACCGGCTTGAAATAGATCAGGGTATTGCGGCACACCACCAGATCCATCTTGGTGAAGGGCGGGTCCGAGAGCAGATTCTGGCGGGCGAATACGATGCACTGCCGCAACTCATTCTTGATCACGAACGAATCACCCCGGCTGACAAAGAATCGCTCCAGCCGCTCCGGTGAAATCTCGGCCGCGATGGTTTCGCGGTAAACGCCGACACCGGCCTTTTCAATGGCGTGGTGGTCCACATCGGTGGCGAATATCTTCAGCGTGGGCCAGCGCTTCTTTTCAGCAAACGCCTCCAGGAACAGCATGGCGATGGAGTAGGCCTCTTCCCCCGTAGCCACACCGGCAATCCAGACGCGGATGGTGTCCCCACTGTCGGTGGCATCCACCAGCGGCGCAATGACCTTTTCTGCCAGCAGGTCAAAGGCCTCCGGATCACGGAAGAAGCTGGTCACGGAAATCAGCATCTCTTTGCGCAGCGTCAGCATTTCATCCCGGTTGGTCTCCAGGAGTGCCAGGTACTGGTGCAGCTCGGGCGTATGGCGCGCCTGCATGCGCCGCTCCAGCCTGCGCATGATGGTGGCGGGTTTGTAGTCGGAAAAATCGATGCCGCCCAGTTGGTAGAGCAACTGCAGAATCTCTGCGAATACATCGTCGTTGGTCAACGCCGACAGCGGCGTGACCGGCAAGACGGGGCGATGGTCGTCATACGTTTCGTTGCGGATATGCGCAAGCAGTCTGAGCGGCAACTCTTCGGCCGGCAGGACCGCGCCCATCACCCCGGTGGCCACTGCGCTGCGCGGCATGCCGTCAAATTTGGACGACTCCGGCTCCTGCGCCATCAGGAAGCCACCGGCCTCGTGGATCGCCACGGCGCCGCGGGTTCCGTCCGTGCCGGTGCCGGACAGGATGATGCCCACAGCCAGCTCACGGTACACCTCGGCCAGTGATGCGTAGAAGATGTCGATGGGCAGCGTCAGCACCTGGGGCTTCTTGGGCTTGAGGTGCAGGCGCCCGGGCGACACATGCATGATGCTTCCCGGTGGAATGAGGTAGACCTGATTCGCCTTCAGCACCATGTCCTCCTCGACCATGATGACCGGCATCTGCGTGTGGCGCGAGAGCAGCGTATTCATCATGCTCTTGTGGTCGGGCGAAAGATGCTGCACCACGACAAACGCCGCTCCGGTGTCGACAGGGCAGGCACCAAAAAACCGCTCCAGCGCATCCAGGCCGCCTGCGGAGGCGCCGATGCAGACCACGTGACCGGCAAATGGGGCAGCGGTCTGCGCCGGGGACCGATCGGGTTGCTCGGGTGGGTTGTCAGTCATATTCTCTTTTCCTTCTGCGTTCCAACGATCGTGAGGACATGGTTGTCCATTGTTTTGAGCTGCTGCAGTGCGTCGGCAATGGACGGCACGACCTCAATGCCCGCCATGCACGACGAAATTCGGCGTGTGCCGGCCCCTCCCACCCAGACCCGCACGCCAGGGTCGATTCGTGCGCGCAGGCTTTCCAGTTCCAGCTTGAGCAACTTGGGTGGGCAGGCCACGCTCGCCGACAGAGCCACGACATGGACGCCCAGCGACCGAACGGCGCTGGCAATTTCTGCGGCTGGCAGGCTGCCCTGCAGAAACGTGGTGGCGATACCGGCTTCACAGAGCAAGGCGTTGATCAACACCAGTGCCAGGGTGTGCATCTCTCCAGCCGGTGAGGCCAGCAGCACCCGCAGCCCGCCGGATGGTGCGCGTGTCAGGCCCGGCAAGGCCCGACTCAGAACGCCCTGGAAGGTGCTGGTAAAGAGATGCTCCTGGTAGACCGCCAGACTGCCCTGCTGCCATAGACAGCCGACGGCCTCCATCAGCGGTATGGCGAAATCGCGCGAGAACTGCCAGACATCAACGCCGGCCAGCTGGCCGGCAATCAGGCGCTCCAGTTGCCCGAGTTCGTTGTGTTGCAGCAGATCCAGGGCTTTTGCAACATCGGGCGCCGTGGGCAGGTCTGCCGTCTGTCCCGCCCCATGCGGCTCCAGGGGAGCCCTGGCGGCTCGTATCGCAGTGCCAGCGCGCTGCCCGGCGGCAATGCGCCGGGAGACTTCGACCAGGGCTCCCAGGTCCTGGGCACTGAAGACCCGTTGACCGCCCTGGGTACGCAGAGGAACCGGAAATCCATAGCGCTCCTCCCACTTTCTCAGCGTTGCTGCGGGAATGCCGGTTTGCCTGGAAACCGCGCCAATAGTGATCATGGAGTGCCTGTCGATACGGGAGGCCAGCACATCGCAAGCGCTGGAAACCGCGAGTATTGTCTAAGTTTAGGTTAGACATATTGATGCGCATCAAGCTTCGCAGGCTATCAACAGCCATTGCCTGCACTGTTCTTTGTAATGGCAGCCGATCCACCCGCTCTTAAGACTGGGTTAAATCCCGCTTTTTATAGTTCGTCATCTTCAACATTGAGACTGAAAGATGACGTTCAAAAATCCGACCGACCGCTACCACCTGTCATCCGTTGCACTGCATTGGCTGATGCTGGCCTTGTTCATCGGGGTGTATGCCAGCATCCATTTGCGCGAGCTGTTTGACAAAGGCAGCGCACCACGCGAGGCACTCAAAAGCCTGCATTTCATGCTGGGACTGCTGATGTTTGCCCTGGTTTGGCTGCGCCTGACCATGCGCATCAAACATGCAGCCCCGGGCATCTCGCCGACGCCACCGGCTTGGCAGGAGGCAGCGGCCAAGGCGGCTCACCTGGCCTTGTATGCCATCATGATCGGTATGCCGCTGATGGGCTGGTTGCTGCTCAGCGCCGCAGGTAAACCGATTCCCTTTTTCGGGCTGCAACTCCCGGCGCTCATCGGCCCCGACAAGGCCCTGGCTGGCCAGCTCAAGGAAGTTCACGAGCTGATTGGCGAACTGGGCTACTTCTTGATCGGAGCCCATGCTGTGGCCGCCCTGTTTCACCATTACATCAAGCGCGACAACACCTTGCTGCGCATGCGCTGGTCGACCTGAACATCGGCATCCGTGTCGTCTGCGGCTACGCAAACAGTCCGTGCAGGTACCAGTGCGGCACCGCCCGCATGGCCGCCGGGGCCTCCATGCCCGGCGGGCCCAGGCGGTCGCAATACACCCAGACCAGGCCGGCGGTGGCGCTGCGCGCCACGTAGTAGTCGCGTAGGGCGGAAGCCCCATCCAGCCAGCCAGCCTCCAGGCGCTGCGGCCCGACCAGCAGGGTCAAAGGGCCCTGGTAGTGCGGGCAGCCCTGGTGCACGCTCAGGCGCTGGGGGGTGGCCAGCAGCCAGGTCGGGTAGACCGCATCCCGGCCAAGTCCTTTGGTGTCATTTAGGCCTCCAGCCCTCGTGGAATAAGCTTTAGCAGCTCCTGATTTAATAGCGATTTCAGAGGCTGCGCCCCAGCGCTGCATGCGCTCGGGCCGGTGATCGGCCTGCAGCTGGACGCTGCGCACCTGGTCTGCGCCCAGGCGGGCGCTCAGGCGCTCCAGCAACTGGTGCAGGCTGTCACCGTGGCGCACGTCCTCGGGCAGCAGGCTCACGCTCTCACCGGCCAGTCTTTCCGTTTGCAACGAGCGCATGCGCAGATGCAGCACCGGTGCCGGCAGGGTCACCCGCTCCAGCTGCTCGGCCAGCAGGCGCGCCAGGTGGCCCATGTCCTGCGTGGGCTGGGCCGTGCGCAGTTCCAGCCGGCCGAGCGAGCCGCCAACGTGGTGGGCGTCCACGTGCAGGGCGTTGGAG
>JBAQDE010000038.1:0-21703 GCA_049294595.1 Rhodoferax sp. | reverse complement strand
GTGACAGCCTTGCGCACCAAGCCCCCAGCCCCGACGCAGGCCCCGCACCCCCTGCCGGACAGCGGCGACCGCCTGGCCAAGCGCGTGGCGCACATGGTGCCGTGCTCGCGCAGCGAGGCCGAGCAGTACATCGAAGGCGGCTGGGTCCGTGTCGACGGCCAGGTGGTCGAGGAGCCGCAGTTTCGCGTCGACCAGCAATCCGTCACGATCGACCCCAACGCCAGCCTGATCGACCTGACCAGCATCACGCTGCTGCTGCACAAGCCGGCCGACTGGGTGGACGGCACCGAGGAATCCCTGGCCAAACTGAACCGCGATGCGCGCCGCGCCGGCTTTGACGACGCCCGCAGCCTGCTCACCGTTTCCAACCACGTGGACAAGGACCCGGCGGGTATTCGCGTGCTGCAGCGCCATTTCAAGCACCTGGAAGCCCTGGTGCCGCTGGAGACCGCGGCCAGCGGGCTGATCGTGTTCACGCAGGACTGGCGCATCCAGCGCAAGCTCGATGAAGATGCCGGCTCGATGGAGCACGAGGTGATTGTGGATGTGCAGGGCGAGGTCACCGACGCACACCTGCACCTGCTGAACCGCACGCTGGATTCGGACCGCGATCTGCCGCATGCCAAGGTCAGTATCAACAGCTCCACGCCCGAGCGCAGCAAGCTGCGCTTTGCGATCAAGGGCGCACACCGCGGCCTGATTGCCTACCTGTGCGAGCGGGCCAAGCTGGACATCATCGACATGCGCCGCATCCGGCTGGGCCGCGTCGCCCTGCGCGACCTGCCGGTGGGCCAGTGGCGCTACCTGGGCGCCAACGAACGTTTCTAGGACCGCAAGGCGATTCCGCTCGCGGCGGCCCTTGCGCTGCCTTCCAGCTTGAAAGCGGCCACCACATGCACCAGGTCCTGCGCCTGGACCTTGAGGCTGCTGGCGGCGGCGGCCATTTCCTCGACCAGCGCCGCGTTTTGCTGTGTGCCCTGGTCCATCTGCGTCACCGCCTCGCCTACCTGGGCAACCCCCAGGGCCTGCTCGTTGCTGGCGGCGTTGATGGCCCCCATGATGTCGGTCACGCGCTGGATGCTGGTCACCACTTCGGTCATGGTGGCACCGGCTTGATCGGCCAGCGTCGTGCCGTGCTCCACCCGCTCCACGCTGGCGTTGATCAGGGTCTTGATCTCTCTGGCGGCGTCGGCACTGCGCCCGGCCAGCGAGCGGACCTCGGTGGCCACCACAGCAAAGCCGCGGCCTTGCTCACCGGCGCGCGCCGCTTCCACCGCGGCGTTCAGTGCCAGGATATTGGTCTGGAAGGCAATGCCGTCAATCACACTGATGATGTCCGAAATCTTGCGGCTGGACTCGTTGATGCCGCGCATCGTCTCCACCACTTCGCCCACGACCTTGCCACCCTGCACAGCCACGGTGGAGGCGCTCTGGGCCAGCTCGTTGGCGTGGCGGGCGCTGTCGGCGTTTTGCCGCACGGTGGCGCCCAGTTGCTCCATGGACGCGGCCGTTTCCTCCAGTGAGCTGGCCTGCTGTTCGGTGCGGGCCGAGAGGTCGTTGTTGCCCTGGGCGA
The DNA here is from genome assembly GCA_049294595.1 of Rhodoferax sp. Classification (GTDB taxonomy): domain Bacteria; phylum Pseudomonadota; class Gammaproteobacteria; order Burkholderiales; family Burkholderiaceae_C; genus Allorhodoferax. The sequence goes on along the minus strand of JBAQDE010000038.1, from coordinate 20,130 downwards.
TTTCGGCGCTGGCCGTGGCCACGCTCTCCGAGCCCTGGCGCACCGAACGCACCACCCGCGACAAGCCGCTTTGCATGCGCGCCATGGCCTGCAGCAGGCGGGCGACTTCGTCCTTGCCATCGGCCTCGATGGTCATGCTCAGGTCGCCATGCGATACCGCATCCACAATGCGCACGGAGTTGTCGATACCCTCGCGAATGCTGCGAGAAATCACAAAGGCGATGCTCCCCAGAATGACGGCCGCCAGCAGCAGGGTGGCGCCGGCCTGCAGGGTATAGGCGAAGGATTCGGCCCGGATGTCATCCATGTACAGGCCGGACCCGATGACCCACCCCCAAGGGGCAAAGCCCTGGACATAGGAAATTTTTTCCACGTCCTGGGCGCTTCCGGGTTTGGGCCATGGATAGGTCACAATGCCGGCTTTTTCGCTTTGCACCTTCTTGGCGAACTGGTCCAGCAGGGGCACACCGTTGACGGCGGCAACCGAGGTGCCGTTGAGCTCCGGCTTGATGGGGTGCATGATGAACTTCGCAGGAGAGCCCATGTCGCTGATGAAGAAGTACTCCTCCTTGCTGTAGCGCAGCTGGGCCAGCGCCTGCCTGGCCAGGTTTTGTGCCTCTTCCTTCGGCATCTTGCCGGCGGTTTCCAATTGGTGTGCCCAGGCCGCGACGCTGGCAGCCGTTTCGACCGTGTTGCGGACCACCGCCTCTCGACCCTCCCAATGGCGCGCACGCACATCCGACATCAGGTAGCTGGACACGATGAGCAGGCCGGCCATGCTGACGGCCGTCAACAACGCCAGCTTGGACAGCAGGGGCAGAGAGTTCAGAAAATGCTTCATCGTTGACTCCATGGGTTCGGGGTCGTGCTTTGACGGCGATGACCGTCCCGGGATTGGGCGCTGCAGCACTTCTTCGCAGACGCGCCCATGCGCGCTGCGGGGTGCCCGGTTGTGTGCACGCCCTGACCAAGCCCACTGGCCAGCAGCGTAGTCAGCTTTCTCAGCTGGTGATGTAGTGTTCGAGATGGCTGATGGTCATCTCGTGGTCGGCAATGATGTCGTTCATGATGTCGCGGATCGAGATCATGCCCACCACCGTCTCGCCGTCGACCACCGGCAGGTGGCGAATCTTCTTCTGGCTCATCAGTGCCAAGCAGTCGCGGGTGCGAACCTGGGGCGAGACCGTAACCACGTGGCCCGTCATGATGTCGCGGACCTTGGTGTCCTTGGAGGACTTGCCGGCCAGCGCGATCTTGCGCGTGTAGTCCCGCTCGGAAAACACCCCCACGAGCTTGCCGTTGTCGAGCACCATGAGTGCGCCAACATTGTGGTCAGCCAGGGTCTGCAAGGCGTCAAACACGCTGTCCTGCGGGCTCAGACTCCAGTTGCCGGGTGGTCTGCGCTTCAGCAATTCCAGTATGGGTCGCATGGTGCCTCCTTATTTGACAGGGAACATGGCGCAACCATACATCAAAACATCAAAAAAAAGTGTGAAGCCCACCGATAAGCCGGATTCTGTGCATGGGGTTTCCCCCATGTGACCACCATTACTCTGGGCCGCTGGTCACCCAGCGGCTCGATGCTACCTACCCGCCAACTCCGGGGGCCCCGTCAACGTTGGCCTACTTGGTATTGCTGCGCGTAGAGATTGCCCGTTTCACCCGAACTGAATCGGCTCGTCTCTGTTGCTCTGATCCTCACCTTAGGGTCTTGCACTTGCGTGTTCAACTTGTCAGTGGACAGCCGTTAGCTGCTACGCTGCCCTATGCAGTCCGGACGTTCCTCCAGTGCTCTGTTTCCAGAATTGCACCAGCGGTGGTCTGGTGGGCTTCACAACACGATTATCGCTGCTACGGATATGGATATACCCAAAGCGATAGAACAACTCGTCCACAATGGCGTTGCACTTTCCCTTTTCGACCAACTCACGGAGCCCCGCATGAAAGCCGACAACATTCTGCAAACCATTGGCAACACCCCGCATGTGCGCATCAACCGCCTGTTCGGTGACACGCACAAGGTCTGGATCAAGTCCGAGCGCAGCAACCCCGGCGGCTCCATCAAGGACCGCATTGCCCTGGCCATGGTCGAGGCGGCCGAGGCCAGCGGCGCGCTCAAGCCCGGCGCCACCATCATCGAACCCACCTCCGGCAACACCGGCGTCGGCCTGGCCATGGTGGCCGCCGTCAAGGGCTACAAGCTGATTCTGGTGATGCCCGACAGCATGTCCATTGAACGCCGCCGTCTGATGCTGGCCTATGGCGCCAGTTTTGACCTGACACCGCGCGAAAAGGGGATGAAAGGTTCCATCGCCCGCGCCCAGGAACTGGCCGCCACCATTCCCGGCGCCTGGATTCCGCAACAGTTTGAAAACCCGGCCAACATCGACGCGCACGTGCGCACCACGGCGCAGGAGATCCTGGCCGACTTCCCCGATGGCATCGATGCCCTGATCACCGGCGTGGGCACTGGCGGCCACATCAGCGGCGTGGCCCAGGTGCTCAAAGCCAAGTTCCCCCAGCTCAAAGTGTTTGCGGTGGAACCCACGCAATCCCCCGTCATCAGCGGCGGCGCACCTTCGCCCCACCCGATCCAGGGTATCGGCGCGGGCTTCATTCCCGTCAACCTGAAGACCGACCTGCTGGACGGCGTGATCCAGGTGGAAGCCGAAGCCGCCCGCGAATACGCCCGCCGCAGCGCCGCCCAGGAAGGCATCCTGGTGGGCATCTCCAGCGGCGCCACGCTGGCAGCCATTGCGCAGAAACTGCCCGACCTGCCGGCTGGCGCGACGGTGCTGGGCTTTAACTACGACACCGGGGAGCGCTACCTGTCGATCGAAGGTTTCCTGCCCGTCTGACCGGCACTGGCAGACAGATGTGAAAAGGGGGCCGCAGGCCCCCTTATTGCTGCTTACTCCCAGGCGGAGTATTTGGTGCAGACGCGGTCGAGCTTCTTTCCCTTCTCACTGTCGGCAAACTTGGACAGGTTTCCCTTGAAATCGTCCGGGGTCTCGTTCCACAGGCAAGAGCAATAGGCCTCTGCCTTGTTCTGACCGCGGATGGGGCTCTTCTCGTCGCCACCTTCATACAGCTTGTTCACGCGCACCAGGCACTGCTTGTACTGCGGATCATCAGCAGGGACCTTGTTGTATTCCTGCGCAACGGCAGCGCCAGTCAGGGCAAGCAGGCATAGCGAAGCGGTGACAGTCAGCAGACGTTTCATGGGTTGACTCCTTGAGTGGGCCGCGCCTGACGTAGGGCGGTCGGAATCAGTATAGGACCGGAAATGGACCCAGATCATCCCGCAAGCATCAAGGCAACGGCGACTCCACCTTGCGCGGGCGCCCACCCACGGTGGCCGCCGGGAAGTCCGTCAAGGCTGCGCGAAACAGGATCGGCAGCAGGTTGGCGGTGTCACTCAAGGTGTCTTCCTGCAGCGCATGGGTTTCGTACACCACTTGGCCGGTGGTGTTGTCGCGCAACGCCAGGCTGACCTCGCGCTGGTACCACGGCGTGGCATGGGCCCATGGCCCGGGCCACCGCCCCAGATGGCCGCGGTTCCAGCCGCGCATACCCGGGCCATACCACCAGGCATCGCTCCAGTCGAGTCGGTCCTCCCGCTCCACGCGCAAGCCCAATTGCACGGTGTAATGCGCCCGTGCATCGTCGCGGCGCAAACCCACCTGGGCCAAAGCCTTCTCGGCCATGCCCTCCACTTGCGCCTGGCGCTGCGCCTGCGCCTGCTGCGAGGGCAGGCGCTCGAAGCGGTAGCTTGGCTGCGCCGGCAGCGCACCCAGCGTGGAAAAGGTTTGCACCTCACTCTCCACCGTCTGAACCGAGGCGCAGCCCGCCAACAAGAGCCCCGCCAACCCTAAACCCACCACGCTTTTCACCACGGCAAATCCTCCAGCCATTGACTGTCTCCATCCTAGGCACACTGGCGCCTCAAGGCAAGCCGTATCATTGGCGTCCTGCTTGATAACCACGAGCCCGCACACCCATGATCCGCATCACCGAACTCAAACTCCCCCTTTCTGCCGTACCCGTGGAGGCCCGCCGTGCGGCCGATGCCCCCACCGAAACCGATGCCGACCGGGCCCCGGCCCCCCACCCGATTGACGCGCTCAAGGCCCTGGCCGCACAGGCGCTGGGAATTGCACCGGCCGACATTGCCACGCTGGAGGTGTTCAAGCGCAGCTTTGATGCGCGCAAGGCGGATCTGCTGGTTGTCTACATCGTGGACCTGGCCCTGGCGGATCCCGCAGGCGAAGCCGCGCTGCTGCAACGGTTTGACAAACACCCCCACATCAGCCCCACGCCCGACATGGCCTACCACCCGGTGGGCGTGGCACCGGCCGACCTGGATGAGCGCCCGGTGGTGGTGGGTTTTGGCCCCTGTGGCATGTTCGCTGCCTTGGTGCTGGCGCAAATGGGTTTCCGCCCCATCGTGCTGGAACGCGGCACGACGGTGCGCCAACGGACCAAGGACACCTGGGGCCTGTGGCGCAAGAAGACACTGAACCCCGAAAGCAATGTGCAGTTTGGCGAAGGCGGCGCCGGCACATTCTCGGACGGCAAGCTCTACAGCCAGATCAAGGACCCGCGCTTCCTGGGCCGCAAGGTGATGCAGGAGTTCGTGGCTGCCGGCGCACCGCCCGAGATTTTGTACGAGGCACACCCCCACATCGGCACCTTCAAGCTGGTCAAGGTGGTGGAGAGCATCCGCGAGCAGATCATCAAACTGGGTGGCGAGGTGCGCTTTGAGCAGCGGGTGGTTGACGTGCTATTGAAAAGTGAGCAAGATATCCAATATCTGCGAGGGCTGGTGGTCAAAAACACCAAAAATGATTCCGTCAGCGAACTGCCGGCCCGCCACGTGGTGATGGCCCTGGGCCACAGCGCGCGCGACACCTTTGCCATGCTGCACCAGCGCGGCGTGGCGATGCAGGCCAAGCCGTTCTCGGTGGGCTTTCGCATTGAGCACCCACAAAGCGTCATCGACCAGGCCCGCTGGGGCCGCCACGCCGGCAATCCACTGCTGGGTGCGGCCGACTACAAGCTGGTGCACCACGCCCAGAACGGCCGCGCCGTCTACAGCTTCTGCATGTGCCCCGGCGGCACGGTGGTGGCAGCCACCTCCGAGCCGGGCCGCGTGGTGACCAATGGCATGAGCCAGTATTCGCGCAATGAGCGCAATGCCAATGCCGGCATCGTCGTCGGCATCGACCCGCAGGACTTTCCGCGCGACGAGGCCAGCTTCGTCCATGCCTTTGGCCCCGAGGACGGCAAGCGCTATGCGGCGGAAGCAGCCGCACTGGCCCCCGCCACGCACCCGCTGGCCGGCATTGCGCTGCAGCGCACACTGGAATCCGGTGCCTACGCGCTGGGCGGCTCCAGCTATGAGGCGCCGGGCCAGTTGGTGGGCGACTTCATTGCCGCCCGGCCATCCACCGCGTTTGGCAGCGTGCTGCCGTCCTACAAACCCGGCGTCAAGCTGGGCGACTTGGCACCCAGCCTGCCGGACTACGCGATTGCCGCCGTGCGCGAGGCGCTGCCGGTGTTTGGCCGCAAGATCAAGGGCTTTGACATGGCAGACGCCGTATTGACCGGGGTGGAGACGCGCACCTCGTCACCACTGAAAATTCCCCGCGGCGACGACCTGCAAAGCACCAACGTGGTGGGCCTGTACCCGGCCGGTGAAGGTGCCAGCTATGCCGGCGGCATCCTGTCGGCAGGGGTGGACGGCATCAAGGTGGCCGAGGCCGTGGCGCGCAGCATGTTGGCCTGAGCCAACTCCGCCACCGCAGACCGAGCCGGTGTACTATCGCCAGCCATGAAGGTCGATCCTGCCGTTGTCAAGATTTTTGCCGAGAACGTGCGCGCGGACATCATCCAGCGCCCGGCCGGCCTGAACCTGGACGCGGCCATCGTGCAGAAGATTGCTGCCAAGGTGAAAGTGTTCCAGGGAATGACCCACGATTGCCTGATGAGCACGCTGGCCATGGCCGAGCACATGCCACACAAGTCCGGCGCGGTGGTATTCAACGAGGGCGACATCGGCAGCTCGTTCCACGTGCTGATTGCCGGCGAGGTGGTGGTGGAGAAAAACCGCGGTGACCGTACCGTGACACTGGCCAAGCTCACCGCTGGTGAATGCTTTGGCGAGATGGCCCTGGTGGGCAACCACCTGCGCACGGCCTCGGTCCGCGCCGCACGCGACAGCGTGACCATGCGCTTTGACCGCGAACGGGTGGACGCCTACCCGGACAGCGCCCACATCATCTACCGCAATATTGCCCGCATCCTGTCGGCGCGGCTGGACGTGTCCAGCGAGATGCTGGCCGATCTGGTGCTGCGCACCGGTGAAACCGGCGCGCCTTCTTAAGCTTTAGCTGGCCTGATTCTGCAGCGCGGCAATGCGCTCTTCAATCGGCGGGTGGGTCGAGAACAATTGCCCAATGCCACCGGTGATGCCAAACGCCGCCACGCTCTTGGGCAGTTCGCCGGGCGCCATGCCGCCCAGACGGGCCAGGGCGTTGATCATGGGCTGCTTGCGGCCCAGCAACTGGGCAGAGCCGGCATCCGCGCGGAATTCACGGTGGCGAGAGAACCAGGCCACCACGATGGCAGCGGCAAAGCCCAGCACGATGTCCAGCACGATGGTGGTGATCATGTAGCCAATGCCGGGGCCGGAGCGGTCGTCGCCCTTGCGCAGGAAGCTGTCCACCGCGTAGCCGATGACACGGCTCAGGAACACCACAAAGGTGTTCATCACGCCCTGAATCAGCGTCATGGTGACCATGTCGCCATTGGCCACGTGGGCAATTTCGTGGCCAATGACGGCTTCGATCTCGTCCTGGGTCATGCCACGCAGCAGACCGGTGGAAACGGCCACCAGGGCCGAGTTCTTGAACGCGCCGGTGGCGAAGGCATTGGGGTCGCCCTCGAAGATGCCGACTTCGGGCATGCCAATGCCGGCCTTTTCGGACAGCTGGCGCACGGTTTCCACAATCCAGGCCTCATCGGCGTTTTGCGGTTGTTCAATGATGCGCACGCCCGATGTCCACTTGGCCATGGGCTTGCTGATCAACAGGGAAATGATGGCACCGCCAAAGCCCATGATCAGTGCATAACCCAGCAAGGCGCTCAGATTGAGGCCGCTGCCCGTCAGGTAGCGGTTGACCCCCAGCAGACTGGCAACAATGCCCAGTACCGCGACGACCAGCACGTTGGTCAAGACAAACAGAATGATGCGTTTCATGGTTTCCTTAAGTTTCAGCCTTGTCCAGAAAGGCCGACAGCGTGAATGGTAAGGTCGAATGGCTCCATTTCAAGCCGTGCCGCTGCCAAAAGACCCAAGTTCGCTGGGGACTTGGTGCTCAGGCAGGCGGGGCGGCCGCCTCCGCGCGACGCGGTGGACGGAATACGCTGGAATCGGCATAAAAGGCCGGATCGTCATTGCCCGGCCACCAATGCGGAACACCCAGCACCGGCAGGTGGGCAAAGGGTTTCTCGGCCAGTTTCTCGGCACTCAAGTCTTCTGCCATCCAGGCATCGATGGCCGCCAGCGAATCGCCCCCGGACCGCACCCGGTACACATGGGCCGTAATGGGCTTGCGGGGTTGGACCAGTTTTTCAAGCAGGGCGTGGCCAAACAGCACCAGCTTCGATTGCCCCCACAACGGGCGCAAGGGGCCGAACAGGCGGTTCCAGTCCTTGGCGGCCAGCACCTCCCACAGCGCATCGGGGCATTGCAGGAAGGCGGCATTCTCATCAAACAGCGTCAGGCCGTCGCGCGCCGGCCCGCGCACCGGTTGGATGCCGGTCTGCGCAATCTGCGCCACGTGCAGGTGGTTGAGCCGGCGTTTGGTCAGCGGGAATAACAGCCAGGCCATTCCATTGAAAAAGTCGTGCAAGCCCTCGCGGGTAGGGCAACAGTTGCTATCGAAAATATAGCTTTCATAGGCCATGCCCGGTGGCAGGTCTGCCTGTGGCACGAAGCGCACCGGGGTGGCTTGGGGCAGGAGCGCGCCATTCAGCGCGTCAGCGCTCGTGCGGCCCGCCGCCACCTGATCGGCAATACGCTGCCCGAGTGCTGCGTACGGTGCCAGCCAGGGCGCTTCCCAGTTGATCTGCCCTAGACCAGGCGCCACGGCAGGGATTCGCCGCCACCCAGCGGCTTCAACTGCGCCTCGCCAAAGGCAAAGCTGTCCGGCACGGTCCAGGATTCCCGGCGCAGCGTGATGGTGCCGGTATTGCGCGGCAGACCGTAGAAGTCCGCGCCGTGGAAGCTGGCAAAGCCTTCCAGCTTGTCCAGCGCGCCGGCGGCATCAAAGGCCTGCGCATAGAGTTCCATCGCATTGAACGCGGTGTAGCAGCCGGCGCAGCCGGTGGCGTGCTCCTTGAGGTGCACGGCGTGCGGTGCGCTGTCGGTGCCCAGGAAGAACTTGGCACTGCCACTGGTAGCGGCTTGCACCAGGGCCTGGCGGTGCGTCTCGCGCTTCAACACCGGCAGGCAGTAGTAGTGCGGGCGGATGCCGCCGGTGAAGATGGCGTTGCGGTTGTAGAGCAGGTGGTGGGCGGTGATGGTGGCGCCCGTGAACCGGTTCGCCGCCTGCACGTATTGCGCGGCTTCTTTTGTGGTGATGTGCTCGAACACGATCTTCAGCTCGGGGAAGTCACGGCGCAGGGGAATCAGTTGCGTGTCAATGAACACCGCCTCGCGGTCAAACAAGTCGATGTCGGGTGAGGTCACCTCGCCATGCACCAGCAGCAAGAGGCCGGCCTTTTGCATGGCCTCCAAGGTCTTGTAGGTCTTGCGCAAGTCGGTGACGCCGGCGTCGCTGTTGGTGGTGGCGCCTGCGGGGTACAGCTTGGCTGCGACCACCCCGGCATCCTTGGCGCGAACGATCTCGTCGGCAGGCAGGTTGTCGGTCAGGTACAGCGTCATCAGCGGCTCAAAGGCCACGCCAGCGGGCACGGCCGCCTGGATGCGCGCCTTGTAGGCCAGTGCCTGTGCCGCAGTGGTGACCGGCGGCTTGAGGTTGGGCATGATGATGGCACGGCCAAACTGGGCTGCGGTGTGGGGCACCACGGTGTTCAGTGCGTCGCCATCGCGCACGTGCAGGTGCCAGTCGTCGGGGCGGGTCAGGGTCAGTTCATTCATACAGAAAACTAGTGGGTTACTTGTTGCGGGCGGATTGGTTGAGCAGGTAGTCCCACAGCGCCTGGGCGCTGCTTTTCGGCGCGGCGCCTCGGGCGCTGGCCGCTGCGGCACCCCGCTGCAGCTCCTTGAGGACCGGGCGTTCGCGGTAGACGCGCACATCCATGGTGATTTCCAGCCCCTTGGCACCGGGAGGCAGGGCGCTGACCAGTCGCTTGGCGCGCAGTTCCTTCTTGACCGCGCTGTGCGGCAAAAAGGCAATGCCATGGCCTTCCAGCGCCATCGCTTTCAGGCCTTCAGCCATGTCGGTTTCGTAGACGCGGTCGAAGTGGATGGCGGTGTTGGACTGCTTGAGGATCAGCTCCACCATCTGCCCGAGGTAGGCACCTGGCGCATAGCCCAGATACGGCAGCGGCTGGCCGACACGGCCGGGCAACTGGAACAAGGGTGCGCCGTTGCTATCCGGCTTGACATAGGGCGACACCACCTCTTCACCCAGACTGACCATCTCGTAGCGATCGGCATCCAGCTGGAATGGCTGGGACGGATGGTAGTAGGCAATCAAGAGGTCGCAACTGCCTTCCACCATGCGCATCACGGCGTCGTGCACGTTGAGTGCAATCAGGCGACTCTTGATGGGGCCAAAGGTTTCCCGCAGGGACGACACCCAGGCAGGAAAAAAGGTAAAGGCCAGTGTGTGCGGCACGGCGAACTCGATCACATCCTGCGCTGCGGATGTGTGCCCGCGCAGCATGGCACGCGTGCTTTGCAGGGCCTGCAACACTTCCATGGATTGGCCGTACAGCGTCTCACCGGCCGGTGTCAGGCGCGTGGGGTAGCTGCTGCGGTCCACCAGGTCGGTGCCAGCCCAGGCCTCCAGCGACTGGATGCGCCGCGAGAACGCGGGCTGGGTCACATGGCGCAACTGCGCGGACCGGCTAAAGCTGCGGGTTTCAGCCAGGGAGACGAAATCTTCAAGCCATTTGGTTTCCATGGGCAAGATTATGCGCGGAATGCATGGAGCGATTTCGTCGGAGAGCCGGGGGCAAACCCTTGGCTGGAGACTGGTCAAGACGCATTGCGGTAGTAGAGATTTGCGACCTGCCTGCTCCAAAGCGGCCAGTCAACCCCGCATGTCTAGGTCAGCTTTGTAGCGACGATTTCGATATAACGGGAGCCTCCCGTTGGCCATCTGCGGGTCTACAGAAGTTGAGTCGGTCTGCCAGTTACCATTTCCTCATCATGCATCTCTTTTGGTTTTCCTATGCAGAAACTTCGTAAGTTCGCGCAACTATTGTTCGCCATCGCGCCAGCGGTCGTATTCTGCAACTCCACGCACGCATTTTCAAAAGAACCAATACCTGCTGTGCCTGCAGCGACGATAAGCACCAGCACCTCATCCGCTGGCTTCTCCGTATCCAATGCGGCTGCCCTAGACGTAGCACTGCGCTCTGCAGCGCTACAGGCTGGTGTGGTTTCCATGTCGGCAGCCATCGCTACCCGGGGTGAGCTCAGATGGGCCGGATCCTATGGATGGGCTGACATTGAAAGTCGTGCGCTTGCATCGCCCTCCACGCGCTACCGTACAGGCAGTGTGGCAAAGCCGATCACGGCCATGGCGATGATGCGGTTAGTAGACCGTGGGCTTCTGGAACTGGATGCACCGTTGGGTACGAGCATCGCCGGGCTTCCGGAGGAGTCCCGCCGAATCACTCCGCGGCAACTGGCGGCCCATGTATCCGGCATACGTCACTACGCGTTAATGGAGATATTGTCCAGCTCAGCAGGTTTCAATGGCCCTAAGCACTATGCAAGCGTCGCCGAAGGTTTGGATGGTTTTATAGGCGATAGATTACGGTTTGCACCTGGTACCAACTTCCTCTATTCAACATGGGGCTACTCGCTGTTGTCACGCAAACTGGAATTGGCCACCGGTTCTAGTTTCCCGCAGCTATTGCAAACATTTGTTTTTGAACCCTGTGCCATGCAGGACACGGCGGTCGATGTAATCGCCCCCATGACGGCGCGTGCGAGCTTCTATCAGGCGGAGAGTGGAAGCTACAGTTTGGCAGACCCCATGGACACCAGCAATCGCATTGCCGGAGGAGGTCTCGTGTCAACGCCGTCCGATCTCGTGCGTCTTGCCATTTGTGCTGAGAAAGATAGCTTTCTGTCGCAGGCCGCTCGCAAGACGATGTGGACGCCGGTCATCTTGGCAGACGGACAGGTCAATGAACAAAATTATGCGCTGGGCTGGAGGATCGACACGTCCACCAGGCTGTTCGGTAAAGACAAGCCCACGACCCTCATCCACCACGGTGGCCAGCAAGAGGGCGGTGCCAGTTTCTTGGCCATCGCACCCTCTTTAGGCGTATCGGTGGCGGTGATGACCAATTCTGGAACCAGCGCCGCACGCCAAGCTGTGCAAGACACGGCTTATGAACTGGTTCGTCAACTCAACGGTATTGAAAAATCAGGGCCGTTGGCCGAAAACTAACCGCCCTGAAAGATTGGCGACCGCAAAAGCACGACATGCGTTTCAAATGCTGCACGTGCCTGCGGTTTACGAAATCACCGACTGAGCCCACTTTACCTGAAGGCTTCGTCCAATCAGTCAGGCTAGAAGACTTTTGGCCTGCTTCTGGGCGATCGGTTCAGAGCGAAGCACCTGAGCGCTAGCAGAGATTGGGGCAAGGACCCAATCTCTATTACCCACAAAACGCTATAACTTTCATAGCTATAAACATAACAAACACGAGGGTTGAAGCCAAAAAAGACCAAAAATCATTCGGCAGACTGCTGCAGCGCCCACATCTGTGCATAGCGCCCATTGGCCGCCAGCAGGGCAACGTGGTTGCCACGCTCGATGATGCGCCCGGCATCCATGACCAGAATCTCGTGCGCGTCCACCACCGTGGAGAGCCGGTGCGCAATCACCAGCGTGGTCTTGTTGCGCGCCACGCTTTGCAGCTCGGCCTGGATGGCCCGTTCATTGGCTGAATCCAGCGCCGAGGTGGCCTCGTCGAAGATCAGGATGGGCGGATTCTTCAACAACGTGCGGGCGATGGCCACGCGCTGCTTCTCGCCACCCGAGAGCTTGAGTCCGCGCTCCCCGACCATCGTGGCATAGCCCTTGGGGGTGGATGCAATAAAGTGGTGGATGTGGGCCGACGCGGCGGCCTCTTCTACCTGGGCGCGCGTGGCGCCGGGCTTGCCGTAGGCAATGTTGTATTCCACCGTGTCGTTGAACAGCACGGTGTCCTGTGGCACGATGCCAATGGCCTGGCGCACGCTGGACTGGGTCACCTGCTTGATGTCCTGCCCGGCAATCATGATGCGACCGCCCTCCTGCGGGTTGCTGACATCGTAAAAGCGGAACAGCAGCCGTGCCAGCGTGGACTTGCCGGAACCGGACGGCCCAACCACTGCCACGGTCTTTCCAGCGGGAATTTCAAAACTGATGTTGTGCAGGATGGTGCGCCCGCTGCCAGCCTTGCCGGGCACGCCCAGTTCATACGAGAAACTCACGTTCTCGAAGGCTACTGGGGTCTCGTCCGTGAGTTGCAACGGCTTGGCGCCCGGCACATCGGCAATCTCGCGCTCGCGTTCCATCAGCGTGAACATCTTTTCCAGGTCGGTCAGGCTCTGCTTGATCTCGCGGTAGATCACGCCCAGAAAGTTCAGCGGAATGTAGAGCTGAATCATGAAGGCGTTGACCATGACCAGATCGCCCAGGGTCATGCGGCCGTCCACGACACCTTGCGTGGCACGCCACAGCATGGCAACCAGACCGACCGCGATGATGAGTTGCTGGCCGGTGTTCAGCATGGACAGCGTGGTCTGGCTCTTCAGGCGCGCGCGGCGCAGGCGCTCCAGGCTCTCGTCGTAGCGACGGGCCTCAAAGCCTTCGTTGTTGAAATACTTGACCGTTTCGTAGTTCAGCAGCGAATCAACCGCCTTGGAGTGGGCGGCCGAATCAAATTCGTTGGCCTCGCGGCGAAACTTGGTGCGCCACTCGGTGATCAGTACGGTGAAAGTGATGTACAGGGCCAGCGCCCCCAGCGTGATCCAGGCAAACCAGATATCGAACTTGACGGCCAGAATGGTCAGCACCATGGCCACCTCCAGCAAGGTCGGCACGATGCTGAACAGCGAGAACGAGATCAGTGACTCGATACCGCGCACGCCGCGTTCAATGTCGCGCGTCATGCCACCGGTCTGGCGCTCCAGATGGAAACGCAGGCTCAGTGCATGCAGGTGCTCGAAGGTTTCCAGTGCAATGCTGCGCGCCGCACCCTGGGTGGCCTTGGAGAACACCAGTTCACGCAATTCGGTCAGCAACGTGGTGGATAGGCGCAGGGCACCGTAGGCAAACAGCAGGGCCACCGGCACAACCAGCACCGCCGCCGGGTCGCCGGGCTGGTAGCTCATGCTGTCCACCAACTGTTTGAGCAGCAGCGGAACACCCACATTGGTCAGCTTGGCACCCACCATGAAGACCAGCGCAGCAATCACCCGCCATTTGTAGGTCCACAGGTAGGGGAACAGGCGCTGCAGCGTGTCCCAGTCCGATTTGGGAGGCATTACCGGGACGCTGGGGTCCGGGACGGGAAGGGGGGCAAGAGCAGAGGAGCCGTGGGAACGCATTGGGACAATCTTAATCAGTTGAGGACAGAGCTTCGCTACGCTACGGTCTGTCCCGCAAGGTTTCAAGATAGGATTGTGCCCATGTCTACCAATTCAACCCCCACCAGCGTCCAACTGCCTGTTGACGAGGAGCTGGTCCTCAAGGTCATTCCCATGCCGGCGGACTGCAATGCCAACGGCGACATCTTTGGCGGCTGGGTGATGGCGCAGGTTGACCTGGCCGGCTCCGTGCTACCCGCTCGCTACACCCAGGGCCGCATGGCCACCGTGGCGGTCAATGAGTTTATTTTCAAGCAACCGGTTCGCGTGGGCGACATCCTGAGTTTTTTTTCCAAGGTCAGCCGCATCGGACGCACGTCCATCACGGTCAAGGTCGAGGTCTACGCCGAGCGCTTTCGCACGCAGGGTCAGTACATCAAAGTGACCGAGGCCACGCTGACTTACGTCGCCATCGATGACGCGGGGCAGCCGCGGGAGATTCCGAAGAACTGAGCCCGGCTCTGCTGCGATCTTCGACACCGCAGCCCAAAGCCCCGATATGGCAGGTATTCAGCAGGCTTTTCCGCAAAACGCGCAGTGCCGCATTCAAGAAAATCTGGGTGCAGCCTACTGGCAACACCACATTCATGGTCGCCAAGCCAGTTACTGCGACTTCGCGTAAAGGAAGCACCATGTCGATATCCAGCGTACAGAACACATCCAGCTCCGGCAACTCGGCGGCTCAAGGCACAAAGAATACCGCTGCCGACAGTTCCAGTGCGTCATTTGCCGCGACCTTGACCCAGGTAAGCAACGGAACACGCTACACCGATGCGGAGGTCAAGAGTTTCTTCGCTGGCAAGCCGACCGCGCAGCAGATTGCGGACAAGGCAGCCAGTTTGGGCCTGACCGAAGATCAAATCGCGCAAGCCATGACCGTAGGCGGCTATGGTGCGGGCGACGACGCCGCGTTGCGAACCCAGATTGAAAGCTTTGTCGCCACTGTGGGCAACGGCTACACCTGGGATGCCAATGGCACGCTGAAATCGATGAAGTCCAGTGTCCAGGCGGCGTCAAACGAGAAAGCCATGCCCGCAGCGGCAGACATCAAGGCTTTCTATTCAACCCATCCGACAGATGCGCAGGTTACCGCCAAGGTCAAGTCGCTGGGCCTCAATGCTGCGCAAATGGTGCAGTTTCAGGCGACTGGGATCGGGATGAACATGAGTCAAATCAGCGCACCCGTACTGGAAACCATGTACGTGGACGCAGCCAATCGCCTGGGCACCGACATTGGCGGCGGCAAGCACGGTGGATGGACTTCGTACTTCTCACCGACTCTGGGCCGTGCCGTCACCAAGAGCGAAATGCAGACGTTCTTTGCCACAAACCCCAGCCAAACCCAGATCTTCAAGAAAGCATCTGAACTCGGGCTCGGCGTCTCCGCTGTCAATAACATGATGATCGGCCTGGGCATCACCAAGGCGGAGAACATGAACAGTGCCTATGCCCAGATGGACTTCTCCCTGTACAAAGGGGATGAGGGGTATAGCGTGGACTCATACGGCCACATCGTCGCAGGAGGTGGACACATCTACGTGGACGGTTCCGGTGGCGGAAGTTGGCAACCGAGAACGTCCAGCGGAGATACGTCGCCCAAGGCCACCGCCTAGCCACCCGCACCACGCCTTGCCACTCTAGAACTTTCCATGCCGTCCAGCGCCCGCTGCAAAGCGGGCGGCGCCCTCCAGTCCCAGGGCAATACAGGCCTTGCCGCGTTGCCATTCCTGGTGCAGGGCGTGCGGCATGTCCAGGTCCCATTGGGCATAGGCGCTGGCGCGGTCGGCCAGCAGGGTTTTCTGGGGGAAACTTGCCAGTTGCTCGGCTAGCGTGTTGGCTGCGTCCAGCGCCTTGCCGCTGGGCACCACACGGTTACACAATCCCATCTGCAAAGCCTCCATGGCCTCGACCTTGCGTCCGGTCAGGATCAGGTCCATCGCATGGCCCATGCCAATCAGGCGCGGCAAACGTACCGTGCCACCGTCGATCAGCGGCACACCAAAGCGGCGACAGAACACACCCATATAGGCATCGGCCTCCATGACCCGCATGTCGCACCACAAGGCCAGCTCCATGCCTCCCGCCACGGCGGCGCCACTGATGGCGGCAATCACGGGCTTGGACAGCATCAGGCGGGTTGGCCCCATGGGGCCTGCTGGCCCGCTCCCATCTGCAGCGTAATCGCCGGGAGAAAACTCCAGCGCAGCAAACGGGTCCACCCCACCTTGCAGCTGCTCGGCCATGCGCGCACCAGCCTGCAAATCCCACCCAGCACAGAAGTGCCCATGCGCGCCATGAAACACCGCCACGCGCGATTCGGGATCGGCCTCGAATGCAACAAAGGCGTCATACAACTGGCGTGCGGTCTGTGCATCAACGGCATTGCGCACATCGGCGCGCTGCAGGGTCACCACGGTCACGGGACCGTGTCTGCGGGTTTGTACGGAGTCTTGCATGCGATGGATTAGACAGTCCCATGGGGGACAGCAGCATCAGTGACAACCCTATCGGTGAATTAGAGTCCTGCGGCTATAACCGGGAAGCAAAAACAACAACAGGAGACAACGTGCTGTTTCTTCAACTGGTGATCAGCGGGATTGCACAGGGGTGCATCTACGGTCTGATTGCGCTGGGCTTCGTGCTGATCTACAAGGCCACCGAGACCGTCAGCTTTGCCCAGGGCGAGCTGATGATGCTGGGCGCCTTTGGCGGTCTGGTGGGCATGACCATGCTGGGCTTTCCCTATTGGCTGGCCATTCTCAGCGCCATTGCGTCCATGGCCGTCTTTGGCGTGGTGCTGGAGCGCGCCGTGATCCGACCCATTCTGGGACAGCCGGCGTTCTCGGTCGTGATGCTGACCATTGGCATCGGCTATGTTGCACGGGGCGCAATCACCATGGTGCCCGGCATCGGCACCGACACGCAAGCCCTGCCCGTGCCCTACAAGGATGAGATCTGGAACCTCGGCGGCGTGGTGCTCAACGTGGAACACATGGCGGTGATCGGCGCCACCGCCGTGCTGTGCGGCCTGCTGTTTGCACTGTTTCGATACAGCAAGCTGGGCATCGCGATGCAGGCGGCATCGCAGAACCAGTTGGCCGCCTATTACATGGGCATTCCGGTGCAGCGGCTCAATGGCATCGCATGGGGCCTGGCCGCAGCGGTGGCCGCCATTGCCGGTCTGCTGCTGGCGCCCATTACCTTTGTCCACGCCAACATGGGCTTCATTGGCTTGAAGGCGTTTCCCGCTGCGGTGGTGGGCGGCTTTGGCAGTCTGCCCGGCGCCATCGTGGGTGGGCTGGTGATTGGCATTGTGGAATCGCTCTCGGGCTTCTATTTGCCAGATGGCTTCAAGGACACCGCCGCCTATGTGGTGGTGCTGGTCATGCTGATGGTCAAGCCCAACGGCTTGTTTGGCGAAAAACTGCGTAAGAAGGTCTGACATGCGCTTCATCTTCAAGACCGACTACGCACAGGACATCAAGCTGGCCAAGCATGGCGGGCACGTGTTCTGGTACAGCGCGCTGATGCTGCTGTTGCTGGCGGCGCCCTGGCTGTTTGCCGAGTACTGGCTGGCCCAGCTCACGCTGGTGCTGATCTATTCCATTGCAGGCCTGGGCCTGATGCTGCTGGCAGGCTACACCGGCCTGTTCTCCATGGGGCATGCGGCGTTCCTGGGGGTTGGGGCCTACACCCATGCGGTGATGACCAACGCCGGCGTGCCCTTTCCCGTTGCGCTGGCCTGTGCAGCCGGGCTGTCTGCTGCGGTGGGCCTGGTGGTGGGCTTGCCGGCATTGCGGGTCAAGGGCATCTACCTCGGCATTGCCACGCTGTCCTTTGGCTTCATTGTGGAAGAGGTGCTGGCGCGCTGGGAATCCGTTACCGGCGGCAATGCCGGTATCCACATCAAGAAGCCCAACATCTTCGGCTGGGTGCTGGACACCGGCGACCAGTTCTACTTCCTGTGTCTGGTCATCACCGTGGCTTCCACGCTGGGCATCCTGAACCTGCTTCGCTCGCCCACGGGGCGTGCTTTCGTGGCCATTCGCGATTCCGAAATCTCGGCACAGAGCATGGGCATTCATCTGGCCTACTACAAGACGCTATCGTTCGCGATCTCGGCGGCGCTGGCCGGCGTGGCCGGCGCGCTCTATGCCCACAACCTCCAGTTCATCTCCCCCGACCAGTTCAACATCCTGCAGTCCATTGACCTGCTGCTGATGATCGTGATCGGTGGTGTCGGCTCGGTGCACGGCGCCTTTCTGGGGGCCATCTTCCTGATCTCCATGCCGCAGGCGATTTCCATGATCAAGGATTACCTGCCAGCCGCCGTGGGCCAGGCTCCCGGTTTGCAGGGCCTGGTCTACGGGCTGGTTCTGATTGCCTTTGTGCTATTTGAGCCCATGGGCCTGTACGGACGCTGGCTGAAGATCCGCACCTACCTGCAGATGTTTCCGTTCTACCGCAAGGGCATGTTCAAGCGGCAGAAGTCCTTCCAGAAATCGGACCGCCTGAAATGACCAACGAGACCCTTCTATCAGCCAAGAACCTGAGTGTGCGCTTTGGTGGCGTGCTGGCGGTCAACAACGTGAGTTTCGACGTCCAGCAGGGCGAGGTCTTCACGCTGATCGGCCCGAATGGCGCGGGCAAGACCACCGTGTTCAACCTGATCAGCCGCATCTACACACCTACCATGGGTGAGATCAGCTATCTCGGCCCCAAAGGCATGCTCAAGCTTACCGAGCAGCCGCCGCAGAACGTGGCCTCGCTGGGCATTGCACGCACCTTCCAGAACATCGAGCTGTTTGAACACGCATCCGTCTTGCACAACCTGCTGATCGGTCGCCACACGCATCGCGAGACCAGCCTGTGGCAAGACCTGTTCTTCACGCGCAAGGCGCGCGAAACCGAACTCAAGGCCCGCGAGAAGGCCGAAGAGGTCATTGAGTTCCTCAACCTCCAGCACTACCGCGACTCCTTTGTCGCCGGCCTGCCCTACGGGGTGCGCAAGGTGGTGGAAATGGCCCGCGCCCTGTGCACCGAACCCAGGCTGCTGCTACTCGATGAACCCTCCAGCGGCCTGAACGTGGAGGAAACCGATGACATGGCATTCTGGATCCAGGACATCAAGCACGAGCTGGGCATCACCGTGCTGATGGTGGAACACGACATGAGTCTGGTGTCCAAAGTATCAGACCGGGTGCTGGCCATGAACCAGGGCGAAATGCTGGCCATGGGCACACCGCGCGAGGTGCAGACAGACCCCGGCGTCATTGAAGCCTACCTGGGGTCCATCGATGACGTATCGTCGCTGCGCCGCAAGGTCAGCGGTCAGCCGGACCCAGAGTCCGTCAGCGTGGAGGGTGAACAGGCATGAGCACGACACCTCCTCCCATCAGCGACCAGCCGGTGCTCAAGCTCCTGAACGTGGAGAGCGCCTACGGCCCCATCAAGGCCATTCGGGGCGTCAGCCTGCAGGTCCGGCGCAGCGAGATCGCCACCGTGCTGGGCTCCAACGGCGCAGGCAAGACCACGATCTTGAAGACCATCTCGGGCATCATCGATCCGCGCAAGGGCTCCATTGAGTTCAAGGGCGAAGACATCACCGCGCAGGACCCCGCGCGGATCGTGCAGCAGGGCCTGTCCCACGTGCCAGAGGGGCGTGAGGTGTTCCCTCTGCTCTCCGTGCGCGACAACCTGCTGATGGGCGCCTACACGCGATCGGACCGCGACGGCGTGGCGCACGACCTGGAGGCGGTATACCGTTACTTTCCCATCCTGGAAGAACGCTCCCACCAGGACGCCGGCCTGCTCTCCGGCGGGCAGCAGCAGATGCTGGCCATCTCGCGCGCGCTCATGGCCAATCCGGACCTGATCCTGCTCGATGAGCCCAGCCTGGGCCTGTCGCCCAAGCTCACCAAGGAAATCTTCGAGATCGTGGTGCGCATCAACCGCGAGCGCGGCACCACCATCCTGCTGGTGGAGCAGAACGCCAACATGGCACTGAACGCATCGGACTATGGCTACGTGCTGGAGAACGGCCGCATCGTCATGGAAGACACCTGCGCCCACCTGCGCGAGAAGGACGACATCAAGGAGTTCTACCTTGGCATGAAGGAAGACGGCGTGCGCGGCGAGCGGCGCTGGAAAAAGAGGAGCTTCGTTGAATTCACTGTGATTTTTCAGGCCATTGCCAAGTTCAACTTTCCACAATGAAACAGAATTCTTGCCCGGTAGTTAGTGAAGTTGCGAAACCCACGGGCATTGGCCTTGATGAGTTG
>JBAQDE010000037.1:0-54296 GCA_049294595.1 Rhodoferax sp. | reverse complement strand
GGCTGCACCGCTACAACCACCACCGGCCCCACGAAGCACTGGGGTCAGTTCCCCCAGTTGAATACCGTATGACAAAATTCCCTAACCTCTACTTCTGAGTGGTTCAGGAATTCGAGGAGGGTTCACCGATCCTGAGCAGCGCGAATTTGACGTAGCACAGTTGGCTGAGGTCTGCCGACCAGGGGACGTATTGGATTACGAAGCAGCAAAGAAGTGGTTTGCAGACGCCAAGGTTTCACTGTTCCTCACCGCTCGCAAGAGCAACCTGCAAGCGTTCTTTTTGGCCAAGGGGCACAAAGAATATCTTGATATTGATAAACGAAGTTCCGGGGGTAAGCACAGGGCTGCTTGGTATCTCAAGACCTGCCGGATTTCCGATGAGTTAGATGGCAAGTACTCCTCCGCCGAAGTTGGCGAGGATCTGAATCAAGGCACCAATCAGATTCAATATTCAGTGACAGAACCTGGTGCAATCCCGCTAAGTAGTATTGGAAAGCTTGTTTTGGGTACTGGTGAGTTCAAAACCCGTTCCTGGCGCGGCGGCTTTTGGGCACTCGGATTTATCAGCCAATTGTTTGCACTGATAACTTGCGGATTCCTCCTACTCCAAATGCGCAATATTTCGCGCCCTTTGCAGACTGGCGATTTAGTTGTCTTCTGCCTGCTGTGTAGCTTTTGCTGGATCACTTGGCGCTTCCATATTCGACCGCTGGTATGGCTGCTGGAAGACAGGATTGGCATTGCCAGTGAAGTGTTCATCAAATTGCGTGAGGAAACCGCCCATCTGGATATGGCGAAAAATGGAGATCACCGCTACGTCAGACTTGTCCGCTACAGCGGAGTCTGCCCAATATGTGCCGGCACCATCGAATTGCGTTATGGCAATGGAGCCAACTACCGACGACTTTTTGGGTGCTGCACCGAAGTACCTACCGAACACGTTTTCACGTTTGATCGCATTACACGTGTTGGAACGCGATACCTCACTTAGGCCGCTGCTGGCTTTGTTGCCTGTGTCCGTTTCAAGCGTATTTGCACATTTGAAACAGTCACCCCGTCTGGCCTGACCAGCGGAAGCTCTTTCACTTCCAGATACTTCAGCGAGCGAACCAACTCGCTTAGTTTTTTGAACCCGTAGTTTCTGGAATCAAAAGCGGGATTGATCTTGCCGATATGGCTCCCTACGCCACCCAACGACGCCCAACCATCTTCACGCGCATTGGCATCAATCGCCGCAATGATCATCGGCTGTAGCTTGCGCACATCAGCCACGGCAACTGGTTCAGCTTTCGGTTCATCCTTCTCCGGTATAGGCTCCGTACGCAAGATTTCCGTGTAGATGAACTTGTCGCACGCGGCCACAAAGGGCTCGGGCGTCTTGCGTTCGCCAAAGCCATAGACCACCAGCCCCGCCTCGCGGATGCGGGTGGCCAGGCGGGTGAAGTCGCTGTCGCTGCTCACCAGGCAAAAGCCGTCCACGTTGCCGGTGTGCAGCACGTCCATGGCGTCGATGATCAGGGCGGAGTCGGTGGCGTTCTTGCCGCTGGTGTAGCTGAACTGCTGTATCGGCTGGATGGCCATGGTGTGCAGCACGTCTTTCCAGCTGCGCAGGTTCTGCGTGGTCCAGTCGCCATAGGCGCGCTTGATGGTGGCCGTGCCGTAGCGCGACACTTCGGCCAGCAGCTCCTGGATGACGGATGCCTGCGCGTTGTCGGCGTCAATGAGGACGGCGAGCTTCTGGTTGGTGTTGGTTGCCATGGAGACCTCCCTTTTTTCGCCATGGTACAGGGTGAACACCACGGCGCTTTAATGATGCCCTGTTCGTTCACCAGCCCAATGGAGCCGCCATGACCACAACCGCCGAAGCCCTGAGCGCCCAAGCCGTCAAGTTGCCGCCCGAGCAGCGCATGGAGGTGGTGGAGCGCATTCTGGACAGCCTGGACGAACCCGATGCAGCGCTGGACGCGCTCTGGGCCAAGGAAGCCGATGACCGGCTCGCCGCCTATCGGCGTGGCAAGGTGAAGGCCGTGGCCCTGTCCGTACAGCGTGGTCTACACGCATGACAGAACGGATGTGCTGGTGCATGCAATTGCCCACCAGCACCGCAGGCCAAACTATTGGAGAGCGAGGCTGAGTCAATAGCTGTTTTGCTACGCTTTTGGTAGCTTGCAGCGCATATTCCACGAGGGCTGGAGACACATTTGACACACAATCGCCCAGCGCCGTTAAACTTCAAGCCATGTTCTACCTGGATCTTTTTGCCGCACTGCATCGCCACCGGGTCGAGTACGTTCTGATTGGCGGCTTGGCAGTAGCTTTGCATGGGATTGAGCGCAACACCATGGATATCGACGTGTGCGTTGTCATATCGCCCGACAACCTGCAGCACCTAATTGATGCGGCCAAAGAGCTGAAACTCAGCCCCGTTTTACCGGTTCCATTGGAAACACTAAGTCAGATTGACACTTTGCGGCAGTGGCACCAGCAACGCAATCTGCAAGCGTTCGCTCTGCGCACGCCTGACATGGCAGGCGTCACGCTGGACGTGCTGCTGTTCCCGCCTGTGCCTCCCGCCGAGATGTGCCAGCGCGCGGTGCACCTCGACGTTTCTGGCACGCCTGTGAACCTGGCCAGTGTCGAAGACCTGATTGCCCTGAAACAAAGCGTTGGCCGACCCATTGACTTGGCCGACATTGAGCATCTAAGGCGTATCCAGACTCCATGACCACAGCAAGCCATCTCACAGCACGAGACCAGCGCACGTATTACGTGAGCGACGAGCGCCTGCGCGCCTTTGCGCAACTCTCGTACGCCCAACGATTGCAGTGGGTGGAGCAGTGCTCCCAGTTTGTGCGGATGGCGCAGCAGGCAAAGGCCCAAATGGACGACTCGGCACGGCGAGAATCCCAGGGTTCGCCGATTCCGGGTTGATACTCACCCGCCGCTTGCAGCCGCTTGCGCACCCCCATGCCCCGCCGCAAGCACCACCACGTCTACGTGGTTGAACTCTCCAAAGACGTGCTCTTTGAGCCGCGCTTTCGCAAGAACAACCCCAACTACATAGCCGGCAAGCCCTGCGTCTACGTGGGCATGACGGGCCTGGACCCGGACGTGCGCTTTGACAAGCACAAGGCCGGCATCCAGTCCAACCGCTTTGTGCAGCAGTACGGCCTACGACTGCTGCCCGACCTGTACGAGGGCTTCAACCCCATGAGCTACAAGGACGCGGTGGACAAGGAGATTGAGGTCGGCATCGACCTGCGCTCGGCGGGGTTTGGGGTGTGGCAGGCTTGACTGCCTGTTGCGTGTGAGGCGCTCACGCAAGGGTTATCACTGAGTAGCCTGCCCGCACGGCGCCGGATACTACCCGTTACACAGGCTTGAGCCTGGAAGATACCTTGTCAGGGAGGATTTGAAGATGTTGTCCATAAACGAAAATAGCAGGCGCATGCTGGGGCTGCTTGCACTGGTGGCAGGCGTGGCGGGGTTGAGTGGTTGTGGTGCCTTGCAGACAATGCGCTCGGCTCACACTCAGTCGCAGGAAAACGGGGAGGCCGAAGATCGCCAATTCGCGCTGGACCCGCACATGGCCATCGTCTCCGCAGCGCCGATCAAACTAGGCTTCAACGGACCCGCCCCCATCACCAACACCTACAGACAGGACGGCACCGTCAACCTCACCCCGCCGGAAGACCCCCACCGCAAATCCGTTCAGGCCGCAACCAATGCAGGCACACTGATACACGAGTTCGGTCTCATGGCTGCGTTCTCAACCATGGTCTACCACCGGCATATTCCTGTCTCCGCACGGTACGCGCTCAAGCCCGGGCAGGCCAGTGGAGCCAACATGGAAGCCTGCACCAGGAACCACGACAAACACCCGCTGCCGGCACTGATGGCAGAGTCAGGCCCGCTCACCCTCGCCACTGCGGGCAAGGCAGATGTCACCGGGCGTTGGGAACGGTGGCTGGGCGGTGCCGAACCTGCTTGCGTGAGCAGCGACGATCTGTTCTACGAAACCTATGTCTTCCGGCGCGCCGACAACGGCGAAATTGTCGATGCCGTAATCGCCTTCCGAGGCACCGAAAATACCCCGGGACAAATGACCTCGGACTGGAAGGACAACTTCTCCGCAGCCATGGGGGTGGAGCCACACCAATACCAACTGGCCCGCCAGGAACTGAAAAAAACGGTTTCCGCGCTCCGCGCGGTTAATGCCGGCAAAGGCCCCATGCCCCGGATCTATGCGGCAGGCCACTCGTTGGGAGGTGGGCTCGCGCAGATGGCGGCCTACACCAACCAGGAGATCTTGGCCGCCTACGCATTCAACACGTCCGCAGTTACCGATTGGAGTTACCTGAAACCGCTGAATCTGGTGGAAGTGACGGACCCGGTCATCTACCGGATACACCAACGCGGGGAGTTCTTGGGCAACCTGCGCGCCGTGACCAGCCGGGTGAATTCGCGGCGCTTTGGGCGGTCCGACTACGAATTCAATTATCAGGAAAAAGGTGGCGAAATTGCAAAGCACTCCATAGCGTTGCTGGCTTGCCATTTTGCCGGCTTCATCGCACAGCAGGCGCCCAATTCTTCATTCGCGTTTGGATACGACAGGGCCTTCGCCACAGCCCTGTTCAGACACAACCTAGACAGGGCAGAAGACTCCAAGGAAAACCTGGAAACGCTGTGCGCTCCCGACACCCGCGCCAAGGTGTGCACCACCCCGCCCGCAAGCGGCTCAGGGATGTGCAAGGGCTAGGCGAATCTGCCCAAACTACTAGGCCCCAGCCCCCAGCTCGCGCATCGCCGCCTCCCACTTGCGCACACCGGCCTCACCCAGCTTATCCACCCCGCCAATGAGCGTGGTGTGGATGGGCGCAATGCCGACGAAGCCCAGCACGTTGCGCTCCAGCGATTTGACGCTGTGGGCGCGGAAATACCAGCGGTAGACCAAGGCCGGCATGCCCATGGTGACGACCACGCGGGCGCTGCGCCCGGTCAGGCCCTTGGCGGCAAAGGGGTTGCTGGCGCCGGGCTTGAAGGCAAAGCCGGGGCGTGCCACCTGCTCCAGAAAGCCTTTCAGCACAGCCGGCATGTCGCCCAGCCACAGGGGGAACAGCAGCACCAAGTGGCCGGCCCAGGCGATGTCGGCCTGCGCGCCAGCCAGCGTGGGCGGCAGGGAGCCGTCCATCCAGTCCTTCTGGCTCTTGAGCAGCGGAAAATCCAGCGTGGCCTCCTCCAGGCGGCGCACCGCGTGACCGGCGTCCAGGGCGCCTTTCGCGTAGGCATCGGCCAGCGCATGGCCCAGATGGCGCTGACTGGTGTCGGGATGGCCCTGGATGATGAGGATGCGTTGTGTGTGGTCCATGGCGAGACCTCCTTCCCGCCAAGAATGGCACGGGCTGGCAATTTGACCTTGCTCCACATCAACCACCGGAGCGGGCCTAGAATTTGCCCCACTTTCTCCCCCTCCTCCCACAGGACACGTTCATGACCCAACTCACCCTCACCTATTTCGACACCCACGGCGGCCGCGGCGAGCCGGCGCGCCTGGCGCTGCACATCGGCGGCATTGCATTTGAGGACAAGCGCTTTGCCTTTGCCGAATTTGCCGAGGTGCGCAAGGCAACGCCCTTTGGCCAGGTGCCCACGCTGCACGTGGACGGCGTGGTGGTCACACAAAGCGACGCCATCACCCGCTACGCCGGCAAGCTCGCCGGCCTGTACCCCACCGATGCCTACCAGGCGCTGCTGTGCGACGAGGTGCTGGACGCGGTGGAAGACGCCAACATCAAGCTCGGCACCACCTTTGGTCTGACCGGTGAAGTGCTCAAGGAAGCCCGCACCGCGCTGGTCAACGGCCCACTGCCCCTCTACCTGGGCTGGCTGCAAAAGCAGCTGCAGGCGCACGGCGGCGAATACTTTGCCGACAACCGCCTCACCGTGGCCGACCTGAAAGTGTTTGTGTTTGTGCGCGGCCTCACCTCCGGCCGCCTGGACCATGTGCCCACCGATCTGGTGGCCCAGGTGGCCCCGCTGGTCAATGCCCAGGTGCAGCGCATTGCGCAGCTGCCGGCCGTGGTGCAGTACTACGCCAAGTTCGCCGCCAAGTAAGCCCCCCATTCGGTCAGGGTGTGCTCACCCGGTGCCGGGTACCCGCGTCGGCTTGTGCAAACACGCGGACTAGAATCCGGCACCACATAAGAGTACGGGGGGCGGACGAAATGGAATTTCGCTATTGGGTTCTGATCTGCGCAAGCGTGCTGCTGACCGGCTGCAATCAGATCTCGGCAATCTTGACCCCGGCCGACGAGAAAATCAATGCCGCCTTTCCATTGGCAGACGCCACCCGGACGGCCTACACCACCCTGCTTGCGTCCTTGGACGCCGCGCCCACGGAACAGAAGTCCGTCACCGAGGAATACAGCAAACTGATGGGAGTGCGTGCACTGACCTGCACCGCCAAGACGCCCATCGGCCGTTTCGACACAGTGTCGAAAATCAAGGCCAAGGTTGCGGACACGGAGTGCTTTCAGAAGCAGGATGCGCGGCTTGCAGAGTGGGTGGGCTTGCAACGGCTGTCTCAGGCGCTCAGCCGACCCGCACTGGTTGCGCTTTCGGCCTTGCCCGACAAGGCGCTTCTTCCCAATTTTGCAGAGTATTCGGGCCAGGTTACGGTGGCCGCTGAAGCCAACGTCATGGTCATCAAGGGCGGCCAGAAGTTCACCGCAGTGCAATTGCCCAGCGGCAAGGTTCTCCATAGTTTCCCGGTTCCGGAACAGCACTACCGTCCCGCGATCTTGTCGGCCAACGGGCATGTCTTGGCCGTGCCCGTGGGCAGCCGCAATTTGCGCATGGTTGAGGTGACATCCGGTAACCTGCTGTGGAGCACGGAAGAGTTTTCTGACCTGATCGCTTGGCTCCCTCAAGTACAGGCGGCATTGCTCACGCAGGTCGGCAACGGATCGGCACACCTGCTGGACGTCAAGAATGGAAGGATTGACGCATTCCCATCCACGGAGAAGCACCTGACCTGGGCTCTGCCTGTCAAGGCCGCCAGCGGAAGGTACTTGGTGGGCGCGGGACAGACGGTATCGCAAATGGACATTGCCCGCACGGCCCAGGGTGTGCTCGAAGCGGCACCCATCCAGCAATGGCGGCTCACCGGGTATGGCATCTCTTCCACCAATGCGTTCCTGATGGATAACGGCACCAAGCTGGTCTACCTCAGCGGGTCGGACCTGGCATGGCTCAACCTGGCAGACCAACAGCAAGGCGTCTGGCAGCTATCGGCCATAGGCGCATACAGCTTCACCAAGCTCAATGAGAAGTCCATCGTATTTGACGCGCCAGCGGTTGGAACCATGCCGGCTGCAACCCGGGTGTTGAACATCGACGACGGAACCGTTGCCGTTGCCAAGAACATCGACATCCGCGATGGAACACTGGTATCCCTGCTGCCTCGATCGGGCTACCTGAAACGCAGCGAATCGTCCGTCACCATCGGTACTTCGGCTGACGTGGATGCTCCGCAGTCCCTGGACAGGATGGTTTCCGAGGCGCTGCTGGCAAAGCAGTTGGCCAAGGTCAATGCCATGTCGGGCAACGAATCGGAGACTCTGACCAACCCGTACCACGAGGCGCTGGCCAAGGAAGTACGTGCCAGAAATGTGATGGCCGCCGTGCGCGATGGCTTACCCCGGGAAGTGATCGATTCCATTCGCGATGGCACCCGCTACGCCAACAACAACCCTGCCAAGCCGATTAAGCCCTTGCTCACCGATGTGCCATCCAATGCCCGTGTGTCGGTGGTTGGTGTCTACGAGGGGACCAGCAGTTCAAACAAGAGAAACATGGCGCACGCCCCCGGCAGTGTGCGTATCAACGTACAGCCTGGTTCAACACCGCTGGTTCTGGTGCTGGCCAGCTACGAGCCTGTGCATTGGTTGATCAATGCCAATGGCCGCAAGATCAGCAAGATCTTCACATCCGGGTACTACGACTCCACGGTCATCGGCGCAGACAACGCACCCGTGATCAAGATCGGTTCCAAATACGCCTACAAGCTTGACAGCAGCGAGTACACCCAGCTCAAGCAGGATATAGCCCGCTACATAGAGAACCCGGTTCAACTATTCCAGGGGTCCTACACGGGGCGGGAGTTTTCCGTCAACTGACGATTGAGCTGGCAAACCCCAATGGGGAAAAAGCCCGTCCGACTTGGCCCGCCCTACGGCAACACCGACACCCCACGCAGCGGCTTGAGCACGCTGGACGGCGTCATGCCAAAGGTGGCGCGGAACATGCGGCTGAAGTGGGCCGAATCGGCAAAGCCGCCATCCAGCGCGGCGTGGGTCAGGTTGGGCTGGGTGCTGAGCGCGCCCATGGCCGCGCGCACCTGGGCCCACACGCGGTAGCTGCGGTAGCTCACCCCCACCTCTTGCCGAAACAGATGGTTGAAGCGCGACGCGGACAGGTGCGCCGCGCTGGCAGCTGCGTCACGCGGCAGGCCGCCAGCCTGGGGCACCCGCAGGGCCTGCATGCTGCGGGCCACGCGTGCGTCCAGCGGGACGCCGGCTGACAAGTTCCAGGGCAGCAAGGCCGCCAGGTCAAAACTCTGCAGATAGCCGTTCATGCCACTGTGCGTGGGCACATGCACAGCCGGGTCCAGCACCACCGGCCCCAGGCGCCGGAAGTGCGTGCGCAGGCTCAGCGCCTGGGGCGAATCGGGCTCCAGGTACATCAGAGCGACATGCTCGCCACAGGGGTCAAACAGGTGCTCCACACCGGTGTCGATCAGGGCGCTGTGGCAGGTTTCCATTCGACCGCCGGGCAGGTGCACCGCAAACCGGCCCGACAGACCCAACAGCAGCACGGGCGCCGCGTGGCGGTGCCAGCCCGTGGCCGGGATGTCGCCAACGTAGAGTGCCCGGTCGGTGCCCAGCGTGAGGGTGTTGTGCATGCGCATAGCCCAAACATACAAGCTTTTGGTCCGCAAAGTGGCGACCATGCCGGTCAACCCCATTTCTACGGAGACCCAGTTGAAACGCCTTGTACTGACCCTTTCCGCGCTGTTGTTGCTGACACTGGCGGCAGCGTATTACGCCCTGCCGCTCCAAATGGCCGGCCCGCTGATTGCGCTGAACCGCACCAGCGCCGGGCTGACCGAACACACCGCCCCGGTGGGGCCGCACACCGTGCACTACCTGGCGGGCGGCAGCGGCACGCCGGTGGTGTTGCTGCACGGCATTTTTGCAGAGAAAGACCACTGGGTGGACTTTGCCCGCCCATTGACCAGCCACTACCGGGTGATGGCCCCGGACCTGCCGGGCTTTGGTGCCAGCGGGCGGTTTGATTTTGAGTCGTATGGCTACGCCGCGCAGGTGGAGCGGCTGCGGCTGTGGATGGATGTGGCTGGCATCCGCCAAGCCCACCTGGCGGGCAACTCCATGGGCGGCACGTTGGCTGCCCTCTTTGCGCGGCGCTACCCGCAGCGGGTGTTGAGTGTGGCGTTCATCGGCGCGCCGCACGGCCTGCGCACACCCCAGCGCAGCGCCATGGACAGGCTGATGGATGCGGGCATGCCGAGCCCGCTGATCGCGCACAACGAGGCCGAGTTCGAGCAGATGCTGGACCTGTTGTTCAGCCGGCGGCCATTCCTGCCCTACCCGGTGGCGCAGCTTGCACTGACCACGGCGCTGGAGAACGCACCCACCAACGTGCGCATCTGGAACGAGCAGTTGCAGGACCGCTTTCTGCTGGACGTGGAAGTGGGCGCATTGACGCACCCGGTGCTGGCGCTCTGGGGCGCGCAGGACCGGCTATTTGATGTGTCGGGAGCGGACGTCTTGCGCCGGCGCCTGAAGCAGGCCGACGTGCAGGTGCTCAGCGGCGTGGGCCACCTGCCCATGATGGAAGTGCCGGCGGAGTCCGCCGGGGCCTATAGCCGTTTTCTGGCGCAATGGGATGTGCATTTTCAAAAATAAACTTACCCAAGCCCGCTGTGGGCAGCGTTGTGGATAAGCGTGTTCACAAGCCGCCAAACCCGCGCCAGGCTTGGGCTGGCACACGGTGCCTTCAAAACAGGCAACTCCCGGGCAGGTGAAAATCCGGCGTGGTGAGTGTGCTAGGCTACTTTTCATGTCCGACACGCCGATCCTGCACACCGCCCGCACCGAACCCGACCAACTCCAGGTGGATGCCTGGTCCAACGAACCGCTGCTGGTGTCGCTGGAGATGGGTGGCGCCAATTGGCCCAGCTCCTGCCGCAATGGCACCTGCCGCACCTGCGTGGGCCAGTTGCACAGCGGCACGGTGCGCTACACGACGGAATGGCCCGGGCTGAGCGCCGAAGAGCGGCTGGAGGGCTATGTCCTTCCCTGCGTGGCCTACCCCTGCACCGATGTGGTGGTGCAGCAGGGCTACTGATCAGGCCAGCGCCGCCAACTCCGCTGACAAGCGCGCGGCCACTTCCGCCATATCCGGCCTTTGCGCGGGGACCAGGCTGGTGCAGGCCTGTGCCAATGCGGTCATGCCGGATACTGAAGTGTCGAGCCCCGTAGCCGCAGGTTCTACCAAGGCGAGCAATTCCTCCAAAAGATAGCCGAAGGCACGCACCTCCAGCGCCAGCAGTGCACTGCGCTGCGCGTAGGGTGCGTCGGGCAACAGCGTGGCGCCGCCAAAGTCACTCAGCAGGGCCTGCGCGGTGCGCGGGTCCCACAGGATGTTGTGGGCATACAGGTCGCCATGCATCACGCCACGCGCATGCAGGTGCGCCACCGCATCGGCCAACTGCGTGGCAAGGCGCAGCGCGGTGGGCGCGCTGATGCGCAGGCCGCTGGGGTAGACATCGCGCGTGCAACTCTCCAGGCTGGGCGGACCGGCCAGGTTGGTAAAGCTCTGCGGAATCAGCGGCAGCAGCAGGCCGCGGGTGCCCTCGGGGTGGCCGGTGAGTTCACCACTGGGCGTGCACAGCGCGGGGTGCTGGCCGGCAGCCAGACAGGCGGCCAGTTCGTGCTCGGGCAGGCCGTCACTCGTCACCAGCCCCTTGAACAGTTTGAGCGCCAGACCATCGCTGTGCTGGCGGTGGTGTGCGCGGTAGATGTGGCCGGAGGCGCCCTCGCCCAGCAGCGCGTCCACTTGCAGATCGCTCCAGTGCACGGCGTCCAGCGGCGGTGGCTGCGCGTGCTTCCAGCCCAGCGGGTTGCCGGCCAGTGCCAGCCAGCTCAGGCGCGGCAACTGGGTCAGCCAGTCGGGTAGCGCTTCAAAATGATTGGCCGACAAGCGCAGCAACTCCAGGCGCTCGGCGTTGGCCAGGCTGTCCGGCAGCGCGCGCAGGCGGTTGCCCGCCAGCATGAGCTTTTGCAGCGCGGGGCGTTCGCCCAGGGCATCGGGCACCCGGGACACGGCGTTGTCGGTCAGGATGAACCAGCGCAGATGCTGTGGCAGCGCGGCGGCGCTCACCTGCGCAATGCGGCAGGACTTGAAACCCACCATCTGCAGGTTGGCGCAGTCGCCCAGCACCTCGGGCAGTTCCGTGAAGGGATTGTTGGAGCAGAAGATCACCTTGAGCCGGTGCAGGCGCGGCAGGTCGTGCGGCAGGCTGGTGAGCTGGTTGCCGGAGAGGTTGAGCACCTCCAGCGAGTCGGCCAGATCAAACACCTCGGGCGGCACGGTCTTCAAATCGCAGGACAGGTCCAGACGCCGAGTGCCAGCCAGCGCGCCGCTGCGCAGTTGTTCCAGTGTGTGCAAAAAGGGGGTCCTCTCAATCGATTGGGGCGTGCAGGCACTTCTATACTACCGGCTCATCCCATGGTCACCGCAACCAACACCCCTTGCCCATCGTGCCACACGGCCATGCAGGTGCATGCCCTGCCCGGCCACCACGGCGACACCATCGAGCTGGACTTGTGTTTTGCCTGCCATGGCATGTGGATTGATCCGCAAGAGAACCTGAGGCTGGCGCCCGCCGCGGTGGCCGACCTGTTCCGGCTGCTGCACGAACACCGCGACGCGCCCCGCCAGCCGCTGGCGTCCACACCCGACTGCCCGCGTTGCAATGGCACGCTGACGCAGGGCTTTGATGTGGTGCGCAGCGGCCGCTACATCACCTACCGCTGCGCCAGGGGGCATGGGCGCTTCAGCACCTTCTCGTCCTTCATGATCGAAAAGGGGTTTGTGCGCCTGATGACCCCCGCCGAGATTACCGACATAGCCCAGCGCGTGGGCGTGATCCATTGCAGCAGTTGCGGCGCGCCGGTGGATCTGCGCAAGGACCACGCCTGCCCGCACTGCCGCAGTGCGTTTTCCCTGCTGGACCCCAAGGCCGTGGAGCAGGCCCTGCAGGGCTATGCCAAGGCCAGCCGGGACACCACCGCCGGCAAGCTGCCCGACCTGGCCGATGCACTGGTCATGCTGGAGCGCGATCGCCAGCGCGCTCTGCGCGAGCAGCAGGCCCAGCGCGGCACGCTGTTCACGGCCAGCGCGGATACCGGGCCTGACCTGCTGTCACTGGGTATCGACATGGTCTGGGGCATGCTGGACTAGCGCCATGCCGTTCACGCCACTCCACATGGGCCCGGGCCTCACCATCAAGGCCGCGCTGCAAAGGCGGTTTTCGCTGATGGTGTTTGGCTGGTCGCAAGTCGCCATCGACCTGCAGCCCCTGCTGGTGATGCTGGGCGGCTCGGGCGAGCTGCACGGCTGGTCACACACGCTGCTGGGCGCCACCCTGATCGCCCTGCTGTGCGGGGCCACCGGCAAGCACCTGGGCGAATGGGGCCTGCGCGTGGTGCTGCGCGAACCCCGGCACTTGCCGATTGCGTGGAGTGTGTCGTTTGCCAGCGCCTTCATTGGCACCTACAGCCACATCCTGATCGACAGCGTGATGCACGTCGACGTGTTTCCGCTGCACCCCTTGAGCAACAGCAGCCCGCTGCGCACCATCATCTCCATCGATGCCCTGCATGTGCTGTGCCTGGTGACGGCGGTGGTGGGTGGGCTGGTCTGGTGGGTGCTGGACCGGAAGCGATAGCTATGCAATTGATAGCTTAACTAGCCCATTCCACGAGGGCTAGCGCCATTTTTTCCTGATAGTGGCAGCCAGGCGCGGGGCGCACAGCAGCCACAGCATGCCCAGCCCCAACAGGCCGCCATGTAGCAGGTCGTAGTCCGCCGCCAGCCGCTCCCAGGAAACGCCCGCAACCAGCCGGCCCACCGCCACCTCAAACGCCAGCATCAGCACCAGCCACAGCGCACCCACGACCCACTGCGCACGCCGGGTGGTGGCAGCCAGCCAAGGACTGGTGGCCCAGGCGATCAGCAGGATGAACATGCAACCGGTTGCGGTGGCGATCTGGCGCGCTGTGAAGTCACCCACCAGCGGCATGATCAACAACTGGCGCACGGTGCCATTGACCGCTTCGGCCAGGATGATGAGCAGCAACACGGCCAGCGCGCGCAGGATCAATGTCAGGTGCATGGGGTCTGGTAATGCATGTGTCAGGCGGAGGCAGCTGGCGCAGCCACACCGCATAGGTTAACCTCGCCGCCTCAACGATCAAAGGAAACCCATGAAAACACTCAACGTCACGATCAAGCTGGAAATGTCGGTCCCCAACGACTGGGAGCTGGTGGAAACATCCGAAGGCACACCGGTGCTCAAGCTGCCCAATGGCCAGTTCATGGACATTGCCATCGAGCCGCTGTTTGCCACCAACCCGGAAGAGACCTGGTCCAGCACCGAGGACGAGGACACGCTCAACGACATTCTGGACATGGTGGAGAGCGAGGAAGTGGCCTACGAATTCATCGCAGAGTAAGCCGGTGACCGGCCTCACCCTGCGGCCCGTCAACGCCAACGTGCACAGCGTGCACCAGGCCGACGGCATCCACGTGGGCAACCTCAAGCGCATTGGCGCCATCTGGAAGTTCAAGGCCATCGGCTACGACGCAGCGGGCGATGTGGAGCCCGGTGGCGGGCCGCTGACGCAGTGGCACAACACGGAGTTTGCCGAGCCGGATGCGGATGAACTCAGCGCGAGGCTGAGACAACTGCCTGCCTCTTGAGCCCTCAAACAACCGGGCCATATTTCGGCATTACACTCCCGCGCAGAAAACAAACAGGGAGTGAAAAATGAACAAGCACTTGGGCCCTTGGTCCAATTCCGGTTTGCCACTGGCGCGCGCCGCGGGCATGGTCATTGCGCTGGGCACCACGCTGGCATCGTGTGGTGGCGGTGGCGGAACCACGACTGGCGGTACACCGCCCCCCGCGCCGGACACGCCAAGCTTCAGTTGGGTCAGCCCGCAGGACGCGGCACCGGTCAAGTTCCTGTGCGGCAACACGGACGGTGACGCCACGCAGGCCCGCTACCCCAAAAGTCCCGTCGAATTCCCGGCCTCCGTGACCAAGCTGGTGGCCCTACCAGATGGCGGTTTGCTCGGCGCTACATCCACAACAACTTCGTCGTATTTCAAGATTGACTCGCAGGGCAGCCGTACGGCCTTCACCCCGCGGGCGGTCGATCAACTCCGGGTGGATACCGAAGGAAAACTCTGGTGGACCGACGCCAACAATGTGTTGTGGCGCGGCGCGCTACAAGCCGATGGCAAAGATGAGCGCATTGGCAGCATTGCAGACTTCTTCGGCGTCCCGACCGACGGCCCCTCGGAGTCGGCCACCCTGGGCCCTATCAAGGACTTTGCGGCCGTGCCGGGCGCGGTCTATCTGGCCATGAGCGACAGCAGCGCCAGCCGTTACTACCTGCGACGCTTGACCCGCAACGCCAACGGCGGCTGGCAGGTCAGCACCATGGCCCTGCCCGATAGCGTGACTGCGGGGGGCGACAGCATCCAGATTCGCAGCAACCCCAATGGTCTGCTGGCGTTGTTGAGCACACATGCCTCGCCCGTCGGCGCCGACCACAAACAGGACGTGACCCTCACCTACTGGCAGCTAGTGGCCAACAACGCGTGGCAGTCGCGGGCCAGCAAGAGCTATCAGATACTGAACAACACCGCCCCGCTCTACTCACTCAACCTCGACAGCGTGGCCCTCGACAACGCGGGCAATCTGATCTGGGGCGGAGGCGGCAATGGACGCCTGTACCAAATGGGACAGGACGGCAGTTGGTCGATGTTGTCGAGCCCAACGACCGCCAACGCTACGGGCCTGGGGCAGGATGGCGGCCTGGATGCTGTCAGCGCCCTGTCGGCCTACAGCCTGGTCACACGCGCCGATGGCAGCACGGTGTTCTATGACGGAACCACCTGCCAGGTTCGCAGGCTCACCAGTACGGCGATGACCACGGTATCCGGCCCCCGATATGCCAACCGAACCCACTTTGCCGATGCATCCCTGCTCGGCTTCGACAGCCAAGGCAACTTGGTCTTCAGCCACGAGCTGGGCAATCTGGCTCCGCCAACACCACTGGTGAGTCGGTACAACATCGGCCAGGCAAGCTTTGCCACCATGGAAGGGGTTGGAACACTGACCTCCAGCAGTGATTGGGTTATTGCAAACGTTGGGAGTGATGCCTGCTACCAGAACAACTGTGGTTCTTTTAGCTGGCGATTGCCCAGCCTGGGCAACGGCAGATTTCTGGACATCGACAGTGCCACGGATACGCTCTATGCAAAAGATGCCTACGGCAAGCTGTTCCGCAGCGGCTCTTCGGGTTACGTGGCGATCGTGAATTCACCACCGTCGTTTCCCACTGCCTTCGACGGCCCCCGAACGCCTGGCATCGCCGGCGCTCACTTCCCCTATTTTGTGGGCGTTGTCGCCGATATTTATTCATGGCCGGTCGCTTTGCGGCTGAACGTTCCTGGGGACACGTTCTCAGTGGTCGCTGGCGGTTCCGTTGCATCGGATCTGTTTCCCGGCAAGACTCCGTCCTACTACGGTTTTTATCTTCAGGCCCGCAGCGACGGTGGCTTCTGGTATGCAGCCCCCACCGGTGTGGCCCGCATCGACAAGAGTGGAAATTCCACAGAAGTGGCTGGCTGCGCGAAGTTCTCCAAGATGTGCCCCATTTCAAGCGGCACCGTGGACGGCCAAGGGAGCAGCGCCAACTTTTGGTCCATCACACGCATCCGCGTGCTGCCCGACAACCGCCTGCTGGTCCTCGACAAGAATGCTGTCCGCCTGGTGGATGACGCGGGCAACGTCCGCACCTTGTTCACGCTGGCCACTACCGGTCTGCCCGGCAGCAACTTTGTCGACATGATCCCAAGGGGCCGCGATGTGTACCTGACGCTGGACGATCAACCCCGACTGGCATTGGCCAGGAACGTGCTGCCGTAAACACGAAATCGGTGGAAAATGGCGCTCCACGCAGGAGCGCCCCATGCAAGCCCAAGACATCCTCCACTTCTGGTTTGAAGAACTGACCGACAAGCAGCATTTCGTCAAGGACCCGGCCCTGGACGAGATGATGCGCAAGCGCTTTGGCAGCACGCTGGAGGCGGCCGCGCGCTGCGAGTTGTTCGCCTGGAGAGGCACACCGCAGGGCCGCCTGGCGGAGATCATTGTGCTGGACCAGTTCTCGCGCAACATTTTTCGCGACACGCCGCGCGCCTTCGCGCAGGACGCGCTGGCCCTGGTGCTGGCGCAGGAACTGGTGGCCAGCCGCCAGGACCGCGAACTGCCCGTGGCGCAGCGCGTGTTTGCCTACATGCCTTTCATGCACAGCGAGTCGGTGGTGATCCATGAGCAGGCCGTGCAACTGTTCTCGCAGCCGGGCCTGGAGGGCAATCTGGACTTTGAGTTGCGGCACAAGGCCATCATCGAGCGTTTTGGCCGCTACCCGCACCGCAATCTGGTGCTGGACCGGGCGTCCAGCGCACCCGAGATCGCGTTTCTGGGTGAGCCGGGTTCCTCGTTCTGAACCGATAAGCTACATAGTTTGTAGCAAACAACTCATATCCCACGAGGGCTGGAGGCCTATTTGGCTTGTAGCTCCTCCGCTGATTCAAAGACCAGCAGATCCCCCGGCTGGCACTGCAGGTAGGTGCAGATTTTCTCCAGGGTGTCAAAGCGCACCCCCTTGACCTTGCCCTGTTTGAGCAGGGACATATTCGCCTCGGTGATGCCAACGTGCTCGGCCAGGTCCTTGGACTTGACCTTGCGCCGCGCCAGCATGATGTCGAGTTGCACAACGATGGGCATGTTGCGTGAGCCTTAGACGAAACGTTCGTTTTCTTCGGCCAGCGCCTGGCCCTGGCCGATGACGTCGGCCATCAGCCACACCAGTGCGGCAAAGAACAGCGTGAACAGGTGGTTGGTGTTGATCCCCACGGCCAGCTGACGCGCCCCTGGCGGATTGCCCAGCGTCAACAGCACGGACGTCACGGCCCCCGCCACGACGGCGGACAGCGCCGCCGCCGCCACCCAGCCTGCGAAACGGCGCAGGTGCGCGGTGGCATCCTGCGTGAACACCTGCCCTTGCGCAAACTGGGCAAAACAGCGTTTGGCCTGCCACACCCCGGTGAGCAGCATGGCCAGCGGCACCGCAGTGACTGCCGCCCCGGCCCAGCGCTGCCAGGCCTGCAGGGGCTGCTGGATGGCGCTGCTGGCCAGGTTGCCCTGCTGGGCGAGTTCCGGCGCGCTGGTGGTGGCCCAGTAAACGATGAACAGAACCGGCAGAACCCCCACCAGCGCCACACAGGCAGCCACCATCAGGCGGCTGACACGGCGGATGCGTTGCAGGTGATCACGCGCGGCAGGAACAGGGGGCGTGGACATGGCGGTTTCTCCAATGTTGCTTCAAATCAGTTGACAATTTATTATTGTTTAACGACAATTTTTTATCAATTCACAACAGTTGTCAACGCGTCATGAAACGTTTCTTCTACACCCTGTTCCTGTGCGCGACGTTGGCCGCCTGTTCCGGCGTGCCCCTGCGCTCCATGCCCCGCCTGATGCAACTGCCCAGCCAGTTGCTGGAGGCCAACCCGGGCGAATTCATGGTGGCCTTGCAGGTGGATGCGCGGTTGGTGCCGCCACCGGGTGCGGTGCCACTGCTGGCTATCAAGTTGACCCCGCGCGACCCAGCGGCTTTTGAAGCAGTGGACAAGAAGCTGCCCCTGCAGGTGGCAGTGGCCTCTGCGGCCACCTTGGGGCTGGAGGCGCCCCCGCTGGGCCGGCGCTGGCTGCTCTACAGCATGCCAACCAGCACGCAGGCCGAGTTGCAACGCATCCAGGCAACCGTGCGTCAGGCCAAGGCCAACCCCAACTACAAGGCCGGCGGATCGCTGAGCCTGGGCGTGGAGCAGGACTCGCTGGCCCTGGCCGTGACTGACACCACCCTGGCCCAGACCCACTGGGAAACCTGGCTGCAGACCCGGCGCGCGGACGGCTTCTTTGAAGTCTGGTCCGGCACGCCCGCCCAATTGCAGCGTGCTGCAGCCAAGGTCAAGTAGTCGCACGCGAAAATAGTGCAAAAAGACTTACCCCGCCGCGCTGTGGGCTATGTTGTGGATAAGCGTGTTCACAAGCCGCGAAACCCGCACCCCGCTTGGCTCTGGACACCGTGCCCAAATTTTCAGCAGCACTGCAGGGCCGAAATTTTGGCCCTGCGGACTGTGCTAGGGCGGCAACGTGCGCAGCGCATTTCTAGCGGTAATAAGCGGGCAATTTGTGCAGGTAGCGCGGCAGATTGGGGTTCTTCATCAACCGGGACATGAACTCGGGGTCCGCATTGGTGGTCAGCGGGCTCAGGCGCGTGCGCTCGAACGGCAGGCCAAAGCGACAGGCCAGCAGGCGCTTGGCGTCCTTGCGCGTCACCTGGCTGGGGTCCGCAGCGGCGCTGACACCACACACGGCCAGATCCTTGGCCATCTGCTCGGGTGTGAGCCTGGCGGCCAGCTGGGCAGCATCAAACTTCAATCCCTGCTGAATGCGGGACCGGGTCTCAGCCGCCGACAGGGTGGGCAGGCTGGTGCCAGCGCAATTCGGCGTGATGGCCTTGCTGCGCTGGCCGCGGCGCAACGTCCAGGTGGTTTCCACACCCTCGGCACTGCCACGTGCCTGGGTCAGCAGGCTGGCATCGCCATACAGGGGCTCGCCACGCACCGCCACGAGCTGGATGTGGTCTTCGATGGCGTTGATCAGGTTGCGGTAGGGATCGGCGTGGCGGTCATCCAGCACCAGCACATCGGCCAGATAGCCTTCGGTGATCTGGCCCAGGCGCTGACCCCAGCCCATGGCGTCGGCCGGTTTGCGGGTCACCATCTCGACCAGGTCCCGGTCACTGAACAGGCCGTGCAGGGCATGCTGGTTGACCAGGTCGGCCACCTTGAGTTCACCCAAGCTGGACTTGCTGCCCGAGGGCGCCCAGTCGGGCGCCAGGCTGATGGACAGGCCGGCACGCCGAGCCGCTTCCACATTGGCGGTCTTGCCATAGAGCATGAAGTTGGACAGCGGTGACCACACCAGCTTGGCCCCCACGGCGGCCATTTCCTGCAACTGGGGCTCGGTCAGGCCCACACCGTGGATGGCAATCAGCTCGGGGCCTAGCAGGTTGCTGTCCTTGATGTTGCTGAACTCGAAGGCCATGCGCGCGGACGGCCCCTCTGCCAGGTGCACCACCAGCGGGCCCTTGGCGCGCTCGGCCTGCATGGCTGTCCATTCCTTGGCACTGCGGCCGATGTCCACGCGGCTGGCGGCCACGCGCGACTCCACGGGGGAGTTCTCGATGTTGCGCACCAGGCACTCTTCCTTGGAATAGGCCAGGTTGGTGCGCCCGCCCTGCAGGCTGGTGGTGCCGCCGGCCAGGGCCTTGTATTCGCCATAGCGGCCAATCTCCAGCCCCAGGTTCAGGTAGTGGGGCCGGGTCAGCACCTCCTGCGGAAAGGTGATGCGCTTGTTGTAAACGTCGTCATACCAGCGCCACTCGTAGCGGTCCCGGTATTTGCGGTGGATCGGCATCAGCGGGTAGATGGCGTACTCGGGGTGGTTGTGCAGGTCAATGATGCCGGGGTAGATCACGCCCTGGCTGTCCACCACGGGGGCGTCCCTGGCCGCATCGGGTAGTGACTCCCCCACGCGGGCAATTGCCATGATCTTCCCGCCGGATAGCCAGACGCGGGCATGGGGCAACACATCGCCCGCATCGTTCATGGTCACCACCTTGCCGACCAGCACCACGCCGGTGTCCGCGTTCCAGGGAGTCTGTGCCGTGGCGGTGAGGGCAGCGGCCATCAGGGCAACCGGCCCCAGGCAGTGACGCAAAACATGGGAAAACGTGTGGCACAAGGGCGTTGCAAGGGTTCGCATGGAATCTCCACGGTACGGGGGTTGTGGGGGCTGCGGGCATCATAGCCTTGCACGCCCTGATACGCTCTGCACCTTCTCTCCCACCGCTTGCAACATCCGTGTCCTCCACCACCTCTGCCGACTTCCGTGTCTCCACCACGCGCCGCACCACCCTGCTGACGGCCCTGGGCCTGCTGGGCGGCTTCGCCCTGCCGGTGCAGGCAGCCCGCGCCAAGGCGTCCTCCGCCGCCACATCGACCCTGTGGCCGCGCACATCGCTGGTACCGGGTGGTATCGCCCGGCTGTCACTGGGGCCGGCGGCGACACGCCCAACTGCCTACCTGGGAGAGGTTCCCCTGCTGGTGCAAGGCGACGCGCGGGAGTGGACCGCGCTGGTGGGCATTGCGCTGTCCACCATGCCTGGTGCGGCCAGTATTGCCGTGCAACAGGAAGGCGGCGGCCAGCGCCAGCTGGAATTCACGGTGGCCCCCAAACGCTACCAGGAGCAGCGCCTGAAAGTGGCGCCGCGCACGGTGGACCTGTCGCCCCAGGACCAGGCCCGCTTTGAGCGCGAACGACTTCACCAGGCCAGCGTCATGGCGCGCTTCAGCGAGCCCGTGCCGGCATCCCTGCAGATGCGGGTGCCGGTGCCGGGGCGGCGCTCCAGTTCGTTTGGCCTGCGCCGTGTCTTCAACGGCCAGCCGCGCAATCCGCACAGTGGCATGGACATAGCCGCAGGCCACGGCGCGCCAGTGCTGGCTCCGCTGCCGGGCCGGGTCATCGACACCGGTGACTACTTCTTCAACGGCAACACGGTGTGGCTGGACCATGGCGGTGGCCTGTTGAGCATGGTATGCCACCTGAGTGCCATCGCGGTGCGGGTGGATGACGTGGTGCAGACCGGCGCGCCACTCGGCGCTGTCGGGGCCACCGGCCGTGCCACGGGGCCGCACCTGCACTGGGGTGTGCTGCTGAACCGCACCATGGTGGACCCGGCTCTGTTTCTGGCCGACTGACGCGAGCGGAACCTAGTTGCCGGGAAATGGTGGCACCTGCGTGGCGCTGCCGGGAATCAGGTGGTAACGGCGTATGGTCTTGCCGTCGCGGTGGACGTCAATCGCCGTGCTGACAGCGGGCGAGGCGAAGTAGTCGCCATCGTTGCCGATGAAGTCTCCGTCGCTCCACAGGTACAGGCCGTCCGTGCCCTGCATGTCCTGCGTCCAGCTCCACAGGTTGAACTGGCTGGGACGGGTCATGCGGGCCGTGCGCGCGGGGAGATTGCCGCCGGAGTAGTACATGACCTCGGCACTCAATTGGTGGGAGGGCGTGACCACATAACGGTGCTCGGGATACCGCTTGAGCGCGTCGGCCAACTCCCTCCAGCCGTAGAAGCCGTTGGTGGCGTCCGCCGTGGCTGCCGCCGGCGAAATGCGCTCCAGCGGAATCACGTGGAAGCGCGCATGCAGCGTCAGCAGCATGGACAGTGCCAACCCGAAAGCAACCGCGAGCGACCAGCACACGCGGCGCATTGTGGTTGCGGCGCTGCCCAGGCAGTGCTGGGCCACCAGAACACTGAGCGTGAAGTACGCAAAGGCCGGCCAGTTGGCGCCCGCCACCTTCTTCAGCGACGACACGCCAAAGAAGGCGATGACCGGCAGCGACATGCACGCCAGCAGCAGCATGGGTCGGTCCTTGCGCACGGCGGCCAACAGCGCCACATACACCCCCAGCACCCAGGCA
Organism: Rhodoferax sp.; assembly: GCA_049294595.1. Lineage (GTDB taxonomy): Bacteria > Pseudomonadota > Gammaproteobacteria > Burkholderiales > Burkholderiaceae_C > Allorhodoferax. Next base: position 32,299 of record JBAQDE010000037.1, on the reverse strand, counting down.
ACGGGGCTGGTGATGAGCATTTGCCCGGCTAGGTATTCGGCCACATGGCCCAGCGAATAGCTCTGGCTGTTCAGGCCATTCCTGAACTGGAATGTGAAGGAGACCCAATCATGCGCGCTGTTCCAGAGCACCACCGGCAGAAAACACAGGAACCCCAGCAGCAGCGCCAAGTAGGGGTGGACGGTCTTGAGCCAGCGACGGTCGGGCGTCAGCACCAGGTAGAGAAAAATGCACGGCGCCATCAGCACGGCGGTGTACTTGGAGACCAGCGCCAGCCCGAAGGCCACACCCAGCGGGTACCACAGCCAGGCCTTCTCGCTGCGCAGGATCTGCCAGAACAGGTAGACCCCCACGGCCCAGAACAGGAACACCGGTACATCGGGCGTGATCACCGTCAGCCCCAGCATGGTCAGGGGGTAGACATTGAGCAGAATGACGCTGCCAGCCGCCACCGCCACGCTGCCAAACAGCTGCATGGCCAGCCGCCACAGCAGGCCGCTGGCCAGCAGGAAGACCAGCGTGCCGGACAGGCGCACCCACGCTTCAGCCTGCGAGAACAGCGTGGTGACCCAGATGAAGACGGCCACCATGGGGGGGTGGTCGAAGTAGCTGCTGTCGAGATTGCGCGACCACAGCCAGTAGTAGGCCTCGTCGGGGTGGAGTTGCAGCGAAGCCGAAAGAAAGAGGCGCCACAGGGTCAAGACACCTACCAGGATGACCGTGTTGCGCTGAGTGAGCAGTTTTTCCATAGAAACCAGAACCAGATCCAGGCGCAATCTTGCCAGAGAAACACCCACCGGTTCACCGCTCAGACATGAGGCGGGGAAGCCCCCGCCTCATGTCTAAAACCCAAACGCCCGCACACCCGGTTTGAGCATGTATGCGGCCACCTCTGGCGGCTTGGCTACTGTCACACCATCGGTCAAATCAGCTGGCGCGCGGTCTGCATTGGGCAGGAACAGCGCGCACACCTCGACCGTGGCTCCGGCTTTCATCAAGCCCGCCATCATTTGTTTCGGCGTCACATTGCGAGGCTTCAACGCTGGGGGGTCATAGGTTTTCAGTGCCAATTGACCGGCGGGGCCACATAACAGAATGCGTACCGCTGCTTTTTGCTCCACCATTTGCGTTGCCAGCACCATGGCCATGCCCTGGGACTGGTTGTCAGCGGTGGTGACATTGACGAAAACTTCGGCAGGTGCCTGCGCAAAGCTGCTCAACGACAACACCGCCAGGGCAGAAAAAATGACTTGTTTGTACTTCATTGCTAACTCCAGTTGGAAAAGCTATTTGCGGGTAGACCGGTTGCCGGTGACCGTGGTCAGCCCCATGGTTTCCCAATCCATCATGCCGCCACGGTAATACGCGATCTTGCTGGCAGGAAACCCGGCGCGCACCATGCTGGCAATGCCGATGGGGCTCTGCACGCAAAACGGTCCGTAGCAGAACGCCACAACCTGGGATGCCTGGCTGCAATCCCACGGCCCCCTGGCCACACGGGTGCAACCCAGTTCGTCCAAACGGTCTTCCACTTCGTTGAACGGTATGTGGTACGTGTTGGGGATGGTGGAGTCCAGCGGATCGTCTTCCTCACGCATGTCAATCACCATGGTGTGGGGATCGTTGAGTGCATGCAGCACCTCAATCTCGGTAACCGGGCGCACGCCTGGCACCGGCACCAGGGGCTGCAGGAAACCCCGGTTGCGCTCTGCGGTGGTTCGGGAGCGGGTGATGGTGAACGGCCCGTTTGGCGTTTGCACCACGAACTGCCGCTCCTGCCCTATGACGCGCAGGGGCTGCAGATCATCGGCATGCGACGCCAGGGCGCTCAGCATTGCCACGCACAGCACCAGCAAGCGCTTGTCAACGCGCATCTGCCTACTCCTTGATGGTGCAGGCATCGCCCTTGCACGCAATTTCAGCGTCCAGATAGGACACATTGGTGTAGCCCTTGCGTCCCAGAATGTCATACGTCTTCTGGCTCTTGGCGCCGGTTGCGCAGTTCACAAAGACCGGCACATCCTTCGGGATCCTGGCGAAGTCGCGTTCCATGTCTTCGATGGGCAGGTTAACGGCACCCTTGAAGTGGCCGCGTGCAAAGTCGGTTGCGGGACGCACGTCGAGGATGAACTTGCCGCTGGCAACCGCTTCCTCAAACGCCTTGGGCGAAATCTGTCCGGGGCCATAGACCGGTGCCCAGCTCACCGCCGTGACGGCGGGTGCAGCGGCCAGCGCTTCCTTCCATGCCGACAGCGGGAAGTAGGCCAGCCGGCGGAAGTCCATTTCACGCAGCTCTTCCAGCGTCGCATTGACGGCATCCATGTCGCCGCGTCCAATCACCACCAGCGGCGCATTCTTGGACAGCGCACCCAGTGCGGCCTGGCCCTTCGCACCCTTGAGGTCGGCCAGCGCAAGCTGCACCGTCTTGTTGTGCGCGGTTACGATGGTGTCCTTGCCCGCTGCGGTGTCAATAAGGATCAGGTTGCCCTTCTTCACAAAGGCTTCTGCAGCCAGCAAGGGTTGGGCCTTCTGGTTCCAGCCGGGCACGCCATTGCGGTAGACCCAGGCGTCGGTGTAGCCCATCTTGCGGAAGATGGCAGCCGAGTCCACCGACAGGGTGCACTCGCGGCCAGCGCAATAGAAGATGACCTTGCCGGACTTGGGAATGCCCAGCGCGTCCACAGTGCCGGGCTCTTTCATCAGCTTGTCCAACGGCAGGCTGATGGCACCCGGAATGTGACCGGCGATGAACTTGCCGGCCGGTCGGCTGTCAAACAGCCAGACGCTCTTGCCAATGGCGCCCTGCTCGTAGAGCGAAACCATCTGGTCGTTGACGACCTCATCGGCCTCCACGGCCGGCGCAGCGATGGCACTGCATGCAAAGACCGATGCTGCCAGCAGCAGGGCCCAACGAATGCGTTTCATGATGAAACTCCTAAAGGTATGGATCCCACTTGCATGAAACGCTGAGGGCGTCCGGCCGGGATCCCAAGCCGGCGCAACGCGGTGGCCTAACAGCCAGCGGTCTTCTTGAATGACTTGCTGGTGTTCTTGCCGTCTTTTTCCCAACGGGCGCGAATTTCATCGCCTTCGACGATGCGCTTGTCCTTGAATTTGTCCAGGGTCAGGTCGTCGGTGATGGTCAGCGTGGTGGGCGTACCAGTCTTGGCATCCTTCAGGATCACGGTGGCCGACTTGCCGTCGGCAGCCAGGGTGATCTTGGTCACGGGGCCGACCATCTTGCCTTCTTCGGCAAAGGCACTGGCCGAAAATGTGGCGCCAGACAGGCCCAGCACCAGGGCGACGATGAGACTAGAGAGTTTGGTTTTCATGGTGTTCTCCTTCGATGAAACGGTGGGTGATCAGAACTTCACGTCAAACGTGGCGTAAATGTTGGTGGCGCTTTCCAGCGGCGTCGTGGTCATCATCTGGCCATTGACATCCGAGATGGCAACCGGTGCACCAACCCAGTTGTTGCTGCCGGTGTATTTCAGGTCGTAACGCTGCACGCCCAGACGGAAGAAGGCCTTGCTGAAGAATGAAGAGATGGGCATGCGATCCAATTCCTGGATCATGTAGGCCTCCCAGACATCACCCCGTGCGCCCACCTTCGAGGTCCACATGTCGTCGGCGGCCGGTGCAAAGGTGATCCAGTCCTTGGATCCGTGGTTGTATTCAAAGCCGAATAGGGTCCGCGATGGCAGGTCATACCGCACGCCCAGGGCGTAGGCGGTTCCGGTCTTGCTGGTTGGCGCTTCAGGGTTGAAGAAGCCGCCGGTCATCAGGCCCTGGAATCCGAACTGTGCCGACACATTGTTGTTCGGGTGGGTCACGCTCATGCCCAGGTCGCCGAAGATGTGCAGGTTGCCCGGGCCCACCTTCTTGAAGGTGCTCATGAAGCCCACGCCATACCAGTCGATGTCACCCAGGTTGGTCTTGGGCGCGGTGTTGCCAAAGTAGGTATTGTTCATCGTCGGTGCATCAAAGATGCTCAGGCCCCGGTTCCACTGCAGCCAGACGCGCAGGGGATCGGTATCGATGGGAATGATGGCTACACCCACCATGTCGGTATCGGCCAGCGAGTTGCTCGGCGTGTTGCGGAAACCGCTCTCGAAACCGCGGCCGTAGCAAATCTTGGCATAGGCACCGGGCAAGGCATCGATTTCCGGTGCGTAGCCCACGGTCATGCCGTCAAAGGCGTAGTCCACCAGCAGCGATGGCGTGCCGCCATTGCCAGGGCGTGGCGTGTTGTTCTTCAGATTGCTGGGTGCACCACCGGTGGAGGGGCGCCGGCCGACCGAGAACCACAGCTCCTGGTCGGCAATATTGCTCCAGGTGGCATACACGCGGTCCACGTTCAGGTAGCTGTTGGACGGTATATGGCTCAGCGTTCCGTCAAATGCCCCCACGCGGTCGGCAAAGAACGGTGCGGAGCCCGCATTGGTGATGGCACCTTCGTTTTGCGCACCAAACACCTTGTACATGGCCAGGTGGGCGGTGACACTCACGTCCTGTGTGGCCTTGGCGTTCAGGTCCAGACCGAAACGGTTGGTCAGCAGACTGCTGTTTTCCGGCTTGTAGGCCGGCACGGTTGCAGCGAAGGCGCCAATGCCCTGCAGCATGCCGGCGTTGGCCGGTGTACCCAGGAAACTGCGCGCCTGGTCGAACGTGGCCACATTGCTCATGGCCTGCGAGAAGCCCATCAGACCCGAGAGAGCCCCGGCGGTGGACATGCCGCCCGCCTGTGGCGCACCGAAGTAGCGCGAGGTGCCGGCCACCGAAGACGGGTTGGCGAAGAAGTCGCCCTGCAGCGCCTGCCCTGCCTTGTTGAAGGTGGCATTGACGTCGGTAAATGTCTTGGTCTGGCCGCTCAGGCTGTCAACCCGGAAGTGATAGTCACCCCCCACGGTCAGCCATTTGCCCAGCGACTTGTCTTCCAGTTTCTTGACCTGGCTCTTGAGTTCGTCCAGCGCCGCATCGTCTGCTTTGGGGGCTACTGCCGCCGTTTGCGTTTCGGCTTTGCTGACCCGTGCTTCGTTGGCCTTGACCTGCCCTTTCAACTCCTCGAGTTGCTGGGCGAGGCGCTCGTTCTGCAGTGCCAGGGCTTCAATTCTCTTGAGCAGGTCCGCCTCGGATGCATGCACGGCCACGGGCATCAGCATGCCGGCAATCAGCGCAGCGAGCAGGTTTCTCTTGAAATGGGTTTTCATGATTCACTCCTTGGTATTCAATTTGGATTCGTGGCCCAGGTCTTCCCAGCCGGTGATCATGGCCATGAGTTGGGAATAGACCTTGTGCCCGGTGGTAGCCAGGTACAGGTGCGACACCAGGAAGGCCAGCATCAGGAATGCGCCCAGGGTGTGGCCGGTTGCGACCCACTCCAGCTTCAGAAAATCAAGCCCGAGTGCCTGCCAGTTGCCATAGAAGAGGTAGAGGCCACCGGTCACCCAGATCAGCGGACTGAGCAGGGTCAACACCGCCAGGTAGGTCAGGCGCTGGAGGGGGTTGTGCTTGTTGATGGCACTGGGCTTGAAAGGGTGGGGCTCATGTTTGAAGATGCCCGATGAGTAGTAGTTGGCAATCGCAAGGATCTTGTCGGTGGTGGGGATGTAGTGGCGCCACTCGCCGGTGGCAAAGTGCCAGAAGATGGCAAAGATCCACAGGCCGACCAGCGTCCAGGCCGCGATGGTGTGGTAGCCCACCGCCTTCTCGAAGCCGAAGACGGTATAGGTACCGTGCACCTCGAAGCCGGTCAGCAGCATGAAGATGATCAGCACCGCCTGCGACCAGTGCCAGAAGCGCTCAAAGGGTTTGAAGAGATAGACGCGTGACATGTTTTTCTCCGGTTAACGGTTGCGTTGGTTGCTGGCGATGCGCATCAGGCCGTGACCGGTGACGCCCAGCAGCGTGAGGGCGACGAGGGCCCAGCCCCCGAGTTCAAGCCAGCGTGCGTGATCGCTGCCACGGCCCGGCATGTAGATGCCATCGATCTTTTCCAGACGGCCATTGCTGGTGTGGCACTCCACACAGCCCACGGCCTTTTCCTTGGGCGCCACCATGTGGGTGATGGGCCAAGCGCTTTCGGTTTCGATGAAATCAATCTTGCCGGAGAACTCCGCCTTGGCATTGGCCATGCCGGAGGCGGCGGCCTTGTCCCAGTTCAGGTTCTTCCAGAAGGCGGTGTCATCGTTCCCACCCAGGTGGGCCATGATCAGCGACTTGTTCACCGGGTCATAGGCTTGCTTGCCGCGGAACATCTTGACCGGCCAGATCATGGAGTTGCCGTCGGTGGCGCTGCCCTCGAACGCGTTGATCTTGACCGGCTCGCCGGTCTTTTCGATCTTGTCGCCAACCAGGGTGTATTTCACCGTTCCGTTGAACCAGACGTACTCGGGCTTGACGTTTTCCTTCCACGTGAAGTCGCCCTTGATCGACATATAGGTGTCGTAGCCGTCGTCGTCTTTTTCAACATAGGGCTTGCCATCCTTGAGCTTGCCAGCCGTAGACCAGTCCCATGTCATCTTGGTCGGTTGTCCGCCACGGGCATACGCCGGGATATGGCAGGTCTGGCAGGCCAGCTTGTTGGTGTGGTTGTTGATCTTGGCTTCTTTGTGGGGCGCCTGACCGTGGCAGGCCTGGCAGGTGGCGGGGTTGGTGGTCTCTGCCTTGCCGCGCAGGTGGGCCGGGTCCTTGTCCTTGGCCGTGGGTGCGTAGCGGCTGCCGGGCACCTGGTGGCCATCGGTTTTGTGGCAGGTGGCGCAACTGAAGTTGAGTCCTTCCACATCCATGTGCACATCGAGTTCCTTGCTGGGGGCTTCGAGTGAACTGTCCAGGTCACCGTGCTTGACACCGTCACCGCCGCCGCCGTTGAAGTGGCATGCACCACAAGTGGTGCGCTTGGTGGGGCCGACCTTCTGAGCAATCTCCGTCAGGTTGATGCCCCGGATGATTTTTCCGGAGCCGGGTGGAAACTCGGTGTCCTTGGTCACCGGCAGGCCGGCAAAACCACTGGGCTTCCTGTATTTGCCGGTGGCGTCGTGACAGGCGAGGCAGTCCACGTTTTCTTCGGCATTGAATTCGGACTGCACGTCCTTCCAGCCGTAGCCAATGTGGCAGGAATTGCATCCACCCTCATTGGATTTCACCGACGTGCAGAAATTGTTGACGATATGCTTCTTGCCCAGCAGTTGCTGGGTCTTGGGATTGACGTATTCCCATTTCCAGTGCTGGGTCTGGTGAATCTGCTTGGATGCCTCGGTATGGCAGCTCAGGCAAGCCTTGGTGACTTCCGGGCCGGAAGCAAAGGGACGGTTCAGCGACTCAAACTTGCTATGGTCTGCGGTGGACTTGGCCAGCTTGGCCTGGGCTGCGTCTGGCGCCGCATGGACGGCCAGACCGGCGAAGATGGCAGCGAGGAAGACTGCCTTCAGGATGTTGTTTCTCATTGCCTATCCCTCTGTAAAGGAACGGCGTTCTGCGAATCAACTCACTGCGCGACTAGCCGTCCGTAAGTGGTAAGGCCATTGTTCGCTCCACAGGGAAAAAGAAATTGACCAAAATCAATACATCCTTATATTCGCGTTCATAAATATATTGATGTATCCAATTTGCCACCTTTTTTAGCTGGCGGATTCTGGCGCGTTGTCCTTGCTGACCTGAGAGCACACGGTGTGGCACAGGTCCGTCACCCGCTGGTCGATGACCCGGTAGTAGATCTGCACGCCCTTGCGGCGCTTGCCCAGAATGCCGGCCTTGTACAGCGTGTTGAGGTGCTGGGACATATTGGGCTGCGTCGTGTCAATTTCCGCCAGCAACTCGCTGACGTTCTTTTCCGCGTCGCACACGCTCTTGATGATCCGCAGCCGAAGGGGCGCCGACAGGACGCCAAACAGTTCAGCGGCCATTTCAAACATCTGGTCCGACTGGACTGGGCCGTCGTTCGCTGTCGAGGAAACGGAATCTGTCATATGCAAAACCAGTCGTGTAGCAGTCATGCCTGCGGGGCAAGCATGCTACCAGACCGGCGTGCAGCGCGGTCTGCGGGAAGCCGCGGTCAGTGGCGCGCCAAGGGCAACATCGCTGGCTGGTCGGCGTACCAGAACCCGTTGACCGCCGCATGGCCGAAGTGACTGGTGCGCAACTGTTCCAGATCGGCGATCAGCCGGTCCACCTTTTTCAGAAAGGCTTCCTTGCTGGTGCAGGGCTGCTCGGTGAACATGGCCGTTGAGCGCTCGGCAATGGCCGGCTCACCCGCCTGGCGCGCCCAGCAGCGCACCTCGCAATAGGCCAGCAGGGCCAGTCGTCCCAACTCGTCATGCCTGCGGGCATGCACCAGATCGGCCAGCAGATCGTCAAGGCCCAGTTGGAGACTGATGGATGTGTTCATGGTGCAGCGCAGCATAGGCCGCCCGTCTGACGCCGTTCTGACAGCCCCACGTGCGCACGGGCTCCCTGCCAATCGGGCCATCAGCGACTGGTAACGCTCAGTTCGGCGCGGGGTTTCCAGTCGGCATCGGGCGCAACCGTGCGGGCTGCGCCCAGGAACAGGCGTTCGGCCGGCAGCTTGCGGCTGGCCAGATAATCCTTCACCGCCACGCCACGCTGCAGGGCCAGTGCGCGCACGGCGTCTTCATTGACGGTGATGCTGGCCAGCAGCAGCGCTTCCATCTCGGCCTGGGGGATGTCCTTGGCCAGGCCGACGATGTTGCGCGGCTTGGTGATGTCGGCACGGCGGTACACCTCTTTCAGCAGCGTCGGGTATTCGGCGTCAGACAGGCCGTTCGCCAGAGCCGTATCCTGCCCCGTGACAACGGCCCGGCGGCGCTTCGCGGCCAGCATCAGCCCCTTGAGGCGCTCGTGCTTGAGGGCGTCACGTTCGGCCTCCAGGCTGGCAGTGCCGACCACGGTGACATGCAGCGAGGGTCGATCCAGCAGTGCCTTGGCAATCTTGTCCAGGCCCTGCGCGGCCTCGGGTGACAAGACGTTGCTGCCGGGCGCAAAGACCACGGCGCTGAGATCCTCTCCCCCGCCACCCCCGCCAAAGGCATTGGCCAGCAGGGCAAACGGCGCCGTCAGCGCCTTGCCAATCAGGTTGGTGAGGACCTTCCACACTACGGCGCCGATGCGGAACTGCGGGTCATTGATGGAGCCGCTGATGGGCAGGTCCAGATCAATGACGCCATTGCGGTCCGCCAGCAAGGCCACCGCCAGCTTCACCGGCAGGCTGTTGGGCGCACCCTCCACCTTGTCGCCAAAGGTCAGCTGGTTGAGCACCAGCTTGTTGGTGGCACTGAGCTGGCCATCGGGCTGAATGGCGTAATTGACGTCCATGCTGAGCTTTCCGCGCTCAATGCCGTAGCCGGCGTACTTGATGGAATAGGCGGTCAGCGGCGGCAGGTCCAGGTCGCGCACACGGCCCGTGATGTCCAGCGCCAGCGGCTTGGCCAGCGGGTTGATCTTGCCGGTCACCTCCAGCGTGGCGGTGCCCTCGGCGCGGCCGCGCAGGTCCAGGTCGGCCAGTTGGACGGTGCCGTCGGCGGCCTTGGACGCGAACTGGCTGAGCGTGCCATTGAGTTCGCTCAGATCAGCGGAGTAATTGGGGCGGATGAAGCGGTCGGAGAACAGCACCTTGCCGTTGAGCAGGCGTATCGGCCCCACGGAGATGACCGGCTCCAGCGCAGACGGAGCAGTGCCAGCTTGGGCATTGGCTGCCGGGGCACTGGTGCCCACAGTGGGCGCGCTGGCCGTGGGCGCCGGGGCCGCATCGGGCACCACCTCGCCGGGCTTTGCCTTCACCAACTCCTGCAGGTTCAACCGCCCGGTGGCGTTGACGATGACCCGGGCGTAGAAGTCCGACAGCGTGGCCTCGCGCACCTGCACACGGGTTGCACTGGCCGGGGCCATGCTCAGCGCAATGCCAGGCACATTCAGTGATTTCCAGCTCAGCAGCTCCTCGGTCACACCCAGGTCGGGGGCATCTGCCGCTGCCGTGCCAGCCGGCACCGCGGCCAACACGGTGTTGGCGCGAAAGTCTTCGAGCGAGGCATCGCCCTGCAACTGCAGTTCGGTGCCCGCAGGCGTGGCGGCAAAGCGCACCTGCCCCTTGTAGCTGGCATCGGCGCGCAACAGCGCAATGTTGAGCTGGTCGGCCAGATAGGGAGCCACGGCGTGCAGCGGAATGTCCACCGCATCCACACTGCCTTGCACCGCAACGGGAGCCCACATCAGCGTGCCGTTGTATTTGAGCGTGCCGGGTTCGGTGCGGCCGGACTTCACCCGGGCCGATACCGTCAGCGGTGCGGGCTTGGCGCCATCCAGGGTGGCGTTCTTCAACTGCAACTGCAGGGCGGACATTTCCAGGCGGGCCGGGCGGCCCAGGCTGCGGTCGTCCAGTCGGAAGTTGCCATCGGCGATGAGCAGCTCACCCAAGCCGACCTTCCAGGGGCTGGCCGACGGGGCGCTGGCTACGGCGGCAGGCTTCTCGGCACTGGCGCCAGCAGCCGGCGCAGGCGCGGCGTCCGCCACGGTAGCGTCCTGTGACGGCGCAGCCGGCGCCTTCATCCAGCGCTGCACCATCCACTGGCCCTGCGCGTCGCGGTGGGCCATGGCGCTGGGCGCGCGCAAAGCGATGCGGCCCACATTGCCGCTTCGGCCCACCAGGTCAAACTGGGCGTCCGAGATTTCCAGCAGCTTGAAGCGCGGCATGTCCGCCGCCGCGCGTTCGGCATTGGTGGCGGTGGCCGCCGCTTCGCGCACCGCCTTCAGCGCGAAATCACGCACGGCCAGGCGGGGCACGTTCACCTGGAGTTGTTCGCCGGTCTTGCTGTCGGCCTGGGCTGCTTGCCACACGGCTTCCACTTCCCCATCCAGCACGCCCTGCACACCAGGCTCCAGCAGCTGGGCCAGATAGGGTGCGGCCAGGTTCAGCTCCATATCGCCCAGGCTGGCGTGGACCTTGGCCTGGCTTTCACTGCCCTGCCCCTTGAACGCCAGTTGCGCGGTCTTGCCACGCGATGGCACGCTGACGGAACCCTCAAAGGTGATGGGCGCTGCAACCAGCGGCCAGTGCAGGGCCTGGGCCTGCAGTTCCATGTTGGTCACGGCGAGCCGGGCCTGCGGCTGGGTGCTGTCGTCGGACCAGGCTAGTGCACCACGGTGCAAGGCAAAGCGCTCCAGCGCCAGGGACCAGGGCTCGCCTACAGGAAGTGGTTTGGAGCCTTTTGGGGCACTAGCCCTCGTCGAATCTGGTTTAGTAGCTATCGTTTTAGTAGCAATTTCTGACGACCTGGAACTCCCCAGGTCCAGGTTGATGCGCCCGGCGCGGTTGCGCGAGCCATGCAACTGGGGTACGTTGATGGTCAGCGATGCCAGCTTGGCCACCTGGTCCAGCGGGCGCACGTCGGCCAGTTCGGCCTGCACCGACTCCACGGCCAGCAGGGGCTTGCCTGCGGTATCGGCCAGCGCCAGACCGGAAACGGAGAGCTTGCCTGCCAGCGTGATCTTGGGCTTTGCTGCCGCCTCAAACGCTAGTCGCAGGTCCGCGTCCACCACCGCGCTTTGCAGGCGCACGGGCAGGCTGCTGGGCAGATACGGCAGGTAGGGCGCCAGATCGAGGTGTGCAATCTTCAGCGCCGCCTCACCTTTGTGGATCTGGGCAAAGGGCGTGCCTTCGGCGGCCGTGTCAAAGTGGCTGCCATTGAGTTCAAAGGCCAGGCGCGGCAGCACCTTGACCTCGCGTTTGGAATGGAGCGTGCTCAGGAATGGCACGGCCAGGTGCAGGCCGCGCACCGTGTGGCGGCGCTCGCCGCCGGGCAACTGGTCGGTGAAGTCCACCGCACCGCCATTGAGCGTGAGGTTGTAGAGCGCAAACTGCAGCGGCGCCGCGGGCTGGGAGGATGCCGGCGCCTGGTCCAGCGTCTCCAGAATGTCATCCACGTCGTAATGGCCGTCGCCCCGGTGGCGCAGGTGCAGCGTGGGTGCATCCACGGTCACGGCGTCCAGCACCGGGGCCAGGCGCAGCAGGGATTCCAGTTCGGCGTCCACGTAGACCCGGTCCACATGGAGCTGGGCGCTCTTGCCGTCGGCGCCGGCCACGGCAATGTCGGTCAGCGTCAGTTCCAGTGACCAGGGCCGAAAGGCCACATCCCCCACGGTCAGTTTGCGGCCCAGGGCGGCACTTCCCTTTTCCTCGATCAGACGCTTGGCCAGCGGCGGAACGGCCAGCCAGGCCAGCACCCAGACGACCAATAGCCCCCCCAGAGCCCAGCGCGCGCGGCGCAACCAATGGGGGGGAACGGTAAAGGGAAGCTGCATGGAGGCTCTCAACGGTGGCTTGAATGGACGGCTCTGATTCTAGGATGCGGCACCCTGCGCCACTGCCACCGCGGGCCCGCAAATGCGGCTATCCTTTGCAACAAACCGTGTCCGACTTTGACCCCCCTGCCTCGTGAAAATGAACACCATGCCACCTCGCCTGCCGTGCACCCTGCCCCTTGTCGCCGCCCTGGCACTCACGCTGATCGCCGCGCCCGCGTGGGCCGACAGCACTTCGTCGGCATCCAGCGCCTCATCGGCCTCCGTGGGCAGCTCGTCGACCTCCATCGAGAAGTCCAGCAACAGTTCCTCCACCAAGGACCGCGTGGCACAGGGCCACTACACCATCGTGGAGATGGCAGCCGTGGCCGAACAGCCCGATCTGCTGCGTCTGCGCCTGCAACCGCTGGCGTCCACACCTGGGTTGGAGCCTGCGTCTGGCGCGGCCCGGGAATTCGTGCTGCTGCTGCCGCGCCCGGCAGCAGAGCGCGCCCAGTTGACAGCCGGGCAGACCATTTCAGCCGAGCACCGTCCCTATGGACTTGCACTGGCGGCCCTGAACGCGGCCGGGGAGGCTGCCCCCTTCTTCCTGGTGCTGGACGACGACTGGTACCGCGAACTGGAAAGCCGCCCGGTTGTTATCTGACGCAAGGGCCTGGGCCTTTGGTCTGGCCCTGTGGCTGGCGGCACCAGCCGGATGGGCCGGGTCATCGGCCTTCTGCCAGGGCGAGGCCGAACTCCCCGTCGCCGCCCAGGACCGCCTGATCCAGGTCGCCGCCCTGGTGAAAGCCGAGCTGGAGCGCTCTGGCCAGACGGCGGCGCTGGTGGCGCGCTCGGGCCTGGCGCTGCAACGCTTTGGCCAGCGCTACTCCCATGCCGGCATCAGCCTCAAGGCCAGTGCCAACACGCCGTGGTCGGTGCGCCAGCTCTACTACGCCTGTGATGAGCAGCGCCCCCGCATATTCGACCAGGGCATGTCCGGCTTTGTGCTGGGCGTGCACGATCCCGAAGAGGGCTATGTGTCCATCATCCTGCTGCCAGACGATGCGGCCCGGGCCCTGGAACAGGCCGCGCTGGACAACCACCAGGCGCTGCAACTGCTGGGCGCCCACTACAGCGCCAATGCCTACGCCTTTGGCCAGCACTACCAGAACTGCAACCAGTGGCTGGCCGAGTTGATGGCCGTGGCCTGGGGCGCCCTCCCCGCCAGCGACAACACCCGTGGCGCAGCGCAGGGCTGGCTGCAGGGCCAGGGCTACCAGCCCACGGTGTTCCAACTTGGCTGGCGCCCACTGATGTGGCTGGCCGCCGTGTTGCCCTGGCTGCACAGCGGTGACCACCCGCCCGAAGACCTGGATGCATCCCGGTTCCGGGTCAGCATGCCGCAGTCCATCGCGGCCTTTGTGCAGCAGCGCTTTCCCGAGGCCCGCCATGTGGAGTTGTGCTACACCGAGCGCCATGTGGTGGTGCGCCGCGGCTGGGAACCCATTGCCGCAGGCTGCCAGCCGGCAGAGGGCGATGCGGTCAGCCTGCTGGCAAGTCCTCAAAGCTTCTGAGGCTTAGCACCCCCGCCGCCCTGCGGTCTTTCCGGCTCGCCGCTAGACTAGCCGACCCAGTCTGATAACCGAGATACCCATGGAACTGCTCTTAGACCCCAACACCTGGATTGCCTTCTTCATGCTGGCGGCGCTGGAGATCGTGCTGGGCATCGACAACATCATTTTCATCAGCATCCTGGTGGGCCGCCTGCCCCCCGAGAAGCGCGACCTGGGTCGCCGCCTGGGCCTGGGCTTTGCCATGGTTTCGCGCATTGCCCTGCTGTTCAGCCTGGCCTGGGTCATGACGCTGACCAATCCCCTGTTCACTGTGTTCGCCCAGGAGATCAGCGGGCGCGACCTGATTCTGCTCGGCGGTGGCCTGTTCCTGCTGTACAAGGCCTCGCACGAAATATTCGTGGAGGTGGAAGCCCACCAGCCCAAAGAGGTCAGCGCAGGTGAACAGTCCACCAAGACCGGGGCCGCACTGTTCTGGGGAACCATTGTGCAGATCGGCATCGTGGACATCGTGTTCTCGCTGGACTCGGTGATCACCGCCGTGGGCATGGTGGACACCATTGGCGTGATGGTGGCCGCGGTCATCGCATCGGTGGCGGTCATGATGTTTGCCGCCAAGCCGATTGGCGAGTTTGTGGACCGCCACCCCTCGATCAAGGTGCTGGCGCTGGCCTTTCTGACCATGGTCGGAACCTTGCTGATTGCCGAAGCCTTTGATGTGCATGTACCCAAGGCCTACGTCTACACCGCCATGCTGTTTTCGCTGGGCGTGGAGGCACTCAACATCCGCGCCCGCTCCAAACGGCAGGCCGCACAAACGACGGCATAAGGGCCTCCGCAAGGGCAGTCACTACACTGGGGTGTATGCACAAACACCCTATCCATGACTAGCCCGCAATGGTTTCTGCTGATCGGCGCGCTGCTGCTGGTCCGTGGCCTGACCGCAACCCTGCTCCAGCGCTCACCGGTAACGTCGGCCATCATCTACCTGGCGGTTGGCGTGCTGGTCGGCCCCACGGCGCTCAACCTGTTCCACTTCAACCCACTCAAGGAGTCCGCGCTGCTGCAGGCGCTGACCGAGGTGGCGGTGCTGATCTCGCTGTTCTCGGCCGGCGTCAAGATGCCGGCACCCTTCACCTTGTCGCGCTGGCGGGCGCCCCTGATGCTGGCTTCTGTGTCCATGGTGCTGACCGTGGGCCTGGTAGCCGCGTTCTGCGTCTATGTGCTGGGGCTACCGCTGGGGGCCGGCATTCTGCTGGGCGCCATCGTGGCACCCACCGACCCCGTGCTGGCCACCGACGTGCAGATCCGCCACCCTGGCGACCGGGACCATCTGCGCTTCACGCTGACCTGCGAGGCCGGCATGAACGACGGTAGCGCCTTCCCGTTCGTGATGCTGGGTCTGGGTCTGCTGGGCTTGCATGATCTGGGGGACTCCGGCCTGCGCTGGGTGGTGGTCGATGTGCTGTGGGCCACTGCAAGTGCCGTGGCCATTGGCATTGCCGCTGGCGTTGGACTGGCCCGGCTGGGCTGGACGCTGCGCCGGCAGCCCTACCAGCATCAACTGCTGGACGACTTTCTCGGCCTGGGCCTGATTGGCGTGGTGTATGGCGTGTGCGTGATGGTGGATGCCTGGGGTTTTCTGGCCGTGTTCTTTGCGGCGGTGGCGTTGCGCCAGACGGAAATGAAACTGGCACGAAGAGCCCTGCCGCAGGGAGATGCCGAGCCGCTGCCCA
This sequence comes from Rhodoferax sp., assembly GCA_049294595.1. Lineage (GTDB taxonomy): Bacteria > Pseudomonadota > Gammaproteobacteria > Burkholderiales > Burkholderiaceae_C > Allorhodoferax. The sequence goes on along the minus strand of JBAQDE010000037.1, from coordinate 16,698 downwards.
CGGTCAGCGAGGGTTCGCTGGTCTTCAAGGAACACCTGGAGCGGCTCTCCGAGGTGCTGCTGATCATCCTGATTGGCGGCTCCCTGTTCATGGACTCCTGGTCCTGGTCGGCAGTCGGCTTGGCCTTGTTCCTGTTCCTGGTGGCGCGCCCGGCCAGTGTGATGCTGGCCCTGCTGGGCAGTGGCACGCCGTGGCGGATTCGCGGCTTGGCGGCCTGGTTTGGGGTGCGCGGCGTGGGCTCGCTGTACTACCTGATGTATGCCATCCAGCACGGCGTGCCGGAGTCGCTGGCCCTGCAACTGATTCAGCCCACGCTGATCGTGGTGACCCTGTCCATCATTCTGCACGGGGTCAGTGTCAAGCCGCTGCTGGGCCTGTTCTGGCGGCGCGGCAAGCTGCCGCCCTGAGCCCCCTTCCCTGCCACATCCCAGTGCACGCTGCGGGTATTGCCATCCTGCGAGAATCGGTCTCCCCCACAAAGGAGATCCCCAGCATGCAAGATGCCCGCGCGTTGTTTGACACCCTCAACACCGAATACCTCACCGTTCACAAGACCAAGGAAGACCTGTTCTGGGACACCTACATGGCCGTCTCGAACGACGACGCGGGGTTTGCCCGTGCCGAGGAAGCCTACAAGAACTTCATCTCCGACCCCCAGCGCCTGGCCTCGGTGCGTTCGGCGCTGGACAGCCTGCCGGCCAGCGATACGGATGCGGCCATGGCCGAGCTGCGCCACGGCCTCAAGGGCTGGCTGGCCCTGTTCGAGAGCAACATCATCGATAGTGATGAAGCCCGCCAACACATGCACGCCTTGATCGCTCTGGAAGCTGATCTGTTTGCCAAGCGGCGCGACCTGGTGCTGCAACACACCAACGAGGCCGGTGCGCAGGAAGAAACCACACTCAGCGGCCTGGCCACCAACATGGGAACCAACCGCAATGAGGCTGCGCGCAATAGCTCGCACGACGCCTTGCTGGGCCTGGAGCACTGGGTACTGTCCAACGGCTTTCTGGACATCGTGAAGAAGCGCAATGCCTTCGCGCGCGCCCAGGGTTTTGACAACTACTTTGACTACAAGGTGGAGAAGAACGAGCAGATGACGTCCGACCATCTGTTCGGCATCCTGGATGACTTTGAGGTCCGCACGCGCGACGCCAATACCCGTGCTCTGCAGGCGCTGGTCGAAGCGCACGGCGCCGAAGCCACGCAACCCTGGAATCTGCGCTTCTACATCAGCGGTGACGTGACCCGCCAGGTGGACCCCTACCTGAGCTTTGCCAAAGGGCTGGAGCGCTGGGTCAAGAGCTTTCGCCACCTGGGCATTGCCTACCGTGGCGCCACACTGCAGCTGGACCTGCTGGAGCGCACCGGGAAATACCAGAACGGCTTCTGCCACGGCCCCATTCCAACCTACTTTGATGCCCAGCAGCGCTGGGTGAAGGGACAGATCAACTTCACGGCGAACGCCAAGCCCGACCAGATCGGCAGCGGCGCGCGTGCCATCAACACCCTGTTCCACGAAGGTGGCCACGCGGCCCACTTTGCCAATGTGACGCAGAACTCACCTTGCTTTTCGCAGGAGTTCGCACCGACCTCCATGGCCTACGCGGAAACCCAATCCATGTTCTGCGACAGCCTGCTCGATGATGCGGACTGGCTCAAACGCTATGCCCACAACGCCCAGGGCGATCCGATTCCGGATGCACTGATCCATGCCCGCATCCAGACCACGCAACCATTTGCCGCCTTTGCCGAACGCGGCATCCTGGTGGTGCCCTACTTCGAACGCGCGTTGTACCGTCTGCCGGACGAACAACTCACCGCGGAGACCGTGCTGGCGCTGGCCCGCGCGACCGAGTTGCGCATCCTGGGTGTGGCCGTCGGTCCACGCCCGCTGCTGTCGATTCCGCACCTGCTGAACCAGGAGTCCGCTGCAGCCTACCAGGGGTATTTGCTGGCCAACATGGCCGTGTACCAGACGCGTGCCTACTTTCAGAAGACCTACGGCTACCTGACGGACAACCCGGCCATCGGCCCGGCACTGGCGGAACACTACTGGGCGCGCGGCAACAGCATCAGCCACAACGACACGCTGGTCAGCCTGACCGGCGAACCCTTCAACGCCAAATACCTGGCAGACCGCTGCAACCAGACTGCTGAACAGGCCTGGGCCACGGCACAGGCCGCCATCACAGCCGCCGCACAGCGAACTTACCCTCCAGCGCCAGCGCCCGATCTGGATGCGACGATCCGTATCGTGCATGGTGCCGAACTGATAGCCGACAACACAGCCTCCGATGAGGCCATGTGCCAGCAGTTTGAGGGCTGGGTCGCACAGCGCTACCCAGCCACCCTGGTGCAATAGGCGCGGTTAGCTGCGCCCCTGCCCCAGCAGGGTTTGCAGCACCTGCTCTGCGGCCTCGAAGTCAAACTCCTCGATGGCGCGGGCGATGCGCTTCAGGTCTGCCTGCATCTCCGTGCCAGCCACCAGGGCCACCAGTTCGGCGATGGTGTCGCTGGCATCGGTGTCACCGTGGGTCAACTGGGTAGCCAGTTGCTCCAGCAGGTTGTGCAGGCGTTCGGTGTCCACCTGAGCGGTTGCAACCACCACGGCCGATTCCTGCGGCGCAAAGTCCTTCAGCCCATCCAGCACGGGCTGCAAGGTATCCAGCGTTTTTTGCAGCAGCGCGTCCAGACTGTCCCTGGGTGCGCCCGCCTTGCAGGCCTGCTCCAGTTGTTCGGCCGCGGCCTGCACCGCGACCGCACCCAGGTTGCCTGCAATGCCGCGCAAGTTGTGGGCGGCACGCTTGGCAGCACTGGCGTCGGGGTCAGCCAGCGCACGCGCAAACACGCCACCAAAGTCCTGGTAGTTGCGGTAGAAGCGCTCCAGCTGGCGCGCATACAGGCTGCGGTTGCCCATAACGGTAGCCAGGCCCTTGGCCGTATTCAGCCCAGACACAGTGGGCAGCTGCGTGGCCGGCCTGTTGCCCTGCTCCGCGGGTGAAGCCCCCACCTCCACCACCGCTGCTTTGGGTGCGATCCATTTGGCCAGCGTGGCAAACATCTGACCCACATTCAGCGGCTTGGCAATATGGTCCACCATGCCGGCCTGCGTGGCCCTCTCGCGGTCCCCTTCCATCACGTCCGCCGTCATGGCAATGACCGGAATGGCGCCCAGTGCGTTGCGCTGGCGCAGTTCGGTGGTGGCCTGGTAGCCATCCATCACCGGCATCTGGCAGTCCATCAGAATGGCATCAAAGGCCGTGTCCCTGGCCAGTATGTCCAGCGCCTCCTGGCCATGGTTGGCCAGCACCACGTCGATGCCGGCATTGCCCAGCAGTTCAATGGCCAGCTCCTGGTTCATCTCGTTGTCTTCGGCCAGCAGCACGCGCGCGCCCTGCAGCTGGCGCATATCCTTGGCCAATTGCTCCTGCTTGTGGAAGCTACGGGTGGGCAGATCCGGATTCGTGTAGGTCTGGCCCAGCGTGCGGCCCAGGGTCTCCAGCAATGTGGAGCGTGTTACCGGCTTGGTCACCATGGACTTCACCGTGTCCAGCAAGGCCGCCGGCAGTTGCGACATCTGGTCCACCCCATAGGCAGTGACCAGAATGACTGGCGGTGTCGCGCCGGCAAAGCGTTCCCGCAGTTGTGTTGTACAGGCTATGCCGTCCATGGCGGGCATCTTCCAGTCCATGAACACCAGGGCAAAGGGGCGTGCATTGCGGATGGAAGTCTGCACCTGATCGATAGCCTGCTGGCCGGACGCAGCCTGCTCCACCTCGCAGCCAAAGGCGCTGAGTGCGGCAACCAGAATTTCACGGGCGGACGGGTTGTCGTCAACCACCAGCACACGCACACCGCGCAACTCATCGATGACCAGTGCGCGGCGGGCAGCGCCACCTTCCTGTTGAACGGCAAATGGCACATGGAAATGGAATGTGGAGCCCTTCCCGGCAACCGACTCCACCCAGATGCGCCCACCCATCAGCTCGACCAGCTCCTTGGAGATGGCCAACCCCAGGCCAGTGCCGCCGTATTTGCGGGTGGTCGATGCATCGGCCTGGCTGAAGGACTGGAACAGCCGACTGCACTGCTCGGGTGTCATGCCGATGCCGGTATCCCTGATCCAAAAGTGCAGTTCCAGCGCGGCATCGTCACCCCCCACTAGCTCCACGCCGATGACTACCTCACCCCGTTCGGTGAACTTGACAGCGTTGTTGCCCAGGTTGACCAGCACCTGCCCCAGTCGCAAGGGGTCTCCGCGCAGCGCCAAGGGCAGTTCGGGCGGCACATCGAACAGCAGCTCCAGCCCCTTGTCCTGGGCCTTGAGTCCCACCAGATTGGCGAGGTTGTCCATGACGTCATCGAGGCGGAAATCGGTGGTCTCCACCGACAGCTTGCCAGCTTCGATCTTGGAGAAGTCCAGGATGTCGTTGATGATGCCCAGCAGGTTCTCGGCCGAGCGGTTGACCTTTTCAATGTAGTTGCGCTGGCGCGGATTCAGATCGGTCTGCAACGCCAGGTGCGACATGCCAATGATGGAGTTCATCGGGGTGCGAATCTCATGCGACATATTCGCCAGGAAGTCGCTCTTGGCACGGGTGGCGTCCTCGGCGCGGTCCCGCGCGGTGCGCAGCTCTTCCTCGGCCAGGTCCCGGCTCTCGCCCACCAGCACAATCCACCAGGTGGTCACACTGGCCAGCACCGCAATGCCAAAAAAGGCGCGGCGCACATACGTCTCCAGATGCACCAGGGCCTCGGGCGCAAAGGCCTTGGTCGCCGCGGGCAGCGTGATCCACAGGGCCAGTGCCACCACGATGAGCATGACCATCCAAATGAGCGTGAAATTGGAAACCCGGCAACTGGTCTGCCTGGTCAACGGACGTGGCCACACCATACCAAGCACTTTTTCAACGAAGTCACGGTAGTGATCCAGTGGACTCTTGATAGCGGGCTTGCAACTGTCCTTGCAGTTGGATTCCAGCGTGCAGCACAGCGAGCAGATGGCACCCGCATGGTAGGGACAGTGGGCGGAATCCGCCTGCGCATATTCCTGGTTGCACACGCTGCAGGTCACCAGGGTGTGCGGTGTGTGGATGGGGAAAAAGCTCTTGCGGGCAATGTAGTAACGCCCTTTGGTCCACCAGGCAATGAATGGCGCCAGCAGAAAGGCCAGCACCGCCGCGATCAGCCAGGAATAGGCCTGCGCATATTCGCCGAGCACGCCGCTGAAGGCGATGGTGGAGACGATGGACGCAATGGTCATGCTCAGCACACCCACCGGATTGACGTTGTAGAGGTGGGCGCGCTTGAACTCCACAATCGGTGGACTCAGGCCAAACGGCTTGTTGATGGCCAGGTCGGCCACCACGGCGCAGATCCACGCCACGGCAATGTTGGAGTACAGCCCTAGCACGCTGTTCATGGCCTCAAACAGGTCCATCTCCATCAGCAGCAACGCGATGGCGCAGTTGAAGATCAGCCACACCACACGCCCCGGGTGTGAATGCGTGACCCGCGAGAAAAAGTTGGACCAGGCCAGCGAGCCGGCATAGGCATTGGTCACATTGACCTTGAGCTCGGACACGATGACCAGCAGCGCGCTGATCAACAGCGCCGTGGACGGATTGGCTACGGCAAACTGGAAGGCGTGGTTGAAGATCTGGATAGGCTCCTTGGCATCGGCAATGGCCAGCCCCGCCACCACCGCAACGGCCGCGAGCAGCGCGCCACCGAGCTGCTTGATGAACGCAATGCCGATCCAACCCGGACCGCCGGTCAGCATATTGGCCCACCAGCTCCAGCGATTGTCGCGCGTGCGCTCGGGCATGAAGCGCAAATAGTCCACCTGCTCGCCAATCTGCGCCACCAGTGAAAACGAAATGCCCGCCGCTACGCCAAAGTGCAGCCAGTCAAAGCCGTTGCTCTTGGACACGTCGCCCTGGAAGTTCATCAGCATCTGGAGGGCGTCGGGTTGGCGCGTGAATACGTAGTAGAACGGCACAATCAAGAGCACCAGCCACACCAGTTGCGTCCAGCGGTGGAAGCGGTTGATGGCCGTGACCCCATAGAACACGATGGGTATCACCACCACCGAACACAGGATGTAGCCCAGCCACAGCGGCACGCCAAAGCACAGCTTGACGGCCTGCGCCATGATGGCCGTTTCCAGCGCCAGAAAGATGAACGTGAAGGACGCGTAGATCAGCGACGTGAAGGTGGACCCCACATAGCCAAAGCCGGCCGCACGGGTCAGCAGGTCCATGTCGATGCTGTGCTTGGCCGAGTAGTGGCAGATCGGCAGGCCCACGGCAAAGATGATGATGGCTGCGAACACCATGGCCCAGATTGCATTGCTGTAGCCGTAGTCCAGCAGCAGCAGGGCGCCAATGGCCTCGTAGGACAGGGCCGAGTTGGTGCCGATCATGGTGGTGCCGATGACGGCGGGCGACCATTTGCGAAAACTGGCAGGCGAGTAGCGCAGCGCGTAGTCTTCAATGGATTCGGTAGCAACCCACTTGTTGTACTGGCGACGGGTGGCGTCAACGGAGGCTTGTGTCATGGCGCGCTCGGTGGTTGCAGGCGTTCAAGTTGCACGGCCTTGGCGGCCAGGTCGTCATCAGTATCCGCGTAGCGCGCTGCAATGGCGCGAAAGGCGTCCTGGAGGTCGAGAAAGGCATCCACCATGTCGGGGTCGAAATGGCTGCCCCGTCCCTCGGTGATGATGGCCACGGCCTTCTCGTGCGGCATCCCGTCCTTGTAGACGCGTCGGCTGATCAGAGCGTCGTACACATCGGCCACGGCCATGAGGCGCGCAGAGATGGGAATGGAATCGCCACTCAGCCCCTCGGGGTAGCCACTGCCATCCCATTTTTCCTGGTGGTAGTAGGCAATGTCCTTGGCGTGGCTGAGAAAGTCCACCGCCATGCCCAGTTGCTTTTCTGCAGCAACAATGGCATCCCGACCCAGCGTGGTGTGGGTCTTCATGATTTCGAATTCATCGGGCGTGAAACGTCCCGGCTTGAGCAGAATCCGATCCGGTATGCCGACCTTGCCGATGTCGTGCAGCGGCGCGGACTTGTACAGCAGGTCAATCGTCTGGTCATTCAAAAAATAGCCAAAGCGGGGATGGGTCTGGAGCTTCTTCGCCATGACCCGTACATAGTGCTGGGTGCGCCGGATGTGGTTTCCGGTGTCGGAGTCGCGCGTTTCCGCCAGCGACGCCATGGACAGGATGGTCACGTCCTGGATGGCGGCCAGTTCCCGCGTGCGGCGCGACACCTCGGTCTCCAGGTAGGCATTCTGGTCGCGCAGAAAGTCCCCCATCGCCTTGTTTTCCAGCTGGGTGCGCATGCGCGCCAGCACGATGGGCGGAGAAATGGGTTTGGTGATGTAGTCGGCAGCGCCAAGGTCCAGCCCGATTTGCTCGTCCTCGGTCTCACTCATAGCCGTCAGGAAGATCACCGGAATGTGCTGGGTGGCGGGGTCGGCTTTCAGCTCGCGAATCACGTCATAACCGGACATGCCGGGCATCATGATGTCGAGCAGGATCAGGTCCGGCTTGGGCGTGGAACGCGCCAGCTTGAGGGCCCGCTCGCCGTGGTTGGCCACCATGACCTTGTAGGTGCCCTTGAGCAGTGAGGACATCACTGCCAGGTTGTCCGGCGTGTCATCCACCACCAGGATATTGGCACGCTCGGAAAAGTCCAATGAATTCGAGTCAGTCAATCGAGCCTCCCGCTGCAAATGGCTTTCAGGGTTCATGCAGAAAAATGACGTGCATCAATCGCGCACAAGTATCGCATTTTGGGGACTCTGCTACGGTTTTGGTAGCTGGCATTAGTTGAACCAACCTTCACCCGAATTCTTACCCGTAGCTGACTACTACGTGTTCTGTGGATAACCTGACATGCCCGTTGGGGCGTCCAGCCCGGACTTTTCTTGTCCAGACGAACAGGATTGGTGGAAAAACAAGGGTTAACCCGGAAATCTTTTCCGCTACTTCGCCAATGACAGCGGTTTGTGTGATAGCAAAAATTGTGGCCTGCTGCCGCAGCATCGCCTGCAGGCGTCGACCCACCACTTACCCCCCATTTCTGTGGGCCACCTTGTGGATAACTATGTTCACAAGCCTGAAAAGCCGCACCAGCCGTGGGCTTGTACGCAATGCCCTGCAAATGACCAGCACCCGAACGCTGCCAGAATAGAACACCCCTTTACCAGCCGAAGGAAGCCCAGTGAACCAAGTCCCGTCGCCATCGCCCTCCCCCAACACCTTTTCACGTGTCTGCGTGGTTGGTGCAGGCGCCATCGGGGGCTGGATTGGGGCCCATCTGGCGGACGCCGGTTGCCAGATCAGTGTGTTGGCACGCGGAGCCACGTTGACGGCCCTGCAGCAGCGCGGTCTGCATCTGGGCGACGCCGGGCACACCGTAACGGCCCGTGCCAGTGCCGCCGAACTGGGTGTGCAGGATCTCGTCGTCGTGGCAGTCAAGGCACCGGCCCTCTCGGAAGTGGCACGCCAGATTGGCCCGCTGATCGGCCCACAAACGGTGGTTTTGACTGCCATGAACGGTGTGCCATGGTGGTTCTTCCAGGGTTTTGGCGGAGCCTGGCAAGGCCGACAACTCCAGGCAGTGGACCCCAGCGGAGAAATTGCGGCGGCCATTCCTGCAGCCCAGGTCATCGGCTGCGTGGTGCACGCCAGTTGCTCGGTGGACGCGCCGGGCACGATTCGCCACCATTTCGGCAATGGCCTGATCATCGGCGAACCCTCCGGGGAGGCCACCGGGCGGGTGCAGGCACTGGCGGCCCTGCTGACCCGAGCCGGTTTTGCCGCAACCGTATCGGCCCAGATCCAGAGGGACGTCTGGTACAAGCTGTGGGGCAATATGACGGTCAATCCCATCAGTGCCCTAACGGGCGCCACCACGGATCTGATCCTGGGCGATCCGCTGGTGCGCGACTTTGTGTCCAGGGTCATGCTGGAGGCCAAGGAGATTGGCGCACGCATTGGCATACCGATTGACCAGCAACCCGAAGACCGGCATCAGGTCACACGCAAGCTGGGCGCATTCAAAACCTCGATGCTGCAGGACGTGGAAGCCGGCAAGGCCGTGGAACTGGACGCCCTGGTCACCGTAGTCCAGGAGCTGGGCACATTGACCGGTGTAGCCACACCGTTTACCGACGCCCTGCTGGGCCTAAGCCGCCTGCAGGCCCGGGTGCGCGGCCTGTACTGAACTATTTCAACTCAACGGAGATATCCATGGCAACTTACCTGATAGTGGACACCCTGCTCGACAAGCCGGAGATTTACGAAGAATACAAACTCAAGGCCAAGCCGCTGGTCGAGCAGTACGGTGGAGAATACCTGGCTCGTGGTGGCAACCTGATCCTGAAGGAAACCGATTTGTGGTCGCCCACCCGCATGGTGCTGGTGCGCTTTCCCGATACTGCCTCGGCAACCCGCTTTTACGAGTCCGCAGAGTACCAGGCGATTCTGCCGATCAGCAAGCAATCAGCCCGCAGAACCATGGTCATGCTGGAAGGCATCTAGGCTGTCCGTTACCAGGAAGCTGGGTCCACCTTGTAATACCCGCACAACTCGCGGTAGAGCGCGGGATAGTCTGTGTCCAGCGCCTGCGGCTGCTCAAAAAACGCCTCCGAGGCCACCGCAAAGAACTCGGCGGGGTCCTTTGCACCATAGTGGTCGAGCAAGCCTTCCACACCATGGCGCGCCTCGGCCTGCAATTGCGCATAGGCCGCGTGGAATACGAGGGACCAGCGCTGTGGGTCATGACCCGCATCCCCCAACGCGGGAGGAGGCGCTCCGACGGCGGCACCATTTTCCTGATCCAGCTGATGGGCAAATTCGTGGATCACCACGTTGCGGCCATCGTCGGCCACAGCAGCGCCCTCCAGCGTGTCCTGCCACGACAGGATGACCTGCCCCTGTGACCAGGATTCGCCCGACAGCGCCTGCCGCTGTTCACGCTGAACCCCCGCGCTGTCCACCGAAGTACGGTGCACCACAAAGGCACCGGGGTAAACCAGAATCTGCCGCACATTGGCAAAGTAATCGGTGGCCCGGTTCAGAATCAGCAAGCAGGCCTGGGCAGCAATCACCACGCGCATTTCTTCGGTGATCTGCAGGCCTGCGCAGCCCAGGAAAGACTTCTCGGCAATGAACACCTGCATGTGCTTTTTGAGCTGCATCTGCAGGTGCTGCGGCAGCTTGCGTACCAAGGGCACACGTTCACGCAGGATCTTGCGCCAGGCCGCCGGGAAGGCCGCCTCGCGCACCCGATTACGCCGATGGGCCAGCCAGTAGGGCTGGGCCACCAAACCAACGGCCAGGAGCAGTGCCAGGCCGCAAAACAAGAGAAAGGCCACGGGTTATGCTCCAGTCAAAGCGTGTGTCAGACGCCATAACTGGGAGCCAAACCCGCCATTTCAAGCTAGCGCGACACCAGCACTGGCACTTTGGATTCGGCCACCACTTTGGTGGACACGCTGCCCAGCATCAACCGAGCAATACCCGTGCGTCCATGCGAGCCCAGCACCACCAGATCCGCACCTTCGGTCTCGGCCGTCTGCACAATGCCACTGGCTGCTCCCACGTCTTCCACCAAGCGCGCCTGCAGGGTCACTGGCTTGTCACCCTGTTTGCACAGCGCCTCCACTTGTGAATGGGCCTGCGAAGCCTGCTCCTGGGCTGCCGACATATAGGCCTGAAAGCCCATGGGATTGATTTCGCCCACACCAATGTAGGGATAGGGGTCCACAACGTACACCGCGGTCAACTTGGCGCCATGGGTGCGCGCCAGCCCCACTGCCAACTGGGCAGCGTGCTCCGAAGCGGCAGAACCATCGGTGGCGAGAAGAATGTGTTTGAACATGTGAGTGCCTCGTAAAAAGTATGGATATGTACCACGGAATGGTGCACCTGTTGGGCGCTGCATTCCTTGACGCACGACAGTTTAGAGGCATTTCACCGTGCGCTCAGGCAGCGCCGCGCCCTTTCTGGCTTTCAAAATAGACCACCTTGCGGGCCCGCTGCACATCACCCAGTGGCCGGTGCGCGGCCAGTGCCTGCCAGGGGTCGAACACGGCGGCCTCGATCTGTGCCGATAGCGCCTGACCGTGCACGGACGCTGCATCCTGGCGGGGCAACGTCAGGCGGGCAACCGTGGTGTAGGGACTGGGCCAGTTCACCGAAGCGTCTTCAATCGGTGTGCGCCTGGCGTCCACAAAAGGCTGCAGTTGCAACTCCCAATGCAGGCTTCTTTCACGCAGCCTGGCACTGAAATCGGCTCCCCAATCCCGCTTCGCGCCCGGCGTTGCAGGGCCATTGGCCGGAGCAGGCACCAGGCGCACACGCACCGCATAGGGCCCACATGCGATTGGCGCAGCGCTGTAGACCATCTCGGTGGCGAAACCGCCAAAAGGCTTGCCCATGGCCTTCAACAGTTTCAACAGACGTGCCGTTCCCCCCAGCATTCCGTAGCGGCGCACCAGAAACGGCAGCAGCCTGCCCATGCCATTGGAGGCTGCCATGACAAAGTCCACGAACTCCGCACTGTTGGGAAAGCCGAACACTTCCTGATTGATCAACGCAAAGTCCTGGCTCACAGCCGGCCCATTGCCCAGTGCCGAATCCCCTTGCACGCCCAGCACCCGCAGCGCAAAACCGCGGATGTCCGGAACACGATCAGGAGCACGGTCCATGCCGCCATTGGACAGGCGAACCCACACATCGAAGGTGCCTGGTCTGGCAAACAGCCCGTGGCGCGCGAACTCGGGCAAATCGTCCAGCACCTGCAGCACGCCCTCGGCACTCGTGAGCTGTTTGCGGTGCAGTGCGCGCCCCGCGCCATACTTCCTGGACTTGCGGGCCTGCAACGCAGCAAACTGCTGGCCGTAGGTGGCAAAGCGCTGCGCCTCGTCTGCGCGCACCTCTTCCCGCCATTGGGTACTGGGAGTCATGTCCTGTGCCATGGGTGTACAGCCGGTTGGATTCGGGAGGAGCATGGTACGACCAACCGCCCGGTCAAACAAGCGGCTGCGCGCCGGTATCTGCCGCATTTCTGCCGTAATATTGCGGCATCAGGCCCCATACCGGTGGCCGTCAATGGAGGACTTATGGCTAAAGGTGACCAACGCAGCGAGAAATTGGCAAAGAAGCCAAAGAAGGACACGTCCGAACCCAAGAACAGTTCCTCGGATCGACCCATGCCACCCGTTACCGCAGTGATTCCGCGCGGCAAGATCAAGAACAAGTAAACCCCGACGGCCCGGCTGGGTCACGGGGCTTTCTTGGAGACCTGTGCAAACGGGTCTGCAGCTGAGTCCAGTGCAACGTCGGGTACGGCATCCAAGTGACTCGGCACGGTATCGGCGTACTGTGACGGTGGATGGCTATCCTGCTCCAGCACCGAGTCTTCCCACATCGCCCAATCCGAATCCAGATTCCCCTCCTGGACCTCGGGCAGCGGCAGCGGATCCAAAGAATCAACGCCCCGGGTTCGGGACGTTCTGGTGGACGGACTGCGAGTCCGGCCAGCCGGACTACTGGCCCCCTTGTCCGAGCGCTTGAAGAAGTTGAACATGCTGCCCCCTCCATGAACCACGTCAATGCCAACGCCGTGCGTGCAGTGCGGATTACACGCCTTTTTGCACGCGCTGTCATGTCGGTGGCTGCACGGACCGGTGCCCTGTCCGTCTGCGTGAGCGGACCTCTCAATGTTTGGGCAAAGGGATCCCCTTCCAGCCCGCATGGTCAAAGTACCTTCCGTACGTGTTGAGCCCCTGCGCAATCTGAACCACTCCAGCGGCTCGACTCTTTCCCTGCTGCTTGCCCTCGGCAACTTCCGCACCATTGAGGAGTTCGGCAATCACCGTGTGCAGTTGCGCATCGGCTTTTGCGTCGAGCTTGCAGTTTTGCACGATGGCGGCAACCTGTGCATTCACCTCATGACTCAGCGCCTCAAACTGTGCAGCCGTTGCAGTGCCGTCGTGGGCCAGCGGCAGGATTACGCCGACCGATGCGCGCATGGCCGTCATGGCCTGGCGCAACGGGGCATCGGTCATCCATTTCTTCCCGGCGTTAAGGGCTATTTTTTGCGGCGCGGCGGCGCCGTGGTCATGGGAATCTGCAGCCAATGCCGCTGCGGGGTTCGCCAGCATCGCGGCCAGCAGGATCAGTGGGGTAAATTTCATCATGGTGTGTTCCAGTTCGGTTAAGGGAGATTCAGCCCTGCTGTGTGCTGGGCCTTGTCATCCTTAACGAACATGTACTGAGAATGTTCCTTTGATTCCCCATCAATCCCGGTGCAAACGCTCTTCCTCGGTGGCTTCCTGGGCGTAGCGCGTCTGCAGCAGTTGCATCAGCTTGACCCGCTGCCCACTGTCCAGCATCTCGCGCTCCGCCAGCAATTGTGAAATCACCCGCTGTTGCTGGGCATCCTGCAAAGCGGCAATGCGTGCCTGTTCGGCATTGATGGAGGCGCGTTCAGGCGTTGGCGCAAAAATATGCTGCACCAGGGTCTCTCGGTGGTGGCGAATCTGTTCCCAGTTTCCCGCAATGTCGCGCAAGAAGCCGGGTTCCAGCTGCGCCCATTGCTGGCGCTGTTGCGGACTCAGTTGCAGATAGTCCGGCAAGTTGACCCGCGCCGCAGTACTAGTCTGCAACGGGGCCGCCGGGCGCATCTGCAGGTACAGCACCGCGCCCACACAGCCCAGGTTGAGCGACAACGAGGCGATCAAGAGCCACTTCCAGTTCGATTGCTTCATGGCATTCCTTTCGTTGCAATGCACAGCTCCGCCGCCGCACACAGGCCCCCGGGGGGAACCGGGTCAAACACACGCACAACACCCGTCGGGGTTGTGCCCACCACGCTGCCACCCACCAGCAGCACACCCAGCCACACGCCCGAGGCCATGGCCGCCGCAGCCAGCCCTGCGGGCATCCAGGCCGACCAGCCCCAGGTGCGGGTTCGTGGCGCCCGATGGCGTTCACCGGCAGTCTGTAATTCGTCGCGCAGGCGGGCCCCCATGTCGAAACCCAAATGCGGTTGCGGCAAGGCGCGCAACTGCAGTTGCAGCTCCCGCAGCGACTGCAATTGGGCCTGGCACTGGGCGCAGTTCTGCACGTGCAATGCTATGCGCTGCTGCACTTCCGGCGCCTGCATCTGGTCAGCGTAGGCGGAGAGTTCTTCAAAGGGGGGACAATTCATGGTGGTGTCTCCATTCAACGCGGCGAGGAACCCAGCAGGGCACTGCGCGCCCGGGCGATGCGCGACTTCACGGTACCGATGTTCAATCCCAGCACCTCGGCCAGTTCCTCATACGACAGACCCTCGATTTCCCGCAGCAGCACAATCTCGCGGTGCTCAACCGGCAGACGCAGCAGGGCAGCATCCAGCTGGCGCAGCCGCTGCACGGCGTTCAGCACATCATCCGGACCCGGCGCCGGGTCCAGCACGGTCGCATCCTCCTCCAGCATGACGAATTCCACGGTCTGGTGACGGCGCAACAGGTCAAGGGCCTGGTTGCGGGCAATGCGAAACAGCCAGGTGCTGAAACGCGCCTCCGGCCGCCAGCCTTTCAGGTGCTGGAAGGCACGCAAGAAGGTCTCCTGCGTCAGGTCCCGCGCATCGTCCAGCGAGCGTGTCAGGCGGACCAGAAACCGGTAGATCCGGTCCTGATGCCGTCTGACCAGCTCCGAGAACGCCGCGACATCCCCGCGCTGGGCGCGGGTGATGCATTCGCTTTCCTCAAGATCGTGGAGACTTCGCATGGCCTGAACCCAGTCTAACGAGCGGGCGCGGAAAAAGTTCCCGCTGTCTTCATCCAGGCATGCAGTGCGCCGTGGCGGGGCCGCCACGGCATCGCGTGTCAGTCAGGGCGCGATCTTGCGCTTGAGCGCGCGCGCAATCGGCTGCGGCAGATTGGCCAGTGACTGCAGCAGGTGCGGCAGCACACGCAGCTTCAGCCCGGCCAGCGTCGGCGGCACAATGGCTTCGATCAGGTGCGGGCCGGGCGTGCGCAGCGCGTACTCGAAAGCCGCCAGGAATTCTTCGGTAGTGGTGGCACGTTTGGACGCCACACCCATGCTCTGGCCCAGGTGCACGAAATCAATCGGCGGCGTGCGCAGGTCCAGTTGCGCCTTGGCTTTGTCACTAGCGCCCACCGCGCCCACACGCTGCAACTCCACATTGAGAATGGCGTAGGAGCGGTTGTTGAAGATGATGTTGATGACATCGAGCTTCTCGCGCGCCTGGGTCCACAGGGCCTGGATGGTGTACATGGCCGAGCCGTCACCGGCCAGCGCAATCACCTTGCGATCCGGGCAGGCAATGGCCGCGCCCACCGCGTTGGGCAGGCCCTGGCCGATGGCGCCACCCGTGAGCGTGATGACATCGTGGCGCGGTGCACCTGCGGTGTACATCGCCAGCATGATCCCGGAGGTCTGCGCCTCGTCGACGATGATGGCGTTTTCGGGCATCAGCTGCCCAATGGCCTTGCACACCTTGTCGGCAGTGAATTTGCCGCGTGGCAGACCCGGGCGCTTGGGTGCCTGCAGAACGGGTGCTGTTTGTGCGGCGCCCACCGCATTTAAAAGCTTGTCCAGGCTACCCGTCACATCCTGGGTGAAGGAAGCCAGCGTGTGCAACTGGCAACCATCGGGCACCAGGTAGCTCTTCTTGCCGGGGTAGGCAAAGAACGACACCGGGGCCTTGGCATCGACCAGGATCAGGTGGTCCAGCCCGGTCAACTGCACCGAGGCCAATTCGGCCAGGTAGGCAATACGCTCCACCGGCGGCAGGCCGGCGCCGCGCTCGATGCGCGTGGGGAACACTTCAGCAAACAGCTTGGCACCGGTCTTGGCAGCGATGCGGGCCACGGCCATCAATGCGGGTGCGCGCAGCGCGCGGCCACCCAGCAGAATGGCCTTCTTGCCTTCACCCTGCAGAGCCTGGGCAATCGCCGCCACGGTGGCGTCGTCCGCGGCATCAGGTTTTTGGATCGTAGGTGGCGCGGCGGGCACGCCGCCCTCGCCCCAGGACACATCGGCCGGCAGAATCAGCGTGGCCACCTGACCGGGTGGGCCCTGACAGACACCAATCGCCTCGGCCGCGTCCTTGCACAATTCCTGCGTGCTCTTGGAGGTGCGTACCCAGGGCGACACGTTACGCGCCACGGTTTCAATGTCGGATTGCAGTTGCGCATCAAACTGCGTGTGGTAGGTGGCATGGTCGCCCACAATGTTCAGGATCGGCACCCGGCCCTTGCGCGCGTTGTGCAGATTCGCCAGGCCATTGCCCAGGCCGCAGCCCAGGTGCAGCAGCGTGGCGGCGGGCTTGTCGGCCATGCGGCCATAGCCATCGGCCGCACCAGTAGCCACACCTTCAAACAGGGCCAGCACCGCGCGCATCTGGGGCACGGTATCGAGCGCGGCCACAAAGTGCATCTCGGAGGTGCCGGGGTTGGTGAAGCAGGTGGTGATGCCGGCATCAACCAGCGTGCGGATCAGGGCATTGGCGCCATTGGACATAAGGGTCTCCTATTTTTGGAGCTTCGTTGAATTCACTGTGATTTTTCAGGCCATTGCCAAGTTCAACTTTCCACAATGAAACAGAATTCTTGCCCGGTAGTTAGTGAAGTTGCGAAACCCACGGGCATTGGCCTTGATGA
>JBAQDE010000036.1:0-208638 GCA_049294595.1 Rhodoferax sp. | reverse complement strand
GGCCAGCCGCCCCCGGGCAACTGGGCGTCCAGCAGGGCATCGCCCGTGGCAAGCACCCGCGCCGGGGCCCCGGCCAGCGCGTCGGCCTGCCAGACGTCGGCGTGGACGCCGATCCGGGACAGCGGGGAAACGGAGGCAGACATGGCATGGCTTTGAGATAACTGTATTTACATACAGTATATGCCGCCATGCCTGCGCTGTACAGAACCAGGTGCTCGCGACCCAGGTCTAGGTGATCTTGAAGACGGTTCGCACTTTGGAGGAGCCGCTTTTGGCTTCAAATGCCGCCCATTGCTTGATGCCCTTCACCAGCACCTGGTTGCTGATGTCCTTGACAGGCTTCTTGGCCTTGAGCTGGGCGGTCACCCAATCCTGAATGTGGGGAATGAGGCTGCCCTCCACGCCTGTCGGGATGAGCATTTCCTTGCCAGCAACGACACCGGCTGTTTTGCATTGGATTTCGGTTGCTGGCAATTGACGTCCCTTGCGAATTACTGCAACTCTTCGTCCGGGTTGAAAGACGTCACGGCAGCATCCAGTGTGCCGACGATTTTTTGCCAGTCATATCCGAGATTGGAGTCCAGATACTCAAAGAACGAGGAATTCGGATCATTCAACAAGATGGCTATGGCCTGATCACCGACATTGTTGCCAAGCTTCAGCATGGCGTCATATTTGGTCCCTGTGGCCAGAGCATCATCGACGACAACGGGCGCGTCTTCAAAGTAGATATCTGGCAGCGCATGCCGCAAGGCGCGTCCGAAGTCGACGGTGAATGCGGCCTTTGCGACCGGGAGCGTTCGAATCTCGGAGAAAAATCCGTAGGTCCGGATCTCGAAATAGTCGTGGACAGGCGGCGCTACCTCCCGCTCCATGGCGAGGTCAAATGCGGCATCCACTTCCGGCCTGTCGCCTTTTTTCAGGCGAATTCGGATCAGCAAGGCTTCGGTGATGCCGGGAAAACCAGCCGACTGGAAGTGGCGCACGATGCGTTCAGCAGAAGCGTCACCGTTGAGAGTTGTCGCGATAGACATGAATGCATTTCTTCCAAAAAGGAAAAGTGTACCCAACTATCTCTCTCGAACCCATCCGCAATGGGAATGCGCTTATCCTTGAACGCTGTTCCTGAAATCACCCCGCTCCAGTGCCCAGCGCCATCCATCAGCTATCCGCATTTCTTGCCAATCCAATCGCGCAGATAGGCCTGTTCATGCTTGCTTCCGCCCTCATGATCTGGCGGCTTCAGGCCATAGAGAGCAAGGGGTTTGAAGGGACTGTGCTGGGCACCTTGATCATGCCTTACTGCTCGGGATTTGCGAACCTGGTCTTTGCCTTTGAGATGAGCCGCGCAGGAGGCAAGAGTCAAGCCGTCCTTGAGAATTGCCTGGTCAACAATGTCACCAACCTGACCTTGATTCTGGGGCTGTCTGCCATCTTCTTTGGCGCAACGCCAGCCCAAGGCAAGGTAAGCCCAAAGCGGAAGGCGCCAACCCAGGCGCACCAGTTATACCGACTGGAGTTGCTGCTGACCTTGGTGGCCCTGTTCCTTTTCACAGGAACCCTGTGGGCGCTGGCCAAGGACCATGTGATTGATTTCTATGACGGCACCGTGCTTGTCGGTCTGTTTCTCTTTTGGCAGGTGCTGCATGTCTTTGAAATCCTCAAAAACAACGTCCGCAAGAACCGGGGCTTTCACTGGTCCATCGTGCTGGACCTGGCCCTTATTGGACTAGGCGCGTTCGGTGTTTACCACAGCGTGGATTACCTGGTTGACTGGGTGTCCCATGTGAAAAGTGCCTATATCGGCGTGAAAGACCTCGGCTGGCTCAGCGGCGCGCTCATGGTGTTGCCAAACGCCTTCATCGCCATCTACTACGGGTTCATGGGGCGGCAGGACATCGTCGTCAGTTCGCAGGTCGGTGATGGCCATATCTGCATCCCGATGTGCATTGGGCTCTTCGCGTTATTCGACAAGATCACGATCCCCGGCTTCTTTCAAATGGGAATCTACGTCCTTCTGGGCGCTGCAGCCCTGAACTTCCTGTGCATTGCATTCATGGGACGGTTACCCCGACCGATTGGCGCTGCACTGATCGGGTTTTACGGCGTGTTTGTGTACTCCGGGGTGGTGCACACATAGTCTCTTTCAGTGAGGGGCTTCGTTGCCTGGAGACCCTCGGGGCCCTTGCACCTCCACCAGCTCGACCATGCCGGCCTTCAGCGCGGCGGAGATGTCGCGCTCCAGTACCGGCATGACCTGCTCGAACGGCGCCAGCAGGCGGTTCAGGCCATAGGCGCGGTTGCGGCCATTGACCTTGCCCAGGTACAGGGCCATGTCGGCGATCTGCATGGCCTTTTCCCAGTTGCACTCGGACTCGCTCAGGCCGGAAAACGGCAGCGACAGGAAGCCGCCCGTGGCGGTGACCGTGAGCATGGTGTCGCCCACGGCAATGGGGGTCTCGGCCACCACCTTGAGCACGCGCTGGGCCAGGTTTCTCAGATGCTCGGCATTGGCCTTGGGGGAAAAAATCAGGAACTCTTCGCCGCCCCAGCGCATGACCATGTCAGTGTCGCGCACGGCGGCGCGCAGGCGCTTGGCCACCTCGACCAGCACCGAGTCGCCACCCGCATGGCCCAGGCTGTCGTTGATGGCCTTGAAGTGGTCGATGTCTAGCACCAGCAGGCCGTCGGGCACATCGTCCTCGCGCCGCCCGGCCACGGCGTCTCCTGCACGCTGGCTCATCAGCTCAAAAAACGAGCGCCGGTTGAACAGGCCGGTCAGCGGATCGCGCACGGCATGGAATTCGAGCTGCTGGTTGGCCTCGCGCAGCTTCTCGTTAGTACGCCGCACCCGCCGGTACAGCAGGTACACAAACACACCACCCATGACGGTCACCACGGCACCCAGCAGGGTCACCACCTGCTGCAGTCGCTGGTTGGCAATTTCGGCATCCTTCAGGCTGTTGGCGCGGGCCAGCAGCTCGATCTGTTTTTCGCGCTGCACGGCATCGAACTGCTCCTGCAGGGCAGCGACGGATTTTTCCCGGTCGGCGCGAAACAGCTGCTCGCTGAGTTGCTGCTGCTCACGGATGGTGGCCACGGCGTCGCTGTAAAGGCCCAGTTGCTCGTACATGCGGCCCAGTTCGCCCAGCACATCTTCCTCGTCGGCCCGGGCGCCGGCTTCGTGGATGCGCTTGAGCGCGGCGCGGACTTCCGCCACGCCCTGGGTCACGCGCCCCTGGCCCATCAGCGCAAAGCCGATATTGGCCTGCGCGGTCAGCGCGCCGCCCAGATCGTCCAGCGCGCGGTATTTGACCAGAGCCTGGCGTGCCAGCTGTTCGGCCCTGGGGTAGTTGTGGCTGCGCAGGTAGCTGTCGCCGATGTTGTTGAGCAGAGTGGCCTCCAGGCGGGCCAGGCCGCTGTCCTGGCTGACCTTGAGCGCCCGTTCATTGGCCTGGACGCTGTCCTTATTGCGCCCCAGCACGGCGAACTGGTTGCCCTGATTCAGGTACAGGGTGGCCAGCATCTTGCGGGAATCCAGCTCAGCGGCGAGCACCAGTGCATCGTCGATCACGGCCAGGGCTTTCTGCGGATTCTTCATGGCGGCATACACGTTGCTCAGTGCGCTGAGCGCACGCAGGCGGGACTGCGGGCCGTGCCGGGTCTGCAGATCGGCGTAGCGCAAGCACTGGAGGTAGCTCTCCAGCGCCTGGGTGAACTGTCCCAGCGCCAGCTGGGCGCTGCCCAGCACACGGTAGTACTGCCACAGCACCTCTGGGTCGGCCGCGCGTTCGGCCAAGGGCCGGGACTCACCCAGCTTGACCAGGGCCGCCTCCAGCTTGGCTGCAACCACCAGCACCGAGGCGTCAAACGCCATGGCCAGCGCCATGCCGTTGTCGTCCTTCTGTGCTTGGGCCAAGCGCAGCAGTGTGGCAATGGACGCCTTGGCTGTGTCCGTCTGTGCGGAGTCCAGCTCCAGGGCGATTCGCTTGCCCCAATACTCACGTTGCACCGGGTAAGGCGCGTCGCGGCCCAGGCTGTCGCCCAGCTGGCGCATCTGCGCCAGAGCCTGGGCATTGTCCTGCTCCGACAGGAGATAGACCGCATCAATATGGGCCAGGGTCTGCGGCTGGGCAGCAGCGGTACCGTGCCACTCCATGAGCACGGCCAGGACGCCAGCAAGCAACCAGGTCGCCTTAACCATGCGTAATGGTATTTCCAATATCTGGCCACTGGTGGCGGATATAGATCCACGCCAGCAGGCCGATGCACAGCATGAGCAGGGACGCGGTGGCCAGGGCCACGGTGGAGTGCATCACCAGTGGCGAAATCACGCCCGCCACCAGCCCGTTGGCGGTGGAGCCCACAAACATCTGCAGGCTCGACGCCATGCCGCGGCGCTCCGGGTGCAGGTCCAGCACCAGCAGGGTCACCACCGGCACCATCAACGCCCAGCCAAAGGAGAAGATGCCCAGTGGCAGCAGGGCCCAGCTGACATGTGCGTGGAACAGCAGGTTGGCAATGAGGTTAACCACCGCAATGGCCAGCATGATGGAAAAGCCGATGCGGATCTGACGTTTGGGTGTGATCTTGCCGGCCACCCGGCCGCTCACCAGGGCGCCACCCATGATGCCGCCAATGGTGATCAAAAAACACCAGAAGAACTGCTGCGGCGCCAATTGCAGGTGTTCACCCAGAAAGACCGGCGCGCTCAGGATGTACAGGAACATGCCGTTGAAAGGAATGCCACTGGCCAGGGCCAGCAGGAAGAACCGGGGATCGGAGCCCAGTTGCCAGTAGCCGGCCATCAGGTTGCGGGGATGGAAGTGCTGGCGCTGCGTGGCGTGCAGGGTTTCCGGCAGCAGCCGGAAAATGGCCAGCCACAGCACCACACCCACGCCGGTCAGAAACCAGAAGATGCCATGCCAGCTCACGTGCACCAGCATCCAGCCACCCACCATGGGCGCAATGGCGGGGGCCACGCCAAAGAAGATGGTGACCTGGCTCATGACCTTCTGCGCCTGCGAGGGCGGGAACATGTCGCGGATCACCGCGCGCGAGACCACGATGCCGGCACCGGTGGACAGGCCCTGCATGGCCCGAAACAGGATCAGCTGACCGATGCTCTCGGACAGAGCACAGCCTGCCGATGCCACGGTAAAAACCACCAGCCCCCACAGCACCACCGGGCGGCGACCAAAACTGTCGGAAATCGCACCATGGAACAGACTCATGAAAGCAAAGCCAAACAGGTAGGCCGACAGGGTCTGCTGCATCTGCACGGGCGATGCGTCCAGCGACTGGGCAATGCCGGCAAAAGCCGGCAAATAGGTGTCAATGGAGAAGGGGCCGAGCATGCCCAACAAGGCCAGCAGGACTGAAAAAGCCCATAGCGGTGCCTGCCAGAGTTTGTGTGCGTCGGGGTTCATCGGGCTATTGGAACACGGCTATGCACAATGTCGCAGCTGGTCAGGGCTTTGCCATGCGCTACGATGCGGGAATCGAAAAAACATGCTAGCGAGGGGCTCTCCATGCAATTTTCCCGCCTGATTTTTTCCGCGCTATGCGGTTGGGGCCTGGTCGCCTGCGGCCAATCCAGCGGCCCCAGTGTCAGCAGCCTGGCCGAGGCCGCCAAACCAGCCTCTGCAGCCAGCGCGAGCGCGGCGCCATCGCACCCGATCGGCCTGGTCATGAAGACCCTGACCAATCCCTTCTTCATTGAAATGGAAAAGGGTGCGCGCAAGGCGGAAAAGGACTTGGGCGTGACCCTGATCGTCAAGACCGCCGCGCAGGAAACGTCGATCGAGCAGCAGATCCAACTGGTCAACGACCTGATTGCAGCCAGGGTGGAGGCGATTGTCATCGCGCCTGGAGACTCCCAGAGCCTGGTGCCCATACTCAAGAAAGCCGCAGACGCAGGCATACGGATCGTCAACATCGACAACCGGCTGGACCCCGAGGCCCTGAAACAGGCTGGCCTGGGCAGTGTTCCGTTTGTCAGCGTGGACAACGAAGCCGGTGCCTACAAGGCCGGGAAGTTCCTGGCCGACCCCGTGACCAAACCGACCCAGGCAGCCATTCTGGAAGGCATTCGCAGCGCGGACAATGCCCGCCAGCGCATGGAAGGCGCCAAGCGGGCGCTGACCGAGAACAAGCACATCCAGTTGGTGGCGTCCGAGACCGCCAACTGGAAGATCGACGAGGCCTATGCCGTAAGCAAGGTCCTGTTCAAGAAACATCCGGACATCCAGCTACTGTTTGCCGCCAACGACATGATGGCCATGGGCGCCATCAAGTACCTGCAGGAGGCCGGCAAGACCGCTGTGCGGGTCGTGGGCTATGACGCACTGGCCGAAGCCGTCTCCGAGATCCGCAGTGGCCACATGGCTGCCACCGTGGACCAGCAAGCGGCGGAGCAGGGTTACCAGGGCGTGGCCTTGGCGCTGCGCCTGATTCAGGGAAAAGAAGCGCCCGCCACTACGCTGGTTGACACCCGCCTGGTGACAGCCAGCAACCTGCCCTGACCCAGCGCCGGCTGCCGAACCGTGAAGTGGCGTTTCAATATCACCGTCAAGTTGCTGGGCTACCTGTTGGTGGCCGGCATTGTGCCGCTGGTGGTGCTGGGGTTCAGCGCGCTGGAGATTTCCAAGCGCATTGTGCTGGACCAGGCGCAGACGGAGAACGTGCGGGTACTGGGCGGTTTTGCCTCTTACCTCTCGCTGTACCAGGACCAGATCGAGGACTTGGCGACCAATATCGCCGGCAACGAGGCCATAGGCGGCGCCCTGCGCAGTGCGGATGACCCGGCCAGCAGCAGTTATGACGCCCTCAATGTCCGGGCCCAGATCGGTTACACGCTGAACAGCTATGTGCGGGTCAAGGGCCTGGTGTCGCTGGACCTGTTCACCCCCGGTGGTACCCATTTCCATGTGGGCGAGACCTTGCGCTCCAGTGCCGTGGACAAGGACATGGCGCGCGCCCTGTTGGACCAGGCAGCACAATCAGCTTCGCCTTCGCTGTGGCGCGGAATGGGGCCTAACATCAATACCAGTTCACGCTACCCACAGGTCACCAGCGTGGTGCGCGCCATCCGCCATTTTTCAGCGTTGTCGGGTACGACCGAGACCGCGGGGGTGCTGGTCATCAGTCTATCGGACGAAATCATGCAGGAATACCTGCGACGGGTCCCGCTGCCGCAGGGCCAGATGCTGATGCTGGTGGATGCCGCCGGACGGGTAGCCCTGCACTCGGATGGCCGGATGGTGGGCCAGTTGCTGTCCCCGGCTTTGATGGACGTGTTCCGCAGCCAGCGCGGTACCCAGCAGCTCACCGTGGACGGCAAGGACATGCTGCTGGATGTGAATGTGGCGGACCGCAGCCATGGCTACCTGGCGATCATGACGCCGCGCCAACTGGTGACCGGGCGCGTGGCGCAGCTCACGCTGGCCACGGTGGTACTGCTCACACTGTGCCTGCTGGGCGTATTGGCACTGACGTGGCGCTATGCGAACACGGTGGTGGCACCCATCCGGGCGGTTTCCGCCGGATTTCGCCGCCTTCAGGACGCACCAGCCGAGAACCATGCCCCACTCCCGGTGCTGGACACGCAGGATGAAATCGGCCAGCTGGTGGAGGGCTACAACAAGCACCTGCTGTCGCTGAATGCGCAGCGGGAAAGTGCCAGCGAGCTGCTGATTGCTGAGGTGGAGCGCGACGCCACCCAGACCATGCTGCTGGCAGCGATGGATGCTCTGGACGAAGCCTTTGCGGTCTTTGATGCCAGCGACCGCCTGCTTTTCTTCAACGAAAAATACCGCGACATCTACAAGGCATCGGCGAACATCATCGCCCCCGGCATCACGTTTGAGGCCATCGTGCGTCACGGTGTAGCGCACGGCCAGTATCCCGACGCCGTGGGCCGCGAAGAGTCATGGATCGCCGAGCGTCTGGCCGAACACCAGAAGGGCAACCGCCAGATCGAGCAGCACCTGAGCGACGGCCGCTGGCTGCGCATCATGGAGCGCAAGACCGCGCTGGGTCAGACCGTGGGCTTTCGGGTGGACATCACCGAGCTGAAAAATGCACGCGAGTCGGCCGAAGCCGCCAGCCGCGCCAAGAGCGAATTCCTGGCCAATATGAGCCATGAAATCCGCACACCCATGAATGCCATTCTGGGCATGCTCAAGCTGCTGCAGAACACGGAACTGGACAGCCGCCAGCGCGACTATGCATCCAACGCCAAGGGCGCGGCCCGCTCACTGCTGGGCCTGCTCAACGACATCCTGGACTTCTCCAAGGTGGAAGCAGGCAAGATGACGCTGGATCCCCGCCCGTTTGACCTGGACAAAATGCTGCGCGATCTGTCGGTGATGTTCGCCACCAGCCTGGATGGCAAGAAGATTACGATGCGCTTTGACGTGGCCCCCGACGTGCCGCGCCGGCTGGTGGGCGACGACATGCGCCTGCAGCAGGTGCTGGTCAACCTGGGGGGCAACGCCATCAAGTTCACCAGCGAGGGCGAAGTGGTCATCGCGGTCCGCCTGGTTGAACGGGGTGCGCAGGGCGCGCGGCTGGAGTTCTCGGTACGCGATAGCGGCATTGGCATTGCGCCGGAGAAACTGGCCCATGTCTTTGACGGCTTCTCG
Source organism: Rhodoferax sp. (assembly GCA_049294595.1). Taxonomy (GTDB): domain Bacteria; phylum Pseudomonadota; class Gammaproteobacteria; order Burkholderiales; family Burkholderiaceae_C; genus Allorhodoferax. The sequence goes on along the minus strand of JBAQDE010000036.1, from coordinate 199,993 downwards.
CAAGCGGAATCCAGTACGACGCGGCGCTATGGCGGCACTGGGCTGGGCCTTTCCATCTCCAAACGTCTGGTGGATCTGATGGGTGGTGACCTTTGTCTGGACAGCACCCTTGGGCAGGGCAGCAATTTTTATTTCCAGCTTGACTTTGCGCTGGCGCAGGAAGTGGTCGCGCCGGTAGCCGAGAAACCCCGCCCGCCCGAAAAGGCCAAGCGCCTGCTCGGCATGCGCCTGCTGGTGGTGGAGGACAACAAGATCAATCAGATGGTGGCGCAAGGCCTGTTGACCCAGGAAGGCGCGGAGGTTGTTCTGGCAGAAAACGGCCAGCTCGGAGTGAACGCTGTGACGAATAGCCAGCCGGGCTTTGATGCCGTGCTGATGGACGTGCAAATGCCAGTGATGGATGGCTACACCGCCACGCGGATCATTCGCCAGGACCTGGGGCTGACCCGCTTGCCAGTGATTGCCATGACTGCCAACGCCATGGCAAGCGACCGGGCGGCCTGCCTGGGAGCCGGAATGAACGACCATGTCGGCAAGCCCTTTGAATTGGACCATCTGGTGGCTCTGCTGTTGCAGCACACGGGGCGTAACGCGCCGCCACCCGCTGCGCAGACACCAGTATCTGTCTCCACGCCATCGGTGCAGACAAGCACAGAAATGCTGGATGTGGACGCGGCCTTGCAGCGATTCGACGGCAATGCCGCGCTGCTGTCCGGCGCATTGCGCCGCTTTGCCGGCGACCTGTCATCAACGTCACAGCAACTGCAAGAGCTGCTGGAGCGCGCCCAATACGCCGATGCCGGCCGCGCCATGCACACCCTCAAGGGCCTGGCCGCAACCCTGGGCGCCAACACACTGGCCGAGGCGGCGAGCCACATCGAAAGCCGGCTTGCGGGCGGCGTGACGGCCCGGGAAGCAACCGAATTGGTGCAGCAGTTGCAGGAGGTGGTTACGACGACCGGGCGCGCGCTGCAGGCCGCCATGGCACGCTACGCACAGCAGGCCAGCGCGGCCACTGCCGACACAGGGGATGCGAACCAACCGTTGGACCGGGCCCGGTTCACTGCTGATCTGCAGGTATTGCGCAGGCTGCTGGACGGCTCGGACATGCTGGCGCTGGAAGCCTTTGCCCGGCTGCGCAGCACCCATGGCGCAGCGCTGTCGTCAGACCTCGCTGCACTCGGCGCAGCCATCGACAGCCTGGACTTCGCTGCGGCCGTGCACTGCTGCGATGCGCTGCTGCAACACCAGCGCACCGACTAAGCAAAACCGGGGGGCAGATTCAAGGTGCTGACATAGTCCTGCAAGACGGGCCGCAGACGCCCAGGCCGGCTGGATTGGACACTCCCCACGCTGACAAAGCACAGTGCCTGCTCGCCCTCCTTCAAGCCGAACAACGCACGCAGTGCTGCAGACTTCAGTGCCTTGCCGCTGGTCAGGGCCGAGCCAAAGCCCAGGGCCGTGGCCATCAGCAACAGGTTTTGCACTGCACAGCCGCTGGAAACAATGCGTTCAGATATATCCACGTCGGGGTCACCACGCAGGGCGTCCACCACCATCAGCAGCAGGCAGGGGGATCGGTGCGCCTTTTCCTGTGCCTGCCGCACTTGCTCAAGAGTGGCCAGCGGATCGCGCTCCAGCAGGGCAGCACCGAAGACTTCGGCCAACGCGGCCCGTGCCCCAGCCGGCACCAGGATGAAGCGCCAGGGCAACAACTGTCCGTGGTCGGGCGCGGATGCGGCAGCTTCCAGAATCTGCTGCAGTTGCCCGGCATCGGGTCCGGGCGCCATCAGGCGTTTGGGCAGTATGGTCTGGCGCGACTGCATCAGTGTCGCAATGGTGGAGACCAGTTCGGTGTCGGGCATGGAAAAGCTCCTCTTCAACCGGGGCGCCCATCCGGGCGCAAGCGGCCGTACCAGTTTGCCAGACGCACGCCCCACACGCCCATGGTTCCCGCCCAAAGCACGGCCGTGGGCAGCAACAGCCAACTGGCCCAGCCGCTTTGTGCTGCAGCGGTGATGCGCAACAGCGTGGTCAGCTGGACCAGCCAAAACAGCGTCCAGACAATGCGGTCGGCCACCTGGGCGCGCCCGCTGTGGCCACAGGAGACGCGCGTCACCATGGCCAGCATCAATGAGGACAGACACCCCATGGTCAGCGCATGCAGGGAGCCCAGGCTGAGCACCGGGGTGTCCTGCAACAGCCCCAGCAGCTGCGCTACCCCACCCAGCACCAGGGCCAGCCCCAACCAAAGGAATCCGATGTGCAGCATGGTCAGCAGGCGGTTCTTGAGGCTTTGCATCAGTCCCCAAACCTGGGCCAGCCACAACAGAATGCCACCGGCCAGCAGCTCAAACGTGCCGCGTGCCAGCATCCAGACCGGCGCCATGGGCCCGTGCAAAGGACCGTCAATCTCCACCCACACGGCCCCCCCCTCAAAGACGGCCGCAGTCAGCATCAGGCCCAATGCCCAGAACGGGCGCCAGGCGTTGATGAAGGGCATGGCGCTGGAGGTGAAAAATGGAATCATGCGGTGCGCCACGGTCAGGAACACCACCACCACAAAGCCCCACAGGCCGGTCAGCACACTGGCCAGGGCCACGGCGGTTGCACCCACCACCAGATTGGCCAGCAGTCCCCCCAGGCTGATGCAGCCCACCAGACACGCCCAGCCGATGGTGCGGGCATGCAGGCGGTCCGTTTCCTGGCTGCGCCAGACCAGGCGCCAGAACAACCAGGTGATACGCGCCAAACCGCTCCAGGCCAGCGCCAATCCGGCCAGTGCCATGAACATGTGCACGTGAATACCAGTTACCCACAACAACCAGCCGCAGGCCTGCATGAGCAAGGGCATCAACAGGATGGGGGCTTCTATTGGCTCCACACGCAGCCACTTTGGCACGGCGGTGAACAGGAATCCCGAGAAGAACAGCGGTGTGAACCCGAAGGTCATGACCGCCGCGTGCACCAGCGTGGGCGACAGCACATACGGCAGCGCCACGGAGACACTGACCCGGTCCATCTGCACCAGTGCCCACCAGGCCCCGGAGCCGATCAGCACCACCATGGCCAGGAAGAAGCCCAACCGGTGGGGTGCTAGCAGCAGGTAACGAGCGCGCCAATGGCGATCCAGCGCGGCCAGCACCTCATCCGAGGGCCTCCCAGGTGTCATCCACAACTACCCACATGCCCGCATTGCGTGCAATAGTCGCAGCCATCCTTGCGGATCACGGCGTGGGCCCCGCATTCCGCGCATTTCTTGCCGGCCATGACCGGCAGTGGCGCGGTGGCCAGGGCGCTTTCCTGGCGCGGCAACAGACTATCGGATTCGGGCGAAACGTCGGTGGCGCGGCGGCCATCCTTGGTCTGCGCGCTGTTGCGCTGGGCCTGGATGTTCTGGATGGCGTAGGCCACGGCGGCCACTTCGGAGTCGTGCCACATGGGAACCTGCGTGCCATCTTCCTTCTGGTGCGTGCCCAGGCGCACGGGGCCACGGTCCCAGGCCACCTTGCGCATGTCAGAGAGCGCACGCTCCAGGAATCCGCCACGTGCAGCCAGTGACAAGAGACGCATGCTGGAGGTGATCCACTGCTGCGATTCGCCACTCTGCCCCACCGGCATGAAGAACTCGATGGCGCGGTCCACTGTGCCCTTGCCGTCGGCCGTGGGCACAGGCAAGAAGGACACCAACAGGTACAGCGTCTTGTGACCTTCCTGGGTCCAGTAGTCGATCTTCTCCGCCACCGCAGACAGGGCACCCTTGGGGCGGCGCTCGATCACGGTGCGCATCGGGTCCACCACCGGGGCAGGCACCGGCTTGGGAGCGTCGACCTTGGGCGCATCCACATGCAGCACCGAGCCCAGAATGGCGTTGGGACGGTAGGTGGCCAAGCCTTTGAGACGTGCGGCCCAGGCCTGCTGGTACAGGCTCTTGAAGTCGTCGTACGGGTAGTCGGCCGGCACGTTCACGGTTTTGGAGATGGCGGTGTCCACGAACGGCTGCACCGCTTCCATCATCGCAATGTGGTTGGTGGCCGACATGTCCAGCGCCGACACAAAGTAGTCGGGCAGCTTGTTGACGTCACCGCCGAGCTCGCGGTACACGCGCCAGGCGTGGTCTTCTACCGCGTATTCGCTGCTACTGCCATCGGCCTCGCGCTTCTTGCGCTTGTACATCCACGAAAAAGCCGGTTCGATGCCGTTGGAGGCATTGTCGGCAAAGGCCAGGCTCACCGTGCCGGTGGGCGCGATGGACAGCAAATGGCTGTTGCGGATGCCGTGCTTGCGGATGGACTGCTGGATGGCCGTTGGCAGGCGGCTGGCAAAGGTGCCGGGTGCCAGGTAGCCATCGGCATTGAATTTGGGGAAGGCGCCCTTTTCCTGCGCCAGTGCGACGGACGCCGTGTAGGCCGCATCGCGCATGCTGGTGGCAATGCGCTTGGCCATGTCACGGCCCTCAGCCGCGTCATAGCGCAGGCACAGCATGGCCAGTGCATTGCCCATGCCGGTGAAGCCCACGCCGATGCGGCGCTTGGCGGAGGATTCGTCGCGCTGCTGCTGCAGCGGCCAGAAGGTCACGTCCAGCACGTTGTCCAGGGCGCGCACCTGGATCGCCACCGATTTCTCGAAGGCCTCGAAGTCAAAGGCTGGCACACCGTCGAAACCAAACGGGTGCTTGATGAATCGCGTCAGGATGATGGGGCCCAGATCGCAGCAGCCATAGGGCGGCAGCGGCTGCTCGCCACAGGGGTTGGTGGCGGAGATGGACTCGCAGTAGCTGAGGTTGTTGTCCTTGTTGATGTGGTCCAGGAACAGGATGCCGGGCTCGGCAAAATCGTAGGTGGACTTCATGATGGTGTCCCACAGCGTGCGCGCCGGCAGGGTCTGGTAGACCCACTTGCCGTCATCGCGCTGGTAGGCGCCCTTGTCCATCAACGTGGCGCCGGGCTTGGCCGGGTGCACCAGTTCCCAGGTCTGGTCATCGGCCACGGCCTGCATGAAGGCATCGCTCACACCGACCGAGACATTGAAGTTGTTCCAGCGCCCGGGTGTGCGTTTGGCGGTGATGAACTCCTGCACATCCGGGTGGTCGATGCGCAGCACGCCCATCTGTGCGCCACGGCGCGCACCGGCGCTCTCCACGGTAGAGCAGGACTGGTCGAACACATTGATATAGCTGCACGGGCCGGATGCCATGGAGGCCGTTCCCTTGACCGCCGCGCCACGCGGGCGGATGCGGGAAAAATCATAGCCCACACCGCCACCGCGGCGCATGGTTTCGGCGGCTTCGCGCAGGGCTTCGTAAATGCCGGGGTAGCCATCGTCATCGACACCCTGGATGCAATCGCCCACGGGTTGCACGAAGCAGTTGATCAGCGTGGCCTGGATGGAGGTGCCGGCGGCACTCATGATGCGGCCCGCGCCAATGGCGCCGGCATACAGGTTATCCAGGAAGATGGCTTCGTATTTGGGCCGATCGGCCTCCGCCTCGACCGAGGCCAGTGCGCGCGCCACGCGCTGGAACAGGTCATCAATCCCGGTTTCGCCGGGTTTGAGGTACTTTTCTGCCAGCACGTCGTGGCTGATGGGCTGGATGATGATGTCGCCGTGGGGCGGGGAAATGGGGTCGCGCTTCATGTAGTTATCTCCTGCGGAAAGGGCCGGAATTTGGGCAGCAGAACAGGTCGCACTGGATACCTGGCAGCCCAAAGGCAATGGCGCATTGTGCCCGATTCGACCCTTCATCCGAGGTTCGGAGGGACCCGGCCGCACATCTTTTTGTGGTGCATCAAAGGTGCGGCGAAACGGTGTCGACCACGCCCAGGACACGGGGTTGCGTGGATGCGACCGCGTGTCAAATTTCACATTGAAAAATCACGCCAGCGGCCTCGTGCGATATGGCTTACCCGCTATCCTTTTTGAGGGCTCAGGGTAAACCCCTAGAGTCAGCTAGTGAAGTGCCAATGTCTTGCCCGGACGGGTTTCTGCGGAAAGCGTGAACACGCTGACCGCCTGGACCAGGTCATTGGCCTGGTTTTTCAGGCTGCTGGCGGCGGCGGCCATTTCTTCGACCAGCGCGGCATTCTGCTGGGTGACCTCGTCCATCTGCTTGACCGCCTCGCCCACCTGGGCCACGCCCAGCGCCTGCTCGTTGCTGGCGGCGCTGATCTCGCCCATGATGTCGGTCACCCGTCGGATGCTGGTGACCACCTCGGTCATGGTGACACCGGCCTGGTCCACCAGGGTGGTGCCATGCTCGACGCGCTCCACGCTGGCGTTGATCAGCATCTTGATCTCCTTGGCCGCATCGGCACTGCGACCGGCCAAAGACCGCACTTCGGAGGCCACCACCGCAAAGCCGCGGCCTTGCTCGCCGGCGCGCGCCGCTTCCACAGCGGCGTTGAGCGCCAGGATGTTGGTCTGGAAGGCAATGCCGTCAATGACCTGGATGATTTCGGAGATCTTGTGTGACGAGTCGTTGATGCCTTTCATGGTGTCCACCACCTGGGCCACTACCTCGCCACCTTTCACGGCCACCGCGCTGGCACTTTGGGCCAACTGGTTGGCCTGGCGTGCGCTGTCGGCGTTCTGCCGGACGGTGCCACTGAGCTCTTCCATGCTGGCGGCGGTCTGCTCCAACGCACTAGCCTGACTTTCGGTACGCGCCGACATGTCATTGTTACCTTGGGCAATTTCGGCACTGGCAGTGGCCACGCCATCGGAGTCGCGGCGCACCATGGTCACCACCTTGGCCAGACTGGTCTGCATGGCCGCCAGCGCGGTCAGCAGATCCCCCATTTCGTCTCGCCCCTGGGGCACGATGGTGTGACTCAAATCGCCAGCGGCAACACCGCGGGCCAATTCCAGCGCGCGATTGACCGATGCGGTGGTGGTGCGGGTGATCAGCACCATGATCCACACCGCCAGGGCCGAAAAGGCGGCCACGACGGCACTGCCAAGCCACAGCTCGCGCTGCGCGTCGGCTACCGTGGTGGCCAGTTGCTTGCGCAGGGCCTCAAAGGCACCATTGATCAGCTCAAACTGCACATCAATGGTCTTGGTCATGGCCGCAAAGTACTCCGCCGACGGGTGGTTGAGCACCTCGGCCCGCACAATCTTCTCATCGACCAGGCGCAGCCCCTCGTCCGTTGCTGCAACGGCCTTGCCCAGCGCATCGCCCACAACACCCTTCAGCACCGGGTTGGCGGCAGCGGCCAGATCAATGGACTTGCGGGCCGCCGCCATGCTGCCACGAATGCTGGCGCCCAGCCCCTCGATGCGGACCTTGTCCTCGGGCGTGGCACTGCCACGCACCAACAACGCAGAGCCGCGCGCACGAATCTGTCCCAGGCCTTCAGTCACCCGGGGCATGTGCTGCAACACGGCCGTTTGCAGGTAATAGCCGGCGGCGGTGGGATCCAGCGCGATGCCCGAGGCATTGACGATGTCTTCCGACAGCGCCAGTTGCTCTGCAATCAGGGCGGTGTGGCGGGCAAAGCTCTCCGGCCCGCCAATCGACTTGTTTGCCACGGCAGCAGACAGTGCCTTCCAGTCGTTGCCGATCTTGGCTGCCAACTCATTCAATTTGGGAGCATCCAACCCGGCCACCGAGGTCTGCACCTTGCCCAACGCCAGACTGACTTCCAATTCCTTGGCCTGCCGGGCTGGGCCCTGTGCCTCATTGCCCGCCAGCAGCACGGCCGACATGCCCCGGTGTTGCTGGGACAACTGCGTGAGCTTCATCACGTCCTGAATGGGCCCCAGGCCGCTCACTTCACGTTTGGCCGTGGCGATGTGCTGAAGGTTCACCCGCACGAAGATCACCGTGGGCACGGCCAGCATCAATGCGGCCAGTACCGAGATGAACATAAACTTGTGTGCAAACCGCAGATTGCGAATGAATGAGCCCATGACTTTCCCCTCTTAATCGAGAATCAACAATCTTGCCGACGACACATCGGTGTCTTAAACCGGCCACATGGGTTCGCAACGAAAAAGTCGCGCATCGACCTGTTTTACATGCTGCTCCCGCTTGGCGCGAGGCTGCCGGCGGAGTCTATCGATGGCGACAGAAAATTCAATAATCTGGATCAAGAATACAGAGGTCCGATACCCCCACACAAAGTGGGTCTTTGCCCTGTATTTACTCCCGCACGGTGGCCATCATGGCGGCAAAGCCGATAAAGGCGCCACCAGTCAGCCGGTTGAAGGCCTTGAGCACGCTGGCACGCTGCAGGTAGCTTGCCAGGCGGTTGCCGCTGAGGGCGTAGACGAAGTACCACCCCACCTCAATCACAGCAAAGGTCAGCAGCAGAATCCCGAACTGCAGGGCCTGCGCTGCCTCGGGGTTGATGAACTGCGGGAAGAAGGCCACGGCGAACAGGATGGCCTTGGGGTTGCTGGCGGCGACCAGCATGCCCTGGCGGTACAGTGCGCCCGCGCTGACTGCCACCTCACCCCCTGGTGCCGCATCCCCCACAGCATCCTGAACCGGCGCACGCCAGCACTTGACGCCCAGGTAGGCCAGGTACGCAGCCCCTGCCAGGCGCAGGGCGTCAAACACGGCGGGAAACAACTGCAGCAAGGCTCCAAGGCCCGCCGCAGAAATGCTCATCATGGCCAGCAGCGACGTCATGCAGCCCAGCATGGTCGCCAGCGCGGGGCGCAGCCCGTGGCGTGCGCTCATGCTCAACACCAGCAGCATATTGGGGCCTGGCGTAGCGGACACCACAAACGTCATCAATACAAACAGCCACCAGGTGTGCAAACTCATAACGTCGTCCGTCTCGCTTCAGGAATAAAAGGGAAAGGCGGCGCGATACAGCCCTTCGGGCCAAGCAGTTTGACACATTGGAAGCAAGCTTTAACGTGCTGTATGAAATACCACCCTTTTTTTGATCAGGGACATTGAACTTCTTTGTTAGCACTCCATCATAGAGAGTGCTAATATTGCATCAGACACACAAGGAGTTCTGGTATGTCCCACACCATTGGATCTGCAACCCCCGCGCTGGCTCTGGCCAACCCCTGGTCGGTGGTTCCGTCGCTGGGCAATCTGGATGCCTATATTTCAGCGGCCAACCGCCTGCCCATGCTCACACTGGAAGAGGAGCAGGAGTTCGCGCGCAAGTTCAAGACCGAGAATGACCTTGAAGCCGCCGGTAAGTTAGTGCTATCTCACTTGCGTTTGGTGGTATCAGTTTCACGCCAATACCTGGGCTACGGCCTGCCCCACGGCGACCTGATCCAGGAAGGCAATGTGGGCCTGATGAAGGCCGTCAAGCGCTTTGACCCCGACCAGGGCGTGCGTCTGGTGAGCTACGCGCTGCACTGGATCAAGGCTGAAATCCACGAATACATCCTGAAGAACTGGCGCATGGTCAAGGTGGCCACCACCAAGGCCCAGCGCAAGCTGTTCTTCAACCTGCGCTCCATGAAGCAACGCTTCAAGAGCGATGACGCCGCTGCCGACCTGGGCACCCACCGCGATACGCTGAACCCCGAGCAGATCGACGCCATGGCGCGCGAACTCAAGGTCAAGCCCGAAGAAGTGATCGAGATGGAAACCCGCATGTCGGGCGGTGACGTGCTGCTGGACCCCAGTCCCTCAGACGATGGCGAAGATGCGTTTGGCCCAATTGCCTACCTGACCGACACCAGCCACGAACCCATCGCCATGATCGAGGCGCACCAGCGCGACGTGCTGGCCACGGACGGCATAGCCGCGGCCCTGGACGCGCTGGATGCCCGAAGCCGCCGCATCGTGGAAGAGCGCTGGCTCAAGGTCAATGACGACAATTCGGGTGGCATGACCCTGCACGAACTGGCGGCCGAGTACGGCGTCAGTGCCGAGCGTATCCGCCAGATCGAAGTGGCGGCCATGAAGAAGATGAAGACCGCTCTGGTCGACTACGCCTAAGCCTGCCTCGGTTGCAATGCGCTACAATTTTAGTAGCGCATTGCTCAATATCCACGAGGGCTAGAGCCTTGTTTGGCTATGATGCCTGCTTTAACAGGATGCGTACATCCTCGGTCAGCCCCTTGGGGTCGCTGCCGTAACGGGTGAACAGGCGCAATTGCCCCTTGGTGTCGTAAACATAGCTGCCGGCCGAGTGATCCATGGTGTAGCTGCTCGGGGTCTTGCCTTCGACCCTTTTGTAGTAGATCTTGTATTCCTTGGCCAATTCGGCGAGCTTGTCTGGCGGCGCTGACAGCGCCAGGAACGTCGGGTCAAAATTGGCCATGTAGCCCTTGAGCACCTCCGGTGTGTCGCGCTGGGGGTCCACGGTTACGAACAACCCTTGCAGTCGGTCGCCGTCCTTGCCCAGTGCCTTTTTGATGCCGGCCAGCTCGGCCATGCTCGTCGGACATACATCCGGGCACTGGGTGTAGCCAAAGAACATGACGACCACTTTGCCAGCAAAGTCCGTCAGATGGCGCACCTGTCCGTTGTGGTCGGTCAACTCAAAGCCTTTGGCATATTCCGCGCCCGTCACATCCACTGACGAGAATGCCGCCTGCTGTGGTGAACAGGCAGCCATCAGGCCAGCAGCCCCCGCAAACAATGCGTATTGAGCTATGCGTTGAATGGCAGTGCGTTTTTTCATGGTGACGTGGGGCTCGAAAAAGTCAAAGAATGTAGTGGTCCAGCAGCAGGGCGGCAAACAGCAGGCTCAGGTGGATCAGCGAAAACCGGAAGGTCTTGCGCGCCAGGGCGTCGGAGTAGTCACGCCACAGCCACCAGGCATACAGGCAAAACCCGACTCCCAGCACCACAGCGGCCGCCAGATACAACCAGCGGCTCATGCCATAGACGAAGGGTAACAAGCAGGCGGCAAACAGCACAAAGGTGTAGAGCAGGATTTGCAGTCGGGTGAACTCGCTGCCATGCGTAACCGGAAGCATGGGCAGGCCGGACTTGCGGTAGTCCTCCACCCGGTACAGGGCCAGGGCCCAGAAGTGCGGCGGCGTCCACAAAAAGATGATCAGGAACAGGATCATGGCCTCTGGACCCACATCCCCGGTCATGGCAGCCCAGCCCAGCACCGGCGGCATGGCCCCAGACGCGCCGCCAATCACGATGTTCTGCGGTGTGAGCGGCTTCAGGACCACGGTGTAGATCACCGCATAGCCCACAAAGGTCGCAAAGGTCAGCCACATGGTCAACGGGTTGACCCACACATACAGCAGCACCGAGCCTGCCGCACACAACACAGCGGAAAAGATCAGCGTTTGCGTGTTGCTCAGTTCACCGCGGGCCGTGGGCCGCCACGCGGTGCGCTTCATCTTGGCGTCAATACCTTGCTCGACAATGCAGTTGAAGGCCGCTGCCGCTGCAGCCACCAGCCAGATGCCCAGGCAGGCGACCATCGCCAGACCGGTCTGCGCCAGCGTCGGCACACCAGGCACAGCCAGGACCATGCCAATCAGGGCACAGAACACGATCAACTGGATGACGCGCGGCTTGGTCAGCGCATAGAACTGGCGAAACACCGACGGTGTAGCCACAACGGCAGTACTGGTCATGCGCTCAACCCGTTGGAGTTGCCCTGGGCCACAGCACGGGGCACCTCGGCGCGGGTGGATGCCAGAATCCTGACCAACACCACCACCATGGCGCCAGCGCCGCCCGTGTGGAGGACCGCTGCCACCAGCGGCCAATCCAGCACTACATTGCTCATGCCGGTGGCCAGTTGCAGCAGCAGCAATCCTGCCAAGGCCCGCGCCGGCTTCAGTTGGGCCGGCACCCGCCACAATGAGGCCGCCAGAGCGGCCAGCAACAACAGTGTCAGCAGCGCCATCAGCCGGTGGGTAAAGTGGATGGCTGTCAGCGACTGGAAGCTGATATGGGCGCCGTCCTGGCCATAGCCCAGGGGACGCCAGATCTCAAAGCCGTGGGCAAAATCCATGTCCGGCCACCAACTGCCTTGGCAACTCGGAAATTCAGTACAGGCCAGCACAGCGTAATTGGTACTCACCCAGGCGCCGGAGGCCGCTTGCAGAAACAACAAGGCCAGGGCCAACACGACGGCCAGTCGCAGCCGCGGCGTGACCACACTGACGGCCTGCAAGCCCTGTTGCTGGGCCAGTTGCACACCCTGCACGGCCAGCAGGGCCAACAGCACATAGCCACCCAGCAGGTGCAGTGTCACGATGGCGGGGAACAGCTTCATGGTAACCGTCAGCGCGCCAAACGCCCCCTGAATGCACACCCACACCCAGGTGAAAGTCGCCCACCAGGGGCTGATGGCAGCTCGTCCGGCTCCGGGTTTGCGTCCGAGCCAGGCCGCCACGGCCAGCACGGTGATCAATACGCCCACCCCCATGGCCAAATAGCGGTGAACCATTTCCACCCAAGCCTTGCCCGGAGTCACAGGGCCGGTGGGCATGGCCTGTTGCGCAGCGTCGATGTGCTCGCTGGCGCCCAACGGGCTGGCATTGCCATAGCAGCCTGGCCAATCGGGGCAGCCCAGGCCGGAGTCGGTCAATCGGGTAAATGCGCCAAACAGCACCAGGTCAAAGGTCAGGAACAGGGTCACCAGCGTGAGCGCGTGCATGCGCCCCAGAGGTGATCGACGCCGGTTGCGCAGATACACCATCAGCAGCGGGCCGGATGCCAGCAACAGGCCCATCAGCAGCATGCGGGCCACGGGAGAGAAATCGTAGAGGGAAGCGTGCATGGTCAGTTCATTCCTTGCGCTGAACGGCCGGCCTTGTCCCAGGAAACGGATGCCCGCAGCAGGCGGTCCAGATCGCGGCGAACCTTGACCGCCCCCTGGGTGTCGATCTGGGGCGGAAAGCGCATCATCCAGTTGCCCAGCGGGTCAACCAGGTACAAATGGTCCTGCAAGCCATGACCCGACTGGGGCTGCAACCACTTCGCCAAATCGGCTTCGGCCAGGCGGATCACCGTGGACTCCTTGAGCGCGGGCTGCAGGGAGTCGGCCACTGGCGCCGCATCACTGACCAGCCAGACCCAGTCCAGCCGGTCCTTGTCCTTGCCCAGGCCTTCGCGCAGCTGGCGCTGCAGATAGAGGTGGTTGGCACATTGCGCATCACAGGCTCCGCCCGCCACACTGACCAGAAGCCACTGATCCTTGAGTGTGCGCAGGTTGACGGGCTGACCGTCCAATGTGGTTCCCATCAGGTCCGGCAGCACACGCTGGGGCTCCACCAGTTCACCAAAATTGCGCCGTCCTTCGGGGCGTATCACGTAGTAGGTCAGATAGGACGCGATCACCGGTGCGGCACACACCAGCAGCACCGCGAGCATCTTCCAGCGGCCAGCGCGCGTGCGCTCGCCGGCCAAGCTCGCTACATCAGGCAGGTTGTGCACGGTCAGGCCCAGGGGCTGTGCATCAGGGATCGGGGCGCTAGACATCGGATGGTGTGCTCTTGGGGCGAATAAAAAAACGGCGGATAACTTGAAACCAGAGATACAGCACGACGAACAGCGTAGCCAAACCGAACCACTGAGCGGCGTAGCCAAAGTTCTTTTCCACGCCCAGATTCACGACCGGCCAGTCGCGCACCAGCCCCTCATCGTTCGCGCCCGTTTGCTGCAGGGTGATGGGCATCAGCGGCAATCCGGTTTCAGCCCTCCATTGTGGCAGGTCGAGATTTTGCCGGATTACGCCACCCGTAGGGCCACCAAGGGCATACAGGTCGGACGGAGGCAGGGCCATGCGCCCTTCAATCTCGACCACGCCGGTCGGCGTCTCAATGCTGGGCAGCAGGGTACGGTCCTCAAAACCGCGCGGTACCCAGCCGCGCTGCACCACCACGGCGGCGGAGCCCTCGCCTTCCAGCACCAAGGGCATCAGCACCAGAAAGCCCACGCGACCATCCATGGGCCGGTTTTCCAGAAATATCAGTGCCTTGGAGGCCCAGGTTCCGCGCAGACGCGCACGCTGGTGTAACAGCGCCATAGGGTCGGCCGCAGCGCGCACGGCCGCAACAGTGAGCGGTGACTTGGCACTCTGGGCATCCATGGCGGCCTGGCGGGCCTGTTTTTCGGCAGCACGGGACAGTTGCCACAGCCCCAGACTGCCCGCAATGACCACCGCCACCAGAGTGGCCACCGTGATCAGGACAAACTTCAAACGGGCATTCACCGGATAATCTTGCACATGACAAGCCTTGTACTCATTGCATTCGTTGCCATTCTCGCCAGCTTGGCCGCCGCCTTGTACTTCATGATGCGGGGTGGCCGCAGCGGCAGTGAAAGCTCACGCAAGATGGCCGGGGCACTGGGCGCCCGGGTCGGACTGTCCATCCTGCTTTTCGCCTGTCTGTTATTAGCATGGAAGTTGGGCTATATCCAGCCCACGGGCATCCCACAGGGCAAGTAGGTCTATCGTACCCACCATCAAAAAGGCACCGCAAGCGGTGCCTTTTGTGTGCGCAATGGGATGTCAGAGCCAGTACACCAGGATGTACAGGCCCAGCCACACTACGTCCACAAAGTGCCAGTACCAAGCCGCACCCTCGAAGCCAAAGTGGCGTTCGGCAGTGAAATGGCCCTTCTGCAGGCGCAGCGTAATGAACAGCAACATCAGCATGCCGACAAACACGTGGAAGCCGTGAAATCCGGTCAGCATGAAAAAGGTGGAACCGTAGATGCCGGATGTCAACTTGAGGTTGAGCTCGGCATACGCATGGTAGTACTCATAGCCCTGGACAAACAGGAAGGTCAGACCCAGCAAGACGGTGACCCACATGAAGCCCAGCGTCTTGGCGCGCTGGCCTTGAATCAGCGCATGGTGGGCAATGGTCAGTGTCACACCCGAGGACAGCAGCAGGGCCGTGTTGATGGTGGGCAACCAGAATGGGCCCATGGTGGTGAAGGGTTCGATGATGCCCGCTGGCGAAGCGGTTACACCTGCAGCCACACTGGGCCACACAGCCTTGAAGCTGGGCCACAACAGCGCATTGTCCAGACTGCCCAGTGCCGGCACGGAGTGCGCGCGCGCCCACCACAGTGCGGTGAAAAAAGCACCGAAGAACATGACCTCGGAGAAGATGAACCAGGTCATGCTCCAGCGGTAGGACAAATCAATCTTGTGCCCGTATTGGCCACTCTGGCTCTCAGCGATGGAATCGCTGAACCATTGGTACAAGACAAACAGCCACCAGACCATGCCCACCGCCAGCGCGTACTTGCCCCACTCGGCACCATTGATCCACTGGCCGGCACCCAGGATGACAAAGAACAGGCCCAGGGCCGCCATGGCCGGATGGCGCGAGGGACCGGGGATAAAGTAATACGGTGTTGCCCCGTGTGTTGTTGAACTCATTTCAGCTCCATTCCTTCGTAAACTTATTTTGCAACGACCCAAGTCACCAGGCTGATCAGCCCAACCACCAACAACAGCACGCCGACCAGGCCCACCGCCACCACGTGCATTGGGTTGACCTTGGTCAGATCATCCTGGTAGGCCGCCTTGCTGCGAATCCCCAGAAAAGACCAAGCCACCAACCGGACACTGTGCCAGGCCGACTGCGAAGGCGCAGCCGTCTTGTCCACGGGTGTGGTCATGTCCGGCTCCCATTGGACGCAGGGGCCTGCGCGTTCGCCACCGGCGCGGGTGGAGTCTTGCCACCCACCTCGAAGAAGGTGTAGGACAGCGTAATGGTCGTCACATCCTTGGACAGCTTGGGATCGATCACAAATGCGACCGGCCATGATTTTTTCTCACCCGGCTCCAACGTGTACTGGTTGAAACAGAAGCACTCCAGCTTGTTGAAGTGCGCAGACGCCTGTTGCGGTGCATAGCTGGGGATGGCTTGCGCCGACATGCGCCGGTTCTGCGTGTTCTGGAATTCGTACATCACCGTGGTCAGTTCACCCGGGTGCACCACCACCGAGCGCTGCGCCGGCTTGAACTCCCAGGGACCACGGGCATTGGCATCGAACTCCACCGTGATGCTGCGACTCAGATCGATCTGGGTGTTGGCAGCCATGGTTGGTGTGGCACCCGGTATGTTGCGGTCTCCCAGCGCCAGGATATTGATGCCGGTCATTTCGCAGATGGACTTGTAAATGGGCACCAGCGCATACCCGAAGGCGAACATGCCGACGGTAATCACCGCCAGCTTGCGCACCATACGAAAGTTTTCGCGCTGCAGACGCATGGTCTATTTCCCCAGCAGGACCATGCGGGCCATGAAGCCGACAAAGAAGATCACAGCGATCGAAGCCAGGATCAGGCCGGTACGGGCATTGGCTTTCTTTTGTTCAGGCGTCATCATGCTGATCATCCAATAACCTTGGTCGCGGTTGCATCCAGCTTGGGGGGGGTCTCAAAGGTATGGAAGGGAGCCGGTGACGGCACTTCCCACTCCAGACCTTCGGCCGCTTCCCAGGGCTTTTGTACCGCCTTCTCACCCTTGCCCTGCATGGCTGGCAGCACGATGAACAGGAAGAAATAGACCTGGGCAAAGCCGAACAGGAAGCCGCCAACCGAGGCCACCGCATTGAAATCGGCAAACTGCATCGGATAGTCGGCATAACGGCGCGGCATGCCGGCCAGTCCCAGGAAGTGCATGGGGAAGAAAGTGATGTTGAAGGCGATGATGGACCACCAGAAGTGAATGCGGCCGCGTGTCTCGCTATACATCACACCGGTCCACTTGGGAACCCAGTAGTAGAAACCGGAGAACATGGCAAACAGCGAACCGGCCACCAATACATAGTGGAAGTGGGCCACGATGTAGTAGGTGTCCTGCAACTGGATGTCGATGGGCGCCACGGCGGGCATCAAACCAGTGAAGCCGCCAATGGTGAACACGAAGATGAAGCCCACAGCAAACAGCATGGGGGTCTCAAAGGTCATGGAGCCCTGCCACATGGTAGCGATCCAGTTGAAAATCTTCACGGCCGTGGGCACGGCGATCAGCATGGTTGCGTACATGAAGAACAGCTGTCCCGTCACCGGCATGCCAGTGGTGAACATGTGGTGCGCCCAGACGATGAAGGACAGGATAGCAATGCTAGATGTGGCATACACCATGGAGGCATAGCCGAACAGCTTCTTGCGGGCAAAAGCCGGAACCACCTGGCTGATGATGCCGAAGGCCGGCAGAATCATGATGTAGACCTCGGGGTGGCCGAAGAACCAGAAGATGTGCTGGTACATCACCGGGTCACCGCCGCCGGCGGGGTTGAAGAAGCTGGTGCCAAAGTGGCGGTCAGTCAGCGTCATGGTGATCGCGCCGGCCAACACGGGCATCACTGCGATCAGCAGGTAGGCGGTGATCAGCCAGGTCCAGCAGAACATCGGCATCTTCATCAACGTCATGCCAGGGGCGCGCATGTTCAGGATGGTGACGATGATGTTGATCGAACCCATGATGGAACTGGCACCCAGGATGTGCATGGCAAAAATGCCGGCGTCCATAGAGGGGCCCATCTGCAGGGTCAGCGGTGCGTAAAGCGTCCAGCCGGCAGCTGGGGCGCCACCGGGCATGAAGAAGGAGCCCACCAGCATCAGACCAGCCGGGATCATCAGCCAGAAGCTGAAGTTGTTCATGCGGGCAAAGGCCATGTCGGCCGCGCCAATCTGAAGCGGAATCATCCAGTTCGCAAAACCCACAAAGGCCGGCATGATGGCGCCGAACACCATGATCAGGCCGTGCATGGTGGTGAGCTGGTTGAACAGCTCGGGGTTGACCAGCTGCAGACCCGGCTGGAACAGCTCGGCGCGGATGATCAGCGCCAGCACACCGCCCACCATCAGCATGGTGAAGGCGAACAGCAGGTACAGCGTGCCAATGTCCTTGTGGTTGGTGGCGTAGACCCAGCGCTGCCAGCCGGTGGGGGCGTGGTGGTCATGGTGATCGTCATGGGCATGGTCGTGGTGGTCTAGAACGGCACTCATCCTGATTTCCTTCTCAATTCACTCAATTCGTTCGGGTGCAACAGCCGCCGCGCTTACTTGCGCAGGGCCAGCACATCGGCGGGCTGCACGACCTGCCCGGTCTTGTTGGACCAGTTGTTCTTGGTGTAGCTGATCACGGCAGCGAGATCGGTATCACTGAGCTGCTTCCAGGGCGGCATCACATTGCTTTGCCCACCGGGCAGCGCAACGGTTCGGCCATTGAGAACCAGCGCGATTTGCTTGGTCTTGTCTGCATCCAGCACCACGGGCGATGCATCCAGCGCCTTGATCGGGCCGGCGCCCTTGCCGTTGGCCTGGTGGCAGGCAGCGCAATTGGCGGCATAGACCTTCTCACCGCGCTTGACGATATCTGCCAGCGCCCACACCTTGGCGGGGTCATCCGCCTTGGCTGCCAGCTTTTTCTGCTCACCGGCAACCCATGTCGAGTAGTCGGCGGCGGACACCACCTTCACGTGGATGGGCATGTAGGCGTGCTCTTTGCCGCACAGTTCCATGCACTGGCCGTGGAAATCGCCCACCGATTCGGCGCGGAACCAGGTGTCGCGCACAAAGCCGGGAATCGCATCCTGCTTGATACCAAAGGACGGAACCGCAAAGGCGTGAATCACGTCGGTGGCAGTGGTGATGATGCGGATCTTCTTGCCAACAGGCACCACCAGGGGGTTGTCCACCTTCAGCAGGTAGTCATCCACGCCCTCACCCTTCTTGGGGCCACCCGCATCCGACATGACGCGGTGCGCGTTATCCAGCGTAGACACAAAGCCAATGCCTTCGCCTTCACCCTTGATGTAGTCATAGCCCCACTTCCACTGCATACCGGTCACCTTGATGGTGAGGTCGGCGTTGGTGGTGTCCTTCATGGCCACAACCACCTTGGTGGCCGGTAGCGCCATCAGGATCACGATGATGAAGGGAATGACGGTCCACACCACCTCCACCACTACGGACTCGTGAAAGGTGGCGGCCTTGTGGCCACGCGACTTGCGGTGCTTCCAGATGGAATAGAACATCACCGCGAACACGGCGACAAAGATGATCGAGCACACGATCAGCATGAACCAATGCAGCCAGTGCTGTTCTTCTGCGATCCGGGTTACCGGCGGATGCAGGTTCAACTGATTCACCGCGGGGCCACCGGGCAAATCGTTGACCGCATGCGCCAAAGTGAATGCCGCCGTGCCTGCCCAGGTGCTGGCTGCGAGCAGCAGCGTAGCCAGGGTTTTGAAAATGCTCTTCATCTTGGTCATTTTTTCGTCGAATCAGATTAAACAGTGCCAAAACCATGCCCCGTTTGTGCCTGCGGCAGCAAACAGATAAGGGTAGGCCAGAACTCGGTGAGCGAGTTATTGTAGCCCAGCAAAGAAAACGAAAATCAGATTCTGACTTTGGTGTCAAGCCCCGAAATCAATCGGGTTTGACATTTTTTTTGACATAACGCAAATTCGTGCGCATTTCATCCAGAGAAACCCTAGTTTCTGCTTTCACCGTCATCCGTGGGGGTGCCTTGAACGCATGGCCATAGACCACCTCAAAGGTCAGTTGCAATTGGCCGTCGCTTCCGGGCCGGGCCAGCGTGGCCAAGGCCTGCAGCAGTTGCCCATGCCAGGCACGTCCCCGCAGCCCGCCAAACCGCTGGGGGTGCAGGTTGCGCCCCAGCTCCCGCAACTCCTGCAGCAGTCGCTGCGGCGTGGAAAACGTCAGCGTGATGCGCTCCTGGTCCATGACTGGCTCGGAGAAGCCGGACTGCACCAGCATGTCGCCCCAGTCGTGCATGTCGGTAAAGGCAT
The DNA here is from genome assembly GCA_049294595.1 of Rhodoferax sp. Classification (GTDB taxonomy): domain Bacteria; phylum Pseudomonadota; class Gammaproteobacteria; order Burkholderiales; family Burkholderiaceae_C; genus Allorhodoferax. The sequence goes on along the minus strand of JBAQDE010000036.1, from coordinate 180,306 downwards.
GGGAGGCCGGCGGCCAGCCTTGCGCGGCATACAGGGCGCGCAGTTCGCGCACCGTGTCCGGCCCCAGGCAGGAAAACATCAAAAACCCCTTGGGCTCCAGCAAGCGGTGCCACTGTGCCAGAAGGGCCTGCGGATCGGCCGCCATGTGCAAGGCCATATTGGCCCACAGCATCTGGACCGGTTGTTCGGGTGCACCCCATTGCACACGCGGCCCGGTCCAGCGCGCCAGACTCCACCTGGACGGCGTCAGCGCCACAGCCGCGGCATGTGCGTGGGCTGCGTGGGCGTGTACCACATGGCACGTCGCCTGGGGGTATCGAGCGCTCAGCAATGCATGCGCCTGCAGGCCACCACGCAGGGGCTCCCAATGCAGCCAGCTCTGCGGCTGCATGGTCATCCACTCCAGGCGCTCCTCCATGCGCCGCGCCACCTCTTCATGCAGCCACGGTGAAGCAGCGGGAAGGAGGGAGTCCCAACGGGCGGCGGCGTTGGGGGCGATGGTGGGAGGCAACTCGGAGCGCATGCGTGGGGTGCTGCGGTGTCGGTTCCGCAGGGATTGAAGGTTGCAGACGAGTATATTGACTCGGTGTTTCGCCAATTACTACAAGGGATTTCCCGGCGCCTGCCCAGCCAGTGCGCGGTTTGCCATGCCTGGCCCGCACATCCGGTCTGCGAGGCCTGCGTGGGCGCATTTGCCCAACCCGTCAACCGTTGTGCCACCTGCGCCTGCACCATCCCCCATGGGGTGCGCCAGTGCGGCGCCTGTGTCTTGCGACCACCGCCCCTGGATGGCTGCCTGGCTGCCGTGGCGTACGCCTACCCCTGGTCCAACCTGGTGGCCGACTTCAAGTTCCGCCAGCATCCCGCCTGGGCCGCCAGCTTCGCCCAGCTGATGCGCGCCACCCCGTGGGTGGAGCCGGCCATTGATGCTGCGGACGCGCTGATCCCCATGCCGCTGTCCCGCCAACGGCTGCAGGAGCGTGGTTACAACCAGGCCTTGCTGCTGGCCCGGGCGCTGGAAGCACACAAGGTCGCCAGCGACATACTGCTGCGGGTGGTGGACACGCCACCGCAACGCACCCTGCCCCGCAACGAGCGACTGCGCAGCGTCCGGCATGCCTTTGCGGTAGAGCCCCTGCAGGCCCACCGCATCAGAAACCGGCGTGTCCTGCTGGTGGATGACGTGATGACCAGCGGAGCTTCCCTCCACGCCGCTGCACAGGCATTGCGGCAGGCAGGCGCCGCGCACATTACCGCGCTGGTGCTGGCCCGCACCGAATAATCTTGCCCCCACGTTTGCCCACTGCGTGCGGCTCCCTGCCCCCTGAGGGGGCCGCGTGTCGCCTTGGGGCGGCCCGGCGGCGACAATACCGACCATGTTTCACATTGTCCTGGTCGAACCCGAGATCCCGCCCAACACGGGCAACGTCATCCGCCTGGCCGCCAACACCGGCTGCACGCTACACCTGATCGAGCCCCTGGGTTTTTCCATGGACGACAAGCACATGCGCCGCGCCGGGCTGGACTACCACGAGTACGCCACGCTGCACCGCCACGCCAACTGGCAGGCATTTCTGGAGACGCAGCGCCCAGCACCCGAGCGGATGTTTGCCCTGACCACCAAAGGAACAGGCAAGGTGTTTGACTGCGCCTTTGAACCCGGCGACTGGCTGGTCTTCGGCGCGGAAACGCGCGGGCTGTCGGACGCGGTGCGCGCCCACTTTGCACCCGCACAATGCCTGAAGCTGCCGATGGTGGAGGGCCAGCGCAGCCTCAACCTGTCCAACGCGGTGGCAGTGACGGTATTCGAGGCCTGGCGCCAGAATGGCTTTGAAGCCTAAGGTTTATTCGCTCAAGGATAGTGCCGCGCGATCGACTCGGCGACGCACACCGGCTTGGTGGAGCCCTCCCGTTCGATGGTGACTTCCCAGGCCATCTGCATGCCGTTGTTGTCGATGGAGTCGCAGGCCAGCAACTTCATGTGAGCACGCAGGCGGCTGCCCACGGGCACCGGGGCCACGAAGCGCACCTTGTTGAGTCCGTAGTTCACGCCCATGCGGGTTTGCTCGATGCGCAGCGCCGCTTCAAAGAAGGTGGGCAGCAGCGATAACGTCAGGAAACCGTGCGCAATCGGTGCCCCAAACGGACCGGCCTTGGCCCGTTCCACATCGACGTGGATCCACTGGTGGTCGCCCGTGGCCTGGGCGAACAGGTTGACCTGTTCCTGGGTGATGGTGATCCAGTCGCTGGTGGCCACTTCCTGGCCGATCAGCGGGGGCAATTCGGAGAGCTGTTGGAATATTTTCATGGACCTTGTATATGAGTTTGTGGGGCAGACCACTTCGCACAGCGAATGTGCTCTGACCCCAACAGATTAGACGGCCACGGCGCCTTCAGGTGTCAAGCCAGCGACACAGGGACTGCCACTGCTCCAGGTCCTTCTCGACCCGGCTGGGAGACACATCGAACACGGTCAGGCCGCGCGCGGCCAAGTGCACGTAGTTCTGCGTGTCACGGAGATACCCGAGCACCGGCACGCCCACCATGGCCACGAACTCATGCAGATGATCGGCCGAGATGGTGCGCGCATCCACCCGCATGCCGACCAGCGCGATCTGCGTCTTGGCCGAGTGCTTGTTCTGCACCAGCTCGTCCAGAAAGGCGCGGGTGGCAAAGATGTCAAACACGCTGGGCTGCAGCGGCACCACCACATGGTCTGCCATCTTCATCACCTCATTGAGGCGCTTGCCGTGCAGGCCGGCTGGCGTATCCAGCACCACGTGAGTCGTGCCCTTGGGTGGCTTGGCGATGTGGTCAGCATCCGTCTCCCAGGTGGTGATGGGACGTGCCGCCGGCGGGCGCAGGCCCAGCCACAGCCGGGACGACTGCTGGCGGTCCACATCGCCCAGCATCACCGCATGCCCGCGCGATGCGTAATAGCCGGCGATATTGGTGGACAGGGTGGACTTCCCGACGCCACCCTTGGGGTTGGCCACGACGACGACTGGCATGGGGACTCCTTTCGCTGCGGAATTTGTTATGTTAGCGGCATGGAACACACTCCCACCTGGCTGATCAACAGCTTCATCTACCTGAGTGCCGCCGTCATCGCCGTGCCTCTGAGCCGCGCGCTGGGCCTGGGCTCCATCATCGGCTACCTGGCGGCGGGCATCGCCATCGGCCCCTGGGGCCTGGGTTTTGTGACCAATGTGCAGGACATCCTGCATTTTGCCGAGTTCGGCGTGGTGCTGATGCTGTTTCTGGTCGGGCTGGAGCTGGAGCCCAAACGCCTGTGGAGCCTGCGCCGTCCCATTTTCGGCTGGGGCAGCACGCAGATGCTCGGTTGTGCGGCCGCGCTGTTTGCCGTGGCCCAGGTCGCGGGCGTGGCGTGGCCCATCGCGCTGGTGGGCGCCTTGGGGCTGGCGCTGTCCAGCACGGCGATTGCCCTGCAGGTGCTGGGGGAGCGCAACCTGCTGCCCACCGGCAGCGGGCAGGCCGGCTTCTCCATCCTGTTGTTCCAGGATGTGGCAGCCATTCCGATTCTGGCCCTGCTCCCGCTGCTGGGCCAACACTTTGAGCCAAATCAGGCTCCAGCCCTCGTGGAACGGTCGCAAGAAGCTATAAAAATAATAGCAGTCATCGGCGGCATCGTGCTCGGTGGCCGCCTCGCCTTGCGCCCGCTGTTCCGCTGGATTGCCGCCAGCAAGACGCCGGAGATCTTTACCGCAGCCTCACTGTTGCTGGTGGTCGGGATTGCGGCCCTGATGCAGTTGGTAGGCCTGTCCATGGCACTGGGAGCCTTTCTGGCCGGGGTGCTGCTAGCCGAGAGCGAATACCGGCGGGAACTGGAAACCAATATCGAACCGTTCAAGGGGCTGCTGCTGGGCCTGTTCTTCATCGCGGTGGGTATGGGCGTGGACTTTGGCGTGCTGCGCCAGGCACCGCTGCAGATGGCCGCCATCGTGGTGGTGTTCATGGCCGTCAAGGCGGTAGTGCTCTACACCATGGCCACGCGGCTGGAACTTCCCTACCAGGAGCGCCCCGTGCTGACACTGCTGTTGGCACAGGGGGGGGAGTTCGCCTTCGTCGTGTTTCAGGCCGCGGCGGGCGCACAGGTCCTGCCGGCGCAGACAGCCTCCCTGCTGATTGGAGCGGTAGCGGTATCCATGCTGCTCAGCCCCCTGGTGCTGGTAGCCATCGACAAGCTGCTGTTGCCGCGCTATGCCAACTGCGGCGTCATCCCCATGGAGGAAATCTCCGAACCACAGGATGCGCCGGTCCTGATTGCCGGCTTCGGGCGCTATGGGCAAATCGTATCGCGCGTACTGCTGGCGCAGGGCCAGCCGTGCACGGTGCTGGACCACGACGCCGAAATGATCGAGGCCGCACGCCGCTTTGGCTACCGGGTCTTCTACGGCGATGCGACCCGGCTGGACCTGCTGCGCACCGCCGGCGCCGAAACGGCCCGCGTGCTGGTGGTGGCGGTGGATGATGTGTCGCAATCGCTGGACATCGTGGACCTGGCCCAGGCGCATTTCCCGGCGCTGCAGATCGTGGCGCGCGCACGCGATGTCACCCACTGGAACCAGTTGCGCGACCGCGGAGTGATGCTGGTCCAGCGCGAACTGTTCGAGTCCAGCCTGCACAGCGCACGCAGTGTTCTGGAACTGCTGGGGCAACCCCTGGACACGGCCGAACACGCCATCCAGCGCTTTCGTGAACACAACCTGCAACTGTTCGAACAGTTGCACCCGCATTACAAGGACAGCGCCAAGCTGATCTCGGTGATCAAGCAAGGGCGCCAGCAACTCGAAGAGCAGATGGCACGCGAACGCGAGGAACAGGCCCAACGGGCCTGAGCCCCGTCACTGGGGCGGCGGGGGAGGTGGCGGTGTTTGCGCCGCAGGCGGGGGTGGTGGATAGCCGGCCGGGGGATAGGCAGGTGCTACCGGTTGGCGGTAATACTGCCGTGAGGACTGGTTGTTCTTGGAGACCATGCACTGCTCGTAGGCGATGTCATAGCGCTGCTGGGCGCTGCGCCCCTCCTCCGCACTGCTGCCAGCACCGATGGCTGCTCCCATGACCAGCCCGGTGGCAGCACCAGAGGCCGTGTTGTTGTAGCGCCGGCTGCTCGTGGCCGACCCCACCGCCGCACCCAGCAGGGTGCCAAGCACGGCGGCGCCCACGGCAGCCTCGCCCCGGGTATCAGGCCCCAGGGACTGTTGGGCATAGCCCCGGCAATACTGGTCTTCCGCCGCAAACAGGTCCAGCGGTTTTCCTGGGGTGGGCATCACCGCCACTCGGGGGCCCTGGGGTGCCGAAACGCAGCCCGCCAACCCGGCGACCAGACACACGCCGGCCAGTGCGCCATTCCAGCGCTGCATTGAAGTCTTCATGGAGTCGCTCCTGGTGGAGTAGCTGGCACGGTTTTCCAGCCACTGGGGCAGGTTGCCACATAGGGGTAGTAAGCGCCGGCGGCTTCACAGTAATACCAGAACTGGGTGGCCGGCGGCGTGACGACGGGTGCCACCTGCGGTGCGGGCTGGATCGGCACCACCACCGGTTGCGGCACCTGCTCGACCACGATGACCGGCGGACGGTAGGGATCGGGATAGGGATAGACCGGCTGGGGATAGAAATACCACATCCCGCCGGCCACCCACCACCATCCAACCCGGCCGCCATGGGAGCCATGGCGCCAGGCACCCGAGCGCCAGCGGTGCATGTCGTGGTGGTCGAAATGGCGGATATCACCATGCCAACCGCGATCACGGTGCTGGGCCACGGCGTTGAACGGAACGGCTGCTCCCAGCAGCGCCGCAACGGCCAGCGACCAGCCAACAATGGATTTCATGCAATCACCTTCCTGAATCAGCGAACAAACGAACTGTGCACACGTCCCCGTGAACTTGTCAACGGATGGGCACCCAGGATGGCCGACCATGCGCACCATCTTTACCTGGGCTTCACAGATGGGGCAAAGTCAAGCCAGCCCGTCCCACAGCAGCTTCACGCCAGTCAGGAACATGCCAAGGTAGAGAAAGCGGTAGAACAGGGTCTGGCTGATGCGCCGCGCCATGCGCACACCCGCCCATACGCCAATCGGTGCCAGCGGCAGCAGGACCAGCGAGGTGGCCATGTTGCGCCAGTCCAGGAGGCCCAGCACGCCATAGGGAATCCATTTGGACAGGTTCACGACAAAGAAGAAGAAAGCCATGGTCGCGGTGAAACGCACGGGTGAGAGCCGTAGCGGAATCACGTAGGCGGTAATCGGCGGCCCACCGGCATGGGCGATGAAACTGGTGAAGCCCGAAGTAGTGGTCAGCAGCGCACCCAGCCAGCGGGGTGGCGGCGCACTGTCCGGGCGCGGCGGAAATACCAGTCGCTGGGCCAGAAACAACAGGGTGAATGCCCCCACAATGCCGGCCACGGTGTGCGCCGACAGCACCCTGAACAGCAGGGCACCAATCGCAATACCGAGCACACCGAAGGGCAGCAGGAATTTCAGCAGCGCCTTGTCAAAGTCCTTGCGAAACGCTGCCATGCCCAGCAGGTCCATGACCAACAGCACCGGCATCAAAATGGCCGCCGCCTGTGGCACGGAAATCGCCAGCGCCATCATGGGAACCGCCAGCGAGCCAAAGCCGGCGCCGAATCCGCTCTTGCTGACACCCAATAGCAGCACGGCCGGAATGGCTACGGCGTAGAAGAACGGATCGGTGATGACGGGAAAGGGCACAGGCACTCCGGGGGCTTGGGGGAGCCATGTTAACCTTGCGCCATGTTCAGCCCGTCCCAAGCCGATGTCCGCCGTTTCTTTTGCTCTGTCTATGCCAAAGCCCGCGCGGGCAGTGCGCTGGAAGCTATTGAAACCATAGCATCCCAGTGGATGGACGAGCACCCCGAATACGCCCAGGATTTCAGCGACGTGGACGCGGCCCTGGCCAGCATGGGGGAGGTGCAGGAAGGCCGCACCAACCCGTTTCTGCACCTGTCCATGCACCTGTCCATCAGCGAGCAGTGCAGCATCGACCAGCCGCGCGGCATCCGCCAGGCGGTGGAACTGCTCACCCACAAACGCAACTCCCTGCACCAGGCCCACCACGAGGCCATGGAGTGCCTGGGTCAGATGCTGTGGGAAAGCCAGCAGGCAGGGCGCCCGCCTCAGGGCGATGCATACATCGCCTGCGTGCAGCGCCACGCCACCCGGGATTAATCAGTACTCCCATGCTGCACCGATACCTGCCTCTGGGTCTGCTGCTGCCGCTGCTGGCCTGCACATCCGTGCCGCAGCCCGAAGAGCAGCGTGCGGGGGTTGTCGGCTCCAATGCCTGGACCCTGTCTCCGGTTCAACCCGGCCCAACCCGCGTAGCGGTCGCCCAATGGCAGCACTACCGTTTTCCGGGCAAGCCGGCCACGGCGTTTTCCTACACCGATCGCGATGGCCGCAATGCCATGGAGGCACATGCAGACTCTTCGGCCAGCATGTTGCGCCAACTGGTGCACATTGCCCCTGCAGAGCTGAGCCGCATCCAGTTTTCCTGGAAAGTACCTGAACTGATTGCGCAGGCCGATCTGGCCCGCCGGGATGGCGATGACTCGCCAGTGCGCGTCGTCCTGGCCTTTGACGGAGATCGGTCCCGCTTCTCCACCAAGAACGCCCTGCTATCCGAACTGTCGCACGCCATCACGGGTGAGCCGCTTCCGTATGCCACGCTGATGTACGTGTGGTGCAACACCCGCAAGCCAGGCTCCGTGGTGATCAATCCACGCACCGATCGCATCCGGGAACTGGTCGTGGAATCGGGAGCCAGAAACCTGGACCAGTGGATGGACTATGAACGGGACATCCGCGCCGACTTTGTGCATGCCTTTGGCGAGCAGCCCGGAGCGCTGGTGGGTATTGGCATCATGACCGACTCCGACAACACCCAGTCCAGCGCGCGGGCGTGGTATGGGCCGCTCAGGCTGACTGCGGCCCGATAGCCCGCGCAGCACTGATTTTTTTACTTGAACTTGGCCTGTGGCACGGTCTTGAGTTCGCCGGGCAGGCTGCCCATGTAGTCGGCCAGAACCTTGAGTTCCGCATTGGAGAACTGCTTGGCCACACCGCCCATGATGGCGTTACCACGACCCACCATGGGGTTGCTCTCGGTCTTGTAGGCCTTCAGGGCCACGAACAGGTAGTCGCTGTGCTGGCCGGCGATCTTGGGATAGGTGGGGTCCAGCGGCTTGCTGAAACTGTCGCCATGGCAGGAGGTGCAGGCGCCCTTGGTCACCAACTCCATGGCTTTGGAAGAACCGTCGGCTGCCTTGCCCGGCGCCGCAGCACCGGCCACCACACCACTGGCTTCGTAGTACGCAGCCACATTTGCAATGTCCTGCTCGGTCAAGGAATCGGCAATGCCACGCATGGTGGGATGCTTGCGCTCACCCTTCTTGTAGGCGTTCAGCGCCGACGCAATGTACTTGGCGCCCTGGCCGGAAATCTTGGGCACTTTGTGCACTTCCGGGAAGCTGGCCTGGTAGCCGACAATGCCATGGCAACCAATGCACAGGGCGATCTTCTTCTCGCCTGCCTGTGCATCACCCTTGATGTCCTGGGCAAAGGCGCTGGCAGAGGTCACCGAGGCGACAAGGGTAGCGAAAACGGTTAGCAACAGTTTGTTCATTTTGCAAGGACAATTAGACAATGTTTGATTTAAATCTAATTTTCATTATATAGATCAGCGCCCAGCAGTCTCCGTAGCCACTAAGCTGCTTCTTTCGCCCCCAAATTTTTGCCCCGCAGGCTCGAAACCATGAAATTCCACGGAACCAAGAACTACGTTGCCACCCAGGACCTGATGCTGTCGGTCAACGCATCCATCACGCTGCAGCGCCCCCTGCTGGTCAAGGGCGAGCCCGGCACCGGCAAGACCATGCTGGCGGAGGAAGTGGCCGAGGCGCTGGGCATGCCCCTGTTGCAGTGGCACATCAAGTCCACCACCAAGGCGCAGCAGGGCCTGTATGAATACGACGCGGTGAGCCGCCTGCGCGACTCGCAACTGTCGGATATCGACGGCGGCGAGCGCGTCAAGGACATCCACAACTACATCGTCAAGGGCGTGCTGTGGCAGGCCTTCACCGCAGACGAACCCGTCGCCCTGCTGATCGACGAAATCGACAAGGCCGACATCGAGTTCCCCAACGACCTGCTGCGCGAAATCGACCGCATGGAGTTCTACTGCTACGAAACGCGCCAGTTGATCCGTGCCAAGCACCGTCCGCTGGTGTTCATCACCTCCAACAACGAAAAGGAACTGCCCGACGCCTTCCTGCGCCGCTGCTTCTTCCACTACATCAAGTTCCCCGATGCCGAGACCATGAAGAGCATCGTCGACGTGCACTTCCCCGGCCTGAAGTCCGAGTTGCTGACCGCGGCGATGAAGACCTTTTATGACGTGCGCAACCTGCCCGGCCTGAAGAAGAAACCTTCCACCAGCGAGCTGCTGGACTGGCTCAAGCTGTTGATGGCCGAAGACATTCCCGCCGAAGCCCTGCACGCCAAGGACGACAAGATGGCCGTTCCGCCGCTGGTGGGCGCGCTGCTGAAGAACGAACAGGATTCGACCCTTTTCGAGAAATTGATGTTCATGCAACGCCACAACCGCTAACCGGAGTCTGAGCCCCAATGAAGAACAATTTGCTGCTTGAAGGCCTGTCCGACGCCATTGGCTTTGTCGGCGGTGCGCTGCTGGGCTATTGGGCTGGGCTTTTGCTGGGCCTGGATATTTTTGCCGCTGGCTATGGCAATGCCAGCATTGGCGGCATCGTGCTGGTCGGTCTTGGCGGGGGATTGGGCCTGCAACTAGCCCGCCGCTGGCGCGCGGCCCAGGCCCTGAAGAACAAGGATTGAGAACGCCATGGCATTTGTTGAGCCTGTCACCCTGAACGCACGCGGCGTGGAGTTGGTGCCGCTGTCTCTGGCGCATGAGGATGGCCTGCGCGCGGCGGCGGCCGATGGCGCCCTGTGGAATATCCGCGTGACCTCGGTGCCCGAGCCGGACCATACCCGCAAGTACATCGAAGACGCGCTCGCCATGCGTGAGGCCGGGAACCGCTTTGCTTTTGCCGTGACCGAACAAGCCAGCGGCAAGGTGCTGGGCTGCACCAGTTACCACGACATCGTGCCCGCCGTGAAGCGCGTGGAGATCGGCTGGACCTGGTATGCCAAGAGCAGCCAGCGCAGCCACGTCAACACCACCTGCAAACTGTTGTTGCTGACCCATGCGTTCGAGACACTGGGTTGCCAGGTGGTCGGCTGGCGCACCGACAATTTCAACTTCGCCTCGCAAGCAGCCATTGAACGCCTGGGCGCCAAAAAGGACGGCGTGATCCGCGGCCACGCGCTGCGCCGCGACGGCACCATCCGCGACACCGTGATGTACAGCATGCGCGCCGGCGAATGGGCCGAGGCCAAGGCCCAGTTGCTGTACCTGCTGGCCAAGCCACGGTAAGCCCAGAGGAGTACCCCGTATGTTGCTGGACTTCTTCTACACGCTGCGCTCCGCCAAGCTGCCGGTCTCGGTCAAGGAATACCTGACCCTGCTCGAAGCCCTGCAAAAAGGCGTGGTCGGCCCCAAGACACCACAGGCTGATGACGACTCTGAGCCCACCGGCTACAAGATCGACGACTTTTACTACCTGAGCCGAACCTCGCTGGTCAAGGACGAGAAGCACTACGACAAGTTCGACCGCGCCTTTGCCGCCTATTTCAAGGGCGTGGAGATGCTGGCCGACTTCACCAAGGAGATTCCTGCGGAGTGGCTGCGCAAGAGCCTGGAACTCAACCTCAGCCCCGAGGAACTGGCCAAGATCGAGAAGATGGGCTGGGACGAGTTGATGGAAACCATCAAGAAGCGCCTGGAAGAGCAGAAGGAACGCCACGAAGGCGGCAACAAGTGGATTGGCACCGGCGGCACCTCCCCGTTTGGTGCCTACGGCAAGAACCCGCAGGGCATTCGCATCGGCCAGGACAAGGGGCGCAACCGCAGCGCCGTCAAGGTCTGGGACCAGCGCGCCTACCGGGACTACGACGACACGCAAGAGCTGGGCACGCGCAACATCAAGGTGGCGCTGCGCCGGCTGCGCAAGTTCGCCCGCGAAGGCCACGAGGATGAGCTGGACCTGGAGACCACCATCAGCAAGACGGCGGCCAATGCCGGCTACCTGGACATCAAGATGCGGCCCGAGCGCCACAACAACGTCAAGGTGCTGCTGCTGATGGACGTGGGCGGCACCATGGACGACCACATCCAGCGCGTGGAAGAACTCTTCAGTGCCACCAAGACCGAGTTCAAGCACCTGGAGTTCTATTACTTCCACAACTGCGTCTACGACTTCATGTGGAAGAACAACCGGCGCCGCTTTGCCGAGAAGTTCGAGACCTGGGACATCATCCGCAAGTACAACAAGGACTACAAGCTGATCTTCGTCGGTGATGCCACCATGAGCCCCTACGAAATCCTGCAGCCCGGCGGCAGCGTGGAATACAACAACGAAGAGGCCGGTGCCGAATGGCTGCAGCGCCTGATCCACGCCTTCCCCAAGTTCGCCTGGATCAACCCCGAACCCCAGGGCGTGTGGCAGTACCGCCAGAGCATCAGTGTGGTGCAGCAGATCATGCACAACCGCATGTACCCGCTGACCCTCAAGGGTCTGGAAGAAGCGATGCGGCACCTGACGAAGTAGCTGCGAGCGCCCTCCGCGCAGCCCTTTACAATCGCCGCTCGCTGGTCTCCGTAGTTCAATGGATAGAACGGCCCCCTCCTAAGGGGCAGATACAGGTTCGATTCCTGTCGGGGGCACCAGCCTTCTGTGTGCGCGTATCCCGTTGGACGGCGAAACTGAAACCGCACCCGTCCCGGACACGAAGGAAGAAAGAAGCAGGCCCATGAAACTCTCCTTGCTCATCGCCACCTCGTTGCTCACCCTGATCAGTGCCACCGCCCAGGCCCAGACGGTCAAATGCACCGCTCCAGACGGCAAAGTCACCTACAGCAATATCACCTGCCCAGACAGCACCCAGTCGGTACGCCCGGTAGAAACGGGGGGCAATACGCTGGACGGCTCCGCGTTGCGGGAACAAGCGCAAAAGGACAAGGCCGCCGCCACCCAAGCCGAGGCCACGGAGCGCGAACGCGCGGCGCTTGAGGCGGGCAGTCGCCAGCAGGCGGCTGCGGCGGCAAAGCAGGAGTCGCAAAAGGCCCAGAACGACGAGGCCGCTTATGGCAACTGTGTGCGCGATGTGGAACGCCAATCCGTCACGGAAGACGTGCGGGCCGAGCTGTTTGCGGCGTGTCGCACGGCGGGTGCCAGCCAGCGCCAGAGCGGTATGACAGACGCCGCCCTGCGCGAATGCGTACGCGGCGTGGAGCGTACGGGCGCCTTTCCCAAGGACAAGGCGCGGCAGATCGCGATCTGCCACGGGGCGGACGTGAAGCCCGAACCGCCGGTTGTGGTGCTGCGCCCCAGCGCGCGGACCATGGGGCCACCGCGGGTCACCACCTGCAATGGCAACCAGTGTTCGGACGACGCCGGCCAGCGCTATTTCAAGCAACAGGGTACCGGGCTGTTGCGTGAGGACGGCAAACTTTGCCAGCTGGCCCCAGGCAATACGGTGCGTTGCCCCTAGAAATTGCTATATTATTGATAGCAATTGAGATAGATTTCACGAGGGCTAGAGCGCAATTTGGCGCAAAGGCGTCTCGCCAATCCGCCTGAAACGCTCGCTCGTTGGATCAAGCCAGCTTGATAGCGTCTGCCTGGTAGATCGCCATCTCCGGTTTTCCATCGGAGAGTTGGGCCAAGGCTTTTGCAAACTGGCGCGATGCATCGACACGAAAGTGCACTTGCAGCGCGGCCATGTCGGCCCAGCGTTCAACGAAGACGAAGCGGCGCGGCTCCTCAACGTCGCGGCTTACTTCGTGGGAGATGCATCCGGGTTCGGTGCGCGAACGCAGCACATGTTCAAGGGAGATTTCTTGCATCTCCGCGTCAGCGCCTTCGCGCGCAATCGCACTGCCTGTCACGATGATCATGTTCGGTACTCGGTTGGGGTGGTAATCGGGGAAACAGTTTAAGCCCACCGCCGCAGGGCTCGCGGGAGGCACGGCGAGCGCGCCAACCCCGATTGGGTCAAACTAAACGCACTTAACGGGCAGGCGTGACGCGAAACATGCCTGGTAAATGCTGCTTATGGCCGCGCAACGCGTATCATCGCGCCCGCTTGCTTCGGAGCGACGCCTCCGGGCAAGCCCTGTTCAACCCGCCGCAGCGCCCCTGAGGTAGCCCTGTTACACCATGCATACCCACAGCCCCATCCATTTCTCACCATCCCGCACGCCCTCTCCGGTTCCTGAATCCGACCCTAACCCCATCGTTGGCGGCCGTGTCGAGCTGCAACTGCTGACCACGCTCAAGTGCAACCTCAAATGCAGCTACTGCTCGCTGGGCGTGGGCGATGTGCTGGGTTCCCAGGTGCATGTGGAATACGACATCGACCAGCTCGCCGCCTTCGTGGACCAGCACCTGCAGGACAAGGAGGTCTACGTCACCTTCTACGGCGGTGAGCCCACGCTGAACAAGACGCTGATGCTGGAGGTGATGCAGCGCTTTCCCAAGTTCCGTTTCCAGCTGCAGACCAATGCCACGCTGATCGACAACCTGCCCGAGTGGGCACTGAACCGCCTGTCCAACGTGCTGGCCTCGATCGACGGCGGCGAATCCACCACCGACGGCTACCGCGGCAAGGGCATCTACCGCCAGGTGGTGAAGAACCTGAAGGAAGTGCGCGAACACATTGGCGGCAGCGTCACCGCCCGCGTCACCTGGGGCAACCCGGACACCTGCTTCGAGGAACTGGACCAATTGGTGGGCGAGGACACGCCGTTTGACTACCTGTACTGGCAGTTCGTGGCCGACGAGATGTATGCCGGTGATTCGGTGGACAAGCGCAAGGCCGTGCTGGTGCAACTGGTCGACAAGTTCTTCTCACGCACCGATGTGCTTTACCCGCTCATCCCCCTGATGGGTATGGTGCGCAACAAGCTGTTTCCCACCCGGGCGCTGGAACTGTACGCCGGTGCCACGCAGTGCCGCGTGTCCACCCACCTGCTGAACGTGATGCCCAACGGCGAGATCTACCCCTGCCCGGACATGATGTACGCGCCGGCCATGAAGATGGGTGACGTCAAGACCAACTGGCTGAAGAAAAGCCCGCTGCAGCAGGACCCTGCCATGCCCTGCCAGGGCTGCGAGGCCTACGCCTGGTGCCGCGGCAACTGCATGAAGAACATGTACCTGGGCTATGTGAAGAACGACCTGCGCTACCGCACCAATGTGGTCGAACCGATTTGCGACCTGATCCGCTTCATGGGCCAGGAGATCGACAAGCGCAACCCGCAGGCCTGGTTCGAGGCGGCCACGCTCCCGGTGCGCAAGCAGATCATGGACTGCGAGGTCTACGAATACGTCGAAGTCATGCCCTGAACGCGCCCGCCAGCGGCGGGGGCGGGCCATCCACGCAGGCCGTCGTCAGGCGGTCTCGCTGTGCTTCTTGCCGAACAGGCGGGCAAAGAACCCGCTGGGTCGCGCCGCGGCCCGCTGGACGATCGCGGTTTGCGCCATCTGGCTGGCATGCCACTTACCGAAGCGCAGGTCATGGGTCATGATGTGGCCGATCAGCCACTTGTTCAGGAAGCGGCGCAGTTCCTGCACCCGGTCTTCGGTCCACTCGGCACCACTGCCCAGGAAATCCGCCACCTGCCCGGCAAACTCTTCATGCAACTTGAGATGCTGTTCAAACGCCGGGTAGCCGCTCTTTTCCATCATGTCCTGTTCGTTGGAGAAGTGCGTCACCACGTAGTCCAGCAACTCTTCCACGGTCTGATCCACCGATTCCAAATTGAGTGCACGCACCAGCGTGAACAGGTGCCGATGCTCCTGATCCACCTGGACGACACCGATCTTGAACCCTTCGCGCCACTCGATGACGTAGGGTGCTTTTTTGACCTCGGTTACTTCTGTCATGGATAGTTTCCTTCTTGAATTGCCAATTGCCGAATGGGGTGCCGGGCGTTGCTTGGCAAAACTGTACGCTGCATCGCAACATAGGGTAAGCCCTAGGTTGCGATTTGTACGACTTCGTTGAGTTACATCAACGATTCAGGACCCGGCGTTGAAGCAGTTCAAGGGCCGGAGCCCGAGCCCGTCTAGCGGCCGGCGCCGCGCAGGGTCCGGCTGAGCAGGATGACCGGGATCAGCCCCACCAGCACCAGGGCCAGGCAGGGCAACGCAGCCTCGCCCAGGCGCTCGTCGCGCGCCAGCTGGTAGGCCACCACGGCCAGCGTGTCGCTGTTGAAAGGGCGCAGCACCAGCGTGGCGGGCAGTTCTTTCATGACATCGACAAACACCAGCAGGGTGGCCGCGGCCACCGAGCGGCGCAACAGCGGCCAGTGCACCCGCATCAACGTCTGGGCACCGCTGGCACCGAGCATGCGGGCGGAATCATCCAGGCTGACGGGCAGGCGGGCATAGCCACTTTGCAGCGACTGCAGGGCCACGGCACAGAAGCGCACCAGATAGGCCCAGACAATGCCCACAGCGGTCGCAGTCACCCAGTAGCCCACTTGCCAGTCCGGCGCCCAGGCCTGCAACCAACCCACCGGCAGCAGCAGGCCCACCACGACCACCGCACCGGGAACGGCATAACCCAGACTGGCCAGTTGCGCCGCCACCCGAACCGAACGGTGGGCACTGCGCCGAACACTGAACGCCAGCATCAACGCCACCCCCACCGCCAACGCGGCCGTGATGGCGCCCAGGCGCACGCTGTTCCATGCCCACTCGCCGAAACGCTGCCATGGCAGCCCCGCCCAGTCGGCCGTGAGCGGCCTGAGCATGAACAGCACCGGCAGCACGAAACCCATGGCAACCGGCAGCAGGCACAGCAGCCAGACCCAGCCAACCTGACTGCCTTGCAGGCGCACCGCCTGGGCGTCGGCCGATCCGGCGCGGGCGCCCTTGGTGACCGCAAAACGCATGCGCCGCTGGGCCCGGCGCTCCAGCGCCAGCAGGATAGCCACCAGCACCAGCAGCACGGTGGCCAGTTGCGCGGCCGCGATGCGGTTGTCCATGGACAGCCAGGCCTTGTAGATGCCCGCAGTGAAGGTCTGGATGCCGAAGTAGCTCGACACCCCAAAATCCGCCAGCGTTTCCATCAGCGCCAACGCCACGCCTGCCGCCACGGCCGGGCGCGCCAGCGGCAGCGCCACCGCACGCATGCGCCGGCCCAGCGGGGCCCCCATCAGGCGGGCCGCCTCCATCAGGTGCACGGTGCGCTCACCCAAAGCGGTACGCGCCAGCAAATAGACATAGGGGTAGAGGGCGAAGGTGAACACCCAGGCCGCGCCGGCCACATTGCGCACCTCGGGGAACACGCGCCCCTGCAGGCCGAAGGCACTGCGCAGACCAGTCTGCAGCGGGCCGCTGAACTGCAGGAAGTCGGTGTACGCATAGGCCACCACATAGGCCGGCATGGCCAATGGCAACAGCAAGGCCCACTCCAGCACCCGGCGCCCAGGAAAGTCAAACAGCGTCACTGCCAATGCGGTGGACAGGCCCACCAGAGCCACCCCTAGCGTCACCAGCACACACAACACCAGGGTGGTCCAGAGGTAATCCGGCAACACGGTGCCGGCCATCTCCCGCAGGATGTCCATGGCCTGACCCGCACCCTCACCGACCGGCAACCAGGAACCCAATACCGTCAGCACCGGCGCCATCAGCGCGCCGACCAGCAGCAGGAGCATCCAGCGCGACAGAGACGAGGGAGAGAAGGTGGTGTGCATGGCGGCCACTGGCCAAGGGCTAAATGAGAATTGTAATCATCTAAAATCCAGACCATGTTCCTGGAAATCTCGCAATTGCAAGTCCGCTACGCTGGCAGATCCCAGGCCGCGGTGAATGGTGTTTCGTTCGGCCTGCGTACCGGCGACATCGGCGTGCTGATCGGCCCTTCGGGCTGCGGCAAGACCACGTTGCTGCGGGCCGTGGCGGGTCTGGAAGCTGCCAGTGGCGGCCAGATCAAGATGGGTGGCCAGGTGGTCAGCAGCGCGCAGGCCAGTGTGCCGGCAGAAAAGCGCCGCATTGGCATGGTGTTCCAGGACTACGCACTGTTTCCGCATCTGGACGTGGGGCATAACGTCGCCTTTGGCATCCACGACTGGCCTGCGCCTGAGCGCGCCGCCCGCGTGGCCGAGGTGCTGGAATGGGTCGGCCTGTCCGACTCCGGCAAGCGCTATCCGCATGAGCTTTCCGGCGGCCAGCAGCAGCGTGTGGCCCTGGCCCGCGCGCTGGCGCCGCGGCCGCAACTGCTGTTGCTGGACGAACCGTTTTCCAACCTGGATGTGGACCTGCGCGAACGCCTGGCGCACGAGGTGCGCGGCATTTTGAAGGCCGCTGGCGCCACCGCCCTGTTCGTGACCCACGACCAGTTGGAGGCCTTTGCGATTGGCGACATGATTGGCGTCATGCACGAGGGCGCGCTGCACCAGTGGGACGATGCCTATTCGCTGTACCACCGCCCGGCCACGCGCTTTGTTGCCGGCTTCATTGGTCACGGGGTGTTTGCCCCGGCCACACTGGTCGCGGTGGACGGCCAGACCGTGGTCCGCACGGCGCTGGGCGAGCTGAGCAACATCGCCGAGTGCCCGCTGCCCTCGGCCTACGCATCTGGCGAGTGTGATGTGCTGCTGCGCGCCGACGACATCGTGCACGACGACAACGCCGCGGTCAAAGCCGAAATCCTGCGCAAGGCGTTTCGCGGTTCCGAGTTTCTGTACACGCTTCGCCTGGCCGGCGGCCAGATCGTGCAGGCCCATGTGCCCAGCCACCACGACCACCGCATCGGCGAGTGGATCGGCATCCGCCCCGAGGTGGACCACGTGGTGACGTTCAGGCGCGAGGGCTAACCGCGCAAAGTGGCAATCGTGTCGCGCAGATCGGCCGCCCAGGCGCGACGGTCCCGGCCCTGCGCCCTTTCCGGATCACCGAAATGCACCACCGCCTGCACATTGTCGGCACACAGCGTGCGCCACAGTGACTGCCACAGGGTGTCGTCGCCCACATAGCAGGGGGCAAAGCTGATCTGCCCGGTGGTGGCGTCGGCAAACTGCAGCGCCACCGGTTGTACCGGCGCCTCGGCCGAGATGGCGGCCTGCAACAGATTGGCGTGGAAGGGCAACAGCGTGGAGCCATCGCCGGTCGTGCCCTCCGGGAAGATCCCAAGCACGTCGCCATCGCGCAGGCACTGCGCCATCTGGTGCACCACGCGCATCGCGTCGCGCCGGGACTCGCGCGTGATGTAGAGCGTGCCGGCCGCATTGGCCAGCGTGGACACCAGCGGCCAGCGCGCCACCTCGTCCTTGGAGACAAAGCGGCAGTGGCGTGCGGCATGCACCACCACGATGTCCAGCCAGGAGATGTGGTTGGCCGCCAGCAGCATCGGGCCGGTTGCCGGCGGCTGGCCTTTTACTACCAATTTAATAGCAAGATACCCAAGCATTTCGAGAGCCCAGCCCTGAACGCGTGCATGGCGCTGGTCCGGCGACAGGCGCGGAAACACCAGCACGATGGTCAGCAACCCGGCCACGATGTGCCAGACCACCCGCAGCAGGCGCCAGCCGGCGCGCAGGCGGTTCATTCGTGCGCTCCAGTCACGCCTGGTAAGCGAGCTGCCCGCCCACCAGCGTGGCGCGCACGCGTGCCGGCAATTCGTAGCCACCGAATGGCGTGTGCTGACCCTGGCTGCGCAGGGCGGATGGCTCCACCACCCAGGCAGCGGCGGGGTCGAACACGCAGATGTCTGCAACGCCACCCACCACCAGGCGCCCGGCACTGGCAGCCAGCGGCCCCAAGGCAGAACCGACCACCCCAGCCGGCTGGCTGGTGATCACACCCAAGGCCTTGGCCAAGGGCACCCCACTGTCCTGCGCCCATTTGCACGTCAGGCTGAGCAGCAATTCCAGCCCGGTGGCGCCGGGCTCGGCCTGGGCAAAGGGCAGCGCCTTGGCGTCTTCGTCCACCGGGGTGTGGTCGGAAACCAGGGCGTCAATCGTGCCGTCGGCCAGACCGGCGCGCAGGGCGTCGCGGTCGCGCTGCTGGCGCAGCGGCGGGTTCAGACGCATGCGGCTGTCAAAGTAGCCAATGTCCACATCCGTCAGGTGCAGGGAGTTGATGCTGACGTCACAGGTAATCGGCAATCCTTCCGCCTTGGCTTGGCGCACCAGGGCCACGCCGGCCGCACTGCTGATGCGGCACAGGTGCACCCGAGCCTGCGTGGAGCGCACCAGCTCGAAGATGGTGTGCAGGGCAATCGTCTCGGCGGCCACCGGCACGCCCGACAAACCCATGCGCGTGGCCAGTGGGCCGCTGGCGGCCACGCCCTTGCCCAGGTGCAGCTCCTGCGGGCGCAACCACACGGTGTAGCCAAAGGTCGCGGCGTATTGCAGCGCGCGCTGCATGACCTGGGTGTTGGCCAGGGGCACTTCGGCCTGGCTGAAGCCGATGCAGCCGGCTTGCGTCAGGTGCAGCATTTCAGTCAGCACCTCGCCCTCCAGGTTGCGGGTCAGCGCACCCAGCGGGAACAGGCGCGCCAGCTTCAACTGCTCGGCCCGGTGGCGCAGCATCTCGACCAGACCGGCCTCGTCCAGCACCGGCTCGGTGTCGGGGGGGCAGACCACGCTGGTCACACCGCCAGCCACGGCCGCAGCCATCTCGGAGGCCAGCATGCCTTCGTGCTCGTGGCCCGGCTCGCGCAGGCGCACCGCCAGATCAACCAGACCGGGCATGACAATGCAGCCGGCGGCGTCGATGGTGGCGTCGGGCTTGAAATCAGGCGCTATATTTTTGATAGCAACTACCGTAGCATCCACGAGGGCTACATCGGCTTTTTCATCAAAGCCGCTGGCGGGATCGATAACCCGGCCGCCTTGGATCAGTGTTTTCATATGCGTGTGCTCCGGGGATCTGCCTCGTTACCTGCGACGATGCTCATGACGGCCATGCGCACGGCGATACCAAAGGTCACCTGCGGCAGGATCACGCTCTGCTGGCCGTCCACCACGGCGGAATCAATCTCGACCCCGCGGTTGATCGGGCCGGGGTGCATGACGATGGCGTCCGGTTTGGCCAGTTGCAGTTTCTCGGGCGTCAGGCCAAAGCTCTTGAAATACTCGTGCATGGAGGGCAGCAGCGCGCCGCTCATGCGCTCGTTCTGCAGTCGCAACATGATGACCACGTCGCAGTCCTTGATGCCTTCCTCCAGCGTGTGGCAGACCCGCACGCCCATTTGTGCCATGTCGGAGGGCACCAGGGTCTTGGGGCCGACCACGCGCACCTCGGCCGCGCCCAGCGTGGTGAGCGCGTGGATGTCAGACCGCGCCACACGGGAGTGCAGTACGTCGCCGACGATAGCCACGGTGAGGTTGGAAAAGTCCTTTTTGTAGTGCCGGATAGTGAACATGTCCAGCAGACCCTGCGTGGGGTGGGCGTGGCGGCCATCGCCGGCGTTGATCACGTGCACGTGGGGGGCCACATGCTGGGCGATCAGGTAGGGCGCGCCGGACTCGCTGTGGCGCACGACAAACATGTCGGCAGCCATGGCGGAGAGATTCGCAATGGTGTCCAGCAGCGACTCGCCCTTGGATGCAGAGGAACGCGCAATGTCGAGATTGATGACGTCGGCCGACAGGCGCTTGGCCGCGATCTCGAACGTGGTGCGGGTGCGGGTGCTGTTCTCGAAGAACAGGTTGAAGACGCTCTTGCCGCGCAGCAGCGGGACCTTTTTGACCTCACGGTCATTGACAGAAACGAAGTTGGCCGCCGTGTCCAGGATGTGCGTCAGGATGCCCTTGGGCAGTCCTTCGACGGACAGCAGGTGGACCAGTTCACCGTGTTGGTTGAGTTGGGGGTTGCGTTTGTAGAGCATGGTCATCGTGCCTTCACGTCGAAACTGAACACACCGGATTCACTGCGCGCCAGGGCCAGGGATTGGTCGCTCGCCAGTGCGACACGCGCGGCCGCAAAGTCGGCCTGCACTGGCAGCTCCCGCCCGCCACGGTCCACCAGCACGGCCAGCTTCACGCTGGCCGGGCGGCCGTAGTCAAACAGTTCGTTGATGACGGCGCGCAGGGTGCGCCCGGTGAACAGCACGTCGTCCAGGATCAGGATGTCGGCGCCGTTCACATCAAACGGCAGCACGGTTTGCCCGCCGCTGGACAGTCCACGCTGGGCAAAATCGTCGCGGTGCATGGCGGAAGAGATCTTGCCGGCCTGGCCAGGCAGGTTCAGGTCCTTTTGCAGGCGCTCGGCCAGCCAGGCGCCACCCGAGGTGATGCCCACCAACCGCGTCGCCGGGCCTGATATCAACTGCACACCGCGCAGCAGTTCCTTGTATAGCGCTTCCGCATCCAGTGCCAATGTACTCACGGCAAACTCCTTAAAAACTGTTCCAGAATGATGCAGGCTGAGGCGGCATCGGCATCCGCGGCGCCACTGGCCAGGGCTTCGGTCGTGCTGTAGCGCTCGTCGACCTCGAACACCGGCAGTGCAAAGCGACCGTGCAACTGGCGGCCAAACTTCTTGGCACGGGCCGTGTTTTCGTGTGCTGCGCCGTCCGGGTGGTAGGGCACGCCAATGACCAGGGCGTCAGGTTGCCATTCCTTCAAATGCTTTTCGATCAGTGCAAAACGCGCATCGCCTTCGGCGCGTACCGTCCCCACCGACTGCGCCGAGCGCATCAGACGGTTGCCGACCGCAACGCCGGTGCGTTTGAGTCCGAAATCGATGGCCAGAAAGGTATTGAGATGGGATGGCACCGACTGTGCTGCGTCGGGCTGCCGGGCTGCGCTCATGCGTGTCCCACCTGGGAAGAAATCATCCAGGACTGCAGACCCAGCAGGGACAGGGCCTTGTCGTAACGCTGCTCCACCGGCGTATCAAAAATCACGCTCTGGTCGGCGTCGACCGTCAACCAGCTGTTCTCACCCAGTTCGGTTTCCAGCTGCCCCTCACCCCAGGCCGAATAGCCCAGTGTCACCAGTACGCGCCGGGGACCGAAGCCCGTTGACAGCGCTTCCAGCACGTCCTTGGAGGTGGTCATTTCCAGGCCGCCGGGGATGGTCATCGTGGATGCGTACAGGGCCTGTTCGGGTTTGTCGCTCTCGGGGAATATTGGTTCGTGCAGCACAAAGCCGCGTTCAATCTGCACCGGTCCGCCCTGGAATACGGGCTTGTCGGTCAGGTCCGGGCGGTTGAGCGGCAAATCCACCTTGCCAAACAGCGCAGCCATCTTGATGTCGGCTGGCTTGTTGATCACCAGCCCCAGCGCGCCGCGCGGTGTGTGCTCACAAACATAGACCACACTCTTGGAAAATATCGCATCTTCCAGTCCGGGCATTGCGATCAGGAAATGGTTGGTGAGGTTGATGGGAGCAGAATCGCCAGACATGGGTGGATTTTAACGGTTGCAATGCAAAAAGAATTTGACACAGGCCTCGTATGGTTCCGCCGGGACCTTCGCGTGCAAGACAACGCCGCATTGAGCACGGCACTGCAGCGTTGCAAACAGGTTCACTGCATCTTTGTATTCGACCGCGCGATTCTGGACAGCCTGCCACAGGCCGACCGGCGCGTCGAATTCATTCGCGAGTCCCTGGTCGAACTGGATGCCAGCCTGCGCCAACTGGCGGGCAAGCCATTGGCCGGTCTGATCGTGGCACATGGCTTTGCGACTGAGCTGATCCCGGCTATAGCGTCCAGTCTGGAGGTGCAGGCGGTGTTCGCCGCCCATGACTATGAGCCACAGTCCATAACCCGCGATGGCTCCGTGCAGGGAGCCTTGGCGACACACGGCATCGCATTCGTGACCGTCAAGGACCATGTGATTTTTGAGCGCCAGGAGGTGCTGACCCAGACCGGAAAGCCGTATGGCGTCTTCACCCCTTATCTGCGAGCCTGGTTGGCGCGGCTGGGCGACAGCCCACCCCATCAGCATGCGTGTGAGTCCCATGCGCACGCCCTGGCCGAACGGCCCGCAGCCCTGGCCTTGCCGGTGCCCAATCTGGAGTCTCTGGGCTTTACGCCCACCAATCTCCAAACCCTTGGCATCCGGCCTGGTTCCTCTGGAGCCAATGCTCTGCTGGCGGACTTCTGGGAGCGCATGGACCTCTATGAGGAGTGGCGCAATTTCCCGGCCGTCAAGGGTCCCAGTTACCTGGGTGTGCACCTGCGCTTTGGCACGGTGTCGATCCGGCAACTGGTGGGCCTGGCGCTGCAACGCAAACTGGCGGGCAGTGCCGGCGCAGCCGTGTGGCTGGCCGAACTGGTCTGGCGCGACTTCTACTTTCAGGTTCTAGCCAATTTTCCCCACGTGGTGGACGCAGCGTTCAAGCCCGAGTACGACCGCATTGCGTGGGAGCAAGGTGAACAGGCGCAAACGCTGTTTGCGGCCTGGTGCCAGGGTGCCACCGGCTACCCGCTGGTGGATGCGGCCATGGCCCAGCTCAACCAAACGGGCTACATGCACAACCGCCTGCGCATGGTCGCGGGCAGCTTTCTGGTCAAACATCTGGGACTGGACTGGCGCTGGGGCGAGCGCTATTTTGCACAAAAGCTCAACGATTTTGACTTGGCAGCCAACAATGGTGGCTGGCAGTGGGTGAGTTCCAGTGGCTGCGATGCCCAGCCCTATTTCCGCATCTTCAATCCGGTGAGCCAGAGCGAAAAGTTTGATGCGGATGGCAAGTTCATCCGACGCTATCTGCCACAGTTGGCAAAGCTCACTGCCAAGCAGATCCACGCGCCATGGCTGGCACGTTCAGCGGACCTGGCCAGCGCCGGCGTGGTGTTGGGCCAGAACTACCCGCTGCCAGTGGTGGATCACGCACAAGCCCGTGCAAGCACGCTGGAGCGCTACGCGGTGGTGCGCAAAGGCCTTCAGGCTTCGACTGCAGCGGCGCAGTAGCTGCGCACCAGCCCCAACAACTCGTCTTCGGAGTAGGGCTTGCCCAGGTAGTGGTCCACACCCAGCTCCTTGGCGTGCTCACGGTGTTTACCGGCTATGCGCGACGTGATCATAATGATGGGCAGGTCACGCAGATTGGCATCGCCACGGATGTTGCGGGCCAGATCGAAGCCATCCATGCGCGGCATTTCGATGTCGGACAGCACCACGGTGGGTTTTTCTTCCTGCAACTTTTCCAGCGCATCCAGGCCATCGGAGGCCAGCGCCACGCGGTAACCTTCGCGCTTGAGCAGACGCTGTGTCACACGGCGCACCGTGATGGAGTCGTCAACCACCAGAATCAGGGGAACCTGGTTGGCGCTTGCCGCCGGGGTCATCAGCGGTGCCGCCGCCTGATCGCCGCCAGGCTGCGCCACGGCCACGGCAGACCGATGCAATTGACGCGCCTGTTCACCGTACACGGCAGCCAGCGCCACCGGGTTGTAGATGAGCGCAACCGCGCCCGATGCCAGCACCGAGACACCCGCCAGACCCGGCAGTTGTGCCAACTGCGGCCCCAGATTCTTGACCACCACTTCTCGGTTGCCCAGAATTTCATCCACGTGCAGAGCCAGTCGCTGACCCGCACTTCGGAACACGGCCACTGATCGTGTCTTGGTCTGGGCTTCATTGCTCTGTGCAGACACCTGCAACAAGGCGCCCGCCCAGAAGAATGGAATGGATTGGCCGCCAATCTCGAAGTTGTCCTGCGCGTAGGCCTGGTCCAGAGTCGCCGCCGGCGTGCGCAAAACGGTTTCCACGAGTCCTGATGGCACGCCCACGGTGAAGTCACCCACGCGCAGCATCACCACCTGCGTCACGGCGGTCGTCAGTGGCAGCACCAGCTTGAAGCTTGTGCCAGCACCTTCCTGCGTCGCAGTTTCAATACGACCACCCAGCGCATTCACTTCCGAACGCACCACGTCCATACCGATACCGCGGCCGGACAGCTCGGTAACCTGGTCGGCGGTGGAGAAACCGGGCATGAAAATCAAATTGGCCGCGTCGGCTTGGCTCAGGGCCGCATCCGGGGTGATGACGCCATTGGCGATGGCCTTGGCGCGGATCTTGTCCAGATGCAGACCGCCGCCATCGTCGCTGAACGACACGGACACGTCATTGCTTTCCTGATTGACCTGGATGGTGATGGTGCCCACGGCAGGCTTGCCCGCCTGCGCACGCTCGGCCGCGCTTTCAATACCGTGTCCGACCGAGTTGCGCAGCAAGTGTTCGAACGCGGGAGCCATGCGGTCCAGCACACCACGGTCCATTTCAATGGAACCGCCGGTGATATCCAGCTTGACCTGTTTACCGGCATCCTTGGCAGCCTGACGGACCACACCGTACAGGCGTTCCGAAATGCTCTCGAACTCGACCATGCGCGTGCGCAGCAAATCACGCTGCAACTCGCGGGCCTGACGCCCCTGGGCGATCAAATCGTCTTCGGCGCCTTCAATAGAGCGCTGCAGATTGCGCTGGACCGTCGCCACGTCGTGCACCGATTCCGCCATCATGCGGGTCAGTTCCTGCACGCGGGTGAATCGGTCGAACTCCAGCGGATCAAACGATTGCGCAGAATCCTTGGTCTGGGCCAGACGCGACTGCATCTGCGACTCGGACTGCAACTCCACGTCACGCAACTGGTGGCGCAGACGATCCAGATTGCCGCTCAAATCGACCAGCGATGAGCGCAGCTGGGTCAGACGCGCCTCCATCCGGGCGCGTGAAATCATGACCTCACCCGCCTGGTTGACCAGCCGATCCAGTAGCTGGGAACGCACACGCACCGACTGGTTGGCCGATTGGCGTACGGGTTGCACGGTTGCCATGCCGCGCGGCAGCACCTTGAGTGGCACGGCGGCCGGAGCGGACACGGGAACCGAGGCAGCCTCAGTCACGTCGGATTCGACGGCCGGTGCCTGTGTCGTGATGTCTTCTTCCTCGACTTCAGCAGGGGCTGCACCCAGCGCCTTGAAGGTGGCCTGCAAAGCATCAAAACGGGTCAGCAGCGGCTCCAGCTGGACCGATTGCAGTTGCTCCGTACCAATCTGCTCGATGCTGGATTCCATGCGGTGGGACATTTCTCCCAATCGCATGGCACCGGCCAGACGGGCACTGCCCTTGAGCGTGTGCAGCACGCGCAGCACTTCGCTGCGGGCACCCAGGTTGTCGGGTCGGGCCACCCACTGGCGCAGGGCCGAACCCAGCTGCGGCAGGAGTTCGACAGCCTCTTCCTCGAAGATCGGGAACAGGTCTTCGTCCAGATGGTCGACAGCGTCGATTTCATCGTCGTGCGCCTGGGCGACGTTCAACGGTGCGGCAGTGACAGCCAGCGCGGCTGGTGCAGGGATTTCGGCGGGCACTTCGGCGGCAACCACCGTCTCGGCTTCCACCTCTACTGGCGACTCCACCGGTGCCTGGATAACCAGTTCCTCGTCATCCGGAGCAATCAGATCCTCTTCCAGCGTCTCGCCAATGGAATCCATGGTGGGCGCCGGGAACTCGGTCTGGATGATGGCTTCCAAGGCCCGAAGGATCGTGGCGTCGGACTCTTTGAGGAAGCCGGCTGCAAACTGGTGCAGAAGACGACGGATATCTTCGGCGGCGTCGCAGAATACCTGCGCCTGTTCGGGCGTGCCCTGGCGATGCAATTGCACGTGCTGCAGCGCATGCTCCAACAAACGCGCCATCTCGGACAGGGCGGAAAAACCCACCGTGGCGGAACTGCCAGAAAGAGAATGGGCCAGCGTTACCAGCGAGTCCGGCAGGGGTGGTTCCAGCTCCAGGGCCCATTCACTGAGCTCCACCTGCAGGCGCCTGGACCACTCATCGGCCTCGTTCAGATAGACGTTGTAAAGCGGAATGCTCAGGCGCAGAGGCCCAATAACCTTGACCTGCTCTTCCTGCTCCTCGGCCAACGAGACCGGCTCAGGCTCAGGCTCAGGCTCAGGCTCAGGTGTTGGTTCTGGTTCTGGTTCTGGTTCTGGTTCTGGTTCTGGTTCTGGAAGCTGAGCATCTACATTGTCCAGCACGGGCGCAATCACTTCGGCCAGTACTTCTGGCACCTCTGCAAGGGGTTCGCCAGCGGTCTCGGCCAGCAACGCATCCAGCGACTCGGACTCGGTTTCCTGTACAGCGGCCGTTTCTTCCAGTGGTAAGCCGATTTCGGCGGGTGCCTCCGGCTCGGACACAGGTTCGGCCACGGCCACTGGCGTCTGGTCGCCAAAATCGAAGTCGCCGAAATCGATTTCCGTCACCTCGGTTGCATGCTGGAATGCATCCGCCACCTTGCGTTCGGTTTCCACCTCGAAAGCCTGCGTAGTCTCGAAGCCAAACGTCTGCGTGGCCGCAAAATCCGGACGTGCTTCTTCGGATGTCTCCGTAACTTCCGGTGCTGGCTCGGCTGTGAATTCCACGCCGTCCAGTGGCACTTCCTTGACATCCAGCGCATCAATGACGGCCTGCGCTTCGGGCGCCACCGTAGACACCACCTCCGTGGGCTCGACTGGCGCCGCTTGCTCCGTAACCCCGGGGGTCTGCAAGGGAATCCACTCGCCATGCAGGCGCAACGCATCCGCAGACTTGCGGAACTCCTGTGCGTTCCAGTTCCCGTGGGTCTGCCCTGCGATGTCTTCAACCCAACGGCCAAAGGCTTGCATGGCCGTGCTGGAGGCATTGATCAGTTCGTCACTGGCCGGACGCTGTTCGGCCAGCCAGTTGTTGAGCAACTGCTCATAGGCCCAGGCGGCTTCACCGAAATCGTTGAGCCCCACCATGCGCGAGCTGCCCTTGAGCGTGTGGAATGCACGGCGCAAGGTGGTTTGCTCGGCCAGATTGGACGGATCTTCGGCCAAGGCCTTGGCGGCAATGAGGCCGTTTTGCACGACTTCTCGGGCCTCTTCCAGAAAGATGTCGATCAGTTCTGCTTCGTCGTCCGAAAGTTCTGCCGCAGGTACGCTGGCAGGCGCAGGAACTGGGACGGGCGCTGGCGCCGAGACGGGGGGCACAACCGGCGCAACAACGACCGGTTCGGCAGGTGTAGCCACCGTCGCCTCCGTAGCGGGAGGTGCGGCCTCTTCCACCACCGGTGTGCGCTCACGCCCCATCAGAGGCTTGAACTCGCCTTCTTCCTCGTCGTACACAAACAACTTCTTGGCCAGCGCGCGCTGGTAGCTGAGCATGTCGATGAGGAAGCCCATGGCTCCCAGGCTGTTGCCCAGCTTCTCGAAAATGCCGCGCCGTGCGGCGGCTTCGTCGATATCGTCCACCAGGAACTGCTCGACGCTGGTGCGCATGCGCAAGGCTGCGACGGAGGGCTGGTCCAGACCCAAAACCGAAAACACACCACGCATCTGTGCCAGCTGGCTGGGCACTTCCCGCAATGGCGCCTTGTCCTGTGGGTTGCGGAAAAACTGATCCAAGGACCGTTCCACTTCACCCAGCGTGGTACGCAGTTCATCCACCACACTGCCCATGGTCTGTCGGTCACTGACGCGCCGGTACAGTTCCTCCATCCAGGCTTCCAGCGGCTCAGGCTGGCCGCCAGAGCTCACATGCTCCAGACGCTGTGCCAGCCGGGCGCTGCGTTCGGCCATGTGCGAGTCTGTGGGATCCAGGTCATCGTAGGCGGCTTCCAGATACAGGATCGCGGTCGCGACTTCCATGGCGACAGGGGCCACCGGGGCGCCACCTGATCGCACGGTTATGTCGATGGCCCGCGTCAGCGCGCGCCCCAAATCCCCGCTCTCCGGGTGCAACTTGATCACCGAGTCGGCAACGGCCGCAAACTGTTCGGCTGCGACCTTCAGGCGATTGGTGTCGCCCCCCGCAAGGGCGGACCAGGTTTCCGCTGCAGCGGCAATGCGCTTGCGGGCCAAGACCATGAGCGCCGGGTCAAAACGGCCAAACTGCTCGGTCTCATACTCCACCGGCTTGGTGCGCGCAAGACCATACGTTGCGCGCACGGCCTGCAGCGCAAGGGCCTCTTCGTCGGAATCCGGAACACTGAGCGAGCAGAAAAACACCAGGTCTTGCGCGAGCCGGTCCGAGATACTCTGGTCTCCGCGCGCAAGCGATGCATATTGGCGCAGCACCCGGGAGGCCGCGCGCTTGGTGTACACATCCACCGGGCACAACCCCATTGCCAGGCCTTCAAAGAACGCCGCACTGACCATCCAAAACGTCTTCGGCTCCAGAACAGTCTGTGCAGCAGCCAAACCGGCGCACTCTTCGCTCAGGCGTCGGGCCGACTTGGGATCGCCTGTGCGCATGACCTTGAGAACCGCCTGGTCCATCTGACCGCGCAGGCCAGGGGAATACTCCAGGGCGGCAACGTCGGATGGCACGGGCACATCCAGCCAGCGCCACTCCACTGGCCACAGATCGGCCGGGTGAGCGCGCTCGCCACCAGCCAGCTCCTGTACCGAACGGTATTGGGGAAACAGCGCCACTGACGACGCCTTCTTGCCCTTGAGAACGCCTTCCAGGTATTCGGTCAGCGCAAAACTGGCGCGTTCAACCTTGTTAGCCGCTTCTTCACTGCACAACTCGGGGCGTTGCACGAACTTCTGGGCCAGAGCCTCCATCGCACGCAGCATCTTGGCCGGAGCGCCCAGGCCCACCATCTCCAAGGCCCCCACTGCCTGGTGCAACTGCTGGCGCGCAATGCGCAAATGACTGGCGTCGAGCTCGGACAGATTCGAGCCCCGAGCCAACTCTGCATCGCGCACAAACCGCCGCAAGGCCTTGGTCGCACCATCCAAAGACTTGCGAAGCTCATCGAGCACCCAAGCCAAGGGGCCGAGATCACTGACCGCCAGTTCGTTGTCGCCAGAGTCGGCAGAGTTCGATGACATGGATTCGGGCTCTCCTGGAATCACTTATCTATTGCACGCGGGCAGATCGGGGCTATCAGCTGATCTTGAAACGCGAAACGGACTGGCGCAACTCTTCCGCCATACGCGAGAGTTCACGCACCTGGGTCGCCGTTACACGCGTACCCTCACCCGTTTGCTCGGTCACGGCGAAAATGTGCTGAATGTTGTCTGCCACTTCATTGGCCAGACCCGCCTCACGCGACGCCGAGCTCGAAATCTGCTCAATCAGGTCCGCAACCTGGCGCGACACACGGTCAATTTCCGTCAGCGCGGTACCCGCGTTATCGGACAGCTTGGCACCGGCCACCACACCCTGGGTGGAACGTTCCATAGCGCCGATAGCATCCTGCGTGTCGGTCTGAATCGCCTTCACCAGCGCCGAGATCTGGCGCGTAGCATCTGCGGAGCGCTCCGCCAGTCGCTGCACCTCTTCCGCAACCACGGAGAAGCCGCGTCCCGCTTCACCGGCGCTTGCCGCCTGAATGGCAGCATTCAAGGCCAGAACGTTGGTCTGCTCGGTAATGTCCGAGATCAGTTCGGTAATTTCACCAATCTCCTGCGACGACTCGCCCAGGCGTTTGATGCGCTTGGAAGTTTCCTGGATCTGGTCACGGATGGAGTTCATACCACCGATGGCGTCCTGCACCGCCTTCAGACCCGACTCTGCGGCCTGCAGCGACTGGCGCGCAACGGTTGCCGATTCCTGCGCCTGTGCGGACACTTCGTTAATGCGGCCGGCCATATCCACAACGGAGCGACCGGTCTCGCGAATTTCATGCAGCTGCTCATTGGAGGCGGCCAGCAGTTCGGTGGAAGTGGCATCCACGTCAGCAGTTGTCTGCGCCACCCGGGCAGCCGTGTTCTGCACGTTGGACACCAGGGAGCGTAACTCCTCCACCGTGTAGTTCACCGAGTCGGCAATCGCACCGGTAATGTCCTCGGTCACCGTGGCTTCCTGGGTCAAATCTCCTTCAGCCACTGTCTGCAACTCATTCATCAAACGCAAAATAGCGGCCTGATTGGCATCGTTGACGCGTTTGGCTTCATGCTCCTGGCGCTCGGCTTCGATCCGCTGGTCTTCCGCAACGATCTGGCGGCGACGGCTGTCCTGCAACTGCACATAGGACAGGCCACCGGCACAAGTCAACGCAAAGAGTGCGGCCAAGACCAGAACCAGCAAGGCGCCACCACCGATACCGGTCTGCGCCTGCAACTCGGTCTGCACTTCTTCCAGATTGCGGCGCAGCGGTTCGCTGTCTGCAATGATGGCATCCTGCGCCTCACGGGCCGACACCAGGCCTTGCAGATTACCCAGAATCGCACTGGCCTGAACCCGCGTTTCTTCGTACATCTTGATCAATGCATCCAGTTGCTCGCGTGTAGCCGGATCCTTGGAGGCCGACAAGCGCAGCTCTGCGCTACCGGTCAACAGGCCCTGGGAAATTTCCTTGAAAGTATTCAAATCCTTGCCCAGCAGGAACACGGCCTCGGGGCTCACGCCTTCTGCGGTCAGGAACTCGTTGGACGATTTGCCGATACGCTGGGTCAACATCACCAACTGTCCCACGGCAGAGATCTCCACCGACGGCGCGTTCTGCTGCAGCTTCATAGCCAGAATGGCTTCGGCAATTTCCAGCAAATCAGAGGACTGGCGGTTGATCAGGCGCAGCGCCGAACCAATTTGGGTCAGGATTTTCTGCTGCCCCATCACCGCCTTGGCGCTCTTCTCCGCGCGGTCTACCAGCGGCATGATCTTTTCCAGCTCGTGGACGTAGGCATCCCCCAAAGCCTTCAAGTGCAGCTCATCGTCTCCGTCCTGTAGACCACGCGTCGTCTTGGACAAAATACCAGCGCTGTCCGACACGTCAGGAAAAGCCTGGGCACTGCCCACCACGGCCTGCGAAACTGACTTGGCCAATCGCTGCGACTGCATCAGCGCCTGACCGGTTGCACCCAGCTGCTGGGCCACCTTATCCGACTGGTTCAGCGCATAGACACCGACACCCACCAGCAACAGCAACGACGCTCCGAGCAGTGCGAACAGCGTGCGCTGTTGTTGCACCACCGTGCGACTGCCCAGGCCGGGAATGGCCACCAGATCACCCGCAAGCGCTTGGGGCTGGTCCACGTTCTCAGCCTCGCGCATGGGCGCGCCGCGTTGCGCAGCCACCGGAGACTCTGCCTCCTGGACCGTTTCTCCACCCACGATACCCGAAGAGTCATCTGGCATGGCCAGACTCAACCGCGAATCCAGCTCGGACTCGGATGGCTTTTTAGCGAAGAGATTTTTCAGTTGATCGACGACGGACATGGTGAAACCTTACGGATGTTCTAAGCGCTGATACTCAAGAATTGAGGGGTTTGGGACAAGATGCGCAAGTCAATTTCCTGCCACTGCTCGCCCGAAGAATCCAGAAACTGGTTGCCGAAATAGGCTGGCGCCCCCGGGTCGGCAGGCGACGAGGATGCAAAGGCCTCCACACCGCGCAGGCCCAGCAAACCATCAACCTGCAATGCGCAATTCACCTCCAGCGCAGAATTCAGGGTGACAACGCTGGGATCCTGGGAAGCGGGTTCCAACCGCGGGGTACCGGTGTCGGTCGCAATGAACGCAGCCAGATCCACCACGCCGTACAAGCCGCCCCGGATATTGAGCACGCCACGAAACCATTCGCGCGCGTAGGGAACCGCCTGGAGATTGGCCAACGGGAAAATCTCTCCCGACTGGCCCAAGGGGAACAGCAGGTTCCTTCCACCAACCCGAACAGCCAGCCACGCCACGGACACGCCCTCCGAACGGGCTGCCTGCAAACGACTAGCGAGTCGAGCCTGGAGTTCTCTGAGTGCTTCGCGATTGGCCATGAGATCGCAGAATCAACCCAGGGCCTTGATTTTGGCAAACAGCTCAGCGGGGTCCACCGGCTTGGTGATGTAGTCCTTGGCGCCCTGGCGCATGCCCCACACACGGTCGGTCTCCAGATTCTTGCTGGTGCAGATGAAAATGGGAATCTCGGTGTACTCGGGGGTGCGGTTGATGGCGCGGGTCAACTGGAAACCATTCTGTCCCGGCATCACGACGTCCATCAGGATCAGGTCAGGCTTTTCTTCCGTGAGGCGCTTGAAGGCTTCGTCGGCGTTCTCTGCCGAACGCACCACATAGCCGTTCTTCTGCAGCAGATCTGTCAGAAACATGATCTCGGTTTTTGAATCGTCAACGATGAGTACTTTATTTATTGCCATCAATTAGCTCCTTGCACAACTGCTCCGAATTGCCGCACGGCCTGCAGCAACTGATCTTTGGTGAACGGCTTGGTGAGATAGTCCTGTGCGCCCACCATACGGCCACGTGCCTTGTCAAAGACACCGTCCTTGGACGATAACATCACCACCGGGACACCGGAATATTTCGCATTGCGTTTGATGATGGCGCAGGTCTGGTAGCCATCCAGGCGGGGCATCAGGATGTCGCAAAAGATCAGTTGCGGCTGGTAGTCATTGACCTTGGCCAGCGCATCAAACCCATCCTCGGCCAGCATCACATCATGGCCACCCTGTTTGAGGAAGATTTCCGCACTGCGGCGAATCGTATTGCTGTCGTCAATGACCAGAACTCTGACACTGGATGCTGCGGTACTCAAAAGGCATTGCTCCTGATCATGTGTGGACGGTTAGCCATTCAAATCTGAACCATTTCAAAATCTTCTTTGCGTGCACCGCACTCCGGACACGTCCAATTCATCGGCACATCGGCCCAACGGGTGCCTGGCGCAATGCCATGTTCGACGGCTCCCACCGCCTCGTCATAGATCCAGCCGCAAATCAGGCACATCCATGTTTTAGTATCGCTCACAGCTTAAAGGGCCTTCGAATAGAATGCAAGGATTGTATAGAAGCAGCATCGGCAAAACGCCGCTAGCGCGCGCAAACTTCGCCATTCTGTCTGATGACAAACCCTAAGACAGGCTCATCCATGTCGGCTCTTCCAGATACCACCATCGAGATCGAAACCGAGGAAGACGGGCCCATCGGTTGTGTCATGGTCTTCAATGCCAACGACCCCAGTGGCGCCGGCGGCATCACGGCGGACATCACGGCCATTGCCTCGGTTGGCGCACACGCACTTCCCATCATCACGGGCGCCTACGCCCGCGACACCGCCGAGGTATACGACCACTTCTGCATGGATGACGAGGCTGTGACCGAACAGGCCCGTGCCATACTGGAAGACGTGCCGGTACAGGTCATCAAGGTGGGGTTTGTCGGCTCTCCCGAGAACCTCAGTGGCATCGCCGAACTGGCCTCCGACTATGCCGACATCCCGCTGGTGGCCTACATGCCCGATCTGTCGTGGTGGCAGGACGATCAGATTGACCAATACCAGGATGCGCACACCGAGCTGCTGCTGCCGCTGACCACCGTGTTGGTTGGAAACCACAGCACCCTTTCGCGCTGGCTGCTGCCGGACTGGAGCTCCGACCGTAGCCCGACCGCACGCGACATTGCCCGCGCCGCCAATGCGTTCGGTGTGCCCTATACCTTGGTAACTGGCATCCCCCTGCCCGACCAGTTCATCGAGAACGCGCTGTGCAGCCCCACATCGGTGCTGTGCAGCAACAAGTTCGAACGCTTCGAGGCCGTGTTTTCCGGCGCCGGCGACACCCTGTCGGCCGCCCTGGCGGCCCTGATTGCCAGTGGAACCGAGCTGTCGGAGGCCACCGACGAAGCCCTGAGTTATCTGGACCGCTGCCTGGAAAGCGGCTTCCGCCCCGGCATGGGCAACGTGCTGCCCGACCGCCTGTTCTGGGCCCACCCCGAGCCCGACGACGAAGAGTCCCAAGAATCCTCCTTTGAAATCTCACCCAATGACACCCGACACTGACCGCAACCTGCAACTGTTCCAACGCGCCCAAAAGGTCATCCCCGGCGGCGTCAACTCCCCCGTGCGCGCCTTCAAGGCCGTGGGCGGCACGCCACGCTTCGTGTCCCGCGCGCAAGGCGCCCATTTCTGGGATGCCAACGGCAAGCAGTACATTGATTACATCGGCTCCTGGGGCCCGATGATCCTGGGCCATGGCCACCCCGCCGTCGTCGAAGCCGTGCAAAAGGCCTGCCTGGAAGGCTTCTCCTTCGGCGCGCCGACCGAGCGTGAAGTGGAACTGGCCGAGGAAATCCTGAGCTTGGTGCCCAGCATGGACATGGTGCGCCTGGTGAGCAGCGGCACCGAAGCCGGCATGAGCGCCATCCGCCTGGCGCGTGGCGCCACCGGCCGCACCAAGATCCTCAAATTTGAAGGCTGCTACCACGGCCACGCCGACGCCCTGCTGGTCAAAGCCGGCTCCGGCCTGGCCACCTTTGGCAACCCCACCAGCGCCGGCGTGCCCAACGAGGTGGTGCAACACACCCTGGTGCTGGAGTACAACAACGTGGCCCAGCTGGAAGAGGCCTTCGCCCTGCACGGCAAGGACCTGGCCTGCCTGATCATCGAGCCGATTGCCGGCAACATGAACTTTGTGCGCGCATCCGTCCCCTTCATGCAGCGCTGCCGTGAGCTGTGCACCAAGCACGGCGCCCTGCTGATCATGGACGAGGTCATGACCGGTTTTCGCGTGGCCCTGGGCAGCGCCCAAAGTGTGTACGCCAAATCCATCCCCGGTTTCGCGCCGGACATCACCGTCATGGGCAAGGTCATCGGCGGCGGCATGCCGCTGGCGGCCTTCGGCGCCAAGCGCGCCGTCATGGAAATGATGGCACCCTTGGGCCCGGTCTACCAGGCCGGCACCCTGTCGGGCAACCCCATCGCCACCGCCTGCGGCCTGGCCACACTGCGCGAGATCAGGAAGCCCGGCTTCTACGAAGCCCTGTCCGTCAAGACCCAGAAGCTGATGGCTGGCCTCAAAGGCGCGGCCGACGCGGCTGGTGTCCCGTTCAGCGTGGACTCCGAGGGTGGCATGTTCGGCTTCTTCCTGTTCGATTCCCTGCCGCAGAACTACGCCAAGGTCATGACCACCGACAACAAGCGCTTCAACACCCTGTTCCACGGCATGCTGGACCGCGGCGTGTACTTTGCCCCGGCGCTGTATGAAGCCGGCTTCATGAGCGCCGCGCACAGTGATGACGACATTGCCGCCACCATCTCCGCCGCCCAGGATATTTTCAAATCGCTATAAATTCGATAGCTTTACACGCAGAATCGACGAGGGCTACGCCCACAAAACAGAAAAAGCCACCCGCGGGTGGCTTTTGCATTGGGGTGCGATGGCCTAGTGGCGGAAGTGGCGTACGCCAGAGAATACCATCGCGACGCCGCGCTCGTCGGCGGCGGCTATCACTTCCTGGTCTCGCATGGAACCGCCGGGCTGGATGATGCAGGTCGCACCGTGGTCCACCACCACGTCCAAGCCGTCACGGAACGGGAAGAAGGCGTCGCTGGCCACCACCGTGCCTTGCAGGCTCAGGTTGGCATGACCGGCCTTGATGGATGCAATGCGCGCAGAGTCCAAACGGCTCATCTGGCCTGCGCCCACGCCCATGGTCATGCCGCCCTTGCAGAAGACAATGGCGTTGGACTTGACGAACTTGGCCACGTTCCAGGCAAACAGCAGGTCGCTCAGCTCGTCCTGGGTCGGCTGCTTGGTGGTCACCACCTTCAGGTCGGCCAGCGTCAGCTCGTGGTTGTCGGCAGTCTGCAGCAGGATACCCGAGCCGATGCGCTTCATGTCCATGGCGTTGCGGCCATTGTCCCAATCGCTCGATCCACCCTTGGGCAATGCGATCTGGAGAATGCGCACATTGACCTTGGTCTTGAACACCTCCAGCGCCGCCGGCGTGAAGCTGGGGGCCATCAGCACTTCGACAAACTGCTTGGAGATCTGCTGGGCTGCGGCCTCGTCCAGTTCGCAGTTCAGGGCGATGATGCCGCCAAACGCGCTGGTGGGGTCGGTCTGGAAGGCCTTGCTGTAGACCTCCAGCGCGTTGGCGCCCACGGCCACGCCGCAAGGATTGGCGTGCTTGACGATGACGCAGGCCGGTGTGTTCGTGAAGCTCTTCACACACTCCCAGGCCGCATCGGCGTCGGCGATGTTGTTGTAAGACAGTTCCTTGCCCTGCAACTGCTTGGCGGTGACCAGCGAGCCGGGCGCGGGAGCCAAGTCGCGGTACAGCGCGGCGCTCTGGTGCGAGTTCTCGCCGTAGCGAAGATCCTGCACCTTGATGAAGCGGCCATTGCTCTGGCCGGGGAACAGGTCCAGCTTGGGGGCTTCGGCGTCCGCCGGTGCGTCCTCACCGACTTGCACGGCCGAGAGGTAGTCGCTGATGGCGCCGTCGTACTGGCTGATGCGGTTGAACGCGGCCACGCCCAGGGCGAACTTGGTCTTGCGCGAGACCTGACCGTTGGCCTTGAGTTCGGCAATCACGGTGGCGTATTGCGACGCATCGGTCAGCACCGCCACATCCTTCCAGTTCTTGGCGGCGCTGCGCACCATGGCGGGACCACCGATGTCGATGTTCTCGATGGCGTCTTCCAGCGTACAGCCGGCCTTGGCCACGGTGGCTTCAAACGGATACAGGTTCACCACAAGGAAGTCGATGGTGCCGATGGCGTGTTCCTTCAACGCGGCCATGTGCGCGGGCACATCGCGGCGCGCCAGCAGGCCGCCGTGCACGCGCGGGTGCAGGGTCTTGACGCGGCCGTCCAACATTTCGGGGAAGCCCGTCATCTCCGCCACTTCGGTGACCGGCAGACCCTTCTCGGCCAGCAGCTTGGCGGTGCCGCCGGTGGAGAGCAGCTTGACGCCCTGGGCGTGCAGTTGTTGCGCGAGTTCGACGATGCCGGATTTGTCCGAGACGGAAAGCAGTGCTTGCATGATGGGAGGGGGGGAAGTTAAGAAAATGTCAAAGGGGGCGCTTGCGTGGTGCGGCAGACCACAGTGGCCTGCCAGACGCTCAGTCAATCAGTTTGTGTTCCAGCAGCTTTTTGCGCAGGGTGTTGCGGTTCAGGCCCAGCCATTGCGCGGCCTTGGACTGGTTGTGGTCGGCCTGGGCCATCACCACTTCCAACAGGGGTTTCTCCACCGCTCGCACCAGCATGTCGTGCATGCTGTCGGGTTCGGTTCCACGCAGGTCCCGGAAATAGCCTTCCAGGCTGGTGCGCACACAGTCTTCAATGAGCTTCTTGCTCATAGCGCACATTCCATCGTCGTCATATTGTTGTGTCCTCTCACATCGGCCGTCGCTTCCCAGGCGGGAATGCGGTCCATTTTTTCATTCAAACCATCCAGATACCGTTCCACCGCGGCAACCTGCTCGCCACTGGATTCCAGCGTGTTCATGTGGGCGCGAAACGCCTCGCCACCGGGTAGCGCGCGCACATACCAGGCAATGTGCTTGCGCGCCGAGCGCACGCCGATGAATTCGTCATACAGGCTGTAGTGGTCGTGCAGGTGCTCCACCAGCAGGCGCTTGACCTCACTGACCAGCGGCGGCGCCAGTTGCTCTCCGGTGGCCAGAAAGTGCCCGATCTCGCGGAAGATCCACGGTCGGCCCTGGGCCGCGCGACCGATCATGATGGCGTCCGCCCCGGTGGCCTGCAGCACGGCTCGCGCCTTCTCGGGCGAGGTGATGTCGCCATTGGCCACCACCGGAATTTTGACTGCGGCCTTGACCTGGCGAATCGTGTCGTACTCGGCCTCGCCCTTGTAGCCCTGCTCGCGCGTGCGGCCATGCACGGCCAGCATCTGCACGCCAGCTGACTCAAAGGCGCGCGCCAGCGTGACGGCATTCTTGTGCGCCTGGCACCAGCCGGTGCGCATCTTCAGCGTGACCGGCACGTTGCGTGGGGCACAGGCGTCCACCACCGCCTGGGCAATCGACAGCGCCAGCGCCTCGTCCTGCATCAGGGCCGAGCCGGCCCACTTGTTGCAGACCTTCTTGGCCGGGCAGCCCATGTTGATGTCGATGATCTGCGCGCCGCGCTCGATGTTGTAGACGGCGGCGTCGGCCATCATCTGTGCGTCGGTGCCGGCAATCTGCACGGCAATCGGGCCGGGCTCGCCAGCATGGTTTGCACGGCGTGAGGTCTTCAGGCTGTCCCACAGATCGCGCCGGGATGTGACCATTTCGCTGACCGCATAGCCCGCCCCCAGGCGCTTGCACAGCTGGCGGAACGGCCGGTCCGTCACGCCCGCCATGGGTGCGACAAATAGGGGATTCGCCAACGCGAAATGGCCGATCTGCATAAGTAGCTGGTCTTGGAATGTGGGGGTGGGTGGGGTCGCCGCAGCGAGAGCCGGGCCCCATTCTAACTGCTCAAAATTTCAGCAATTGAAATGCCGTGAAAAAACCTACACTGCACCCATGCCCGACTGGATCAACCAACTGCTTGCCTTGCTGTCCCTGCCACAGTACAGCCTGAGCACCGTCTTTCTGGTGTCTTTCATTTCGGCCACGCTGCTGCCACTGGGCTCGGAGCCGGTGGTGTTTGGCCTGGTCCAGCTCAACCCGGACCAGTTCTGGCCGGTCGTACTGGTGGCCACCGCCGGCAATACGCTGGGTGGCGCCGTGGATTGGTGGATGGGCTATGGCGCCCACAAGGCGGTGGACAAATACCGCCACTCGTCCAACCACACCAAGGCGCTGGCCTGGCTGGAAAAGCTCGGCCCCAAGGCCTGCCTGCTGGCCTGGCTGCCCGGCGTGGGCGACCCGCTGTGCGCGGTGGCCGGCTGGCTCAAACTGCCGTTCTGGCCCTGCCTGGTCTACATGGCAATTGGCAAATTTGCGCGCTATGTGACGATGACGGCGGCGCTGACCGGACTGATAAAGCTCTGGTGAGGGCGCGCGGCTTCATGCTAGGCCGCAGACGACAACTTCAACCCCACAATACCCGCCACCACCAGGCCCAGGCTGACCAGGCGCGCAGCGGATGCCGGCTCCCCAAACAGGACCATGCCCGCCAGCGCCGTGCCCACCGCCCCGATGCCAACCCAGACCGCATAGGCCGTGCCCACCGGCAGGGCGCGCATGGCCCAGCCGAGCAGGGCGACGCTGAGGGCCATCGCGGCCAGTGTCGCAACGGATGGCCACAGGCGGCTGAATCCTTCGGTGTACTTCAAGCCGACGGCCCAGCAGACTTCCAGCAACCCTGCAATGAAAAGAATCAACCAGTTCATACACACTCCACCGCGTTGTGGGGCCGTCCCCGATGAACTGCGCAAAGCAAAGTCGTCCCTGCTTTGGGGCGCCGCAATGGGCAGCGCCAATAGTGCTACGAAATAGATAGCATCTCAATCAGAACTGACGAGGGCTATCACCCGATTTGACCAAAACCCACTTGGCTAGGAGCTGAACAGGAAGTTCATCACGTCGCCATCCTTGACGACGTATTCCTTGCCTTCGGCGCGCATCTTGCCGGCGTCCTTGGCACCCTGCTCACCCTTGTAGGTGATGAAGTCTTCAAAGGCGATGGTCTGGGCGCGGATGTAGCCCTTCTCGAAGTCGGTGTGGATCACGCCGGCCGCCTGCGGTCCGGTGTCGCCCACATGGATGGTCCAGGCGCGCACTTCCTTCACGCCAGCGGTGAAGTAGGTCTGCAGACCCAACAGCTTGTAGGCCGAGCGGATCAGGCGGTTCAGGCCGGGTTCGGTCTGGCCCAGTTCTTCCAGGAACATCTGGCGGTCTTCGTCGCTCATTTCGCTCATCTCGGCTTCGAGCTTGGCGCAGATCGCTACCACGGGCGCGTTCTGCGCGGTGGCAAACGCGGTCAGGCGGTCCAGCAGCGGGTTGTTCTCGAAACCATCTTCAGCCACATTGGCCACGAACATTGCGGGCTTGGCGGTGATAAGAAAGAACTGTTGCAGCAGGGGCTGTTCTTCCTTACTGAATTCGATGGTGCGCACCGGCTTGGCTTCGTTCAGCGCGGCCTGGCACTTCTCCAGAATGGCCACCAGCTTGATGGATTCCTTGTCGCCCGAACGCGCCGTCTTGGTGACACGGTGCAGGGCCTTTTCCACGGCAGCCAGGTCGGCCAGACAGAGTTCGGTCTGGATGACTTCGATGTCGGCAATCGGGTCCACCTTGCCGGCCACGTGGATCACGTTGTCGTCTTCAAAGCAGCGCACAACATTGATGGTGGCGTCGGTCTCGCGGATGTGGGCCAGGAACTTGTTGCCCAGGCCTTCACCAGTGCTGGCTCCGGCCACCAGGCCGGCGATGTCGACAAACTCCACCACCGCGGGCACCATGCGCTCGGGCTTGACGATCTCGGCCAGCTGGGCCATGCGCGGATCGGGCACCTCGACGATACCCACATTGGGCTCGATGGTGCAAAAGGGGTAGTTCTCGGCAGCAATGCCAGCCTTGGTCAGGGCGTTGAACAGGGTGGATTTACCGACATTGGGCAGGCCAACGATGCCGCACTTCAAACTCATGAAATTTCCTTTTGAATCAACCCCCTTTGCACCATCGAGCCCAATGTGGGCATCGTTGAAGTGCCCGACCTGCACATGCGCGACCGGACAGCAAAAAACTGCGAACCGGGCGTGGTTAGCTCCGATTTTTGAGGAATTTGTCCTCGTTTTGCCTGGGGGAAACTGATGCCAATTGTACTTATTAGCGAATCCTTGCTCCGTCGGAGCACCGCGACCGACGGGCGCCTGCTGCGCGACCGGGTGCTTTGCGGGTTCTGTGTGCGCATGAACGCGAGGAAGCGGACGTTCAGAATCGCCACCAGCGTGGCTGGCAAGCAGTTCCGCATGACCCTGGGGTATTGGCCCCTGATGAGCGTGGACGAAGCCCGGGCAAAGGCATTGGAGGTCTTGCGGGAGTGCCGGGCAGGCAGGCGACCCGGCAAGACGGTGGGGGATGCTCTACCAACGGTCCGGGACGCCTTGGGTGCCTATTGCACGGCCAAGGGCATCAAGGCGTCCAGCCAGAAACGGTATGACTCGCTCATGCGCACACACTTCGGCGAGTGGCTGGATCACTCTGTGCTGGATTTGGGCGGTACGGCCTTTACCGAGCACTGCCACGCGTTTGCCCAAAGCAAGGGCAATGCCCTAGTGGAGGTGGGCCGCGGCATAGTCTCGGCGCTGATCAAGTACATCAACGCGGTGCATGGGCTGTCGCTGGAATCCCCGTTCAATAGGCTGGCCGCGGCAGGGTTGATGCCTGAACGATCCCAGCCCCGCGCCCGGGTGCTGCAGGAGGCCGATTTGCCAGCATGGAAAGCGGCGGTGGACACGCTGGGCGAGAAGCAGCGTGACTTCCTGCTTTTAACGCTCTATACGGGCTTGAGGCGCAATGAATGTAGGGAGTTGACCCGAAAGCAGATTGACCTGTCTGGCGGCGTCCTGAGCATTCCTATGACCAAGAACGGCAAGCCCCACTCCCTGCCCATCACACCGCTGATGCGGGAGATTCTGGAACGTCGGTGTGAAGGGCTCAACCCGGGTGACGAACTGTTTGCTGGGGTCAGCGCGGAGCACCTGTCGAACATGGCCATCCGGGCGGGGGCGCCACGGTTCATGCTGCATGACCTGCGCAAGTTGGTGGCGACTGTCGGGGAGAAGCTGGGGCTTGGAGATGCTGTATTGCGGCGGATTCTGAACCACACCGCGCCCAAGGGGGATGTACTGCATCGGCACTATGTCCAGTTGGAATCAGATGACATGGCCGCTTCGTTGACGCAGATTCAAAATACTCTAATTGAACGGAGCTTACAGCGCGGTTGACACAGGCACTGCCCGGTTCAGCCAATTTGAGATGGGCGCAGTTATCGCCGTGAGCGCAATCATTGCCACGATTACTGGCCAAACACCGTCAACTCCCATACCTTGAAACACAACCAACAAACACATAGCAGCACCTTGCGCCGCCATAATGAATACCAAAAAAGTCGCACGTGGCCGCAGCTGAATTTCAGTTGACGGCGTCCCGGAGTAGGCCATGTTCGCGATGATCGCAAATAGCGAACCAGCGGCCAAAAAAAGAAACATGGCAGTGACTGAGAGCGACTTCTTCACTTCTTCAACCAGTGGCACAGACTGAACCCCAGCTATACGAGCCTGTGGACGAAAACTGGGAGCCTCGCCCTTAGTTAGCAGTGCCATCGTCATTGAATCACCTGGGTTTATCAGCATTGGCTTGAGCTTTAGCCTTCCATCTTCAACAGACACAGATGGCGCAAGGTTTGGAGGGTTGGTTTCGGTGACTATTGCCCGCACGATACCGGCCTTATTCGTGGCAACCATTTCAATTGGCGACTCAAAGTCGGCAGAAGAAATCGGCTTTGCGCCGTCGTTGATGAGTTCAAACACCGTTAGGTATGGGGTCTGCAGTTCAACTCCAGCAACTGCAACCGTTAACTCCAATGCCTTCGCTGTATCTGGCGGTTGAAGTGATGTTTGGGAAATCTGCCGAAAGTGAAGTGATCTAGAGGCAAGCTCGGCTCTCCAGAGCCACACCGGAATCGCGGCGCTCGCCACCGTAACAAGCAACACAGTCCAAAACTTCCAGTCAAATCGAAGAGTCATTCGGTTAGTGTATTCGGAGCAGCCGACGCCACATAAAAGGCAACAACATCG
This sequence comes from Rhodoferax sp., assembly GCA_049294595.1. Lineage (GTDB taxonomy): Bacteria > Pseudomonadota > Gammaproteobacteria > Burkholderiales > Burkholderiaceae_C > Allorhodoferax. The sequence continues at coordinate 136,750 of JBAQDE010000036.1, read as the reverse complement.
CTGGCGAAACTGGCTCCAGCTGTTGTCGCTTTGATGTGAGGGCGAGTTTCTTGCACCATGCGGTTTTCATCACTGCTTGGGTAACATCCTAGGACGCCAATATTGGCGATATTTACAGATGACTAGGGAGTGGACAGATGGGAATGGTGTGGATAGTTATTGTTGGGCAAGCATTGGCAATCGGTTGGTTCTGTTCTTATATTGCCGGCCAGAAGAATAGGGATACCGGCAGCTGGTTTTGGCTTGGTTTTTTGTTCAGTTTTATGGCATTGATCGCTATAGCGGCAGTTCCCGCCGAAAAAGAAGTCCAGCGATCTTTTGAAACCGATGCCGGCGAGCGCAAGTGTCCTTTTTGTGCTGAGGTGGTGAAGCGCGAAGCTGTGATATGTCGCTTTTGTCAACGCGATCTACCTCCTGCAGCCGCTGTGTCGCAGAGCACAGAAACTCCAATTGGACTGGCGACTGCATCTCCAATTTTGAGTGAGGGTGATCAGACCACGATTGACGAGTTACGTCGCCAAGAAGCAGCAAAAGCACAGGATGCTGCTTACCAAGCATCTATACAGGCTGCGCTGGCCGACCAGTCTGGTGTGGCGCTAAATTCCTTTGGGTCAGATGGACGCACACCCTTGATGAGCGCGATTCATCGCAATGATCTTGACAGTGTCAGGAGACTTTTGTCTGCTGGCGCAAAAACGAATCAGCTCTGGAAAGACCCAAAGAACGGGGATTACGTATCCATCAAAGATCTTGCCAAGAGAGCCGACGCGAACATCGCTCGACTGTTTGCCTAATTTCCAGATAGGAAAACGGCTAGGCTTCCTACAATGGTTAACGGGGGCTGTGCGCTGCCGAGTGGACTCATCTGAACAGCGCCGGGACGTATATACATTTGATCCAAACGGTAATCGTTTTATACAAGCAAGCCCTTCACCAGCCCGCCGCGCCTACTTCAGTTTTCGGGCAACAGCCGCCAACTCCCTGATCATCAAAGTCTGGTAGTTGCCACCACACTTGGCTGCTTCGGCTTTGAAAGCCCGGATGACCCACACGGGAAGACGGATGCAGATAGGGTGCGTACCGCAGGCAGGCAGCGAGTCCGTCACAGGTGCAGTGCCTGCACTGACGCCCGGGGCTGCCGAGAAGGCGGGTATGTCTGAGTCATGATCGAATTCCAGTTCCTCCACTGGCAGATCAAGCTCAGCCAATGGTATTTCACCCGCCTCCCGGAAGATCGTCATCAACATCTTCAGGTGTTTGTCCGAAAATTCTGCTCTGCATCCCATTTGCTCTCCTGATGTTCTTCTTGTTATGTCCCCCGGAAGCTCTTCGCCAGGGGCTTCACAGGCCAGCCAAGCCAGCCTTCATTCAAGGACTTTGCCTGCCAGTGTTCTGGGTGTCAATATAAGCAAAAAAGCAGCCCCCCCCTACCGTACCAAGAACGCTACCCACCGGCGAAAACCCCTGGAATCGGAGATGTAGGAGTAACAGGTAACAAGCAACAGGACGGCATTACCCATTAACTTGCAAGAGCACGCCCGGAATTGATGATTTCCCCTCTGAAGGAGTCAATTTCCCGTTTTGGAATGAAGGGCTACAAATGGGTAGCAAAGTAGTCCTCTGACCTAGCCTCCAGGCACTCCTCTTTCAACGCAAGGGAGTACCCAGTAGCTGCCCGTATCACTTCGCCCAGGTCAGCCAGATCGAGTCGCCTTCTTGAAACGAATCCATCGTGCTGGACCAACACAATGTCGTCGGGATACGCATTTATGGCGGCTTGCAATGCTTTGGCTTCGACACCTTGAAGCAGGTGGGCGAACTGCTGCTCCATCGTTGCGGCGTCGGAAATCGACTTACCAAAAGCATTCCTCACGAAACCACGGGCAGTCCGCTCACATTTGGACAAGATCCACTCCCTGGCACCGCGTATCTCGACCATCAGTGCCTTGAACTCCGGAACAGCAACCAACCTTTCGGTGGCGGCTTCGCCAATCTCCCGGGCAATAGCTGTGTCCTTCCATTTCGATGCCCTTGCACCATACAACAACGCCAGAAGGCACTTCTTTGCCTGCTCCTTGTTGATGCCCGCACCTTTGGAAATTTCAAGCCGCACAGAATCTTTGTTGCGCAGGTAGTTGGTAATGGCAACGCACTCATAGCCATGCTTCGACGCCATTTGCGATGCAATTGCAAAGTGGCAATTGGAAATGTCGTACTCCCAGTGGCCTTCCAATGCCGCATCCTTCACCACAGACTGCGCAGATGCCAGACTGATCCCGACCGGGTACAGTCTGCCGCTTTGTGCTTCTTCGTAGTGGTGCGCCATGACACCCACGCCGCAAACGTCGGTCCGGGACAGCAATTGAATTTTGCTGATCATGGCAACGGTACGCTCTATAGCCGCCGTTTCTGGCGTATCAGATCGCCCAAGCGCCACTTCTTCCGATCTGTGCGTTTCGCAGGCCCCAGAGAGCTCGCGTTTGAGCCGATCAATGGCAGTAAGGTTCACTGCCACGCGATCTAATGATCTGGCATTTACCCATGCTCGTGTTGTGACTCCACTCTTGTCTTTGGATGCGACACCGGCGGGTACTTTTTTGAGAGCCTTTCCGTCGGCCATGATGAGCCTCGTTAAGACCGTGCCTGACCGACTGTCCAAATAGTCCTGAATGGCCTCCCGTGCGCGCCCGGAAAACATGTATCCCCGGGTGTAGGAGTCATCCTTAGACCAATTCGGTGTGAATGTGAATAAGTCCAGGCGTAAATTGACTTCTTTGAACTTGGATCGCCCGAACGCCGCATCCAGTTCTTTGAACGAAAAGGACATCGCGTCCGGGAAGTGGCTGTGCTGGTTGATCTTGGTAAGCCCTACCCATGCCATTCGGGCGAGCGCAAATTTGTGCCGATCACTCTCCGCCTCAAAACCTGCAATGGACTTCTCCAGATGCTGCAAGAAATCTTCTGGAATCGTCTCTACCCTACTTGCCACATGATCACCCTGTACCGCCTAAAGATCCTCAGTCAAACCAAGTGCATACATCGCGCGTGGCCCTATAAGCACTGTGCCAGAAAATTGTGGAAAAAAACGGCGCCAAGGGCCAGCAACTAAACACTTCCTGCATAAGGGGTGCAAGGTGCAGCAGAGTGACCTGCACCAGCCCCCCGCCGTCCTTAGCACGCCCGGGTGCAGTCGTGGCTGAATTTCGGCACATCCTCGCCGATACAACGCCCTCCTTCCCTTGCCACTCATGGCCTCCTACAGTCTGGATACATACAGGACGAACGTCCTAATATGTAGTCAAGAACCGGAGAGCACCATGACAGACAATTTCGTCCTTTACTTCAGAGTCAGCACTGCCCGGCAGGGAATGTCTGGCCTTGGCCTTGACGCCCAGCGGCGGACGGTGGAGCAATACCTTGCAGATGGCTCCAAAACGGTCTTGGCAGAGTTTGTCGAGATTGAAACTGGCAAAGGCTCCAACGCGCTTGATCGTCGCCCTGAACTCCGTGCTGCCCTTGACCTATGCAAGAAGTCAGGTGCCACCCTGTTGATCGCAAAGCTGGATCGACTCGCCAGAAATGTGCACTTCGTCAGTGGTCTGATGGAGAGCAAAGTCAAATTCCTTGCCTGTGACTTGCCAGAAGCGAACCAGTTGACGATTCACATCATGGCGGCATTCGCAGAGCATGAGGCACGGCGCATCAGTGAGCGGACCCGTGATGCACTGGCGGCGGCAAAAGCCCGCGGCGCCGTGCTGGGGGCTACTGGGCCGGCCAACCTGAACCGACATACCCGGGAACGTCAAAGTGCTGCCGGCGCGTTCCGCGCCCGTTTGGCGCCCTTGCTGAACGGGTTCAAATCGCAGGGTCTTACACAGCGCGCGATGGTGGCGCAATTGAACGACTTGGGCATCAAAGCCCCCCGTGGCGGGGCATGGTCATTGGCGCAGGTTCAGCGGCTTGTTGCTACGCAGTTTTCAATCGAACCACGTACGTAGCCGCCGGGGTTTCTAGACCACATGATTGGTCATTTGTTCACTGCAGCTGCAATTAGCACGGCCCCGAGAAGTATCGCCACGCTGACTGGAAGAGAAGCAATGCCTGAATAGATCAGCCACACGAGCCCAAAAGCAACCGATACGCCAATTAGCCAAGCGGCAGATTTAAGCGAAATCCTCGCAATGTCAGCAATGCCCGTTAGAAATGCGACAAGCAGATGAGCCACGAATTCCTTGAGCGCCCTGGCTCCAAAAAGAACGGCTTGCAATAACGGGAAGTCCTTCCGCGAACCAATACGCCAAGCAGCCAATGCATGACCCTGTTCTGCAGCGGAACACAAATACTGATGTGATTTTTCTGCGTCCTTGGGGACTAATAGGGTACGAAAACTCTTCCCCGTTCGATACATCATGCCCAGCTTATACATGGCGTGCGTACCACCCGCGTCGGCGGATTTCACTAAGAGATCAAATTCGCCCGGCGTCACCTTACAAACGTTCAACGCATCGCTAAGATCGTCAAATAGGTAATGACTAAGCCCAGACTTCCCGCCTATGTCGCTCATTGAGCCCTCCTTGGACTGGCCACAGTTCCTTTTACACCTTCAACACGAATACTACGGTCAAACCGTGGCCGGTTGCCAACGCACTCGAAAAGCGCCCAGAACTGCGCAGAGCCCTGGAGCTGTGCGAGCGGTCGGGCGCCACCCTGTTGATCGCCAAGTTGGACCGACTGGCCCGCAATGTTCACTTCGTCAGTGGCTTGATCGAGACTGGCGTGGACTTCATTGCCGCCGACATGCCCAACGCGAACAAGGTCATGATCCAGATGCACGCTGTCATGAGCGAGTGGGAGCGCGATCAGATCAGCGAGCGCACCAAGGCGGCGCTGGCGGCGGAGAAGGCCCGGGGCGTGGTGCTTGGGGCTACTGGGCCATCAAACCTGCGCAGGCACACTGAGGCGCGTCAGGCAGCAGCGCAGGCGTTCCGGGAGCGTCTGCAGCCCTTGCTTAACGGATTTGCTGCCCAGGGCATGAGCAGGCGCGCGATGGTGGCGCAACTAAACGTCTTGGGCATAGTGGTGCTTGGTCACTGACCCAGGTTCAGCGGGCAATTCGTGTGGTAGAGCCTGCATGAGGCATCCATCAATACACTGGCAACTTGTAATAGGGAGGAGCAAAAGCCGTGCGACCCACTAGAAATCAAACTTGTCCCTGTGGCAGCGGTCAAAAGTACAAATACTGCCATGGAAAATTGGGCGGCTCGTCAGTCTCCACCCTACAGCCAATAGCACTTCCGCCACAAGTATTTGCTGAATTTCAGCGTCGCCAGCGTGAAGAGGCCGCGCATCGCGTAGCTCATGGCGATGTGCGCAGTCCGATCGCTATTGAGTTCATGGGGCACAGGGTCGTCGCCTCCGGACGGAAATTAGCATGGAGCGCAACCTGGAAGGTTTTCCCCGATTTCTTGAATCAGCATCTTTGCTCTTTACTGGGATCGGAATGGGGGACGCATCAAGTCACGCTTCCGCTTGACGAGCAACACCCAGTTGTCCAATGGCGCACAATCTTCACAACCATTCAGCAGGCACAAGCTCCAGATCAGGATGGCCTGTTCAATGCGGCAACTGGTGCAGCCAATGCTTGGTTTAGGCTTGCGTACGACCTGTACCTCATTGAACACAACGCCGAACTACAGAAGAAGCTGCTGAAGCGCATCCGTAACATCAATAGCTTCCAAGGAGCACGATTTGAAGCTGCCGTCGCAGCAATGATGCTTGCCGCTGGGTACGATCTTGAGTACGCGGACGAGCGCGGACCTGGGAAACATCCAGAGTTCTTTGCGACGAATAAATTTACCGGCCATCGACTTGCCGTCGAGGCAAAGAGCAAACATAGGCCCGGAATTCTTGGTTTCCCTGGGTCGAGAGCAGTTATGAACCCAAAGTCCTTTGGTATCGACAACCTCTTGCGCGATGCGCTTGCCAAGGACACTGCCGAGCCGTTGCTTATATTCATTGAACTCAACACACCCAGATTGGTGGAGAACTCTCAAGCATCCGAAATTCATAAGAAACTCAACAGTGCCTGGACGCAGACCCAGGCTGCAGATTGGCCCAAAGGATTTCCTGCAATTGGAGTTGTTTTTTATAACGACGCATCCCCATGGCAGCTAGACAGCCAACCGCCACCGGATGTTCCATCGGTCTTTGCAATGACGATGTGGCCAACTCAAAGTCGTCATTCGTTTGATCCAATCCCTTTGCTGACACGGATTACAGAAGCGTGCCGGCAGCGTCTCAGCATTCCACACGAATTCCCAGACACCGGCCTCGGCACCGGCGTATAGGCTCGACACAACTGATGCCGGCCTTCGTTCACTTCATTGACATAAATGCCAAAAGCGAGGTTCCGGGAGCAGCCACCATGGTCTGTGCGTGATCAACGCACACACACCAACAACACACCCAAGGGCGTCCATCCGAGTATCGCCACAAACAACAAAGGCCATCGTAGGATGGCCTTGTGCTGCTGATGTTGGTGGCTTCTTTATCCTGATTTTGCCAATCGTTGTCTATTGAATCCCGGAAGTCGTTGATCCGAAAGGCAATGTCAGAAAGTCCAGCCTAAGGGGTAGTTCTCGGCAGCAATGCCAGCCTTGGTCAGGGCGTTGAACAGGGTGGATTTACCCACGTTGGGTAGGCCTACAATGCCACACTTCAAACTCATAAAAACCTCAAAAAACGGGGGAGACAAGTGTATGCCATCCCTGCTTGTGCGCCTGATACTGGTGGTTTGGTGCCTGTGTGCCAGCCCCGTGTGGGCCGCAATCGGGGTACCGGGCGACGCCATTGTGCTGGACGACCAGACCCCCAGCCTGCAGGTCAACACCCCCATCCAGACCTGGATTGACGAAGGCTCGCACGCCACCATCGGGCTGGTCGCCGGTGGTGCCGTGAAGTTCACTGCGTCCAATGCGCTCAGCCCTTTCCCCCTGAACAAGTTCGACACGCTGTGGATCAAGCTGCGCGTGGTGCGCACCGCCAGTTCGCATTCATCTTGGACGCTGAACCTGCCCCTGCCCTTTCTGGACGCGGTCTCGCTGTACCAGGTCAATGCGGCGGGCCTGTGGATTGTGCAGCGCGCCGGCGACACGCTGGCGCACAGCGAGTGGTACCAGCAGGGCCTGTACCCCGACTTTGACCTCATGCTCCAGGGCAGCGCGCCACAGGACATCTACCTGCAGGTGCGCAACTTCAAGCACGTCGGCATCCCCATCCGCCTGGCCACCGGGCAGCAGCGCGAAAGCCAGCGCCAGTTTGAGCTGCTGGGCCTGGGCCTGATGCTGGGAGCCCTGCTCAGCCTGGCAGGCCTGTCGGTGCTGCGCTACCTGGAGCACAGCAACGCGGTGGACGGCTGGGCCTCGCTGTTCGGGTTGCTGATTGCTGCGACCATTGGCCAGATCACCGGTGTGCTGAATGCCTTTGTGTGGAGATCAATCCCGGAGCTGGCCAATCTGGCCTCCGGCGTGATGCCGGTGGTGGCGGTGGGCTGTTCGCTGCTGTTCATCCGCAGCGTCTTTCCTCTGTTCGTGCACTACCGCCGCTTTGACCGTTTCGTGTCCAGCGTGGGCTGGGGCACGGTCGCATCGGTGCTGGTGTTTGCCTTCGTCGACCGTTTTGTGGGCGACCGGGTGTGCGGCATGTTCATGCTGTTTGCCACAGCAGTGGGGCTGATTGCCACCTTCCTGAGCTGGCGCGGCGGCTCCCAGGTGGCGCGCTGGCTGATGCTGGCCCTGATGCCCCAGTTCCTGGGCCTGATGTACATGGTGGGCGAGGCCATGGGCGCAGTGCCGCTGCTTTGGGAGTTGCGCTACCTGACGTCGCTGGGTGTGGCCATCACCGTGCCCATGATGCTGTATGCCCTGAGCCAGGTCACCCATGACCGCAAGGAACTGGTGGTGCGCGCCAACCACCTGCCCACGCAGGACGCGCTGACTGGCCTGCTGACCGCCGAGGTCTTCCAGACCCACCTGAACGAGGCGGTGCAGCGCGCCATCGACCACCGCGAGCCGCTGGCCCTGGTGATGGTGCGGGTGGTCAACCACAACCAGATTCGCGAAGCCTTCAGCGACACCACCGGCGAGCAGTGCCTGCTGCGTGCCGTGGTCAAGATCCAGCGCATCCTGCGCGATGTGGACCCGGCCGGGCGCGTGGGCACGGCGCAGTTTGCGCTGCTGATGGAAGGGGTTGCTACCCGGCAAGCACTCACCGAGCGCATGGTCAAGCTGATTGCGTCCGGCCTGATTCCCCTGCCAGGTTTGGTGCCCGAGGTCACCCTGCACTTCCAGGCGGCCTGCGTGCTGCTGCACGAGAACCCGGTCCCCGCCGAGCGGGTGCTGGATGACCTGCGGGACCTGCTGGCAGGCATGTCCCCCCATACCCGCCGGCCCATCCGTTTTCTGGAAGCGCTGCCCACGGAAGCCTCCACCCTGCAATCCCAGGCCGACCCCGCCTAGCGTCACCCAACCCTACTGCGGCGGTCCCGAGAACCCGGCTTTTACAATCCTCCGATGACAAGACCGTTTGATATCTGTATCCGGGGCGCCGGCATCGTCGGGCGCACGCTGGCGTTGCATCTGGCTGGCAAGCAGTTGCGTGTGGCGCTGGTGGCACCCCCCGCGCCCGCCGCCGTCCTGGCCGCACCCGACGTGCGTGCCTATGCACTCAATCTGGCGTCACGCCAGTTGCTGGAGGCGGTGCGTTGCTGGCCCGATGAGCAGGACGCCACGCCGGTCCTGTCCATGCAGGTTCAGGGGGACGACGGCGGCCAGGTGGCGTTCAACGCCAGCGAGACCGACTCCGAAGCGCTGAACTGGATCGTCGATGTGCCCGCGCTGGAGGCCCGGCTGGCGGACGCGGTGCGGTACCAGCCGCTGGTCGAGGTGGTGGATACCCCGCAGGCGGCAGCGCTGACCGTGGTCTGCGAAGGCCGCGCCAGCAGCACCCGCCAGGAATGGGGTGTGGACTGGGACGTCAAGCCCTATGGCCAATGGGCCCTGGCCACGCGGGTGCAATGCGCGCAGGCCCACGGCCAGGTCGCCCGCCAGTGGTTCCACCAGGGTGAAATCCTGGCATTTTTACCGCTGGGCGGTGCCCAGGGGAACTTGTGCGCCATTGTGTGGTCTGTCTCTCCGGAGCGCGCACAAGCACTGCAGGCCCTGGAGGCCGAGGAATTCTGCGCGGCACTGGAGGCCGCCAGCCACGGCGTGCTGGGATCGCTGACGCTGAGCGGAGACCGCAAGGTCTGGCCGCTGCAGCAGGCGGTGGCCAAACGCTGGAGCGGGGCGTCAGACGCTGGTGGCTGGGTCCTGGCAGGCGATGCCGCCCACAACATGCACCCCTTGGCGGGGCAAGGCCTGAACGTGGGCCTGGCCGACGTGGATGAACTGGTGCGCGTGCTGGTGGCGCGACCGTATTGGCGCAGCGTAGGCGACCCCAAGCTGCTGCGGCAGTACGAGCGTGCGCGCAAGGCCGACTTTGCGGTGATGGGACAGGCCAACGATGCCTTGCAGCAGTTGTTTACCAACCCCCATCCCGCGCTGCAGGCCATGCGCAACTGGGGCATGAACCGATTTGAGCAAAGCGGACCGATCAAACACTGGGTTGCCAGGCGTGCCATGGGCGTGCTGGGCAAACCCGCAACACAAGGCAAGAAACACCCATGAAAACATTCCTCAAAACCCTGCTGGGTACCAGCCTGGTCCTGCTGGGCGCCAGCGCGCTGGCCCAGGAAGCACAGATCCGCAAGGCCATCGCCGAGCGGTTGCCCCAGATCCGGGCGATCGATGAAGTCAGCAAGACCCCCATCCCCGGTGTCTATGAGCTGCGCATCAACGGCCACGAAATCTATTACACCGACGCCCAGGGCAACTACCTGATCGAAGGCAATGTGATCGACCTGCGCGCCAAGCGCAACCTGACCGAAGAGCGCGTGGCCAAGCTCACCGCTATCAAGTTCGACGACCTGCCATTCAAGGATGCCTTCACCATCGTGCGCGGCAACGGCAAGCGCAAGCTGGCGGTGTTTGAAGACCCCAACTGCGGCTACTGCAAGCGCTTTGAGCGCGATCTGCAGAAAATCGACAACGTCACCGTCTACATGTTCCTCTACCCCATCCTGGGTGCCGACTCCGGCGAGAAGTCCAAGGCCATCTGGTGCGCCAAGGACCAGGGCAAGGCCTGGATGGACTGGATGGTGCGCGACCAGGCCGCCCCTGCGGCTACCGCAGGATGTGACACCTCGGCACTGACGCGCAATGTGGAGCTGGGCCGCAACCACAAGATCACTGGCACGCCCACGCTGATCTTTGTGGACGGCAACCGCGTGCCCGGCGCCATTGACGCCAAACAGGTCGAAAAGCTGTTGACCGACAGCACCAAGAGCTGAGATGCGCCGTTCCACCGTGCCCGCCATCCACTACCGGGTTGAGGTCGCCGACCTCCACGCCCACCTGTTTGCCATCACCCTGACCGTGCCACGGCCCGCACAGCAGCAGACGCTGCGCCTGCCGGCATGGATTCCGGGCAGCTACCTGGTGCGCGAGTTCGCCAAGAACCTGCAAAACCTGCAGGCCCGCCAGGGCCGCCGCGCTGTGGCGGCGCTGCAGACGGACAAGGCCACCTGGGTGCTGGACTGCACGCCGGACCAGCCGCTGGAAGTGCGCTACGAGGTCTATGCGTTTGACAACTCGGTGCGCACCGCGTGGCTGGACGCGACCCGCGGTTTTTTCAACGGCACCAGCCTGTGCCTGCAGGTGGACGGCCAGCAGGACCAGGCCCACACGCTGGAGCTGGTCGCCGGCGCGGGCATGGAAGCCTGGTCGGTCGCCACCGGACTGGATGCGCTCAAGGTCAACAAACACGGCTTTGGCAGCTACACCGCCACCAACTACGACACGCTGGTGGACTGCCCGGTGGAGATGGGGCCGTTCTGGAGCGGCAGCTTCACGGCCTGCGGCATCCCGCACCGCTTTGTGGTGGCCGGCGCGCCGCCCAGCTTTGACGGCGCCAAGCTGCTGGCCGACACCCAGGCCATCTGCGAGGCAGAAATTCGCTTCTGGCATGGCGACATTAGCTCCAAAAAACATAGCAAACTGCGCAAGAACGGCGAGGGCCAGGACCCGATTCCGTTCAAAAGCTATGTCTTCATGCTGAATGCAGTGGCTGACGGCTATGGCGGGCTGGAACACAAGAACTCCACTGCGCTGATCTGCAAGCGCGCCGACCTGCCGCGCCTGCCACGCACCCTGCTTGCCCCGACCACGCACAAGCAGCCCGAGGGCTACACCACGCTGCAGGGCCTGATCAGCCACGAGTATTTCCACACCTGGAACGTCAAACGCCTGCGCCCCGCCGAACTGGCCACCTACGACTACCGGGCCGAGAACTACACCGAACTGCTGTGGTTCTTCGAAGGCTTCACCAACTACTACGACGACCTGCTGCTGCGCCGCGCCGGCCTGATCGACAACGCCAACTACCTGAAGCTCCTGACCAAGACGCTCAATGGCGTGGCGCAGACGCCGGGGCGCAAGGTGCAAAGCGTGGCCCAGGCCAGTTTTGACGCCTGGATCAAGTACTACCGCCAGGACGAGAACACCCCCAACGCCACGGTGAGCTACTACACCAAGGGCTCACTCGTCGCCCTGTGCCTGGACCTGACACTGCGCACTGAAGGGCGGACCACGCTGGACGCCGTGATGCGCGGCCTGTGGAGCCGCTGCCAGGGCGGTCCCATGACCGAGCAGGACCTGCTGGCCGTGCTGGCCGAACGGGCGGGCCGCTCGTTTGCGTCGGAGTTGGCGCACTGGGTGCACAGCACCAAGGACCTGCCGACCAACGCCCTGCTGGAACAGCACGGCATCCAGGTCCACGCGGAGCCCGACCAGGTGGCCCAGCAGTTGGGCCTGCGCGTCAAGGAAGGCGGCGGCCTGCACATCCAGCAGGTGCTGCGCGGCGGCCCGGCTGAAAAGGCCGGTTTTGCCAGCGGCGACGAATGGATTGCCGTGCAGCCCAAGGGCACCGACGCCCACGGCGCCTGGCGCCTGAACACGCTGGACGACTTCACGCTGTACGCCGGCAATGCCAAAAAGGTCACCGTCCTCATCGCACGCGACAAATGCCTGCAACGCCTGGAGCTGACGCTGCCCAAGCCCAGCCAGGACGCGATGCGCCTGAGCGTGCGCGAGGCGGCCAAGGTCGACGCCTGGCTGGGGCCGCAACCGGTTTCGCAATAATCACCCTTTCAACACCACGACAAAAAGAGACCATGAACTACGAATGCATCACCACCCGGGTGGAAGGCGAAAAGGTCGCCATCATCACGCTCAACCGCCCCAAGGCACTCAATGCGCTGAACGACCAGCTGATGGACGAGCTGGGCCACGCGCTCAAAAGCTTTGACGCCGATCCGGCGATTGGCTGCATGGTCATCACCGGCAGCGAAAAGGCCTTTGCCGCCGGTGCCGACATCACCGCCATGGCCAAGTTCACCTTTGCCGACGCCTACAAGGGCGACTTCATCACCCGCAACTGGGAAACCATCCGCTCCATCCGCAAGCCCGTCATCGCGGCAGTGAGCGGCTTTGCGCTGGGTGGCGGCTGCGAGCTGGCGATGATGTGCGACTTCATCATCGCCGCCGACAACGCCCGCTTCGGCCAGCCCGAGATCAAGCTGGGCATCATCCCCGGCGCCGGCGGCACACAGCGCCTGCCGCGCGCCGTGGGCAAATCCAAGGCCATGGACCTGGCCCTGACCGGCCGCATGATGGACGCCACCGAGGCCGAGCGCGCCGGTTTGGTCAGCCGCGTGGTGCCACTGGACAAGCTGATGGACGAGGTGCTGGGCGCCGCGCTGCAGATTTGCGGCTTCTCCCAGATCGCCACCATGGCCGCCAAGGAGACTGTCAACAAGGCCTTTGAGAGCAGCCTGTCGGACGGCCTGATGTATGAGCGCCGCCTGTTCCACGCGCTGTTTGCCACCGCCGACCAGAAAGAAGGCATGGACGCCTTCGTCAACAAGCGCGCGGCCGAGTTCAAGCACTTGTAAACTCCACAAAAATCGGAGCTGTTCAACATCGCCGATTTTTTGGCTATAATCATGCGCTTCGGTGATATAGCTCAGTTGGTTAGAGCGCAGCATTCATAATGCTGATGTCGGTGGTTCAAATCCACCTATCACCACCAGTTTTCTGGCGAAAAGCCACCTGCCACAAGCCGGTGGCTTTTTTGTTGGCACGCAGGGCGCGTGCTACGATGCCGCCACCCCAACCAGCCTCTGGATACACACCATGAACCGCTGCAACCACCCCTCTCCACTGCGCGCAACGGGCCGTCGCGTGGCGCTGCTCGCCACCCTGATGGGGCTCGCCTTCTCTGCCAGCGCCCAGCACAGCGTACGCCCCTTCCCGGCCAACGCCCTGCGCGGCACCCTGCAGGTAACCGCCCCGCCTGAGGTGCTGCTGGACGGCCGTGCCGCCCGCCTGTCGCCTGGAGCCCGCATCCGCGCGGAAAACAATCTGCTGGTCATGTCCGGCGCACTGGTGGGCAAGAGCCTGGTCGTCAACTACGTGCGTGACTCCCAGGGCATGCTGCACGATGTCTGGCTGCTCAACCCCACCGAAGCAAAGCAACGCATGCCCGGCGCACCGGCTGCAGCACAGACCAACGCAGCCGACTACGGCCCGGCCCTGGACGGCAGCGGCACGGGCAACGCCACCACGCTGTCGTCCGACATCCAGCAGTAAGTCAGCCCGCGCCACCGGTCGGGCTTTGCAGCGCAATACGGGTTAAGCCCTCGTGGATATTGCGTCAGTAGCTACAAATTCAATAGCATTTTTCTTGGAGCGCTCACCATGGGCAAAAAAGTATTCATCAAAACCTTTGGCTGCCAGATGAACGAGTACGACTCGGACAAGATGCTCGACGTGCTGCACGCCGCCCAGGGCTATGAGACCACGCAGAACGTGGACGAGGCCGACCTGATCCTGTTCAACACCTGTTCGGTGCGTGAGAAGGCGCAGGAGAAGGTGTTCTCCGACCTGGGGCGCATCAAGCACCTGAAGAAAAAAGGTGTGCAGATTGGCGTGGGTGGCTGCGTGGCCAGCCAGGAAGGGGCCGAGATCATCAAGCGCGCACCCTATGTGGACGTGGTGTTCGGCCCGCAGACCCTGCACCGCCTGCCCGAGCTGCTGGCCGCGCGCAAGGCACAGGACCGCTCGCAGGTGGACATCAGCTTCCCCGAGATCGAGAAGTTCGACCACCTGCCACCCGCCCGGGTCGAAGGCGCGTCGGCCTTCGTGAGCATCATGGAAGGCTGCAACAAGTATTGCAGCTACTGCGTGGTGCCCTACACCCGTGGCACCGAGATCAACCGCCCGTTCGAAGACGTGCTGGTCGAGGTGGCCGGACTGGCCGACCAGGGCGTGAAGGAAATCACGCTCTTGGGCCAGAACGTCAACGCCTGGCGCGGCAGAATGAGCAGTAACGCCAGCGTTGCGGGCGACACAGGCGAGCAGGCCGACTTTGCGACGCTGCTGGAATACGTGGCTGACATTCCGGGCATCGAGCGCCTGCGCTTCACCACCAGCCACCCCAACGAATTCACGCCCAGCCTGATCGCCGCCTACGACAAGGTCCCCAAGCTGGTCAGCCACCTGCATTTGCCGGTGCAGCACGGCAGCGACAAGATTCTGATGGCCATGAAGCGCGGCTACACGGCCATGGAATACAAGAGCACGGTGCGCAAGCTGCGCGCCATCCGCCCGGACATGGCGATGAGTTCGGACTTCATCGTCGGCTTCCCCGGCGAGACCGAGGACGACCACACCCGGCTGATGAAGCTGATGGACGACATCGGCTTTGACAATTCCTTCAGCTTCATCTTCAGCCCGCGCCCCGGCACGCCGGCGGCGAACCTGCACGACGACACGCCGCACGAGGTCAAGCTGCGCCGCCTGCAGGAAGTGCAGGCCAACATCAACGCCAACATCACCCGCATTTCCGAGAGCCGTCTGGGCACGGTCCAGCGCATTTTGGTGGAAGGTGCCAGCAAGCGCGACAGCGGCGAGCTGATGGGCCGCACCGAGTGCAACCGCGTCGTGAATTTCGCCGGCCAGCCCCGCCTGGTAGGGCAACTGGTAGACGTGAAGATCACCGAGACCCGCAGCTACACCCTGCGCGGCGAGGTGGCGCTGCAGCACGCCTGAGCGGGCTTTACACAAAAAATCCCGAAAAAATTATCGTGGATTAAAAACATGCTTGTTGAATGTAGCTTTTGACTTTACGGTTCAGCTCCCAGCAAAAACACCTGTTTTGAGGAGAGCTTCGTGAGATTGATTGACATCAAACTAATCATGGCCAGCGCCATGTTGGTCGTCGTGCCCATGGCCGCCAGCAGCGCTACGGCAGAGCCTGCCAAGAAGGCAGAGCCGTTGCAGGCCACCCAGGAGATTGGGGGCGCATCGCCAATGGGCGCATTGAAGATGCACCAGACCATCAACCCCAAATCACCGGCCATGACCGAGGCCGAGTTCCAGACCGGAACCAAGATCTACTTTGAGCGCTGCGCCGGCTGCCATGGCGTGCTGCGCAAGGGGGCTACCGGCAAGGCGCTGACGCCGGACATCACCCTGGACAAGGGCTCGGACTACCTCCACACCTTCATCTACTACGGCTCGGCCCAGGGCATGCCCAACTGGGGTACCTCCGGCACGCTGAGCAAGGAAGAAGTGGACATCATGGTGAAGTACATCCAGCATGAGCCGCCGCAGCCACCCGAATATGGCATGAAGGAGGTAGAGGCCTCCTGGAAGCTGCTGGTAGCGCCGCAAAAGCGCCCCACCAAGAAAATGAACAGTCTGGACATCAGCAACCTGTTCTCGGTGACACTGCGCGACGCCGGCAAGATTGCCCTGATTGACGGCGCCAGCAAGAAGATCGTCCAGATCCTCGATACCGGCTATGCCGTGCACATCTCGCGCATGTCCAAGTCGGGCCGTTACCTGTATGTGATCGGCCGTGATGCCAAGATCGTGCTGATCGACCTGTGGATGGCAACCCCCGCCCCCGTGGCCGAGATCAAGATCGGCATGGAGGCCCGCTCGGTGGAAACCTCCAAGTTCAAGGGCTTTGAAGACCGCTACGCGATTGCCGGCGCCTACTGGCCGCCCCAGTACGTGATGATGGACGGCGACACGCTCAAGCCCTTGCGCATTGTCGGCACCCGTGGCATGACCTCGGACACCCAGGAATACCACCCCGAGCCGCGCGTGGCCGCCATCGTGGGTTCGCACTTCCGCCCCGAATTCCTGGTCAACGCCAAGGAAACCGGCATGGTCCACATGGTCAACTACGCCGATCTGGAAAACCTCAAGGTCACCATGATCAAGACGCCGCGCTTCCTGCACGATGGCGGCTTTGAGTCCACCGGTCGTTACTTCATGGACGCCGCCAACGCCTCCGACAAGATTGCCGTCATCGACACCAAGGAAGACAAGCTGGCGGCGGTTGTGAGCGTCGGCAGGACGCCACACCCGGGCCGTGGTGCCAACTTCATCCACCCCAAGTTCGGTCCCGTCTGGGCCACCGGTCACTTGGGCGATGAAACCATCTCCCTGATCGGCACGGACCCGGTGAAGAACAAGCAGAACGCCTGGAAGGTGGTGGAGACGCTCAAGGGCGCCGGCGGCGGCTCGCTGTTCCTGAAGGCGCACCCCAAATCCAGCCATCTGTGGGTCGATGCGCCGCTGAACCCTGACGAGAAGGTCAGTCAGTCCATCGCCGTGTTCGACATCAAGAACCTGGACCATGGCTTCAAGCTGCTGCCAATCGCCGAGTGGGCCAAGCTGGGCCAGGGCGCCAAGCGCGTGCTGCAGCCCGAGTACAACAAGGCCGGTGACGAGGTCTGGTTCTCGGTGTGGAGTGCAGCCAACGAAGAGTCGGCGATTGTGGTGGTGGATGACAAGACGCTGCAACTCAAGGCCGTGATCAAGGACAAGGTCCTGGTCACCCCGACCGGCAAGTTCAACGTCTACAACACCCAGCACGACGTGTACTGATAGTCCGCACCACGCAAAAGCGGCAAGACAGGTTTCTGTCTTGCCGCTCTTTTGCTACAAAAATAGTAGCTAACTAAGTTTTATCCACGAGGGCTAACGGCCTAATTCGTTTAGAACGGCATCTTGGGCATGCCCTTCATGCCACTCAGGCGCTTCATCATCTTCATCATGCCGCCGCCCTTCATCTTCTTCATCATGTCCTGCATCTGCTCGAATTCCTTGAGCATGCGGTTGACCTCCTGCACCTGCACGCCTGCCCCGGCGGCAATGCGGCGTTTGCGGGTGGCCTTGATGAGTTCGGGCTTGCGCCGCTCCAGCGGCGTCATGCTGTGGATGATGCCTTCCTTGCGCTTGATGTCTTTCTCGGCACGATCCATGTCCACGTTGCCGGCCTGAGCCGACATGGCTGCCGGCAGCTTGTCCATCAGGCTGGACAGGCCGCCCATCTGCTTCATCTGCTGAATCTGGGCCAGAAAATCATTCAGATCGAACCCGGCACCGCTCTTGACCTTGGCCGCCAGCTTTTGAGCGGCAGCAATATCCACACCGGCGGTAACCTGCTCCACCAGCGCCAGGATGTCGCCCATGCCCAGGATGCGCCCGGCATGGCGCTCGGCATCGAACACCTCCAAGCCATCAAGCTTCTCGCTGGTACCGGCAAACTTGATGGGCGCACCGGTGATCTGGCGCACCGACAGGGCAGCACCACCGCGTGAATCACCGTCCAGCTTGGTCAGGATGATGCCGGTCAGTGGCAGCGCTTCCTTGAAAGCCTTGGCCGTGTTGACCGCATCCTGGCCCTGCATGGCGTCCACTACAAACAGGGTCTCCACGGGATTCAATGCCGCATGCAGGTCTTTGATTTCGGCCATCAGCACTTCGTCAATTGCCAGGCGGCCGGCGGTGTCGACCAGCAGCACGTCGAAGAAATGCTTCTTGGCATAGTCCAGTGCGGCGCGACCAATGTCGACCGGTTTCTGGTCCGGTGTACTGGGGAACCACTCGGCGCCGGCCTGGGCGGTGACGGTCTTCAACTGCTCAATGGCGGCCGGGCGGTAGACGTCGCCAGAGACGGTCAGCACCTTTTTCTTGCGCTTCTCGATCAGGTGCTTGGCCAGCTTGGCAGTCGTTGTGGTCTTGCCGGCGCCCTGCAGGCCGGCCATCAGGATGACGGCGGGCGGCTGGGCGGCCAGGTTGATGTCGCTGACGCCCTCGCCCATGGTCGCGGCCAGCTCCTTGCTGACGATGCTGACCAGCACCTGGCCGGGCTGCAGTGAACCCATCACTTCCTGGCCCATCGCCTTGTCCTTGACGCGGGCGATGAAGTCGCGCACCACGGGCAAGGCCACGTCGGCTTCGAGCAGGGCCATGCGCACCTCGCGCAGCATGTCGGAGACGTTGGTTTCGGTGATGCGGGCCTGGCCTCGCATTTCCTTGACGAGGCGGGAGAGTTTGTCGGAGAGGGCTGAGGCCATGGATGGTTACCGGTGCAGAAAGCAAAACGCTAAACTGTACCCATGATTTTAGCCAGTGCGCCTCCCTCCAGCCTGATCCTGTCGGTATTCGCCGCCGCCGCCTACGCCTGGCCCGCCGTGCGCCACACCCAGGTGGGCGAGCGGGCGGCCCGCATCTGGGTGGCGCTGGCCTGGCTGCTGCATGGTTCCGTGCTGGCCATCACGCTGCTCGGCGAGCAACCCCATTTCGGCTTTGCCCCGGCCATGTCCGTGACGGCTTGGCTGGTCGCCGCGGTGTATGCCGTGGAAAGCCAGATCTTCCCCCAACTGCCCACCCGCTGGACCCTGTGCGTGGTGGGTGCCGCCGCCGTCATGGTGGCCCTGTTTTTCCCCGGCAGCCCCATGCCCGCCACGGCATCCGCCTGGCTGGCGCTGCACCTGGCCTTCGGCGTGGCCTGCTATGGCCTGTTCGGTATTGCCGTGGTGCACGCCTGGTTCATGACCCGTGCGGAGGCCCGCATCCGCCACGCCGAGGACCCGCACAGCGGCCTGCCCCTGCTGACGCTGGAACGCCTGACTTACCGGTTTGTGGCGGCCGGCTTTGTGCTGCTCAGCGCCACACTGCTGGCCGGATTCTTCTTTGGTGATGCGCTGTATGGCCACGGCCACGCCTGGCGCTGGGACCACAAGACCGTGCTTTCCACATTGGCATGGCTGACCTTTGCGGTGCTGCTGGTCGGCCGCTCGGCCTTCGGCTGGCGGGGCAAGAAGGCGGTCAATGTGCTGTACACCGGTTCGGCCTTCCTGTTGCTGGCCTATGTGGGTTCGCGCTTTGTGATGGAAATCATCCTGGGGCGCACCCCGTGAGGTTTGTGCTGATTCTCCTGGTGGTCCTGATCCTGGCTTGGCGGTGGCGCTCCTGGCGCGAGGCCAAGCAGCGGGGCCGGCAGGCGGCCGCCAAGCCCCGCACGACCGAAATGGTCATCTGCCACCAGTGTGGCGTGCACATTCCGGTGCAGGAAGCGGTGATCGGCGCCCAAGGCAGCTATTGCAGCGCCGCCCACCGACTGGCGATGGAGCCGTGAATGGACCAGCCGGCCGCTGCGCATTCGTGGTTTGACCCCAGTGCGGCCGATGCAGCAGTTGGCAGCGTTGAAACCACCCATGAAATAAGCCGCCAGTGGCAGGGCTTCATGACGGCCCGCCTGGTTCTGGGCATTGCGCTGGCGACCCTGGAGGCGGTGCTGTATGCCAGCGGCGTATCACACAGCCAATCGCTGGTGGTCATCAGTGCGGCCTATCTGTGCGCAACCCTGGTCAGCAAACTCTTCATCTCCCCCCGTCCACTGGGACAATCGTTTACCAAAAGCTGGGGCGCGCTGGTCGGCATTGACCTGCTGACGTTTTCCGCCCTGCAACTGATGCAAGAGACCAGCAGCACGGTCAACTACACGCCGCTGTTTGCACTGCCTCTGCTGGTGGCCTCGGTACTGGGGTCGTTGCGCCTGGCACTGGGCACCGCGGCCGGCATCACGGTGCTGATGCTGGGCGGCTCCCTGTGGTCGTACCTGGGGAGTCCCAACAATGGCGCGCCCTATATCGTGCAGTCGGCACTGGCGGGCATTGGCTACTTCGCCATTGCCTGGCTGGCCAACCACCTGTCCACGCGGCTGACCAGCGAAGGCCAGCGCGCAAGGCAAAGCCAACTGGCAGCCACCATCCAGCGCCAGGTGAATGAACTGGTCATCGAATCCCTGCCTGACGGGGTGCTGATCGTGGACGAACGGGGCTGCGTGCGTGCCGCCAACCCGGCCGCCCGGCAACTGCTGGGCTCGCGCCAGGCGCTGCGGGATGCCATCTTCGACCTGAAGGATGAAGCGGGCTGGTCCCCATTGCTGAACCTGATGCGCCTGAGCGTGGGGACCAGCCAAAGCCACGAAGACGATGTAACCATTCGCCACGGCGACCAGGGTCCGCGCCGCCTGCACGTGCGCACGCGTCTGGCAGCGTCGCAAGGCATTTCCGGAGACAGCCTGTGCGTGCTCTTCCTGCAGGACCAGCGGGAACTGGAGGCCCGCATGCGCACCGAAAAGCTGGCCAGCATGGGCCGACTGTCCACCGCCGTCGCACACGAAATCCGCAATCCGCTGTCGGCCATCACCCAGGCGAATGCGCTGCTGGATGAAGACATCACCGATCCCAGGCTGAAAAAAATGACGGCCATGGTGAGCCAGAACGCCAAGCGCCTGGAGAAGATCGTGAACGATATCCTGAACGTGTCGCGGGTTCAGCCCTACGACCAGACCCATCTGGTGCCCGCCGTGCCGCTGGCGGCCAGCGTGCACCGCATTTGCAGCGACTGGGCCATGCAAAGCGGCGCCCAGCGACGCCTGACCATCCATCCAGGTGACGCGGGCACCGGTGTGCGTTTTGACACGGAACACCTGCGCCGTGTCCTGGTCAATCTTCTGGACAATGCACTTCGCTACACCGAAGACGAGGCAGATGCCATCCAGGTCATCGCCGGAAGCGACGGCGCACGGCACGCATCGGTATCCGTCTGGAGCGAAGCCCCCCCACTGGAGCCATCCGTGGAGCGCCATTTGTTTGAGCCCTTTTTTTCTTCGGACAGCCGCTCCAGCGGCCTGGGCCTGTATATTTGCCGGGAGCTGTGCGAACGCCACGAGGCCACGCTGACCTACCAGCGCGCCATTCGCAGTGCGCGCGGACGGCCCGTTGAAGGCAACGCGTTCGTCATCGTTTTCCAGCTTGCTGACGCCCAGAGCTTGGGCGCATTGACAGAGACCTCCACCACACCATGGCAACCCAATCTGTATTGAGCAACGCCCAGATTCTGGTCATTGACGACGAGCCGGATTTGCGCACACTGTATGAACTCACGCTGTTGCGCGAGGGTTACCGCGTGGACACGGCAGGCAGTGTGCAGGAGGCCATGCATGCCATCAACACGCAGCGTTTTGACGTTGTCATCACCGACATGCGCCTGCCCGATGGCCTGGGCACCGAGATACTGAACCACATGAAGTCCGTGCAACGCACGGAACGCTGCATCGTGATCACGGCCCATGGCTCGGCGGAAAACGCGGTCGAGTCCCTCAAGGCCGGCGCCTTTGACTACCTCACCAAGCCGGTCGATTTGAAGCAATTCCGCACCGCCATCGCCTCGGCGGTACACGGCACGCGCCCGACAGGCGGGCCCACACGCCGAGCCACGGATATGCGTCCGACTGATACCGGCGCCGGCAGTTCCACCGGCCAGGCTGCGTTGGCGCGGCTGGCGGGCGAATCGGCCAGCATGCGCACCGTCAAGGAGCGCGTCATCAAAGTGGCACGCAGCATGGCCCCGGTGCTGATCCAGGGCGAGTCCGGCACTGGCAAGGAGCTGGTGGCCTGCGCCCTGCATGCCAACAGCCACCGCGCAACCGGGCCCTGGGTCGCCGTGAACTGCAGCGCCATTCCTGAGAACCTGCTGGAGACCGAGTTCTTTGGTGCCAAGAAAGGTGCCTACACCGGCTCCGTGCAGGACCGGGAGGGGTTTTTCCAGGCCGCCAAGGGGGGAACCCTGTTCCTGGACGAGATTGGTGATCTGCCACTGCCCATGCAATCCAAACTGCTACGCGCCATCCAGGAACGCAGCGTGCGTCCGGTCGGCTCCACACAGGAGGAGCCAGTGGATGTGCGCATCGTCAGTGCCACCCACAAGAACCTGCCCGAAGAAGTGCAGGCCGGACGGTTCCGCCAGGACCTCTACTACCGTCTCAACGTCATCGACATCGTGATTCCGCCGCTGCGTGACCGCTGCGAAGACCTGCCGGTCCTGTGCGAGGCGCTCTTGGCGCGCATTGCCGAAGAGTCCCAAGTGCCGCCACCGAAGCTGGCTCCGGGCGCCATGGAGCAACTCTCCCTGCTGCCGTTGCGCGGAAATGTGCGCGAGCTGGAAAATCTGCTGCACCGGGCAGTGGCACTGTGCGACAGTGATGCCCTGCAACTCGACGACATTCAGGGACCCATGAGTGGAATGGTTTCCCTCGATACACCGCCCCCCGCTGCTCCTGTACCTGCACTCACCGACGACACTCCGCTGCCTACCGATCTGCAGGGCCATCTGGACCAGCAGGAGCGCGAGATCCTGGTCAGGACATTGAAGGAAACCGGCTTCAACCGCACCCTGGCCGCAGCCCGCCTGGGACTGAGCCTGCGCCAGATCCGCTACCGCATCGCACGGTTGCGTATCGACGTTCCCCGCGACGACGACCCCGATGCCTGACGTCGATTGCGCAGACACCCCGGCCTGGCAGGGCGGCTGGTACCGGTTTGCCCGTCAGATGCGGTCCCCCAACTTCGGTGCCCGGCCACGTTCTGCCAGCATTGATCTGGTGGTGCTGCATTCCATCAGTCTGCCACCGGGGGTGTATGGCACGGACAATGTGCAGGCCCTGTTTACCAACCGGCTGGACTGGAACGCGCACCCCTATTTCAAGCAAATTGAAGGGCTGCAGGTGTCCGCCCACTTCTACATCCAGCGCGGAGGTGAAGTGTGGCAATTCGTGAGTTGCGACGAACGCGCCTGGCATGCCGGTATATCCACCTACCGCGGGCGCAGCAACTGCAATGACGACTCGATCGGGATCGAGCTGGAAGGCCTGGAGGGCGATGCATTCGAGAGCGCGCAGTACGAGGCCCTGGCCGCACTGGTGCCCGCATTGATGCGTCGCTACCCGATTGCCCACATTGCCGGGCACGAACACATTGCGCCCGGACGCAAAGCTGACCCCGGCCCCGGCCTGGACTGGGCCTTGTTACAAAAAAGCCTGGGCTATCCAGATCGGTATTTTCCCGAAGACGTTCTCGGCCACTCGGTCCCCTGACGCCAACCATCGTGCGCACGGCCTGCCCTCAACCGGCCCAGGCCACAGCGCGTGGATGCCACGACGACGCATGGCCGTATGCGGTTCCCGCGACCAAATGCGCTGGAAGTCCGCATCGGCATTGGTCCTGCAACAGCAAACCCTGAATTGACAGCGGCTGGCACGGGGTCAGCCAGACCGGTTCGCGCAACGAATGTCTTGGCCGGCTCGCCGCAAGCACAAATTCTTGGGCTCTGTCTGAATCGAAAAATATGACCCGGTACACTACCGGTAGTGGCTTGCACACACATGTGACCCCATATATAGTGTGTCCTGTCTCATCCGTCTTCTCGAAAATCGCATCTCGCAAGACGGACTCCGAGCCCAGGCAAGCCCCATAAAAAATACTGACCAAGACGAGGAATCCATGCAATCTGTTTCAAACACCACCGCCCCTTCATCCTCTCCGCTGCTATCCACCCTGGGTGAGAGCACGGCTGACACCAGTGCCGTCAACTTGCTGGCCCACTACCAGATCATCCGGCGCAACGGTGCAGTGGTTCCGTTCGAGCCCAACAAGATTGCTGTGGCCATGATGAAGGCCTTTCTGGCTGTGCACGGAACCCAGGGAGCGGCTTCCGCCAGCGTGCGCGAGGTGGTGGACGCGCTGACACAGCAGGTCATCCGTGCGCTGGTACGCTCGCGCCCCGGCGGCGGCACCTTCCATATTGAGGATGTGCAGGACCATGTGGAACTGGGTCTGATGCGCGGCGGCCACCACGAGATCGCGCGGGCCTACGTGCTGTACCGCGAACGCCGCACCCAGGAGCGGGCCAAGCAGGTGGCCGAGGTTGCACCCGCTGCACCGCTGCTGCACGCCACTGAGGGCGGCGAGCGCGTGGTGCTGGACCTGGATCGGCTGAAGACCCTGATCGAGACGGCCTGCACCGGACTCGGCGCCGACGTCAAGGCCGAGCCGATTCTGGCCGAGACCATGCGCAACCTGTACGACGGCGTTCCGATGGACGAGGTCTACAAGGCCTCCATCCTGGCGGCCCGCACGCTGATCGAGAAGGACCCGGATTACACCTACGCCACCGCCCGCCTGCTGTTCCACACGATTTCGCGCGAGGTGTTGGGTCGCGACGTAGCCCCCAGTGAGATGGCCGGTGCCTATGCCGACTACTTTCCCGGCTTCATCAAGAAGGGAATTGACGCCGAGTTGCTGGACGAGCGCCTGGCGCAGTTTGATCTGCCACGCCTAGGCGCAGCACTCAAGGCCGAACGGGACCAGCAGTTTGACTACCTGGGCCTGCAGACCCTGTACGACCGTTACTTCCTGCACATCGGCAAGGCGCGCATCGAACTGCCCCAGGCCTTCTTCATGCGCGTGGCCATGGGCCTGGCACTCAATGAGATCGATCGAGAGGCCCGAGCCATCGAGTTCTACGAAGTGCTGTCCCGCTTCGACTTCATGTCCAGCACGCCCACGCTGTTCAACAGCGGCACGCGCCGTTCGCAGCTCTCCAGCTGCTACCTGACCACCGTGCCTGACGACCTGGACGGCATTTATGAATCCATCAAGGAAAACGCCCTGCTTTCCAAGTTTGCGGGTGGCCTGGGCAACGACTGGACCCGCGTCCGCGCATTGGGAAGCCACATCAAAGGGACCAATGGTGAATCCCAGGGCGTGGTTCCTTTCCTGAAGGTCGTCAACGATACGGCGGTGGCCGTCAACCAGGGCGGCAAGCGCAAGGGCGCGGTCTGCACCTACCTGGAAACCTGGCACCTCGATATCGAAGAGTTCCTGGAGTTGCGCAAGAACACCGGCGATGACCGCCGCCGCACCCACGACATGAACACCGCCAACTGGATTCCCGACCTGTTCATGCGCCGTGTCATGGAGAAGGGCACCTGGACGCTGTTCTCGCCCTCCAACGTACCCGACCTGCACGACCTGTTTGGTTCTGCCTTCGAGAAAGCCTATGTGGCGTACGAAGAGAAGGCTGCGCGCGGTGAAATCAAGCCGGCACGCACCATCCAGGCCAGCGATCTGTGGCGCAAGATGCTGACGATGCTGTTCGAAACCGGCCACCCCTGGATCACCTTCAAGGATGCCTGTAACGTGCGTTCACCCCAGCAGCACGCCGGTGTGGTGCACTCCAGCAACCTGTGCACCGAAATCACGCTCAACACCTCGGACACCGAAACCGCCGTCTGCAACCTGGGCTCCGTCAACCTGCGCCAGCATCTGAAAAATGGCGCCCTGGACCACGACAAGCTCAAGCGCACCATCGCTACTGCCATGCGCATGCTGGACAACGTCATCGACATCAACTACTACGCGGTCAAGAAAGCCCGTGACTCCAACCTGCGCCACCGCCCGGTCGGTCTGGGCGTGATGGCATTCCAGGACAGCCTGTATGAACTGCGCATCCCCTATGCCAGCGAAACCGCGGTGCAGTTTGCCGACCAGTCCATGGAAGCCATCTGCTACTACGCCTACTGGGCATCGACCGAGCTGGCCAGGGAGCGCGGCAAATACTCCAGCTACCGTGGTTCGCTGTGGGACAAGGGTGTGTTGCCACTGGACACGCTGGACCTGCTGGCCAATGCACGCGGTGGCTATGTGGAAGTGGACCGCTCGGCCTCGCTGGACTGGGAGGCCCTGCGCAAGAAAATCGCCGCGGACGGCATGCGCAATTCCAACTGCGTGGCCATCGCCCCCACGGCCACCATTTCCAACATCATCGGCGTGGACGCATCGATTGAACCCAGCTTCGGCAACCTGTCCGTCAAGTCCAATCTGTCGGGCGAATTCACGGTGATCAATGGCTACCTGGTGAAGGACTTGAAACGCCTGGGCCTGTGGGACGACGTGATGGTGATGGACCTGAAACACTTTGACGGATCGCTCGGTCCCATCGACCGTGTGCCTTCCGAAATCAAGCAGCTCTACGCCACCGCATTCGAGGTTGAGACGCAGTGGCTGGTCGAGGCCGCAGCACGCCGCCAGAAGTGGATTGACCAGGCTCAGTCACTGAACATCTACATGGCGGGCGCATCCGGCAAGAAGCTCGATGAGACCTACAAGCTGGCTTGGCTACGCGGCCTGAAGACCACCTACTACCTGCGTACCATGTCGGCCACCCATGCAGAGAAGTCCACCGTGACGGCCGGAAAAATGAATGCTGTCTCGTCTGGCAACGATGCCAAGGGTTCCATGCGTACATCGAGTGCACTGGAAGCTGCGGCAGCGGCAGCGCAAATGCAAATGGAGATGGCCACGGTTGCGGCAACCGACATCAAGTTCTGCGGCGTGGACGATCCCACATGCGAGTCATGCCAGTGATGCATGCACGCGCATCGCAGCCAATGCGATGCTATTGAACAACACATATTCGCAGCGAATTGCATGATTACTTTTCATTTCAATTCACTGCTCTCATAATCCGCTGATTGGAATTATTTATGTTGACCTGGGACGAAGAAGTCAAGCCCACATCGCTACAACAATTTGCGCTCACGCCGTCAGACAATCTGACTGTCGAGCGGGCGTCCATCTCTCCCGAAAAGTCTGCTGCTCCCCTTCGCATGAAGGCGGCTGACAAACGCATCATCAACGGCAAGACCGACGTCAACCAGCTCGTCCCGTTCAAGTACAAATGGGCGTGGGAAAAATACCTGGCGAGTTGTGCCAATCACTGGATGCCACAAGAGGTCAACATGACCCGCGACATCGCGCTGTGGAAAGACCCCAACGGGCTCTCCGAAGACGAGCGTCGCATCATCAAACGCAACCTGGGCTTCTTTGTCACCGCCGACTCGCTGGCGGCCAACAACATCGTGCTGGGCACCTACCGCCACATCACCGCCCCCGAGTGCCGTCAGTTCCTGCTGCGCCAGGCCTTTGAAGAAGCCATCCATACGCACGCCTACCAGTACATCGTGGAGTCGCTGGGTCTGGATGAGAGCGAGATCTTCAACGCCTACAACGAAGTCGAGGCCATTCGTGACAAGGACCAGTTCCTGATCCCCTTCATCGAGGCGATCATGGACCCCCACTTCCACACCGGAACACCCGAGGCCGACCAGACGCTGCTCAAATCCCTGATCGTGTTTGCCTGCCTGATGGAGGGGCTGTTCTTCTACGTGGGCTTCACACAGATTCTGGCGCTGGGTCGCCAGAACAAGATGACCGGTGCGGCTGAGCAATACCAGTACATCCTGCGTGATGAGTCCATGCACTGCAATTTCGGCATCGACCTGATCAACCAGCTGAAGCTGGAGAACCCACAGCTGTGGACCGCCGAATTCAAGGCCGAGATCAAGGCCCTGTTCGAAAAGGCCGTGGAACTCGAATACCGCTATGCCGAAGACACCATGCCACGCGGCGTGCTTGGCATGAACGCATCCATGTTCAAGGGCTATCTGCGTTACATCGCCAATCGGCGTGCGACCCAGATCGGCCTGGAAGCGCTTTTCCCGAATGAGGAAAATCCCTTCCCCTGGATGAGCGAGATGATTGACCTGAAGAAAGAACGCAATTTCTTCGAGACCCGTGTCATCGAATACCAGTCTGGCGGGGCCCTGTCCTGGGACTGATCATCGCGATGTCCAACCCCATTTCACCCAACCATCAACGCCCCGTTCGCGGTGTGATGGTTGGGTGTCACCCCGTTCATGCGGCTGGGAACCTGCCCAACCCCATGGATCGCTTCCTGCTATCCAACACGCACGAAGTGCTCTTTGTAAATTGATCAAGGAGAAAATCATGGCAACTGCAAAAAAACCGGCCGCAAAAAAGGCCGCTCCCGCGAAGAAATCTGCACCAGCAAAAAAAGTAGCTGCTAAGAAAGCAGCCCCCGCCAAGAAAGCCGCTCCAGCGAAGAAAGTAGCTGCGAAGAAGGCTGCACCGGCCAAGAAAGCTGCACCAGCGAAAAAAGTAGCCGCTAAAAAAGCTGCACCGGCCAAGAAAGCCGCCGCCAAGAAGGCGCCTGCGAAAAAAGCCGCCGTAGCCAAAAAGCCCGTCGCTAAAAAGGCAGCCAAAAAGCCGGCTGCGAAGAAAGCCGCGAAAGCACCCGCTGCGAAGGCAGCCCCAGCTGCCCCTGCTGCTCAGACCACTCTGAATCCGCAGGCTGCTTGGCCTTTCCCCACTTCCAACAAGCCCTAATCGGCCTGCTGTCGAAGTTCAAGGCCCGGAACCGCAAGGTCCCGGGCTTTTTTCATGGGTAAAAGGAAAGCAGACGGTAGCCCGAGATCTTCTCTGCATTGCCCCCCAGCTTGATGGCCACCGGAAGGTTCACGGGCAATTCGGCGCCAGCCTCCATGACGCCACCCTTGTCACCAAAGTCCGCAGCGGCAAACACCTTGCGCACGACCGGCTGATCCTGCAAGTCCGTCAGCGTCAACTCCAGCGCCGGCGTGGCAAGCGCCGTATGGGACGTATTTTTCAGCGTGAAACCCAAGCGATACACATCCGGTCGGACCTTGGTGAAGGATGAACTGTCGATCACCACCGACTCTATCTGCTTCAAGGGGGCAATACGGCAACCCAGCAACTCGCAAAGTGGAGACAGGACATCTCGGGCTGCCGGCTCCATGGCGACAATCCGGTCCCGCTCCTGGACCAGGATCTGCACCAGCAAAGCAGCCCCCAACAGCACACTCGCCATCATCCATGCGATGCGCACCGAGCGACGCCCGGTTGCCTTGGGTGTTGCGCGCGGCTGCAGAAAGGTATGGTGCAATACCGCCTCTTCCTCTGGAGGCGGATCCTCGTCAGGCGGCTGCTGAGCATCGGTTGCCGCCGCAACGCCATCTTCCAGGTCTTGCGGCTCCAACGTCGGCTCCACCGGTGCGTCGGCTATCTCCAGGTGGTCAATGTGAAGCGCATGCGGGTTGACCGCCAGAAAGGGCTCGGCGACCGGCTCCGAGGCTTCGACCTCCTCCGGCGCCGTCTCGGACTCTAATTCCGGGTCGACCAGAGCATCCGGCTCCACGCGGGCTTCTGCAGGCGCCTCGGTGGGTGTCGGTGGGACCTCTTGCTGTGGCAGAACGTGCGCCGGGGACTGCCCTGGTTCCGCACCCGCAGATGCTTGCAGGTTGGCGTTGGCGTCGAAGACTTCGCTGCATTGCCCACAGCGAACCCACCCCTCCGATACACGGAGTTGATCTGGCACGACCTTGAACATCGTCGCGCAGGCGGGGCATCGGGTAATCAGGCTCATCTGCGTGCCATTGTAGAGACCCGATGATCGCGCTTACAGGGTCGCGGTCATCAGTATCCAGCCGTCCTCGCTGTCGGCAACGCCCAGGCGGCAGTGCGGTGCATAGGCCGCAATCAGTTCATCGGCCTGGCGTTCCAGAATGCCGGCCAGCACCAGATGGCCTCCCGGTGCCACATGGGCACACAGCAGCGGCGCCAGCACCTTGAGCGGCGTGGCCAGAATATTGGCCAGCACAACACCGTATTGGCCGCCTGCCTTGTCGGGCAAGCCGGCCAGCAAGCGCACGCCATTGGCAGAGGCATTCAACTCGGTGGACTGCACTGCCGCGGTATCAATGTCAACCGCCACCACGTCGGTTGCGCCATATTTGGCGGCACCGATGGCCAGGATGCCGGATCCGCAGCCATAGTCCAGCACCCGGTCCGGCATGGCATGCGTCGCAATCCAGCGCAGGCACATGCGGGTCGTCGGGTGGGTTCCGGTGCCAAAGGCCAGGCCCGGGTCCAGGCGTATGACCTGGCGGGCCTGCGCGGGTGGTTCGTGCCAGGTGGGCACGATCCAGAACTCAGGCGTGATTTCAACCGGCGCAAACTGGGACTGCGTCAGGCGCACCCAGTCCTGTTCCTGCACCGGTGCCATGGCCAGCAACTGACAGCCATCAAAGAAGTCCTGCGCCTGCAGCAGCGTGGCCGCATCGCGTGCCAGGGCTTCATCGGCAAACAGCGCCACCACGCGGGAGCGCTGCCACCCATCCTTGGGCGGCGGCATGCCGGGCTCGCCGAACAGCGCCTGCTCGGCATCGGTCTGGGCGTCGGCATCCTCGACGCTGACGCTCAAGGCGTCCAGCGCATCGAGCGCGTCACTCAATTGCTCGACCCGGTCCTCGGGGCACATCAGGCTCAGTTCGAACATCGCCATGCTGATTACCGCTTGCGCTGGTCCAACCACTGTTCCAGGTAGTGGATGTTGGTGCCGCCATTCATGAAGCTGGCGTCCACCATCAACTCCCGGTGCAGGGGGATGTTGGTGTTGATGCCCTCGACCACAGTCTCGGCCAGCGCCGTGCGCATGCGGGCCATGGCCTGCTCGCGTGTGTCGCCGTGGACGATGATCTTGCCGACCATGGAGTCGTAGTTGGGGGGCACGAAGTAGTTGGTGTACACATGCGAATCCACGCGCACGCCCGGACCGCCCGGCGCATGCCAGGTGGTCACGCGGCCCGGCGAGGGAATGAACTTGTAGGGATCTTCGGCGTTGACACGGCACTCGATGGCGTGACCGCGGATTTCGATCTGGCGCTGCGTGAACGGCAGTTTCTCGCCCGCCGCGACCATGATCTGCGTGCGCACGATATCGACGCCCGTGATCATTTCGGTCACCGGATGCTCCACCTGGACCCGGGTGTTCATTTCAATGAAATAGAACTCACCATCTTCGTAGAGGAATTCGAAAGTGCCGGCACCCCGGTAGCCAATCTTCTTGCAGGCCGCCACGCAGCGTTCTCCAATGCGCTCGATCAGCTTGCGGTTGATGCCGGGCGCTGGCGCCTCTTCCAGAATCTTCTGGTGGCGGCGCTGCATGGAGCAATCCCGCTCGCCCAGATACACGGCATTGCGGTGCTTGTCGGCCAGGATCTGGATTTCAATGTGGCGGGGATTCTGGAGAAACTTCTCCATGTACACCGCCGGGTTGCCGAATGCGGCACCGGCTTCCGCCTTGGTCATGGCCACAGCGTTGATCAGCGCAGCCTCGGTGTGGACCACGCGCATGCCGCGTCCGCCACCACCGCCCGCCGCCTTGATGATGACGGGGTAGCCAACGGCCTTGGCCATGCGCCGGATCAGTGCCGGATCGTCGGGCAGTTCGCCCTCGGAGCCGGGAACACAGGGCACGCCGGCACGGATCATTGCCTGCTTGGCCGATACCTTGTCGCCCATGATGCGAATCGAGTCCGGGGTGGGGCCAATGAACTGGAAACCACTCTTCTCGACCCGCTCGGCAAAATCGGCGTTTTCACTCAGGAAGCCGTAGCCGGGGTGGATGGCTTCCGCGTCGGTGACTTCGGCCGCCGAAATGATGGCCGGCACATTCAGGTAGCTTTGCGCCGACTGGGCCGGTCCGATGCACACCGCCTCATCGGCCAGCTTGATGTACTTGGCATCGCGATCGGCTTCGGAATAGACCATCACCGCCTTGACACCCAGCTCGCGGCAGGCGCGCTGGATTCGCAACGCAATCTCGCCACGGTTGGCGATCAGGATTTTTTTGAACATGGGAATGCTTGCAGCAGCTTATTCAATTGTGAACAAAGGCTGGCCGTATTCCACTGCCTGCCCGTTGTCACACAGGATGCGGGTGATGGTGCCGGACTTGTCCGCTTCGATCTCGTTGAGAATCTTCATCGCCTCGATGATGCAGATGGTCTCGCCTTCCTTGACCGCCGAGCCGACTTCCACAAAGGCCTTGGCACCGGGGGATGAAGAACGGTAGAACGTGCCCACCATCGGCGACTTCACCGTATGGCCAACATCGGCTGCCACCGGAGCGGCAGCCGGTGCACCAGCCGGGGCTGCGGCAGCAGCGGGTGCTGCTGCGGGAGCGGGCTGCTGTGCATAGACGGGGGCCGGGGCGTAGCTGTGAACGACTGCCCCGCCGCCCTTGACGATCCGAACCTTGCCTTCGGCCTCGGTAATTTCCAGCTCGGACACATTGGAGTCCGATACCAGATCAATCAGGGTCTTGAGTTTGCGTAAATCCATGTTACCTCCAACGGCCATAATTTAGTGAAACGCGAATTTACAGCAATTTTCCGCCATTTGCCGATAAATATTTGTTTATTGCGGATATCTGGCGGCAAATTGAACCAAATTCAACGTATCGAACGCTCGATCAGCGACCGCAAAAGCCCGTCTTGGCCCGCCAGGGCGCTCATTTTAATCGAAGCCAGTTGGCCAGATCGTCGGGCACCAGGCGCCCCATTTTGCGCTGCAACACCATTCCGTCGCTGCCCAGCACCACGGAAAACGGTAAACCACCCACCAGATTGCCCATGCCGCGACTCAGTTCAGCCCCCACCAGCCCCGCCATGCCAACCGGAAAATCAAGCGGCATTTTTTGCAGAAAGGCCTGGACAGGCGCCAGTTTATCCACCGCCAAACCAACGACTTGCCAACCGTTAGCCTTATTTTGCCGATAGAAATCGTTGATTAGCGGAAGTTCTTCCACGCACGGAGCGCACCAGGTGGCCCAGAAGTTCACCAGCAGGGGCCGCCCGCGCAATGCGCTCATGGACACTGTCCCGCCTTGGGGCATCTCAAACTGGCTGGTCCAGAAGCCCTCGGCCGGAGGACTGTGTGGCGGTGCATCCGGTGTTTGCGTGCGCCACCAGGCGGCTCCCACGCCCAACAGGCCGGCACCTGCCGCCGTCAGGCCCAACACCAAGCGGCGCCGGGAATCAGAGGTCTGCTGTTCCAGGGTGATGGAATTCGGATCGGGAGCGTTCATGGGCCCACATCATGCAGCAAACTGCGCAGAGCAGCAGTATCCCCACGGGGACGACGGCCCCGGCTGTCTGCGCGCATGGCCCCCCGCATGTCGTCCAGGTCATAAATCAGCAGGTGCAGACCCACATGCTCTTCCAGCTCGGTGCAGAAAACGTGCACGCTCAGGGCATCGACCGGGTCCCCGTGCAGACCGGTCACGGTGCGCGGTTCGTAGGCGATATTCATGTCAATCAGCCCGATTTCGGCCGATTTGGGGTCATCGCAAAACAACTGCAGGCAAATATCGGAATGCCGAGTTGCCGTTCCATGCCAGACGGCACCGGCAATATGGGGCCTGAAACGCTCCAGCCGTTCCATCCAGACCAGTGCCAGCCGCCGCAGGGCCATCAATTCGGCAGGCTGGGTCTCCGCGCAAAACACCGCGATGTAATCCTCCACGGCCAACTCCAGCGCGTCGTTGTCGGGCAGGGCGGTGCGGGCTGGCAGCCCCATCTGCCGCACGGCACGCCGCTTGGCAGCCCCAAACTCCAGGCCCTCTTCCACCACCATGCGCGCGGCCACGGCGGCCAGTTCGTCTTTCAAATCGTCCATGCCAGCATTTTGCTCCTGCCCCGCAAGTGGCCGGCGCGAGGCCAGAACGCTCCCCTTTTGATAGCTGGCAGGGCATGACCCCCGAGGGCTGGAGGGTGATTGGGCACGGAGTCGCCCCGTAGAATAGGTTCATGCACATTCATATTCTTGGCATTTGCGGCACCTTCATGGGGGGTCTGGCGGCGCTGGCCCGTGAGGCGGGGCACAAGGTAACCGGTTGCGACGCCGGTGTCTACCCGCCGATGAGCGACCAGCTCCGGGCCTTGGGCATTGACCTGATCGAAGGCTTTGGCGCCGACCAGATGGCGCTAAAGCCCGATATGTACGTGGTCGGCAACGTGGTCAGCCGCGCCCGCCTGGCCGATGGCACGCCCAAGTTCCCACTCATGGAAGCCATTCTGGATGCCGGTGCACCCTACACCAGCGGCCCGCAGTGGCTGGCCGAGCATGTGCTGCAGGGCCGCCACGTGCTGGCCGTGGCCGGCACCCACGGCAAGACCACGACCACGGCGATGCTGACTTGGATATTGGAAAGCGCCGGCCTGCAACCCGGCTTCCTGGTCGGCGGCGTCCCATTGAACTTCGGCGTCTCCGCACGCCTGGGTGGCGGGACGGCACCGGGCGTTGCGCAGGTCAAGGAGGAGCCCGCAAAGCGGGCGGGGGACACGGAGCAAAGCGCTGTGCCGTCCCGCCTCCCTCTTTTCGTGATTGAGGCGGACGAATACGACACCGCCTTCTTCGACAAACGCAGCAAATTCGTCCACTACCGCCCGCGCACCGCGGTACTCAACAACCTGGAGTTCGACCACGCCGACATCTTTGACGACCTGGCCGCCATCGAGCGCCAGTTCCACCACCTGGTACGCACCGTGCCCGCGTCAGGGCGCGTCGTCGTCAACGGCCTGGAGGAAAGCCTGACCCGCGTGTTGAACCAGGGCTGCTGGAGCGAGGTCCGCACATTTGGCAGCGCCGTGAGCGACTTCACCGCGCTGGGCGAACCCCATGCCTTTGACGTGCTGCAGCGCGGCCAGGTGGTAGCGCGCGTGGAATGGGACGTGGCCGGCGTGCACAACCAGCTCAATGCGCTGGCGGCCATAGCCGCTGCAGAGCACGTGGGCGTGGCGCCCACAGTGGCAGCCCAGGCGCTGGGCAGTTTCCAGAACGTCAAGCGCCGGCTGGAGGTGCGTGCCAGCGTTCCGTGGCGTGGTGCTGCGCCCGTCACCATTTACGACGACTTCGCCCACCACCCCACCGCCATCCGCACCACCATCAACGGCCTGCGCCGCCGGGTCGGCGCCGCCCGCATCCTGGCCGTGTTCGAGCCGCGCAGCAACACCATGAAACTGGGCGCGATGAAGTCGCAATTGCCGTGGAGCCTGGAAGAAGCTGATCTGGCCTTTTGCCACAGTGGCGGGCTGGACTGGGACGCACGCGAGGCGCTGTCCCCCATGGGCGAGCGTGCGCAGGTGGCCGACAGCATTGACGCACTGGTCGCCCAGGTCATGGCGCAGATCCAGAGCGGCGACCATGTGCTGTGCATGAGCAACGGCGGCTTTGGCGGCATCCACCAGAAGCTGATTGCATTGCTACAAACTTCATAGCAAACAATCCAGATTCGACGAGGGCCAGGCGCTGAAAATGCCATAAACCACTCCGGCCAGAGCAACCCGGTGGCCCCGGGAACCGTGCATTGCGCAATACTATGGGGGTTCTCCACCCCCTTCTGCGCCCCGACCCACCATGAAATGGTTGCGAAAAGTGCCCCATAGCCCCCGTGCCGCCAGCGGTCTGGAGTGGACGTTGTGGCGCAAGCTACCCTGGATCGCCCTGCTGGGCACCGTACTGCCGTTGATCGCCCTGCTGGCACTGCACATGCTGAGCGACCCGGACACCAGCCCCGCCCAGGCGCGCTGGCTGCAGATGGCCGACTTCTTCGTCGGCGCCGTGCTGGTCTTCCACTGGACCATGGTCGCCACGGTGGCCATCGGCTGTGTCATCGTCATGGTCATGAAGGGCCCCAGCTACCAGGCCGACAGCTACCCCGTATCCCACAGCGACCGGCCACGCGCCACGCAGGAAACCGATGAAGAGGCCGCCGCCAAGCGGCCCAACAACAACGGCAACGCGGCATAGGAAACGCCCATGCGTCCCGGCTTCCTGACCGCACATCAAGGAGACAGCGATGCACACCCAACTCAACCATGCCGCCAGCCAGGGCGCCCTGCGCAACAAGGTCGTCACCGCGGCTGAAGCGGTCCGCCTGATCCACGACGGCGACACGCTGGCCACCGGCGGCTTTGTCGGCATCGGCTTTGCCGAGACCATTGCCGTGGCGCTGGAGAAGCGCTTTCTGGGCACGCAGGAGGAAACCGGCACCGGCTCACCACGCAACCTGACACTGGTCTATGCCGCCGGCCAGGGCGACGGCGCCAGCCGTGGCCTGAACCACCTGGGCCACGCCGGCATGGTGCGACGCGTGGTGGGCGGCCACTGGGGTCTGGTGCCGGCGCTGCAGAAGCTGGCCATTGACAACGCGATCGAGGCCTACAACCTGCCCCAGGGGGTCATCACCCA
Organism: Rhodoferax sp.; assembly: GCA_049294595.1. GTDB lineage: Bacteria > Pseudomonadota > Gammaproteobacteria > Burkholderiales > Burkholderiaceae_C > Allorhodoferax. The sequence continues at coordinate 100,413 of JBAQDE010000036.1, read as the reverse complement.
CCTGTTCCGCGACATCGCGGCCGGCAAGCCGGGCACCCTCACCCACGTCGGGCTGGACACCTTTGTCGACCCGCGCTGGGGTGGCGGCAAGATCAACAGCTGCACCACCGAAGACCTGGTGCGCCTGATGGAGGTGGATGGCGAGGAATACCTGTTCTACAAGGCCTTCCCCATCTCGGTGGGCATCATCCGCGCCACCACGGCCGACCCCGACGGCAACCTGAGCATGGAGCGCGAGGCGCTCACGCTCGAAGCACTGGCGATTGCGATGGCAGCGCGCAATTCGGGCGGCATCGTCATCGCACAGGTGGAGCGCATTGCCGAGCGCGGCACGCTCCACCCGCGCCTGGTCAAGGTGCCCGGCGTGCTGGTGGACGCTGTGGTGCTGTGCACCGACCCGGCCCACCACATGCAGACCTTCTCCGAACAGTACAACCCGGCCTACTCCGGCGAAATTCGCGTGCCGCAGGATTCGCTCGCTAGCATGCCACTGTGCGAACGCAAGGTGATTGCCCGCCGGGCCGCGCTGGAACTGCACCCCAACAGCGTGGTCAACCTCGGGATCGGCATGCCCGAGGGCGTCGCCAGTGTGGCCGCAGAGGAAAAGATCATTGATCTGGTCACGCTCACTGCCGAGCCCGGCGTCATTGGCGGCATCCCGGCCAGCGGCATGAGCTTTGGCGCTGCGGTCAATTCGCAGGCCGTCATCGACCAGCCCAACCAGTTCGACTTCTACGACGGCGGCGGTCTGGACATCGCCGTGCTGGGGCTGGCACAGGCCGACGCCCAGGGCAACCTGAATGTCAGCAAGTTCGGGCCGCGCCTGGCCGGGGCCGGCGGCTTCATCAACATCAGCCAGAACGCCAAGGCGGTTGTCATGGTCGGTACCTTCACGGCCGGTGGGCTGGACGTGCGCCTGCAGGACGGCCGCCTGCAGATCCGCAGCGAGGGCTGCACGCGCAAGTTCGTGCAGGCGGTGGAGCACCGCACCTTCAGCGGCCGCGAGGCCAGCAAGCGCGGGCAGCGCGTGCTGTACGTGACCGAGCGCTGCGTGTTCCAGTTGAAGCCCGATGGCGACCAGGGCAGCCTGGAGCTGATCGAGATCGCCCCCGGCATCGACCTGGAGCGCGACATCCTGGCGCAGATGGACTTCATGCCCGCCATCAGCCCCAATCTGCGCCTGATGGACGCGGCCCTGTTTGCCGAGGAGCCGGTCGGCCTGCGCGAACGCCTGCTGGCCACGCCGCTGGCACAACGCTGTGAACTGGACCGCGAACACCGGCTGCTGTTCATCAACTTCGAAGGCCTGGCCGTGGACCAGGCCAGTGACATTGTCGATATCGAACAGCACCTGACCGCCCTGCTGGAGCCGCTGGGCCAGCGGGTGGCCGTGGTCGTGAACTACGACAGTTGCAGCATCCTGCCGCCGCTGATTGACGACTACTCGGCCATGGTCAAACGCCTGACCGAGCGCTTCTACAGCCGGGTCACGCGCTACGGCACGGGCGGTTTCCTGAAGGCCCGACTGGAAGCGCTTAAGCCGGGCGGAGAATGACTTAGATCAATAGTCAACCGGCTTGGCGGGTGCACACTGCGGGCTCACAAACCAAGGAGTGTGATCCATGAAAATTCTGTCTGACCTGTTTTCCACCGACTACGGCCTGATGAGCATCAGCGGCATCGTGTTCATGTTGGGGATGGGCGTGTTCTTCGTGAGCTTCTTCAAGCGCAAGATGCGCGAAGACGCGGCTGCCGCCGCCAAGCGCTAAGCCCTTTGCGCAGAACGCGGCCCGGGTTCAGGCCGCCTGCAACTGCTCCAGGTTCTGGATGCGGTATCGCCGCCCCAGACGGTCCTGCGGTTGCAGCACGCCTTCGCGCACCAAGGCGCTGATCTCACGGCTGACCGTTTCCATCTTCAGGTCCAGCATGGCACCCATGTCTTCCCGGGCAAACAGGGTGACGGTGTCGTCGTCCAGGGTGCCGCGCATCTTGAGCACAAAGTTGCTCACCCGGCTGCGCGCCGTGCCGAAATTCAGGTCCACCAGCCAGTCATTGGCTTCCTTCAGCGCGTGTGACCACTTTTCCATCAGCTTCTGGTGCAGGCGCGGCGACTGCGCCTGCAGGGTGTGGATCACTGATAGCGGCACCCGGCACACGGACACCTCGGTCAACGCAATCGCATCGGCGTCATAGCGGGCGTGCACCAGCGCCTCCAGCCCCACCACATCGCCCGGACGCAGCACGCGCACGATGCGCTGGCGACCATCCGGCGTGATGCGCACCAGTTTGACCATGCCTTCGCGCAGCGTGAAGATGCCCCGCGCCGCATCCCCCTCATTGAACAGAATGTCCCCGGTGGGCAGCTCCAGTGAATCCACCGGAGCATGGATCATCTTGAAATCGTCCTCGTTCAGGTCGGCAAACAGGACCATGTCGCGGATTCCGCACGTGCGGCAATTGGAGGTGCCCTTCCAGGCGGATTCGGTTTGTATGGCGATCATGGTGCTCGGCAGCCTAGGGTCTTGCTCCGCATTTCCATGCGAAACATGGGGAGATTGTGTCACGACCCTGGATTTCACCTTGCCGCGCACCCGGCCGGAAACGAAAGGACTATACTTTATGTAATTCATCAATTACATAATTCCATGACCCTACCCGTCAAGCGCTCCCGGCAGGCCACCGAATTCCGCCAGGGCAGTCTGGTCGATGCGGCGCTGCAACTGGCAGCGCAGCGCAGCCCCGCCGACATCACCACTGGCGATCTGGCACTGGCGGTCGGCATCTCGCAGGGAGCGGTCTTTCGGCATTTCCCCAGCAAGGAGGCGATCTGGTTGGCGGTGCTGGACTGGACGGCCGACACCCTGATCGCCCAATTGCGGCTGGCCGCCTCACAGAGCGTGAACCCCCTGATGGCGCTGCAGGCCGTGTTCATGGCCCATGTGGACTTTGTCATGGACCACCCCGGCGTGCCGCGGGTCATTTTTCAGGAACTGCAGCATGCGCAGGACACGGCCCTCAAGGCCCGTGTGCGCGGTCTGATGCAGCAGCACCGCGCGCTGGTGGCGGGCCTGCTGCAGCGAGCCCAGGAGCAGAACCTGCTGGAGCCGGGCACCGACGTGGCAGCGGCCGCCGTGCTGTTTCTGGGTTCGGTCCAGGGCCTGGTGATGCAGGCCATGGTCAGCGGCCAGGTTCAAGCCATGGCCGCGCAGGCCCCCGGCGTGTTTTCGATCTACCTGCGCGGAATTTCCGCACCAAACCCCACCGAAAGTCGCCCATGAAACCACACCCCCGTTTGCTGCGCCGCGTACTCATAGGCGCCCTGGCCGTGGCGCTGGTCGCCGCCCTGGCCTTTGTCGCCCTGCGCACCGGTCCCTTGGCGCCAATCAAGGTAACGGTCACCACGGTACAAGAGGGCAAACTCAACCCCGCCATCTTCGGCATCGGCACGGTGGAAGCGCGGCGCAGCTGGATGGTCGGCCCTACGGTGGCCGGGCGCGTGCTGAGCGTGCGGGTGGATGTGGGCGATGTGGTCAAGGCCGGGCAACTTCTGGCCGAGATGGACCCGGTGGACCTGGACCAGCGCCTGGCCGCGCTGGACGCGGCCCTGGCCCGCGCCAGCAGCACCCAGGCCGCAGCACAAGCCCAGGTGGCGGACGCCACGGCGCGCCGCGAAGTGGCGGCACTGAACGCGAAACGCAACCAGGACCTGGCCGCGCAAAACTTCATCAGCCCCGGTGCGCTGGAAAGCCGCCTGCAAGAAAAAGCCTCGGCCGACGCCGCCCTGCAAGCCGCCCAGGCCAACCTGAGCGGTACGGCGCAAGACATCACCCGGCAAAAGGCCGAACGCGCCGCCCTGCAGCAGCAACGCGGCAATGTGCGCCTGCTGGCTCCGGCCGACGGTGTAGTCACCAGCCGCGATGCCGAAGCCGGCAGCACCGTAGTGGCCGGCCAGCCGGTGCTACGCCTGATCGACCCGGCCAGCCTGTGGGTGCGCATGCGGGTGGACCAGGGCCGATCAAACGGGTTGGCCCCTGGCTTGAAGGCCCGCATCGTGCTGCGCTCACAACCCCACGCCCCGTTGCAAGGCCAGGTGGCTCGGGTCGAGTTGCTGGCGGATGCCGTGACCGAGGAGCGCATCGCACAGATTGCGTTTACCGCCGCACACGCAGTGGCCGCGTCGGTCGGAGAGCTGGCCGAAGTCGAGCTGCAACTCCCCGAAACCGCATCTTCCCTGCTGCTGCCCAATGCCAGCATCCAGCGCCTGCAGGGCCAGACCGGGGTCTGGCGGCTGTCGGAGGGCAAACCCACTTTCGCTCCCGTGCGCTTGGGCACCAGCAGCCTGGACGGCCGGGTGCAAGTGTTGGACGGTTTGAAGGCCGGTGATGCTGTCGTCGTCTACAGCCAGAAAGCCCTGACCGAAGGCGCCCGCGTACAGGTGGTGGACGCGCTGGTGAAGAGCGCCGCAGGCAGCGCGCCATGATCAGCCTAGCCGGGCGCGACATCGCGCACAGCTGGGGCAAGTTCGTGCTCACCGGCATGGGCCTGGGACTGCTTATCGGCGTCACGCTGACCATGGCCGGCGTCTACCGTGGCATGGTGGACGACGCCCACGCCTTGCTCAACAACAGCGGCGCCGACCTGTGGGTGGTGCAAAAGGACACGCAGGGTCCGTATGCCGAATCGTCCAGCATCAAGGACGACGTGGTGCGCAGCGTGCGCGGCATGCCCGGCGTGGCGCAGGCCGCCAACGTGACCTACTTCACGATGCAGGTGCAGGGCGCGGATGGCGACGACACCCGCGCCATGGTGGTCGGCATCGAGAGCGGCCAGTCCGGCGAGCCCGGCTACCTGGTGGTCGGGCGCCAGATCACGCGCGGCCATTACGAGGCCGTGGCCGATGTCAAAACCGGCTTCGCGCTGGGCGAACGCATCCGTATCCGCCGCCACGACTACACGGTGGTCGGGCTGACGCAGCGCATGGTGTCTTCGGGTGGCGACCCCATGGTGTTCATCGCGCTGAAGGACGCGCAGGAAGCGCAATTCCTGAAAGACAACGACGCCATCCAGAACGACCGCACCCGCACCGCCGCCAACCCCGCCTTCAACCGCCCCGGCGTGCCGGGCCTGCTGGACGCCGTGCAGGCGCTGCAGACCAGCAGCCACAGCGTCAACGCCGTGCTGGTGCAACTGGCGCCGGGCTTTGAGGCCGAGCAGGTGGCCGAGCCGATTCGCCGCTGGAAGCACCTGCAGGTGTTCACCCGGGCGGGCATGGAAGAGATTCTGGTGGCCAAGCTGATTGCCACCTCGGCCAAGCAGATTGGCATGTTCCTGGTGATTCTGGCCATCGTCAGCGCGGCCATCGTGGCCTTCATCATCTACACCATGACGCTGGGCAAGATCCGCGAGATTGCAGTGCTCAAGCTGATCGGCACGCGCAACATCACCATCGCCAGCATGATCCTGCAGCAGGCCCTGGGCTTGGGGCTGATCGGCTTCATCGTGGGCAAGGTCGCGGCCACGATCTGGGCGCCGGTGTTCCCCAAGTTTGTGCTGCTGCTCACGCAAGACGCCTTCACCGGGTTACTGGTCACGCTGGTGATCTGCGCGCTGGCCAGCACGCTGGCGATTCGCACGGCGCTCAAAGTCGATCCGGCTGCGGCCATTGGATGAAAACCATGACCGCACCCTCCCCCACAAGCACCCGCTCCGGTGGCATCCTGATCGAAGGCCTGCGCAAGGTCTATGGCGTGGGCGACACCGCCGTCGAAGCGCTGAAGAACGTCAACCTGCAGGTCAGCCCTGGCGAGGTAGTCGGTCTGGTCGGCCCGTCGGGCTCGGGCAAGAGCACGCTGCTCAAATGCCTGGGCGCGATCATCGAACCCACCTCAGGGCGCATGACGCTGGGCGACGATGTGATCTACGACGACGCCTGGAAGGTGCGCGACCTGCGCACACTGCGCCGCGACCGCATCGGCTTTGTGTTCCAGGCGCCGTACCTGATTCCGTTTCTGGACGTGCTGGACAACGTCGCCCTGCTGCCCATGCTGGCAGGACTGCCCAACGCCAAAGCACGCGAGCGCGCACTGGAACTGCTGACCGCACTGGACGTGCAGCACCGCGCCAAAGCCCAGCCATCCCAACTGTCGGGTGGCGAGCAGCAACGCGTCTCCATCGCACGCGCCTTGGCCAACCGCCCGCCCGTGATCCTGGCAGACGAGCCCACCGCGCCGCTGGACAGCGAACGCGCGCTGGGCGTGATGCGCATCTTGAACCAGATGGCGCGCCAGGCCCAGACCGCCATCATCGTCGTCACGCACGACGAGAAGATCATCCCCACCTTCAAGCGGATTTACCACATCCGGGATGGGCAGACGGAGGAAGAGGCAGGAGAAGGGCGCTCGCTGGACTGAAGCGGAGTGGATATTGGTCAAATCAGCCTGTAGCCCTCGTCGAATGGCCATCAAACGCTACAAATACAATAGCATTCTCGCCTTGAACAACTCCACGGGAAGTCCCACGCTCCAGCCACAAATATGTATCTCTGACGCACGTTTTCTGCGATCATCTCGCCAACAGGGGACACGCATTGGGTAGGGGCTCATACAGTCCAACGTCGGGAGTAGACATGCATCAGAGTGGGCACTTTTCTTCTGCCATTGCCGATGACGAGCTGGCCGTACTCAGTGCCATGCTGGACCATCTGCCGGTCGGCATTTCGGTGGTGGACCGCGATTTCCGGGTCCTGGCCGTCAACCACCTGCTGATCGACATGCTCAACTTCCCGGTGGAATTGTTTGAGCCCAACCTGCCCACACTGGAGGACCTGACCCTTTTCAACGCCCGGCGCGGCGAGTATGGCCCCGGAGATCCGCTGGAGATCACCCGCGAACGCATGCTGCTGGCCCGGCGGGGTGAAGCCCACCGCTTTCAGCGCACCCGCCCCAATGGCCAGGTGCTGGAGATCATCGGCGCCCCGCTGCCGAATGGCGGCTTCATCAGCATCTACACCGACATCACCGAGCACAAGCACACCGAGACGGCCCTGCGCGAACAGGCCCTGTACCTTCGCAGTGTGATGGACCACCTGCCACAAGGGATCTCGGTGTTCGACGCACAGCTTCGCCTCAAGTGCTGGAACGCGACCCTGCTCGACGTGCTCAATCTTCCGCCGGAAAGCGCCTACCTGGACGCCTCGTTCGACGACCTGCTGATGTTTCCCGCGCTGCGCGGGGAATACGGCCCCGGCGATCCGGTGGAACAGGTCGCGCAGCGGCGTGCCATGGCGCTGCAGTTCCAGGCCCACCGGTTCGAACGCACCCGGCCCAACGGGCGCACCCATCTGGTGGAGGGCCGCCCCATGCAGGCCGATGGACAAACCGTCGGCTTTGTCACCAGCTACACGGACATCACCGAAAACAAGCAGCGCGAATCCGCGCTGGCCGAGAAGACCGCGTTGCTGCAGACCCTGGTGGACAACCTGCCCGGTGGCGTGACCGTGTTCGACAAGGACCTGAAACTGGTCATGCTCAATGACCAGGCCGTGCATCTGCTGGGCTTTACCCAGGAAGCGCTGGAGCAGCACCGCGACTTTGAGGGTCTGGCGCGCTGGAATGCCGAGCGCGGGGAATACGGCGACATCGACATCGAGCGCTTCATGGCGGACCTGATGGCCAAGGTCGCCAAACCGGTGGCCCACCGCATGGAGCGCACGCGGCCCAATGGCACCGTGATCGAGTTGCGCGGCGCACCCATGCCGCATGGCGGCTTTGTCACCATCTATTCCGACATCACCGAGCAAAAGACCATCGAGCGCGAGTTGCGCCACCAAAGCGAGGTGTTCCAGACCCTGGTGGACAACATCCCGGGTGGCGTCACGCTGTTTGGTGCGGACCAGCGTCTGCTGGTCTACAACCGGGAATATGCCCGCCTGCTGGACTTTCCACCCGAGCTGTTCGACGACAACCCGACGCTGGAGCGCTTCTTCCGGTACAACGTTGCACGGGGCGAATACGGCGCGGGGGACGCCGAGGCGCAGGTTCAGCAACTGCTGGCGCGCGCCCGCCAGCATCAGCCCCACCATTTCAAGCGCACCCGCCCGAACGGCACCATCCTGGACGTGCGCGGCCTGCCGCTGGCCGACGGCAGCTTTGTCACCATCTACACCGATGTCACCGAGCAGCACCACGCCGCCGAGGCGATTGAACGCCTGGCCCACCGGGATACCCTGACCGGGCTGTCCAACCGTTACACGCTGGAGGCGCGGCTGGACCAGCTGGTGGCCGACGCACGCCGCCACGAACGGCGACTGGCCGTGATGTTTCTGGACATGGACAACTTCAAGGCGGTCAACGACACGCTGGGCCACGGCATTGGTGACCAGTACCTGTGCGAGGTCGCCCGGCGCCTGAGCACCACGGTGCGCGACAACGACATCGTGGCCCGCATCGGTGGCGACGAATTCGTGGTGGTGCTGGCGGACCTGGATGATCCGCAGGACGCCACGTCGGTTGCATCCAAGATCATCGAATCGCTCAGCCATCCCATTGCGCTGGGCGGTCAGGCTTTGCGGCCCTCGGTTTCGATTGGCATCTGCTTCTACCCGCAGGACGGCCATGACCGTGGCGCACTCATGCAAAGCGCCGACATCGCCATGTACCACGCCAAGAACGCGGGCAAGGGGGTATACCACTTCTTCGATGCCGCGATGATGGCCGCGACCGCCCGGCGCCAGGCACTGGAGCGGGACTTGCGTGAAGCAGTCACGCAGCAGCAGTTTGTGCTGCATTACCAGCCGCAACTGGATGCGGGCGGGCTGCGCGCCATCGGTGTCGAGGCCCTGATCCGCTGGCAAAAGCCCGGCGGGGAGCTGGTGTTTCCCAACGACTTCATTACGCTGGCCGAAGAGCTGGGATTGATCAACGAGATCGGCGACTGGGCCCTGCACACGGCCTGCCACACCATGGCGGGCTGGCACCGACGCGGCCTGTCGGGGCTTGCCGTGGCGGTCAACCTCAGCGCCATCCAGTTGCGCAATGCACGGTTGCCCGAACGCATTGTGCTGGCCCTGCAGGACAGCGGCTTGCCGCCCAGCGCGCTGACGCTGGAGATCACCGAGTCGGTCGCCATGCAGGACCCACAGGCGTCGATTGAACGCCTCGGGGCAATCCGCGCGCTCGGTGTGCGCCTGGCCATTGATGACTTTGGCACCGGCTACTCGTCCCTGGCTTATCTCAAGCGGTTGCCACTGGACTACCTCAAGCTGGATCGTGCCTTTGTGCAGGACCTGGAGACCGACAGCAACGATGCCGCCATCTGCGCCGCCACCATTGGCCTGGCACACAACCTGGGACTGGGCGTGGTGGCAGAAGGTGTGGAAACACCGGGGCAACAACGCTACCTGGCCAACCTGGGCTGCGACGGCTTCCAGGGCTTCCTGTTCAGCCGCGCGATCCCGCCGGATGACGCCTTTGGCTGGCTTGTGGCGCATGTGCGCACCGGCGCCTGATACCGGCTAAAAAACTCCGTCCTCAGGTCCATTGGGCGGGGAAGCCGTCTTGCGCTCAGCCAGTGCAGCCTGGAGCAGCACAAAGGCCGCCTCCATCTCAGCGTGCAGCATGTGGGCGCGAGGCCAATCCGTTGCCACGCAGGACGCCTCCACCTGGCCGGCAATTTGCGCCATGCGGTCAATGCCCAGGTTGACACTGGTTCCCCTGGCTTCGTGGCTGAGTGCCGTCACCGCCACCCCATCGCAGGCTGCGATAGCGCCTTCGAGCTTCTTCAACAGCTTGGCGGTGGAAGAGATGTACATATCGAACAGACTCTGAATCAAGTCAGGATCGTCGCCGAACATCTCTTCCAGGCGATCAAAGTCAATCGCCCTCGCCGGTGCTTCGGGCGCAGGCTCCAGGGCTCCCGCCGAAACGGCAGGCGCGTCGGGTCCGCGCACAATGGGAGAACCCGCCCACTGCGCCAGTGCCCTGCTCAACTCGGCCGGGGCAATGGGCTTGCTGACGTAGTCATCCATGCCGGCCTCGATGCAGCGCTCCCGGTCGCCCTGCATGGCGTTGGCCGTCATGGCGATGATGGGGACCCGCGCATGACCCAATTGCGCCTCTGCCATGCGAATGGCCATTGTGGACTTGAAGCCATCCATCACCGGCATCTGGCAGTCCATGAACACCGCCGAGTAGCTGTGCCCCGAAGGCCCTGCCAACGCATCGAGCGCTTCCTGCCCGTTGCCGACAATGTCCAGCGCGTAGCCCAGCTTGTTGATCTGCAGCTGGGCGACCTTCTGGTTGATCAGATTGTCTTCAGCCAGCAGGATCAGGCGTCGGTCCGCACGCGCATTGGTGGGATTGGGTGTCGCCAGGCCTGGCTCTCCCGCAGGGCCGGGCTTGACCGATTGCACCAGCGCCTCGGGGTTGTCCGTCAGACTCTCAAACAGTTTTGACTGTTGCACCGGCTTGGCCAGGCAATCGGCAAAACCTGCGCCGATGGCCCGGTCACACAAGGTATCGCGGTCATGCGCGGTCATCATCACCAAACGCATGCCATCAAACTGGCGATTGGAACGCACGGCGGCGGCAAGCTCAAAGCCATCCATGGTGGGCATCGAATAGTCAATCAGCGCCACGGTGTAAGGGTGCCCGATGTCGGCGGCATCGCGCATCAGCTTGAGTGCCTCTTCTCCATTGGCGGCACCGTCATTGCGGAGATTCCAGGAGGACAGGAAACGGTGCAGGATCTTGCGGTCACTGGTGTGATCGTCGACCACCAGCACCCGCATGGTGGATACATCCAGCCCCGGCTGCGGTGTAACGCCTTCATGCGAAGTTCGTTCAAAATCGCCATCCAGCGCATGCACCATGGGCAGGCGAAACCAGAAGGTCGAACCCTGACCGGGCAGGCTGGTTACGCCAATCTGTCCCCCCATCAATTCGACAAGCTGCTTGCTGATCGCCAGGCCCAGGCCAGTGCCACCGTATTTGCGGGTGGTGGAACTGTCTGCCTGGGTGAATGACTGGAACAGTTTGGACTGGGTGGCCTGCGACATGCCGATACCCGTGTCCTTTACCTCAAACCGAATCATGGCCTGCCCGGCCACCGTCTCACCCACCAGACTGATTTCAACACCCCCACTATCCGTGAATTTGATGGCATTGCCAATCAGATTGAGCAGAATCTGGCGGAGCCGGGTTGGGTCGCTGCGCAGCGCACGGGGCAATGCCGGGTCCACAAAGCTGGTCAATGTGAGCCGCTTTTCGCGCGCCTTGGACTGCAGCAGTTCGACCGTTCCCTCGACCACCTGAACGGGCACGAAATCGGTCGTCTCGATCTCCAGTTTGCCAGCCTCGATCTTGGAAAAGTCCAGGATGTCGTTGATGATGGTCAGCAGCGCACTGGCGGAATTTTTCACCACCTGGGTGAAATCGCGCTGCTCGCTGTCCAGATGGGTGTCCAGCAACAAATCCGTCATGCCAATGATTCCGTTCATGGGCGTACGAATCTCATGGCTCATGTTTGACAGGAATTCCGACTTCAGACGGGACGTTTCCAGAGCCTGGTCGCGCGCATTGCGCAGCGAACGCTCCGCTTCCTTGCGGGGCCCAATGTCGGTCAGCAAGCCGATGCAATGGGTGAGATGCCCCTGGTCATCATGGACCGGTGAGCAATGCAATTCCGCCGCATAGAGTGTTCCGTCTTTTCGGCAGTAATTGAGCTCAACGGTAAATCCCTTGCCCGCCATCAATTCCGCATACAGTTGGCTCAACTTTTCGGTTCGCTCCCCTGGCGCGCCCAACATGGCCGTCCGGTGGCCGAGAACCTCGCTCGGCGCATAGCCGGTGATCTCGGCAAACGCCGGATTGACGTATTCAATCGTGGGGCCTTCCTCCGTCGCATCGGCACTGGCGATGAAAATGCCCTGCCCGATTTCCTGCAGCGCAGCCTGCTGCAGACGAATGCGTGACTCGCGGGCCTGGCGTTCGCTGATATCCTGGAAGGACACCAACGAGCCCACCACTTTCCCATCCAGCATCAGCGGCTTGGATCGGTACGACACCGGAAAGCACGCGTTGTCGCGGTTGACGAAATGCTCTTCGCCGTCCAGGGAAACGCCTTCACTCAGCACGGCGATCAGAGGACATTCATCACGCGGGTAGTGTCCGCCGTCCGGCCGGGTGTGGTGAATGGAGAGGTGGGCTTGCTGTCCCACCAATTCTTCCGACTTCCACCCCAGCAATTGCTCGGCTGCCGCATTGATGAACGTGATGTTGCCCTGCATGTCGGTCGCATACACCCCGTCACTCAGGGTTCCCAGCATGGTGTCGCTTTGCAGGCGCTGGCGTTCCACCTCGTCCTTGGCGCTCTGGGTGGCGGCCAGTGCAGCGCTGAGTCGCCCCATGAACAAAACGCCAGCCGTGGCACCCAGAACCAGCACGATGGCCAGCAAAATCGTCTCCAGCTGCTTGAGCCGGTCTTTCTGCTGTTCCAGTTCCAGCTCAAGCGCCTTCAGCCGCTGGTCCCCTTCCAGAAACAGGCGATTGGCATTCTCATCCAGGCGCTCAAACTGTGGCGGCGCCTGCTTGAGCAACAGCGCGATCTCATCCTCCACGTCAAAGAACAGCTTGCGGTCTTCCTGTTCCTGGGCCTGCCAGCGAACCCGCAACTTCTCCTCCAGGACTTTCGAGAATTCGCTGAGCTGCGCCAGCTGAGGTTCAATCTCAATGACTTCCATGACCACCGCCTGCCCCTTGGCCTCGGGCTCATACGTGGCCTCACGCAGCAACTCGTCACGCCCGCCCACGTTCAGGCGCATCTCCCGGCGCACCGTTCCACCGTTTTGCAGCACGCCCAGATCATGACGGAGCTTTTCGAGCTGGCTTTCCACGGTGGTGCGGATGCGTTCGAACCCCTTGACGTTCTGGGTCACGGCCATGCGGTAGATGTCTTTCTCGACACCCTGGATGCCCCGCACGATCTCTTCGCCCACAAAGAGCCGGGCACGCTCGTTGTAACCCCGCTGGCTCAGATTCGACTCCAGATCATTGAAGAACCAGCGCAGACCAAACACCATGCCGATGCACAGCAGGAAAATGAACGCCAGCCACCGCAAAGTCGTGTCGCCCCGCCCCGCGGAATAGCCTTCCAATTCCCGAGTGGTATCTGGCATACCGTATGGCTCGACTATTGACCCGAGACTGGGGTTTTGTTGTCCAGGAAGCCGTGCTTCCGAAAGATGGCCTGTCCCTCTTCGCTGGCTGCCAGATTCATGAACCGGCGCGCAATGTCGGGCTGCCTGGAACTGGTCAGCAAACTCAACTCCAGAGCCTGCGGCTTGGCCAGATTGGGAGGCAGATCAATCGTGTCCACGACACCGACGTTGTCTGCGAAGTAGCCCACGGCGCGCCAGTTCATGGCCAGGTCCGCTTCTTTTCGCTTGATGGCCAACGCGAGACTGCGCGAGTCTGGCGAGAGAAAGGCCACCGACTTGACCACCTTCTGGTAGATGCCCAGGCTGTCCAGAATGTCCTTGGTCTCCTGCCCCACGCTTCCGGATGTGGCGTTGCCCACGATGGCAGTCAGGTCCTTGCGCAACAACTCCCGGGGATCACCCTTGACCTGCTTCGGGTTCCCTTTCTGAACCATCAAGGCCATCTGGTTGTAGCCAACGGTCACATAACTGCCGAGCAGCCCTTCCTTGAGGTATTTGGCGCGGTAGGACGGCTCCCCTGGCAGATACCAATCGCCCACACCGCTCTTCTTGGCGGACTGGTACAAATGCTCGGACCCCCCCTGGGCAATCGACAGCTTGACACCTTCCCGGGCTTCAAACAGGTGGGCAATCTCCGTCATGGGGTGAACCATGGTGATGCCGCAGTAGAGCAGCATCTCGGGCTTGGCTGACTGCGCAAACGCGCCACCACCCACCAAAAACAGCACGGCGGCAAAAGTCCGGCAAAGCTTGCTCAACATCGTCAATTCCAAAAAAAGTAAACGGCAAACCAATTAGACACCAAGCATGTCCGATTTGGCGTTGCGTCATCGGCTGCGAGCCCCCCACATCCCACTCTCTTTGATCACCATCAGAAAGTTTGACCGGTTGCGCGCGGAAGTCACTCACGCACCAGGAAGATATTGGTCAAATCAGCTGCAAGCCCTCGCCAAATCTACACTTTTAGCTACCTTATTGATAGCGAATTCGCAGACTCCCGACTCGCCACTTTTTTTCAAGGTGTTGGAAATCACCGACACCACACCGGTTTTACCGGTGATAACTTTGCGCCCTTGTCTGAACACTCACCGGAGCCAACATGCCCAAAACCCTGATTGAACCCTTCCGCATCAAAAGTATCGAGCCCATCCGCATGACCACACGCGAGGAGCGCGAGCAATTGCTGGAGGACGCAAAACTCAACGTCTTCAAGCTGCACGCCGAAGACGTGCTGATCGACTGGCTGACCGACTCCGGCACCGGCGCCATGTCCTCCAAACAATGGGGCGCCATCATGGAAGGCGACGAGAGCTACGCCGGCGCGCGCAGCTTCTACCGCCTGGAAGCCGTGATCCGGGACATCACCGGCATGCAGTACTTCGTGCCCACCCACCAGGGCCGCGCCGCCGAAAAGGTGCTGTTCACCGCCGTGTGCAAGGCCGGTGACTTGGTGCCCAACAACTGCCACTTTGACACCACCCGTGGCAACCTGGAGTACATGGGCGTGGAGGCCGTGGACCTGGTGATTGCCGAGGGTCTGCAGCCCTCGCTGGTCTACCCGTTTAAGGGCAACATCGATCTGGCACGCGCTGAAAGTCTGCTGCAGAAGGAAGGCCACCGCATTCCGTTTGGCATGATCACCGTGACCAACAACACCGGCGGCGGCCAGCCCGTCTCCATGGCCAACATCCGCGCCTATGCGGCCCTGCTGAAGAAGTACGGCAAGCCCTTCATCATGGACGTGTGCCGCTTCTCGGAAAACGCCATGTTCATCAAGATGCGCGAGCCCGGTTACGAGAACACCGCCATCAAGGACATCGTCAAAGAGATGTTCTCCTACTGCGACGGCTGCACCATGAGCGCCAAGAAGGACGGCATGGTCAACATCGGCGGCTTCATCGTGCTGCGCAGCGAGGAGTGGCTGGATGCAGTGCGCAACGGCCTGATCATGATGGAGGGTTTCCCCACCTACGGTGGCATGGCGGGGCGCGACCTGGAAGCCCTGGCCGTGGGTCTGGTGGAAGGCATGGACGAGGACTACCTGCGCTACCGCCTGCGCACGGCCGAATACCTGGGCGAGCGCCTGGACGCGGCCGGCGTGGGCTTTGTCAAACCCACCGGTGGCCATGCTGTCTACATCGACGCCAAGACGGTGCTGCCCAACATGCCGGTGGAACACTACCCCGCCTGGGCGCTGTGCAACGCGCTGTACCTGGAAGGCGGCATCCGAGGCGTGGAGATCGGCTCGGTGATGTTCGGCAAGCGCCTGGACAGCGGCGTGGAGACCTACCACAGCATGGAGCTGGTGCGCCTGGCCTTCCCGCGGCGCATGTACACGCAGTCGCACTTTGACTACGCGGCCGAGGTGATTGCCGAAGTCAAGCAGAAGGCGGCCAGCATCCGCGGCGTGAAGATCACCAAGCAGCCCAAATTCCTGCGCCACTTCACCTGCGAGTGCGCCTGGGTTTGACGCCGATCCAGCCTCTGCACAGGTAAAGTAGCACGGCAATACCCCGGCGACAGCGCGGCACTTGTAAAATCGCCCATCTACTTCTTCTAGGTGGTTTTACATGTTCCTCAACTCGGTCCGCCAGGCACTTGCCGCTCTTCTTGTTGCCGTGCTGGTGTCCGCCTGTGGCGGCAGTGGCAGTTCGGCTCCCCCGCCCGCAGGGGGTATCACCGTGACACCCGGCGATGGCACTGCCACCATCAGCTGGGTCACCGTTCCCGGCGTCAAATACTGGCTGTTCTACGCACCGTCCAGCACCATCTCCACCAAGGACTGGGTCAACACACCCGGCAGCCGTGCACTGATGGATGTGACCTCCCCCTATGTGCTGACAGGCCTGGCCAACGGCTACACCTATTCCTTCACGGTCAATGGCCGCAATGGTGACGGCCCTGGCGGTGATGGCAGCCCCGTCGTATCCATCGTGCCGCGACCGGCCGGTGGAACCTGGTCGGCACCTGTCATGCTGGGCAGCAACACCCTGCGCAGCATCACCTACGGCACCAGCACCGCCGATTCACTGGGCTACTACGTGGCAGTGGGCGACTCGGGTGCCGCCTTCAAGAGCACCAACGGCCTGACGTTTAGTGCCGTGTCGTCCAGCACCAGTGCCAACCTGAACGCTGCGACCTACACGCTGGGCAAGTTCATTGCCCTGGGCGCCGGCGGCACCATTGTCTACAGTCCGGATCTCGCCACCTGGGTCTCCACCCCATCGGGCAGCACGGCAACCCTCAACGCCATTGCCAGCAACGGCGCACTGGCCATCATCGTAGGCAACGGCGGCACCGCCCTGCGTTCCACCGATGGCGTTACCTGGACCCCCGTCGTCGTGCCCACGACGCAGAACCTGTATGGCATCGCCTACTCCAGCGCCGGTGTCTGGATGGCAGTCGGCGCCGGTGGAACCGTACTCACTAGCACTGATGGTGCCACCTGGGTTGCAGCGGTCTCTGGAACCACGGCCGATCTCAACGCTGTTGCGGTGCAAGCGGTCAGTTCGTATATCTATGTCGCAACCGGCAACAACGGCACCATCATTCGCAGCACCGACAACGGCGCCAACTGGTTCCCGCAGACATCCACGACCACGGCCAACCTGATGGCGGTCAGCCCGACCACCAGCCAGTTCATGGCCATCGGCACCGGTGGCGCGGTGGTCACCAGCCCGGATGGCACTACCTGGACCAGCCGCACCAGTGGCACCAGCGTCAACCTGATGGCCGTCATCGGTGGACTCTCCCAGTATGTGGCGGTCGGCCAGGGCGGCATCACCATCAACTCGCAGTAACACCGCACCACCACCATGACACGCGACAAGCCGATCGTGGGTAGCACCACCCAGGTTGCCGGAACGCGCTTCCGGCCACACGGCCGTGTCGATATGTGGATGGAAAACGATGTGCTGCATTACGAGTCCACCGGACCGTTCAATGCCGAAGTATTTGAATGCCTGGCAGTCACGCAGCGGGATTTCCTGCTGTCGCTGCCGCTGAACGGCCCCTGGGCCAGCATTTGCACCCTGCGCAACAGCGCAATGACCACGCCCGACGGCATACAGCGCTATACCGAACTCATGCAAAGCCCCAAGCCGCCCGCGCTGGAACCGGTGGCCACGGCCTTTGTGGTGGGGCCGGAGGTGGAAGGCGGCCGCATCATGGCGACCCACTTTGTCCGGATCTACACCCTGATCCAGCGGCCGTTTCGTATCTTTGACACCATGGAGGAAGCCCAGCAATGGGTGCACTCCATGATCCAGGCCAGCCGCAACGCCGGCGGCTGACCCGTTGCCGGTGCCCTAGCGGGCCCGGCGGGCCTTCACGGCGGCCGACAATACTTCCAGCGACGTCAGGGAGTCGTCCCAGCCCAGGCAGGCATCGGTAATGCTCTTGCCGTATTCCAGCTTGCCGGCATCGTCCTTGCCGGGCGTGAACTTCTGCGCACCGGCGGCCAGATGGCTTTCCACCATGACGCCGAACACACTGGTCGAACCGGCGGCGATCTGGCTGGCGATGTCACGGGCCACGTCCACCTGTTTTTCATGCTGCTTGCTGCTGTTGGCATGGCTGCAATCCACCATCAGCGTGGCAGGCAGCTTGGCTTTTTCCAGATCCTTGCAGGCAGCAGCCACGCTGGCGGCGTCATAGTTAGGCGCCTTGCCACCGCGCAGGATGACGTGGCAGTCCTTGTTGCCCTTGGTTTGCACGATGGCGACCTGGCCGTTCTTGTGCACCGACAGGAAGTGGTGTCCACCGGCCGCAGCCTGGATTGCATCGGTGGCAATCTTGATATTGCCGTCAGTGCCGTTCTTGAAACCAATCGGCGCCGACAGGCCGGAGGCCAGTTCGCGGTGCACCTGGCTTTCGGTGGTGCGCGCGCCAATGGCGCCCCAGGCAATCAGGTCCCCCAGATACTGCGGGGAGATCACGTCCAGAAACTCGCTGCCGGCGGGCAGGCCCAGGCGGTTGATCTCGATCAGCAACTGACGCGCCATGCGCAGGCCTTCATCGATGCGGAAGCTCTCGTCCAGGTAGGGGTCGTTGATCAGGCCCTTCCAGCCCACGGTGGTACGGGGTTTCTCGAAGTACACGCGCATCACGATCTCCAGAGTGTCCTTGTACTTCTCGCGCTGCTCCTTCAGGCGACGGGCATAGTCCAGCGCCGCTGCGGGATCGTGGATGGAACACGGGCCGATGACCACCAGCAGGCGGTCATCCTTGCCGGCCATGATGTTGTGGATGGCGTGGCGCGTGTGGGTGATCAGTTTCTCCACCGCCGTGCCCTGGATGGGGAAGAAGCGGATCAGGTGCTCGGGAGGCGGCAACACGGTGATGTCCTTGATGCGTTCGTCGTCGGTCTGGCTGGTACGGTCGGTCTGCTGCGGCGCGTGCGGGTACCAGGCGTCAGAGGTGGAAGAGGCTTTTGCAGTCATGGGGTCACTCCTAGTTGGCTGATGGGAAGAAACGGAAAAAGTGGCAAAAAAAAACCGCCGGTGGTGCCGGCGGTCTGGGGAGGATTTGGGACGTCTGGGGTTCAGGTACGTTCAGATCTCTCTACCGCCATAAGCGCTTGAGAACCAAAAGTAGCTAAAGTAAAAACGTCCGATCTGCATGGGAATACTGTAGCACAGTCCCTCAATCGGTCCGACGCCGGCCACGGCTGCCTTCTTTGCGGACCACCTGGCGCTTGATTCTCTGGCGCTTCCACCAGGCGTTCCAGCGGGCCAAAAAGGTCGGCTTTTGAAGCACTGCATCGAAAGCCGCAGCACTCTTTTTGGACTGTTCGTAAACATCCAGCAACAAGGAGCCGGCACCCAGCACACGCCACGCGGCCAGATCAAAATCGGCCAGCGCCGGCACTGTGCGACTCGGCGGCGCGGCCTCCAGGGCCCACTGGGTCACCAGAATGCGGAAATGGTTGAGCGCGGCGAAATGGGCATCGAACTCGAAGAAACGGTGCCAATCCACACCCAGCGCCAACAACAGTGCACGGTGGGTGCGCAGGTCACCCACCAAGTCAATCAGCGCTGTCGCGAGGCGGGCTGGATCGCTGCCGCGCTGTTGCAGCATGCCGGCCAGTGACTCGATCTGAACCGCCAGGGCCTGCAGGCTCTCGCCCACCTGCAGCGACTCTTCATCGGCCAGCGCGGAGCGCAGGAAATGGCTGTATTGCCCAAAGGACTGGGCCGTCGATTGCGCGGAGGACTGGGCCGTGGAGCCCGCCAGCGGCATCGCAGCGCTTGCGTCACCCGAGGTTGGAGGGGTAGACGACTCGCTGTTCATGTCCGCTCTGTGAACTATCGTGCGGTGGCCTGCACGGCGTCAGGCCGTGCCCCCTACCGTCAGTCCATCGATGCGCAGTGTGGGCTGGCCCACACCTACGGGCACGCTTTGACCATCTTTGCCACAGGTGCCCACACCGCTGTCGAGCTTCATGTCGTTGCCGATCATGCTGACCTTCTTCAGGCACTCCGGGCCGCTGCCGACGATGGTGGCACCCTTGACAGGATAGAGGATCTTGCCGTTTTCCACCCAGTAGGCTTCGCTGGCCGAGAACACGAATTTCCCCGAGGTGATGTCCACCTGACCGCCACCGAAGTTGGTGGCATACAGGCCGCGCTTGATGCTTGCGACGATTTCCTGGGGGTCCTTGTCGCCACCGAGCATATAGGTGTTGGTCATGCGCGGCATCGGCACATGGGCATAGCTTTCACGGCGGCCGTTGCCGGTGGGCGCCACGCCCATCAGGCGTGCATTCATGGCGTCCTGGATGTAGCCCTTGAGGATGCCATCTTCAATCAGCACGGTGCGCTGGCTGGTATTGCCTTCGTCGTCCACATTCAGCGAGCCACGGCGGTCGGCGATGGTGCCATCGTCCAGCACGGTCACGCCCTTGGCGGCCACGCGCTGGCCGACCCGGCCACTGAAGGCGCTCGACCCCTTGCGGTTGAAGTCGCCCTCCAGTCCATGGCCAATGGCCTCGTGCAGCAGGATGCCGGGCCAGCCCGGGCCTAGGACCACGGTCATCTCGCCGGCCGGCGCCGGACGCGCGTCCAGGTTGGTCAGCGCTGCGTGCACCGCCTCGTCCACATATTTCTCGATCTGGGCATCATCAAAATAGGCCAGGCCAAAGCGCCCGCCGCCGCCAGCCGAGCCGACCTCGCGGCGGCCCTTCTGCTCGGCAATCACGGTCACCGACAGGCGCACCAGCGGGCGCACGTCGGCCGCCAGCGTGCCGTCGGCGCGGGCCACCAGCACCACGTCGTATTCGCTGGCCAGACCAGCCATGACCTGGGAGACCCGCGGATCCTTGGCGCGTGCCAGTTTTTCCACCTTGCCCAACAGCGCCACCTTGGCCGTGCTGTCCAGCGTCGCGATGGGGTCCAGGCCGGCGTACAGGCTGCGCGACTTCGCTATCTTTTTGGAAGCAATTTTGGTCCGTTTGGCGAGGGCTGCGCTGGAAATCGTCCGCACGGTGCGGGCAGCGTCGAGCAAACTGGCCTCGGAGATGTCGTCGGAATAGGCAAATGCGGTCTTCTCCCCGCTGACGGCGCGCACACCCACACCCTGGTCGATGGAGAACGACCCGGTCTTGACGATGCCCTCTTCCAGGCTCCAGCCTTCGGCACGGGTGTACTGGAAATAGAGGTCGGCCTCATCGACCTGGTGCGCCTTGATCTCATTCAGGGCGCGGGCCAGATGGGATTCATCCAGGCCAAAGGGGGTCAGCAACAGGCGCTGGGCAATCGCCAGCCGTTCAATGGTGGGTTCGCGTGCAATCATGGGCCGATTCTAGGCGCCAGCACCCGCGCGTGCAGCCGGTGCGGATATCAGGCCGGCGGGCGGCGCAGGAACTGCAACAGCGCCGCGTCGTCCCGCTCGGCGAATCCGGCCTCCAGCGCCTGGGCAAAGACGCCGCTGGCCAGCGCGCCCAGGGGGCTGTCAAATCCGACCGACCGTGCCGCCTCCTGTGCCAGCCGCGTGTCCTTGGCCAGCAGGGTCATGTGCGCGCGGGGTGCAAGGTCGCCAGCGAGGGCGCGGCGCATGCGGTCGGTGGCGATCCAGCTCTGACCGCTGGAGTGGGCAATGACATCCAGCGTGCGCTCCAGGTCCAGCCCCATGCGCGCGGCCAGCGCCAGGACCTCGGCCGCACCCACCAGGTTGATACCAGCCAGCAGGTTGTTGACCAACTTGGTGCGGGCACCATCGCCCGGGCGTTCGCTGATGCGAAACACCTGGCTGGACAGGGCCTGGAGGAGCGGCTGGCAGCGTGCCACCACGGCGTCCAGCCCGGCCACCATCAGGCTCATGGAGCCGTCCCGCGCGCGCTGCGGCCCGCCGGACATGGGGGCATCCAGCGTGTCCACGCCCAGTGCTGCCAGCCGCTGGGCCATGTCTTCCACGTCCTCGGGGGCAATCGTCGGGCACAACAGCACCACCTGGCCGGGCCGCAGGTGCGCAGCGATGCCGTGCGGGCCAAACAGCACGTCGCGGGTTTGAGCAGCGTCCACCACGCAGACGATGATTGCTACTAAATCAATAGCAACATCGCGAGAATTGACGAGGGCCAATGCCCCAAACGACTCCAAGGCCTTGGCTCTGGGCCGGTCGATGTCATGGACCCGGGGCGCCCAGCCCAGCGTGCCCAGTCGAGCCGCCATGGCGCCGCCCATATTGCCAACGCCGATGATGCCGACTCCAAAGGTCAAGATTGCACCAGCCGCTTGGAATTGGCAATCGCCATCAGGATGCCCACCGCCAGCCCCAGCGTCACCATGGCCGTGCCGCCGTAGCTGATGAAGGGCAGTGGCACCCCCACCACCGGCAGGATGCCGCTGACCATGCCCATGTTGACGAAGGCATAGGTGAAGAAAATCATGGTCACGCTGCCGGCCAGCAGGCGTGAAAACAGCGTGGGCGCGTCCAGCGCAATGGCCAGGCCGCGCAGAATCAGGAACAGGAAGGATGCGATCAGGAACAGGTTGCCCAAGAGGCCAAACTCTTCCGAATAGGCGGCAAAGATGAAGTCGGTGGTGCGCTCGGGGATGAACTCCAGGTGGGTCTGCGTGCCCTTCATGAAACCCACGCCGGTAACGCCACCGGAGCCGATGGCGATCATGCCCTGGATGATGTGAAAGCCCTTGCCCAGCGGGTCGCGCGTGGGGTCCAGCAGCGTGCAGATGCGCTGCTGCTGGTAGTCATGCAGGACCGGCCAGCGCACGCCGTCGGCACACAGGGACGGCTCGAACACCACGATCAGCGCGATGCCGATGACGCCCAACACCAACGGCGGAATGACCAGCTTCCAGCTCATGCCGGCATAAAAAATGACCGAGAGGCCGGCGGCCAGGATCAAGAGGGCGGTACCCAGGTCGGGCTGCTTCATGATCAGCGCCACCGGGGCGCCCAGCAGCAGGGCGGCCACGCCGAAGTCGAGCGGGCGCAACTGTCCCTCGCGCTTCTGGAACCACCAGGCCAGCATCAGCGGCATGGCGATCTTGAGGATTTCGCTGGGCTGGATGGTGATGCCGATATTGATCCAACGCCGGGCCCCCTTCTTGGTGATGCCAAACACCGCTACCGCCACCAGCAGGGCCACACCCGCCACATACAGGGGCACGGCCAGGGCCATCAGGCGCTGGGGCGGCACCTGGGCCACTACGAACATGATGCTGGCGGCAATCAGCATGTTGCGCCCATGGTCCTCAAACCGGGTGCCATGGTCGAAACCCGAGGAATACATGGTCAGCATGCCGGCGCAGGCCAGCAGGAAGACAGCAAATGCCAACGGACCATCAAAGCCCTGAAACCAGGGCGCGATGCGCCGCCACACGGAGGGTTTGTCAAAAACGGATGCCATAGAGTGGCGCGATTATCCCAGCCTTGCCGGGCTTTGCCGCCGCCGGGGTCAAACCGGCAGCTGGATTTCCACCACCGTTTTGCCGGGCTGGCTGCTGATCTCCAGCTGCGCACCGATGGCCGTGGCGCGCTCACGCAGGCTGGCCAGTCCCTTTTTGCCTTTGGACTGTGGGTCAAAGCCACATCCATCATCAATGACCCGCACATAGATCCGCTCCTCGCCCTGGGCGTGGCCTTCGATGCGCAGCACGTGGGTGTTGGCGTGCTGCATGACGTTGGAAAGGGCTTCAAACAGCATGAACTGCAGCTCGCTCATGGCGCCCGCGTCGAGTTGCGGACACAGCGGTAGCAGGTCCACATCCCACTGCAATTCAATGCCCATGGCCTTAAACCGCGGGCCCAGACGGTAGCGCAGGTTGGCCAGCAGCGCGGTGACGTCACCCGGCACCAGATGGATGGCGTCAATCGACAGCTTGAGCTGGTCCATGGCGTCGCGCAGCGTCAGCAGCACCTCCTCGCGCCCCGGAAGCGGCACACCGTCGCCCGGAGCCTGCAGCTGGCGCATGGCCGAGCTGATGTGGGCGCCCACGCCATCGTGCATATTGCGCAGGATGCGGCTGCGCTCGGCTGTGCGCTCCTGCTGGCGGGCCAGGGCCTCCAGCCGGACGTAGCTGTCCCGCAGGGCCTGTTCCTTGTCCGACACCCGCTGCGCCAGATTGTTCAGCACGTCCTGCAATTGCAGGCTGGTGGCGCGAAAGCGCAACACCACCACATAGCCCATGGCCAGCCCGAACAGCACCGACGAGTAGCGCACCCAGGTGTTGGCCGCATAGACCGGATCGACGCGAAAGACATAGAAGTCACGCAACGCCACCAGAATGTTGATGAGACCGGCCACCGCCACGATGCGCTGCTCGGACCGGGCCTGGCGCGCCGCGCTCCACAGGAAGGCCAGCACAAAGCCCAGCGCGCTCAGGCCAAACACGCCATACCAGAACGTCAGAACCACCGGCTGGCCCATGCCCAGCGCCCACCAGGCAAAGCCCGGGCACAGCACCAGCAGAATCACCAGCCAGCGGCGAAACCGGTTCGCCCAGGCCTGCTCACGCCAGTTCGACAGCTCCATGCACGCCAGCGCCATGCTGCTGCCCCAGATGCCCAGGGCCACCGACTGCAGCACCCCCCACCAGGGCCAGGGCAAGGGCGGGTCCTCCACCAGTACATCGCCGACATAGATCGCCCAGAACAACTGGGCCACGGCGGCAAACAGGTACAGGGGATCGCGCCCCACGCGGCCCGCCTTGCGCAAGCCGGCGTGGGTGCTCCACAGGGCCAAAGCGGTCAGACCGACCACCAGGCAAAACGCCACCACGCCAACCGACCCGGTGGCACGCCAGCGGTAGGCCTGCACGTACAGCGGATACACCTCATCTTGCGGTCCGATCAGCAGGGGTGCCAGCCCCCCGCGGCGACCCACGTCGGCGCGGATGTGCACCCGGATCTGGTTGGTCTTGCGGAAATGGCCGCTGTCCACCGAGATGTAGCGCGGCACCCGCGCGGCATCGGCGCCGTTGTAGGCCTGCGCATCGCCGTGGTCCTGCACCATGGTGCCAAAGCGCTGCAGCAGGGTGCCGTTGAGCCAGATCTGGTAGGCATTGCCCAGGCCGGGCAGGTAGATGCCCCAGAACTCATCCGGTGCCTCCGGCAACTCGAATTCAAAATCAAAGATGGCCTCGCCGCGCTGGCCTGGGTTGGACCGGTCCCAGTGATAGGGCAGCTTCACGCCATGGCGGAAGGTTTCACCATTGACGATCACGGTGCCCTGCGCCTGGTCCAGGGTCAGCACGGCCGCTACGCCGGGGCTGGCCCAGACCGCCAGGCACAGCAGCCACCCCCACCAGACCAGGCTGCCCAGCCGACTCCGCATGCGAAGCCCTGCCTGCCCAGGCGTCATCGGAAGGCCGCGGGCTGCGAATGCTGCGGCAACAGGCCCATGCGGGTTGCCTCCACCACGGCTTCCATCTTCGAGTGCACCTCCAGCTTGCCATACAGGCTCTTGATATGGGTCTGGATGGTGTGCACGCTGAGGCTCTTCAGCTCGGCGATCTCGGAATAGGAGAACCCCCGCGCAATCAGCTCCAGGACCTCCTGCTCGCGCGGGGACAGGATGCTCTTCTCGCCCCCACCAGCTTCCGTTTTGATAGCAGCACTCTCAACAACCACGAGGGCAGATGGCAGATTTGACTGCATGGAACGGTACTTGGACAGGACCCGGCGGGCAATCATGGGGGAGATGGGCGAGGCACCGGCCTTCATCTCCAGAATGGTGTTGGCAATGTCATCGGGCGCCGCATCCTTGTGGATGTAGCCCAGGGCGCCGGCCTCGATGCTGGCCAGCACATTGTCCTCATCGCCAAACATGGAGATGACCAGCGCCTCGCAGGCCGGGTGGCGCTGGCGGGCGTAGCGGATGACCTCCAGTCCGCTGCCATCGGGCAGGCCCAGGTCGGTCAGCAGCACGTCGATGCCCCGCGCGGCGTGGTCCAGGCAGGCCTTGGCTTCGGCCACGCTGGCCACGCTGGCCTCCAGCGTGAGCTCCGGCGCGCGCGACACGCTGCCCACGAAGAACTCGCGCATCTGCGGGTCATCTTCAACAATCAGTACTCGCCACATGCTGGTCTCCCCATCGATTCTCATTCTCCCAGCGCCACGCCGCCGCTGGTTCTGCGACCCCCGAGCATATCGGTAACTGGTATCACGCAACCTCCCATAAATGGGTGGCTTGGGTACCCACCCTCGCTGGTCGGGAGCGGCGTGGGACAATGCCGACCTATGTTTTTATTGTTTGATGAAGCCGGAAAATTCATGGCCGGCCGGGTCCTGTCGGAGACGGAATCGTCCGCACAGGTGGAATTGGACAGCGGCAAGCGGGTCAAGGTCAAGGCCGCCAACATGCTGCTGAAGTTCGAAAAGCCGTCACCCTCGGAATTCATGGCCGCAGCCCAGTCGGCCAGCCAGGGCATTGAGCTGGAGATGGCCTGGGAGTTTGCCCCCGACGAGGAGTTTGGCTTTGCCGATCTGGCGCGCGACTATTTTTCGGCCCAGGCGCCGTTGTCCGAGCAGGCGGCCATGCTGTTTCGGCTGTTCGAATCCCCGCACTACTTTCGCCGCGCCGGCAAGGGGCGCTTTCGCAAGGCATCTGCCGATGTGATTGCCCAGGCGCTGGCCGCCATCGAAAAAAAGAAGGTCATTGCCCAGCAGATCACGCAGTGGGCCACCGAGCTGGGTGCGGGTCAGTGCCCGGAGCCGATCCGCGAGCAGTTGTACAAGATCCTGTTCAAGCCCGACAAGAATGCGCCCGAGTACAAGGCCGTGGTCGAGGCGGCGCGCGCCACCCACACTGCGCCTTTGGAACTGCTGCAGAAGTCGGGGGCCATTGCCTCGCCCTACCTGTTCCACTGGAAGCGCTTTCTGCTGGAGAACTTCCCCAAGGGGACCGGCTTTCCTGCGGCATTGGTGGCACCGGCGATTGACGAAGCCGCCCTGCCCGTGGCCAGCGTGCAGGCCTTTTCCATCGACGATTCGCAGACCACGGAAATCGACGACGCCCTGTCGGTGCAGGGTCTGGGCAGCGGCACCGTCACGCTGGGCATCCACATTGCCGCGCCGGGCCTGGCCATCCAACCCGGTGATGCGGTGGACCAGTTGGGCCGCGCCCGCCTGTCCACCGTCTACATGCCGGGCTACAAGGTCACCATGCTGCCAGACGCGCTGGTGCAGACCTACACCCTGCAGGCCGGACGCGATTGCCCGGCGCTCTCCTTGTATGTGACGCTGGATGAGGCCACGCTGGAGATCAAGGGCAGCGAGTCCAGGATCGAGCGTGTGCCCATCGCCCACAACCTGCGCCACGATCAGCTCGATGGCATCGTCACCGAAGACTGGCTCCAGGGCCAAGTCGTTGGGCATGAAATCGGGCTCCAGCCTTCGTCGGAGCTGCGTGAGCAGCTATCATTTTTATACCGCCTGGCGAAAGACCTGAAGGCCAAGCGCGAGATCATCCGTGGCAAGCCAGAGACCTTCAACCGCCCGGACTACAACTTCCGTCTGGTCGGCAACGACGGCAACGAGCCGCAAGGCTCGGAGACCGTGCAGATCAGCACCCGCCAGCGCGGCGCGCCGCTGGACCTGATCGTGGCCGAGGCCATGATCCTGGCCAACAGCACCTGGGGCAACTGGCTGGCCGAACTGGGCGTGCCCGGCATCTACCGCAGCCAGGCTTCGCTTGCACCTGGCGTCAAGGTGCGCATGGGCACGCGGGCCCTGCCGCACGCCGGCATTGGCGTCAAGAGCTATGCCTGGAGCAGCTCGCCGCTGCGTCGCTATGTCGATCTGGTCAACCAGTGGCAGATCATTGCCTGCGTCAAGCACGGCAAGACGGCCGCCCTGGCCGCACCGTTCAAGCCCAAGGATGCCAGCCTGTTTTCCATCATCTCCAGCTTTGACGAGGCCTACAGCGCGTACAACGGATACCAGGGCGCCATGGAGCGCTTCTGGACGCTGCGCTACCTGCAGCAGAACGGCATCACCGAGCTGGAGGCCAGCATCTTCAAGGACAACATGGTGCGCGCCGACACCCTGCCCCTGGTGCTGCCGGTCATGGGGGCGCAGAACCTGCCGCGCGGGGCCCGGGTGCGGGTCAAACTGGGCGAGATGGACCTGATCACGCTGGACATCAGCGGCACCGTGGTCGAGCGCCTGGACACGCCCGTCACCGATGCGGCCGCTGCCGACGCGCTCGAAGAGGACCAGGAAGACGAGGAAGTGTCCGGCCCGATCGCCATTGCGGTGGACGTCAGCGAGCCGGCCGACGGGACCAACGATAATCCTGCTCCGTGAAACTGCGGCAATTCAGCACCCTTCAGATAGCCTTGTTTGTATCCATTGCGGTGCATGCGGCACTGCTGACGGTGCGTTTTGTCGACCCCGAGGCCTTCAACCGCGTGTTCGAGGACACGCCGATGGAGGTGATCCTGGTCAACGCCCGCACCGACGAGAAGCCCGACAAGGCCCGGGCCATTGCGCAGTATTCCCTGGCCGGCGGCGGTGATGCCGAGAAAGGCAGAGCCACCAGCCCGCTGCCCCCCTCGGCGCTGACCGAATTCGGGGATGCCTCCGAAGAGGAAACCGCCCGCAAGCTGCAGACCCTGCAGGAGCAGCAGACCCTGCTGCTGGCCCAGGTCAAGAGCCAGCTCGCCGCCCTGCCCCCGCCCGACCCCAACCACGCGGCCAGCAAGGCCGAACAGCAGGAGCGCGAGGAGAAGCGGCGCCAGCTGGTCAAGATCCTGGCCGAGATCGAGCGCCGCATCAACCAGCAGAACGCCAAGCCCAAGAAGCGCTACATCAGCCCGGCCGCGCGCGAGGAGGTGTATGCCGTCTACTACGACGCCCTGCGCCGCGCCATCGAAGACAAGGGCACGGACAACTTCCCGCAGTCCGGCGGCAAGAAGCTGTATGGCGAGCTGACCATGATCGTCACCGTCAACCACAATGGCCGCGTCATCGACACCGAAGTGGTCGAAACCTCGGGCAACCGCACACTGGACCGCCACGCCGCGGCCATCGCCCGATCGGCGGGACCGTTTGGCCACTTCAGCCCCGCCATGCGGCGCCAGGCCGACCAGATTCTGGTGGTCTCCCGTTTCAAGTTCACCCGTGACGAGACGCTGGAGGCGGCCGTTTCCGCCCACCCATGAAACCGCTGCTGCGTTGGGTGGCTCTGGTTGCCGTGGCGCTGGTGGCGCTGCAGCTTTTTTTCGTGGTTCGCATTGCCGCCATGGCCGTGGTGGCTCCGCAATCCACCAGCTTTCAGCGTTCCGAGGCCTGGCGCATTGCCAATGAAAAAGACAGCCTGCGCTGGCGCCAGCAGTGGGTGGCCTACAGCCAGATCTCCGACAACCTCAAGCGCGCCGTGATTGCGTCCGAGGACGATGGCTTTACCAACCACGAGGGTGTGGACTGGGATGCACTTGAAAAAGCCTGGGAAAAGAACGCCCGGGCCGAGCAAAAAGCCGCCGCACAAAAGCCTCCGACCAAACCCGGCAAGCCAGCACCCAAGCCGCCCAAGATCGTGGGCGGCTCCACCATCACCCAGCAGTTGGCCAAGAACCTGTTCCTCTCTGGCGAACGCACGCTGGTGCGCAAAGGCCAGGAGTTTGTGCTGACCTTGATGCTGGAGCACCTGCTGAGCAAGCAGCGCATTCTGGAGATTTACCTGAACAGCGTGGAGTGGGGTGAGGGCGTATTCGGCGCCGAGGCGGCGGCGCAGCACTATTTCCGCAAGCCTGCGTCCCAGCTCAATTCGTATGAAGCCGCACGGCTGGCGGTGATGCTGCCGCGGCCCCGCTACTACGAGAAGCTGCCCAACTCGGGGTACCTGGCCAGCCGCACCGGGGTGATTGCCGGGCGCATGGGGGATGCGCAGTTGCCTTGACGCTCATGTTGCTTCGGCCCGCAGAAGGCCAGGGGCACATGCCGCCGCTCGTGTCCCCCGGGCTTCGCCCTCCTCCTTGACCTCGCTCTGGCATGCGCCCCTGGCCTTCTGCTACGGTGCTGGCTCTCGCACAACTCTGAATCTCCCCTGCTTGGCACACAAATTCCTCGGATGCGGGGGCTGGGTGTTCTGCGGAGCGAAGTCAAGGAGGAGGCCGCAGGCCGGGGGACATGAGCGCAGTGGAGCACCCAGCCCCCGCATCCAGCGCGAGCCAACCTGCCACGCAAACTTACACAACGGCTCTGTATCATCGCAGCCATGCTTGCCAAGATCATGAGTCTGTTTCTGCTGGGGTTGATCCGGGTGCTGACCGGCAGCCAGGCCCGCTGGCATGGCTGCCCGCCCAAGGCCGAGCAGCGCATCTACTTTGCCAACCACCAGAGCCACGCCGACCTGGTGATGATCTGGGCCGCATTGCCCCAGGAACTGCGCAACGTGACGCGCGCCATCGCTGCCAAGGACTACTGGACCAAGACGCCGTTCAAGCAGTGGCTGACCACGGCGGTGTTCAACGTGATCTATGTCTCTCGCGACCGCACTTCGGACGAAGACCCACTGGAGCCCCTGTTTGACGCGCTGGAAAATGGCGACTCCATCATCCTGTTTCCCGAGGGCACGCGCGGCTTCACCGGCGAGCCGCAGCCATTCAAGGCCGGGTTGTACAACCTGGCACTCAAGTTTCCCAACGTGGTGCTGGTGCCGGCCTGGATCAACAACGTGCAGCACGTGCTGCCCAAGGGCGAGGTGGTGCCGGTTCCGGTGTTGTGTTCTGTGACCTTTGGCGCGCCCATGCAACTCGGTGACGGTGAAGACCGCAAGGTCTTTCTGGAACGCGCCCGCGCTGCCGTGGTGGCGCTGCGCGACGTCTGAGGCTCCGCCATGTTCGATCTGTACTACTACCTGAAGAACCTGACGTCCACGCAGCAGATTGGTGCGCTGTTTGTTCTGGTGTTCGGCCTGTTGCTGCTGGCCAGTGTGGTGTCGTTCCTGTACTCGGTGCGGGAGCAGGGTGAAGGCCCAGACGCCGAGTTGCGGCACAAGGAGCACCGCCGCGTGGACGCCATCATCCGCACCAGCTGGCTCATGGTTTTTGTGTTCTGGATCGGGTGGGTGGCCGGTGACTGGGTGGCGCTCTCGCTGTTCGGGCTGGTGTCGTTCTTCAGCCTGCGTGAGTTCCTGACGCTGTCGCCCACCCGCCTGGGCGACCACCGCAGCCTGGTGCTGGCCTTTTTTGTGGTGCTGCCGGCGCAGTATGGCCTGATCGGCAATGGCCACTTTGACCTGTTCACCGTGTTCATACCGGTGTATGTGTTTTTGGCGCTGCCGCTGGCCAGCGCACTGGCGAATGACCCGGTGCGCTTTCTGGAGCGCAATGCCAAGCTGCAGTGGGGCATCATGGTCTGCATCTATGGCATGAGCCATGTCCCCGCCCTGCTGCTGCTCAGATTCCCCGGCTATGACAACCGCAATGCGTTTCTGGTGTTCTTTCTGGTGCTGGTGGTTCAGGTCTGCATGGTGACGCAGCACTTTGCGTCGCGGCGGCTGCAGCGAGCGCCGGTCGCGCCGGCCATCAGCCAGAGCTTCAACTGGGATAGCTGGGGCCTGGGTGTGCTGGCAGGCAGCCTGATGGGGGCACTGCTGGCCGGCATCACGCCCTGGGTGCCGGGCACGGCCTTTGCAGCCGCCTTTGTTGCCTGCGTGGCGGGGTCGCTCGGGCACCTGATCATGAAGGCGCTCAAGCGGGATCGCGGCATCCCCAGTTGGGGCGCACAGGGCCAATCCGTCACCGGCGCCGGGGGCCTGCTGGACCGCGTGGACGCGCTGTGCTTTGCGGCACCGGTGTTCTTCCATTCCGCCAGATGGTATTTCGGCATTTAGGCCTCTTGCCCTCGTAAAATAAGCGTTTATCGCTATAAATACAATAGCATGCGAATCCTTGGCATTGATCCCGGCCTGCGCACCACCGGCTTTGGCGTGATCGACGTCGAGGGCGCTACCCTGCGTTATGTGGCCAGCGGCACCATCAGCACCCAGCATCTGGACACGGGTGCACTGCCGCTACGCCTGAAGGTGCTGTTCGACGGGATTGGCGAGGTGATGCGCCGTTATGAGCCCGATTGCGCCTGCGTAGAAATCGTGTTTGTCAATGTCAACCCGCAGTCCACGCTGCTGCTGGGACAGGCCCGTGGCGCCTGCATCACCGCCCTGGTGACCGGCGATCTGCAGGTGGCCGAGTACACGGCCCTGCAGATGAAGCAGGCGGTCACCGGCCACGGGCGGGCCGACAAGACACAGATCCAATCCATGGTGCAGCGCTTGCTCAGCCTGCCCGGCCTGCCGGGTCCGGATGCGGCCGACGCGTTGGGACTGGCCATCACCCACGCCCATGCGGGCACTGCCATGGCGCGGCTGGCCAAGGCCAGTGGTCTGGGCGGGAAGATTGGCGGGAATTACCGCGCGGGGCGCAGCCGTTAAGACGCAAGGGGGCAATACGGGCCATTCGTTATGATGGATGTCTCGCTCAGCCCACGCGCTGGGCTCGGAACATCCACACGTTTGCAGCCTTCCCTTGGAATCCACCCACACCCCTCCTGTCCAGTCCGTGCAGACTGGCGCCCAGAAGCAGCTACCCCTGGTGTCCATTCTGATCCGCAGCATGGATCGGGACTATCTGACGCAGGCACTGGCATCCATTGCGCTGCAAACCTACCCCCACATTGAGGTGGTGGTGTTGTCGGTGCGGCCGGGTCACCGCCCGCTCGACAGCCATTGCGGTCCGTTTCCCATCCGGCTGGTCCCCACCGATGCGCCGGTGCTGCGCAGCGCCGCTGCCAACCGCGCCATGGCGGCGGCGCGGGGTTCCTATCTGATCTTTCTGGACGATGATGACTGGATGATGCCCGGGCACATTGCCCGACTGGCCGAGGTGTTGTTGCGCCAACCCCATGCCCAGGCGGTCTACACCGGCATCGGGCTGGTGGATGGCGAGGGCAAGCCCATGGGGCAGGTGTTTGACATTCCCTTTGATGGCATACGGCAACTGGCCGGCAACCTCACCCCCATTCACTCGGTGTTGTTCAAGGCCAGTGTCGCGGCGCACGGCTGCCGCTTCGATGAAGCACTGGACCGCCTGGAAGACTGGGACTTCTGGCTGCAACTGGCCAAGCTGGCGCCCATGGTGCACCTGCCCGGCGTGAGTGCGGTCTACCGCATCCATGAGAGTTCGGGTGTGCACAACGACTCGGGGCCATTGGGCGAAGCGTCTGGTCGCATCTACGCGAAATGGGAGACGCAATGGTCGGCCCAGCAAATCGGCCAGATCATGCAGCGGGTCTGGGCCTTTCCGGAAATGGAAGCTCGCGCGGCAGAGGCCCGCGCGCAGTTGCTTCTGGCGGAACAGGGGCTGGCATCCAGCCAGGCCACGGTCGCACAGCAAATGGCGTGCATCACACAGCAGACCGCCATCATCGAGCAACAGGCGTCCAACCTGGCGAACCAGCAGGCGCAGGCCGACGCCATGTTGCGTGATGTGCAGGCGCGCCTGGCCCATGTGGAAGAGCAGCGCCTGGCCATGCTGCGCAGCAGCAGCTGGCGGCTCACACGCCCTGTGCGCTGGGTTGGCCATGTCTTGAAACGCTCGCCCCTGCGCGCCATTCTGGGACGTGTGCGACGGTCAAGCCACGGCATGGAGGAAACGCCCGCTGCCATGGTTGCGCCTCCTCCCCAAGCCGAGCCCGATTCGTGCCCCGCACCGGCACCGGGTATCCCGTACGGTGAATGGGCTC
Source organism: Rhodoferax sp. (assembly GCA_049294595.1). Classification (GTDB taxonomy): domain Bacteria; phylum Pseudomonadota; class Gammaproteobacteria; order Burkholderiales; family Burkholderiaceae_C; genus Allorhodoferax. The sequence continues at coordinate 66,995 of JBAQDE010000036.1, read as the reverse complement.
GCACGCACGACACACCTTCGCCCAGCACGCTGGCCCAATGGAGCGCCCAAGTCGCAACATTGCCACTGCAGCCACTGGTGTCCATCGTCATGCCGGCCTACAACCCGCCGCTGGACCTGCTTGAAGCGGCCGTTGCCTCCATTCAGGCACAAATCTATCCGCATTGGGAGTTGTGCATTGCGGATGACGCGTCGCCCGATTGGGGCGTTTGGGCCACCTTGCAGCGCCTTGCCACCAAAGACCCGCGGATCAAGGTGGTGCGCCGACCGGTGAACGGACACATCTCACTGGCATCGAACAGCGCCCTGGAACTGGCGAGTGGGGAATTCATCGCGCTGATGGACAACGACGACATCCTGCCTCCCGATGCGCTGTACTGGGTTGTGGAGGCGGTGAACCGCTGCCCCGATGCGTGCGTGCTGTATTCAGACGAAGACAAGCTGGACAGCCAGGGCGCGCGCTTTGGCGCCTACTTCAAACCCGACTGGAATTACACCCTGTTCATGGGTCAAAACCTGATCAGCCACCTGGGTGTGTACCGCACCCAATTGGTCCGAGAGGTGGGTGGCTTCCGACAAGGGCTGGAAGGCTCCCAGGACTATGACCTGGCCCTGCGGTGCATCGAGAAGATCGCCCCTTCGCAGATCATTCATATTCCCAAAGTGCTGTACCACTGGCGAGCGATAGAAACTAGTACGGCTCTCAATATCGAATCCAAACCCTATGCGCTGCATGCGGCACAACGGGCGCTGCAGGAACACCTGGTGCGCACCGGTGGCAAGGCACGGGTCGAAATCATGCCCAGCCTGAACTACCGCTGCGTCCGTAGTGATGCCAGCACAGGTCAGCGCGTGAGCCTGATCCTGATGGGTGCCGCAGAGGGCAGCGATGCAGACCATGCGACCCCGTGGATTCAGTCTGGCACCATCCTTTTCCAGGACGTGCAGCGTTGCGCCCATGATGCGGCGTCCGTCAACACCGCCATTGCAGCGGCCCAGGGTAACGTGGTGGCGCTCATCCGCAGCGACCTGACGCCCGCCACTCCCACATCCCTGTCGGAATTGATTGGTCACGCGCTGGAGGCCGGAGTGGGTGCCGCCGCTGGCACCGTGCGGGGCCCCTCCGGCAACTTGCAGAGTGGCGGATTCATCCTGAATCCGGAAACTGTCGCATCCGTCATGCACCGGGACTTGGCATTTGGAAACCATGGCTATTCGGGACGCGGCCACCTGGCACAGGAGCTGACGGCGATTGCCATGGACTGTGTCGTGCTGCGCAAGGAGGTATTTGAAACCCATGGCGGATTCGACCGGGACCTGGATATGGAATGCCTGGGAGCCGTGGCCTGGTGCTTGCGTCTGCGCGAAACGGGGCTGCGGATGGTCTGGTGCCCCGAGGCCAACTGGACGACTGCTAAGCCCGACAGCGAGCGCACCCCAGCCCCGAGCGCCGAGCAGCAGCAGGGCTTCCTGCAGCGCTATGGAAAATCCATTGCCGGCTTGTTGCAGAGGGACCCTGCGTACCACCCCTTGCTGAACCCAGTGGCAGCGGACTTTTCACTGCGGGTTTGAAGGCTCTGCGGTCACAGAGCCCTCGCCTGGAAACGCCAAGGCCTTATTTCCTTGCAACCATCTCGATCCGGTATTCGGAAACCACGTTGTTTCTTTCCCGCGCAATGACCTCCATGTCTGGCGCGGAAATCTTTCCGCTGTGAAACAACTGGCTATAGGGCTCTGCCAGCACTGTCATCGCTTTGGTGATGACGAAGTCAACGCCCAGATAGTGCGCCAGCGGCGTGCTTGCCGCATTGGTTCTCTTCCACTCATCATTCAGTCGCCGATCAAATAGCGACAGCATTTGCGGTGTGATTGCCCGAACATGCGTCGGGTCTCCAATGAAATTGTCATGCCGGGGGTGCGGCACATTGATCTCGATTTGCGCTCCATCCCTGCAAATGCGATACAGCTCTTTCATCATTCCCAGGAACACTCGCGAGTCCTGACCGAGATGCTCCAGGCAATGGTTGAATCGGACAACCTGCGCCGAGTTGTCGGCCCATTTCCAAGGAAGCGCTTCCAGGTCACAGACCAAATCCGGTTGGCATTCAGGGGACAAGTCCACATTGAGATAGCCCTCCATCTTGTTGTGTCCACAGCCCATGTTCAACTTCATTGGAAGCCTTTCTTGTGATTGTTCAAATTCAAATTCAAAGACGGGACAAGAGGTCAGCTCTTACCCTGGCAAAAACAGCACTCCAGTCACCGTCGCTGTGCTGGCGGTAGAGCCTCACGGAGGCATACCATGGGTTGTCATCCCGATCCAGCAGCCAGCGCCAGTCCGGCACCACCGGCAACAAGACCCACGTCGGCTTCCCCAACGCGCCACCAAGGTGTGCAACGCTGGTATCCACGCTGATGACGACATCCATCAACTCACACAGAGCAGCCGTATCGCCAAAGTCCTTGATTTCATCACCAAAGTGGCGGATGTTGCCATTCATGCCCAATGCAGAAGCATCGGCATCTCGCACTTCCTTCTGGAGGCTCACGTACTCAAACGCATCGGGCAGGTGCGCGGCCAACTCCGATAGTGCAATGCTCCGGTTGTAATCGATGGCGTGCTCGACACTTCCGCTCCAGACCAGGCCCACGCGGGGCTTGGTTTTCGTTCCCAACCGGTTCGCCCATTCGGACACCTTGGCCGGATCACTGTGCAAATAGGGTTGTCCGCCCGGAATGGCCGCCAGGTCGGTCTTGAAAAGTCGTGGCAAGGCGAGCAGCAGGCAGTGGTAGTCAAACGCAGGCAGCGTGAGGCCCTTGACAACCAGCGCGCTCACACCGTCCAACCCTTTGAGCAGTCCAATCAATGGCTCAGGCACTTCCAGCACGACCCTGGCGCCCAGGTCCGCAAGTTGCTTGGTGTACCGGCAGAACTGGATCATGTCCCCCAAACCCTGCTCGCTATGGACCAGGATGGTCTTGCCCATCAGGGGCTCCTCGCCCGACCAGGCCGGCTGGGTGAAGTGGCGCAGTTTCGGTACAGCCTTTTCGGTCTTCCAGAGCCACTGGTACAGATCCCAGCCAGACGGCAGGTCACCGGTCAACAGCAATACCAGTGATTTGTAGAAACGTGGCTCCGCATAGTCGGGCTGGATCGCTATCGCACGGTCGTAACTGGCAACGGCCTCGTCCAGTCGCTTCTGCGCATGCAATGCCACACCGCGGTTGGTGTGGGCCTTCACGGAATCCGGCTGGAACACCAGGGCCTGATCGTAGCTGGCGACGGCTTCGTCCAGTCGTTTCAGTGCATGCAATGCCACTCCCCTGTTGATGTGTGCTTCGGCATAGTCTGGGGCAATGGCAATGGCCCTGTCGAAACTGGCGACTGCAGCATCCCATTGCTTGAGTGCCTGCAGTGCGACCCCGCGGTTGGAATGGGCCTGTGCAAAGTCTGCGTGGATGGCGATGGCCTGGTCATAGCTGGCTACGGCAGGCGCATATCGCTGCAGATCCACCAGCGCCACACCCCGGTTGTAGCAGGCTTGTGCATGGTCCGGCTTCAGGGCGATGGTTTGTTCGTAACTGGCTATGGCAGCATCCAGTTGGCCAAGCTCCTGCAGAGCGATACCGCGGTGATAGCTTGCATCAGCAAGCGATGGACGGATCGCAATGGCCTTGTCATAGCTGGCTATCGCGGCGAGTGGTTGACCCTGTGCGTGCAGTGCCAATCCACGGTTGAAGTGGGCTTCTGCGTAGCCGGGATTGATCGCAATCGCGTTGTCACAACTGGCAATGGATGCATCCAGTTGATGAAGCTCCCGCAATGCACTTCCCCGATTGGAATGCGCTTCCACATAGTCCGGCTGCAAGGCAATGGCCAGGTCATAGCTCGCAACAGCGGCCTCAAATCGCTGCAAGGTCTGCAATGCCACCCCGCGATTGGAATGGGCCTGCGCGTTATCGGGCTTCAAGGCAATGGCTTTGTCATAGCTGGCAACGGCTTCCTCCAGTTGCTGGAGCTCTTTCAATGCATTGCCTCGGTTGACATGGAAGTTCGGATCGTTCGGAAAAATGGCGATGGCCTTGCCGATCAAATCCGCTGCAGCCTGGAAGTTGCGCGTCTGTGCCGCCACGACACCGAGCAGATGGAGCGATGGGTAGTGCCCTGGCTGTGCTTTCAGAATGTACTCGTAGCGTGCCTTGGCCTGATCCAGTTGCCCCCGCTGGTGAAACGCAATGGCCTCCCGGAAGATGGCCTGAACCTGTGCGGCAGGCATGGCCAGCAGGGGCTTGGGTGCAGGTGTGTTCTTTGAGATGGATGCCATGGTTTGAATCGAGTGTTGAATACTTGCTGTGAATGCAAGGTTGTCAGATGGCGCCGCCACACCAAGCGCGCCACATGTCCCGGTAGGCGGCCTCTGCTTGCGCTGCCAAAGCAGGCCCGTCGAGCAGCCCCCCGTCGTCCATGCGCTGGCGCAACGTTGCGCGCAAATCAGCAAGCCGCGCGGGATCCCGGGCGAGTCCGATCGCCGCTGTCCGGTAGGCATTCGCATCGGTTGCGACCAGCTCCTGCAGCCCCAGTCTGCTCAGGATGCTGGCACCGACACGACTGGCGGCAGACTCCCCGCACAGGGTGACTACCGGCAGCCCCATCCACAAGGCGTGGCAGGTGGTTACCCCGCCATTGAATGGAAAAGGATCCAGCGCAATATCCGCCTCCTCGCCCAGGCGCAAGAATGCCTGGAGATCGGTCCAGCCGCGCAAAACCAGCCGGTCGGGAGAAACGCCTCGCTCAGCGAATATCTGCAGGACGTAGGCCTGCAGTGCAGTCCCTTCCAGCCCCGCAGATTGAAGCAGCAAACGGGAGCCCTGCGTTTCACGCACGATGTCAGCCCACAACTCCAGCATGGGGCGCGTGATCTTTGCAAACGTGTTCAGCGACGCAAACGTCACGCCACTCCCCTGGGCGGACGGACTAGGACCCACCGCCGGCGCGCGCTCATCGGGCCTGAAGGCGGCGTAAAAGCGGTTCAACCGGAGAAGCCTCTCGCTGTAGTGGCAATCGCCAACACCAGGCATATCGACCACCGCATCGGTAAAGCGGTACTGCATGGTCCGCAATCCGGTGGATACCGGAAAACCAAACCAGCTCACCTGCAAAGGCGCCGGCTGACGAGCGAACACCAGCAGCCGGTTTCCGTCTGTATGGCTGGACAAATCCACCAGAATGTCGATGCCATCCTGGTGGATGCGATCCGCCAGGGCGTCGTCACTCAGGCCGGCACATTCGACCCAGGTATCTGCATAGGGCTTCAGACGCGCAGTGACCGCATCAACCAGAGGGCTGTTGCTGTAGCAGACCACTTCGAAATCGGTATGTTGCAGGCCTGCCAGGAGCGGCTCGATCCAGTAGGCCGCCGCGTGATTGCGATAGTCAGCAGACAGGTAGCCCACGCGCAGACGCCTGTCAGGGTCCCTCGTGTTGCGATGGATTTTGATCGCGCCGCGCAGGGGCGTCGCATGGAATCGCTCCCATGCACCACACTGCTGCTGCAAAACCGAAGCATCTGCAGTCACATAACTGGTTGCCAAAATCAGGTTGCTGCGCGTGCTGGCATCCGCGGGATTGAGCTCCAGTGCCCGCTGGAACCACGAAATCGCCTCCTGCTGCCGGCCAAGTCGCAACATCGCGGCGCCCACATTGGTCTGGAACCTGGCGTTGCCTGGCTGAAGTCTTGCGGCCGCCTGGAAGGCATCCAGCGCCTCGTCAACCCGTTGCATCTGCAGGTAGGTGCTCCCCAGGTTGCAGTGGGCATCGGAAAAACCGGGCTGAATACGCAGTGCCTCCTGAAACGCTGCTGCAGCCCGTTCAAAGTCTCCATCCACCTTGAACTCAATACCGAGGTTGTGATGGGGATCGGGATAACCAGGCTTGGCGCAGCGAATGGCGTTCTCAAAACAGGCTCTGGCCTCGCCCCGCTGTCCAACCAGCGTCAGTGCACGCCCCAGATTGTTGTGTGCCACTGCGTAATCCGGTTTGAGCCGGACCGCTTCGCGGTAATGGCGAATGGCGTCCTGGTGGCTTCCCTGCTTCAACAACATGTTGGCCAGGTTGTAGAAGTATGTAGATGCCTTGGGGTTGGCCTTCACCGCCCGGGCCAGCATCTTCACGCCCTGGCTGGTATTGCCCATGTCGTCATACACGCAGCCCAGCAGATGCAGCGCCTCGGCGTTCTCGGGATCGCGCTTCAGCACCTCCGAGTAGCCTGCCTTGGCGGCTTTCAAGTTGCCGGACTGATGCGACTGCAGTGCTTGCCCCATCAGCGATATCAATAGTTGCTGAGCTACCGCCACAAGCTGCTCCTCGTCGGCTCATCCAAGCCTTGTGTTTGCGCATTCATTTTTCGAACGGCCCGCGCCGTATACAGTGCAAAGGCTCAATTATCTCCGTACCGGAATAGTGGTCGCAGGTAGCTCGGCCAAGTGGTCAATGCCGTTTCAAAGTCTCTGCCCTCGTCGAATATGGCGATTCAGCTATACAAACGATAGCAAACCGAGCCTGAAAGTAAAATCAGCCTCCTATGGTGCGCATGTGTGGCAGTTTGCTCTACAGTCCTGCGTACATTTCCCATTCACAAGTGCTGCATCCGGTCCGAAATATGTCAACCCAGAAGTCTCCTCCCAACTTGCTGCATTCATTTCTGACCAACAAACTTCAACAGGCGCTTGCCCTGCACCAGCAAGGACAGCTGGATCGAGCCCGCGCAATGTATGAGGATATTCTGAAGTTTCAGCCCGCCCACTCCGATGCATTGCACTTTCTCGGGGTCATCGAAAACCACCACGGCAACCATGCCCGCGCTGCCAAGTTGATTGAAAAATCCATCGCGATTTTCCCGAACAACCCGGCGTGCTACCTGAATTTGGGCAATGCTCAAAAGGATCTCAAGCAACTTCCGGCCGCATTGGTCAGCTACAACAAGGCCATCGCGTTGAAGCCGGACTATGCCCTGGCGTATTCCAATCGAGGCGTTGTGCTGCAGATGCTCCAACGATTGGAAGAGGCGGTCTCGGCGTTCGACAAGGCGATATCCATCAAGCCGGATTACGTAGAAGCCCACTACAACCGCGCCAACTCGCTCAAGAACTTGGGGAGAATGGCCGCTGCGATTGACGGCTACAACGTGGCAATCTCTCTCTTCCCGAGCTTTGCAGACGCGTTCCTGAACCGTGGCAGTGCCCAATTGGAACTTCGGCAGCTTGAACCGGCACTGCAAAGCTTTGAGACAGCAGCCACTATCCGACCTGACTACGCGGAGGCCCAATGGAACAAGGCGTTGCTGCTCCTGCTGAGCGGTGATCTCACAGCAGGCTGGCCACTGCACGAGTGGCGCTGGAAGCTGGGCAATGCCGATCACGAGCGCCGCACTTTTACCCAGCCGCTTTGGCTGGGCGAAGAGTCCCTCAAGGGCAAAACGGTGCTGCTCTATGGCGAGCAAGGGCTGGGGGATTCGATTCAATTTGTCCGTTACGCCAAACGCGTCGCAGCTCTCGGTGCGCGGGTCATACTGGAAGCACCGCAGCCGCTCATGGAGCTGTTCAAGACTGTCGAGGGCGTAAGCGCACTGATCCAGCAAGGGCAGCCACTGCCGGAGTTTGATGTTCACTGCCCCTTGCTCAGTTTGCCGCTGGCATTCAAAACGACACTGGAGTCAGTTCCCGGTAGTTCTTCGTATTTGCAGAGTGAGGCGGACAAGCGCGATCAATGGGCTCAAAAACTTGGGGCCGGCAGCAAGAAACGCGTCGGGCTCATCTGGAGTGGCAACCGAAAGCATGGCAATGACCACAACAGAAGCATTCCTCTTTCAATGATCCTGCCCTATCTTCCGCGGGACATGGAGTACATCAGTCTCCAAAAGGAACTGCGTGACACGGACCGGGCGACGTTGGAAGAATCGAAGAACATCCGTCACTTTGGGGATGCGTTGGTTGACTTCGCTGACACTGCAGCGCTGTGCGACTTGATGGACGTCATCGTCAGCGTGGATACCAGCGTAGCCCACCTTTGCGGCGCACTGGGCAAGCCGACCTGGCTGTTGTTGCCGCACGTTCCGGATTGGCGGTGGCTGCTGGACAGGCCCGATAGCCCCTGGTACCCCTCTGCGACACTCTACCGTCAGAACACCCCCGGCGACTGGGGTTCCGCGCTTGCAAACGTCCAAAGGGATTTGAGCCGCCTCCTGACTGAGGCAGATTGACAAACAACATGAAGCCCATTTACGTAACGCAGCCCTACCTGCCTCCGCTGGAGGAGTTCGTGCCCTATCTGGAGCAAATTTGGGCCAACAAGATACTTACCAATGGGGGCCCATTTCATCAACAATTGGAGCGAGCTCTGTGCGACTACCTTGGCGTCCAACACCTGTCGCTGTTTACCAATGGAACCATTGCATTGGTCACTGCACTGCAAGCGTTGCACATCACCGGAGAGGTTATCACCACGCCGTACTCCTTTGTGGCGACCGCCCACTCGCTTCTCTGGAATGGAATCAAACCGGTATTCGTCGATATTGACCCGGAAACGCTCAATCTCGACCCAGCCAAGATCGAAGCGGCAATCACACCCAGAACCACCGCCATCATGCCTGTGCATGTATATGGAAATCCCTGTGACGTACAGACCATTCAGGACATTGCGGAACGCTACAACCTGAAGGTCATCTATGACGCGGCCCATGCGTTCGGCGTGCGTGACCAAGGGGGCAGCATCCTGCGACACGGAGACCTTTCCGTGTTGAGCTTTCATGCCACCAAGGTATTCAACACGTTTGAAGGTGGCGCGATTGTCTCCCCAGATGCCAAGACTAAGGAGTGCATCGACCACCTTAAGAATTTTGGCTTTGTCGACGAATTGACGGTCATTGCCCCGGGAATCAATGGAAAGATGAGCGAGGTCAATGCCGCATTTGGCCTGCTTCAACTCAAGCATATTGACAGTGCCCGACTGTGGCGCAGGGAATTGGACAATGCCTATCGCGCCCGACTGGACGGCATCTCCGGTCTTCGGTGTCTGCGCTTCGTGGATCCATCCAAGGCCAATCACTCTTACTTTCCCATTATGGTGGATGACTCTTACCCCATCGACAGGGAGGCACTACACGCAAAACTTCTTTCGAAGGGGATACACGCGCGGCGCTACTTCTATCCATTGATTTCCAGCTTTCCGATGTATCGAGAGCTACCCTCGTCAGCCAGTGACAATTTGCCAGTTGCCACGCGTGTGGCACAGCAGGTTCTGTGTCTGCCGTTGTACGCTGCCATGACGATGGAACAGTTGGACTCAGTTGTGGATGCAATGCTCTCGTAGCGAATGCAATGTCCATCCATTGAAGGGCGCGCAATGAAAGTTGCCATCATGCAGCCCTACTTCTTCCCCTATCTGGGCTATTTCCAGCTGATTGCGGCAGTCGACGTATTCGTCATCTACGATGATGTGAATTACATCAATCGGGGGTGGATCAACCGCAATGCCATATTGGCAAATGGTCAACCACAACGGATCAATCTTGCCTTGGGAAAAAGTAGTCAGAACCTGCTGATCAACCAGATTGAAGTGGTTGACACGGGAGAACGGCTGCTAAAGACCCTTGCGCAAAGCTACGGAAAGGCACCCCACTTCAATTCCGTCTTCCCCATGCTAGAACAAGTGATGCGTTACAAGGACAGGAATCTCGGCCGTTACTTGGCACACTTGCTGCGTTTGGTGTGCGACGCTATGGGCATCCAGACGCGGTTGATCACATCCTCCAGCCTGAATAAGGACAACTCGCTCAAGGCGCAGGAAAAGATTCTGGCAATTTGCCAGGAACTACATGCAACCCAATACGTCAACTCAATTGGAGGCACGCAACTGTACGAACCAGATGCCTTCCTGGCACGCGGCATGCAACTGTCGTTTCTGCAATCCCGCAGTGTTAGTTACGTACAGTTTGGCAAGGCTTTCACTCCCAATCTTTCCATAATTGATGTGCTGATGTTCAACGACTTGGCGGAACGACTGCGGCTATTGGCCGAGTATGATCTGCGCTAGAGTTCGCTGGCCCCAAGTGGGCCTGCGCTACCAATTAGACACCCCCTCACTCCAGGAACCAGAATGAACGAATACTGGAAAGAACACTTCAACGCCAACGCCTTGAAGTTTCCAGACTCGCCGCTGAAGCAGGTCGCAGCCACCGTGTATGGCCGCGAAGTTGATAGAACTCAACTAAATCTGATTGTGGATGCCATTGTCGAAAACCTCGCACTTGTCGACACAGATCACGTCGCAGATTTTTGTTGTGGAAACGGTGTAATCACCAAGGAAATCGCAGCACGCGTTCGATTTGTCGATGGCGTGGATTTTTCGGAGAACTTGGTCAGGAATGCCTGCGCAATCCATGCGGCTCCAAATATCAAATACTCGGTCTCTGATGTAGCTGCCTTACCAGATACTTTTTTTGCAGTCCCCAACAAGGGTTACATGTGCTACGCAGTTCAGCATCTCTCTGATGCCGCTGTAAAGACTTTGCTTGACCAAATCGCTGCACAAGAACAGTGGACGTCGTTTTTTATATCCGGCATTCCGGACATCCGCAAGCTGAGTGCCTTTTACGACACCGACGAGAAAATGGCGTTTTATTGCAAGAGGGAAGCATCAGGCGAACCGCATCTTGGCAAGTGGTGGAGCCATACGGAAATGGAAATGTTGGCCAAGGATGCAGGGCTCGATATTCAATTTGTGCCGCAACCACCGCAGCTTTACTCTGCCCACTATCGTTTTGACTGCCTCATTCACCGAAAGGAGTAGCGGGCAATTGTCCCGGACGGCTAACTCCAGTCATCCATGGCGACAGCACATTGATACGCGAACAACGTCATGAGCAATACTGTATTGATCTTTCCGCCTTGCATGCCACGCGCTTTGGCTGTTCTTGACAGGAGCTGATCGGCGCGGCACTTCACCTAAGGCGCGCGCGCCGAAGGTCAAAAAATCTGGTCAAAGAAAACTTGAGTCAGGTAGGTTAGCAGGTTCAGCCAATTTTTCCCTCATCGCAATTGACGTTCATGTAGTCCACCCGTATCTTGCTCGCATACTGCAGTAGTTCTTCGGGTTTTCGCGTGCGATCCTGAGCACTGGTGTAATGGGACTCGAACAGTCGCATTGCGTGCGCGACGCCTCCAGGCAGCACATGGCGGGCGTCATAGTCGAAATAGGCACCGCCGATACCTGGCGTGAAGAAAACTTCGAGCGACGGGAAGTAGTCGACATTTGGAAATTCTGTCAAGATAGCCTCGACGACAGCGCGCAAAATCGCCTTGGATGCCATGGAAGACACCGACACATGCCGGTCTACATAGGTCGCAGCCAAAGGAACAGGCGAGACGGTCAACAACACGTTGCAGGACGGGTTCACTGCTGCAAGCCTGGCAAGCAAGAGGCGGAGGTCGCCGAGCACTTCGTCATACGAGAAGTTTCGGAAAGAATACTGTTCTGGTTCGTAAGCGCCAGCTACAACCCCAGGTGCGACTGGTAGCACGGCGCCGTCCTCGTTCCGTATCCAAGCCTCGGTGAGTCCCAGCGTAAATACCAACAACTGTGCATTGCCGAATAGGTCTCGCACATGCACTTCGTGCGCCTCGCGATCTGCAAGCGCGGCCTGGGTTGAGTCGAACCCGTCAATCACAGCGGATGGACGAAGTGGGTCAAAAAAACGTCCGTCTGCGTTTTGGTATAACTGTTCGTTCGCGCGCCAGTTTCCAAACGCACGGTCATGAAGCTGCAGCGCCTGGCGAACCGTGTAAACGTTGCCGTAGTTCGCCGAGAACAGGCCGCCGCCTTGTGACTCAGTCTCCCGCAATAGCAGGTTGAATCCGTGATCCATCAACCATCGCGACAAATGCTGCGCAAAACAACTTCCCATGGTCATGATCTTCGTCGTCTTGTCCAGTTTAAAGCGCGTCTTTACAACGGGATCAAAACGCGACGGGTGCCGCCCACGGATCGTCCGTGAATGAAACTGGGAGCTCGGCAGGCCTTCGTAGGGGGTAGTCATACAAATTTGCCCAGCACTTCATTGATCTTGTGAAATTCCTCGAACCGAGCTTTGTCCTTGTCGAAGAACTGGATCGAGTCGCGGGGAATGCCGTCCAGAAAGGCGTAAACGACCTGTAGGTAGTGCGTCAGCGTCAAGAAAACGTCGTTGTAGTGTCTGACCATCCATGAACCAGGCACGCCTAAGCGGGCAGCCAGTGGCGGAAAGCATCCCCAGGCATATTCGTGTTGCAGCGGATCGGGAAACATGTGGTTCAACTCGTCAGAGTTCAAATTCGCGGCCAAATTGATTCTGTCGCAGACACCATCGCATAAGCTTTGCGTGACCTCGAGCCGCGGGTGAAACGGCCCGTACATGAACACATCGCGGCTTGTGATGAATCGCTCGATCAGCGCTGTATTGAAACCGTGTTGAGCGAAATTCTCGACGATCGCGTGGCTGCACACGTCAAAATAATCCATATAACCCAGGGCCTCGAAAACCTCCTCGCGGTAAAGCAACAATGTCGTTTCTGCTGGCAAACGATTCATGTGCCCCCACAAAGCCAAAGCCGAAATCGTCGGGTTTTTCATGAAGAAAAGCGGCGTCGAAGGTGCTTTTTTCGACGCGAAATACACAACATCGGGGTGAAAGCCCCCAAAGTGGATCGACGGAATTTCGACTATCTTATCGCGGCTAAAGTAGGGCAGCAGATCTGCGACACAATGATTCGTCACCACGCAATCGATACCAGCGCCTGTTTTACGGGATGCTAGTTCCAAAAGCTGCTTCGGAGCTAGCGGATTGTTGATGTCGATCCCGACGATCTGGGCTTTTCCTCTAAGCATAAGGGACAAGGTCATGCCGATTTGATTCGTCTGGCAATTGGCGTAAACGAGTATGTTCATTTCAGTGGTCTATACCCGGTGTTTTCCGTCGTCCTTCAGGGAACAGAAGTTGCTGCTGTTCGGTTTCATTTTCTTCGGATTTGTCATGTCGCTTGCAGCATAGTTGCTGATTTAGCGGTTTGTGAAAATTAACTATCAGAAAGTGAAGTGTAGTTTCGACGCCCCCCCCCATTTGAGTAGCGGCTAACGCTGGAGTCCAATCACAGGAGATTGGACATGAAGAAGAGATATACCGAAGAACAAATCATTGGCTTCCTGCGCGAAGCCAAAGCTGGATTGGCATGACTGAATGGTATCAGAGGGCTGGATCGTCCTGGATGACTACACGTGGTCCATTGGTGATGGCCCAAGACGGGTCGGGGACGAGTTTTTGCGTTCAGACAACATTCGCATCTGCACCTCTTTTGTCATGGGTGGAGCCCTCTTTATCCAGCTCGCCTGACAGAGCCTAGCGAGACTGGATGCCGCGCAGCGCATCAGCTAAATCTGGAGAAGGAAGTCTTTCACTTCCTTTATCCCCTGGTAGTTGCCAAACAATGCGCCATTGTTCGCAAGAATCTTGGTCTTGATGCGGGTTCGCACTTCTTCATTGGTCGCAATTGCCACGGCCTTTTGTGCATAGTCCTCGTTATCCGTGGCAACACACTCGATGACGTCCAGTAGTTTGCAGTAATAGTATCCGTATCTGCCACGGACAAACTCCCCAGGTCTGGTGACAAACGGTGTCCCGACCGAGCAGGTAGCGATCGCGGTAGTACCCAAACCGAAGTGGTACGGATCCAGCACCACATTCGACCGCTCAATCACGCTCATGAAATCCATGGGATCGGTTATCCAACGCATAAAGACGATTCGATCACGCACTGTTGCAGGAATGGTTTTGTCGAATCTGCTTTGCAGTTGCTTGCGCCAATTGGAGTACTTCTTGTCTTCAAAAAAGACCACCCGCCCATTGGGATCCAGTTCGAGAATTCGGTTGATGGCCTCATCAAAATCCGGATGGATTTTGAACAACACCATGGGGCACGCGTAGATGTTGGCATCTTCAAGCATTCCCAGTTCCTGCCTCGTCTTGAAACGCTCAGGAATAGCAGGCCTCTCAAAGCAATACGCGCCGAACGGAAAGCGTTGCAGCCGTTCACTGTAGTGTTCCTGCGCATTCTCCGGTTCTGCCAAGTCCACCGAGAGAAAGTAGTCCATGGCCGGAATGCCCGTCGTAACGGGGTGCCCATCGAACACGCACTGTGTGTGGGCTAATCGCGCGAAAGCCAGGAAGTAGCTGAATGGATCCATGCCGATATCCAGATACACGAGAATGTCCAACTCCAGTGCAGCAATCTGCCCCCGCGCTGTTCCCAAGTCTAAACTGATACGCAGGTATGTTCCCGCGAAGTTCGGATACTCCTGCTGTACAGATGTCTTTTGTGGATCATGGCTGGAAATGAGCACCACCTCACATTCGGTCGAATTGGAGAGATTTTCAATGATGCGGCTATAGCTCAAGGCGACCGAATGCCGCGCAATGAAGCGCGAAAAAAAACCGATCCTCTTTCTGCGCTTCCCTGCTGTGCCGGTTTTTCCGCAATGGGGCGCCACAAATGCCAACTGCGGACAAGCCTGTGTATAGAAGTACGCTACGCGCTGCTGAACAACGCGATCATTTGCCGCATGGTAGGCAAGCTGAAAGTTGGTTCCACATAGCTCCTTCAAAGGATCTACCAAGGTGAGACGCTGTGCGATCAGGCGTTCCAAATTGCTTTCAAATTGCTCGCGACTTCTCTGCACTTCTTCGCGAGTGCCCATGATGGTTGGCAACATCAATGCACTGAAAACGACCAGTCCATTGCCCTGCCTCAAGGCCAGCGCACGACCAATTGCGGCCCGCGCTTGTTCTACATGACCCTGAGGCAGCAATACCTTGCCAAGGGTGACCCAAGCCTCGTAATAATTGGGTTGCAGCGCAAGCGCTCTGCGTGCGTATTCCTCTGACTGTTCGGGTGCTCGTTCCTGAAGCGCAGCTGCAAGATTGCACAATGCCTGAGCATAGTTGGGTCGCAGTGCTATTGCCTGTAGGTATGCGTCCGCAGCAGCTTCTGAAAGTCCTGCTGCCTGCAGGGCCGTACCCAGGTTGTTGTGGGCTTCCGCGTAACCTGGCTGCAATGCCACTGCTCTGCGGTAACTTTCCGTAGCCTCTGCCAATCGCCCCTGTGACGCCAGCGCATTACCCAAATTGTTGTGTGCCTCGGCGAAATCAGGCTTCAGTTCAATGGCACGCTGGTAACTCGCCAGTGCCGCATTGCTCTGTCCTGTGGCTTGCTGTAAGTTAGCGAAGGTTGCGTGAATAACCGGGTTGGTAGGGCTCAAGGCGGCCGCTTCTGCTACAAGCTCCAGTGCTCGCATGGCATTGCCTTGCTGAAAATGCAACACGCCCAGCCACTGCTTTGCCTCAGCGTGCCGAGGATTCATCTGGAGCACCTGTTCAAACTGCAGCCTGGCCTGCTGGACCCGGCCGGCCTGCAAGTGTTGCATTCCTAGCTGATACCAGCTCAACAGCAAGGCGTTACTTGCTTCGGTTTTCTTGACCTGCGCGGACTCCTTTCTCTGACAGCAGTGCTTGTACTTCTTGGTGCTGCCACAGGGGCAGGGAGCGTTTCGATCAGGTTGGGGCATGGAAAAATGTGCACACAGCTACGCATGCAGCAAGAAACGGAGGAAAAGCTTCCGCTGGAGCGGGTCAAAGCGTCTCGATTTTAGTTCGTGTAGGTTTCAGGGCTAACTCCAGAGTGGTGTATCACCCACGAGCGCGCGTATCAATATGGGAAGTGGGCCTCCGCTAACTCTATCAATTCCTGATTGCTACGGGGCGACTTGGTCGCCACAGCCCATATGTCGAAGTGTTGAGGGCGAACATCGGTAACCACCGCCTGAAAGCCCGCCTCTGACAAAGCATTGGCCAGAGTCTTCTGGGTGAAGCCGGTGCGATGTGCCATGTAGAGGTTGCCATTCGCCATCGGAACACGGTGCCCATAGAGAACATCAATTGGCGATATCGGCCCGACGCTCGACATATAGGCTGGCTCTGTCAGACCGTCATTCACCACGAGTGTGCAAATGGACTGCAGGTCTGGACACGTGATGATGGCGACTCCATCAGCGCGGAGTACCCGCAGGAATTCGCCCAACGCCAGCGGCACCTCATGCGGGTAAAGATGCTCGATGTTGTGGCTTGAAAAAATTGCATCCACAGAGTCAGTGGCGACCGCAGACATATTGACCATGGTGCCAATCACATCAGGATTCACGCTCTCATCAATATCAAAGCGAATTTCTTTCCACTCGGATGTATTGAAAGTGCGTGTCGTGCCATCTTTTTGCATTGGGCCGCACCCAACGTGAAGAAATGTTTTCATGCTACTCCTGAACTTACTATTAATGCACGCCGCACCGGGGAATATATATCCGCTTCAAGGGACACCAAAGGTGCCCAGTACAAATCTGCAATTGCCTATGCTGCGCCAAAGGCTTCCCTAACGCAATCAGCTGCCGGAGCGAAGGCTGTACCCCGCTAGGGTAAATCATTTCCCGAATTGTTCGGCAGTATGATGACCGAACGATCGCAGATACTGACTGCTTTTTCCAGAACTAGAAATTCCCGCCACCGATGCGCAAGGATGTCTGCATCCCTGCCACTATCACGCAATTGAACATGGCAGATAGCCAACAGCCAATCCAATCGTTCACTCTCGCAGACGTCGACGTGCTCTTCAAGCGGGCCACTGCGCAGCATAGCGCCGGGCACCTTGTTGAAGCGGAAGGGCTGTACCGCCAGGTGCTCCACTATGATGCTGACCACGCCGACTGCCTGCATATGCTGGGTGGCCTTGCCATGCAGACGGGTCGGTTTGATCTGGCGGCTGAGTTGCTTGGAAAAGCTGTTGCGCTGGCCGGGAACGTGCCTGAGTTTCACTACAACCTGGCTACCGCATTGACTATTCTCGGCAGGCCAGATGAGTCCGTTGATTTCTATCAGTCTGCGTTGGCCATCAAGCCTGGTTTTGTTGAAGCACAGTGCGACCTCGGAGATGTGCTGGTCAGTCTAGGCAAATTGGATGAGGCCATTGCTAGTTACGAGCAAGTTCTGATGTTGAAGCCAGATATGCCTGATGTGCTGTGCAAACTTGGGGACACACTGCAGATGCATGGGAGGATCGCCGAGTCCATTCCCCATTACGAGCGTGCCATATTCGTGCAACCGGATTTGTCTGTGGCGCTTGGCAATCTGGGTAGCGCACTGTATAGGCTTGAGCGCTTTGGGGATGCCATTGAGCGCTACGAGCAACTTCTTGCATTTGATCCCAATGTTCCTGAGGTGCGCTGCAACCTTGGGAACGCACTGTACGCACAGGGCCGTATCGAGGAGGCCATAGTCCATTACGAAGTGGTGCTTTCGTTGATGCCGGAGTTCCCGAAGGCGCTGTGCAATCTTGGTGACGCGCTGTTGGTACTTGGAAGGTTTGCGGAAGCACAGGCCCGTTATGAGCAGGCGCTTAGGATCGATCCGGATATTCCCGAGGGATTGAGCAATCTCGGAGATGCCCTCCAGGGCCAGGGCAGACTATCAGAGGCCATTGCGAGCTATCAGCGCGCGCTGAGGGTCAAGTCTGATATGCCCGAAGCGCTATGCAACATGGGAAATGCGTGTCTCAATCAAGGGCGTGTTGTCGAGGCCATTGAACACTACCGGCGAGCATTGGCCTTGAAGCCAGGATTGCGGACGGCATTTTCCAATCTGCTGATGGCACTTCACTATGCCGGCGAACCTTCCGGGACCGACATACTTCGCGAAGCGCTGCTGTGTGCCGAACTTTACAGGACAGATGTATCCACCCCCGCGTTTACAAACCCTTTGGAACCCCTGCGGCGGCTTCGCATTGGATACGTTTCGGGTGACTTTTGCAGTCATCCTGTTGGCTACTTCATTCGGAATGTGCTCCCCAACCATAGTCGCACTTCATTTGAGGTGTATTGTTATAGCAATGGCTCGTCAGAGGACGATTTGACGGTGTCATTGCGTGCAGCAACGGACCATTGGCGCGAGATAGGAAGACTTTCAGACCTCCAAGTCTCAAACATGATTCGCAGTGACTGCATCGACATCCTTGTTGATTTGTCCGGGCACACGCTCGGGAACCGACTATTGGTTTTTTCGGCGCGCCCCGCGCCAGTACAAGTATCTTGGTTGGGCTATTTTGGAACGACCGGCTTGCCCACCATGGACTATTTGATTGGGGACCGCTTCGTGACTCCGGAGAGTAGTGCTCCCGAATTTGTTGAGTCCATCTGGCGTATGCCTGACTCATACCTATGTTTTTCGGTGCCAAGTGTCGATGTGGCGGTTCGCCCCCCACCCAGTGCGCATGGCGCTCCATTTACGTTTGGTTGCTTCAGCAATCTCGCAAAAGTTTCCTCCCAAACGATCATGATGTGGGCGAGTGTGTTGAATGAAACACCGCGAGCCAGGTTATTGCTCAAGGCGAAGGGATTGGACAACCCGGAAGTTCGGCAACGCATATTGAATCAATTCGCTAGTCGCGGTGTTTTGCCGCATCGGATTGTTTTTGAGGCGGCATCCTCCCGACAAGACTACTTGGCAGCGTACCATCGCATCGACGCTATCTTGGATACCACTCCCTTTTCGGGGGGCACGACAACCGCCGAAGCGCTTTGGATGGGCGTGCCAGTGATCACGCTCAGAGGTCCGACGTGGGCCGGTCGAATTTGTGAAAGCATACTTTCTACTGTCGGATTGGAACAACTGGTCGCGGATAGTGCGTCCCAATACGCACAAATAGCAATTCAACTGGCAAATGATTCTGGTGGACTTGCCACATTGCGAAGTCAGCTACGCCCCATGATGGAAGCATCTCCGTTTTGCGACGCGAAGCGCTTCACGAGCAACCTGGAAGTGGCATACCGGTCAATGTGGACAAGATGGTGTGCGCAAGGCCTCTCAACGCCTATGACAAGCGCCTGAATAGGATGGGCGCGCCCTCACCTGGCGCATTGCCCATTAAAAAAAAAGCGGCACGATGGCGTGCCGCGTTGGCTCCCCCGACGGCGCATCTGAACATGCACCGTTCATTGCTCCGTGCTTAGTATTTGAGAACAGGTGGGTCAAACGAAGGGGTGTACACCAAATACCAGTCGTTGGCCACCCATACCCATTTGGTAGGCGTTTCGGCATCAAACGGCGGGACGGTAATGGGTTTGCCGGTCATAGGAAGAATGGTCGGTTTCACTTCGTATTTCACCTTCATGTTCACACTGGCCTCATTTCCGGAGATGGCGATACTGTCCACTGAATAAGACATGTATGTAATGACCCCGGTGTTCTCTAGGTAGCTTTTCTTGGGCGTCACGGCCTTGTAGGCAAAGTCGAAAATGTCGTATGCTGGCTCGTAGTTTGACGCTATGCGACTTTCCCACAACGCTTTGACGCGCTCTTCCAGACGCGCCTTCTTTGCAGACTCGCTGATTTGGCTTCGATTTGGCAGTCCGATCAACTCCTTGCCGTCCGCTGCGAACTTCAGCAGCCGGACCTGGAACCTGCCATTGGCCAATACGTCGGTGGGGTAGGTTTCGTACGCGATGGCCACATCCCCTTCCCAGCGAATCAGCATAGGCCACCCTGCGGCCACCTCGCCAGGATTCAAAAGAGCTTGTGGTGATGTCCACGAATGCCCACGGTCGTGCGATGTAGACAAGTAGACATTGGGGCGAATGTCCATATAGTCGACCCAGGCAGCAATCAGTTTGCCCTGTGCATTGGCAAGAATCACTGGCGAGGTTGAACGGGTATTCTCAAATTCCTTGGTGTTCAGCCGCTGCACCGAGTCCAGCCATTTGGCAGTGGCAATGTCGAACGACCCACGCATGATGCGTGTCTTCTCGTCCGTGCGATCCCGCATCCAGACCAGGTGAACACGCCCATCTGCGATAGCCATGTCAATGCCGCTGTTGTTCACGCCATCGGTCCCGGCAAGGATGCCAGGACCGGCCCAAGTTGCACCCAGGTCTGAAGAGGTCAGTGCAAAGACGCCCCGGTTGAGCTCATCGGCTGCCAGGACGATGTGCCCGTCCTGAGCCCGCGCGATCAGCGCCGAAATGTGGTGGTTGGATGCGAAAAGAACTTCCGCCGGCATCCAGGTCTTGCCTGCGTCAAGGCTGCGACGGCTCACGATACGGTAGCTGGCTTGGCCATCAGTTGTCCGCGTAGTGTCCGTCCAGGCGCTGACCCACACTTTCCCCACCTGGACCATTTGCGGTTCGTGCACGTTGCTCGAACGCCCCCCTTCAGGCGGTGTATCCAGACGCATATCAGGCCGCGCCCAGGTGCGACCGTAATCGGTGGAGCGGTTGAAGAATGCCTGGTAATTGGGCACACGCTCATCGTGATAGGTAACGCCCAGCACACCATCCTCAGCATGGGTCAGCGTAAAGGGCGGAAGCACACCATGCTCGTCATTCACCATGCTGACCGGGGCAAAGCTCTGTCCACCGTCCGTGGAAGAAGCCAAATACACATTTTTGCCATCCTGGTGCGACCACCAGAGGGCTTGCAAATTTTGCCCTTGCTTGTTTAGCTGGAAGTAGCTTCCCCCCTGCTTCACACGGGCGGTTTCATCCAGCAGACTCCGTTTGTCGCCATTCTGGAACGCCACGCGTCCCGCCTTGGTGGAATACAGTATGCCCGGCTTTCCATTCAACTCAATTACCGCAGGGCGAGTTTGCAGCGGACCGGTGGCAATGTCATCCACTTCGGCAAGAACAAAACTGGCTGGACCAGCCGAACTAGACGGACCACCTGCGCAGCCGACCACCCAAACCACCGAGACCAGCGAAACCAATGTTGACAATAGACGTTTCATGCAGTTAATTCTCTACGATTGAAATCAGCGGAGGAGTGTAGCACCACCTCAAAATAGGGATATTCCAAGGTGGATCACCAAAAAAAAAGCCCCGCAAGCGGGGCTTTTTTGCTCCATCGCAATGTTGGTTGTCTATGTCGACATCCAGCCTTGCGACAGAAGCAGGGCCAAATTACTTGGCTTCTTGTTCGCGGTGCAGGAACTGCTTACCAGCGAAAGGAGCACCAGCAGCGGCTTGCACGGTTTGCATCTTCATCATGACAACACCAGTGGTGGTGCCGACGGAAGGAGCAGTAGGAGCAACAGCGGTAGCGGTAGTCTTGATCAGACCGCCGTTGGTACCGACAGCAGCAACTTGTGCGCCAGTCATCAGGTCAGCGGAGGTGATGGAACCAGCGCAAGTGATAACCTTGGACACGGTGCCAGAGTAAGCAACTTCGTCGTTGTTGTACACATTGCCGTTGTTGGTGAAGTTGGCACCAGCTTTCCAGTCGCGGCCAGCAACGATGTCAGCATTCATGTCACCAACCACAACACCGTACCAGGAAGTGGTCACCAGAGCGGAAGGCAGAGTTGTCAAAACGAAGTTCAGGTCGGTATTGGCAGAGAAATCGCCTTCGTCAGCACCGGTTGTATCCAGACCGTTGTCGATACCAGCATAGGAAACGACCAAGCCAGTAGCGGGGTCAACGATGGCCATGCTACCGCGCAGACCGTCGGTCGTGGCTGTTGTCTTGGTAGACACAACCAGGAAACCGGTCTGACCGGACAGGGGGAAGTACACAGGTGTCGATGTATCGGTACCGACTGCCTTGCCGAAACCACCAGCAGTTGTAGCTGCGATGGAGTGAGTCAAGATGTCGTTGGCGGTCAGGGAGCCGCTAGCGTCATAGTGAGTGCAAGCCGAACCGTAGTTGTACACATAGTGAATGGCGTTGGTAGCTGCAGCAACGCTAACACCTGCGTTAGACAGGCTCAGAACGCTCTGTGCGCCAGTAGCGGTTGTGAAGTAGGGGAACAGCAGCGAGTTGGCGCTAGCAGTACCGACAGCAGACATCAGAGCCACGCCAGCGGCAGCAGCGATCAGAGTCTTTTGAAAAGTTTTTTTCATGTTTACGTTTCCTATTTTGGCCAAAATAAAATAATTCATACACCCTGAGCTGCATTGAATTACCGCCCTAGTGTACTACCTTTGCACTAACGAAATCCATTGTACATGGATTGACTAAACCGGTCAAAAAAACTTAACGTTGCTCTGCCGGATGGCCAGTTCCCTGACGCATGCTGCCAATGTACAAAAGAACACTATCAAGGTCAAAGAGATTCCCAGCGATTTCTCAGGCTTTTTTCGAGTGTGTACCTTTAATGCAACACAGAAACGCGAAATTTAGTTGCCTTTGGCACCCTCAGCAATGGCAGCAGCATTGTCCTCGCTCTTCAATACCCCCACTGGATCACCGTTGAGCTTGCGCATACCGGTCAATTTCTTGCGGAACTCGGCGGTTACCTCGCGGGCCTGCTGGTTGTCATTGACCACGCGTGGCGTGATGGTGATGATGAGCTCCCGACGCGTCGTCGTATCGCTCTTGGCGCCAAACAAGGCCCCCACCACAGGGATATCTGACAACAGCGGCAATCCGGATGAGCCTGCATTCTTGTCATCCTTGATCAGGCCGCCCAGCACCATCGTGTCTCCCGATTGAACAGCCACGGTCGTTTGAGCCGTGCGCTTGTTAATGGTTGGGGAGTTGAGTCCTGTGGTGGTTACACCGTCTTGAACGTCACTGACTTCCTGGCTGATTTCCAGGGTGACCAATCCACCCGAGTTGATATGCGGGCGGACGGACAACACAACGCCGGTATCAACATACACAACCGAGGTTGTGATTGCGGC
The DNA here is from genome assembly GCA_049294595.1 of Rhodoferax sp. Lineage (GTDB taxonomy): Bacteria > Pseudomonadota > Gammaproteobacteria > Burkholderiales > Burkholderiaceae_C > Allorhodoferax. The sequence goes on along the minus strand of JBAQDE010000036.1, from coordinate 44,195 downwards.
AGAGCCTGTGGCGCCGGTAATCGTACTTTGCCCCTGCACTGGCACGCTGGACCCCACATTGATCTTGGCGACCTGGTTGTCGGTCACCATGATATGGGGGGAGGATATGACGTTAACCTTGGTGTTACTGGCCAGCGCGCTCAAAACAGCAGAGACGTCGCCCCCGGTGGTGCGCCACACGGCCGAGAACGGCAGTCGCGGAGTCACCGTGCCAGTGGGGTCGGACGGCAAGGCTCGCACGTTGGTGTTCGAATTGAACAACATGCCTGACAGGTTGTTGTTGCTTTTGAAGAACCACTCCAATCCGTAGCTCAATGCGCCTGTGAGGGTGACTTCCGCAATGGTGACTTCTACGAGCACTTGGCGAGGAATCACATCCAGCTTTTTGATAGCCTCCTCAATTTTTTCGTATTCGGCACCATTCGCCAGGATCACCAAAGCATTGTTGTCGCGATCTGCAATGACTTTGATGGTGCTGCCGGCACCAAGCCCCAGCGCCTCGCCGGTTCCTGACGCGACCACGCCTTGTGTTGCCCCTGCAGCGGCATTCGGCAAGGAGACAGACCCGGCATTACCCGAACCCGTGGAATTGCTCAACGAGCCAGTCAGAGGACTTGCGCTCGTGGCACCACTCGAAGACTGAAGCGATGTGCCAGTCAGCCCCGGCGCAACGCTTGCTGCCGGTGTGCCCGTTGCATTCTTCCCACCAATGACCTGACTGAGCAATGCAGCAATCTTCTCGGCATTTCCATTCTGGACGGGGTAGACATACAAGCGTGTGCCACTCTTGCCGCCGTTGCGATCCAGTCGCTCCACCCACACCCTCGCCTGCTCCAGATACTGGGGACGTGGGCTGACGATGAATACGGCATTCATGCGCTCAATAGGAATGATGCGCAACATGCCCGCAAACGGACTCTTGGACTTTTCACCAAACAGTAGTTCCAGCTCGGGCAAGATGCCTTTGACGTCCACGCTCTTCAGCGTGAATAGACCAACAGACATGCCGGCAAGCCAGTCCAGATCGAATACGCCGACGGTTTCCAACGCATGGCGCATTTCACTCTCGGCGCCGGCCAACATCAACAGGTTGCGCGCCTCATCTACTCGCAGAATGCTGCCTTCGGGCAAGAGAGGCTCCAGAATCTTGGACATTTCCCGGGCGGCTATGTACTGCAGTTGCACAATCTGGACGCTGTAGCCAGGCTGCAACGCCGCCAATTGCGGCGTCGTGGAGCCTCGCAGTGCACTGTTGAGGGGGCCGATTTTGTAGGAGCCGTTCTCTTTGACCATGGCTGCGCCATTCATGCGCAGAACGGTCTCAAGAATGGGAGTTACGGCCGCGCGGTTGATGGGCTGACTGGTATGGATAGTTACCGAACCATTGACCTTGGGATCAATGGTGTAGTTTTCGCCCAGCATGTCACCCATGACGACGCGCACAACTTCGCGCAAATCGGCACCTTCAAAGTTCAACACAATGTCTTGCGGTCCTGCTGGGGGGGGTGAAATGTTGGCAGGTTTGACGAACACACCGGTGCCAGGAATGACCTTGGATGCGTTATCGGGCTCCCCCTTCTTTGCCTCGGCCACAGAGGGCTTTTCAACACCAGCAATAGATGCCCCTGGCGACTTGACGGAGCTGTCTGAAACGACCTCATTTTTTGCTGGGCCTTTGGAAGGCTGAATGGCCGATGATGATGGCCCTGTTCCTTGCGCCGCCGGCTGCGTTGCGCAACCCACAAGCGCCAAAGGCAAGCAATAGATGAGCGACAAGGCCATCGTCAACGGCTTGAGAGAGTTCTTTTTCATGTACGTTCCTTAACTTTCCGGCCACTGCCGACAATCTGGATAACTGCTACCCCGCCCACTGCTACTTTTGCACGTCAGCACGCGGCGGCGGCGGTGATGGTGGCGCCTTGGGGGCCGATGCTACTTCAAGGGGTTTGGAAGGCGAGCCAGTTGGCGGATTGCCCCCGGATGCAGGAGTAGATGCTGGAGAAGCGGGGGGCGGCTTTGCACTGGCAGGAGGCGGTGTTTGTGCGGCTGATGACTGTGGCACGACAGGACCTTTCGGACCAATTTGCACATTGAGAATCAACTCCTCACTCTCAGCGCCTTGACGCAGCACGACCCGGGTTGGCTCCACCTCGCCTAGGGTCAGGCCGCGCACGACGCCCACCAGAGCAACCGTTTCGGTTTTATTGGTTTGGACGTCACGTAACAGTGCAGACCTTTGGCTCGGTGTGATGAGAACCCCTACCAGGGCAAATTGACCCTTTTTCATGGCTCCACGTCCGCCTTTGGTCGCAGAAGCAGAAGATCGGCGACTGACGGAAAAGAGTGAACGTGAAATCAACTCAGGAAAACCCGCCTCTGCATCCGGAAGGACGAATTCCGGCAAGATGGCTTTCATCTGCACCGGTGTAACGGGAATCTTGCGCAGCTTGACCAAATCCTGCTGAAGACGCATGCCTTGGTCCCACTCCCAATACAACAATCCCGCCAGCAGTACCGCAATCAACGAAAGAACGATTGCGAGATAGTTCCTTTTTCCCATGTCCGACTTCATTGCGCACCTTTCAGGGCATAGCCGGTCAAATCGAACTGAACTATCAGGTCCGGCTCGTTGGCGGAGTCATTGCGCACTGGCGCCACGCTGGTAGACCGAATGGAAAAATTGTCAACAAAGAGATACGGACGCGCAGATTCCAACGCATGCAACATCGCTTTGACCGCGCTCAGGGGTGCTGTCAATTGCAGCGAAACAGAAACCTGCCGGTACAAGCCATCGTCCTTGTGCGGCAGTATCTGAATGCTGTTGAGCTTGCCGCCGTTCTCGTCAAGAATGTGCTTCGCTTGTTCCTGCAGTTCGGCCGCCGCCAGCGCTGGGCTTGCACTCTTGAGAAAGTGGTGCGTAGCTTCAAGCGCCTTGATCTCTACAGCTTTCTGTTGCAGGCCCTCTCGCATGCCAACAATTCTTGAATAGCGTTCCAGACGGGTTGCCGCTTCTTCGACTGCCGAGTCATAACGTCGATTGAGCAGCCAAAGCGGCACGGCAATGGCACTCATTGCCAGCACAAGTATCAGAACCAAAACAGCCAATGCCGCAAACTTGCTTTGCTTGGGTGTCAATTGCATCATGGCTTCTTGCCTCCTGAACTCGCGGAAGGAGCACTTTCAGTCGCCGCTTGAACCGGGGAACTGGCGGCAGAGTTGGCGGGAGAAGGCGCAGGAGCGGAAGCAGCAACTTGCGGGGGAAGTGGAGCCGCGGGAAGTGGCGGCACAGACGGACGAATCTGCAGCGCCAACTGATAGCGCTCACTTCCACTGGCCTGTCCCTTTGTCAATGGAGAGCGGAAACTGGCATCCCTGAAAATACTGGACTGCTCGAACAAACCAATCAGCCTGACAGAAGAAGACGTTTCGCCCTGTATCTGCAACTCTTTGCCTTTCAGATCCAACGTCAGCACCCAAGTGTCGTCTGGCAATATGCGTGTGAGCTCCTCCAGTGTCTGGATGACTGTTGGAGTCATCTGCCGCTTTTCCAGCAGGTAGTTGTGCTGTTCGATACGCGCATCGAGTTCGCGACGCACGTTGTCAACAGCCTCTGCGGCCTTCTTCCCTTTCTCTACCCAAGGAAGCATCTGAACAACAGCTTCGCGCTTGATAACAAGCGGCATTGCCATAGCCGAAATCGCCATCAACCCGACCATCGCCGCCAGCCAGGGGTTGGCTCCCCGCAACAGAGGTGATGGGGCGCGAGCCACTGCACCGGGCAGCAAATTCACGAGATTCCCTTTTACCCACATATCCTCGACAAACACGGCGCGGACCGTGGCATCCAGACCGGCCAGTATCTTGATTGCATTGTCAACCGCGTCCCTTGGCGTGACGACTAACTCAGCGACCAATTGCCCTCGCTCAAAGTTCCGCCCAACTACCGCGCACCCGAAGTAGACCTGATTTGCGGCGAACGGCGTGTGCTGCTCCATCTGAAACTCCAGCACCTGCCTGAGGTTTTCCTCAGTTGCCAATGGCAGCGCGATGGTCTTACGCAGCACCCGGCTTGCGGGCAATGTGATCGCGAGATGACGCCTGTCTCCACTTTGAAGGCCCGCCCACTGGGCATTGACCTGTTCCAGCGGAACAGCCACGAATTGGTCGGGAGCGATCTTGGGTGACTGCATCCACGCTGGGACCATGTCGGATAACTCACCCAGCCACCAGCGCAGGAAGCGACTTTCAACAAGCTGCTTTTTCAACCTGTTCAGAGTGCCTTTGTAGTCTTCGGTCGAAGTTGTCATTGTTTTTCAGTTGTAAATTCAGCCTCGCCATCCCCCCACCCCAGCACAGACACCGGTCGCTTGGGGTCTTGGGCCAACCGTGCCACAGCCAAACGCACAAATACCGAGCCATCGGGTAACCTTGCCTCGCTACGCGCCATGTATGTGGGAAGCCCAGAGGATGAAGACGCAAACACTCCGGCTGCGGGAAACCCGGGCGCTTTCTGGTCAGTAGCAAGCATGCTCTGACGCTGTGCAAGGTACTGCTCAACCATCACAGGATTGACCCCTGGTATGGCTAGCAGCACCCTTGCGGAAGCGACTGCGGTATTTACACCCGGCTGCCTGGAGTGAACCGTCAAGGCGGGAGCCAGTTTACGATACAACTCGGAAGTCATACCCAAGACCCGCTGCAATTCGTCAACTGTCTCGAATGGCGCATTGGAAGGGCCGTAACTTTTTCCAGCTTCACGGTAGTCCTCTTCCTCGGCGCCACGAAGCCTTTTCAGCTTGTCTGCATCGCGCCAATCCAGAACCGCATCCAACAGGCCGGTACTGGCTTCATCGGTGAGCCCAACAGACAGAAACAACCCCTTCAACAGGGCATCTGACGCAGTATTGAGGTCAATTTTACCTGACTCGTCCTCTAGAGTGACCCGCAGCAGAGCATCTTGGAACGTGAACTCATGGGGCACCCCATTGGCCTGCCAGCGTTGAGAATCTGCAGGAGGCTTCATCAATTCAAGCCAGGCACGTTGAACCCCGGCATCGGCGAAAGCTCGCGCTTGCGCTGTGGAAACCAGATTGCGGGCAATTTGTGCCTCACTGCGCATGCTGAACGCAAAATTGCCGGCAATGACCGCCAATAGGGTGATGACCCACAGGACAAGAACCAGCGCAACACCACTCTCACGTTGCCTCATCGCGGGAGCTCCGAAACCATTCTGGGTGCCACAACAAAGTCAGGCCATTCTGCCCCTGAAGCAAACTTGACCTGAATGCGGATCAACGCCGGAAGCCTGGTTTTGGAATCCCACTGGTCCACCCAGGAGGGGGCGGTATTCTCGCTGACAGTCCCAAAGTAGGACAGCCAGATGTCGTCGACCGAATTCAACTCCGACCACGCCAGGATCATCTCGGGCGCTTGAGCAAGTGGCGAAAAATCCTGCATTGCTGAAGTCACGGGAGCATGCCGCCACACCAGCCTTTGTCCAGTTCCCTTTTGCTCCAACTCCAACGAAATAGCATGCAGCCCCCCCGCCCCGACTCGCCCCGGCAGCTGCGCCACAAAGCTGATCTTGTGGCGCTCGCCCAAGAAGGCCAAGGGCTGGCCCAGTGCACTTCTCCATCGATAGGGATATGTCATCTCCATTTCTCGACGCAGGAAACTCTCGATGGATCGAACTGAGTTGAGTACGTCCACTTTTTGCTGAACTGCGTCCCAACTCCGCACTCCCAGACGCAATCCTCCGAATAGCAACACCAGAATGAATCCAAGCAGCGTGATGGAAATCAGGAGTTCAAGAAGCGTAAAACCCGCCTCAATTGACCTTCGCATATTGATGCGCTTGGTCATTGGCGGGGTCCGAGTTTGAGGGTATTCAATGCAATCTGCCGATCACGCCCATCTTCAACCCACCCCACTCTGACGCGCACCTCATATAGGCGAACTGGGAGCAGTTGCCGATCTGACGCTCCTGCATCATCCACCGGCAGGACGCTAACCCGCCATTGCAAATCCTGCCCGACCTGCCCACCATCTTCGCCCTGTGCCAAAGGACGCTCCACACCCACTGCAGCAAGACGGGATTCCGCCAGGAACACCGCTCGGCTGTAGCTGTCGGCCAGTCGGGCATTGCGCATTCCACCCGTAAATATCTGGAGAATGACCGCCAAGGTCACAGAGAGGACGACGAACGCGACCAGCACTTCGATCAGGGTCATCCCGCCGCATTTGTTGTGCATGATCAATCGAGGATGGAAATCTGGCCAGTCAACCAGTTGATATCCACGTCATATTTGCGTTCGCGCGCACTGACAGTGACGCGTCCGCCAGTGGAGCCTCCATCCGGAAAAAACCGAATGGAGCCAGAACTTCCATTGACTAGCTCGGACTCCGCGGTAAACAGCTTGACATCGACGCTTTTGGGAAGTCGGTAAATACGTTGGTCCCCACTGAGTCGAAACTGATGCCCTTCCACATCGACGGTCAGCACCGTCTCGCGTCGTTGCGCAACGGCATCACTCCGCGCCTTACGAAGCCCGGCAGCCAATTGACGCGCCGAAGCCTTGAGCTCAGTACCAGAGACTCCGGAAGAAATCATCGGCGAAGCCAAGGCATAGGACATCGCCATGATGACGACTACCACCAGAAGTTCGATTAAGGTAAACCCGCCCTGGTTGGAGCGGCCTACTTTTTGCTGTCTTCCCAACCGTTGATGTCCTTGTTTTCGCCGTCGCCGCCTTCCTTGTTATCAGCCCCCAAAGAGCTGATGTCGTAGATGCCGTGCTGACCGGGGGATGCATATCGGTAGTCATTTCCCCAAGGATCCTTGGGCAATGTCTTCTTTTTCAGGTAGGGGCCATTCCAGCCAGCCAGTCCGGGAGGCTGCTGTACAAGTGCCTGCAAACTTTCCTGCGTCGTCGGATAGCGACCGGTCTCAAGCTTAAATAGATCCAGGCTCGCACCGAACTCCTCAATCTGCAATCGGGCCGTATCGGACTTTGCGCCACCAAGGTAGCCAATGACCTTGGGGCCGGCGACACTGGCCAGGAGCCCCAAAATGACCAGTACCACCAGCAGTTCAATCAGGGTGAACCCCTTATGTTTGTGGGGTGAATACTTTCTTTCCATCTGCTCATTCTCCAAAGATTAGTGCGTGCGCAACGCGCTACATGGCCAAGTCATTTACGCTCAGAATTGCTACTAGTATGGACATAATGATGCCGCCTATCACCAATCCCAAACCCAGAATCAGTACAGGCTCCATGAGCGCCAGCATGCGTTTAACGGAGGTATGCACCTCGCGGTCATAAATATCGGCAATCCGGATCAGCATCTCCTGGAGCTTTCCGGTTTCCTCGCCAACCATCACCAAGTGTACCGCCAGCTTGGGAAACAGCCCCGATTCCATCAAAGGCTTCCCCAATCCCTTGCCTTCCTTGAGTTGGCGCGCAACATCGCTCAATGCGTCTGCCATCACCGTGTTGCTCAAGGTCTCCTTGACGATGGAAATCGCTGCCAGCAGGGACACGCCGTTGCCAATCAATGTTCCAAGAGTCCGGGAAAATCGTGCAACTTCCAGCTTGCCGACAAGATCTCCAAATAGCGGCAGATTCAGGACTCGTTTGTCCCAACGGTATCGGCTGGCAGGCTCCCGCATCTGGCGCGTGAACCACGAATACGCACCGATGCCCACCAACGCCATGACCCACCAGTAGTTTCGGACTCCGTCGCCAGCAGCAATGACTATCTGGGTAGGAAGCGGCAATGCCTTGCCAGACTCTTCAAACATCTGAGAAAACTGCGGGACAACCCACATCAGCAGAATGACCACCGACAGCAGGGACACACCAACCAAAATAACAGGATAGATAAGCGCTGATTTGACGGTGTCACGCAGCTCCTTCGAACGCTCCATGAACTCTGTCAGCCTTTGCAGCACGACATCCAACGCCCCGCCCGCCTCCCCGGCACGAATCATATTGAGGTAGAAGCGGGTGAATACACCCTCACGGGCCTCCATCGCCTTCGACAGGGCGGATCCTCCGCGGACATCTTCCCGGAGCTGCCCCATGAGCACTCGTACAGGCTCATTGGCCGACAGCCCAATCAGTATCTCCAGACAACGGTCCAGAGGAAGACCCGCCTTCAAAAGGGTTGCGAGTTCCTGAGTGAAAACGGCAACATCATCCTGGGTAATGCGTTTTCGATCGAAAAATCCACGTCCATTTGCGGCACCAACTGCTTTCGCTGCGGTTTCCTCAACCCGAATCGGAATCAGGCCCATGCCCTGGAGACGTTCAACCACAGCGACTTGGGTAGCGCCGTCCATGTCACCCTCTTGAGGCTCTCCCGAAGGCGTCACCGCCCTATAGCGATACTGCGGCAAGGCTATTCCTCCCGCGTCACACGCAAGACCTCTTCAACCGTCGTTATACCGGCGACGGCCTTGGAGAGACCGTTTTCGTACATGGTCTGCATTCCATCGGCAATGGCTTGTTGGCGGACCTCGCCGGACGTGACATGGCGCATGATCATGCCGCGAATGGTATCCGTCATGGTCAAGAGCTCCACAATGCTGACGCGTCCTGAATACCCTGTCCCGCCACACTCGGGACATCCCACCGGACGGTACAAAGTAACTGGCTTGGTGGCGGCATACCGTTCCAGTTGCATTTCCTGCACAACCTCCGGCAACGCCGGATAGGGCTGACGACAATGGGTGCAGAGTGTGCGCACCAGACGTTGCGCAAGAATCCCGTTAACAGTGGACGTCAGCAGGTAATCGTCCATACCCATATCGAGCAGCCGGTTGATGGTGCTGGCAGCGTCATTGGTATGCAGGGTTGACAGCACCATGTGACCAGTGAGAGCGGACTGAACGGCAATCTGGGCCGTTTCCAAGTCTCGGATTTCTCCGATCATGATGACATCAGGATCTTGCCGTACGATGGAGCGCAGTGCATTGGCAAACGTGAGTCCGATCTGCGGCTTGACCTGGATCTGGTTGATGCCCTCCATCTGGTATTCGACAGGGTCCTCCACCGTGAGGATCTTGATGTCTGGCTTGTTGAGCTTGTCCAGCGCGGTATACAGCGTGGTGGTCTTTCCCGAACCTGTTGGCCCAGTCACCAGGACAATGCCATGCGGTTGCATCAACACATGCTCAAAACGCTCCAAAGCGGCAGCATCAAAGCCCAAGGTCGCGAAGTCGAGCGCAGTTCCGCTCTTGTCGAGAATACGCATCACCACGCTTTCACCATGCATGGTGGGTACGGTCGAGACCCGGAGATCAATTTCCTTACCCTGAAGGCGCAGCTTGATGCGACCATCCTGCGGCAAACGGCGCTCGGCAATGTCCAGACTCGCCATGATCTTGATCCGCGAAATCACGGCCGCAGAAAACCGTCGGGGAGGCGACTCCACTTCATGCATGACCCCATCCACTCGGTAACGCACGATCAATCGGTTTTCAAAGGGTTCTATGTGAATATCCGAAGCACGTGCCTCCAGGGCATGGCTGATGATGAGGCTGACCAGGCGAATAATCGGCGCTTCGGAGGCCAGTTCTTTGAGTTGGGCCAAGTCTTCGTTCTCGGCATCGCCATCACGGGTCTCGACCTCGCCCACGATTTGATCCATGGACGTTTTGCCGCTGCCATACAGACGTTCAAAGGCGGCCTCCAGTTCTGAGGGGACGGCCAGGCGCGGATTCACCGTACGCTGTGTAACCATGCGAAAGGCAGAAAGGACATACTCGTCCAGAGGGTCTGCCATGGCCAGAACCAGTTCTGCCTCATCCTCCCGGATGGGCAATGCCCGTGATTCCTTGATGAACCGGGCAGCGACTCGCTCTTCCATCACCGGAAGCTCCGGGTATTCGGACAATGCGACTATCGACAAGCCCAACTGCGCCGCAAGCGCATCCGTAACATCCCGCTCCGCGGTGAAACCAGCTCTTGCAAGCAGTACGCCGATACGCTCACTGCGCTCGTCATCCTGCAAGCGCAGGGCCCGCTCAAGATTGGAGGGATCCAGCTTACCGCGTTCAACTAAAATTTCACCGAGGCGTTTGCTCAACTTTGTGACTTCCATTGGAAACGCGAATTCTAGACCAGCCCCATGAACGTACGCCAAAGCGGGTATCAACTGCACAATTCCATCGGACACCATCCGCGCAATGCTAGATATACATACAGCCCCCCGGGTGCAAGGTGACGTGCAGATGGAGAAACGGCTTATTCCCTATGAGGCTGCAACCAGCATTGGCAAAGGCAACGTGCTGGTGCTCGCCCCCCATCCGGATGATGAGGTGTTCGGATGTGGTGGCGCCATATTGCGACAGATCGCCGAGGGAGGCTGTGTCCAGGTTGTCATTGCGACCGATGGAGCTTTCCAAGGAAACGCCCAGACGTCGTTGGAGTACGGGAACACCCGTCGCGAAGAAAGTCGCAAAGCTGGAGCCGAACTGGGTTATGGATCCCCCGTGTTTTGGGGCCTTGAGGACCGCGGGCTCGAATACGGTGAGGATTTGGTGCAACGCATAGTGGGCGCCATTGCCGCGTTTGCCGCCGATTACGTCTACGCGCCCTCACTGCACGAGATGCACCCTGATCATCGGGTACTGGGAATGGCCGCCTTGGAGGCCGTCAGGCGCACTCCCACCAGCCAATTGGTCATGTACGAGGTTGGCGTACCCATGTTACGCCCCAACCTGCTGCTGGACATCAGCGCCCTAATGCCGCGCAAGGAAGCTGCGATGGCTTGCTTCACTTCTCAACTTCAAGGACAGGCGTACGACCTCCAAATTCGAGCACTGAACCAGTTCAGAAGCTACACACTGGGCCCGAGTGTGGCGTTTGCAGAAGCTTACCGCGTAGTGGACACAGGCGAACTGGTGGCTGGCCCCTTCGAGCTCTACGAATCCGAATACCAGCGCCAGCGGAGTCTGGGTCTGCCTGTGGCCACCTCCGACATTCCACAGGTCAGCGTCATCATTCGCTGCAAAGATGGCGCGGGGCTGCAACGATCCCTGGATTCTGTAGCCCTGCAGACCTACCCCAATGTGGAGGTTGTGACTGTCCCCACCGTTGAAACCACGATGGCTCCGCTGGGCACAGTCTGCGGGCGCTACCCCTTGACACTGCTCAATCCCACCACCCCGCTTACACAGGCATCGGCATCCAATCTCGGACTGGAGACTGCTCGCGGGCAGTATTTCATTTTGTTGGACGAAGGCGATACTTTCCTTGCCAACCATCTGGAAAAGCTCACACGAGCGGTGACCGCCGGTACTGAAATGGCGGCGTATACAGGCGTTGCAGTCCAGGGACCGGATGGTTGCCACATCGCAACCCTCGACGAACCCTGGTCCATCGCACGACTGCGGGGGGAAAACTATCTAGCCAGCACTGCCGTGCTATTCCATCGATCGCTGGTGGAAAAAGGGTGCCATTTTCGGGGCGAGTTCGCGCAGCTTGCGGATTGGGACTTCTGGCTTCAGATGGCTACCCTGACGCCATTTCTTCATATACCAGACGTCAGCGCAATTGTCCTGAAAGCTGCTCCTCCACCCGAGTTCGACCACGGTTTCAGTACGCGAAACCCGGATCGCGATGTGTTTTACGGCTTTTGGAGTTCACACGTTCAACCGCACGAGTGGAGCCAGACGTTTTCCTGGTTTGAAAGATCCCTGGAACAGACCCAGTCCGCGGTTGCGCAACTCCGGAAGGAGAACGCACAATTGAACGAAGCACTTGCCGATGCAGGTCACCGTCTGAACGATGTGACACAACAACTGGAAGCCAGTCAAGCGCGGTGCACAGAGACAGACAGTCGCTTTCATCAATTGCAGTCACAGACAGAGAGCTGGAAACGTACCGCAGAAGCAGAGAAGACCCAAATCCTTCGCTCAACGTCCTGGCGAATGACTGCACCGCTGCGGTATCTGGCCCGACTGTTCTTACGACGCTAGGCTTCGTGCGAAGCCTGATGCGATTTCCAGCCGATAATTCGGTCACACCTGCCGAGGGTTCGCCATCCAATGCTCGTGTGTCGGCACTATCCTCTTCACCATTGATGACACCAGCCGGGTGTGAAATGCGCCCCCCATCTCGAACACAGCCCTGCAAATGCCCTTGGTAACCGTCATCGTTGTCAACTACAACGGCGGACACATGGTCTGCCAATGTCTGGAGGCCTTGCAGCAACAGCGTTTCGGTGACTTCGCAACCATCGTGGTCGACAACAACAGTTGTGACGATTCCGTGCAATCCATTCGCGAAGCGTTCCCGGAGGTGACCGTCATTGCGCTCCCGGAGAATCTGGGATTTGCCGGAGGAGTGAACCGCGCGCTCAAAGAGACTGGACTCGGAACCTTGGTTGCCTTGCTGAATCCTGATGCCTTTCCTTCTCCTGATTGGCTTGAAAAGCTGGTGTCTTCGGCCCAGCGCTATCCACACTACGCCGCTTTTGGGTCGCGAATGTATGGAGACAGCGACAAGCGCACGCTTGATGGCGTCGGTGATGCTTACCACTTCAGTGGCCTTCCGTGGCGGCAAGGCCATGGCAAAGCCAATTCCGCCTTCTACGACAGGGAAGCAGAAATCTTTGCACCTTGCGCTGCCGCGGCGCTGTATCGAACGGATGTGCTCCAGCAGGTTGGAGGACTGGACGACGACCTTTTCCTCTATGTGGAGGACATTGACCTGGGGTTCAGACTGCGGCTTTTGGGCTACCGAAGTCTCTACATTCCCTCTGCAAATGTCCTGCACGTGGGTTCTGCCTTTGTCGGCAAACACAGCGATCTTCAGATTTACCATGGCCACCGCAATCTGGTCTGGGTTTTTGTACAGAACATGCCAGGCCTGCTGTTCTGGACATTTTTGCCAGCACACATTGCCCTGAATCTGGTGACCTTGGTTTGGTTCACCTTGCGCGGCAAAGGTCCCGTCATCTGGCGATCCAAGCGAGACGCTTGGCTGGGCCTCCCCTTGGCTTGGAAGAAGCGTGAGCGAATTCAAGCCAGGCGCACGGCGAGCATCAGGGACATTCTTGCGCAACTGAGCTGGAATCCCTTTTCACGCAGCGCCTGACACACAGGTCCTAGGCGATTCTTTCCAGAATCAGCACCCCAAAAAACCCGAAGGCCCCAACCAGTGTCCACTTGAGGATAACCAGACCTTGCCGTTTGAATCGTGGTTGCCCCGTCACGGCGAAACAGGCAAACGAGATTGCCGCACTCAGCAACAACAGCAAGATCAACCAGCGAAGCAAGGCCATGCGTAACTTTGGCTCAGGAGATGGCTACCAGGCCCGTGCTGGCTGTGCAAAGCCACTGGGAGCCAGGTTTTCGTCCTCGAACGTGACGATGTCCCATGCGTCAGCATGGGCCAGCAGTTCGCGCAACAGTTTGTTGTTCAGCGCGTGACCTGAGCGGAACGCACTGTAACTGGCCAATAGTGGCTTTCCCACGCAATACAGGTCGCCAATCGCGTCCAGCAGCTTGTGCTTGACGAATTCATCGTCGTAGCGCAGCCCCTCGGCGTTCAGCACCTTGTAGTCGTCCATGACGATGGCGTTGTCCAGCCCGCCACCGAGCGCCAGCCCGTTGGTGCGCATCATTTCGACGTCCTTGGTGAAGCCAAAAGTCCGTGCCCGCGCAATGTCACGTGAATATGAATCCTTGCCCATGTCGAACTCCACACGCTGCCCGGTGGAATCCACCGCCGGATGGTCGAACACGATCTCAAAACTCAGCTTGTAGCCGTTGTAGGGTTCCAGGCGCGCCCATTTGAGGTTAGGCCCTTCACCCTCGCGCACTTCCACGGGGCGTTTGACCCGGATGAAGCGCTTGGGTGCATTCTGAAGCTCGACCCCGGCGCTCTGAAGCAAGAACACGAAAGAGGCGGCCGAGCCGTCCAGGATCGGTATCTCTTCCGCCGTAATGTCCACATACAGATTGTCCAGCCCCAAGCCTGCGCAGGCCGACATCAGGTGTTCAATCGTCTGCACCTTGGCGCTTCCGCTGGAGATGGTGGAGGCCATCCGCGTGTCGGTCACTGAAGGGGCCGACACCGGAATATCCACCGGCACCGGCAAGTCCACCCGTCGAAAGACGATGCCGGTGTCGGGTTGCGCGGGCCGCAAGGTGATTTCCACCCGCTGCCCGCTGTGCAGCCCCACGCCCACGGCGCGGGTCAGCGATTTGAGCGTTCGTTGTTTCAGCACCCGGTTATTTTAGTCGCCGCAGGGCCGCCCCAAGGCCACCGTGGGTGCAACATCAATCCGCTTGCTTGCGCAGGAACGCAGGGATTTCGTAATCGTCCATACCGCCACTAGACAGCGCATCCACCCGGGCCGCGGCGGTGGTACGGTCACGCCCACGCCAGACGGCTGGAATGCCGGAGCTGCCGTAGTCAGGCTGGGCGGTGCCCATCGCAACACCGCTGGACGCCACGGGCCCACCCACCGGGTTGTTGAGCGTGGGCACCTGGAAGGGCACATTGTCCGTACCCGTGCGCAGCACCTGCAGCGGGGGCGCCGTGCGGCGCACACCCTGGCGAGACAGGCCGGTGGCGACCACGGTCACACGGATGTCGTCACCCAGTTCGTCGTCGTAGGCCGTGCCGTAGATCACGTGCGCATCGGGCGATGCGTAGGCGCGGATGGTGTTCATGGCCAACTTGGACTCGCTCAGCTTCAGAGAACCCTTGGCAGCCGTGATCAGCACCAGCACGCCCTTGGCGCCCGACAGGTCGATGCCTTCCAGCAGCGGGCAGGCCACTGCCTGCTCGGCGGCAATACGGGCGCGGTCCGGGCCACTGGCCAGGGCGGTGCCCATCATGGCCTTGCCGGGTTCACCCATGACGGTGCGCACGTCTTCAAAGTCGACGTTCACATGGCCAGGCACATTGATGATTTCCGCAATACCACCGACAGCGTTCTTCAGCACATCGTTGGCATGGGCAAAAGCCTCATCCTGCGACACATCGTCGCCCAGCACTTCGAGCAGTTTTTCGTTGAGCACGACGATCAGCGAATCGACATTGGCCTCCAGTTCGGTCAGGCCCGCGTCCGCATTGCTCATGCGGCGTCCGCCTTCAAAGTCGAATGGCTTGGTGACCACGCCAACCGTCAGAATGCCCATTTCCTTGGCCACACGGGCAATCACCGGAGCGGCGCCGGTGCCAGTGCCGCCACCCATGCCGGCGGTGATGAACAGCATGTGCGCGCCTTCAATGGCAGTACGGATGTCTGCCTCGGCGAGCATGGCGGCTTCACGTCCCTTGTCCGGCTTGCTGCCGGCGCCCAGACCGCCAGCGCCCAGCTGGATGGTCTTGTGCGCGGTGCTGCGGGACAGCGCCTGGGAATCGGTGTTGGCGGTAATGAATTCCACACCCCCGACGGCCGAACAAATCATGTGCTCCACGGCGTTGCCGCCGCCACCGCCTACGCCAATCACCTTGATCTGTGTGCCTTGGTTAAACGCCTCTTCTTCAATCATTTCGATGGCCATGTGGTTCTCCTTGTGTACTCAATACTAAATTTCAAATTGCAGTTGCCGCTTTTGTGCTCTACGTGCCCCGATCCCACGGTGGATCGGTACATCGCCTTCGCCAATGGGGACTTCCCCGTGCCAGCCAGAGTCTGTATTGCATGGTCAGAAGTTCCCGATAAACCAGTCTTTGACCGAGCTGAAGGCGGTCTTCATCGAACCGTTCTTCTGCGACACCTTGTACCCGCGCAGGCGTGCCATGCGGGCTTCTTCGAGCAGGCCCATGACCGTGGCCGCACGCGGCTGGGCCACCATGTCGGCCAGGGCACTGGAATACTTGGGAATGCCGCGGCGCACGGGCTTCAGGAAGATGTCCTCCCCAAGTTCCACCATGCCGGGCATGACGCAGCTACCCCCAGTGAGCACGATGCCGGAGGACAGCACCTCCTCGTAGCCGGACTCGCGCATGACCTGGTTCACCAGGCTGAAGATTTCCTCGATGCGTGGCTCAATGACGCCGGCCAGGGCCTGGCGGCTCAGCATGCGCGGGCCGCGGTCGCCCAGGCCGGGCACCTCGACCTGCGTCTCCGGGTCCACCAGCAGTTGCTTGGCATGACCGCTTTCGACCTTGATGTCCTCGGCGTCCTTGGTCGGCGTGCGCAGGGCCATGGCGATGTCGCTGGTGATCAGGTCGCCGGCGATC
Source organism: Rhodoferax sp. (assembly GCA_049294595.1). GTDB lineage: Bacteria > Pseudomonadota > Gammaproteobacteria > Burkholderiales > Burkholderiaceae_C > Allorhodoferax. The sequence continues at coordinate 27,987 of JBAQDE010000036.1, read as the reverse complement.
GGGATCACGGCGGTATGGCGGATGGCGCCGTTGGTGAAGATGGCGATGTCGGTGGTGCCGGCGCCAATGTCCACCAGGGCCACGCCCAGCTCGCGCTCGTCTTCGGTCAATACGGACAGGCTGGATGCCAGCGGATTCAACATCAACTGCTCCACTTCCAGTCCGCAGCGACGCACGCACTTGATGATGTTCTCGGCCGCGCTCTGGGCACCGGTCACGATGTGCACCTTGGCCTCCAGACGGATGCCGCTCATGCCGATGGGCTCCTTCACATCCTGACCGTCGATGATGAATTCCTGCGGCTCCACCAGCAGCAGGCGCTGGTCGGTGGAAATGTTGATGGCCTTGGCGGTCTCCACGACGCGGGCCACATCGGCAGCGGTGACCTCGCGGTCCTTCACCGCCACCATGCCGCTGGAGTTGATGCCGCGGATGTGACTGCCGGTAATGCCGGTGTACACCCGGGTGATCTTGCAGTCGGCCATCAGCTCAGCTTCGCGCAGGGCCTGCTGGATGCTTTGCACCGTGGCATCGATGTTCACCACCACGCCGCGCTTGATGCCGTTGCTGGGGGCCACACCCAGACCGGCCAGCTTGAGCTCGCCGCCGGGCAACACCTCGGCCACCACCACCATGACTTTGGCGGTTCCGATGTCCAGTCCTACGACCAGGTCTTTGTATTCTTTTGCCATAAGGTTTACCTGCTGATTTCGTCTTTCGCTTATTTCTTGGCCGTCACGGCTGTGGGGGCGGTGGTGCTGACACCGCGCAGCCGGATGGCATATCCGTTGTCATGCCGCAAATCCGCTGACTCCAGCGCATTCGGATGCCGCGCATACCGCGAGGTGACCTGCGTGAGGGTCTTGAGAAAGCGTTGCACGCGCGCCAGGATGTCAGCCGCACTCCCCCGCCCCAGCTCAATCGTTGCGCCGGAGTCCAGCCCCAGGCGCCAGCTGCCACCGCTGGAGAGTTCCAGCTCGTCCACCGGCAGTTCCATCGGGGTAAACAGCGGCTCCAGCATGCGGTACATGGCCAGCACCTCGGCCCCCTGCCCTTCTGGCCCGTTCAGGCGCGGCAATTCGTCCTGCTCCACCTCGTCCACATTGGCTTCAAACACTTCTCCGTGGCTGTTGATCAGGCGCAACTCGCCGTCCACGCCCCAGTACGCCACGGCCTGGTGCTCCTGCAGGGTCACCTGCAGCTTGTTGGGGAACTCGCGGCGCACCACGGCATGGCGCACCCAGGGAACGGCCTCAAAGGCGGCGCGCACACGGCCCAGGTCGATGCTGAAGAACGTGCCCGACAGGCGCGGCGCGACATTGGCACGCAAGGTCAGCGCATTGTTGTGACTGACGTCGCCGACCACCACGATGCCCTTGATATCAAACGCGGGCAGGCGAACCACCCAGCGGACCGTGGCAACGGCGCCCAGGACGAGCAAGACCACGAACAGGACCGAAGCGATCAGGTTCATCAGCTTGACATCCAGAGGAGCGGCCACGGTGTGGTTCATGCAGGCACCCCTGCATCCAGTGCGGTGTGCTCCAGCAGGCGCACGCACAGGTCTTCGTAGCTGATACCGGCGGCCTTGGCCGACATGGGGACCAGCGAATGCCCCGTCATGCCGGGCGAAGTGTTGATTTCCAGCAGGTAGGGCTTGCGGGTGACCCGGTCGATCATCACATCAATACGGCCCCAGCCGCGGCAGCCCAGTACCCGATAGGCCTTGACCACCAGCGCCTGGATCGCTTCTTCCTCTCCTGCGGGAAGGCCGGCCGGCACCAGGTATTGGGTGCTATCAGTGAAGTACTTGTTCTGGTAGTCGTAGTTGCCCTCGGGCGCCACGATGCGGATCACCGGCAGGGCGTAGGCACCGTCATCCTGGCCCAGCACCGGACAGGTCACTTCGTCACCCTCGATGCACTCCTCACACAGGATGTCGTCATTGAGCTTGCCGGCAGATTCCACGGCGGCGACCATGCCGGAGTAACCCGCCACCTTGGTCACACCGATGGAGGAGCCCTCGCGCGCCGGCTTCACGATGATGGGCAGGCCCAGCGCATCTGGAACCTCAATGATCTGGCGGCGGTCATAGGCGCCACGGCGCAGCAGCTGGTAGCGCGGTGTGGGGATGCCTTCGGACAGCCAGATGCGCTTGGTCATGACCTTGTCCATGGAAATAGCGGACGCCATCACACCGGAGCCGGTATAGGGGATGCCCAGCAACTCCAGCGCACCCTGCACCGTGCCGTCTTCACCCAGGCGCCCATGCAGCGCGATGAAGCAGCGCGCAAAGCCTTCACGTTTGAGGTCAGTCAGATCCCGCTCGGCCGGATCGAAGGCATGGGCGTCCACGCCCTTGGACCGCAGCGCCTTGAGCACACCGCTGCCGGACATCAGGGACACCTCGCGCTCGGCCGAGGCTCCGCCCATCAGCACCGCAACTTTGCCAAAATCCATCATAGCCCTCGTCCTTCCTGTGTGGCGCGCTCACTATTTTGTAGCAAATCAACCACCTTGGCGGGCACCGCTCCGATCGAACCGGCACCCATGCACATGACCACATCGCCGTCCAGTGCGTTGTCCACGATGGCTTGCGGCATGGCGGCGATGTCGTCGACAAAAATCGGCTCCACCTTGCCGGCAATCCGCACGGCGCGTGCCAGGGCGCGCCCGTCGGCCGCCACGATCGGCGCCTCGCCGGCGGCATAGACCTCGCCCAGCAACACCGAGTCGGCATGGCCAATGACCTTGACGAAGTCTTCAAAGCAATCCCGGGTGCGGGTGAAGCGGTGCGGCTGGAAGGCCAGCACCAGGCGCCGCCCGGGGAAGGCCCCGCGCGCGGCGGCCAGCGTGGCGGCCATTTCCACCGGGTGGTGGCCGTAGTCGTCAATCACCGTGACCGTACCGCCCTGGGGCAGTGCTAGATCGCCATAGCGCTGGAAGCGCCGGCCCACACCCTTGAAGTCCGCCAGCGCCTTCTGCACGGCGGCATCGGGAATGCTCAGCTCCACCGCCACGGCAATGGCCGACAGCGCATTCAACACGTTGTGCAAGCCCGGCAAATTGAGCACCACGTCCATGTCGGGCAGAACCACGCCGTTGCGACGCTGCACCGTGAAGTGCATCTGGCCACCCACTGCCCGCACATTGATGGCACGCACCTGGGCCTGCTCGTTGAAGCCGTAGCTGGTCACCGGGCAGGTGACCTGGTCGACGATCTCCCGCACCGCCGCATCGTCCGTGCACAGGATGGCGACGCCGTAGAACGGCATGCGGTGCAGGAAATCGACAAAGGCCTTCTTGAGTTTGCCGAAGTCGTGCCCATAGGTTTCCATGTGGTCGGCGTCGATGTTGGTCACCACCGCCATCACCGGCAACAAGTTCAGGAAGGACGCATCCGACTCATCCGCCTCGACTACGATATGGTCGCCGCTACCCAGCCGCGCATTGGCGCCCGCGCTGTTGAGGCGCCCGCCAATCACGAAGGTGGGGTCCAGCCCAGCCTCGCCCAGCACGCTGGCGACCAGACTGGTGGTCGTGGTCTTGCCGTGGGTTCCGGCGATGGCGATGCCCTGCTTCAGGCGCATCAGCTCAGCCAGCATCAGAGCGCGCGGCACGATGGGAATCTTCATTTCCCGGGCCTTCAGCACCTCAGGGTTGTCACTCTGCACGGCGGTGGAGGTGACTACCGCATCGGCACCGACCACGTTCTCCGGTGCATGACCTACTGAAGTCTTGATGCCCAGCGACGCCAGGCGTTTGAGGGTGGCGCTGTCCGACAGGTCGGAGCCGGAAATGGTGTAGCCCAGATTGCACAGCACCTCGGCAATGCCGGACATGCCCGAGCCGCCCACGCCAACGAAATGAATGTGTTTGATCGCGTGTTTCATGGGCAAAGTTCCTCACAGGCGGTCACCACGGCTTGTGTCGCCAAGAGCTTCTGAAGCTTTTTGGCCTCCAGCCCTCGTGACAGAAGCGTCGAGCGCTCTGTTTTTTGTAGCAGATCAGCCAAAACTCCAGGCGTCAATTCGCGCTGGGGAATCAGCCAGCCGGCGCCCTGGTCGACCAGGAAGCGGGCGTTGTGGGTCTGGTGGTCGTCCACCGCCGACGGGAAGGGCACGAACAGGGCCGGTGCGCCCACTGCCGCGATCTCGGTCACGGTGCTGGCGCCAGCGCGGCAGACCACGAGATCGGCATCGGCAAAGGCCTGGGCCGTGTTGTCGATGAATGGGGTCAGCTCGGCCTGCACCCCGGCGGCTGCGTAGTTGGCGCGCAGTTCGTCAATCTGTTTTTCGCCACTCTGGTGGGTCACCTGCGGGCGCTGTTCGACCGGGATCAGGGCCAGGGCCTGCGGCACGATGCTGTTGAGTGCTTTGGCGCCCAGGCTGCCACCGACCACCAGCACGCGCAGCGGACCGGAGCGGCCGGCAAAGCGCTCGGCTGGCGAGGCCTGCACCAGAAACTCTGCTCGCAAGGGGTTGCCGACCCACTGCCCCTTGGCCAGGACCTTGGGGAATGCGGTAAACACGCGGCGCGCCAACATGGCCAGAATCCGGTTGGCCATGCCGGCCACGGAATTCTGCTCATGCAGCACCAGCGGCTTGCCCATCAGCGCACCCATGACGCCACCCGGCAGCGTGATGTAGCCACCCAGGCCGACCAGCACATCGGGGCGAACCCGGCGCAACACCTGGCGGCTCTGGCCCAAAGCGCGCAGCAGGCGCAGTGGCAGAGCCAGCAGGGTGCGCAGACCCTTGCCGCGCACACCGGAAAAATCGACGGTTTCCAGCGCAAAGCCCTTGGGCGGCACCAGGCGGCTTTCCATGCTGTTGGGCGCGCCCAGCCAGTGCACGCGCCAGCCTTTATCACGCAGGGCCTGGGCCACGGCCAGACCGGGGAAAATGTGACCACCGGTGCCACCGGCCATGATCAGTGCACATTTGGGCTGTTGACTCATACGCGCCCCCCGTGCATCAACTGGCGGTTCTCGTAATCAATGCGCAGCACCACCGCAATGGCCACCAGGTTGATCAGGATGGCGGAGCCGCCGTAACTCATCAGGGGCAGGGTCAGTCCCTTGGTTGGCAAGGCGCCCAGGTTCACACCCATGTTGATGAAAGACTGAAAGCCCATCCAGATGCCAACGCCCTGCGCCACCAGTCCGGCAAACACCCGGTCCAACGCAATGGCCTGGCGGCCGATGTGCATGATGCGCCGGGTCAGCCACAGGAACAGGCCAATCACCACCACCACGCCCACCAGACCGAATTCCTCGCCAATCACAGCCAGCAGAAAGTCGGTATGTGCCTCTGGCAACCAGTGCAGCTTCTCCACACTGCCGCCCAAGCCAACGCCGAAGATCTCGCCGCGCCCGATGGCAATCAGCGAATGGGACAACTGGTACCCCTTGCCCAAGGCATATTTTTCGTCCCAGGGATTGAGGTAAGCGAAGATGCGCTCGCGCCGCCACTCGGAGAGCGCAATCATCAGACTGAAGGCAATCAGCAACACGGCGGCGATCAGGAAGAACATCCGGGCATTGACACCGCCCAGGAACAGGATACCCATGGCGATCACCGCGATCACCATGAAGCCGCCCATGTCAGGCTCGGCCAGCAGCAGCAGGCCGATGACCGCCACCGCCACTGCCATGGGCATGACTGCGCGGAAAAAACGTTCCTTCACATCCATCTTGCGCACCATGTAGTCGGCGGCATAGAGCAGCACGGCAAACTTGGCCAGCTCCGACGGCTGAAAACTCAGCGGTCCGACCGAGATCCACCGCCGCGCGCCGTACACCACCTTGCCCACGCCGGGAATCAGCACCGCTATCAGCAGCACCAGCGACGCCACGAACAGCCAAGGTGCATATTTCTCCCAGGTGGCGAGGGGAACCTGGAAGGCGATCAGGGCCGCCACGAAAGCCGTGGCAACCCACAGCGCATGGCGCACCAGGAAGTAGGTGTGCGTGTACTTGGCAAACTTGGGGTTGTCCGGCATCGCAATCGATGCCGAATACACCATCACCATGCCCCACAGCAACAAGGCCACCACAATCCAGGCCAGGGTCTGATCGAATCCGCTTGCCTGTGGCACGCTGCTGGTGGCCGCAAACGAGCCCCGCCCACCCAGGCGCACCGGCAAGGCAGCACTGCCCGATGGCAGACGCTTCGCAAACCAGCCCGACAGGGTATGGCCCATCACGCTCATGCGGCCCCCTCCATGTCTACGCCACTGGACTGCGCCAACTCGCGCACCGCCGCACAGAACACGCGGGCCCGGTGCTCGTAGTTGTCAAACATGTCAAAGCTGGCGCAGGCGGGTGACATCAGCACCGCGTCGCCCGCGTGCGCACGCTGGTTGGCCAGTTGCACGCCAGCCTGCATGGAATCGGCGTCTATCAAAGGCACCTCGGTGCCAGCCAGAGCTTCGCGGATCAGCGGCGCATCGCGCCCGATCAGCACAACAGCGCGCGCATAGCGGGACACCGGTGCCGCCAGCGGCGAAAAGTCCTGGCCCTTGCCCTCGCCGCCCAGGATGACCACCACCTTGCGGTCCGCCCCGAGGCCCTGCAGCGCTGCCACGGTAGCCCCCACGTTGGTGCCCTTGCTGTCGTCAAAGAACTCCACGTCATTGAGGATGCCAACAGGCTCCACACGGTGCGGTTCGCCACGGTATTCGCGCAGGCCGAAAAGAATGCTGCCCAACGTGCAACCTGCCACCGAGCACAGGGCCAGCGCGGCCAGCGCATTGCTGGCGTTGTGGCGCCCACGGATGCGCAGGGCATCGGCGGGCATCAGGCGCTGGATATGCAACTCTTCTTCATCACCCTTGCGCTTCTTGCGGGTCTCATCAGCCTCCAGTGCACGGACCAGCCAGACCATGCCATTGACCTCTTCCATGCCAAAGTCACCAGGGCGCTGGGGCATGTCGCTTCCGAAGGTGATGTGGGAACGCACCACCGGGCGCTGCAGCTTGGCGCGCAGAGGCTCGGGCAACATGGCCATGACGGCAGCATCGTCACGGTTGAGCACCATCATGCCGTGTTGGCCAAAGATGCGGGCCTTGGCCGCTGCGTACGCTGGCATGCTTCCATGCCAGTCCAGGTGGTCTTGCGTCACATTCAGCACCACGGCTGCCGTGGGCTCGAAGCCGGTGACGCCGTCGAGCTGGAAGCTGGACAGTTCCAGCACCCAGACTTCGGGCAAAGTGTTGGCATCCAGATGAGCCGACAGGGTATCCAGCAGGGTTGGTCCGATGTTGCCGGCCACAGCCACGGTCTTGCCATCATGGGCCACCAGTTGTCCCGTCAGGGAGGTTACGGTGGTCTTGCCGTTGGTTCCGGTGATTGCCAGCACTGCCGGGGCATAAGCGCGGGAGGAACGCAAAGCCGCCAAAGCCATCGCATACAGGCTCAGCTCACCGCCCACGTGAATCCCCACAGCCTGCGCCGCATCCACCACGGGCGCAACGTCCTGCGGACTCAGTCCTGGCGAGCGGTACACCGCATGCAGCCCCTGGCCATCGACCAGGGCGGCATTGAATGCACCCGGAACAAAACGCACTTCCGGCAGTTCCCGCTGCAGTGTGGCCAGTTGGGGCGGCGCGGCGCGCGTATCGGCAACCATCACACGGGCAGCACCGGTGCGCACGCACCAGCGCGCCATGGCCAGACCGGAGGCGCCCAATCCGAGAATCAGCACGTTGAGCCCGGCCAGCGGCAGCAGTGGCGCCGTCTCATCCACTGCTGCGGATTCCGGCTGTGCCGCCTGGGGTTCACTTGGCACGGATTCAACCGGGGCGGGCGGCGCCTTGTCGGCCTGCGTCTCGGCAAAGATCTGCGCGACGAATGCTGCGGCGTCGCGGGCAGCCGTCAGGGTGGTGGGCAGTCCCCGCGCTGGCGCTTCCGGAACGGCCGCCACCGCGGGCTCTACTGACTCCAGGGGCTGCGCATCTGGCGCGCGCAGCACTCCCCCTTCGTCCGGCACGGACGGTTTAGGGCTTTCGCCAAGGGGGTTAAGGTCGTCGGGATTCATCGCAATTTCAGGGTGGACAGGCCCACCAGGCACAGCAGCATGGTGATGATCCAGAAACGAACCACCACCTGGGTTTCTTTCCATCCGCTCTTTTCAAAGTGGTGGTGCAGCGGAGCCATCTTCAACAAACGCCGCCCTTCGCCAAAGCGCTTTTTGGTGAACTTGAAATAGCTCACCTGCAGCATCACGGACAGGGCCTCCACGACGAAGATGCCACCCATGATGGCCAGCACAATTTCCTGGCGCACGATGATGGCAATGGTGCCCAGTGCCGCACCCAGCGCCAGTGCACCCACATCCCCCATGAACACCTGGGCCGGATGGGTGTTGAACCACAGGAAGGCCAGGCCCGCGCCGGCCATCGCGGCACAGAAGACCATCAGTTCGCCCGAGCCGGGAATGTGGGGAAAGAACAGGTACTTGGAATACACGGCACTGCCGGTCACATAGGCAAACACGCCCAGCGCCGAGCCCACCAGCACCACCGGCATGATGGCCAGGCCGTCCAGGCCATCGGTCAGGTTCACCGCGTTGCTGGAGCCCACGATCACCAGATAGGTCAGCAGCACAAAGCCAAAAACCCCCAGGGGGTAGCTCACTTCCTTGATGAAGGGCAGCAGCAGCCCGGCCTTGGGCGGCAGGTTCACGTCAAAGCCGGAGCGGACCCAGTTGAAGAACAGCTCCAGCACCCGGAGATTGGAGTTTTCAGAAATACTGAAGACCAGGTACAAGGCTGCCAGCAGCCCAATCACCGATTGCCAGAAATATTTTTCCCGCGACCGCATGCCTTCCGGGTCCTTGTTGACCACCTTGCGCCAGTCATCCACCCAACCAATCGCACCAAAGGCCAGCGTGACCAGCAGCACGATCCAGACAAAGCGATTGCTCAAATCCACCCACAGCAAAGTGGAGACCGCAATGGACAGCAGGATCAAGACGCCGCCCATGGTCGGCGTTCCACTTTTGTGCAAATGGGTTTCCATGCCGTAGCCACGCACTGGCTGGCCAATCTTGAGTTCCCGCAGGCGCCCAATGACATAGGGGCCGGCTGCCAGACCGATCAGCAGGGCGGTCACCGCGGCCATCACCGCACGGAACGTCAGGTACTGGAACACCCGGAAGAAGCCGAACTCGGGCGACAGGGTTTGCAGCCATTGGGCCAGACTCAGCAACATGGATGCTCTCCCACTTGAAACTCAACCACCATGGCGACGCTCCTGTTGGGACGGGGTGCTGGCCACCATGCCCACTGTGGCATCGACCACGCGCTCCATGCGCATGAACCGGGAGCCCTTGACCAGCACGCTGCGCACATGGGGCAGGGCATCCAGCACGGTATCGATCAGGTTGTCGGCCGAGGCGAAGTGCTGCGCACCCTCGAAGGCATTGGCGGCCACTTGCGCCAGCTCGCCCAGTGTCAGCATCTGCTCGATGCCCTTGGCCTTGGCGTAGCGGCCGGCTTCCGCATGGAACATCGGGCCCTGTTGGCCCACCTCACCCATGTCACCCAGGACCAGCAAGCGCGGGCCTGGCAGGTCGGCCAGCACATCAATGGCTGCGCGCACGGAATCGGGGTTGGCGTTGTAGGTGTCGTCAACCAAGGTAACCTCGCGACCCTTGACCGCCAGCAGCAGGGCCTTGGAGCGCCCCTTGACGGGCTCGAACGCCTGCAGTCCATCGACCACGGCAGACACCGGTACCCCGGCCGACAGGGCCGCTGCCGCTGCCGCCAGAGAGTTCTTCACGTTGTGGCGCCCCGCAATGGCCAAGCAGTAGTGCAGCTCCTGCCCCATCCCCCGGGCATGCACCTGCCAGGCACCGGATGACCATTGCGCCCTCAGGCAACCCAGAGCATCCGGGCCAGTCGTGCCGTCCATGGCAAAGGTCACGGTGCGCCGCGCGCCGGCCAGCGTCTGCCAGATGCCGGTGTACTCATCGTCGCGGGGAAACACCACCACCCCTTGCGGGCCGACAGGGGTGATAACCGAGCCGTTCTCCAGCGCCACGGCACGCACCGTGTGCATGAACTCCTGGTGCTCACGCTGGGCATTGTTCACCAGGGCGACCGTGGGCCGCACCATGGCCGCCAGATAGGCAATCTCGCCGGGGTGGTTCATGCCCATTTCGATCACGGCAATGCGGTGCTGGGCACGCATGCGCAGCAGGGTCATCGGCACACCAATGTCGTTGTTCAGATTGCCGCGGGTCGCCAGGGCGGCACCATTCGGTTGGTAGGTTGCCAGGATCGATGCCAGCATCTGGGTCACGGTGGTTTTGCCGTTGCTCCCGGTCACCGCAATCATGGGGACACTGAACTGCATGCGCCAGGCATGCGCCAGGGATCCCAGAGCCAACCGGGTGTCCGCCACAACGATGCAGGCCATGCGGGTCAGTCCACTGCGGTTTGCATCCGGGTGACAGATGGCCGCGACGGCGCCACGCTGCTCGGCTTCCAGCAGGAAGTCGTTGGCGTTGTAGCGCTCGCCTTTGAGCGCCACAAACAGGTCCCCCGCCTCGATGGTCCGGGTATCCGTATGAACGCGAACAATGGCTGCGTGCCCATCACCCTGCAGCTCGGAAGCCGGCAGCCATTGGGCGGCCTGGGCCGCCGTCATCATCATGTTGGTGGTCACGCGCGCACCTCCGTAGTCTGACCGACGCGCCGGCGCAAGGCGGCAACCGCATGGGCCTGGTCCGAGAAGGGCTGCTGTACACCGGCAATGTCCTGGGTGGCCTCGTGTCCTTTTCCGGCTAGCAGCACCACATCGCCAGGAGCCGCTCGCGCAACCGTTTCGGCAATGGCCTGCGTGCGGTCCGTCTGGACGTCCACTGCCTTGCTTTGCGTCAGACCCAGCAGAATGTGCGCCACGATGGCCTCGGGTTTCTCGCTGCGCGGGTTGTCACTGGTCACCACCACCTGATCGGCCTTTTGTGAGGCAATCGCGCCCATCAGGGGGCGCTTGGAAGCATCGCGGTCACCACCACAGCCAAATACGCACCACAGGCGTCCGCCGCGCTGCGCGGCCAATGGCCGCAGTGCCGTCAGCGCCTGACCAAGCGCGTCCGGTGTATGGGCATAGTCCACCACCACCAGCGGCTCGCCCGATCCGCCCAGACATTCCATGCGGCCAGGCACCGGGTGCAAGTCACTGCACGCCTGCACCGCAGACAGCAGCGAAACGTCCAGCGCGCGCATGGCGCCCAGTACGCCCAGCAGGTTGGACACGTTGTAATCACCGATCGTGCGGGTCTGCAGCCAATGGGACTCCTGACCCTCTACCACTTCAAAGCGCAGGCCCTGGTCGGTATAGGCGACCGAGCGCGCCAGCAAACGGGCGGACGGCTGCTTGCAGGAAACCGTCCAGACACGCAGGGCCGTGCCGGACAGCTTCTGCGCTAGCTCCAGTCCGTATGCATCGTCCACATTGACAACTGCACTGGTCAGCCCCGGCCACGCAAACAGGCGCAGTTTGGACTGCCAGTAGGCGTCCATGCTGCCGTGGTAATCGAGGTGGTCCTGGGTGAAATTGGTGAAAACCGCGACCTGAATCCGGGTTCCATCCAGCCGGTGCTCTTCGATCCCAATGGACGACGCCTCCATGGCGCAGGCGTTCAGCCCATCGGCCACGAAACCACGCAAGGTGTGTTGCAGCCGAACCGGGTCGGGGGTCGTCAAACCCGTGGATGTCACGGAGGCACCCGGTCGGCCCACACCCAGGGTGCCGACCATTCCACACGGCAGGGCCAAAGTGCCCGGCAATGCCGACAGCGCCTGCGCCAGCCACCAGGCGGAAGACGTCTTGCCGTTGGTTCCGGTGATGGCAACCACCTGCAGCGCCGCAGACGGCGTACCGAAAAACTCCGCCGCAATGGCGCCGGTGTCGGCCTTGAGCCCGCGATAGCTGGCCACCCGCTCACCAGCCAGGCCAAACGCCGCGAGCCCGTCCGCCTCGACCAGGCAGGCGGTGACGCCTTGCTGCAAGGCGTTGGGCACGAACTGGCGCGCATCCACTGCGGCGCCCGGCCAGGCAATGAAGCCATCACCGGGCTGCGCCTTGCGGCTGTCGGATTGCAGCGTTCCGGTCACGCGCTCACGCAGCCACTGGGCCGCTTGCATGGGGGTCCGGAGCTGCTGCATCAGAAGCTCTCCTCCGCCGCCTGGGCAACGATCTGTGGACGCACAGCCAGATCCGGCTGGACGCCCAGTATGCGCAAGGTCTGCTGGACGGTCTCGCTGAACACCGGAGCGGCGACCTCACCACCGTAATATTTTCCGGCGCTCGGCTCGTCAATCATGACGGCCACCACAATGCGGGGGTTGTCAATGGGCGCCATGCCCACGAACCAGCCACGGTACTTGCGATTCTTGTCACTGCCGTAGCTCTTGCCGATCAGCTTGTAGGCAGTGCCGGACTTGCCACCCACTGAGTAGCCAATCGTCTGCGCCTTTTGCCCGGTGCCACCGGGGCCGGCTGCCATCTGGAGCATCTTGCGCACCTGCCCCGCCGTGCGGGCCGACAGCACCTGCACTCCGACGACGGGCTCGCTGCTCTTGGTCAGGGTGACGGGAATGATCTGGCCGTCATGCGAAAACACGGTGTAGGACCGCGCCATCTGGAACAACGAGGCCGACAGGCCGTAGCCATACGACATGGTCGCCTGTTCGATGGGGCGCCAGGTCTTGTAGGGGCGCAGACGCCCGGAAACCGCGCCGGGGAAGGCAATCTGGGGCTTCTGGCCGAAGCCGGCCTGGGTGAACAGCTCCCACATCTCATGGGGCTGCATCTGCATCGCAATCTTGGTGGTACCGACGTTGCTGGACTTCTGGATCACACCTTCCACCGTCAACACTCCGTTGGGGTGGGAGTCGGAGATGGTGGAGCCTGTGATGGTGATGCGCCCTGGCGAGGTATCAATGATGGACTGGGGGGTGACGCGCCCAGTCTCCAGCCCCAAGCCGATCGTGAATGGCTTCATCACCGAGCCCGGCTCGAAGGTGTCGGTCAGCGCGCGGTTGCGCAGTTGCTCACCGGTGAGGTTGCGACGTTTGTCCGGGCTGTAACTGGGGTAGTTGGCCAGCGCGAGCACTTCGCCCGTGATGGTGTCCAGCACCACCACGCTGCCGGCCTTGGCCTTGTGCTCCAGCACGGCTTCGCGCAGCTTCTGGTAGGCAAAGAACTGCACCTTGCTGTCAATGCTGAGTTGCAGGTCCTTGCCGTCCACCGGTGGAATCTGGTTGCCCACGTCTTCCACCACCCGACCCAATCGATCCTTGATGACGCGCCGAGAGCCGTTGCGTCCAGCCAGCTCCTTGTTGAACGTGAGTTCAACGCCCTCCTGGCCCTTGTCTTCCACATTGGTGAAGCCCACCACATGCACGGCGGACTCACCCTCCGGATACTGCCGCTTGTATTCCTTGCGCTGGTACAGGCCTTTGATGTTCATTGCGGCGATCTGTCGCGCAACATCCTCATCAACCTGGCGCTTGACCCAAACGAAGGTCTTGTCTTCGTTCTCCAGCTTCTTGGCGAGTTCGGCAACCGGCATCTCCAGCAACTTGGCCAACTGGTTCAGCTTGGCCTTGTCGATTTCAACATCTTCCGGAATGGCCCAAATGCTGGGGGATGGCACGCTGGAAGCCAGTATCAGTCCATTACGATCCAGAATGCGACCACGGTTGGCGGGTAGATCCAGCGTTCTGGCGAATCGCACTTCACCCTGGCGCTGGAAGAAGTCGTTGGCCACGACCTGGATATAAGCAGCCCGCGCTGCCAAGCCGCAGAAAGCCAGGGCAATCGCACCAACGACCAGCTTGCTGCGCCAGACCGGCGTGCGGCTTGCCAGCAAGGGGCTGGAAGTGTATTGAACGCTGCGGCTCATGGTGCGGTCTCGCGTCCTGCCGGGACACGGCCGGCTATCGGCTTCGCCTCGCCATCCGCAGCAGGCTCCGAATACGTTACATACGTCGTGATACCGGGCTTGGCCTGGCGCATGGCCAACTTTTCCCGTGCCAGGCGTTCGACCCGTGCTGGCGTGGTCTGCGCGCGCTTTTCGACCTGCAGGCGTTCGTACTCCAACTCCAGACGGTGCGCCTCGCTGCGGGACTTGTCCAACTCGGTGAACAGACGGCGCGAGTCGTACTGCACACCCACCAGGTACAGCGCACTGGCCAGCACCGCCAGCAACAGCACCAGATTCAGGCGCATCATGCCGGCATCCTCTGCGCCACACGCATGATGGCGCTGCGCGAACGCGCATTGCCACTGATTTCTGCGGCCGTGGGCTTGATGCGATCCAACGCCTTGAGTTGCATGACCTTGGGCGCGGCAAAGGGTGCCCGCCGGTCGTATTCATCCTTGGAGTGCTTGGCGATGAACTGCTTGACGATGCGATCTTCCAGCGAGTGAAAACTGATCACCGCCAGACGACCACCGGGCTGCAGCACGTGCAGGCACGCCTCTAGCGCTTGTTGCAACTCCTCAAGCTCGGCGTTGATGAAAATCCGAAAAGCCTGAAATGTGCGCGTTGCAGGGTTCTGGCCCGGCTCGCGGGTTTTGACCGTGTCAGCCACGAGTTGGGCCAGCTCGGTGGTGGTTGAAATTGGGCCCCGTTCCTGTCGGCGAGCAACAATCGCCTTTGCAATGGGGCCAGCAAACCGTTCTTCACCATATTCACGTATCACCTCCGCGATCTGATTGGTTTCAGCTGTCTCCAGCCACTGAGCCACACTCTCTCCACGCGTGGTGTCCATGCGCATGTCCAGCGGTCCGTCAAAACGGAAGCTGAATCCCCGCACCGGGTTGTCGATCTGGGGCGAGCTCACACCCAGATCCATCAAGACCCCGGCGATGCTGCCGCCCGCCAGGTCCGCCAGGTGCGAAAAGGCTTCATGCCGAATGGAAAAGCGTTCGTCCGAGATGGCGTTGGCTTGGGCCACCGCATCCGGATCACGATCAAAGGCGATCAGCCGCCCCAGGGGAGACAGGCGGGACAGAATCAGGCGGGAGTGACCGCCGCGACCAAAGGTGGCATCCACATAGGTGCCATCGGCTTGTGCAGAGGCCGGGTCCGAGTCATTGCCAAACAACGCATCCACTGCCTCGTTCAACAATACGGTGGCGTGGGTCCATGAAGTTTCCACCGCCAGGCCTTAAAAGGAAAAGTCCTTGAACGCGTCCGGCAACTCGCCTTGCTTGAATGCAGCCTCCTTCGCGTCATAGGTAGCCTTGTCCCACAGTTCAAAATAGCTGCCCATGCCCATCAGCCAGACATCCTTGCCCAGGCCGGCCGCCTCACGCAATTCGGGCGAAACCAACACGCGTCCGGTGCCATCCATTTCCACATCCATGGCATTGCCCAGAAAGAAGCGCTTGACCCACTGGGCCGACTGGGGCATGGCGGCAATGCCGGCACGAAATTTTTCCCATTCAGGACGGGGGAATACCCACAGACATCCGTCCGGGTGCTTGGTGATGGTGAGCAGGCCGGCAGCCGTGGCACTCAGGACGTCACGATGCCGGGTCGGCACAGACAACCGACCTTTTGCATCCAGACTGAGAGACGAAGCCCCTTGAAACACCGCAAAACCACCTTTTTTGCACGGCAACGCGAAAAGCCCCATTCACAGGCACTTTTCACCACTTAATTGCACTTTTTTGCACTGTAGCAGCAAAAGCCAATCTTGCAAGGGGGCTTACGAGAATTTTTTCCAATGAAATCAAGGACTTAGAAGCGATTTCAAAGCCAGAGAGACAACAAAAACCCTTCTAAATGAAGGACTTAGCGCACGCAATGAAAGTAACGCTTTAGGGTCTTGGTTCGACCGCGATCCGGCGGAGACAGCGCCTGAGACCTGTACCGCAAGATGTCACAGGATGTAACGCGACAGGTCTTCGTTCTGGCTGAGCTCGCCCAGGCGGGCATCCACATAGGGTGCATCAATACGCACCGTCTGCCCCACCATGGATGCGGCATCAAAACTGACATCATCCAGCAACCGCTCCATTACCGTGGCAAGGCGGCGCGCACCAATGTTTTCAGTGCGCTCATTCACATCGAAGGCGATCTGCGCCAGACGGGTGATGCCTTCCTGGGTAAAGTCCAGGGTCACGTTTTCCGTAGAAAGCAACGCCTGGTACTGCTTGACCAGCGATGCATGGGTCTGCGTCAGAATGGCCTCGAAGTCCTTGACGGACAGTGACTGCAACTCCACGCGAATGGGAAAGCGCCCCTGCAACTCCGGAATCAGATCACTGGGCTTGCTCAGATGGAATGCGCCTGACGCCACGAACAGGATGTGATCCGTTTTGACCACTCCGTACTTGGTGGACACGGTCGTCCCTTCCACCAAGGGCAACAAGTCGCGCTGCACGCCCTGACGGGACACTTCGGCGCCACTGCCTTCGCTGCGCGAGGTGACCTTGTCGATCTCGTCGATGAAAACAATGCCGTTTTGTTCCAGCATGTGCACGGCTTGGGACTTGATATCGTCTTCATTGACCAGCTTGGCAGCCTCTTCATCGACCAGCAGCTTGTGTGCCTCACTGATCTTGAGCTTGCGGGTCTGCCTTTTGGATTGCCCCAGTTGTCCAAACATGCCACGCAATTGCTCGGTCATCTCCTCCATGCCTGGCGGCCCCATGACTTCCAGTTGGGGGCTGGGAACTGCAACATCCAGTTCAATCTCGCGGTCTGCCAACTGGCCTTCCCGTAGCTTCTTTCGAAACACCTGCCGGGCAGCGCTCTCCGGCTGATCGGCTGAGGGGGTGACGCCAAATTCACTGCGTGGTTGCGGTATCAGAATGTCCAGAATCCGCTCTTCAGCCGCATCCTCTGCGCGTGCGCGGACCTTGCGCTTTTCCGCCTCGCGGGTCTGTTTGATGGCAATTTCAGCCAGGTCGCGGATGATGGAATCCACATCCTTGCCGACATAACCGACCTCGGTGAACTTGGTCGCTTCCACCTTGATGAAGGGCGCATCCGCCAGGCGAGCCAACCTGCGGGCAATTTCGGTCTTGCCCACGCCAGTGGGGCCAATCATCAGAATATTCTTGGGCGTGATTTCGCCGCGCAAGTCACCTTCAACCTGCTGGCGCCGCCAGCGGTTGCGCAAGGCAATGGCGACCGCCCGCTTGGCCTGGACCTGACCCACAATGTGCTTGTCGAGTTCGGAAACGATGTCCTGGGGATTCATGTTGGCTCCCCAAGCACTTCGACGGTGTGCTGCATGTTGGTGTAGATGCAAAGCTCGCCAGCAATTTCCAGAGACCGTTTGACGATGTCCGCAGCCGACAATTCCGTGTGGTTCAACAAGGCGACGGCAGCTGCCTGCGCATAAGCCCCACCGGAGCCAATGGTCACTATGCCATTCTCAGGCTCCAGCACATCACCATTGCCGGTGATGATCAGCGAGGTTTCCTTGTCCGCTACTGCCAGCATGGCTTCCAGGCGACGCAACACGCGGTCGGTACGCCAGTCCTTGGTCAGCTCGATGGCTGCACGCGCCAGATGGCCCTGGTGCTTTTCCAGCTTGGCCTCAAAGCGCTCGAACAGCGTGAATGCATCAGCGGTGGCGCCGGCGAAACCCGCCAGCACCTTGCCGTGGTAGAGCTTGCGCACCTTGCGCGCCGTGCCCTTGATGACGATATTGCCCAATGTGACTTGCCCGTCACCGCCAATGGCCACCGAATCGCCCTGCGGGGTCTTGCGCCGCACACTGATGATGGTGGTGCCGTGAAATACTTCCATGATTTCCTAGATAGGGGACAGATACCCCAAATACAAGCCTCAGATGGGACGAGGAACAACCCGGGCATGCTCATTGATGCCAATGACGTTGAAGAATGCAGCCACCAGGCGATGCACATCCCGGAACTGGATATGGCAACCCTCCGCCTGGCGCATGGCAACCCAGTTGAGAATGCTGCCAGCCGCAGAAAAGTCAACCCGAATCAGGCCCTTGCAGGAAACCACAATGCCATCGCCGCTGTGGCCGGCCGTGTCAAATCCGGCCAAAGCCTGGGTGGCATCCCCCAGCACCTCGCCCTTGAGTTCCAGTTTGACCGCCATGGAGCCATCCAGGCCGATAGGCGCTGTCGGCATCTGGCTGAAGCCCGAGCCCCAACCGCTGGCGGCTTCCACCCGCACCACCGGAGCAGGGGCAGGGGCGGCAGCTTCCTGCTGCTCAACATTCTCGTAGTGGCAACGGGCTTCCTGCCAAGCCGGCGGGGACACCTCGTAGGTCACGCAGTAATCCAGTGCCGCCAATTCGAAATCGTCCAATAGTTGCAGGGTGCGCAGCGCGTTGAGTCGCATGGCCCACCAATCCGGGCTCACGCTCTGATCGCCTGAGGGCATCATGGTGCGTAGCGTGTCTACGAGCCGGTCCGCACCGCTGAAACGCAGTGCCACGGGCTCGTTGCACAGGCTGCTGAACAAACCCGCCATCAGCGGCATGGCGTCTTCATCAATCCGCACCAAACGCGACCAATCCAGATGCCAGGGCGTGGGATTGGACGCCATGGCCTCGCGCAATTCCTCCATGGCCAGGGCATTGAGCTCCGGTGGACTGCTCCAGATGGCGCCCAGTGCGTAATTGCGGCGCGCAGCGTCGTCCTCCGCGGGCGGGGGGGGCGTCACCGCTGTGACGGGCTCCGGTTCTTCGCCGATGGCACTCCACAAAGGGAGCATCGTCTCAAAACAGTAGGAAAACTCCAGAACGGCTTGGTCAAAGCGCGCACGGTTATTGGTGGCCCGGTACAGGTCCAGCAAGGCCGCCGCCCAGGAACAGGAAACCTCGTGGGAGACAGCGCCGCCACGCAAGGCGTCCAGCAACCCGGTCTCTGCGCCTTCGTCATCACCATTGGCAAACCGAATGGCAGCCTCTTCCAATTCCGGGTCGGTGGCCATATCCTCGACATCGATGGCAAACAGTTTGGATGTGGAAAAACCCACGTCAGCCCCGTCATAACTCTGCGCCAGTGCACCCATCATCGGAACCGAGCCCATGCCACCGCGGGCCTTGTTGGCTGTGGGAGGGGGTAATGGCTCCATGCCATCGCCCATTTCGGTAGCCAGGAACTCCGCCGATCCGGACACCGGAGGCCCGGTCTGCAATTCAGAAACTTCAGTCGTGCCAAATTGCTCGGACTGTGTCATGGGGGCGGCAGCTACCGGCGCTGCCTCCTGGACAGGGGGGGCCTTCTGGGGCTGCTCCTGCGCCACCGGAAACCCCTGGCCCTGGGCAGTCGCAGCATCCTGCTTGCCTTTCCACCACTGCTTGGACATCTGGGCTTCGATCTCGTCGATCTTCTTCAACGTGACGGCGCGTCCATCCGGATCGGTGGCCATGCTGGACTGGAACACCGAAGGCCTGCCCATACCTGCCACGGCAGAAACACCGCGGCTGCGCAATTTGCGCAACTGATCGAATTCCCGCTTGCGGATGAAATCGTTCTGGCGCTTGCGCTCAATCATCTGCTTGAGCACCTGCTTGTCGTAGCCACTGTCCTGCTCTGGCTGGGGCCGCTCCAACTCCGACCAGTCTTTGGTCGGATTGCGAACGAACATCGCCATTTTGGACAACAGTCCGGGGCGATCGCTTTTGGTGGCCATAAGCGCAGTTTACCGAACGTGCACGGGATTCACATCCGCACCGCTGTCAATCACCAAACATTTTCTGCTTGAGTTCGCGGCGTTGCTGTGCTTCGAGCGAAAGCGTCGCTGTGGGGCGCGCCAGCAGACGGCCAACGCCAATGGGCTCGCCCGTTTCGTCGCAATAGCCGTAGTCACCCGCATCGATGCGCGCAATGGACTGTTCGATCTTCTTCAGCAGCTTGCGCTCACGGTCGCGCGTACGCAATTCCAGCGCATGCTCTTCCTCGATAGTGGCGCGATCCGCCGGGTCGGGAACCACCGAAGTGTCTTCACGCAAGTGCTCGGTAGTCTCACCAGCACTATTGAGAATGTCCAGTTTGAGCTTGGCCAACTTCGCACGGAAGGCCGCCAGCTGAACCGCATTCATGTATTCGGAATCCGGCATGGCCATCAGCTCGGCATCGGTCAACTCGGCAGCCGGTGTCGTCTTCCAGTTGTTTGCCAGTTTGGCGTCTTTCTTGATGGAAGACGGCAGCGCGGGCACGATGAGCGGCGATGGGGTGGACTGGGTGTAGCTGGCCTTGGCGGCTGTCGAGGCAACGGTCTGAGCCATGGACGGCACAGTCAACTGCGCCAGTCGGGATGAGGGGCGTCCGGCCTTGGCAGGCACGGTGGCTGCAGCGGGTGCAACGGGAACAGGAGTCATTTTTTCTGCAGGTGGCGTGGTTGCCACAGGGGTCTTGGTCTTGGGTGAAACAGTTGTCGGCATTGGCTTGGCTGACGCTTTGGAAACGGGCATGGGTACGGGGCTGGCAACAGCCCTTGGTTTGGAAACAGGAGAAGGCTTGGACTTGGACGCGACCGGCGCGGCCTTGGCAGCGGGTTTAGCGGCGGGTTTGGTGGGTGCCTTCTTCGCTGGCACCGCCACTTTTGCGGCCGGCTTGGTGGTCTTGGCGGCAATGACCTTGGACACCGGCTTGGCCGCAGCTTTGGGAGCGGGCTTGGTCACTGCCTTGGCGATAGGTTTGGCAGGGGCAGCGGCCTTGGTCACTTTCTTGGCAGGCGTCACCGCCTTGGCAGCGGGCTTCCCTTTGGGTCTTCCAGCTGCTGGCGCTTTGGTGGGGGCCGCGGTGGCCTTGCTGCTCTTTCCCGGTTTAGCTTTCACTTCTTGTCTCCTGGCAGAACTCTTCTGCGCATGGTCGGTGGTGCCTGCCGCCCCGCCGCGGCTCTTGGAAGTTTTGTCCGGCGGGGCTTCTCCGGCGCGCGAGTGTACAGGCTTCCCCATCGGAAAACCCATCAGTTGCAAAATCGAGACAATCATTTGGCTTTCAATCCGCAAAAAACTATGTACCGTGCCGGGCTATGCGATCAGACAATGCCGCACCTTAACGCCCGCTTACACCAATGACTGCTCCATTCCCTGCAAAAGAATGTCCCTGGGCAAATCAATGCCGATGAACACCATCTTGCTACCCCGGGCTTCGCCCTCTGCCCATTGTGGACCGAGATCGCTGCCCATCAACTGGTGCACGCCCTGGAAAATGACTTTCCGGTCCGTGCCCTTCATATACAGAACCCCTTTATAGCGCAGCATGCGGGGCCCATAAATGTTGACGATGGCGCTCAGGAAGTCTTCCAGCTTGGCCGGATCAAACGCCCGGTCCGATTTGAAGACAAAGCTCTTCACATCATCGTCGTGGTGGTGATGGTGTCCACCACCATGTGCGTGCGACGGATGGTTGCAGGCCTCACCCGGCGCATGGTCGTGTCCGGCATGGTCATGCTCGTGCTCGTCGTCCTTCAGGAAGTCGGGATCGATATCAAGCTTGGCATTGAGGTTGAAGCCGCGCAGGTCAAACACCTCGCTCAGGGCCACATCGCCAAAGTGCACCGCCTTTTGCGGGGCCCGCGGGTTCATGTGCTTGAGCCGGTGCATCAGCGCATCGAGCTCCTCTTTGGAAACCAGATCGGACTTGCTGATGAATATCTGGTCGGCAAAGCCCACCTGGCGACGGGCCTCCTGGCGGTCGTCAAGTTGCTGGTCGGCGTGCTTGGCATCGACCAGGGTCAGGATGGAGTCCAGCAGGAATGACTCGGCAATCTCGTCATCCATGAAGAAGGTCTGGGCCACCGGGCCGGGGTCGGCCACGCCGGTGGTCTCTATCACCACGCGCTCAAAGTCCAGCAGGCCCTGGCGCTTCTTGGCCGCCAGCATTTGCAGGGTGACGCGCAAGTCCTCACGGATGGTGCAGCAGATGCAGCCATTGCTCATCTGGATGATCTGTTCGTTGGTGTCGCTGACCAGGATGTCGCTGTCGATGTTCTCTTCGCCGAATTCGTTCTCGATAACGGCGATCTTCTGGCCATGCGCCTCGGCCAGCACGCGCTTGAGCAAGGTGGTTTTTCCCGAGCCCAGAAAGCCGGTCAGGATGGTGGCGGGAATCAAACTCATGGGGAAATCCAAAATTCAGCAGGTGGGGAGTGTACTGGCCCTTTCAAGTCACTTCACTTACGCATCACCACAAGCCCCTTGAGGTATTCGCCTTCCGGAAAGGCAATGGTCATCGGGTGGTCCGGGGCGCCGCCCATGCGCTCCGTGATGTAGCCATCTACACCAGCATCCGAGCCCGCTCCAGCCACGATCTTGTGGAACAGGTCGGCACTGATGCCCCCCGAACAGGAATAGGTGAACAGCACACCACCGGGTTCCAGCAGCTTGAGGGCCAAGCGGTTGATGTCCTTGTAGGCGCGCGCGGCCCGCTCCGCGTGGGCCACGGTGGGGGCAAATTTGGGCGGGTCCAGCACAATCGCATCGAAGCTGCGCCCCTCGGCGAGAAACTGGCGCAGGGAAGCGTTCACATCCGCATCCATGAAGGTGGTGCGGGTGGCATCAAACCCGTTGAGCGCCACATTGGCGCGGGCCTTCTCGATCGCCGGGCCGGACGAGTCGATGGACGTGACATGGGCCGCGCCACCCGCCAGTGCCGCCACCGTGAATCCGCCGGTATAGCAATAGCAGTTGAGCGCGCGCTGAAACTGCAGCCGCCGGGCGTAATCCGCAAACTTCTTGCGGCTGTCGCGCTGGTCCAGATAAAAGCCGGTCTTGTGCCCTTCGGCGATGTTCAGGCCGAGCTTCCAGTCGTGCTCGCGCAGCACCAGTTCAGTAGGACCTTCGCCCCGCAGCCAGCCCGTGGCCTCGCTCAAGCCTTCCAGCGCGCGACTGCTGGCATCGGAGCGCTCATACAGCCGTGTCAGGCCGGTCGCGCTCAAAAGCGCGTCGGCAATCACGTCCTTCCAGCGTTCGACTCCGGCGCTGGTGAACTGCGCCACCAGCGTTTCGCCATAGCGATCAACAATCAGACCGGGCAGGCCATCGGACTCCCCATGGATCAGCCGGCAGCCATCACTCTGTATGTCAAATCGGGCTCTCGCCCTCACGGATTGGGCGATGGCAGCTATAAAAAACGGAGCATCTATGCGTTGCGTCTCATCAAAGCTCCAGACCCGGGCGCGGATTTTGGAAAGGGGGCTGAAGGCGGCCCAGCCCAGGAAGGCGCCGCTGTCGGACTCGACCCGCACGGTCTCGCCACTGTCACCACCGCCCTTGGCGATGGCAGATTCAAAGATCCAGGGATGGCGGCGTTGCAGGGAGCGCTCTTTGCCGGCGCGCAGTCGTATCGTTTTCATGGGGGTATTGTCGCTTGCAGGCTTGGAGCTGACGGTGATTTGCACTTTGCGTGGGACGCAGAAGGTTCTAGATGGACGGCCTCACACTGCCAAATCCGTAGAAATCGGCCGCCCGATGAACCTTTCTTCTTTTGGCGGCTTCAGATGCATTGCGGTCATTCAGATGGGTGCTTTATGTCCGCTAAAGACTGTCAGTTATGCTGCTAACTGTTTCGGCGACGTGTCGCCCAAGCCACGAAATTCACACGCATGAACGCTAAGACCCGCTGTTCCCCGCTCACAGTAGGTGACGTTGAGGAACTTGTCCCTGTACTGCATTGCGAAGAGGTTTACGCATTTATTGGAGGCATGCCGAGCAGGGATGACTTCACTCTCGGCCTTTGCAGGGCCATACATGGCCCCGGCAAGAAGACTGTCGATGAACACTGGATCAACTACGCAGTCCGTTTGATTGAAACCGGAGAACTGATCGGTCGAGTCGAAGCCACCGTTCACCACAATCTTGCCGAAGTTGCCTTTTTGTTCAATCCCGCCGTTTGGGGTCATGGCTATGCCACCGAAGGGTTGCTCTGGCTTCATGAGTATTTGCGCGCCAAGCATGGTATTTCCGCTCTATGGGCGACAACGCATCCCAAGAATGCCAGAAGCGCTGCGCTGCTTCGCAAAGTTGGCTATACGCAAACCGTAACGCAAGGGCTACCGATGCTCTATTCGTATGATGAAGGCGATCTCGTCTTCCAGCTAGTCTTGGGCTGATCCCATCGCTCCACTGCCCCAATCAGGTCTGACTTCAGGACTGCATAGAAGCAGCTTTCTTCAACCCTTCCCACTCTTCAACTTCGCCCGCGGGTGGGCCGCGTCATAGGCCCGGGCCAGGTGCTGGAAGTCCAGCCGCGTATAGACCTGGGTGGTCGTGATGTTGGCATGGCCCAGCAGCTCCTGGACGGCGCGCAGGTCGCCGCTGGACTGCAAGACATGGCTGGCAAAGGAGTGGCGCAGCATGTGCGGATGCACCGGTGTGACCAGTCCCGCCTGCAGGCTGCGGCTGCGCAGGCGCTGCCAGACCGACTGGGCCGTGAGCCGTGTGCCGTTGCGTCCGATGAACAGCGCCTGCGTCACATCTGCCGTGCCATCCGCGGCCGTGCGCAGCGCCAGCCATTCCGATCGCACCACCAGCCAGGCCTGCAACGCGGCCAGCGCCTGGCTGCCCACCGGCACGGCGCGCCACTTGCGCCCCTTGCCGCAGACATGGGCCTGGGCGTCCTGCAGGTCGATCCAGCCCCGGCCGTCGGCGCTGCCGGTGCTGCTGGCCTGGGCGTCCAGGCCAATCAATTCGCCGACCCGCAGGCCGCTGGAATACAGCAGCTCGACCATGGCGCGGTCGCGCAGCTCCAGCAACCCGGCTTCGCCGTCCGTTTTATAGTCCGCCAGTTGGACCGCGTCGTCCACGCCCAGCGCCTTGGGCAGGGGCTTGGGCGCCTTGGGTGAGCGCACGTCCTGCACCGGGTTACTGGCCACCAGATGCTGGCGTCCCAACCAGGTGTAGAAACCGCGCCAACCGGAGAGGATGAGTGCAATGCCCCGACCGCTGCGCCCGCCGCTGTGCATCTGCGCCACCCAGCGTCGGATGTGCGCGTTGCGCACCGCGGTCAGCTCGACCGGAACCTGGGCGGCAAATTCCTGGAGTTTGGCCAGGTCCAGCGCATACAGCTCGACGGTACGGGCGGCCAGCCGCTTTTCGACGCGAACGTATTCGAGGTAGCGCTCCACCAGGAGATGGGACGCCGGAGGGTTCTGCGCAGGTAAAGGAGGAGCCCGCGTAGCGGGCGGGGGACACGGAGCAGAATCCTCTGGCGTCCCAGCTACCCCCAGTTCTGCGCCTGAGGCCACGTCTTACTTCAGCCGCGAGGTCGCGGCGCTGACCAGCTCGCCGATGCGGGCCAGGAAGTCGGTGCCCATGCCGCTGTGAAAGCGGTGCGGGTCGGGCGAGGCCAGCACCAGCAGACCAAAGGCCGGCGCAGTGGCACCGGCGGCACTGCCACGCAGCGGGATCAGCGCCAGCGAACTGACCGTGGCCGGGTCTTCCAGCCAACTCACCGCTTCAAAACCGGTGTTCAGGCCGCAAAACGGCTCCGTCAGCGAGGATGCAAACACGCGCGCGTCGTCGCTGACCTCCTGGGCCACGGCCAGGCCGGCGTATTCGGTGGCCACGCCCCACAGGCGCAGGCCCACCTGGGGCACGGAAAACTGGTTCTGGATGTCCTGAACAATGGCGCCAGGCAGTGCGTACAGGTCGGTCACCATCAGCAGGCTGCGCGCCCAGCGCAGGATCTTGTCGGACAGCATCACGTTCTCGCTGCCATGGCGGATCATTTCCATGATGCGCTGTTCCAGCGATTTGATCTTCTCGCGCAGCATCTCGGCCTGGCGCTCCTGCAGGCCCACGGCGCGGTTGCTGTGCGGGCTGGTGAACTGCACGGCTGCCAGCAGTTCGGCATGGCGCAGGAAAAAGTCGGGCGTATTGGCCAGGTAGTGGGCAATATCGTCTTCGGTGATGGGATTGTTCAGTGCTGGGTTCATAACGTGTCTGGAAGGTCAATTTCGCCGTGGAAAACGGTGGTGGCCGGGCCGGTCATCATCACAGGTGCAGTATCGCCGGCCCAGGCGATGCTCAGCAAGCCACCGCGGGTCTGCACTTCCACCGTGTCGTCCAGCAGCCCCAGGCGGATGCCGGCGGCCACCGCCGCGCACGATCCCGTGCCGCAGGCCAGCGTCTCGCCCACCCCACGCTCGTAGACGCGCAGGCGGATGTGGCTGCGGTCCAGCACCTGCATGAAGCCCACGTTGACCCCTTGCGGGAAACGCGGACTGGCCTGCACGGCCGGGCCCAGCGTGGAGACTGGCGCGGTGTCCACATCGGCCACCTGCAGCACACCGTGAGGGTTGCCCATCGACACAGGCGCTATCAAAACAGGAGCTGTAATACCAGAATCCACGAGGGCTAGAGGCCAATTTCCCCACGGACCTTGTGGCTGGAAGGCCAATCCGCTGGCATCAAACGGCACCTCGGCGGGGTCCAGCACCGGCGCCCCCATGTTGACGGTGACGCGGCCATCCGCTGTCAGGCGCGGCTCGATGACGCCCTTCATGGTCTGTACCCGGATCACGTCCTTGGTGGTCAATCCCTTGTCATGCACGAAGCGGGCAAAGCAGCGCGAGCCGTTGCCACACTGTTCGACCTCGACGCCGTCGGCGTTGTGGATCACGTACTCAAAGTCGATACCCGGCGCCGGCGAGGGCCGCACGGTCAGGATCTGGTCGGCGCCCACGCCAAAGTGGCGGTCGCCCAGAAAGCGGTAGTGGGCCGCTGTCAGGCCCAGGCGGCCCCGCGTCTCGTCGAGCACGACAAAGTCGTTGCCGGCGCCCTGCATTTTGGTGAACGGAATACGCATGCGCTGGATTATCTCCCGATGGTGGCGTGGCCCCGAGCCATGCTGCACAATGCCCGCCATGGTACGCCCCAATCAACGACTGCATCCGCACCCCAGCCCCACCCCGAACCAGGCCACATCGCCCATCGCGCGTAGCGGCCTGCAGGGTGGCATCGTCACCCGCTTTCTGCAACACGATATGGCCTTTGGCGAGCTGGCCCTGGTCTCTCCCACGGGCAATGAGCCGCACCACGCGCTGGACTGGCAAAGCGAGCGCGCTGTGCGGCTACTGCGCAATGTGCAGCGCCTGACCGCGCCCAACCCCGGCTTCATGACCGGCCCCGGCACCAACAGCTACCTAGTGGGTGACAGCCACACCGGCTTCATCGCCATCGACCCCGGGCCCGCCGATGCAGACCACCTGAAGCGCCTGTGGCGCGCAGCCCTGCACGCCGATGGCAGCGGTGGCAACATTCGCATGATCGTCTGCACCCATTCACACCCGGACCATTCACCGGGTGCGGCGCCGCTCAAAGCCATGTGCGATAGCAAGCCGCCCATCCTGGGCCTGCCATCGGCACCGACGGCGCGTGCGGCGAGCGAGTTCACGCCCGACAGATTGCTACAAAATAATGAGCACCTTGTACTGATTCCACGAGGGCCGGATGCCAGTTTGGCTTCCAGCCATACGCTGCAGGTGATCCACACACCCGGCCACGCGGCGAATCACGTCTGCCTGCTGCTGGTGGAGGATGGCCTGCTGTTCTCGGGCGACCACATCCTGAACGGCAGCACCACCGTCATCGACCCGCCGGACGGCAACATGGCCGACTACCTGGACTCGCTGGACACGCTGCTGGCGCTGGCCCAAGCACACGACGTGCAGTTCATCCTGCCCGCGCACGGCCATGTGCTGGGTGGTTCTGGTGCCGCAGCCTGTGGCGCCATCAGCCACCTGAAGGCCCACCGCCTGAAACGCGAGGCCAAGATTGCCGCCGTGGTGGCCGCCAACCCCGACGGCAACGTCGACGACTGGCTGCCGCTGGCCTACGACGATGTGGAGCCGCGCGTCTGGCCGGTGGCCAGGCGTTCGCTGCTGGCGCATCTGGAACGGCTCGATGCCCTCAAAACTGGGCCCACCCCATGACCGAAGCCAAGAAACCCGCCACCCTGCGCCTGCCGGCCAAACCACCCAAGCCCGCGCCTGCGACGCCACCGGCTGCACGGCCAACGGC
>JBAQDE010000035.1:0-24841 GCA_049294595.1 Rhodoferax sp. | reverse complement strand
TCAACCTGGAATTTCTGGCGCGCGGCGTGCACAAGGCCAAGGACCTGTACTACCCCGACTCGCTGGTCGGCACCGACAGCCACACCACCATGATCAACGGCATTGGCGTGGTCGGCTGGGGCGTGGGCGGCATCGAGGCCGAGGCCGCGATGCTGGGCCAGCCGGTGTACTTCCTCACGCCGGATGTGGTGGGCTTCGAGCTGACCGGCCGCCTGCGCGAGGGCGTGACCGCCACCGACCTGGTGCTGACGGTGACCGAGCAATTGCGCCGCGAAAAGGTGGTCGGCACCTTTGTGGAATTCTTTGGCGAGGGCACGCAGAGCCTGGCCGTTCCGGACCGCGCCACCATTGCCAACATGGCGCCCGAATACGGCGCCACCATGGGCTTCTTCCCGGTGGACCAGCGCACGCTGGACTACTTCCAGGGCACCGGCCGCACCAAGGGCGAGATCGAGGCTTTCGAGGCCTATTTCCGCGCCCAGGGCCTGTTCGGCGTGCCCGGCACGGCGGACGCGCCCAAAACCCTGCGCGACATTGCCTACACCCGTGTGGTTCGGCTGGATCTGAGCAGCGTAACGCCCAGCCTTGCCGGCCCCAAGCGGCCACAGGACCGCATCGAGCTGGGCCAGGTGGCAGAGCAGTTTGAATCGCTGTTTTCCAAACCCAACGCCGAGAATGGCTTCAACCAGCCGGCCGCGACATTCCGCACCCGCCACCTGGTGCCGGCCTTTGGCGAACCCGTTGCGGCCAGCGGCCGGCCGGACATCACGGTAGGCCACGGCGATGTGCTGATCGCCGCCATCACCAGTTGCACCAACACCTCCAACCCCTATGTGCTGCTGGCCGCCGGCCTGCTGGCCAAGAAGGCGGTGGAGGCGGGGCTCAAGGTCAAGCCGCACATCAAGACCAGCCTGGCGCCGGGCTCGCGCATCGTCACCGAATACCTGACGGAAGCCGGCCTGCTGCCCTACCTGGAAAAGCTGGGCTTTGCGCTGGCTGGCTACGGCTGCACCACCTGCATCGGCAACGCGGGCGACCTGACGCCGGAGCTGAACGCCACCATCACCGCAAACGATCTGGTGTGCGCCGCCGTGCTCTCGGGCAACCGCAATTTCGAGGCGCGCATCCACCCCAACCTCAAGGCCAACTTCCTGGCCAGCCCGCCGCTGGTGGTGGCCTATGCGCTTGCCGGCAGCGTGACCGTCGACCTGATGACCCAGCCGCTGGGCCAGGGCAAGGGCGCGAACGGGAAGATGCGGGATGTCTACCTGGGCGACATCTGGCCCAACAGCGATGAAGTCCATGCGTTGATGAAGTACGCGATGAAGGGCAAGGCCTTCCGGGACAACTACGCCAAGGTCCAATCCGAGCCGGGTGCGCTGTGGCAAAAAATCCGGGGCGTGTCCGGTCAGGCCTACACCTGGCCTGCCAGCACCTACATCGCCCGGCCACCATTCTTTGATGATTTTGCTATTGAATCAGGAGCAACATCATCAAAATCCACGAGGGCTGGAGGCCCAAAAGGCTCAAAGTCATCTGGCTACGCCGGAGTGGATGCCAGCGTGCGCGGCGCACGCATCATGGCGCTGTTTGGCGACTCCATCACCACCGACCACATCTCTCCCGCCGGCTCCATCAAGGACAGCTCACCGGCCGGCCAGTGGCTGCTGGCCCACGGCGTGCAGAAGGCCGACTTCAACAGCTACGGCGCGCGCCGCGGCAACCACGAGGTCATGGTGCGCGGCACCTTTGCCAATGTGCGCATCAAGAACCTGATGATCCCTAGTGACGCCGCCGGCTCCCGCCTAGAGGGCGGCATCACGCTATACCAGGGACCGCAGGGAACCGGCGAGCAGTTGTCCATCTTCGACGCCGCCGAGCGCTACCAGGCCGCCGGCATACCCACCGTGGTGTTCGCTGGCGAGGAATACGGCACCGGGTCGAGCCGCGACTGGGCGGCCAAGGGCACGCGCCTGCTGGGCATCAGGGCGGTGGTGGCACGCAGCTTTGAGCGCATCCACCGCTCCAACCTGGTCGGCATGGGCGTGCTGCCGCTGCAGTTCATGGCGGGCCAGAGCTGGCAGAGCCTGGGGCTGACCGGCCATGAAACCATCGACATCGTGCCCGATGCGAATCTGGCGCCGCAGAGCAAGGCGCAGCTCGTCATCACCCGGGCCGACGGCACGCGCAGCACGCACACGCTGCTGCTGCGCATCGACACGCCGATCGAGGTGGACTACTACCAGGCTGGAGGCATCCTGCCCTATGTGCTGCGCCAGTTGCTGACGCAGTAAACCGGCCGGCTGACGCCGATCAGGCCCGAGCCGTGGCGCGCTTTGCGCGCTTGCGTGCCGGTGGTTTGGCCGGCGCCACGGTCCCCAGCGCCTCCGGTGGCACCGGTGCCTGGGCGCGCGCCAGCTCCAGCAGCATGCGGTGTTCGGCCAACAGCGCATCGGCCAGGTCGTTCACGTCGGGCACTGCGCGCCGGCAGGCGATCAGGCCGTAGTCCAGGCGGCCGTTGTAGCTCTGCACCGTGACGTTCAGCGCCATGCTGTGCGAGGGGATGGACACCGGGTAGTAGCTCACCACCTTGGCGCCAGCAAAATACAGCTGCACCGGAATGCCGGCCACATTCGAGATGATGAGATTGGCCAGCGGCGGCATCACATTGGCCAGGCGCGAGCGGCTGAACAGCGAGGCCAGCGCCGACATCAGCCAGGGTGCGGCTGGCAGCGGAAAGTCGGTGGGGATGGCAGCCTTGAAGCGGCTCATCATGGCCTTGGTCTTGGCCGATTCCGCATGGATGGCGCGAATTCGCTCGATCGGGTCCTTGACGTTGGTTGCCAGGCCCATGGTGACCATGCTCACCTGGTTGTTGTTGGATGCATCGTCCTCCGCGCGCAGGCTCACCGGCACGGCCGCCACCAGAGGTTTGGCGGGAAGGTCACCGTTTTCCTTCAGGTAGGTGCGCAGCGCGCCAGCGGTGGTGGCCATGACCACATCGTTGAGTGACACGCCCAGCACCTTGGCAATGAGTTTGACCTCGGCCAGCGGAACGGTGCGTCCGGCAAAGGTGCGCTGGTTGGTGATGGCCACGTTCAGCGGCGTGCGCGGGGCAAACAATGTGAAGCCTTTGGACAGCCCCTTGGGCAGTGACCAGTCGCGCCGGCCCTGGGCGTTCTTCTCGGGGATCAGCGCCGTCTTGACGGAACGCGCCAGCACCGGCAGCGAACGCACCAGGCCCATGGTCTGGGCCGCCGTGTTGCGCGCCGCCGCCCCCAGCAGCTCGGCCACGCCCAACTGGTAATGGTGGCGCCGCCCGCGTGGGCGTGGCGGCTTGATGACACGGCCGGTGGCCTCCAGGTCGAACAGGGCCTTGGCCACGGCCACGCCAGCCTGACCGTCCAGTCCCGCATGGTGGGCCTTGATGTAGAGGGCCACCTGGCCGCTCTTCAAGCCGTCAATCACAAACAGTTCCCACAGGGGGCGGCTGCGGTCCAGCAGGCTGGAGTGCAGCCGCGCCACGTACTGCTGCAACTGGCGGTTGCTGCCGGGCTTGGGCAGGCTGACATGGCGCACGTGGTAGTCCAGGTCGATGTCTTCGTCCTCCACCCAGACCGGGTTGGAGATATCCAACGGCATCAGCGCCAGCTTGCGGGTAAAGACCTCGGCCAGGTGCAGGCGCTGCGCCAGCATGGCCTTGGTGTCTTCGAAGAAATCGCCGCTGTAGCCTTCGGGCAGGTCCAGCACATTGAGGGAGCCGATATGCATGGGCATTTCGGGCGACTCCAGATGCAGGAACGCCGAATCCACGCCGCTGAGATGTTTCATCATGCCGCTGGCCTTTCGCAGTAATTGAACAATGACGATAGCATGCCCCCCAACAAAACCGCGCGCCTTCGAGACAGTCCACGGGCGTCTAAGGGCGCAGCGTCACCATGGGTTGCCCCAGGCCGGCGCGGGGCAACCACTGCAGCACGGAGTCCGCCGTTACCGTCTCGATGTTGTCGCTGAAGCGCTGGGCCGGGGGGTGGTCGTCAAAGGCCACGTTGGCAGCCGTCATGCGGGCACCCAGGCGCGTCATGGCGCCAATGCGCAGCATGCTGGGCACGTACTGTCGGCCTTGCAGCCAGGCCTGCGCCTGGCCCCGCGTGAGCGGTGTGCGCGCCGTGTCCGCCTGCATGGCCAGGGCCAGTGTCTCGATGGCCCACTGATTGGACTGCTGGTAGGTCTGGCCCCAGGCGTAGCTGACCATGCTGTAGGGCTTGTGGTGTACGTCCGTGGCGCGGTACGGGTCCTGCAGCACCGCCAGCAGGCGGGTCTGTGCCTCGGGGCTGAGCACCACCCACGCTGCTTCAAACCGCCACAGGTCATCCAGAAAGAACTCCCCCAGGCCCTGCCGGTAGATGGCGGAAACCGCGGTGCCGCATTCGTTGAGCTTGTGCAGCACACGCCACACATGGCCGCCCTGCCCGTCATCCTGCTGGTAGGCAATGCCCACATGCGAATAGCGCAGGCCGTACTTGCTCAGGTCCTGGCCGGCGCGGGCCAGCACCACCACGCGGGCGCCACTGGCCTCCAACGCCTGGTGGGTGCGCTCGGCCAGCGTCAGCGCGCGCTCCACGGTGGTGGTCCTGGGTGGTTGCGGTGCGGTGCAGGAGCGCCCGGCGTGCGCAACAGGGCTGGCCAGTGCGGCCAGGACGAGGATGGCGGTCGCGCATCCGTGCTTCAGGGTAGTCAGGGGTGTCATGGCAAATCCTTGGTGAAACGGTTCAGCGCGTGACGCGCTCGTTGTACAGCAGCGCACGGCCCAGCGCGTTGGGGATGAAGGCCAGCACCTCGCCGGCAGCGGACAGCACTACACCGGCGCCGATGACACTGACCGTGACCAGCGTGCCAGCCGCGATCAGCGAACCGCCGACACCACGGCCCAGCACCTCGACGCTGACCGCGGCGCCATCCGAGGCACGCTCGAGCACAACCACCGTGCCGCGCGCCGTACTCTCCACGGTCTTGACCACCAGCACCGTGCCGGCGGTGGACAGCAGCACGGGCGCCACCAGCACGGCACCGGCGGCGGCACTGGCACCAACGACGACCGAGGCCACGGGCAGGGCCGAGAGCGCGCTCAGCGCCGAGACTTCGCTTTGGGCATGGGCCACCGGGGCGGCGAAGACCAGGCTGGCAGTGCACAGGGCCAGCAGATGGTTGCGAAAGAGGGCTTTCATGGGTGTTTCTCCAAAATGGGGACGGGGATCACTCGGCTTCGACGGCGGCATCACTGCGCACCAGACGGGCCTGCAATCGGGCCTGGCTCAGGTCGGCCTCGTGCTTGTCGCGCAGGGTCTTGGCCAGCGTGAAGGTGCAAGTGATCAGGTACAGCCAGCTCACGCCCAGAAAGGCCTTGTAGGTCTCATTGACCTCCATGCGCAGCAGGCCCCAGCCGGTCAGCGCCATGGCCAGGAAGAAGCCGCCCCAGACCACAAACTTGAACAGCGGCGTATCGGCCACGCGGTTCTCGGCGGAGGCCTTCTCGTTGTCCCGCACAAACTTGGCCAACACAAAGGCGGCCGACAGGCAGAAGAAGTAGCCCATGACCATGAAGGCGCGGTCCAGGTCCTTGCCCGGCAGATAGGCCAGCCCCACGCCGCACAGGAACACGGCGAGCAGGAACGACACCCACACCTGCAGGCCCCAGGCCTTGGAGTCGCGGTGGATCAGGATTTGCGCTTGGGTTTTCATGTTGGCCTTTCAGGCAGTGGTTGAAGGTGGAGCGAAGTCTAGAAACGCGTCACCGAAAAAGTGGCCAATAACATTACCCGTCTTAAGCACTGAGACATTTGGTATCGAAAAACGATACTTTTAGACCGTATCAAGAACTGCTGCAGTGTGTTTGTGGGCACAATGCACCCATGAAAATCCTGATCGTCGAAGATGAGCACAAGACCGGCGACTACCTGCGCCAGGGCCTGGCCGAGTCCGGCTTTGTGACCGAGCTGGCGGCCAACGGCATGGACGGTCTGCACCTGGCGCTGACCGGCGACTTTGACCTGCTGGTGCTGGACGTGATGCTGCCCGGACTCAATGGCTGGCAGGTGCTGGAGCGCCTGCGCCAGGGCGGCAAGGACATGCCGGTGCTGTTCCTGACCGCCAAGGACCAGATCGAGGATCGCGTAAAGGGCCTGGAGCTGGGCGCCGACGACTACCTGGTCAAACCCTTTGCGTTCTCCGAGCTGCTGGCACGCGTGCGCACGCTGCTGCGCCGGGGCAAGACGCAGATCGAAGCCACCGTGCTGCGCGCCGCCGACCTGGAACTGGACCTGCTGCGCCGTCGCGTCACGCGTGCGGGTACCCGCATCGAACTCACCGCCAAGGAATTTGCGCTGCTGGAACTGCTGCTGCGCCGCCAGGGCGAGGTGCTACCGCGCTCGATGATTGCGTCCCAGGTGTGGGACATGAATTTCGATTCCGACACCAATGTCATCGAGGTCGCCATCCGCCGCCTGCGCGCCAAGGTGGACGACCCGTTCGAGCCACGCCTGATCCGCACAGCGCGCGGCATGGGCTATGTGCTGGAAGTGCCGGACGGTAGCTGACCCAGCCCGATCGCGCTAGCCCAGCCGCAGGGGCACGTACACCCGCGACCCCTCGCGCAACAGCAACAAGGCCACGGATTTGCCGGAACGGTCTGCCAGCTGGCGCGCCTGGTCCACGGTCTTCACCGGCTCTGCATTGATCGCCAGCAGGCGGTCCCCCACCTGCACACCGGCGCGCTCGGCGGCCGGGCTGAGCTTGTCGATATACAGGCCCATGGCCTCACCGGAATCACGCTGCTCATCGGGGCTGGGCGGGCGCAGCGTCAGGCCGAGTCGCCCGGAAGGTAGCGCCACGCTCAACGGCACTGTCGGCGTCCGGCTCGGCGCGGCATCATCCAGCTTCGCGTTCAGCGTCATCTCCTTGCCCGCACGCCAGATGCGCAGGGCCAGGGGCGTGCCGGGCTGCGCCATGCCGACGACGGCGGACAAATCCGTGGCCCGCTCCATGAGCTCACCGTTGGCGGCCAGCACCACGTCGCCCATCTGCAGGCCGGCACGCTGGGCCGCGCCGCCGGGCACCACCTCCGACACCAGGGCGCCGGCCGGCCGGGGCAGGCCAAAGGACTCGGCCAGCAGCTGGTCCACCTCCTGCACGCCCACGCCAAACTTGGCATGGCGCACCTGCCCGGTGGCCAGAATCTGCTGCGCAATGCGCTGCGCCACATCCATGGGAATGGCGAACGACACACCCTGGTAGCCACCCGAGCGGGAAAATATCTGCGAGTTGATGCCCACCACCTCGCCCCGCATACTGATCAGCGGGCCGCCGGAGTTACCCGGATTTACCGCCGCGTCGGTCTGGATGAAGGACACCGCGCCATCACCCGGCAGCGCGCGCCGGGTGGCGCTGATGACCCCGGCGGTCACCGTGCTGTCGAAACCAAACGGCGAGCCAATGGCCACCACCCACTCGCCCACACGCAGTGGTTGCGGCAGCGCGGATGGCACCGCCGGCAGATTCTGCGCATCGATCTTCAGCACCGCAATGTCGGTGGACTTGTCGGTCCCCAGCACCTTGGCCGTGAATTCGCGCCGGTCCGTGAGCTTGACCACCACCTCGTCCGCATCGCTGATCACATGGGCATTGGTCAGGATCACGCCGTCGCTGCGCACGATGAAACCTGAGCCCTCCCCCCGCACCGGCAGGTTCAACTGCGGGGGCAGGCCTCCGTACTGCTGCTGGAAGCGGCGCAGAAATTCGCGCATGGCCAGATCTTCCTGCGAGTCCGATGGCGTCTCGCCATCGGTGCTGGTCCTGGGCGCCACGGTAGACACCTTGCGCACACCGCGCACGCTGATGTTCACCACACTGGGGGCAAAGCGGGCCGCGATGCCGGTCACGTCAGGCAGGCCGGACACCGTGGCCGCAGGCGGTGCCGGTAACTGCGCCTGCACCGGGTTGGGCATGGCAGCGCTGGCTAGAACCCAGACAAGACCAATCAGCCGGTGGTGGCCATGGAAAGTGGGAATCAGATCGGTCAGAGATGTGTGCATGCCCGCATGATGGCCTGCCAACTTAACCGGCCGGTAGCCTAACCGTGAAGCAACGGTAAAGCCGGCCTAACGCCAGCGGGCCTCAATGCGGGCGTATTCGCCGGAACTGCGCACCTTGGCCAGCCCCTGGTCAAACAGCGCAATCAGGCGCTCGATGCCGGGGAAATCACGCGAGAACGACAGATACATACTCTGTTCAGCCAACAGCCCCTGCCGCACATACCCTTTGGCCAACTCGGGGTTGGCGCGGCCAATTTCGTTGGCAACCCGGTCGAACACCAGCGCATAGTCCACACGGCCGGCTACCAGCTTGCGCAGCGAGGAAATGTCGGATGGGGCTACATCGCGCAGCATGCTGCGGTCGCCATCAAACGCCTCTCCGTAGTCGTAGCCGTGAGTCGTGCCCACCCGCTTGCCACGCAGGTTCTCCAGCACCAAGGGGCTGCGCGAATCGGCGGCCCCTGATCGGCCATAGATGCCAATCGTTGCCCGGAACAAGGGCTGCTGGTGCCAGCGATAACGGGACTCCAGCATGGCATCGCGCAGCGTGTCAAAGCAGCCTGCCAAGACATTGCGGGCCACTTCCTTCATGCACCGGGCGTAAGGCAGGGACACCAATTCCACTTCGACGCCGGCGGCCGTCCAGGCGGCTCGCACCACATCCACGGCAAAGCCTGTCGGTGTACCGGCAACGGCATAGGAAAAGGGGCGCCAATCGTCCTCGGCGCCAATGCGCACGCGCTCACCGGCGTGGCACGCAAAACCCAACAGCAACAGCAGCCATAACCACACCCGTCCCATGCTGAAAGCAACTCCACTTCCCAAAATTGCACGTCCGCTCACACGGTAGCACAAGCAAGCACTGACCCCGACAGCGAATGGGCACAATGCGGACAGCAACTCCTGCCCACCAAACCACCACGGCCATGCCATCGTCCCTGTCACTGACCACACGGCTCACCCTCCTCTTTGCCGCCGGCTCTTGCGCGGTGCTGCTGGCACTGGGCGGGCTCATCAGTGGCTCCATCGAGCGCCACTTCGAGGAACTGGACCGCGAGGCGCTGCAGGCCAAGCTGATGCTGGCACACCACGCCATTGCGCGGGTCACCACCACGGCCGAACTGGCGCGCCTGCCATCGCAGTTGAGTGACTCCGCCACCGGCCACCATGACCTGATGGTGCATATCACCGGACCCGACCGGCAGGTGCTGATGACGCCACCCAATGGCGAGTTCTCCGGCAACTGGATGCCCCCCGGCACCGCGCCGGACGGAGCCCAGTTGCTGCATTGGACCGTTGGTGCCAACCACTATCGCGGCCTGGCGGCCCGCCTGCCCACCGGCATTCCCGGAGCGGCACCGCTGGATGTGGCCGTTGCGTTGGACATTGCCCACCACCAAGTTTTCATGGACACGCTGATGCGCACGCTGTGGCTGTTTGTAGCGGGTGCCGCGCTGGCCACCGGCCTGCTGGGCTGGTTTGCCGCCAGCCGCGGCCTGGCGCCGCTCAAGGCCATGCGTTCGCGTGCCGCCGGCGTGACCGCCCACAGCCTGGACCAGCGCCTGCCCACCGACGCGGTGCCGGCCGAACTGGCCGAGCTGGCCACCACGCTCAATGAAATGCTGGCGCGCCTTGAAGAAGCCTTTCGCCGCCTGTCTGATTTTTCGTCCGACATCGCCCACGAACTGCGCACCCCGGTCAGCAACCTGATGACGCAGACCCAGGTATCTCTGTCACGCCCGCGCGATGCCGACAGCTACCGCAGCATCCTGGAGTCCAACGCGGAAGAGCTGGAACGCCTGGCCCGCATGATTTCCGACATGCTGTTCCTGGCCAAGGCTGACAACGCACTGGCCGCGTCCCAACTGCTGGTCCGCAGTGAGACCGTGGACCTGGCGCGCGAGGTGCAAGAGCTGTTCGAGTTCTACGAGGCTCTGGCGGACGAGAAAGGCATCCACCTGGAGCGGCAGGGTGCGGCCCACGTCCAGGGCGACCGGCTGATGTTGCGCCGCGCCTTGAGCAACCTGCTGTCCAACGCTCTGCGCTACACGCCGGCCGGCCAGTGTGTGCGGGTTGACATGGCACAGGAGCACGGCCAGATCGTGCTGACCGTTGAAAACCCCGGCGAGCCCATCGCACCGGAGCACCTGCCGCGCCTGTTTGAGCGCTTCTACCGCGCCGACCCCTCTCGCCAGAGCGCAGGCGGAGAAGGAACCGGCCTGGGTCTGGCCATCACCCAGGCCATTGTGGCTGCGCATGGGGGGCAGATCGCCGCCACGTCCGAAAGCGGCAACACCCGCTTCACGATTCGCCTTTCGGCAACTTGAGCAAGGTCAATACACGCCGACTCCACCCTGCCATGATGCCCGCCATGCTTGCCGACATTCCGACCCTGTTTCTGGGCGCCATTGCGACCACAGTGGTCTTGACCGTCGCGCTGGTGGCAGTGTCCTACAGCCGGGGCATGCTGGAGCTGCGCAACTGGGGCTACGCACTGCTGCTGCACGTAGGGACCTATGTGCTGCTGTCCCTGCGGGGCGTCGTACCCGACTGGCTCTCCATCATCGGCGCCAACACCTGCGAAGCCATGTTTGTCGCCCTGTGGGTGGTGGTGATTGCACAGCTGAAAAAGCGCATTGTCCCGCATGCCGTCGTGTTGGGCCCGGTCCTGCTGACGGCGCTGGTCCATGCCTACTTCATGGACAACCTGCAGATGCGCATCCTGGTCGGCAACCCGGTGCTGCTGTTCCAGTTGCTCACCGCCATCTATCTGCTGCGCCGTGACCGTGAAGAACCGCGCAGCGTGGGTCAAATCCTGCTCAGTGCCAGCCTGATCGCCACGGTGCTGCTGCTGGCCGTGCGTCTGGTGGCGGTATGGGTGTCGGCCGAGCGCATCATCGGTCTGACCACCCAGAGCACATTCCAGACCCTGATTTACCTGACCGGCTCCGTCATTCCGCTGATGGCATCGGTAGGTTTTCTGGTGATGACCAAGGAACGCACCGACCATCTGGTGGAGGAAGGCAAGCGGACGCTGATGGCGGTTTTCGACAGCGTGGAGGAAAGCATCATCGTCACGCGCAGCGACGGCACGGTACTGCAGATCAACCGCGTCGGAGCCGAGCGCCTGCATGCAACGCCACAACAACTGCATGACAAGAGCATATTTGACGGCTTCAGCCCCGACATTGCGCAGCCACGCCGGGACACGCTGCAGCGCGTTGCCCAAACCCGCCGAGTCGGACACCTGACCGACCAAAGGGACGGGCGCAGCTACCGGCTGTCGATGTACCCCATCAGCGGCGAGACGGACCGCTTTGTCATCACCGGAACCGACATCACCGATGAGGTCGCAGCACTGGCATCCCTGCGCCGCAGCGAAGCGCACTTCCGGGCGTTCTTCGAGCGCTCCATGTTCGGCATGGCGACCTCCAACGCCAGCAAGGTCTGGCTCTCGGTGAACGACGCCCTGTGCCAGATCCTGGGCTACCCGCGCGAGGAGCTGCTTCAGCAACCATGGGATGCCATCACCTATCCGGAAGACCTGTCGACCAACGTCGCCGCATTCAATCGCGTGCTTGCCGGCGAAACCAATGAATACACCCTGGACAAACGCTTCGTCCGCAAGGATGGACAGCTGGTGCATACCCACATAGCGACCCGCTGCCTGCGCCTGGAAGACGGCAGCATTGACTACTTTGTGGT
Organism: Rhodoferax sp.; assembly: GCA_049294595.1. Lineage (GTDB taxonomy): Bacteria > Pseudomonadota > Gammaproteobacteria > Burkholderiales > Burkholderiaceae_C > Allorhodoferax. The sequence goes on along the minus strand of JBAQDE010000035.1, from coordinate 13,046 downwards.
GGTCGTTGAAGACATTACCGAGCGCAAGGCACGTGAGCAGGAACTGGCAACCCGGCTGCGCGAGCTGACCGAGATGAACATCCAGCTCAAGGCCGCGCAGAGCCAGTTGCTGCAGGCCGAGAAGATGGCAGCCGTGGGACAGCTTGCCGCCGGCGTTGCCCACGAGATCAACAACCCCATCGGCTTTGTCAGCTCCAACCTGAATTCGCTCAAGACCTATGCCGCACAACTGCTGGCGATCGCCGATGCAGACATGCAGGCCTGTGCCGCTCTGGCCCCGGATCATCCCGTGCGCAAGGACATGGAAATCGCCCGCAAGGTGAATGAAATCGACTTCCTGCGCCAGGACATCACCGACCTGCTCAAGGAATCCTCGGAGGGCCTGCTCCGTGTCCGCAAGATCGTGGGAGACCTGAAGGACTTTTCCCACGTGGACGAAACCGAGTGGCAGGACGCCGATATCAACCACGGTCTGGAGAGCACGCTCAATGTCGCCTGGAACGAGCTGAAGTACAAGGCCAGTGTGGTGCGCGAGTTTGGCGATCTGCCGACCGTGCGCTGCATCCCGGCCCAGTTGAACCAGGTCTTCCTGAACCTGCTGGTCAATGCCAGCCAGGCCATCGAAGACAAGGGCACCGTCACCCTGCGCACGCGGCTGGATGCACCGTGGGTGGTGGTGGAAATCGAAGACACCGGCAAAGGCATACCGGAGGAGATCCGTGACCGCATTTTTGAGCCCTTCTTCACCACCAAACCCATCGGCAAGGGCACGGGGCTGGGTCTGTCCATATCGTGGGACATCATCCAGCGCCATCAAGGTACGATCAGCGTGGAAAGTGAAGTGGGGCACGGATCGCTGTTTCGCATCCGCCTGCCGATTGCGGGCCCGACCCCACCGCGATAATCACATACGTTTTATTTGACTGGAGTTTTTTGACATCATGAGCATCACAACAGTAGGCATCATCGGCGCAGGCACCATGGGCAACGGCATCGCACAGGCGTGTGCCACATCGGGCATCAACGTGGTGATGGTCGACATTTCCGACGCCGCCGTGGCCAAGGGTATCAGCACCGTGTCCGGCAGCCTGGACCGTCTGGTAAAAAAGGACAAGATCACCGCCGCCGACAAGGATGCCGCACTGGCCCGTATCCAGGGCAGCACCAGCTACGACGACCTGAAGAGCGCTCAGCTGGTGATCGAGGCGGCCACCGAGAATTTTGATCTCAAGGTCAAGATTCTCAAGCAGATTGACGCCATCGTTGGCACCAATGTGATCATCGCATCCAACACCTCGTCGATCTCCATCACCAAGCTGGCCGCCGTAACCAGCCGCCCCGACCACTTCATCGGCATGCACTTCTTCAACCCCGTGCCGATGATGGCGCTGGTGGAGATCATCCGCGGCCTGCAAACCAGTGACGACACCCATGGCGCCGTGCAGGCCATGGCCAAGACCCTGGGCAAGACACCCATCACCGTGAAGAACGCGCCCGGCTTTGTCGTCAACCGCATCCTGGTGCCGATGATCAACGAGGCCTTCTTCGTGCTCTCCGAAGGTCTGGCCACACCCGAGGACATCGACGCCGGCATGAAGCTGGGCTGCAACCAACCGATCGGCCCGCTGGCCCTGGCCGACATGGTGGGCCTGGACGTGTGCCTGGCCGTGATGGAGGTCTATCTGGCCGAGTTCGGCGACAGCAAGTACCGCCCCTGCCCGCTGCTGCGCGAAATGGTGGCTGCCGGGCGCCTGGGTCGCAAGACCGGGCGCGGGGTGTACCAGTACTGAGGCAGCGCAACGCTCTGGCTACTGACAGGGGCAGCCAGCCAGAGCGGGTTTCAATGAAATAGGCACCTAGCCCTCGCAGAATATGCGTTACAAGCTATTGTTTTTATAGCAAACAACCACCTGATTTGAGCGATCAGTCAATTGCGCGGCAATACCAGCATTGCTTCCAGCCCACCCTGTGCCCGGTTGGACAACAGTAGATTTCCACCGTGCAGGAATGCAATGTCCTTGGCAATCGAGAGGCCCAGTCCTACCCCACCAGTCCCGGAACTGCGCGCAAGATCCACCCGGTAGTAGGGTTCCGTGACATGCGGAAGATCGGCATCCGGTATGCCAGGGCCATTGTCATGAACCGTGATGCGAAGTTCATTCGTGCTGTCGGTCACGACGATGTGGGCGCCTTGGCCGTACTTGATCGCGTTGTCGATCAGGTTCTGAAGGGCGCGTTGCAGGGCTGACAGCCTGCCGTTGTAGGGGGCATTGGCTTGTCCCTCCAGGTGAATGGACCTGCCAATCACCCGTGCATCTTCCACCATGCTCTCCAGCAAGGCGTTGATATCAATCGCCCGCACCGGTTCGGTGTTTTTCAAGCCCCGCAAGTAGTCCAGCGTCGCATCAATCATGGCGCCCATCGATTCGAGATCGCCCGCCATCTGTTCCCGCAGTTCAACATCATTGACCAGCTCGGCGCGCAGCCGCAGCCGCGTCAGGGGCGTGCGAAGATCATGCGAGACCGCGGCCAAGGCCCTGGCACGTTCGTGGATCAGGTGCTGGATGCGGGTCTGCATGCGATTGAACGAGCGTGCGGCACTGCGGGTTTCCGTCGGCCCGGTTTCGGACAGCGGCAGTGCATCCAAGTCACGACCCAGCGCGTCTGCGGCCAGAGCCAACTGCTGTAACGGGCGGGTGGCCTGCCGAACTGCGGCCATGGCGGCCACCGTGACGATCCCCAACGCGACGATCAACTGAAGGACCAGGGAAATGGGCAGCGCAGGAATCGCGGCGTCGGATTCACGACCGGCCGTGATCCGTATCCATTGACCATCCAGCAGCCGCACATCCACACTGCGCGGCGGATTCCCCGGCTGCGCCCCTACGCGGGCATGGTTTCCGACCGGGCGAATGTCGCGCGGACTCCCCAGCCGCGCGCTGACGATGCCTTGAATCGCACCGCGCGGCACGTTCTCCGACACCTGCCCTTCGCTGACCGGTTCCGCATGCAATCCTTCGCTTTGCAGCGCAGCGAGCGCCGCGGCCCGTTGCGATGCCCCCCGGGACTCCAGCTCCCACACCGCTTCGGCGACACGGTCGGCAAAGTTGAGCCCTCGGGCTTGGGAAACAACCCTGGCACGCTCGTCCCACTGCAGCCAGGTGCTGATCCCTTGCGCCACAAACAGACCAGCCAGCAGGATCAGGGACATGCGGGCAAACAGACTGTCTGGAAGCGCGCGAAGACTCAGTCGCATGTGCTTCGCGCCTCCACAGTGGCAGCCAGCACATAGCCCTCCCCTCGCACGGTCTTGATCAACTGCGGCTCGCGGCTGTCGTCATGCAGGCGCACACGCAAACGGCTGACCTGGACGTCAATGGCCCGGTCGTACGGCTCTGCCTCACGGCCATGAATCAACTCGGTGAGCTGATCGCGGTTCACCACCCGGTTGGGGTGATCCAGCAGGATACGCAGCAAGCGGTATTCACCGCCGGATAGCGGTGTGGCGACGCCGTCCGGCGTGGTGAGGAGGCGGGTTGCGGTATCCAGACACCAGTCTGCGAATCGGAGGCAGCGCACCGGCTCGGGAAGCAAATTGGGCGGCAGTGCCCGTGTACGGCGCAAGATGGACTTGATCCTGGCCAGCAATTCACGGGGATTGAAGGGCTTGACCAGATAGTCGTCGGCCCCCATTTCGATGCCCACGATGCGATCCACCTCTTCACCCCTGGCGGTCAGCATGAGCACGGGCATATTGGACTTGGCGCGCAGGTCGCGGCACAGCGTCAGCCCGTCGGTGTCGGGCAACATCAAGTCCAACACCACCAGATCGACGGCGTGTCGCTCCAAGGCTTGCCACATTTCACGGCCGTCGCGGGCCATCACCGCCTCAAAGCCGTTGCGGCTCAAATAGTCGCGCAGCAGGCGCCGGATTTCAGGCTCGTCGTCGACAACAAGAATGCAATCGGTCTTTTCCATGATTGGTATTTGACGGTACATGCGCAATGCACAACCGTACTGGACACCCATTTCCGGTACTGGTGAAGAACTCCGTGTAACCCACTGTAACGCAATGCCCTGGTGCAACCTGGCGATGCAAATGGACCTCGCTGCGCAATACGCCGCTTACATGTCTGCGCTTCAATGGATCTCAGGGATGCAGGTGCTGCCCGCACCCCGCACACACTCAACAGCCAAGGAGTTCCACCATGAAAACATCCATGACCCTCAAAAGCATCGCTCTCGCTACCGTGTTTGGTGCGGCACTGACAGCAACGGTAATGGCGCAGCCTGGCCCCGGCATGGGAGGCGGCGCTGGACCCGGCGCCGGCATGCAAGGCGCAGGCCCCGGCTCGGGCCCGATGGGCCCCGGTGGTCGCGGAATGCGCGGCATGCGCTTTGACAAGAACAACACGCCGGGCTGGACCCTGATGACCGCGGAAGAGCGCACCGCCCACCAGGCCAAGATGCGCGCCGTCAAAACCTATGACGAATGCAAACTGATGCAGGCTGAGCAGCACACTGCGATGGAGGCCCGCGCCAAAGAGAAGGGCGTGACCTTGAATGCCCCGGGAAGAAATGGCTGCGACGTCGCCAAGGCACGGGGGCTGATCAAGTAACCCAAACGCAGGAATTCATCATGTCATCTTCCAAAGCACTGTCTATCGGACTGCTGGCGGCCCTGGTTTTGAGCGCCTGCGGCGGCGGCGGCGACAGTTCCCATCCCGCAGCGGTTGGCGGTCCACCGTTCGTGGTGGATTCCAGTGGGCTGTCCAGTTTCAACGGACCATCACTGGGGATTTCGCTGGCAAGCCTGCCCATCGAATCCCTGAGTGCGGCCGAACAGTCGTCCTTGGCGTATATGCGCGAGGAAGAGAAGCTCGCCCAAGACGTCTACACAGCGATGGACACCCGATGGGGTTCCAACACGCGGATCTTTGGCAACATCGCAACCAGCGAGTCCACGCACTCCGAGGCCGTGCGCCAGCTGCTGTTGCGCTACAACCTCAGCGACCCGGCAGCGACAGCAGCAGCGGGCTTTTTCCAGAATGCCACGCTGCAAGGTCTGTACTTGCAGTTGGTGACAAATGGCAATGCGTCATTGGTCGATGCACTCAAGGCTGGCGCTGCCATCGAGGAAATCGACATCGTGGACCTCAATACCGCCATGCAGAGTGTGGACAACCAGGACATCCGCTTGGTGTATGGCAACCTCCTCAAAGGATCACGCAATCATTTGCGTTCTTTTGTGGGAATCCTGCAAAACCTGGGTGTGACCTACGCACCCCAATACATGGACCCAGCTTCCTACGCCTCCACGGTCGGCGCAAGCATGGAGCCCTGACGAATCCGTCCGGGCGCCGGTTGCCTGATCCGGCCAGTTCAGACGACGCGCAATAATCCCGCTCACGCAAATCCAGTGAATTTGCGAATCGGGATGCGCAATGTCTGAACAAGAAATTTATTACGAAATGCTCTGGGACTGCGCCCAGTGCAACACCAAAGGCCTGCTGGGCGACAGCCACCGGCATTGCCCGACCTGCGGCGCGGCGCAGGACCCGACCAAGCGCTACTTCCCCAAGGAAGGCGAAGAGGTCGAGGCCAAGAACCACAAGTTTGCACATTTGCAATGAGGGGGTGTACGGCGCATTCATTCTGGGGCACCATAAAGAAACATGGCGGTAGCCCTCGTGGAATATGCTTGCGAAGCTATGTTTTTGGTAGCATTGTTGGCTCCTTGCGTGGACAAGACCTGCTTGCGACGGCAGCGACGGAGGTGCTTCCCACTGATAAGCAAGAAAATTTGCATCTATAGGCAAACATGAGCAGCGACTTTTTGAGAGCACGAAACAAGTCCAGGCGTCCAAGCTACCTAGTTGGCACTGCCACCATCTGCGGGGTCCTCTTGATTGGCTGTCAGACCCCACGTCAACCCAATCCTTTGGCTTACATTCCGCAAGATGTGAGCGACTTCAAACAATCAGAGTTTGTTGACAACAGAGTGCTTGTCATTCAGACCTGTTTGGCAGATAGGCGTATTCGCACCCAAACTCTTGATGTCTCGACTCACGTCGAGTCGTTGCCATTGACGGTATGTCAGCGGCGTCAAAACCTTGGACAACCTTGTCCCAGTGGCTGGCAATCAAACGAGCCGAAAGATACCTCCCTTGATGCGACTCAGTCTATTCGCGTTTGGTCGGCTACAGGCGATGCCCTTGACATCGCCAAGCGTTGGATTCCAACCGGGCATGTTTTTCGCTCACCAAACGTAAATAGTGCCGGAGGGAGCCATTCGTACCTCAGAGACACGACAGTAGTTGGGCAGCCAGTATTTGAAAGTGAAATTTCCAGTAGCGCTCGCGAGCTATTCGCATGGGAAATTCGCCGCGAAGTCATGCGGAACGGCACCTTGCGATTTGCATCATTCTGGTTCATCCCCCCAGCGGGATTGCAATTGAACGAGTTCTCCCCTTGGCGCACTGCCGATGTTGAGGAACCGGAGAAAAGCACAGGGTGGTCATTCTCGGTTGCAATGGCAAACAACGCCGATTTTCCGAAGAGCGCCGCTGGACCGGACTCCCCTCGCGTTCGATTCGGACTTTTTACATATCGACGGTACAACGATGCAGATCGGTTGTATTTACATCTCTTCAAAAACAGTTACAACCAAGCAAAGGCCATGACTTCGAAGAGTGCCGATGGGTTCCAAATTCTTCGCAATAATGTCTTCCAAATTCCAGCATGTTGACTGTGTGATCCAACGCATTGAATCCACCGCTCTCGCCATAATCCCGCCCAAGCAACTTCATTGACTCGCGCACGGAACACTCGATGGCCGAAGAAGACAAAGAAATCTATTACGAAATGCTCTGGGACTGCGCCCAGTGCAACACCAAGGGCCTGCTGGGCGACAGCCACCGGCATTGCCCGACCTGCGGCGCGGCGCAGGACCCGACCAAGCGCTACTTCCCCAAGGAAGGCGAAGAGGTCGAGGCCAAGAACCACCGGTTCGTCGGCGCGGACTGGAGTTGCGCCTATTGCAGCTCACCCAACTCGCGCGCCGCCGCGCACTGCACCAACTGTGGCGCCGGGCAGGATGGGACCAAGCCTGTGGCCCTGGTCGTGGACACGGACGCGGCGCCACCGGAGCCAGTGGCCGCGCCAGCCAAACCGCCCCAGCGCAACCTGGGCTGGCTGCGCTGGGCTTTTGCCGCACTGGCCCTTGTGGTCATCGGCATGGTCTTTCTATTCACCAGCACCAAGGACACCACCGCCACCGTGGCGCAGCGTTCGTGGGCGCGCGAGATCCAGATCGAGCAGATGGGGCGGGTGTCGGATTCCGCCTGGTGCGACAGTGTGCCGGGCGATGCCTATGGCATCTCTCGCAGCCGCGAGCAGCGCTCCACCCGCCAGGTGCCCGATGGACAGGACTGCCACACCGAGCGCGTGGACAAGGGGGATGGCACCTTTGTGAAACGGCAGGAATGCACGACCCGCTACCGCGATGTGCCGGTGTATGACGACCGCTGCAGCTACTCGGTCAACCGCTGGCGCACGGTGCGCTCGGTCAAGGCAGGCACGCAGGATTCACTGGTACCGATGTGGCCCGGTGTGGGCAACCTGAACGCCAACTTCCTCGGGGGCAGCGTGGGCGCACTGGGCTCCGAGCGCCAGGGTCCACGCAGCGAGCGCTACGAGCTGGTGCTGACCAACGGCGAGAAGACCTGGACCTGCAACGTGCCCGAGAGCGTGTGGAGCAAATACCAAGACGGCGCCACCACCGACCTGAAAGTGCGCCTGACCGGCGGCGCCGACTGCGCCAGCCTGAAGTAGGTCACGCCAGATAGCGCGATTCCAGATGCCGGCGGAAGTGGCTGGCATTCAACGGCTCTCCAGTGGCGCGGGTCACCAATTCATCCGTGCTCCAGCGGCTGGCCTGGCTCCAGATGTTGGCGTCCAGCCAGTTCATCACCGGTGACAGATCGCCGCTGGCTATGCGCGCATCCAGATCGGGGTGCTGCTGGCGGATGGTGGCGAAATACTGCGCGGCATACATGGCGCCCAGCGTGTAGCTGGGGAAGTAGCCAAACATGCCGGCTGGCCAGTGGATGTCCTGCATGCAACCGTTCTCGAAGTTGCCGGCCACATCCACACCCAGGTAGTCACGCATCTTCTCGGCCCACAGCGCGGGGATGTCGTCCACCTCGATCTCGCCGGCGATCAGCGCCCGCTCGATCTCGAAGCGCAGGATCACATGCGCCGGATATGTCAGCTCGTCCGCATCGACGCGGATGAAGCTGCGTTTCACGCGCGTGAACAGGCGCGCCAGGTTGTCGGCATCGAACGCGGGCTGATCCCCAAGGTGCTTCTTGATCAAGGGCGCGATCAGTTGCATGAAGGCCGGGCTGCGCGCCAATTGCATCTCGAACGACAGGCTCTGGCTCTCGTGCACGCCCATGGAGCGCGCACGCCCCACCGGCAGGTGCAGCGTGTCGCGCGGCAGGCGCTGCTCGTAGCGGGCGTGGCCGGTCTCGTGGATGATGCCCATCAGGCTGGGCGCAAAGGTAGCCTCGTTATAGCGGGTGGTGATGCGCACATCCTGCGGCACACCGCCGCAAAACGGGTGCGTGGAAATGTCCAGCCGCCCGCCTTCAAAGTCAAAACCCAGCAGGCCCATGATCTCCACACCCAGGGCGCGCTGGCGTTCCACCGGGAACGGACCATTGGCAGCCGCCACCGTCTGCGTCTGTTGCTGCGCCATCACCTGGGCGATCAGCCCCGGCAGCCAGGTCTTGACGTCACCGAACAAGGCCGTGATGGCACTCTCGCGCATACCCGGCTCGAACTTGTCCATCAGCGCCTCGTAGGGCGTGGCGCCGGTGGCGTCGGCCAGGAAGCGGGCCTCCTGCCGCGCCAGCTTCACCACCTCGCGCAGATTGGGTGCAAAGCCCTGCCAGTCATTGGCCTTGCGCTGGCTGCGCCAGGCGTGCTCGCAGCGGGCGGCGGCCAGGCTTTGCGCCTCCACCAGGTCCTGCGGCAGGCGATTCACCAGCGCCCACTCGCGGCGCATCTCGGCCAGGCTGGCACGGTCCGCGTCGGACAAGTCGGCATCCGCTGCCGCCTCAAACAGTGCGGGCAGCTTGGGGTCGGTCAGGGTCTGGTGCATCAGCACCTGCAGTTCGGCCATGGCGGCGGCGCGGGCCTCGTTGCCCTTGGTGGGCATCATGGCGGCCTGGTCCCAACTGGCGATGGAGGCCAGGTGGCTGAAGTGGTGCAGGCGCTTGAAGGTAGCGTTCAGGGGGGCAAGGGTTGCGGTGCTCATGGGTTGGTCTTTGTCGTCAGATCGCGTGTGGGAACGCTGCGGTTACAGATATTGCTGTGCAGGGCACTGCGCACGGCCCAGCCACCAATGGCGTGGCGGCTTGCCTCCACCAGTTGGCGCCAGGTGGCGGTGTCGGTGCGCAGGATTTCGATGGCGGGTTGCTCGTCCGCCGGGATGTCGGCCAGCATGCGGGCGCGGGTGATGGGTACGTAAAGCTCGGGCTTGTCGTAGAACCCCATCGCACCTGGTCCACGGGGCAATGCAGACAACACGTCCATGCCCTTGACCACGCGCCCCACCACGGTGATGTTCAGGTCCAGTTGGCGTGGCCCCTGGCCGTTGATGGCATAGAGGCTGGTGCCGTTGCTGCTGTCAGGCTTGGCGCTGCGCGCCGCGCCCACCACGCCATAACAGTGGGCGAGCCAAGCCTTGTTCTTGCCAGGATCGGCGGCCACCGGCATGCCATCGACAAAGCCACTGACGGGCGCCCAGCCATCCGGGTCGGTGAATCGGGTCAGCGGCAGGCCCTTGTATGCAATGGAGAACTCGGCCGGCAACTGGGCCAACGCCGTGCCCAGAGGTTTGAGCTTGTCTTTCCCCTTCTCCTCGTCCGCCGGATCGGCCCACTGCGTGACGTAGTTGTCCTGCACACGCACGATGGCCGAGCCGGTGTAATAGCCCTCGCGAGCCAGCGTGCGAATGTTGGCCACATGGCGGGGCGCAAAGCGCGGCGCCAGTTCGATGATGACGGGCTTGCCCTGCACCTCCATGACCAGGGTGTTGTCGGGGACCAGGCGGCGCCAGTCGCTGGGAGCGGACTGTTTGATGATGTCGGCCTGGCTGATGCGCGGTGGCTGGGCAGCATGGGCGGCAGGCCCATTCAGCAGCGCGAGAAGCAACAGCACCAGGGGTGAAAGAACGCGAGGATTCAAAGGCAAACTCCTTCAGGGGCCGGCGACTTGCGCGGGCAAGGCCGCCAGCATAGCGCGGCTGGCCTGTTCGTGCTGCGGTGGGTTTTCAGGTGCTACTGGCGAAGGCCAGTATTAGCGGCTGGACGTGTTGGACAGCGACTCACCGTTGACGAAATAGCTACTACTTTCATAGCAAACTAATAAATATCCACGAGGGCTACAGCCCATTTTCATCAAAAACGATTCGGCACCGGCACGTTGCGCGGCAAGGCCTCCAACCTGTGAAGCTCCAACCCATTGATACGCTACCGACGCTGGGCTATAGTTTCCCCACGTTGAGTCGGGGCGGAGCACCCGACACAAACCAAGCTGCCAGCATAAGCGGTCACATCGACAGGGACGGCAAGGCTATTCATTTCTCAGCTAGGTTCGTTGCAGACTATTACAGTATGCGCTTTGGCGCTTGATGGGGTTATGCATTTACAAAGAAGTGGTGCTCTCTTGCCTAGCCGGATGCGCTGGAATAGCCGGCGTTTCGGACGATCACAGCACGGTAGCTATCTATAGCCAAGGACACAACATGCCATTTCCACTTAGGACCATCAATCCGGAGCAATTAACTGCACTGCTCCAAGTCGAAGAATCGCACTTCATCGACTTGAAAAGTATTGATATTGCGCCTGGCAGTCTGACCAAAACAGCGTCCGCCTTCTGCAATACGAGCGGTGGTGAGCTGTTCATAGGGATTGAAGAGATCGAAGGTGAACAAGGGAAGGAACGCAGCTGGAGCGGCTTTGCCAATCAAGAGGCGGCCAACGCCCATATTCAAGTCATCGAGAGCATGAGTCCACTTGGCAATCATTACGATGCCGAGTTTCTAAGCTCTGTTGCTGCCCACGGGCTCGTCTTACATCTGACGATGTCCAAAACAAAGGAAATCGTATCCGCTTCAAACGGAAAGGTATACGTCCGCCGAAGTGCCCAAAGTCTTCCCGTCGATGGAGAAGGTGCCATAGAGAGGCTCAAGTATGACAAAGGAATCAAGTCATTCGAAGATGAACTCACTAATGCCAAGATCGATGACATTGCTAACTCCATTACCATCCTTGAATTCTTGCTTGACGTGGTGCCATCCGCAGAGCCGGACCAATGGCTTTCTAAACAACAGGTATTAGTAGATGGTCGCGCGACAGTTGCTGGCGTTCTTCTCTACAGCGACCTGCCACAAGCAATTCTTCCCAAAAGGTCGGCGATCAAGATTCTTCGATATCAAACGAAAGAGCACGGTGAGCGTGACTTTTTAGCTTTTGATCCCCTGACGATAGAAGGCCCAATCTACTCCCTTGTGTACGACACAGTCGACAAGTGCAAGGAACTAATTGAACAAATCAAGAAGCTCGGCCCGAATGGACTCGAACCCATTGTCTATCCCGAGGAAGCGTTGCACGAAGTTCTGACAAATGCGGTCCTTCATCGAGACTACAGCATTGCAGCAGATGTCCAGGTCCGGATCTTTGACAATCGTGTCGAGATTGAAAGTCCCGGGCGGCTACCAGGCCACGTAACCGTCGACTTGATAACTAAAACCCAATTCGCTCGCAATCCAAAACTTGTCCGCTTGGTGAACAAGTTTAAAAACCCTCCAAACAAAGACGTTGGAGAAGGCCTCCGCACGACATTCGAGGCGATGGACAAGTTGCGACTAAGAAAACCGCTCATCGAAGAACGTGAGAATTCTGTCTTGGTAATCCTTCGTCATGAGAGTCTTGGATCGCCAGAGCAACTCGTTATGGATTATCTTGAATGCAACACTGAGATAACGAACTCCATCGGTCGAGACATTACAGGCATTAAGTCCGAAAACACAATGAAAGAAGTTTTCTACAGACTTCGGGATCGCGATCAACTTGAGCAAGTTCCCGGCAAGTTTGGAAACAAGGCCGCTTGGCAACGAAAGATTGGTCAATCGGATGGCCAAAAAGTTCTACCCCTTTAGTGAAAGCAACAATACTCGCGTTGGACCACCCATTTGGGTGAAGTTCAGGTCAAACGGCTTGCGTCCCTCGCAGAGGGGCGTCCAGGGTGACGCAAAGAAGACAGTAGTCAACTGTACCTATTGCAAATCAAACCGCACCCCCTGCGCCAACGGCAACTCCCGTGAGTAATTGACCGTATTCGTCGCCCGGCGCATGTAGCTCTTCCACGCATCCGAGCCCGACTCGCGTCCACCCCCGGTCTGCTTCTCCCCACCAAAGGCCCCACCGATCTCCGCGCCGGAAGTGCCAATGTTCACGTTGGCAATGCCACAGTCCGAGCCGGCCGCGGACATGAATTGCTCGGCCTCGCGCACATCGGTCGTGAAGATGGATGACGACAAGCCCTGGGGCACGGCGTTGTTCATGGCGATGGCGTCCGCCAGATCGGTGTACTGCATCACATACAGGATGGGTGCAAAGGTTTCGTGGCAGACCACGGCCGTTTGCGCTGGCATTTGCACCAGGGCCGGGCGCACGTAGTAGGCGTCTGGGTAGCGGTCTTGCAAGACGCGTTCGCCACCCGTGACCACACCGCCCTGCTCGCGGGCTTGTTGGAGTGCGGCCTGCATGCCGTCGAACGCGGCCTGGTCGATCAGTGGCCCGACCAGCGTGCCGTCTTCCAGTGGCGAGGCGATGGTGAAGCTGGCAAAGGCGCGGGTCAGGCGGGACACCAGATCGGCGTGCACAGATGCGTGCACGATGAGCCGGCGCGCGGTGGTGCAGCGCTGGCCGGCGGTGCCGACGGCGGCAAAGGCCACGGCGCGCACGGCCATGTCC